>NZ_JHXQ01000013.1 GCF_000621665.1 Allorhizobium undicola ORS 992 = ATCC 700741
CTCTGATCGAAGACTTACCCGCCGACATCGTGATGGCAGACACCGCATATGACAGTGATCGCCTACGTGCCGCCATCGCCGAGAAAGGCGCAGTGGCGGTGATCCCTAACAATCCTTCCCGCGCCAAGAAACACCCGCTGGACAAGGACCTCTATGCCCAACGCCATCTCATCGAATGCTGCTTCTCCAAGCTCAAGCACTTCCGCAGGGTCGCAACACGCTTCGAGAAAACAGCACGAAACTATCTCGCAGTCGTCACAATCGCAGCTATCGTCCTATGGATCAGGTAACTGTCCACACGACCTAGGACTTCCGATGTTCCCATCAACATCGCAAGACGGCCATCACCGGGGGCTTACGCGGATCGTGCCGCCCTGGTGCTTGCTCAATGCGGAATTCCGGCCGTGATTATCGGGATTGCCGAGGGCCAGGTTGGCGATGTCGCGCTTTATGTATTCAACAATGTCTGCGAATGGATCAGCCGAATATTGGCGCAGAACGTCGATATAGGCCTCATGCGTGCCGACATGGCCGAAATCGGCAACGCCGATCGCGGACACCAGGCTCTCTTGGCCCAGCCTGACGGTTCCGACGCCTTCTTTGTTCTTCCGGTCGAACCGGGGAATGATCAGGACGCCTTCGGCATAGGCCGAGGGTTCGTTAACATTCAGACCGATCTCTTGAGCGATCCGCGAATAGAGGGCTTCGCCTTCGAGAATCAGGCGGTCTATAGGCTCGTTGCTGCGGACCAGCTTGACGATCACGTGGCGCACGGCCTCATCATCGGTGACGAAGCTGTCGGGATAATAGAGCCCGTCATTCGCCTGTGTCATAGAGACCTTCGGCCATTCGCCTTGTAGGCCGCTTGAGCCGGAGGCCAGCATTCCAAAGCGGTCGGCGACTTCCATGAAGCGATCCGACCGCTCAAGGATTTCCGCTTCTGTCACCCCTTGGCGCTCAACACCGCGCAGCCGTTCCGTTTCGGCGTCGGCCGCTTCCTTTGCGGATATTGCCTATGCCGCCCGTTGCCGATCGCAGAAGCAGAGGAAGATCAGAGGCGCGCGAGCCTTCAGCAAGGCTGAGATGCTCAGCAAGCTTTCGCCTCGCATGTCCCTGCGGCATGAGATCCAACAGGAAAGGCGGCCAGCTGCGGCTATATCGATTTTCGAGATCGACGGGATAACGGACGGATAAGGCGCGATGATCACGGACCGTTTTTCCCGCAGAAAACTCCGTCGATGCCACGGTGACGAAATAGTCGAGATCGTAATCGACGATCGACGCGCCCTGGAAGCCGGCTGCGTCGTCCTTGAGTTCCAATGTCGCGGCGTGATGCCACTTGCCGTCAAAATGGGTTTGGAGCGTTAGGCGCATTAATTGACCCTCTCAATGGATCAATTATCGCAAAATTGGTATATATTCAACCCAATAAAGTGGGTTGAATCACGCATTGGACCACTGAGCCTATATCGAGATGCCCAAATCACCTAAGTTACGGCGGTGCCATGCAGAAGACTTCTCCAACAGAGACAGCCATCGCAATTAGCGCTCAATAAGAAATGAGTCTGAAAATGTAGCCTTTTGGCGCAAAATCTACCAATAGGCATTCAGCTTGACACAGATTGTTCACTCTTTATCGTTCGATCGATTATAGGATCGACGGACTTAAATGACTCGAACATCCCTTTCATATCCATATATACGGGATCCAAGTCTTCCATCTTCCGTACCGCAAGAAGGCTTTTTCGCAAATCGTTCATTGACGTTTGCAGCTTCTTCACGGCTACAGAATCCTGTAAGGACAGATTTTGAGTGTACGCGCTATATCCGGAATATTGTCTGGATAGGCTTGCTGCAATCTCGTCCCTCTTTTGAGAGTCCACTTTGCCATCATTGATAAGACCAGACGTAAAAGACTGAAATAGAACGAGCATATTTTCCCGTTCCTTATTCAAATTCTTGACAGCCTCGACCTTCATTTCTTCAATACGGTTCACTCGGGCTTCATACAGTGACCACCCGATCGTGTAGCCGCCCAAGCCTCCTGCCACCATGGTGGCGCATGCTGTGGCAAGGATATGTTCGCGGCAAAACGCAAGAGCTCCCTTCCACATTGTCAACACCTCCTGGTCGCAGATCGCGCACGACTACATGAACTCAGTCTGATAGTATATAGGAATTAATTGACGGATCGTTAGGGTTTTTGCCCGTTCCGGTTGACCTTGACGGACACACCGGTCTTCAGGCCGACCTCTTTCTTTGTCGCTTCGCGTCTGGGACACACGACCTTTTCCCAAAGATCGAAGTTTGCGTGCATTTCCATCGATTCGCGAATATCCGCTTCGAGCTTCTCGTCGCATACTGAGCGGGTGGCATTGGCAGAATTTTCAACCGTTACTGCGATAGCTTCCTGCGCAGAAACACCCGCGCCTGAAATAGCCAGCATAGCAGACACATAACCCGCCAACATGACGTCCTTCATCGGACGTCCAAAATACCCCGGCGAGTGTATTTCGACACTCACGCCGCCAAAATACCTCTTATCGTAATATTTTTCAATTGCTTCGTGAAATGACAGCTGAAGGAAATTTTCGAGTTCACCCTTTCTCAAGGCGATGTACTGAGACGCAAAATAGTTAGTTAGATCAAACGCTTCCGTGAGATCCTTTACATCGATCACGTCTTCCGTAACCCTGATCAAACTTCCGGACGTCTCCTTCCATATGTATTCGCCGTACGCAAATTCGTAGATATCCCGCTTATCTTCATCTTTCGATACTTGGATAATCGCCTGACGATTCTGCATCAGCCTGATGAGTCTTCGACTAAACTGGCCTTTCGCCATCGTCACGTCGAGCCACTTCACTTTCCGAGCAGGTATTTTTTCATCGGGATAACGACGGCTGACCACTTGATAATTCGGATCGAACTCGCCTTCAAACTCGCCAATGTAGACAGTCGAATTGTAGCCTTTGCCGGGTATTACAATGAGGTCGCCCGGACGAGCTTCCGCATAGAGGTCGTGAATCTCATGTACGAACCGTGGGGCCTGCACAGCCGGATTCTTAACTTGATAAGTCGCGGCGTCTCTACTCGGCTCGTCATCTTTTTTTGAGCCCCGGTGCCATAACGAAATACGCTTGGCCATTCGGAGCCGGTTTCGGAAATCTTCATCGTCAATGTTGATTACCGCTGGCAACGTGATGCCTGGTATGTCCAAGAAAACCGAATTCGTTTCAAAAAAATCCGCGTAAAAGCGCTTCCCATCCCCAGGATGAAGAATGAAGATTCGATGATCGTCAGGAAGGATGCGAATTTCTGGATCAATTACAACGGCCATAGACGCCCCGACAGAATCACTCTTAGATAGAAGTATAAGGTCTATTCAAAGCGCTACAACGATTGCAATATTTCTCGCCTCACCTCCACAACCTTTATACGAAATTTGTTCGTTTCGTATAATTGACGGCTTTTTGACAGAACGACCTCGGGGCATTCCTCGCAACACAATAGGGTCAAGCTTGCCAGCTCCCAAAACGGTCGCGGAAAATCCTGATCCGAGTGACCATCTTTCGGCCACGCAGTGCAATCGCGCACGAGAACACCATCACTGAAACGCTTGTTGTCGGATACAGCCAAGCGCCTGAAGAATTTTCACGATCAAA
This sequence comes from Allorhizobium undicola ORS 992 = ATCC 700741, assembly GCF_000621665.1. GTDB lineage: Bacteria > Pseudomonadota > Alphaproteobacteria > Rhizobiales > Rhizobiaceae > Allorhizobium > Allorhizobium undicola. The sequence continues at coordinate 3,666 of NZ_JHXQ01000013.1, forward strand.
CAAGATGAGCAGAATGGCGCCAATCGCCGCGAAGAAGACCATCCCGAAATCGTATTGTTTTGAGAGGCTGCTGAGCCGGGCCGAATGCCGGGCATAGCGTAACTGCCTTGCCAACTTTCGCTTTTCGGATACCAGTTGATCACGCTGGCGACCAAGCACGTATACGCCCTGCATTATCTGCTCTTCGAAGTTCGATTTACTCATATCGCTGACCTCAGATATTTTTCTGCAATTTCCTCTGTGAATTCGCCGTGCTGTTCGGCGTAGTCGATCAGGAACCGGATGAGCTTCAAGCGCTTGTCCGGTTCCACCTGACAGTTTTCCCTTGCGATGAAAGCGTCAACTGCCCCCGTGACCTGGTGATACAGGTCGACGGTATCCCGATTGTAAGGGCTTCCTTCCCCCGTGAGCATCCACGCGGGGTTCACATTGAATTTGACATGCAGAAGCCGGAGAAGTTTTGCCGGGATCTCGCGATTACCGCGCTCGTAGGTGTTGTAAGCGCTTTGCGACACCTCAAGCGCTTCTGAAAAGGGCACCTGCTTTAACCCGGAATCCTTCCGGATTTTACCCAGCCGCTGCCCCATCGCCTCCATGAATCCATCTTGCATCGAAATATCTCAAATGCGATAAAAGTGTTGTGTCCAGCGCGATTATATGATTCGTTCTGTCTCGTGTCGAATTATCTCTATGGAGTTGAGCAGTTATGCAATCTCAGCTTTTATCACCGAAGCAATTGGCCGATCGTTCCGGATGGCCGGTCGCTCGCATCCGGAACCTGATCGCCAAGCAGGAAATCCGTCATGTCCGGATTGGCGGAAGCTTGTTCCTGCCGGAAAACGCCGTGGATGAGTATCTTGCGGCGAATATGGTCGAGCCCAAGCAGAAGGCTTTGGCGCTTGCTGACAGCCTCTCCAGAGCGTGAGGAGCGGCACATGAAGCAGCAAGCTGAAGCGCTGGCCCCACGCCCCATCTACAAAGTCGCGGTCAGCCGCGTCCGTGCGGCGGAACTCCTCGACGTCTCGACGGGCACCTTTGACGACTGGGTTCGCCGTGGCCTGATGCCGAAAGGTGTGAAGATCGGCGCGTTGCGCCGTTGGGACGCGGAGGAAATCCGGGCGTCCTGGTACGACATCAAAGAACAGGGCTTGAGCGGAGATGAAGACGATGGCGAAAACCCGTTTGATTACGCGGTCGGGTAGTCAGCGCGTCCCCTTCAAATATTGCTCGCGAGATATCGATCGGCACGGCAACGAGCGTTTTTATCTCCGCCTGCCTGGCATGCCGAAATATCGCATGACGTCCGTTTATCTGGACGAGGCGGGCAGCGTTACCCAGGCGTTTACCGAGGAATATCATCGCGTATTGGCTGGCGATCGTGGTGAAAAGACGGTCCCGATTTCAAGACTGGAGCCCGGCTCGGTTCGCTGGCTGGTCGAGACCTATTATCGTTCCAAGGCATTTCAAAGCCAGTCTCCGGCCACGCAGAAAGACAAGAAGAGCGTTCTCAATCGCTATTGCGTCAATGTGGGCGAACTGCCGTTCAAGAAGATCCGCAAATCCGACATCGAAGCCAGTCAGATGAAGCGCAGCGGCACGCCCGGCGCGGCTGACAAGCTGGTGAAGTACCTGAAGGCTCTGTTCAATTGGGCCATCAGCGCCGAACTGGCCACCTTCAATCCCGCGAACGGCGTCACCAAAATCCATAAATCTCCCGGTTTCCACACCTGGAGCGAAGCGGAACTGGCGCGCTATCGCGCAGCCTATCCGCTGGGCTCCATGGCCCGGCTTGCAATGGAACTGATGCTGAATTTGGGCGTCCGCCGGTCGGACCTCGTCAAGCTCGGGTGGCGCAACTTGGTCGGCGACCGCATCGAATTCATGCCGGAGAAGGGCTCGGGCAAATATGCGCAGTCCCTCAGCTTGCCCGTCACAGACGAGCTTCGCGAGGCGCTGGACGCGATCACGCATGATCAGCCGACCTTTCTTGTCACCGAATACGGGAAGGCGTTCAGCGGGAACGGCTTCGGCAACAAGATGCGCCAGTGGTGCAACGATGCCGATTTACCGGAATGCTCGTCGCACGGCCTCAGAAAGGCGTCCGCGACCATCCTCGCCGAGGCCGGCGCGACCGAACATCAGTTGATGGCGATCTTCGGCTGGTCTGATTCCAAGATGGCCCAGCACTACACGAAAGCGGCCCAGTCCAAGCGGATTATCGATGCCGGTTTCGAGCGTAGGAAAACCTATGTGGCCCGCAAAAATGTCCCACTTTCATCGAACCGGAATTCCGGTGAGACAAATCGAGGAAAAAATGATGGAAAAACAACGTCCGAAGACAGAAATGGTGGGCCCGGAGGGACTCGAACCCCCAACCAAGCGGTTATGAGCCGCCGGCTCTAACCATTGAGCTACAGGCCCTCCGGTTTGCACCGGGCCGGTTTTGTCAATGGTTTCAGAAACCGGCGTGGGTCGTCTAGCGGAAAATCCTTGGCTCGACAAGTGTTTGCCGTAATGAGTGAGCAGTGTGGGATCGGGTTTCTGGCAGAGCTGGGGTTTTGGGGCGTTTTGCTGTTTGTTTCAGGAGGATTGATGTGGGCATGAATTCCATTGTTTCGCGCGGCTGTCTGGTGATTTTGGCCGGGTGCTGGCTGGCGGGTCCGGCGTTTGCGCAGGAGGGGCGGGAGGCCCGGCCGGTTCTAAATGTCGTCGGCGAGGGGCAGGTTTCCGTGGCGCCGGATATGGCCATTGTTCAGCTTGGAGTGGTGAGTGAGGGCAAGAGTGCCGATGAGGCCCTTGCTGCCAATAGCCGGTCCATGGCCAAGGTTTTGCAAGCCTTGAAGGATGGCGGTCTGGCGGAGCGGGATTTGCAGACGAGCGGGTTCCAGATCGTGCCCCTGTATCGGCAGGATCAGCCGGACAAGCCGCCGCAGGCGCCTTCTATCGAGGGCTATAGCGTATCGAATGGCCTGACCGTTCGCGTTCGGGACTTGCAGAAGCTTGGCGGTGTGATTGATCGCTCTGTCAAGCTTGGCGTCAATCAGGGTGGCTCGGTGGAATTTACCAATGACAAACCCGACGAGGCGCTGGATCGCGCCCGCAAGGCTGCTGTTGAAGATGCCATGCGCCGCGCCAGAATTTTGGCCGAGGCTGCGGGCGTCAAGCTTGGTCCCGTCATTTCCATTCAGGAAAGCGGCACAAATCCGGTGGCGGCGCCCATGGTAATGAAGGCGGCAATGCGTAATGCTGCGGCAGAAGCCGTGCCGATTGCCGCGGGAGAAAACAGCTACCGCGTTACGGTCAGCATGGCTTTTTCCCTTTCGCCGTGACTTCCCTTCCAGATTGACGGCCTTCGGCATGTTGATGCCGCATCAAGGCCTGTGAACGGCGCATCTGTCCAATCATTCCCGCGTGACGGCGATTGGCCTGTCAGATGCGCCGTAGAAGCGTCAGAACTTTACGCCAACGCCGACATTCACCACATGCTGTTTCATGTCGATGTCGATGCCGCTCAGATCCCTGGAGGCGAAATCGTTGTAGCGATATTCGCCGCGAACGAAGATGCGGTTGGTCAGCGCGTAGTCTACGCCAGCGCCAACCGTCCAGCCGTTAAAGGTGGTGTGACCATCGACAGAGCCGGTGTTGTCCAGGTGGCCGCGCGTGGCAGTCCAGCCGCCTGCCGCATAAACCAGGGCGCGATCCAGTGCATAGCCCACCCGCGCACGGGCAGAGCCGGATACATCCGTTCCCAACTTGATGCCGCTATAGTCGTTTTCATTCCAGTCGTAGTTCAGGTCGCCTTCGATGCCGACGATGACGTTGTGGCCCACGTCGAAATTCCACCCGGCAAAGCCGCCCAACCGGCCGCCATCGAAATCGTCGGAGGCGGAAGCGCCGCCAGACGAAAGTTTCATGTCCAGCCAGCCATAGCCGCCATGCACACCCGCATATCCGCCAGCCCAGCTGAAGGCAGCGGGCGTTTCCACCGCAGCCGGAGGCGCCGGTGTTTCGGAAACAGCGTCAGCCGCCATGGCCTGACCCGAAATCGCGAGCATTGCGGCGGTGGCGAGCAAAAGTTTGAAATTCATGTAAATACCCCTGAATGGACATGTCCGGCACAATCGTGACCGGTTACTGAAGCAGTTCGATCCGATAGGTGTATTGCGCGTCCGACCATCGGGCCGCGCGACTCCTATAGACTTCTATCTATCTGTTTTTGCAGGTGTTCTGCAAAAACGCGGCCACCATAGATAGAATGGCTGCCCTTGTCTGTAACTGAATTGCAACAATTCAGGGTTGCTTTTTCAGTCATGTCATTCTGAGGTGGGCTAAACGGAAAAGGCCCGGCGAGACGGGGCTCGCCGGGCCTTTTGTAAAAGACCAAAATAGGGGCTCTCAGAGCGCCTCTCTGCCTCGCCGAGCAAATATTAGAGCCTTTCACCGTTTCACGGAAACGATGAAAGGCTCTAATTGTTTGTTTCGACGCATTTCCGGACGCAAAAGCGAATACACTTTTGCTGGAAATGCTTTAGAACTTCATGCCCACGCCGACATTGATGACATGCTGGTTGAGATCGGTGTCGATGCCGGAAATGTTCTTGCTGCCGTAATCGTTGTAGCGATATTCGCCGCGCAGGAAGACCTTGTCGGTCACGGCATAATCGACGCCGGCGCCAACGGTCCAGCCGTTGAGGGTTGCCTTGTCGTCTACGGTGCCGCTGAAACCGGCGCGGGTGGCTGTCCAGCCGCCTGCGGCGTAGATCAGTGTGCGATCCATGGCGTAGCCGACGCGGCCACGGGCAGAGCCCGAGAATTCGGAACCGAAATCGACGCCCGATGCAACGCCTTCCTTGTTCCAGTCATAGTTCACGTCGCCTTCAAGGCCGAGAATCACATTGCTGCCGACATCGAAGTTCCAGCCGCCGAACGCGCCGAAACGGCCGCCATCAAAGGTGTGGGAACCCAGACCGCTGGAAAAATCGCCGTTCAGCCAGCTATAGCCGCCCTGCAAACCGAGATAGCCGCCCGACCAGCTGAAGGCAGCGGGGGCAACGTCGGTGGCAACCGGCGGCGGTGCGGGCGGTTCGGAAACGGCATCCGCGGCAAGAGCTGCGGAAGACCAGAGCGCTGCCGCTGCTGCGGCCGAAGCCAGGGTCAGTTTCTTCATCATGTTCTACTCCTGATAACAGTCTGGGCGAGGGGATTACGCCGCAGGTACACACCGCAGCCATGTGTTCAAAAAATGGAGAGGCTGATGAAAATTCTGAAAAAGGCAGTTCAGGCCGATCATATTTTCGTGCCGCTCGTGAAACATGCTGTGAGCCGCACTCGAAACGCGGTTCGCTCGAAATGGTTCCCTGCGGTCTGTCAAAAGCCTGTGGAAAGGCCTGTAAGTCTCAGCTGGAAACGTTACGCCAACCTTTTAGAAACTCTTAACCGCGATAATCCCGCATCAGATCAGGGAGCATGACATGGCGACGAAGGCACGCGGCACGAAGGGCAGGCGGCGCAAAACCAGCAGGGCGTCCAGCGGCGGCATGTGGCCGCTGTTGGCGGTGCTTGCCCTGGTAATCGGTGGAATCTCGGCCTATGACAACCGCAGCCAGCTTCTCAAGGTGGCCCATGGGCTGATCGGGGATGAGCGCAAGGGCGCAAGCCATGTGGCAGACGGCGCGCTTTCCGCCGCGCAAGCAACGGGTGAAAAGACCGGCTCGCTGCCGCCGCTGCCCATTCCGGCTCCCGTCAGGAGGAATGATCCATTGCCGCCCGCCGCAACGCCCGTTGCAGGGGTTGCGGCCTTGCAGCCCCTGCGCTCCGATGCGCCGTTGCCGCCAGCCAGTGGCAATGATGTCGATCAGCAGGTTGCCTCTCTTCGGGGCGGAATGGCAGAAAAACAGCGCATGTCCGGCAAGTTCTATTATTGCGGCACGAGCGGGCTGAACAATTGCGTGGTCGATGGCGATACCTTCTGGGTCAATCGCATGAAAATCCGCATGGCCGACATCGACGCTCCCGAAACCGAGCAGGCCAAGTGCAAATCGGAGCGCGATCGCGGATTCGCAGCCAAGATGCGGCTGCGGGATCTGCTCAATGCGGGAAGCTTCGAGCTGAGTTCCTTCGGCACGCGGGATGAGGACAAGTATGGCCGGAAATTGCGGGTTGTAACGCGCGATGGCCGCTCGCTGGGCGCCATGCTGGTCGATGAGGGGCTGGCGCGTCCCTGGACGGGGCAGCGCAAGCCCTGGTGCTGACCTAGCCCATGCCGATGCTGTGGAACCATTTGCGCGCGGCGGCGTTCATGCAGGTTACGCCGATGGAGAGGCTGATCCATAAGAAGAGGACGTGTTCGGATCACCTCTTCGGGAGGTCGTAAAAGCTTTCTGCTTTTGCCACTTTTCCGCCTTCTCCCCGACATGTGGCGGTAACATCATTCCTCTATGCTTTAATCACTTACAGGGAGAAGCGTAACATGACAGCCACCACCCAAGACATGACGATTTCCGAAGTCCTTCGTGATCCTATCATCCGCCAGGTTCTGCGTGCCGATGGCGTTTCGCTCAGCGCCTTTGCGCATCTTCTGGAAGATGCCGCCCGCCTGCGGCATAGCACCCTGGCCATGGACGGGCAGAATGTGCCGCAGCCTTACATGATTTGCGGTTCGGCTATGACGTCCACTTCTTGCAAGGGTATGTGACATTGACATATCGGGGCATGTAAAACGCCGGTCTGCACGCCAGACCGGCGTTTCATATTTTGTTTTCTATTTTGCGTATATCTTATAAATCCATACAACCTGCTTCAGCGCCGGCTGTTTTCCGGGAAGTCCATAAGGTCTTGCAGAGGTAAATTGAATTTGAGCGGGGGCGTGGATGTGACATTCTCATCGCACGCTTGTCAGACATCGCACCGATTATTTTCCGGTCGATGCGTAAAACCAAGGGGTGAATTGCGGGAATGAGCAGGCTTTTTCTCTGTTGGGGTGCAATGTTTGTTGCGGTCGCCGAAGCGGGCCATGCCGCTCAAACCACCGAGCCCCAGTTTGCCCAGGTGAATGGAACCTGCCAGCGGCTTGTGATCGGCAAGCAGGACATGACCGAACCTTGCGGCAAGGTGCTGGGGCGCAGCCTGCATTCGGATGGCCGTACGGGCATCTATTTCTTTGTGGGGCAAAATCATATCGTCACCTTCAGCGGCACGGTCAGCACCGAGCGCAAGCGTGATTCGATGGAGGTCGATACGATCAAGGTGGACCAGTTGCTGCTGAATGACGGGCGGGGCAAGGACCCGCAGCGTCTGGGTGCACGGGGCAAATGCGTAACGGCGCGCGTGACCGAAACCACCTTTACCGTTTCCTGTTCCGGCACGTTGCAACAGGGCACGGCCTTTTCCGGCAGTTTCCTGATCGACAAGTCGCTTTAGAGCATAATCCGACCGGAGTAAGCGAGGATCGACAAGCGCTCTACTGCATAATTCCTTAAATCGGAATCGATTTAAGGTGAAAATTATGCAGCAGATTTAAAGTGTTACAGCGCCGTGCGTTTGATAAAACGCACGGCGCTGTAAGATAATTCTTCCCGCGTGGCCGGCTGAATGTTTCCGTGTTCTCCTGAAACACGGAAACAGTCTGATCTACAGGCGGCACACTTTCAAAGACCGTTCTGCGCAATCACCTTTGTCAGGCTGCCCTCTGCCGGAAACAGCGGGATAAGGCAGGCTTGAAGCGCGTGATAAATGTCGCCCTTGCCGGGGAAGAGGGTGTAGGAGGGGGAGAGATCTTCCGACAATTCCTCATGCCAGCCGCCATATTGCCGATCCAGACTATGGCTGGAGATGAAATTCCAGATCTTGCGATAGCTTTCCTCGTGGAATTCGCTGGGGCTCAACTGGTTGAGAAAATGGGCGGCACCTGCGCCTTCGCAAAGCGGCCACCACAGTTTGAAGGTCTTGTCCGGGCGGTTGTTCCAGTCCAGCGTATAATGGAAGCCACCGCGCTCCTTGTCCCAGCCAAGCGACATGGACTGGAAAAACAGGCCGCGGGCGGCTTCCGGCATCCAGTCATGCTTGCGCCCGGAAAGAACCCAGAGCTGAAGCAGAAGGCGTGCCCATTCCAGCCAGTGGCCGGGCGTGGTGCCTGCGGGGCGGAACATTTCATTGAGGTGGTAATAATCCCGGTCCACCGTCCAGTTTTCATCGAAATGCTCGGCAACGCGGAAGCTTTCCTCCCTTGCGCGCCGGTTGATGATGAGATCGGCAATAGAAATGGCCTTGTCGAGATAATGGCTCTCGCCGGTCGCCTCATGCGCGGCCATCAGCGCCTCGGTCAGGTGCATGTTGGAGTTTTGCCCGCGATAGCCGGGCACGGGCTGCCAGTCTTCCGAAAATTCCTCGGCAATAGCGCCGTGGCGCTCTTCCCAGAACCGCTTTTCCAGTGTTTCGGTAATATCCTCCAGCATCCGGTCTGCAAGGGGGTGGCCAACGGTTTTGGCAGAAGAAGCCGCCAGCAGCACGAAGGCATGGCCATAGCCCTGCTTGGAGGCATCGGCGGCACCGTCATCATTGGCCTGCCAGTAATAGCCGCCATGCTTGCTGTCGCGGTGGCGATACCACAGATAATGCATTCCGTAATCCACCACATCGGCACTGCCGGGGCGGCCCAGCAGATCGCCAATGGCAAAGCAATGCACCATGCGGGCGCTGGAATGAATGCCGCGGGCGGGATTGTTGGTGGCAAGCGGCTTGCCCTCGCGGGTCAGGTCGTAAAAGCCGCCCTTGGGGTTGATCGCGCCGCCCTGAAAGAAATCGAACAGGATGTTGGCCTGTTGCAGCAGCCATTGGCGATGATAGGGACGGGAAGCCCAGGTCTCGGGCGGCGTTACCAGGGCATTCGGGGTGTCCAGCATGTCTTCCTCCACTCACTACAATCCGGATGGCTTTTGCAGAAGCCTGCCAGCGTGATTGACCGGCCAGCAGGCGCCCTGCATCCTGCATGTCAGGTTTACCGGCGAGCAGGGCGGATGAAAACCATATTCTTTTTCTGTCACATGTTGACATAAAGATATGTTTATGTGATTTCACGTTGATGCTTATGGAAGGAGTGCGCCTATGCTCGATTCACTGTTTGGCCAGGAGGGTTCGAAGCGGGATGGCGCGGAAATCCTGAAAGCCCTGCAAAAGGCCGCGCGGGAGCGCATTCTTATTCTCGATGGCGCCATGGGCACCGAGATCCAGAATCTGGGTCTGGAGGAGGAGGATTTTCGCGGTGAGCGCTTCATCGGCTGCGCCTGCCACCAGAAGGGCAATAACGACCTGCTGATCCTCACCCAGCCGGATGCCATCGAAGACATTCATTATCGCTATGCGATGGCCGGTGCCGACATCATCGAGACCAATACCTTCTCCTCCACCCGCATTGCCCAGGCCGATTACGAGATGGAGGGCGCGGTTTACGATCTGAACCGTCACGGTGCGGAGGTGGTGCGCCGCGCCATTCAGCGCGCCGAGCGGGAGGATGGCAAGCGCCGTTTCGTGGCGGGCGCGATTGGTCCGACCAACCGGACGGCCTCGATTTCGCCGGATGTCAACAATCCCGGTTTCCGCGCGGTTTCCTTCGACGACCTGCGGCTTGCCTATGGCGAGCAGATCGACGGGCTGATCGATGGCGGCGCCGACATCATCCTGATCGAAACCATTTTCGACACGCTGAACGCCAAGGCGGCGATCTTTGCCTGCGAGGAGCGCTTCGCCGCCAAGGGCATTCATCTGCCGGTGATGATTTCCGGCACAATCACCGATCTTTCCGGCCGCACGCTTTCCGGCCAGACGCCGTCTGCCTTCTGGTATTCGGTGCGCCATGCGCGGCCCTTCGCCATCGGCCTCAACTGCGCGCTGGGTGCCGATGCCATGCGCCCGCATTTGCAGGAACTCTCCGGCATTGCCGATACCTTCATTTCCGCCTATCCGAATGCGGGCCTGCCCAACGAGTTCGGCAAATATGACCAGACGCCGGAGATCATGGCGGAGCTGGTGTCCGGCTTTGCCGATGAGGGGCTGGTCAATGTGGTCGGTGGTTGCTGCGGCTCCACGCCTGCCCATATCCGCGCCATTGCCGAGGCGGTGAAGGGCAGGGCTCCCCGCCAGCCGCAGGAACACCGCCCCTTCATGTCGCTTTCCGGCCTTGAGCCCTTCGTGCTGACCAAGGACATTCCCTTCGTCAATGTCGGCGAGCGCACCAATGTCACAGGCTCGGCCAGGTTCCGCAAGCTGATTACGGCAGGTGATTACACCGCTGCATTGGCGGTTGCCCGTGATCAGGTGGAAAACGGCGCGCAGATTATCGACATCAACATGGACGAAGGCCTGATCGACAGCGAAAAGGCCATGGTGGAATTCCTGAACCTCATTGCCGCCGAGCCGGATATTGCCCGCGTGCCGGTGATGATCGATTCCTCGAAATTCCCGATTATCGAAGCCGGGCTTAAATGCGTGCAGGGCAAGGCGGTGGTCAATTCCATCTCGCTGAAGGAAGGCGAGGAAAACTTCATTGCGCAAGGGCGGCTCATCCGCAATTACGGCGCCGCCGTCGTCGTCATGGCCTTCGACGAGACGGGCCAGGCCGATACCTATGAACGCAAGGTGGAAATCTGCTCGCGCGCCTTCCGGCTCTTGACGCAGGAGGCGGGATTTGCGCCCGAAGACATCATCTTCGATCCCAATATCTTTGCGGTGGCCACGGGCATTGAGGAGCATAACAATTACGGCGTGGACTTCATCGAAGCCACCCGCACCATTCGCCAGAAAATGCCGCTGGTGCATATTTCCGGCGGCGTTTCCAACCTGTCCTTTTCCTTCCGTGGCAATGAGCCGGTGCGCGAGGCCATGCACGCGGTGTTTCTCTATCATGCCATTCAGGCGGGCATGGACATGGGCATTGTCAATGCCGGTCAGCTTGCCGTTTATGAAAGCATCGATGCCGAGCTGCGCGAGGCCTGCGAAGACGTGGTGCTGAACCGCCGCCCGGATGGCACGGAGCGGCTGCTGGAGATTGCCGAGCGCTTTCGCGGCACCGGCGCCAAGGAGGCCAAGGGGCAGGATCTTGCCTGGCGCGAATGGCCGGTGGAAAAACGGCTGGAACATGCGCTGGTCAATGGCATCACGGAATTCATCGAGGCCGATACGGAAGAGGCGCGGCAAAAGGCCGAACGCCCGCTGCATGTGATCGAAGGGCCGCTGATGGCGGGCATGAACGTGGTGGGCGATCTGTTTGGCGCGGGCAAGATGTTCCTGCCGCAGGTGGTGAAATCCGCCCGCGTGATGAAACAGGCCGTGGCCGTTCTCTTGCCTTATATGGAAGAGGAAAAGCGCCTTACCGGCGGCGACCAGAAAAAGAGTGCCGGCAAGGTGCTGATGGCCACCGTCAAGGGCGACGTGCACGACATTGGCAAGAATATCGTCGGCGTCGTTCTGGCCTGCAACAATTACGAGATCATCGATCTGGGCGTCATGGTGCCTGCCACGAAGATCCTTGAGGTGGCGAAGGAAGAGAAGGTCGATGTCATCGGCCTTTCCGGCCTGATCACGCCGTCGCTGGATGAAATGGTGCATGTGGCGGCGGAAATGCAGAAGCAGGGCTTCGACGTGCCGCTGCTGATCGGGGGCGCGACGACCAGCCGCGTTCACACGGCGGTGAAGATCCATCCGCAATATCAGGCGGGCCAGGCGGTTTACGTCACCGATGCCAGCCGTGCGGTGGGGGTCGTCTCGGCACTTCTGTCTGAAGAGGGCAGGGATGGTTATGTCGAGGGCATTCGCGGCGAATATGCCAGGGTGGCCGATGCCCATGCGCGGGCCGAGGCCGAAAAGCAGCGCCTGCCACTCAGCTCTGCCCGCGACAATGCCGTGAAGATCGACTGGAGCGGCTACACGCCCACCAGGCCCGGCTTTACCGGCATCAAGGTCTTTGAGGATTACGATCTCAAGGAACTGGCCGCCTACATCGACTGGACGCCTTTCTTCCAGACATGGGAATTGAAGGGCCGCTATCCGGCCATTCTGGAGGATGAAAAACAGGGCGAGGCCGCCCGCCAGCTTTATGCCGATGCGCAGGCCATGCTGGAAAAGATCATTGCGGAAAACTGGTTCCGCCCCCGCGCCGTCATCGGCTTCTGGCCTGCCAATGCCGTCGGCGACGATATTCGCCTGTTCACCGATGAAAGCCGCATGGAAGAGCTTGCCACCTTCTTCACGCTGCGCCAGCAGCTTGCCAAGCGCGACGGCCGCCCGAATGTGGCGCTTTCGGATTTCGTGGCGCCGAAGGAAAGCGGCATTGCCGATTACGTCGGCGGCTTCGTCGTCACGGCGGGCATAGAGGAAGTGGCGATTGCCGAGCGCTTCGAACGCGCCAATGACGATTACTCCTCCATCATGGTCAAGGCGCTGGCCGACCGTTTCGCCGAGGCCTTTGCCGAACGGATGCATGAGCGCGTGCGCAAGGAATTCTGGGGCTATGCCAAGGATGAGGCGCTGTCCAACGAGGAACTGATCGGCGAAGGCTATGCGGGCATCCGCCCGGCGCCCGGCTATCCGGCCCAACCCGACCATACGGAAAAGACCACGCTGTTCAGCCTGCTGCACGCCACCGAAACCACCGGCGTAACGCTGACGGAAAGCTACGCCATGTGGCCGGGCTCATCCGTCTCCGGCCTCTATATCGGCCATCCCGACAGCTACTATTTTGGCGTTGCCAAGGTGGAGCGCGATCAGGTCGAAGACTATGCACGCCGCAAGGGCATGGACATTCGCGCGGTGGAACGCTGGCTGGGGCCGGTGTTGAACTATGTGCCGAAGGCGGCGGCAGGCGAAGAGGCCGCTTGAGGCGAAACCGCGTTTGCAACGGGTGACGAAAGAGCCAGCCAGACAAAAATGCTGGCGCAGCAGGGTTTCGTGGAAAGGCTGCTGCGCCATCGCGCCGTTTGCTTTATCGCTTATCAGGTTCCTCGCAGCGCAACTGATAGGTCATCGCTTGATAGCGGCGAAGATTGCCGGCTTGCATGTTCAGATGCCGGGGGCAATTTCCATTGGCTTTATGGGGCTTGCACATAAGGCAGCCGGCGCGGCGGTTTTTAGGTCGCTTTCGTTTATGATGCATGAGTGTTCTCCGTGATCCGGCGCGGCCTCTCGCCGCCCGGGCATGTGGGAGAAATGGAAATTAGTTTTCGTCATAAGCGACCTTTTACTCGAAATGGCTGATGATGCTGATGCCGCTTTCGCGGAAGCTGTCCATGGCGGGAAGGGCGGTTGCAGCGTCTGTGAGGCTGATGTGACGGCCAATCAGCTTTTCGGGAGAAAGTCTGCCACTTTCAATCATGGCCAGCATGGCATCGTAGCGCCAGGCCTGCATTCCGTGGCTGCCATAGATTTCCAGCTCGTGCGCAATCACGCGGGCCATCGGCACGGCCGACATGGCGTGGTCGCCCAGCATAAGCCCCACCTGCACATGGCGTCCGCGACGGCGCAGATTGCTGATGGAATTGCAGCATGTTGCGGGATGGCCCAGCGCATCGACGGAGACATGCGCACCGCCGCCGGTGATGTCGCGCACGGCTTGCGCCACGTCTTCCACGTCACGGCTGTTGATGGTGGCGATGGCGCCGAGCTGGCGGGCAAGGGCAAGCTTGTCCTCGGCAATGTCGATGGCTACCACCTGCGCCCCGAGACCGGCGCCAATCATGATGGCGGAGAGGCCGACACCGCCGCAGCCATGCACGGCCAGCCACTCGCCACCTTTGAGGCGGCCCTGATCGACCACCGCCCGGAAGGAGGTGGCAAAGCGGCAGCCAAGGCTTGCGGCGGTGTCGAAGCCCATGCTTTCAGGCAGGTGAACGAGGTTCTGGTCGGCATAGCCGATCGCGACATATTCGGCAAATGAACCCCAATGGGTAAAGCCCGGTTGGAATTGCGTTTCGCAAACTTGCTGGTTGCCGGAGCGGCACTCACGGCAATGGCCGCAGCCCGAGACAAAGGGCACAGTGACGCGATCGCCGATCCTGAAACGGCGCACGTCGCGGCCGACGGCTGCAACCACGCCGGCAAATTCATGGCCGGGAACATGCGGCAGGCGAATATCCGGATCGTGACCCATCCAGCCATGCCAATCGCTGCGGCAAAGACCTGTAGCCTCCACCTTGATGACCACGCCATCGGACTGAGGCGACGGGTCCGGCAGGCTTGCGACCTTTGGCGCCTCGCAGAAATTTTCGAAGATCAAGGCTTTCATGGATATCCCCCAAGGCGTTTTCGCGCTTCGGGCATGGCCCAAGCGTTGACCGGCGGTGTTTTGCCGCCTCTGCCGGTCCGGGTCAATGCTGAACTTGCTGTGCCATGCGCCTTGCGTGCCGGAGAGCTGCGAGGCTTCGTCAGGCGGCGGAGCGGTGGCTATTGCGGCGCTCGGAGGCGCTGCGGCTGGCGGCCTCGGAACCGGGCTCGCGAACGGCCCTGCGGCGGTTGAGCTTGAAGCGGTTGACCAGCCCGGCCAGCAACTCCGCGCCTTCTGCCAGTGTCTGGCTGATCTGGCTCATGCGGCCCACCATGCCGGCATTTTTCTGGGTCATTTCATCCAGTGCGGCTATGGCGGCGTTGATCTCGCCCAGCTTGCCGGATTGCTCGGTGGCCGTTTCGGCGATGGCCTCGACATTGCGGTCGATCTGCTGAACGAATTCCTCGATGCGAGTGAGCGCATTGCCGGTTTCGCCCACCAGCCGCACGCCCTCTTTGACTTCGCCGGAGGATTTGGCGATGAGGGCGGAGATTTCCTTGGCGGCTTTCGCAGAGCGTTGCGCAAGTTCGCGCACTTCCTGCGCGACCACGGCAAAGCCCTTGCCACTTTCCCCGGCGCGGGCGGCTTCCACGCCGGCATTGAGGGCGAGGAGATTGGTCTGGAAGGCGATCTCATCGATGACGCTGATGATATTGCTGATCTCGCGCGAGGCGGCTTCGATGCGGCTCATGGCCTCTACCGTGGAGCTGACCACCGCCACGGATTCGCCTGCCGCCTTATGCGCATCACGAACCAGATTGCGGGTATCGTAGCTGCGCTGGCTGGAATCCTTCACCGTCGCGGTAATCTGCTCCAGGGCGGCAGATGCCTCTTCCAGCGCGCTTGCCTGTTGCTCCGTGCGATGGGCAAGGCTGATGGAGCCCTCCCGCATCTCGCCGCTTTGTTCGCGCAGCTCGGAGGTGTTTTGCAGCACCTCGGCAAGTGTTTCCTGAACACGGCCGATCGAGGTGTTGAAATCCTGCCGCAAATGCTCGAATTCCGCCACGAAGGGCACATCCAGCGTCATGCGGATATTGCAATGGGCCAGCCTGTCCAGTCCGGCGGCCAGCTGCTCTATCGCCTTCACGCGGCCTGTGACGTCGGTGGCAAACTTGACCACCTTGATGACCTTGCCCGTATCGTCGAGGATCGGATTGTAGGTGGCCTGAATATGCACCAGCGTGCCGTCCTTGCGCAGGCGGGTGAATTCGCCGGAATAGAATTCCCCGCTCGCCAGCCGCGACCAGAACTGGCAATAGTCCAGCGATTGCGCGTAATCCGGCGTGCAGAACCTGGCGTGATGCTGACCGACGATTTCCCGCAGCTCATAGCCCAGCGTCTTGCAAAAATTTTCGTTGGCGTAAATCACGTTTCCTTGCGGCGTAAACTCGATAACCGCCTGGGAGCGGTCAAGGGCATTCATTTTGCCGTCGTTTTCTATCGCCTGCATTTTATAGGGCGTGATGTCGGAGGCGATCTTGACGATGCCGACCGGCTTGCCGCCTGCAAAAACCGGATTGTAGGATGCCTCGATCCAGATGGCCTGGCCACTTTTGGTAAAGCGTTTGTACTGGCCCTTGTCGAAGGTGCCGCTGCCGAGCTTTTTCCAGAAGCGCGCATAATCTTCGCTGGCCGCCTCCTGCGGGCTTACGAAAATGCGATGGTGCTTTCCAACGATCTCGTTTCTGGAATAGCCGATGGCCCGGCAGAAATTTTCGTTTGCCTCGACAATATTGCCCTGAAGATCGAATTCGATGATGGCTTGGGAGCGATTGAGGGCTTCAATAACTGCTTGTGCATTTTTTTTACGTTTTAATGACAGCCCTAGCATGGACAGTCCTCCAGAGACAGCGGCCCGGAACGACGGACCGGCTTTGACCCGGTCCAGCGAACGAGCGGGAGCATCAAGCCGCCTCTCAAATGGTGAAGAATGCTCCTCAAAAAGGACTAGTAATTCATCTTTCCTATTAAATTCTTAAATAACGTATGAATATTCGAGTGTTGTAATATAAATCAGCTCCCGTTTTGTCCCTGATTTGTCAATCGGCAAGAAGCATCAGGTCTTGCTGGTTGAATTTCAGCGTGATTTTCTCGCCGAGAGCAGGCGGGGCCTGACCTGGATCGTTGAACATGTCGAAAGATAATGTCTGGCCGCCGATGTCGAGGCGGGTACGGATGACCGAGCCGAGGAAGTGGCTGGACGTGACTGTGCCATGCAGGGCGAGATTGCCGCTTGCGCCTTCGGCGATGGAGCCTGCCTCCGGGCGCAGTGCCACGGTAATGCTTTCGCCCGCCGCCCGTGCCACCGGCTTTGTGAGGGTCACGCTCTGGTTGCCCAGCATGATGGTATTGCTGGCCGGATCCGTCACCTTCGCCTCGATGAGGTTGAGCGTGCCGACGAAGGAGGCGACGAAGCGGGTTTGCGGATGGTTGTAAATCTCGAAGGGTGTGCCGATCTGGTCGGCGCGACCGGCGTGCATGACCACGATGCGGTCGGAGATGGACAGCGCTTCTTCCTGGTCATGGGTGACGAAAATCGTGGTGATGCCAAGCTGGCGCTGGATCTGGCGGATTTCCTCGCGCAGCGAAACGCGGATTTTCGCATCCAGCGCCGAAAGCGGCTCATCCAGCAACAGCACCTGCGGCTTTGGCGCAAGCGCGCGCGCCAGCGCCACGCGCTGTTGTTGTCCGCCCGACATCTGATAGGGGTAGCGGTCGGCCAGATGATCCAGATGGATCAGCTTGAGCATTTCCGTCACCCGCTTTTCGATGTCGGCCTTTGCCATTCCGGCGATCTTCAGGCCGAAGGCCACGTTGTCGAACACGTTCATGTTCGGAAACAGCGCATAGGCCTGGAAAACCATGCCGATATTGCGCTGGTTCGGCTTCAGCCGCGTCTGGTCCTTGCCGGCAATGGTGATGGCGCCCGCAGAAGGCGTTTCGAAACCGGCGACCATGCGCAGGATCGTGGTCTTGCCGCAACCGGAAGGGCCAAGGAAGGAAATGAACTCACCCTTTTCGATCGACATGTTGAAATCATGCACGACCTGCACGGAGCCGAAGCTCTTCTGGATATGGGTCAGGGTCAAGAAGGACATGGGCTATTCTCTGAACTCTGGCAGCCGGTTCAGGCCTTGGCCGGAACGGGTCTGGTGAAACGGGCAACAATGTTGAGCAGGCCGATGCTGGCCCAGGTCATTGCAAAGGCGATGATGGCAAGCGCCGGCGGCTCATAGGCGCGGTTGGCGCCGATCAATTGCAGATAGGGGCCGAAGGCCGGGCGGTTGAGCAGCGAGGGAATGGTGAACTCGCCGATCACGATGGCGAAGGTGATGAAAGCGCCCGACAGCACGCCGGACAGGACATTGGGGAAAATGCAGCGGAACATGATGGTGCCCCAGCCCGCGCCCAGGCTTTGTGCAGCCTCCGTCAGGGTCGCCACGTCGATGGCGCGCATGGCCGCATCGATGGAGCGATAGGTATAGGGCAGGGAAAGCGTCATCAACCCGCAGAGAAACAGGAGATCGGTGCCGGTCGTGCTGCCGGTCAGCGGCAGCACGGAGGAGGAATTATAGAGCCGGAGATAGCCGAAAATGATGACGATGGCCGGAACCACCAGCGGCATCATGGTGATGAATTCCACCACCGGCCGCATGGCGGGCAGGCGAAGCCGCACCCAATAGGCCGTTGGCACCACCAGCAGGGTGATCACGGCAATGGTAATGACCGCCATCAGCATGGAATAGCTGAAGGAGGCCTGGAAATTTCCGTCGGAAAATACCGTGCGGTAAGCATCGAAGGAATATTCGCCCCGCCGCATCCGCAGCGAAAACTCGAAGGTCGCAATCAACGGTACGATGAAATAGATGGAGCCAAGCGCAACGGCGAGCCAGGCCAGGAACTTCTGCGTCTTCATTTCTGCCACCGTTCGGCGCGTATGCGCAGCGTGATGTAAAGAATGTTGGAGATGCCGGTGACGACGATCATGCCAAGCGCCAGCGCATAGCCCAGATTGGCATTGTGCAGCACATCGCCCCTGATTTGCGCGTAAAGCTGGATGGGCACGATGTTGAGCGAGCTTCCCGTCAGCGCATAGGCCGTGGCAATGGCGCCAAAGGCATTGGCGAACAGCAGCATGAAGGCCCCGGCGATGGAGGGGAAGAGAATGGGCAGGGCCACCTTCGTCCAGTACTGGAAGGTGGTGGCGCCAAGGCTTGCGGCGGCCTCGTGCCATTCCTTCTTCATGCCGTCCAGCGCGGGCGCGATGATCAGCACCATCAGCGGGATCTGGAAATACATGTAGGTCAGCGTCAGGCCGGTAAAGCTCAGAAGATTGAAGCCGGAGGCATAAAGATTGATGCCGAACCAGTCACGCAGCAGCATGGTGATGAGGCCGAGCCGTCCAAGCGTTGCCAGAAAGGCAAAGGCCAGCGGCACGCCCGCGAAATTTGAGGCAACGCCGCAAAAGGTCAGAACCGCCGACCGAACGAAGGCGGGCAGGCCTCCAAGCACGATGGCCCAGCCAATGAAGAAGCCCAGAAGAACACCGCCCAGCGCCGAAGCAAGGCTGATGCGGATACTGATCGAAAAGGAGGCAAGGATTTTATCGGTAAAGAGCCCGGCGATGTTGGCGAGCGTCAAGGAGCCGTCCGCATCCTGAAAGGCGCCCGCCACGAGATAAAGCGTGGGCACGATGAGAAACATCAGCGCGAACAGCATGAAGGGCGCGATGCCCAGCCAGTCAAAAAGCCTTTTGTTGAAATCCGCTTTCGCTGTGGATGGCATTCGGATCGTCCTGAAAAATGTTGAATGGCTCCCCCCGCCCAGGACGGGGAGAGCCTTGAAAATCATTACTTGACGGCGGCGCCGACGACCTTGTCCCAACCTTCGGTGATGGTCTTCTTGTAGGCGTCCTGCTGCTCAAGCGTCGGGAAGATCGACTTCTCATAGGCCTTGGCATCGGGCAGCTTGGCCAGAATGTCGGCCGGGATCTTGCCGTTCTTGGCAAGGTCGTTGAAGCGGATGGGGTGGCAATAGCCCTTCAGCCAGCCGATCTGGCCTTCGTCGGAGTAAAGATATTCCATCCACAGCTTTGCAGCGTTCGGGTGCGGCGCATAGGCCGAAATCGCCTGAACGTAAACGCCGGCGACAACGCCGGAGGCGGGGATGATGACGTCAACCGGCGGGTTGCCCTTCAGCGAGTCGCGGCCTGCCAGCGCGTTATAGTCCCAACGCAGGATGATTGGCGTGGTGCCCTGGGCAAGCGTTGCGGGCTTGCCGACGACGGGGACGAAATTGCCCTTGTCGTTCAGTTCCTTGAAGAATTTCAGGCCCTCTTCGCCAGCCTTGGACACATCGCCCTTGGCCGCCGAAAGACCGGCGGCGAAGACGGCGGAAATGGCCTGGTTTGCCGTGCGCGGATCACCGCCAAGCGCCACGGAATTGGCATATTCCGGCTTCAGCAGATCGGCCCAGTCCTTGGGCGGGTTCTTCACGAGATCCTTGTTCACCTCGAAGGCCATGACGCCGTAATAGTCGCCATACCAGTAGCCGTCAGCGTCCTTGGCTTCAGCGGGAATGCTGTCCCAGGTGGAAACCTTGTAGGGCTGGATCAGGCCGTCTTTCTTGGCGGAGGGGCCGAAGGAGAGGCCGACATCGATCACGTCGGGCGCCTGGTCGCCGGTATTGCCCTTATTGGCCTTGATGGCTTCGATTTCGTCGCCGGAACCGGCATCGGGGTTCAGTTCGTTGACCTTGAGGCCGTATTTCTTCTTGAAGCCTTCGATGACGTCGCCATAGCCACACCAGTCATGCGGAAGCGCGATGGTGGTGAGGGTGCCTTCCTTCTTGGCGGCGGCGATCAACTCGGCGCTCGGCTCGGCGGCGGCAAGGCTGGCCGAGGTGATGACCATGGCGGTCGAAAGCGAGAGAATGCGGCGCAGACGGGTGTTCACTGAGGTTCTCCTTGTGGTCTTCTGTGAGCCGGCGACTGGAATAGGCTTGTGAGATGAATGTTATGTGACGGTTTGCTTCGTCCGTGCGGCCGAAGATGAGGCAAGATCAAATCCGGCCGGTTTGTTGCCGCGAAAAGCTTTGGATCGGGAATTGCCGCGGTTGCGCGCATAACGTGCCGATAAAAGGCCGCGCGGACTTGCATTCATGATTTTTCTGTTCCCCTTCCGGTCTTTGCCGGTTCAATTGTGACAAGATAAGCCCATGAAAAAGCCGCCTGTCAATTGTCCGGTTTGCAAAATAATCTGGCCCGGTGCTTGCCGCGCGAAGCGTGGCGTGATTATTTTTGGGCATGAAACGGCAGCCCCGGACCGGCGCCTGCGCCGGTGGCTCGCCCCGGCGCGAGGATGGCGAAAATCGGCCTGATTCTGCCGCTGATGAAACAGGCAAAGCGGAAGGGACACGCAATAATTGCTGAATGTGCCGATGTGGTCCGGGCTTTACAGCGCCGTGCGTTTTATCAAACGCACGAAGGGCGCTGTAACACTTTAAATCGCTGCATAATTTTCACCTTAAATCGTCTCCGATTTAAGGAATTATGCAGTAGGAACGCAGGCATGGCCGGAACGGCAGAGGGAGCCTGACCGGAAAAACAGTAGGAAAACCAGAATTGTGAGCGCGTCCACCTTTTCCCGTTGCGCTCACGCGACAGCCTCAGCTTCAAAACCGCCGCCAAGGGTCGTGGCCTGCGGGTGAAGCCGGACGCGGGCCGGATTTCGTATCCGTCCGCGCCGCTCTTAAAAAAGACCCATGGGAGCAGCGGAGACTGCAACGGCTGAAAAAAGAAGCCGAGGCGGAGCTGCCGGGAAAACCCGGCCCAACTGGGGGTCAACATGACCGGATATACCGAGACCGAAAAGGCGCAGGATCTTCACCTCCTGCATTCCATGGGCTATGCGCAGGAACTGGAAAGGCGCATGAGTTCCTTTTCCAATTTTGCCATTTCCTTTTCCATCATCTGCATTCTTTCCGGCGGCATCAATTCGCTGGCGCAGGCCACCTCCGGGGCGGGCGGGGCGGCCATTGGCATAGGCTGGCCGCTGGGCTGCCTGATTTCCGGGGTTTTCGCGCTGGGAATGGCGCAGATTTCCTCGGCCTATCCCACGGCGGGCGGGCTTTATCACTGGGGCTCCATTCTGGGCAACCGCTTCACGGGCTGGCTTACCGCCTGGTTCAACCTTATCGGGCTGGTGACGGTTCTGGGCGCCATCAATGTCGGCACCTGGGGCTTTTTCGCGGGCTCGCTTGCCAGCTGGTTCGGCATGAATGTGGATACGACCACGGCAGGCGGTTTTGCAAACCAGATCCTTTTCGTGGCGGGCATCACCGTCATTCAGGCGGCGATCAATCATTTCGGCATAAAGCTCACGGCAAAGCTGACCGATCTTTCCGGCTATCTGATTTTCATTACGGCCATTGCGCTCACCGTGGTCTGCCTTGCGGGCGCAAAAAGCTGGGAATTCAGCCGTCTGTGGACCTTCACCAATTATTCCGGCACGCCCGCCGGCGATGCGCCGGTCTGGCCGCAAAGCTCCGACCTGTGGTATGTCTTTGCCCTTGGCCTGCTTTTGCCGATCTACACCATTACCGGCTACGACGCTTCGGCCCATACCTCGGAGGAAACCATCAAGGCGTCCGAATCTGTGCCGAAGGGCATGGTGTCTTCCGTGTGGTGGGCCTCGCTGTTCGGCTATATCATGCTGGTGGCCTTCGTGCTGGCCATTCCCGATATGCAGGAGGCTTCCGCCCAGGGCTGGAACGTATTTTTCTGGACCATTGACAGTGTGGCGGCCCCTGCGGTGGCCAAGCTGCTTTACATTGCGATTTTTATCGCGCAATTCATCTGCGGTCTTGCCACCGTTACCTCCGTTTCCCGCATGATCTTTGCCTTCTCGCGGGATGGCGGCCTGCCGTTTTCCAGGGCGCTGGCCAGTGTCAGCCCACGCTTGCGCTCCCCGGCCACGGCAATCTGGGTGGGGTCGATTGCCTCGGTGCTGTTCGTCTGGGGCGCCTCGCTGGTGACAATCGGCGGCGCTTCGGCCTACACGATCGTGGTGTCGTGTACCGTGATCTTCCTGTTTCTGTCCTTCTGCATTCCCATCGCACTTGGCATCAAGGCCATCGGCACTTCCAAGTGGCCGGCCATGGGACCGTGGAACATGGGGATCGGCGCGTACAAGCTGGTCGGATGCCTTGCCATTCTGGCCATGGCCGCCATCTTCATCATCGGCGTCCAGCCGCCCAATCAGTGGGCGCTTTACATCACCGTCGGTTTTCTGGTGCTGACGGCTGCGATCTGGCTGTTGTTCGAGCAACGCCGGTTCAAGGGGCCGCCGATCGGTGAGGAGGTTGCCCGCCGTCAGGCTGAAATCGCCGCCGCAGAGCAGGCCGTCGGCGAGGCATGAGTTGAACGCGCAAGGACAGGCGGCGGCTTTTGCCTCCGCCTGTCGCCAATTGCGCCATTTGTCTCGATTCAATTAGGATATGTTTATATTTCCTCTGACAATCTGGTTGTGGAGAGGGGCGTTCGCCGCCCCGGCGTTGCGACGGTGAGGGGGATTGGATGAAGACGTCTGCAAATTGGAGTTATCCCACGGAAATCAGAATTGGCCGTGGACGCATAGAGGAACTGGCCGAACAATGCCGCGCGCAGGGCATGGAGCGGCCGCTGCTGGTGACAGACCGGCATCTGGTGGGCATGGCCATTACCCGCACCGCGCGCGAGGTGCTTTCCGATGGCGGCTTGCAGCACGCGGTATTCAGCGAGGTGGACCCCAACCCGACGGAGCGTCACGTTCAGGCGGCGCTGGCTGCCTTTCGCGCCGGTGGTCATGACGGCGTGGTGGCGCTTGGCGGCGGTTCGGCCATGGATATTGGGAAATGCGTTGCCTTCATGGGCGGGCAAAGCCTGCCGCTCTGGCATTTCAGCTGGGGAACGGAAGGCTGGCGGGATGCCGATCCGAATGGCATCTATCCGGTTATCGCGCTGCCCACCACGGCTGGCACGGGGGCGGAGGTTGGCTATGCCTGCGTGATTACCGAGGAGCAGAGCCATAGCAAGAAGGCTATCTACCACCCGCAGCTTCTGCCCAATGTGGTGATCTGCGATCCCGAACTGACGGTGGGTATGCCGCGCACTATTACCGCCGGTTCCGGTCTCGATGCTTTCGCCCATTGCCTGGAATCCTATTGCACCTCGCTTTATCATCCCATGGGGCAGGGCATCGCCATCGAGGGAATGCGGCTCATCAAGGAATTCCTGCCGCGTGCCTATCGCGATCCGGTGGATCTGGAAGCGCGTATCAACATGATGTCGGCCTCGATCATGGGGGCGGTGGCGCGGGAAAAGGGGGTCGGCGCCATGCACGCGCTTTCCCATCCCATCGGCTCGCTGTTCAATACCCACCACGGCACGACCAATGCGGTGGTGATGCCAATGGTGCTGGCCTTCAACCGCAAGGTCATTGAAAAGAAAATCGACAGGCTTGCCAGCTATCTCGATATTCCCGGCGGCTTCGATGGTTTCCATGACTTTGTGCTGGGCTTCCGGCAAACGCTCGGTATTCCCGAAAACCTGACCCAGCTTGGCGTGCCGAGAGACCAGATTTCCGCGCTCGTGCCACTGGTGCTGAAAGATCCGACGGGCAGGACCAACCCTGTGAAGCTGACCGAGGAAAATGTGCCGCTGCTGCTGGAAGCCTGCTTCTGAGGCTTAGGGCGCGGGGCCAAGGATACCGAATCACCTGTGCCGCATTGGGCCGCAGACGCCCCCGCGCTTTTCGAAAATCTGCCGCGAACATGGCTGGAAAAGGATGATTCATTGAATTTATTAGTGGATTTGAATGCAACTTTTGATGAAAGTTAACTCATCGATACGTGGTTATTGATTTGTTAACCAAATTGAGCAAACCTTCATGAACCGGGCACGATGAAACCGGTGCCTGACAGAGCGATGAGTGGCTCACCACGCGCAGAGGATAACATGCCGGTCATCTCATTTGCCAATGCCAAAGGTGGAGCAGGTAAAACCACGGCAGCGCTGCTGCTGGCAACGGAACTGGCCCATCAGGGCTACCGCATCACCATTATCGACGCCGACCCGCAGGGCTGGATCAGCCAATGGGGCAATATTGCCTGTCCCCAACACAATATCGAGGTGATTTCGCATGTCACCATCGGCAATCTGCAAGGCCACATCCGCGAGGGTCGCAATAACTCCGACTATATCATCATCGATCTGGCCGGTGCGCGCGACGCGCTTGTCACCATGGCAATCGGTCTTTCCGACCATGTGATGATCCCGGTGCAGGGCTGCGCGATGGACGCCAAGGGGGCGGCCCTCATTCTCGACCTTATCGAACAGATGCGGATTGCCGGAAATCTTGTCATTCCTCATTCCGTGGTGCTGACGCGGGTGGCTTCCATGGTGACAACGCGGGCGCTTCTGGCCATCAAGGGGTTGCTGGCGGCCCGCGGCGTCAATGTCATCAACACGCCCATTGCCGAGCGCAATGCCTTTCGCGACATTTTCGAAACCGGCGGCACGCTTTACAATATGGACCCGGCCAAGGTCAGCAATCTGGAACGCGCCCAGGAAAATTCCCGCGCCTTCGCCAGCGAGGTCATGAAGCTTCTGCCGGTGCGCGTGGTGCGCAGTTTTCGCCCTCGCATTCTGCGCTTTGGCAGCGCTGCCTAAGCCGGGCATCGCGGGCAAACGTTGAAGAATTTGAAACAAAACGCCCTGTAACGGGGCGTTTTTTCATTGTCAGGCGTCAATCCACGAATTCTACGGTTACGCCGGGCTGCACCATCTTTGCAAGCTCGGTTGCGTCCCAATTGGTCAGGCGAATGCAGCCATGGCTTTGGGTGCGGCCGATCTTGGAGGGTTCCGGCGTGCCGTGAATACCATAGGTGGGTTTGGAAAGGGCAATCCACACCGTGCCGACCGGGCCGTTAGGGCCGGGGGGAATGTTCAGCACCTTGTCATTATTGCCCTGCTGGAAGTTCAGCCTGGGATTATAGGTGTAGCCGGGATTGAAGGCCACGCGCTCCACCGTGACGGTGCCGGACGGTGAGGGCGTATCGGAAGAGCCGATGCTGGCGGGGTAGGCGGCAAGAAGCTGGCCCTGATCGTCATAGGCAAACACCTGCTTGCGGCCCTTGTCGGCCAGGATTTTCGCCACCTTGCCGCCCGCATTCTGCTGGCCGAGATTGACCACCTTGACCGTTGTTCCCGGAATGGTGAAATCCACGCCGGGATTGATGGCCTTGAGATAATTCTCGTCCATATGGAATTTTTCGGCCAGCATTTCGGTGGTGGAGGTATAGCTCAGGCTGGAAAGCATGGCTTTCTGGCTGTAGTCCTCCGGGATTTCCGCCACATAGGGGCCTGCGGCATCCGCCGCGGTAATGGTGTAGCTGGTGAAGGGCATACCGCCATTCATGCGCAGCCGTTCCATGATGGCATCGGTATTTTTCGTGTCCAGCGTTTCGCCGGTCTTCTGCTGCCAGGCCTCGATGGCCTTCTGCACGTTCTGGCCCATATGCCCGTCAATGGCGCCCGGCGAAAAGCCTTCCCGGTCGAGAAAGACCTGAAGTGCGGTGATTTCCGGCTTGGCGGGTCCGCTGGCGCTGATTTGCGGGGCGCTCTGGCGCGGCATTTCGTTTTGCCGCCCTGTTGCATAAGGCGAGCGCTCGCTGCCTTGCGGATAGGGCTGCTCCAGCGCCTCGCCGGAACCATCCTGCATATCGTCGGGAATGCCGGAGGTAATCACATCGTCGTCGTAACCGCCGCCGGAGGGCGCGGGGGGGTAATAATCCTGCCGGTAGCGATCGCCGCCGCGCCGTCCGTAAACGACGTCGGCTGGCATTTCCGTGGCGACGAGATTGCCGTAGCGGTCGATCAGCACCTTGTGACCGGCCCGGTCGCGGGCAATGGTAACAGCGCCGCGTTCCGGCACATAGTCCAGCACCTCGCCCGAGGGAGTGATCAACACCGTGCCACCGTTTCCGTAGCCGTAAGGGTCACGGGCAAGAACCGGCCCACAGGCCGTCGAGGCGAGAGCGACTGCGAGAAAAACGGATTTGCGAAGGCGCGGCACGGCGGTGATTTCCCAGATTGATATATGATCGCTCAAACACGCGAATCTTGTCTCTAATATGGAGAAGCGAGACGGGATGTAAATAATTGCTTAAGCATTCTTTCCGTCCATTTTTGCGGTTGAGCATTTCGAATAAAAATGAAAAACCCCTGATGACGTGCGGTGAACGGGAGAGGAGCCGAACATGAAGCTGAAGGCCATGCGCGGTCCGCAGGTGGAGCTTGATCCAGCTTCTGTGCTGGATATACGCAGCCTTGTGATGGACGGCGTCGATCTTGCGCCGGGGCGCGCCATTCCCGATGACGGCGATGCGCGCATCGACCATTCGCTGGAAGGGTTTCTGTTCACCTGCGGCCCCGACCACATCCGCCATCCCTTTCCCATGGCCGATGGCAGCGGCCGGAAATATCCGCTGCATGGCTCGTTTTCATCGCATCCGGCGATGATTGTCGCGCAGGGGCAGGATTTCTGCCGCGCCGTCGTCGAGATATGTCATGCCGATGGCGGCCATTCGCGGCTGGAACGGCACTGGCATATTGATGGCGAGGGGCGCGTGCGGCTGGCCGACCGGCTGGTGAATACGGGACAGCAGGCTTTTCCGGCCTTTCTCATGTATCATATGAATATCGGCGCGCGGCTTTTCGACGATGGCGTGCGGCTTGAAGGGGCAATGCTGGAGGGTGGTGGCTTTGGCTGGCGCTTCGGTAAAGAGCCGGGCGGCGTTTTCTGTGTGGCGGCGGGCGGCGAAGACCTTGCCACGCTCAGCCTTGGGCCAATGGCCAGCCTTGGCGGGCTTTCGCTGCATGTGGCCTTTTCCACCGCAACCTTGCCTTATCTGCAAATCTGGCGAAATCAGAAGGCGCCCGCCAATGTGCTTGGCATCGAGCCCGTTTCGCATGACTGGCTGGATCGCGACGTGCTGGAACGATCCGGTGCGTTTCTACCCTTGCAGCCCGGCGAGGCGCGGGACTTTGCCTTGCAGTTCTGGTTCGGCCCGGCTGATTGACGTTGGGTGTCATGCAGCGTAAGTCTTGCCCGGTTTTTCCGGGTTCGGCGTGCGTTTCCAGCCTCGTTCCCGGAAATGCGCTCAAAGCAGGAGGGATTGTTCCGTGAATATCAGACCGATCAATGAGGAATATTCCGTCAGCGGGCAGATTCAGCCGGCTGATCTCGATGAGATCAAGGCGATGGGCTTCAAATCCATCGTGTGCCACAGGCCCGACGGTGAAGAGGCGGGACAGCCCAGTTTTGCAGAAGTCGAGGCGCGGGCAAAGGAGCTTGGTCTTGCCATTCGCCATATCCCCGTCGGCCCCATGGGCGTGACGCCGGATGCCGTGGCCGCGATGGTGGACGCGCTGGACGATTTCGAGCGGCCCATGCTGGGCTATTGCCGATCCGGCGCACGCTCCACCGCCACCTACGAGCATAGCCAGCGCCAGCGTTGAACAGCTTTCTTAAAGGTCCGGACATTCGACCCGTCCGGCCTGTCTTCAAACCGCAAGCAGGAGAAATTCATGTCCATCAAGCGTATCGAGCCCGGCAAGCGCATGAGCGGCGCCGTCGTCCACGGTAACACCGTCTATCTGGCCGGTCAGGTCGGCGAGGGCGCAAGCGTGACCGAGCAGTCCAAGTCGGCGCTGGCCGAAGTGGATCGCCTTCTGGCGCTGGCCGGTTCCGACAAGTCCAGGATCCTGCAAACGGTGATCTATCTTTCGGACATGTCCACCTTTGCGGAAATGAACGCCGTGTGGGAAGCCTGGATCGATCCGGCCAATCCGCCCGCCCGCGCGACCAGCGAAGCCGCGCTTGCCACGCCGGATTACAAGGTTGAATTCATCGTGACGGCGGCAATCTGATTGCTGTCGCCTGTGTAAAAATGAAGCCGGGAGCGATCCCGGCTTTTTTCATAGGGTCAAGGTAAGCTCGCGCGCCGCTTTCGGCGCTCATGCGCGCTTCATGGCCTCTCGCGCCCACAGAGCAAAGGCTTGCGCGGCCTGTTGCGCGCCCCGTTCATGCAATGTCTCGTGGCGCATGTCATCGTGGATTGTCAGGTTCACGTGGTGCAGCCCGGCTTTTCTCAGTCTGGCAGCGAGATTGCGGGTGGCGCGCGCCTTGTTGGTTGCCGGATCCTGCCCGCCACCGGCAAGATGCACAGGCATATCCCTGGCCAACCGCGACAGGTTTTGCGGCGTGGCGGTTTCCAGCGAAAGCTGCATGACGTCCAGCCACAGCGAGATACTGGCCGGAAAGCCGCAGAGCGGATCGGCGATATAGGCGGCAACCTCCTGCTCGTCTCGGGAAAGCCAGTCGAACAATGTCTTGTGGCCGTCGATGGCTTTTCCCCAGCTTTCGAAGGTGGCGCGGTTCATGATTTCGCTTGGAACGTCGGAGCCTTTCAGTGCCCGTTCGATCTTCAGAACAAGGCGGCCAACATGGCCGGGCAAGCCCAGATCGAAATTCGAGTTCCACACGGCAAGCGCCTGAAAAAGATCGGGAAAGCGGGTTGCGGCCGAGAGCGCGATCAAGCCGCCCATGGAATGGCCGAAGAGAAGAACCGGAAGGCCGGGATGATTGCTGACAGCCAGCTCGCGCATGGCGCGCAGATCTTCCACCACCCGGTTCACGCCGTTGGCATGGGCAAAGCGGCCAAGCGGCGCGCCGGGCGCCTTCGTATGGCCATGGCCGCGATGGTCATGGGCATAGGTTTCGAAACCGGCATCGGCAAGGATTGCAGCGAAATCCGCGTAACGGGCGCAATGTTCGGCAAGGCCGTGCGAAAGAAGCGCTATGCCGCAGGGCGTGCCGCGGGCCGGTTGAAAACGATAAGCCAGCCGTGCGCCATCCCCTGTCGCCAGATAGGCAATTGATCCGAACATCGGCTCCTCCAGATTTCCTACGCCGAATAGAAACGCGATTTTTCGCTTGAAGACAATGGCTTGCCGGAAATCCTCTGCCATTTTGGTGTTGGGTGATCGCGCAGATAAAGGGCGTTTGTGGCTTAATTCATTGGCCTTTGCTCGCATAACGTTTATGTAAAGGGCGGCTTTACGCTCGCTGGAGATCTTCATGCGTTTTGATCGTCTTGTGCTTTGCCTGCTTGTCGCAGGCGCCCCCCTTGGTATTGCGCCCGCCGAGGCGCAGGTTCGCGGCAAGACCACCGCGCTTCTGGCGGTAAGCTGGCAGCCTGCCTTTTGCGAAACCCGTCCGGACAAGCCGGAATGCCGCAGCCAGACGGCGGATCGCTTCGATGCCAGCCATTTCACCCTCCATGGCCTGTGGCCGATGCGCAGCAATTATTGCGGCGTGAGTCAGGCAGACATCGAGGCGGACAAGGCGGGCAAGTGGACGAGCCTTCCGTCCGTCGAACTGGCGCCAGAGACGAAAGCCGCGCTGGACCGCGTGATGCCGGGAACGCAATCGGCACTGGAGAGGCATGAATGGATCAAGCACGGCACCTGCACGGGGCAGAGCCAGCAGGACTATTTCGCCGATGCGCTGGCGCTGATGGATGAATTGAACGCTTCACCCGTTGCCAGTCTGTTTGCCCGCAATGTCGGGCAGGTCGTGACGGCTGCCGCCGTGCAAAATGCCTTTGACGAGAGCTTCGGCAAGGATGCAAGCCGCCGCGTGAAGATGCGCTGCGAGCGCGACGGGGATCGGCGGATCATCACCGAACTGACCATCGGCCTTGGCGCGACCGCCGCCAAGGCGCCGCTTGCCACCCGCATACAGGCGGCGGGCGGCACGAAATTCGATTGCGATGAGGGTGTGGTTGATGGCGTGGGCCTGCAATGACCGAGGGCGGTTCGCAATGGAGCGCATCCTTGCGCCGCGATTTTCGGGTGTTGTGCTTTTCCTGCTGGGCCTTTTGCTGATTGCTTTCGACCTGCTGGATGGCACGCTGTTTCTGCGCGACATCGATGACCAGTTGCGGGCCTGGCAGATCAGGGTTTTTCACGAGGGGCTGGTTTCCTTTCGTGACCTCACGCTTCCCGGCATTGCGATGCCGGAGCCTTATATTTCGCCCTGGTCGCGGCTGGTGGATGTGCCCTATCTGGGGCTTGCCTGGCTTTTTGGTTTTTTTCCCGGAGTGACTGATCCGTTGGCGCTTGCCTTTCAGGTCTGGCCCTTGTGCATGTTGCTGCCCTTTTGCCTGATGGCGGGCGGTGTGTTGCGGCCGGGCTTCGAGCATTCCGGCTTCGATGCACGTTTGCGGGGCCTGGTGCTTGTTCTTGCCGCTGCGCTGATGACGATCGGCTTCGGGGAGTTCGCGCCCACGCGGATCGATCATCACAATGTCCAGATCCTTGCCCTGACCGCAGCAATGTACGGCCTTTGCCGCTGGGATGCCGCGGGGGCGGCGCTGGTGGGAGTGGGATGCGCCGTCTCGCTGTTGATCGGTCTTGAGGGCCTGCCCATGCTGGTTATCGTGCTGGGCGGGTTGGCGCTGGCGGATCTTTTGCAGCTGCCCGGCGCTGCCGCCATGGCCCGCCGCAGCGGGGTGTGGCTGGCGGGATCCCTTGCACTTGGCGGATGGATCTTTGCCGGCCCTGCCGCGATGGCCGAAACCGTCTGCGATGCCTTTTCCGCCCCCTATCTCTTCCTGATGGGAGCGGCCGGGCTGGTTCTGACCGCAGGCGGCGCCATCAAGGAAAGGGGGAGGCTGCCCTTGCGCAAGGGCCTGATTTATGGGCCGGGCGGCTTGTTTGCGCTGCTGCTTGCCGCATGGCTCTTTTCCGAATGCCTTGCCGGACCCTATCAGATGATCGATCCTCTTTCGAAAGAGCTCTGGCTGTTGCGGGTGGATCAGGAGCATGGCATTGGCCAGTTCTTCCGCAATGGCCAATATGGCTTCGGGTTTTTAGCCTTCCTGTGGTGCGCGGTGGTCATTTTCGCGCTGCCGGTGGTTTTCTCCCTGGCGCGCCGCAGACCGGGCCTGTTGATCGCATTTTGCCTCGCCGCCGTCAGCCTCCTTCTTACATTGGTGCTGACCCGCTATATTCGTTTTGCCGCCGCTTTCGTGCCGCTCTTCCTGCCCTTGGCGATGACCGGCCTCATCCGGCCTGCATGGTGGAGCAAGGGGGCCGTTATTGCGGGGTTTCTCGCCATGGCCGGACTTGCGCTGATCAATCCGTCGCAAAGGAAGGTGCTGGATGTTGCCAATGCCATGGCCTATGTTCAGTGTGACCGCGAAGATCACGCCGTTCTCGCTCAGGTTCCGCCGGGCCGCCTGTTCATGCCGCAGGGCGATGCGCTGAACGTGGTGACAGAGGGGCATTCCGGCTTTACCGTCAATGCCATTCCTTATCACCGGGCCGCGCCGGCATTGAAACAGGCTTTCACGGTGTTTCTGGGCGAGGATGCCGAAAGCTGGCGCAAGCCGCTTGCGCCATACGATTATCTGGCGATCTGCCGTCCGGTTTTGCCGATGCAAGCGGACGGCAAGACACTTTTCGGGCAGCTCGCGGCAGGCAAGGCTCCCGCATGGTTGCAGGCGCTGAGCGATCCTCCAGCCCGTTTCCAGCTTTACCGGATCGACCACCCGGCGCTGGCGCAAGGCCGTTGACGGGCTGGAGACAATGGGATGGCAAGGAGCGGAAAAGCCGGACAGGGCGCGCCGCAGGCTGGCAAAATACGGCAAAAATGCCGTGGTTGCTTGCGCGGCGCATTGCCCCGGCGCGGGCTTTGGCCTACATAGCGGCAACTTTACCTTTCGACGCGCGGAGCAACATCACCCATGGCACGCCAGTTCATCTATCACATGGCCGGTCTGAACAAGGCCTATGGCAACAAGAAGATCCTCGAAAACATCCATCTCTCGTTCTATCCGGATGCAAAGATCGGTATTCTCGGCCCCAACGGTGCCGGTAAATCCACCGTTCTCAAGATCATGGCCGGGCTGGACAAGGAATTTACCGGCGAAGCCTGGCTTGCCGATGGCGCGACCCTTGGCTACCTGCCGCAGGAGCCGCAGCTTGACCCCGCCAAGTCGGTGCTGGAAAACGTGATGGAAGGCGTTGCCGCCAAAAAGGCCATCCTCGACCGTTACAACGAGTTGATGATGAACTATTCCGACGAAACGGCGGATGAGGGCGCAAAGCTTCAGGACATCATCGACAGCCAGAACCTGTGGGATCTGGAAAGCCAGGTGGAAATGGCCATGGATGCGCTGCGCTGCCCGCCCGGCGACGCATCGGTTGAAAACCTTTCCGGTGGTGAAAAGCGCCGTGTAGCGCTCTGCCAGCTTCTGCTGCGCCAGCCCGACCTGCTGCTGCTCGACGAACCCACCAACCACCTTGATGCCGAGACCATCGCGTGGCTTGAAAAGCATCTGCGTGAATATCCGGGCGCCATCCTGATGGTCACGCACGATCGCTACTTCCTGGATAACGTCACCGGCTGGATTCTCGAACTCGACCGTGGCCGTGGCATTCCCTATGAGGGCAATTACTCCGCCTATCTGCAAGCCAAGGCCAAGCGCATGGCGCAGGAAGAGCGTGAGGAAGGCGCCCGCCAGAAGGCGCTGTCGCGCGAGCAGGAATGGATTGCCTCCAGCCCCAAGGCCCGTCAGGCCAAGTCCAAGGCCCGTATCAAGGCCTATGACGAACTGGTCAAGGCCGCAGCCGACCGTCGCCCCGGCGAAGCGCAGATCGTTATTCCGGTGGGCGAGCGTCTCGGGCAGGTGGTCATCGAGGCGGAAAACCTCACCAAGTCCTATGGCGACCGCGTGCTGTTCGAAAACCTTTCCTTCAAGCTGCCGCCCGGCGGCATTGTCGGCGTGATCGGTCCGAACGGCGCTGGTAAATCCACGCTGTTCAAGCTCATTACCGGGCAGGAGACGCCGGATGGCGGCGAAATCCGCATCGGTGAAACCGTTGATCTCGGCTATGTCGATCAGAGCCGCGATCATCTGGACGGGTCCAAAACCGTGTGGGAAGAAATCTCCGGCGGCAACGACATCATCAAGCTTGGCAAGCACGAGATGAACTCGCGCGCCTATTGCGGCGCCTTCAACTTCAAGGGCGGCGACCAGCAGCAGAAGGTGGGCAACCTCTCGGGCGGCCAGCGCAACCGCGTGCATCTGGCCAAGATGCTGAAATCCGGCGGCAATGTCATCCTGCTCGACGAACCGACCAACGACCTCGACACCGAAACGCTGGGCGCGCTGGAAGACGCATTGGAAAACTTTGCCGGTTGCGCCGTTATCATCAGCCACGACCGCATGTTCCTCGACCG
The DNA here is from genome assembly GCF_000621665.1 of Allorhizobium undicola ORS 992 = ATCC 700741. Classification (GTDB taxonomy): domain Bacteria; phylum Pseudomonadota; class Alphaproteobacteria; order Rhizobiales; family Rhizobiaceae; genus Allorhizobium; species Allorhizobium undicola. Next base: position 37,326 of record NZ_JHXQ01000013.1, read on the forward strand.
CCTGGCAACCCATATCCTGGCCTTCGAAGGCGATAGTCATGTGGAATGGTTCGAAGGCAATTTCGAAGATTACGAGCAGGACAAGATCCGCCGTCTCGGTGCCGATGCGGTGAACCCCAAGCGCGTGACCTATAAGCGCCTGACGCGCTAAAGTATTTTCGGGGAAAGTGGAAGCCGGACTTCCCTCTGGAAATGCGTAGAAACAAACGGTGCGGGCGGATCAGTGTTTACGAGAACGCTGATCCGCCCTTTTTTGTTTAGTGCATAATCCGACCGGAGTGAAACGAGGATCGACAAGATTATGCTTCGAAAAGCGCTGTATTGTGATCACCGCGGATCGGGCATGGCTGGATCGATGGCGCATTGCCATGCCCGGCGGGCGTCCTCCACATCCGGTGCCTGAAAATGACAGAGGATAAAAGTGAGACTGTGGAGCATCTTCGAGGCGTGATTGCACTTACGTTGTTTAAGAATTTTCTTACCATCGCTAAAGGCGATATGGTCGGGCCGTAGCAGAAAAAGGGCGGCCTTTTACTCTTGTAAGATGCTGTTTTAAAATATTAAATTGGGCTGAAATGGCGGCTCCGGGCAGTGGATCTTCCGGGGCATGGCGCGTTATTAATTAGTGTGTTTACATGTTTTTTATTAGTCCCTTATAAAATCCAAGCCGATTTAAGGGGGATTTCCTGTGTCTATTCGCAACATTCTCGTGGGTGCTTTTTTCCTGGTCAGTGTCACGCTGGCATTTCTGGTTGGAAAATCGACCTATACGGCATTCGCGCAGTACAAGGTCTATGATCGGGTGGAGACCTATGCCCGTTATGACAAGGCCTTGTTCATTGCTCTTATCAACCTGCGGACTGAACGGGGCGATAGTGCCACTGCGCTGACCCTGCCGCCAGAGAAGACGGCTGCATCCGTGGAGAGCATCAAGGCCATACGCGCCAAGGTGAAGGCCTCGATTGCCGATGCGCGTCAGATTGCGGATGGCTTCGAGGAAGCCGACCTGAAAAAGGCGGCGGCCGATCTGGATCAGGTTTACAACCGCTTCGACGGTTTGCGTCAGAAGATCGACGACAACTTCCCCCTGCCGCTGGACAAGCGGGAGAAGGATCTGGACAAGACGGTGCTTGGTCAGGGCGGCGAACTGATCGGGGCTCTCGAAAAAACCTCTGTTGCCGTGGAAGGGGCGATCCGTACCCTTGACGAAGGCAAGCTTGGACTGATCCAGATCCGGGCCTATGCCTGGGCGGCCCGCTCGCTCGGCGGCACGGCGACGCTGACGATCAATCCCTTGGTGGCGCAGAACCGCAAGGCGGAGCCTGCGGAGGCAGAAAAAATCGGCAATGCCGATGCTGGCGCGGCCTTTGCGTGGCAGGCTGTCAACACGCTCGTAAGTCATCCGCATACGCCTGCCCAGCTCAAGGAGGCCTATGCCAAGGCAGATCAGGCCTATTTCAAGGGTGATTTTGCCACATGGCGTGCAAATGTCGTCAGCAAGGTCACATCGGGCGCAGGCTCGCCGGTGACGATCGACGAATGGCGGACCCGCGTTACGGAATCGCTGGGCCAGATCGGTGCCGTGGCATCGCTGGCTATGGACACGCTCAATACCAGCGCCCAGACCTCTAAGGACAATGCGCGCACCGATCTGATCCTGTTCAGCGGCCTTTTGCTGGTGGTGGTGCTGATTGGCGCCGGTGGCATGGCCGTGGTTGTGCTGCGGGTTGTCGGCCCCATTGGCCGCCTGACCCACTGCATGGACAGCCTTGCCGCAGGCGATCGTAACGTCGTGGTGCCGGGCGCTGCCCGCAGCGATGAAATCGGTGAAATGGCGCGGGCGGTGGAAGTGTTCCGTCAGGCCGCCATCCGCAATGCCCAGCTTGAGGCAGAGGCGGAAGAAAATCGTCAGCGTGCCGAGGCCGAGCGCATCGAATTGCAGCGCCGTGCCGAAGAAGACGCCAATGATCGCCTCAACAAGGCCACGGGCTCGCTGGCAAACGGCCTGAAGCGACTGGCCTCCGGTGACATGCTGTGTGAAATCCAGGAACAGTTTGCGCCGCAATTCGAGGCCTTGCGTCACGACTTCAACACCTCGGTGGCGCAACTGCGCGCCACGCTGATCTCGGTTGGCGAATCCTCTCGTGTCGTGCGCGGCGGCAGTGGCGAGATTTCCATGGCCTCCGACAATCTTGCCAAGCGCACCGAGCAGCAGGCCGCTTCGCTTGAAGAAACGGCGGCAGCCCTTGAGGAAATCACCGCCAATGTGAAGGCGACAACCCACCGCACCGGCGAGGCCCGCGACATCGTGCGCAACACCCGCGCCAAGGCCGAGCATTCCGGCGTGGTCGTCGGCAATGCCGTCACCGCCATGGGCCGCATCGAGCAGGCCTCCCAGCAGATCGGCCAGATCATCGGCGTGATCGACGAAATCGCCTTCCAGACCAATCTTCTGGCGTTGAATGCCGGTGTGGAAGCCGCGCGTGCCGGTGAAGCGGGCAAAGGCTTTGCCGTTGTCGCGCAGGAAGTGCGCGAGCTTGCGCAGCGCTCGGCCAATGCCGCCAAGGAGATCAAGGCCCTGATCGCCAACTCCGCCGTGGCTGTGGGCGAAGGCGTGAAGCTGGTGGGCGATACCGGCAAGGGGTTGACGGAAATTGCCGACCTTGTGCAGGCCATCAACCAGCATATGGATGCCATTGCCACCGCCGCGCAGGAGCAATCCGTTGGTCTGGGCGAGGTGAACAATGCCGTAAACCACATGGATCAGGCCACCCAGCAGAACGCCGCCATGGTGGAGGAAATGAATGCGGCAAGTGCGGGGCTGGCACAGGAGGCCCTGAAGCTTGCAGAATCGCTGGCGGCCTTCCGCACCACGAATGCGTCTCTGGCGCCTGCCGTCCAGCAGGCCCCGGCATCCTCGCCGTCGCAGACTGCCCGCAAGGCCGCGTCTGCGCCCGCCGCAAGCCGGGCCATGCCCGCAAGCCGTGGCAGCGCAGCGCTTCAGCCACGGCAGGAAAGCTGGGAGGAATTTTGACCAGCATCCTTTCTGCGTGAGATGCTCTGCGACCCCGCCATCCCGATGGCGGGGTTTTTGTTTGGTGGACAGCGCGGCTTTTTCGCTTGCGTCTTATGCGCAGACGACATAAAGATATGTTTATATCTTGATTGAAAAAAGTTGACCCATGGCGCTCACTCTGGACAAGCTGGTGGAATTGCTGAAAGCGGCGGGCGAGCCGACCCGGCTCCGTTTGCTTGCGCTGTTGTCGGCGGGTGATCTGACCGTTTCCGACCTGACCGATATTCTCGGACAATCGCAGCCGCGCATTTCCCGCCATCTCAAGCTGCTGGCCGAAGCAGACCTTGTGGACCGCTATCAGGAGGGCGCCTGGGCCTATTTTCGGCTGAAACAGGACGGCGAAGCTGCCATGCTGGCGCGCCAGCTTCTCGATAGTGCCAGCAGCGCCGATCCGGTGCTGTTGCGCGACGGCGAGCGGTTGGGTGCCGTCAAGCGGGCGCGGGCGGAAAAGGCGCAGAGCTATTTCAGCCGCAATGCCGCCGAGTGGGATGAATTGCGCCGCCTGCATGTCAATGACCGCGCCGTGGAGGCCATGCTGTTGAAGCTTCTGGGCGAGGGGGCGGTTGAGGCGCTTCTCGATCTCGGTACGGGAACCGGCCGGATCCTGCAATTGCTGGAGCCCTATTATCGCCGCGCGGTCGGTATCGATGCCAGCCGCGACATGCTGGCCGTGGCGCGCGCCAATCTCGACAAGGCTGGCATCAATAAGGCTTCGGTGCGTCAGGGCGACATTTTGAACCTCCCGCTGGATGGCGCCGAGTTCGATCTCGTTACCATTCATCAGGTTCTGCATTTTCTGGTGGAGCCGGAACTGGCGCTGCGAGAGGCGGCGCGGTTGCTGAAACCGGGCGGACGCCTGGTCATCATCGATCTTGCGCCGCACGCCCTGGAGCATCTGCGCGACGATCACGCCCATCTGCGCCTCGGCTTTTCGCATCAGCTTATGGAAGAGTGGCTGGCAAAAGCGGGGTTCCGCATGGAGCGCGCCGAGGATGTAGAGCCGCGACAACATCATGACGAAGCATTGACAGCGACGATCTGGCTGGCCGTTCTTCAGGCGGAACGGCGGGAAGAGGCGCGGGAATTGAAGAAGGCAGGAGGGATCTGATGGCTCTGACACACGCAACGCAAGCGCCCGAGCGGCCATTTAAACTCTCCTTCGAGTTTTTTCCGCCGAAATCCACGGATATGGAAGGCCAGCTTTGGGCGACGGTGGATGATCTTGCATCCTGGGGGCCGGAATTCGTATCTGTTACCTATGGCGCGGGCGGTACGACCCGCGAGCCGACACTGGAAACGGTGCGCCGCCTGATCGCGACAACCCCTCTTGCCACGGCTTCGCACCTCACTTGTGTCAGCGCAACGCGCGAGGAGGTGGCGCAGGTCGTCGAAGAATTCAAGGCCGTTGGTGTGCGCCATTTCGTGGCCCTGCGGGGTGATCCGCCGCAGGGTCTGGGCGCTGCCTATGAGCCGCATCCCGGCGGTTTCGAAAATGCCGCAGCTCTGGTCAAAGGCCTGAAGGACATGGGTGATTTCGAGATTTCCGTCTCGGCATATCCCGAAAAACACCCCGAAAGCGCCGATCTTTCGGTGGATCTCGACATGTTGAAGCGCAAGGTGGACAACGGCGCCACGCGGGCGCTGACACAGTTCTTCTTCGATAACGATGTTTACGAGCGCTATCTGGAGGCCGTGCATCGCGCTGGCATTTCCATTCCCATCGTGCCGGGCATCATGCCTATCCTCAATCTCACGCAGCTCAAGCGGTTCGCGGGCATGTGCGGCGCTTCCGTTCCGTCATGGCTGGATGAGCGTTTTGCCGGTCTCGATGACCAGCCTGCCGCCCGCGCCGAAGTGGCGGCAAAGGTGGCGGCAGAGCAGATTGCCGACCTGATGAAGCGCGGCGTGGAGGAGTTTCACCTTTACACCATGAACCGTGCGCCGCTGGTCAACGCAACGCTTGAAAATCTGGGTCTTGGCCGCGTGGATGAAGCTACGCAAAAACAGAATTTCGCCAGCGCCTGATAAAGGCAGCTATACACCCCATGAGGCCTCACGGGGCAGGGCGCGGTGCTGGTCTGTCTAGAAAATAAAACGGCGCTGGGCCCACCTCCCAAACGGGTCCAGCGCCGGTTTTGCTGCATCTTCTCAGATGAACAGCATGGCGGCGATGAAAAGAAACGCCGCGCCTATTGCCAGGACGTTGAGTGAACGTGTCAGTCCCATCTCAGTCTCCTTGCCTTTGTTCGTCATGCGAGGTGCATTACACCGCTATGCCTTTTGCCAAACGCACAGGCTAATGTCTTGAACCTGCTGCATGATTTTATCTTAAATCGATTCCGATTTACGAGATTATGCAGTTGTCCCTTGCATTAAAGAATATGTCTGCTTTGTGACTTTTTCAAAGCGAATTCGTTGCTGCACTGCGAAACAGGGCTGGGGATAAGTTGCCATCACGCAGCGTAACAATCTGAAATGTTTGGAAAATACCCGTTTTAAATGCGTTTCGAAAAAATCTTAACAGGGCAATATCCCACCGAAGCGAAACGAGGATCGACAGGATCATGCTTCGAACGGAAACCTTGCTGCGCGGCTGTGATATGTGTTCAGCCTGCGCCCTGCTCAAGCCGCTGCCTTGTGCTTGCTGAAAAAAATGTATTGAGGAAGCGGCCAACGGGCTTTTCATGCGGCTAAAGCGTGTCGCGCAAAAGTGTGCAGCGGTTTTGCGATAACGACATGCGTTAAAACAAGAACTTAAAGCACGTTGCTTGAGGCTGATAAGCCGCAACGTGGCATGGAGGGCCCCACGCACGGGCTGTGTTGCCCATGCGTGGGGCGGTAAATCAAAGGGCGGAAAGCAGGGCGGGCGTCGGCCAGCCATCGGCGGGCAGGCCGCGCTTTTGCTGTTCCTTCTGCACGGCGTCGCGCGTGCCGCCACCGAGAATGCCATCGATTTCGCCGACCTCGTAGCCCTTGGCCTTGAGCTTGGTTTGCAGTTCCTTCATCTGCACATCGTTGAGACCCTGTTCGGGTTCGCCCTTCAGATAGGCTTCCGCACCGCTGAGACGGGTAGCGAGATAGGCCGCCGAGGTGGTGTAGATGAAGGACTTGTTCCATTCCAGATAGATGCCGAAATTGGGATAGGCGAGGAATGCGGGGCCTTTGCGCCCCTGCGGCAGCAGGAGTTCGCCTTCAAGCTCGGAAAATTTGGTGTTGCCGTCGCGCGGGGTTACGCCAAGCTTGAACCAGTCGCCAGCCTTCATACCTGCATCGAAGCCGGTTTTTTCCCAGGGCAGGTTTTCGGGCAGGGTCACTTCCTGAAGCCAGGGTTCGCCGCGTTTGTAGCCGAGATGCTGGATGAATTTCGCAGCCGTCATGATGGCGTCGGGCGAGCTGGTTTTCAGGCGCACATGGCCATCTCCATCGCCATCCACACCAAAAGCAATGATGTCCTTTGGCAGCATTTGCACCTGACCGATTTCACCCGCCCAGGCGCCCGTATTGGTCTGGGGATCGAGGTCGCCATGCTCTACCATCTTGATCAGCGCCAGCAATTGCGGGCGGAAGAGTTCCGGGCGGCGGCAATCATGGGCGAGGGTGACGAGGGCGTTGCGGGTGTTGAAATCACCCTGAATGGCGCCGAAATCGGTTTCCATGGCCCAGAAGGCGGCAATCACGCCGGGGGCGACGCCATACTCCTGCTCGGCACGGCGAAACACCTCGCCATATTGCTGGAGCTTCTGCTTGCCCTGCTCGATACGGGCCTTTGAGACGGTACGGGTGGAGAATTCGATGAAGGTCTGCTTGAAGATGCCCTGCGCGCGGTCACGCGACAGCACTTTCTGGTCGATCTCGGCATTGGCAAGGGCGGTGTCTGCGGCTGCGGCCGATGCGCCTGCTGCCACGGCTTCCGCCTTCACCCCTTGCAGAAACCCGACCAGATCGCCGCCGCAGACCGTGCCGCTGGCACTGGTTTCGGCCATGGCCGTGGTTGCGGTCAAAAGAGTCAGCAAGGTTGCGGTTGCAAGCTGGGTCGAAACTGCCATGGAAATCTTCCTGAATTCTGCCAAGGGACTGCTGCCCTGTGCCGAAGATTTATGGCCTTTGCAAGGAGTTTTGCAGGTTTCCGTCAGTTTGCGGCCTGAAGCTGCTTCGGTTCGGCCACGGCCTTGACCCAGCGGCGCCAGTTTTCGGCGTTTCCGGCAAAGACATTGATGTCCGTTTCGCCCTTGATGCCGGGAATGACGCCCGTCGAGGTATATTGCCAGAAGGCCCAGCGGCGTTCCGGATAGATTTCCGATGGATGCTTGGCCACCGCGCGGACCCAGAAATAATGATCCTGGAAGGCGCCCTCGAGGTTGTCGCGGTGGAAATCCACCGACGTATAAATGATCGGACGTTTGCCGTAATAGGCTTCCAGCCGATCCATGAAGCGCTTCATTTCTGCCCGCACCACGGCGGCTGGTGGGCGGTAGGTGCAGGTTTTCGAGGTATGGTTCCATTCCACGTCGATAACGGGGGGCATGTCCATGGCCGCCTTCGGCACATTGGCGATGAACCAGTCTGCCTGCTCATCGGCGCTGGAGCAGAAATAATAGAAGTGATAGGGCGCGTGCGGCAGGCCGGCTGCGTGGGCATTCTGCCAATATTCGGAAAAGCGTGGATCGATGATGTCCTTGCCTTCCGTGGCCTTGATGAAGGCGAAGGAAACGCCGGACTGGCGCACCCGCAACCAGTCGATGTCGCCATTCCACTTGGACACATCGATGCCGTGCACCTGATGGCGATGCGGCGAATTATAGCCGAAATCCTGCGGATCCTTGTCCTGGAAGCGCGGCGAGATCGATGCCGTTTCCATGAAGTCGTAGCTTGTTGACGTGCAGCCAGCCATCAGGAAGGCGATTGGCAAAAGCGTCAGAAGCAGCGACCGCATTGTGAAACCCTGTGAGTTCGACCCTTGGAGGATCACGAGCCCGTTGCCGTAACCCGTGATGGCCGCCGCTGATGCTGTGCGCGCACACGCAAGAACAAAAGAGGCGCTTCTACCCTTTTGCTCCATCATCGTAAAAAATTGGTTATTTTCAACCTTTGTCAGGTGGTTTTATCCGTGAGCGCCGCCTTTTTCCGTGGCGGGCTTTATGCAGGCGGTCCAGGCATAGCCACGGTAGAGCCGCTGGAAGGAAAGCGTTCTGCCCGCAAGTGCGGCCTTTTCCTGCAACACGGCCTCGGCCCGCGCACGTGGGCTGACGTGGAAACGCCGGAGCCATGCCCGCAGCCCATCGCGAAACCATGTGGGCAGGCCTTCCTGCTGGCCAAAATCCACGATGTGCAGCTCGCCCTCCGGCTTGAGCGCTGCAAGGGCGGCATCCACCGCCGCTTCCCAGTCGGGGATCATCGACAGCGCATAGGAGATCAGAATACGGTCGAAGCCATCCTCGCCGAAATCGGCGGCGGAGAAAGCCGTGGCATCGGCCACGATGCAATGCGGCACGGTGCCCCCCCCACGAAAATTACGGGCCGTCTGGGCCAGCATCTCGCGGGAAATGTCGAGGCCGAACAGGCGCGCCTGGGGGAAATGACGGCTGGCCAGAAGCAGGTTGCGACCTGTGCCACATCCCATTTCCAGAAGCGTACCACCGGCGGGCACGTTCAGCGCCCGAATGGTCCGATCCCGGCCCAGCAGGTAATATTTGCGGGTCACGTCATAGATATGCCGCTGGTAGCGGTAGATGCCGTCCATGCGTTCGGCATGGCCGGTATCCTTGTCCATCGAAGCAAGGCTCATGCGCGCTTCTCGTAAATGTGGAAGCCGCCATAGATTGCCGAGCGATCCTTGAGATGCAGGGCGGCCGAGGGCTCGGCCAGATAGGTCCACTGCCCGGCAATGGCAGGCTGGAGACGGCCTTCGATGACGCTTTTCTCCGCCGCCGTGCGGAAAATGACGCGCGCGCCGGGGGCGGCCGTGCGGCTGATTTCCGTCCACAGCGCGTTGAGCTGGCGGTCGGTCATCCAGTCCTGCGCATCCAGCAGAACGAAGCGATCGACGCTGCCTGCCTGCTTGCCCGAAAGCAGCACGGTGAAGCTTTCGTGATGCACCTGCACGCAGGCTGCATGGTCGCGGATCGTCTCGTAATAGTCTGCCTTCAGGTAATCGGGCAGGGCGCCTTCATCGGCGCGGGGATAGCGGCGGGCAAAGGCCTGCCAGGCGAAATAGTTTTCCTGCATGGGGAAATGGCAGGCCAGCTTTTCCAGCCGCTCGCGCAGAACGGGCGCAATCGTACCCGTTTGCGAAACACTGGCCAGCTCGTCATATTGCTGCGGCGGAATGCCAAGGCCGAACAGCGAGCTTTTGCGGTTGGTGAGCCAGCGAATGGCGGGCTTGTCGAAAAGCGGCGCGATATGCGCATCGAAAAACTGCCGCTGCTCGTCCAGCGTGCGGGCCTCGATCAGGCCGTTCAGCTTTACGCCATGCAGGCGCGCCAGCATGTGGCTGACGGCAATGAAGCGGCCCAGCAGGCCGGTGCGGTAGAAATTACGGGCAAAAACGGCAATGCGGCGGCGGCCCGTCAGATTTCTTGCGTTCCAGTAGCGCCGCGTGGCCTCGTCGAGATTGGGAGCAATGTGGCTATCGAACAGGCGAATATTTTCGCTCTGCTGTTCCTCGGCCATGAAGCGGGCAATGCTGGCATGGTCCGGCAGATGCCGGAAGGCGGCAAGCTTCATGCGGTTGAGCGCGATGTGATGCGGGTTGAGATCAACCACATCGATGCGTTCTGGCTTGCGGGAAAGATAGGCCAGCATGTTGCAGCCGCCGGAGCCGATGGTGACGATGCGGTGGCCGGGCTGAAGCTGCATGGCTTCCATGTCCACGGCGGGGTCTTCCCAGATCTGCGGATAGACCAGGCCGGAAAACAGCAGGCCGAACAGGCGCTCTGAAAAGCCCTGCCGGGACAGCGGGCGATGTTGCAGCAAGGCGGATTTGAGCTTGCGGTTCTTGCCGAACCCGGCATCAGGCACGATTTCTGTCATCAAAGGCCCCTTCATCCTGAAGTTTCGTCGTGCATAATTCGCAAGCGATACAGTTTGATGACGGTGGGCAGGTGGCGGCCCCTGCGTTGCAAAAAGACGTTCCGCCCTCTTTAAACGGCGGCAAAAACCTGATTGCATCCCGGCCCTGAAGGCAGGGAAGGGTTTTGCATGGGCAGGGTGATTCGCACATTGAAGATCGGGACGGGCCTTGCGGCGCTTGCGGTGGCGGGCGCTGCCGTCTGGCTTGCGGTTGCGCCGCCGGAACTGCTGCGGGTTGGCACCGGCTATGCGGCGAAGATCGTCTGTTCCAACGTATTCGTTGCGGGACGTGATCCCGACGAGGTGTTGCGCGTGGATGTGCAAGCTCCGGGCAATCCGCTGCTCAAGCTTTTGAGGGTGTCGGTGGATCGCGACGAGGGCGTGGTAACGGCCTATATGTTCGGCCTTTTTGCACCGGGTAAGGCCGTGAACCGGCCCGGAATGGGCTGCGCAAGCGTACCGGATGGCGATGTTGCCGCGGCAGGCACGATTTCCTGGCCGGGACCGCAGCCGCAGACGGCCATTGCCAGCAGCGCGCCCTGGCCGAACGGGGCGGGCCCGGCGGAAGCCGATCCGGCCATTGCAAAGCTTCTGGCCGATCCCGCGCTGACGGGGCCGAACATGCGCGCCACCCTCGTCATCCATGATGGCAGGCTGGTGGGGGAGGCTTACGGGCCCGGCTTTGGGCCGCAAACGCCGCTGATCGGCTGGTCGATGACCAAAACCGTTACCGCCGCCCTTGTCGGGCTTCGGGTGGGGCAGGGGGCTTTGGCGCTGGACAAGGATCACCTCTTCCCGGAGTGGGAAAAGGACGGCCGCGCCGCCATTCGCATCCGGCATTTGATGGGCATGGAAAGCGGGCTTTCCTATAATGAAGATTATGGCGACGTTTCCGATGTGACGCGGATGCTCTATCTCCAGCCCGACCAGCCCGCTTTTGCCGCCGCCCAGCCGCTGGCCGATGCGCCGGGAACGCGCTTCTACTATTCCACCGGCACCAGCGTGCTGCTGGCGAAGCTGGTGATGAACAGCTTTCCCGATCGCCGCCAGGGGCTGACCTTCCCGGCCGCCGGTCTTTTCCTGCCGCTTTCCATGGGCAGTGCGGTGCTGGAGGCCGATGAACGCGGCTGGCTATCGGGCGGCTCCTATCTCTACGCAACGGGCCGGGACTGGGCAAAATTCGCACAATTCCTGCTCCAGGATGGCGTCTGGCAGGGCCACCGGCTACTGCCGGAGGGGTTCGTGCAGATGATGTGGACGCCAACCGCCGCCTCCGGGGGGTCTTATACGCAGGGCCAGATGTGGAAGGCCGGACCGCAGGAGAAGGCAGGCGAAAGTCAATTGCCAGCGGAAACCGTCTATATGCGCGGGCATGACGGCCAGACGATTGCCATTATCCCTTCGAAAAAGCTGATCGTGCTGCGCATGGGCCTGACGCCGAGCCGGCTGGGCTACAAGCCGCAGCCCTTGATAAGCGCCGTATTGGAGAGGTTTTCGCAATAGGGCGCCGTGCGTTTTAACAAACGCCACAGTACACGACGCTGAGGCATGTGGCGTGGCCTACCCCCCTCTGCCTTGCCAGGCATCTCCCCCTCAAGGGTGGAGATTGCAATACGGACAAAGCGCCATTCTTCAATGAATAGGTGTGATGACGGCCTTTTTCAGGAATTCAGGCAGGGCCTTCATCTTGCCGATCTCCCCACTTGAGGGGGAGATGTCCGGCAGGACAGAGGGGGGTAAACCACACGCAAAACGGTAGCGTCGTGTACTGTGATCAAACGCACAAAGGACGCTGTAACACTTTAAAGCTGCTACATAATTTTCACCTTAAATCGATTCCGATTTAAGGAATTATGCAGTAGGGCGCATCCCGTGCCTCGGCGTTATGGGAGATGAAGGGGCAAACAAAAAACCGGAAAGCGGTCCGCTTTCCGGTTTCCTAAATCAAACTTTGAGTTTTCGTCCGGCGGCTTATTGCACGTCGTCCAACATGCCCTTGCGCTTGGCGTCGTTGTAATAGCCCTTGGCGTAAAGCCGCACGGCGTTGTCATTATTGTTGTCGGCCACCATCCATGCGCCGCGCAGATATTTGATGGCGTATTTCAGGTTGGTTTCCGGGTCGAACAGACCTTCGGCCGGGCCGCTATAGCCCATGGATTTCGCGGTGTTGTACTTGATCTGCATCAGGCCGTAATGCCCGCGATTGAAGGCTGCCGAATCATAGCGGCTTTCGCGGTTGATGACGCGATGGATGAGATTGGCGGGCATGTCGTAAAGGGCGGCATATTTTGCCACGAGGCTATTGATGACCGTCGGCCCCTTGGCAACCGACGTGCTATCGGCTGGCTTGCGGATGGGGGAGGCGGCTGCAACGGAGGCCGGAGTTGCCGCAACGGAAGGCGGAGGGCCGGGCGGAGTTTCATCGAAGCGCGCATCCAGCATGGCAAAGGAGGTAACGCTCGGGCGTCCCGGCTGGGCGGCATAGGCAACGCTTGCCGGGCGGGGCATTGGCACCGCCGAATGCATGGCGGTGACGTCTGCGGGCAAAACCTCGTTTTCAAGGCCCACGGATTCCGTCTCGCTGACCTGGGCGGGCATGACCGCGCCGGCATTGACGGATGCCACGGTGGGGCCGAGCGTGCCGCCCTGAGGGCGCGCGAGCGGCAGGGGACCGTTACCGGCGGTTGCGGTGATGGCTTTGGCCGCGTCATTGGTCGCAGTGTTATTGGCAAGCGCGGTTACGGCAGACTGGCCCGGAGTGGTTGCAAGCGCGGGTGTTTGCCCGGCTGCTGCCTGCTGCGTATTTTGCGATGCAGGTGCTGAAGCAGATGCCGTTGCGACCTGTGTTCCGCCGCCGATCAGCGGCTGCGGTCCGGCAGATGCCGTTTGCTGCTTTGCGCCGGGCTTGGGCGAAAGCTCCGCCTTGGTGGGGTCGTTGACATTGGTGCAACTGGAAAGGGCTGCCACGATCACAGCAGAGAGGCTCAGAGTTATCGTGCGGTCCAATTTGGAAGTCATTCCGAAGTCCGTTGGCTGTTGACACCGTCGCTACCCTGGGGAAGCTCTCGAACTATTAACACCAGATTCACAAATTTGACAGCCCCCTTCGTCCAATCTTGGTTGAGATGTCGTTATGCCGCAATGCGCCTGTATCCCGCGCTGACGGCGCGACCGGAAATAAGCACTGTTTTTCCGGGGGTTTTTGGGCGCGCACGCATGGTTCTGCGGCGTATCAAGCGCTCCGTACCAGCGGCAAAGGCGGCGTGAAAAAGGCTTGTGGATAGAGTTGCCGCAAGAAAGACAATTGCAAGTATGGCCACGAGCTGCGGAGTGAAGGGCGCAAACACACTGATTTCGATGACGGCGGCTGCAAGAAAGAGCATGGTTCGAACGCCCTTCACGCCCCGCACGGCGGCAAGCAGCAAGGCGCCCAGACTTTTCTTCACGGGCAGATTGTCATTATCGGCCAGCGGGCCGACATGGAGGGGGGCGCGCCACAGCCGCAGCGCCAGCAGAATGAGACAGCCCGTTGCCAGCCACCTCAGTTCCGGCAAAAGCTGCGGGTCGGCGCGGTAAACGGCATATCCGGCGGCAAAAAATGCCGCCCCCGTCACGGCCTGCCCCACGGCAAGGCCAAGCCCGGCGACGGCCGCGCGTGAAAACCCGCCCGCACGGTTGCAGGCAATGACGAATTTGGTCCCTTCAGCAGGTATGCTGAGGAAAACAAGGCTGGCCAAGGCGAAGACGAGCAAAAGCTCTACGGTCATCTTCATCCTCCTTCCCCGGTTTTCCGGAAGTGTTCGATTTCATCTGGCGATGCAAAGCGTATGGCCAGACGGGTTGAATACCCGCCTGGCCATATGAGCCGAAGCCCGCCGGTTTTGGAAATCACATCTTGTCGTCTTGCGACAAGAAAAGCCATCGAATTCGAACCGGTGTCAGTGCGCGCCAGCGTCGATCGGATGGAACTTCTGGCCGAGATGGTCAACGACTTCCTGGAACCACGGCGTATTGAGGTCGAAGGGCTTGCCGCCCTTGATGCGCGGGAACTCGATGGTGCGCAGCTTGCCGCCCTGATCCTCGTCATGGCCGGTCACGCCGGAAACGCGGTTCAGGCCGCTTTCCACCGCAAGGTCAACCATGCTCTGGATCAGGCGGAGATCCTCGTAATTGGCCGGAGCCGAGCGGGCGTAATAGCCCGATTTCTGCACCATGGAGCGCTCGGCGTCCAGAAGCTTGGCAAAATGCTTCTGGAACCACGAGCCGACATTGATCGTGTCGAGCTTCACATGGCCAAAGGCGTCGCGGGCAACGGTTTCGCCGGCGGCTTCGCGGTCGGCGATGATTTCCGACATGCAGGCGCCTTCCGAAACGAACAGCGTGACGAAGCCGGTGCGGTCCATCAGCTCCTTCAACCGTTCGGCTTCCGCTTCCATGTCGAAATGAGTCTCGGGAAGGTAAAGGCCGTCAATGGTCTTCAGCTGATCGTTCATCATGAAGCCGTCAACATATTCATTATGCTTGATGCGGTTGATGTAGGTGCGCGCCGTTGCCGCCGTCAGCCAGCCGCAATGGCGGCCCATGACCTCATGGATCACCAGCGTGCGCGGTGCGGCACTCTGCTCGTTGGAAACGTGGTCGAAGAAGCGGGCGCCCACTTCCGCCGCCGTCCATGCGCCAAGCGTCTGCCTGATCGGGTAGACGTCGTTATCCACGGTCTTGGGCAGGCCAACCACGGTGAGGTCGTAACCATTGGTCTTGAGATAGGCGGCAAGGTCTGCCGCGGTGGTGTTGGTGTCGTCACCGCCAATCGTGTGCAGAATGGTGACGCCATCGGCGGCCAGTCGCTCGGCGGCCACCTTCAGCGGATCCTGCCCTTCCTGCACCAGACCGCGCTTGACGCAATCGGCCACATTGGTCAGCTTCACGCGGCTGTTGCCGATGGGCGAGCCGCCATAGCGATGCAGCACATGCGCCTGTTCGCGCATTTTCTGTGTGATCTCGATCTTGTAGTCCATCAGAAGGCCGCGGAAACCGGACTTGTAGGCGATGATTTCGGCATCCGGCGCAATGTCGCTGTAACGCTCGATCAATCCCCCTACGGCAGACGAAAGACAGGGCGCGAGCCCCCCGGCGGTCAACATTGCGACTTTCTGCTTGGCCATCATTCCTCCTTTTGCGGCGCACAATGCCGCTGAACCACGAATTCAATGCCAAAGGGATGCGGCAAGGCCGTGGCGGCTGTAAAGAAAAAAATCAAGGAAAATCCGTGGTTTCGTATAGCTGTCATGAAGCGGGGCAATATAATCGTTTCAAATTGCCGCAGACCGCCGCAGCCCTGTGGATAAGTTGGATTCCTGTTTTAGTAAACTATCAATCATGCGTTGCATCATTGCGGAAAAATCCCGTAAATGAACAAAGTTTCATGGGCCTACAGCCTGCATTCGCTTGCTTTTTTGCCGCTGATTTGCTCAATCTCTCCCTATGATATTTGACTTTTGCTGCCTCCAGATTTCGTCCCTGTGGGACAGGCTGCTCGGCTCGATCACCGAGGCGGCGGGCAATGCCTTGTCGTCCATTGTCGATGCCATCCGCACGATGTTCGAGGGCGATCCGGAGACGCGGCGCAGGGTTTCTTTTTCCGTGGCCATCATCGCGCTTTCGGCCAAGATGGCGAAGGCTGACGGGATCGTGTCCGAGGCCGAGGTCAGCGCCTTCCGTTCCATTTTCGATTTTCCGCCGGAAGAGGCGCGAAACGTCGCGCGGCTCTATAATCTCGCCAAGCAGGATATTGCCGGCTACGAGGCCTATGCCGAGAAGCTGGCCAATCTTTGCGGCGCGCGGGAGGGGCAGTGCGCGCTTCTGGAAGAAATCATCGATGCGCTTTTCCACATCGCCACGGCCGACGGCCTGATTCACGAGAAGGAAATGGCCTTTCTCGCCCGCATCGCCGAAATCTTCGGAATCAGCGAGGAAAGGTTCGAGGCGCTTTCGGCCCGTCATCTTTATCCGGATCAGGATCCTTACGGCATTCTGGGCGTGTCGCGCAGCGATGATTTTGCCACCATTCGCAAGCGCTACCGCACGCTTGCCTCCGAACATCACCCTGACAGGCTTCATGCACGGGGATTGCCCCTTGAAATGCACGCGGCGGCCCATCAGCGCATGGCCGCCTTCAATGCGGCCTATGCGGCCATCGAAAAGGAACGCCGCGCGGCATGACCTCTTTTACCGCCGATTTTGCGGGCGCTGTTGTCGCGCCCTCGCCGAACCATGGCGAGAGGGTGGAGTGCGCCGCCCCGGACACCATCATTCTCCATTACACCGGAATGCCGACGGAGGATGGGGCAATTTCCTGGCTCTGCGATCTTCAGAGCGAGGTTTCCAGCCATTATGTGGTGCGCGGGAGCGGCGAGGTCGTTCAGCTCGTGCCGGAGGCGCGCCGCGCCTGGCACGCGGGCAAAAGCTTCTGGGCGGGCGCGACGGATATGAATTCCCGCTCTATCGGTATTGAAATCTGCAATGCCGGACATCCAACGCTTCCTGAATATCCGCAGGCACAGATCGAGGCGGTCATTCGATTGTGTCAGGATTGTGCCTCGCGCTGGCAAATTCGCCCTGAGCGGGTGCTTGCGCATTCCGATGTGGCGCCTGTTCGCAAGGTCGATCCGGGTGAGCGCTTTCCCTGGGCGGTGCTTGCTCGCAACGGGGTTGGGCACTGGGTGGAGCCGGGCCAGATCACGGGGGGGCGTTTTTTCCAGCGCGGCGATTGCGGCCAGCCCGTGGAAGCCTTGCAATCCATGCTGTCGCTTTACGGTTACAAAATTGAAATAACTGGCGAATTCGATGATGTGACCGAAGGTGTCCTTCGCAGTTTCCAGCTGCATTTCCGCCAGCAGCAGGTGGATGGCATCGCCGATTTTTCCACCATCGATACGCTTCATCGGCTGCTTTCGGCATTGCCGCGTTTTGCCTGAACGAAACGTCTTCACAAGGCCGTTCACAGGCCATCGAAGGGGCAAAAAATTTCAGCTTTATGGTGCGTCATAGGATTTCCTTATTGCACCTGTTTATAAGCCCCGGTCTGTCATGCAACGTCATGGCAGTCCCCAAGCTGAATGGCGGTTTTGACTTCAACGTGCGAAGTTCCGCCTGAATATCAATGTTGAGAGCAATGGCAATCCGCAGCTTTACTGGGCTGCGGCGCAGGATGAGCTGTGTCTTTTTTCTGTCGTTACGTCATGCCTCCTGTTGGAGACCGTATTTCTACATGAGAACCCATCTTTTCGCTGCTGCTGCGTGCCTTGCTGTCACGGTGTCCGCCACGGGCCAATCCTTTGCCGCCGATGGAGCCGGTGGAAAAACTTTGATGGACATGATCCGTGCCGCCAATGAAAAGAAGTCCCAGGCTGCCGCATCCCCGAAAGACGATGAAGACCGCCCCACCGCCAGGGCCGCATCCCGCCCGGTGATGGCGGCCGGTGAAGGTGCCTATCACGGCATGATTGCCACCTATGCCCGCCAGTATGGCGTGCCGGTGGAACTGGCGCAGGCGGTGGTGAAAATCGAAAGCGGCTATAATCCGCGTGCCCGCGGCTCGCATGGCGAGGTGGGCCTCATGCAGATCAAGCCCGCCACGGCCCGCGCCATGGGCTATACCGGCAATGTGGCCGGTCTGTTCGACCCCGAAACCAACCTCAAATACGGCATCAAATATCTGGCCATGGCGCACCAGCTCGGCGGCGGCACCACATGCGGCGCAATCCTGCGCTACAATGCCGGCCATGGCGCCACCCGCATGAACCCGGTTTCCCGGCAATATTGCGGTCAGGTTCAGGCCATGATCGGCGACCGCCGCGCCTGATTTGCCGAACTGGGCTTGCAAAGAGCGCGTCCGGTGAACCTTTGTTCACCGGACGCGCTCTATAGCGCTCTTTCTTTTCCCGGAAAACCGGTTCCCACTTTTCCTGGAAATGAGGCTTTTCTGTTTTACGCATTTCCGGACGGAAAACCGGTTCCCACTTTTCCTGGAAATGAGGCTTTTCTGTTTTGCGCATTTCCTGACGGAAAACCGGTTCCCACTTTTCCTGGAAATGCTTTATGCCACCTCATCGGCTTTTCGAGGATGGCGATATGACGGGACGGCTTTTCAAATATGCGATCATCGGGCGCGGCATGATGGGGGCGGCAGCGGCGCGCCATCTGGCGGCCACGGAAGACGGCGTGGTGCTGATCGGCCCGGACGAGCCGGAGAATAAAAGCACACATGAAGGCGTGTTTGCCAGCCATTACGATGAGGCGCGCATTACCCGCACCATCGATGGCGATCCCGTCTGGGCGCAACTCGCCAACCGTTCCATCGCGCGCTATGGCGAGATCGAAGCGGCAAGCGGCATCTCCTTTTATAACGAGGCCGGCTGCCTGATCGTGGCGCCGAAGCCCGGTGGGGCTTCCACCTATATCGAGCGTGTCATGGCGGCGGCTTCGGGGCTGGATGTTGAAACCGAATACCTCGATGCGCAGGCGCTTCAAAAGCGGTTTCCCTATTTTTCCTTTCCCGAAAACGCCATGGGCGTCCATGAGGGCAGGCGGGCCGGACACATCAATCCGCGCCGGATGGTCGAGGCGCAATCGCTGCTGGCGGAGCGGGCGGGGGCAACCATTCTGCGGCAGACAGCCTGCGGCATTCGCGATGAAGGCGGTTTTGCCGCGGTGCGGACTGCCGAGGGCGAAGAAATCCGGGCGGAAAGGGTGCTTGTCGCCGCAGGCGGCTTTACCATTTGCGAGGGCCTTTTGCCGCAGCGGCTGGATCTTGCCGTTTATGCGCGCACCGTGGCGTTTTTCGAAATCGAGGAAAGCGCTCTTGCGGCCTATCGGGATATGCCTTCGCTTATCCATGAGCCGGATGATCCAAGGGACCATATCTATCTTCTGCCGCCAGTGCGCTATCCGGATGGCAAAACCTATCTGAAGATCGGCGGCGATCCCGATGACCTGCGCCTTGAAAGCGATGCCGAACTTCGGGCATGGTTTCGCAGCGGCGGGCGCGAATCGACCGGCCAGCATCTTGGTCGCATCATCGGCAATCTCGTGCCCTCGCTTGCGCAAGCGCCACGCTCCATTGCCGCCTGCGTCACCTCCTTCACGCCCACCGGCTATCCGGCCATAGGCTGGAGCGAAAGCCCCCGTATTGGCGTGCTGACGGGCGGTTGCGGGGCTGCTGCCAAAAGCTCGGATGAGATCGGCCGCCTCGGGGCTGTGCTGCTGCGGGAGGGCTCCCTGGCGAACGAAGGTTATACGGCGGATTTCAGGGTCTCTTTCTTGGCGTAGATGGTGAAAACATCGCAATGCGGCCTTCCGGCGAAATTTCTGTAGCATTCCCCCGAGGTCTTCGCTAAGCACGGCCAACCAGTCGGCCGGGCAGCCGCGCTTTACCAGTGCCGAAAGGCGGTAGGGTGAGGAAAGTCCGGGCTCCATGGAAACACGGTGCCGGATAACGTCCGGCGAGGGCGACCTCAGGGAAAGTGCCGCAGAAAGCAAACCGCCCCGGTTTTCCGGGGTAAGGGTGAAAGGGTGGGGTAAGAGCCCACCGCAGGGCTGGCAACAGCCACTGGCATGGTAAACCCCACCGGGAGCAAGACCGAATAGGGATGGCACGGGCCGCTTGCGGCCCAGTTGGTTTCCAGACCGGCCATCCGGGTGGGTCGCGAGAGGCGGCGCGCAAGCGTCGTCCCAGATGAATGGCTGCCACGTTCCGGGAAACCGGAGCCATACAGAACCCGGCTTACAGGCCGACTGGTCATTTCCTGCAATTTTCTGACAAACCCCTGAGAAGAATGGGGGAAAATTGCTGGCCACCTGTCAGGCGGCAAGGCGGCGCATGAGCCTTTGGATCCGAATTCAATAACCATTCATTAAACTTAACAGGATATAAACGGGGGATGATGCGCTCCGACCCGCCGGGGCGTTCCCATTGACGCCCATGATGTCCCATGTTATCCCATTTCTGCACTGCCGAAGGGCGATCTGAAGCCCGGTCATGCTGGAGAAAAGCTCAGGTTTTTCAAACCTGTGGCGGCCATTTCAGGCCGTTCTCGCAGCCTGTGGCGGCGCGCGTGCATCAGTGGACATGCGGCGATGAGGTCCGCGTTCATCGGAAGGGAGCGGCTGTAAGGCGTCATGAACCGCTTCTTGTCCCATGCGACAAACCGGATCGATGCGAAGGGGCGGGTTTCCGTTCCGGCGGCGTTCCGTGCTGTGCTGGCGAACCGCGAAATTCAGGAGCTTTACTGCTTTCAGGATTTCATGTTTCCGGCCATCAGCATCGGCGGTCCGGATCTGCTCGAGCGTTACGAGCGCCAGATTTCGGCAGAGGATCCGTTCTCGCCGGTGGCAAACGAGATGTCGCTCCTGATACACGGGGGCGGAGTTTTCATGCGCCTCGATTCGGAGGGGCGGCTTATGGTCACGGATTTCATCCGCGACTTTACGGGCATCGCCACGGAAGTGACATTCGTGGGGCGCTCGGACCATTTTCAATTGTGGCGGCCGGAAGCGTTTCACGAGGCGCAGATGGCGGCAAGACGAGGGCTGGGGCTGAAGGGTTCCGGCTCCGGGTAAGACGGAGAAGCGGGATGGTGACGGATCTTGGCACAGGGATTGCTGATGCCGAAGGCGGACCGGTCCGTCACATCCCGGTTCTTCTTCACGAAGTGGTCGAGGCGCTCGCGCCTCAGCCAGGCAAGGTTATTCTCGACGGGACGTTCGGGGCGGGCGGTTACAGCACGGCGCTTCTGGATGCCGGTGCAAATGTCATCGCCCTTGACCGCGACCCCACCGCCATTGCTGCCGGTCAGGCGCTGGTTGCCTCGCGAAACGGTCTTCTGTCTCTCCATCACACGCGCTTTTCCGCGTTGGACAGCTTCGCGCCCGAAGCAGGGCTCGATGGCGTCGTGCTGGACATCGGCGTTTCCTCCATGCAGATCGACGAGGCCGAGCGCGGCTTCTCCTTCCAGAAAAACGGCCCGCTGGACATGCGCATGTCCGTTTCCGGTCCTTCTGCCGCCGATGTCGTCAATCGCGCCAAGGTCGGCGATCTCATCCGCATTTTCGGCTTTCTGGGTGAGGAAAAGCAGGCAGGCCGCATTGCCCGCGCCATCGAAAAGCGCCGCGCCGAGCAGCCCTTCCAGACCACCCGCGATCTTGCTGGCCTGATCGAGATTGTCACGCCGCGCAAGGCAAAGGACAAGATCCACCCGGCAACGCGGGTTTTTCAGGCGCTGCGGATTTTCGTCAATGACGAGCTGGGCGAACTTGCCCAGGCGCTGTTTGCTGCCGAGCGGGCGCTGAAACCGGGCGGGCGGCTCGTGGTTGTCACCTTCCATTCGCTGGAAGACCGGATCGTCAAGAAATTCTTCTCCGACCGGTCCGGCAAGGCCTCAGGCTCGCGCCACATGCCGGTGGCGGTGGAAAAGCCGGTGATCTTCGCGCCTGTGGGCAAGGGCATGGTGGCGGCCAGCGAGGAGGAGGCGCAGCTCAATCCACGCGCCCGTTCCGCCAAGCTCCGGGCGGGCATCCGTACCGACGCTGCCGCCATGAAAGCTGATTTTTCGATTTTCGACCTGCCCGATCTCGCCGAGATCGAACGGATGGGAGGCTGAACCATGTTGCGCACAATCGACATCATCATGATCGGCGCCATGGCGGCAGCTGCCACCATAACCTATCAAATCAAGCATCGCACGGACGACAAGCTTCAGGATCTCAAACATATCGAGGCTGAAATCCAGCTTGAGAAGGACACGATCGAGCTTCTGGAGGCCGACTGGGCGCTTCTGACACAGCCGAGCCGTCTGGAAAAGCTGGCCAATGCCTACAAGGCCGAGCTTAATCTTGCGCCGACCGATCCCAACCAGCTTGCCCGCCCCAACGAATTGCCGATGCCGAAGGACAGTGTGCCGCAACCGGCCCTTGCAGCAAACCAGAAGCCGCCCATTCCCATGGACAAGACCACAACCGGATCGGTGAAACGCTGATGTCTTTTCTATCGCGACTGATGCTTGTGAAGTCCAAGGCGCATTTTTCCGCCGATGCTCGCCGCGTGCGCGCGCCTGCCGGGGCGAAGGCGCGCAATTTCGATGGCATGGGCAAGCGCAAGGCGGAAATGGCCCGGCGGCGTGTCGGCCTGATCATTCTGGCCTTTTCGGCCTTTTACGGCGTCATCGGCTTCCGGCTGGTGCATTATACCTATGCGCAGCCGGAAAATACCTCCAGCATCATGCCCGCCGACCGGCTTATGGCCTCTCGGCCCGATATTCTCGACCGTAACGGTCAGGTTCTTGCCACGGATATTCGCACCGTTTCGCTGTTTGCCGAGCCGCACAAGATCGTCGATGCCGACGAGGCGACCGAGAAGCTGCAAACCGTGCTTCCCGATCTCGACGTGCGCGGCACCTATCGCAAGCTGACGTCGAAATCGCATTTCCAGTGGCTGCGCCGCCAGTTGACGCCCAAGCAGCAGAGCCAGATCCTGGCGCTTGGCATTCCCGGCATCGGCTTTCGGCCGGAGAAGCGGCGCTTCTATCCCGGCGGTTCCACGGCTTCCCATATTGTCGGTTTCGTCAATATCGACAATCGCGGCATGGCGGGCATGGAAAAATACATCGACAATCAGGGTCTTGCCGATCTTGCCGATCTCGGCATGACCAGCAATGCGCCGCTGGAGCCGGTGAAGCTGTCCATCGATCTGCGCGTGCAGAATGTGGTGCATGACGTGGTCATGAACGCCATGGTCAACTTCAAGGCCAAGGGGGCGGGCGCCGTTGTGCTGGACGCCAATACCGGCGAAGTTCTCGGCATGGCCTCCTATCCGGATTTCGACCCGAACAAGCCGGAGGAGGGCGCCAAGGAGGGCTGGCTGAACCGCATGTCGAACGGCACGTTCGAGATGGGTTCCACCTTCAAGGCCTTCACGCTGGCCATGGGGCTGGATTCGGGCCGGGTAAAGCTCTCTGACAGTTTCGATGCCCGCTACCCCATCAAGATCGGTGGCTTTACCATTCACGATTTGCACGGGCGCGGCACCTTCCTGAGCGTTGCCGATGTTTTCCGCTATTCTTCGAATATCGGTACGGCCAAGATCGCCCAGACGGTCTCCATTCCCGATCACAAGGCCTTCCTCACCCGTCTTGGCCTGCTGACCAAGATGAACACGGAATTGCCGGAAGTGAAAATGCCCTCGCAGCCGCGCGAATGGCGCCCCGTCAACCAGATCACCATTGCCTTCGGTCACGGTGTTTCCACCACGCCCTTGCAGACGGCAGTGGCGGGCATGGCGCTGGTCAATGGCGGCAAGCTCATTCCGCCCACCTTTTTGCCGCGCTCGCGTGAACAGGCCGATGAAATGGCAGAGGCGGTCATCCGTCCGCAGACCAGCGCCGACATGCGCTACCTGTTCGAATATAATGGTGTGATCGGCTCCGGTCGCAATGCGCGCGTTCCCGGCTTCGATGTCGGCGGCAAGACCGGCACCGCCGACAAGGTGGTGAATGGCCGCTATGACCACAAGCTGAATTTCAACGCCTTTCTGGCCGCTTTTCCGATCAAGAATCCGCGTTACGTGGTGCTGAGCTTCTGCGACGAGCCGCATGACGGCGAAGGCGGCACGCTGGCGGCCAACACGGCGGCGCCCATCGTGCGTGACATCATTCGCCGCTCGGCGCCCATTCTCGGCGTGGAGCCGAATTTCGGCGATGTCGGCAACGGGATGCTCGTATCCTATTGATCCGGCGGGTGCGCGCATTTGAAAAATTCGGTTTCGCCGTAAAGCTGTCGTCTTTTGCGGCACAAGGGTGGGCGGCGGATTCGGGAATGCAGCCTGACTTTGCCGTGAATGGTTCAGGCAAGCTGCGGCCGTCATGATGGCCAGGCTGGCCTCTTGCATTTTCAGGAAAGGTGAAAGTCCGTTTTCCCTCTGAAATGCGTAGAAACGTAGAGTTGGAGCCTTTCCGTGTTGCAGTGGAACACGGAGACGCCTTCAGGCTTGCAGGGGACGACAGACGATGACATTTGGCGATCTTGCCCAAGGCATATTGGGCGAACAGGTCAGCGGAGAGGGGCAGGTTGCCGCTGGTCTCGACGTTACCGGGCTGACGGCGGATAGCCGCCGGGTCAAGCCCGGCATGATCTTTTTTGCCCTTTCCGGCGTGAAGGCGGATGGCGCAGCTTACGTAGCCGATGCCGTGGCAAAGGGCGCTGCTGCCATTGTTTGCGCGGTCCCGCTCGATGCGCCGCTGCCGGTCTTCACCGTTGCCGAGCCGCGCCGGGCGCTGGCGCTGATGGCCGCGCGCTTTTACGGCAGGCAGCCGCAAACCATGGTGGCGGTGACGGGAACGGCGGGCAAGACCTCCGTTGCTTCCTTCCTGCGGCAGATCTGGGCTTTTGCCGGTCTTGCCGCCGCGCAGGTGGGCACCACCGGCGTCATTTCGCCGGGCCGCAAGGATTACGGTTCGCTGACCACGCCCGATCCGGTGGCGCTCCATGAGCTGCTTTCAGAGCTTGCGGATGAGGGCGTGACGCATACGGCCATGGAGGCCTCCAGCCACGGCCTTGACCAGCACCGGCTGGATGGCGTGCAGCTTTCGGCGGCGGGCTTTACCAATCTCGGCCGCGACCACATGGATTACCACCCGACGGTGGAGCATTACATGGCCGCGAAGATGCGGCTTTTCGAAGCCCTGTTGCCCAAGGGCTCGCCTGCCGTGATCTTCAGCGATGACGAGTGGTCGGGGCAGGCCATAAGCGTTGCCACGGCCGCAGGCCACAAGGTGCTGACCGTTGGCCGCGACGGCGCGTTTCTGACGTTGAAGCGGGTAGAGCATTTCCGCCACAAACAGGTGGCGGAGATCCATCACCAGGGCGAAATCTTCGAGGTGTCCCTGCCGCTGGCCGGTGATTTCCAGATTGCCAATGCGTTGGTGGCCGCCGGTCTTGCCATCGCCACCGGCGTTGCCGTCAAAACAGTCATGAAGGCGCTGGAAAGCTTGCAAGGGGCAGCGGGCCGTCTGGAGCTGGTGGCCCAGGCGAAGGCCGGGGCGCTGGCCTATGTGGATTATGCCCACAAGCCCGAAGCGCTGGCACATGTGCTGGCCTCCGTGCGGCCCTTCACGTCCGGGCGCATCATCGTGGTTTTCGGCTGCGGCGGCGACCGGGACAAGGGCAAACGCCCGATCATGGGCGAGATTGCCAACCGTCTTGCCGATATCGTCATCGTCACCGATGACAATCCCCGTTCGGAGACGCCTGCGGTCATTCGCAGCGAGATCATGGCGGCCACGCCGCGCGGCATCGAAATTGCCGACCGTTCCCAGGCCATTCGCGCCGGGGTGGCAATGCTTGGCAGCGGCGATACGCTGATCGTGGCTGGCAAGGGGCATGAGGAGGGGCAGATTGTCGGCTCCCTCACCCTGCCATTCTCGGACCATGCGGAAATCCGCAAAGCCATGGAGGAGTTTCACCCGTGACCTTTCTCTGGAAGACCGAGGATCTGCTGCCAGCAATAGCCGGTCGCCCCATCGGAACCATGCCGCCGGGCATTACCGGCATTTCCATCGATAGCCGCTCGATCAAACCGGGAGAGGCGTTTTTCGCTATCAAGGGCGACCGCGTGGACGGGCATGATTTCGCCAGCATTGCCGTGGCCAATGGCGCCGCGCTGCTGATCGTCAACGAGGCGAAGCTGCCCGCACTCGGACGCCTGACCGTGCCGATGATCGTGGTGGATGATGTTCTGGCGGCGCTGGTGCGGCTGGCGCTTGCGGCCCGCGCCCGCTCCCATGCGCGCATCATTGCCGTAACGGGATCTGTCGGCAAGACCAGCACCAAGGAAATGCTGCGTCATGTGCTGGAGCCGTCGGGGGATGTCCATGCGGCGGTTGCCTCCTTCAACAATCACTGGGGCGTGCCGCTCACCCTGGCGCGGATGCCCGCGACGGCCCATTTCGGCGTGTTCGAAATCGGCATGAACCATCCGGGCGAAATCACGCCGCTGGTGAAGATGGTGCGCCCGCATGTGGCGATCATCACGACCATCGCGCCTGCCCATCTCGGCAATTTCAGCAGCATCGAGGAAATTGCCGATGCCAAGGCGGAAATCTTCTGCGGGCTGGAGCCGGGCGGCGAAGTGCTGCTGAACCGCGACAATCCTTATTACGAGCATCTGGAACAGAAGGCGCTGGAGGCGGGTGTGCAGCACATCCACTCCTTCGGCCAGCATCCCCGCGCGGCCTTCCGGCTGGCCGAATTCGATGGCGGGCCGGAGCATTCCACCATCTGGGCGCTGATCGAGGGGGAAACCCGCGAGGTGCGAATCGGTGCGCCCGGTCGCCATATCGCCGAAAACGCCATGGCGGCGCTGGGAGCGGTGCGGCTGGTGGGCGCAGATCTCGATGCCGCCGCCGATGCCATGGCGACGCTTTCCGCCGTC
Source organism: Allorhizobium undicola ORS 992 = ATCC 700741 (assembly GCF_000621665.1). Classification (GTDB taxonomy): domain Bacteria; phylum Pseudomonadota; class Alphaproteobacteria; order Rhizobiales; family Rhizobiaceae; genus Allorhizobium; species Allorhizobium undicola. Next base: position 63,953 of record NZ_JHXQ01000013.1, read on the forward strand.
AAGGGGCGCGGCCAGCGCCACCGGTTGAAGATCGGTACATCGACGCTGATGGTGATCGACGAAAGCTATAATGCCAACCCGGCCTCCATGCGGGCGGCAATTTCGCTGCTGGCGGCGGCGCGCCCGCAAGGCGAAGGCCGGCGTATTGCCGTTCTGGGCGATATGCTTGAAATGGGCGCCTTTTCCGCCGGTCTTCACGCGGAACTGGCCGAGCCGCTTTTATCTGAAGGCATTGCCCATGTGTGGCTTGCGGGCAAGGACATGGCGGCGTTGAAGGCCGCCTTGCCGGAGACGGTGCAGGCGGTGCATTTTTCCTCCACCGAAGAGCTGACATCTTATGTGCTGGCCCATGTGGAGCCCGGCGATGTCCTCATGGTCAAGTCATCGCTTGGCATCGGTTTCGGCCGCATCATCGCCGCGCTGCTTGACAGCTTCCCGCCAATGGACGACACCGCCCGCCCATAAAGCTTCTTTACCCGGAAAGTTTCTCCATGCTCATATGGCTCGTCGAACTCGCAAACCATCTGCAATTCTTCAACCTGTTCCGCTACATTACCTTTCGGACGGGTGCCGCGATGTTCACCGCCGCGCTGATCGTCTTTCTCTTCGGTCCGGCCATCATCGCCTCGCTGCGCGTGCGCCAGGGGCGGGGCCAACCGATCCGCGCCGACGGGCCGCAAACGCATTTCAAGAAAGCCGGAACGCCCACCATGGGCGGGTTGATGATCCTCGCCGGCATTGTCGGCTCTTCCTTGCTGTGGGCCGATCTTTCCAACGTCTATGTGGTGGCCACGCTGCTGGTGACGCTCGGCTTCGGCGCCATCGGCTTTTATGATGATTATCTCAAGGTGACGAAGCAATCCGACAAGGGCTTTTCCGGACGCGCCCGCCTTGGCTTCGAATTCGTCATTGCCGGTATCGCGGTCTATTTCATGATGCGCACGGCCATGGTAACGGCCCCGCAAGGCGCCCATATCGCCACATCCGTCGCCTTTCCCTTCTTCAAGGATGCGCTGCTCAATGTCGGCTATTTCTTCCTGATCTTCGGCGGCTTCGTCATTGTTGCGGCGGGCAATGCGGTCAACCTCACCGATGGTCTGGACGGGCTTGCCATCGTGCCGGTGATGATTGCCTCGGCGGCCTTTGGTCTTATCGCCTATCTCGTCGGCAATGCGGTGTTTTCCGGCTATCTGCAAATCAATTTCGTGCCCGGCACGGGCGAGCTTTCCGTCATCATGGGCGCGGTGATCGGCGCGGGGCTCGGCTTCCTGTGGTTCAACGCTCCACCTGCGGCAATCTTCATGGGCGATACCGGATCGCTGTCGCTGGGCGGTCTGATCGGCACGGTGGCCGTGGCCACCAAGCATGAAATCGTCATGGCCATCATCGGCGGGCTGTTCGTCATGGAAACGCTCTCGGTCATCATCCAGGTGTTCTGGTTCAAGCGCACCGGCAAGCGCGTTTTTCTCATGGCGCCTATCCACCACCATTTCGAAAAGAAGGGCTGGACCGAAAGCCAGGTCGTCATCCGCTTCTGGATCATTGCCGTGGGCCTTGCCATGCTGGGCCTTTCGACGCTGAAGCTGAGGTAAGGCGCGATGATCCCCGTCACCACATTCAAGGGGCAAAAGGTTGCGCTGTTCGGATTGGGCGGCTCGGGCCTTGCCACGGCCGAGGCGCTCAAGGCAGGCGGCGCGGAGGTTTTCGTCTGGGACGATAATCCAGACAGCGTGGAAAAGGCACGCGGGCGCGGCCTTGAGGCCTGCGACCTCAGCCAGATCGACTGGCCGCGCATGGCCGCCTTCGTGCTGTCTCCCGGCGTGCCGCTCACCCACCCCAAGCCGCACTGGACAGTGGATCTCGCCCATGCCAACGGCGTGGAGATCATTGGCGATGTGGAGCTTTTCGTGCGCGAGCGCCGCGCTCATGCCGAAGGTTGCCCCTTTATTGCCATTACCGGCACCAATGGCAAATCCACCACCACGGCGCTGATTGCCCATATTCTCAAGCAGGCAGGCCGCGATACCCAGCTTGGCGGCAATATCGGCACGGCGGTGCTGACGCTGGAGCCGCCGGTGGCGGACCGCTTTTATGTCGTGGAATGCTCGTCCTATCAGATAGACCTTGCACCGACGCTCGATGCCACGGCTGGCATCCTGCTCAACCTCACCCCCGACCATCTCGACCGGCACGGCACGATGCAGCATTATGCCGAGATCAAGGAGCGGTTGGTGGCTGGGGCGGACACGGCAATTGTCGGCGTGGACGACAGCTATTGCGAACGCATTGCCGAGCGGCTGGAGCGGGCGGGCAACCGCGTGCTGCGGATTTCCAGGCGGCAGAAACTGGCTGACGGCCTTTACAACGACGCCCAGAGGATTTTTCGCGGCGATGAACTGATTGCCGATCTGAGCGGCATCCAGACGCTGCGCGGTAGCCATAATGCGCAAAATGCCGCCGCAGCCATTGCCGCCTGCCTGGCCGTTGGCCTCAGCGTGGATGAGGTGCGGCGCGGGCTTGCCAGTTTCGCAGGCCTCAAGCACCGGATGCAGCCCGTTGGCCGCAGGGGCAAGGTAGTGTTCGTCAATGACAGCAAGGCCACCAATGCGGAGGCCTCCGCGCCCGCGCTTTCAAGCTATGACCGGATTTACTGGATTGCTGGCGGCCTGCCCAAGGAGGGCGGGATCACCGCGCTTTCGCCGTTGTTTTCGCGCATTGCCAAAGCCTATCTGATCGGTGAGGCGGCTTCGTCCTTTGCCGCAACGCTTGGCACGGCGGTGCCTTTCGAGATTTCCGGCACGCTGGACAGGGCGCTGGCCCATGCCAGCCGCGATGCCGAGGCCGATGGCGCGGAGGTGGCGGTGATGCTGTCACCGGCCTGCGCAAGCTTCGACCAGTACAAGAATTTCGAGGTTCGGGGCGAGAGTTTCGTCTCGCTCGTCGCCGCGCTGGAAGGTGTGACGATGCTGGTTCAACCCATAACGGGAGTGACGTGACATGGTAAGCCGCGCGGAACGTGGAGCGCTGGCCGATTGGTTCTGGACCATCGACCGGCTGTTTCTCATCACCTTCGTCCTTCTGATGGGCATCGGGTTCATGCTTTCGTTTGCGGCATCGCCTGCGGTGGCCGAACGCATCGGGCTCGACAGCTTCCACTTCGTCAAGCGTCACGCGGCCTTCACGCTGCCAGCGCTGGCAACCATGATCGGGCTTTCCTTTCTTTCGCCGCGGCAGGTGCGCCGCGCCGCCGTGCTGATCCTCATGGCCTCCATGGGCTTGATGATCCTGGCGCTGTTCTTTGGGCCGGAAGTCAAGGGCGCGCATCGCTGGATCAATTTCGGCAGCCTGTCCATCCAGCCCTCGGAATTCATGAAGCCCGCCTTCGTGGTGGTCTGCGCCTGGCTTTTTGCCGAACATGCCCGCCAGCCGGATATTCCCGGCAACCTCTTCGCCATCCTGCTTTACATCATGGTGGTGGCGCTGTTGATGGTGCAGCCGGACTTCGGCCAGACCATCCTGACCTCCGTGGTCTGGGGCGGCATGTTCTTCATGGCGGGCGTGCCGTGGCTGTGGATCATCCTGCTGGCCGTGATCGGTGGCCTTGGGTCTGTCGGGGCCTATTACACCATGCCGCACGTGGCAGGCCGTATCGACCGCTTCATGACGGGCGAGGGCGATACCTTCCAGGTGGACACCGCGCGCGAGGCCATCATTCGCGGCAACTGGTTTGGCGTGGGTCCGGGAGAAGGCATCGTCAAGCGCGTCATTCCCGATGCACATACAGACTTCATCTTCTCGGTGGCAGCGGAAGAATTCGGCATTGCCTTCTGCCTGCTGCTGGTGGCGATTTTTGCTTTCCTCGTCCTTCGCGGTCTCAATCACGCCTACCGCGACCGCAATGATTTCAACCGTTTTGCCGTGGCGGGTCTTGTGCTGCAAATCGGCGTGCAATCGATGATCAATATCGGCGTCAATCTTGAGCTTCTGCCAGCCAAGGGCATGACGCTGCCGCTGATTTCCTATGGCGGCTCGTCCATGGTGGCCATCTGCGTCACGGCAGGCTTCATTCTGGCGCTGACACGCCACAGGCCGGAAAAGCGGTCGCAGGCAAGGCGGCTTTTCCGCTCCATGCAGGGCGTTCCAGCGGAGTAAAAACATGTCGAGCGGACTTATTCTTCTCGCCGCCGGGGGCACCGGCGGCCATCTTTTTCCAGCCGAGGCGCTGGCGCATGAACTCAAGGCGCGCGGCTTCAGCGTGCATCTTGTCACCGACAAGCGGGCCGAGCGTTACGCGGGCAAGTTTCCGGCCGACGAGATCCACGTCGTGCCATCGGCCACCATCGGCTCCAAAAATCCGGTTGCGGTGGCAAGATCGCTTTTGACCCTTTGGCAGGGCTATCGCGCCGCAAAGCGGCTGATCGCCCGGCTGAAGCCTGTCGCGGTCGTGGGCTTCGGCGGCTATCCCACCGTGCCGCCGCTGATGGCGGCTTCGGCTGGCAATGTGCCAACCCTCATTCACGAGCAGAACGCGGTGATGGGGCGCGCCAACAAGCTTCTGGCCTCGCGGGTGCGGGCCATTGCGGGCGGCTTCCTGCCAGCAGGCGGCGCCTTTGCGGCAAAAACCGTTGTCACCGGCAATCCCGTGCGGCCTGCGGTGCTTGAGGCCGCCAAGCTGCCTTACGAAGCGGCGAAAGACGGCCAGCCATTTCATCTCGTGGTGTTTGGCGGCAGCCAGGGTGCACAGCATTTCTCCAATGCCATTCCCAATGCCATCTGCCTGATGGAGGAGGGCCAGCGCAAGCGGCTGAGGATCACGCAGCAGGCCCGGCCCGAAGACGAGGCGCGGGTGCGCGAATGCTACCAGAAGCTTGCGGTTCCGGCCGAGGTTTCGCCCTTCTTCGGTGATATGGCCGCGCGCATTGCGTCCGCGCAACTGGTGATCTGCCGGTCTGGGGCTTCCACCGTTTCGGAACTTGCCGTCATCGGCAGACCCTCCGTGCTGGTGCCCTATCCTTACGCGCTCGACCACGATCAGGCAGCCAATGCCGCTGCTCTTGAAAAACAGGGCGGCGCGCTGGTGGTGAAGCAGGCAGCAATGACGCCGGAAAAAATCCGTGACCTGATAACCGCCTGGATGGATGCACCGGAAAAGCTGGAAACCATGGCGGCGGCGGCCCGGCAGACCGGCCAGCCGGAAGCCGCAGGCTTGCTTGCCGATCTGGTTGGGGCTATCTCGGCGGGACAATCGATTGATGCTGTGAAGGGAATGCAGAAATGAAAATGCCGCAAAGCATTGGGCTTGTCCATTTCATCGGGATCGGCGGCATTGGCATGAGCGGTATTGCCGAGGTGCTGCATAATCTCGGCCACAGGGTGCAGGGTTCCGATCAGGCCGACAGCGCCAATGTGCAGCGCCTGCGCGCCAAGGGCATCGAGGTTTTCGTTGGCCACAAGCCCGAAAACCTTGGCGATGCGGAAGTGGTGGTGGTTTCCACCGCCATCAAGAAGAACAATCCTGAACTGATCGCCGCCCGCGAAAAGCTGTTGCCGGTGGTGCGCCGGGCTGAAATGCTGGCGGAGCTGATGCGTTTCCGCAATGCCATCGCCATTGGCGGCACCCATGGCAAGACCACCACGACCTCCATGGTGGCGGCGCTGCTGGAGGCCGGATCGCTCGATCCGACCGTCATCAATGGCGGCATCATCAATGCCTATGGCACCAATGCCCGTATGGGCGAGGGTGAGTGGATGGTGGTGGAAGCCGACGAATCGGACGGCACATTCCTGAAACTGCCCGCCGATGTGGCAGTCGTCACCAATATCGATCCCGAACATCTGGACCATTACGGCAATTTCGACGCCGTGCGGGCCGCGTTCCGGCAATTCGTGGAAAACGTGCCCTTCTATGGCTTCGGCGTCATGTGTCTCGACCACCCGGAAGTGCAGGCGCTGGTGGGGCGCATCGAGGATCGCAAGGTCATCACCTATGGCGAAAACCCGCAGGCCGATGTGCGCTATTCCAATGTGCGGCTGGATGGTACGAAATCTTATTTCGACGTGGAAATCCGCCGCCGCCGCACGGGCCGCGTGTTCCAGTTCAAGGAGCTGATGCTGCCCATGCCGGGCCGTCACAATATTTCCAACGCCTGCGCCGCCATTGCCGTGGCAAACCGGCTGGGAATTTCCGAGGAAGCGATTCGCAAAGGCCTTTCCGGCTTCAGCGGCGTGAAGCGTCGCTTTACGCTCACGGGAAGTTTCAACGGGGTGCAGGTTTTCGACGATTACGGCCACCACCCTGTTGAAATCAAGGCAGTTTTGCGGGCAGCACGTGAGTCATGCGCAGGGCGCATCATTGCCGTGCATCAGCCGCATCGCTATTCGCGTCTGGCAAGCCTTTTTGACGATTTTGCCAATTGTTTCAACGATGCAGACAGTATTCTGCTCGCACCTGTCTATGCTGCCGGGGAAGATCCGATTGAAGGAATCGACTCCGAAGCGCTGGTTTCGCGCATCAAATCGGGCGGTCATCGTGATGCGCGCTTCCTGAATTCCCCTGAGGAATTGCCGCGCCTCATTTCTGCCATTGCGCAACCGGGTGACTTTGTGGTCCTTTTGGGGGCGGGAAATATTACGCAATGGGCAGCGGCGCTGCCCAAAGAATTGGAATTGCTGTCAGGAAAGTCTGAATGAAACAGGTGGATGGGGATAAGCTTTTGGCTCGGCTCGGGCCTGGTGTAGATGCGTTGCGGGGCCGGTTGACGCCGAATGCGCCCATGGACCGGGCGACCTGGTTTCAGGCTGGCGGTCTGGCGGAACTGATGTTCCACCCGCATGACAAGGAAGATCTGGTTGCCTTCCTGAAGCTTCTGCCGGAAGACGTGCCGTTGACGGTGGTGGGCGTGGGTTCCAACCTGCTGGTGCGCGATGGCGGCATTCCGGGTGTGGTCATCCGCCTGTCGGCCAAGGGTTTCGGTTCGCTGGAAATTGCCGGTGAAAACCGCATTCGCGCTGGCGCCATCTGCCCGGACAAGCACATTGCCGCCATGGCTATGGATCATAATATTGGTGGCTTTGCCTTCTATTACGGCATTCCCGGCTCGATTGGCGGGGCGCTGCGCATGAATGCGGGCGCCAATGGCGGTGAAACGGCAGCCCGAGTCGTCGAAGTCGAGGCGGTGGATCGCCAGGGCAATACGCATATCCTCTCCAATGAGCAGATGGGTTACAGCTATCGCCATTCGAATGCGCCGGAAAACCTGATTTTCGTCAGCGCCCTGTTCGAAGGCTATGCGGATGAGAAGGCCAAGATCCGCACCGAAATGGATGCCGTGCGCCAGCACCGTGAAACCGTGCAACCCATCAAGGAAAAAACCGGCGGTTCGACCTTCAAGAACCCGCCCGGCCATTCGGCCTGGGAGCTGATCGACGAGGCTGGCGGTCGCGGTCTGATGATCGGCGGCGCGCAGATGTCGTCGCTGCATTGCAACTTCATGATCAATGCCGGTCACGCCACGGCCTATGATCTCGAATATCTGGGCGAGACGATCCGTCAGCTTGTCTTCGAAAATTCGGGCATCAAGCTGCAATGGGAAATCAAGCGCATCGGCAATTTCATGGAGGGCCGCGAAGTGGCGCCCTTTATGGGGGTCACGAGCGAGTAAGCGCCATAGAGCATTTTCAGGAAAAGTGGGAACCGGTTTTCCGTCCGGAAATGCGGTAAGGGAGAGCATTTTCAGGAAAAGTGGGAACCGGTTTTCCGTCCGGAAATGCGGTAAGAGAGAGCATTTTCAGGAAAAGTGGGAACCGGTTTTCCGTCCGAAAATGCGAAAGATGAAGCAAGAGTTTCATGAAAAACGCCGCCAGTGGAATCACTTGGCGGCGTTTTCTGTTGTTCAGAATCTGGTTCAAGCAGGTATCGATCCGTGTCGATGCCCGATGATTATCATACCTCTTCCTGGCCGGAGGCCAGAATGCAGACCAGCGTGATCACGGCGGCAAGGCCGAGATAATAGCCGACGGCTGCCATGCCGTAATTGGTTTGCAACCAGGTGGCGGCGTAAGGCGCCAGCGATGCGCCGACGATGCCGGCGAAGTTGAAGGTCAGCGATGCGCCGGTATAGCGAACGCTGGTGGGGAAGGGGGCGGCAAGGGCTGCCCCGATCAAGGCATAGGTCATGCCCATCAGCGCCATGGAGCCAGCGGCAAAGATCGCCACGCCCGTTTCGCCTGCCGTCAGCAGCACCGGCAGCAGGAATGAGAAGGCGGCAATCAGGATGGTGATGACGATCAGCGACAGCCGGCGGCCGATCTTGTCGCCCACCTTGGCCGTCAGCGGAATGAAAATACCGAACACCACCGCGCCGAGGATCTGGATCTCAAGGGCATCGATGAAGGGAATTTGCAGAACCTTGACATTGTAGGACAGGAGCCACGCCGTGCCGATATAGAAAAGCACGAAGGTAACGAGCGCCACGAAGGTGCCGAGGAACAGGCTGCGCTTGTATTTGCCGAACACTTCCTTGACCGGCACGGCCACGCGCTCATGCGCTGCCATGGCCTTGCGGAAGGCGGGGGTTTCGGAAATGGAGAAACGCACCCAGAGGCCAACGCCGATCAGAAGCGTGGAGGCAATGAAGGGAACGCGCCAGCCCCAGGCAACAAGGGCATCCTTGGACATGACATGCAGCAGCAGCCAGAAAATGCCGGAGGACAGGAACAGGCCAACCGGGGCGCCAAGCTGCGGGAACATGGCATACCAGTTGCGCTTGCCTTCGGGAGCGTTTTCCGTGGCCAGCAGCACCGCACCACCCCATTCGCCGCCAAGACCGAAGCCCTGGCCGAAGCGGCAAAGCGCCAGAAGCAGCGGTGCAGCAACGCCGATCTGCTCATAGGTCGGCAACAGGCCGATGATGACGGTGGAAATGCCCATGGTCAGGAGGGCTGCAACCAGCGTTGCCTTGCGCCCGATCCGGTCGCCGAAATGGCCAAAGACCACCGCGCCCATGGGACGGGCAAAAAAGGCGATGGAGAAGGTGGCGAAAGAGGCCAGCAGCGCCGTCATCGGATCGCTGTTCGGAAAGAAAAGCGTCGGGAAAACAAGCACAGCGGCGGTTGCGTAAACGTAAAAATCGAAAAATTCGATGGTCGTGCCGACCAGGCTGGCCGTGAGGACGCGCGCAGGAGAATTGACATGTGCAGGCGCCGACGGCTCAGAGGATGGCGACACGGAGCGGGAAGCTTCAGTCATGGGTCAAATCCACTGATAGGTTTCATTTCTGTTCTTTCAAGAAAAGTGAGGGCGCCTTAACGCAATTTTCTAAGGCGGGAAAGCGAAAAGCCGCAATTTCCCTGCAAATCACGGGGCGATTGCCCGTAGAGGTGGTTTTCACTGGCGCAGGAATTTGCCGGGCGGTTAACGAAAGTAAACGGTTCATTAACCTTAATGACGTCTAATCGATGAAGATGGTGGAATCGCGTGATTCCGCCGCAAGCCGGGCGCAAGCCTGCATGAGTTTAAAGTCTGTTCGATTTCGCATTGAGGTTCACATGGGTTCCAGGCACGTCGCTGTATTGATGGGCGGATTTTCGTCGGAGAGGCCGGTCAGCCTGTCTTCCGGCAATGCCTGTGCGATTGCGCTGGAAGAGGCCGGATACAAGGTGACGCGCGTGGATGTGAGCCGCGATGTTGCCTCGCAACTTTTGGCGTTGCGGCCGGATGTTGCCTTCAATGCATTGCATGGCCCCTATGGGGAGGATGGCTCCATTCAGGGCATTCTCGAATATCTGCAAATTCCCTATACGCATTCCGGCGTGCTGGCGTCCGCGCTTGCCATGGACAAGGGGCAGGCCAAGAAAGTGGCGGCGGCGGCAGGCATTCCCACCGCTTTCGGCAAGGTCATGTCGCGCTTCGACGTTGCGGGCGAGCATCCCGTTGCGCCCCCTTATGTGGTGAAGCCTGTGCGCGAGGGGTCGAGCTTCGGGGTGGTTATCGTCAAGGAAGACCAGTCGCACCCGCCGCAGATCATCGGCTCCGCCGACTGGCGCTATGGCGATACGGTGATGGTCGAGAAATATGTGGCAGGGCGCGAGCTGACCTGTGGGGTCATGGATGGCAAGGCGCTGGATGTGACCGAGGTGGTAGCCAAGGCCAACAGCTTCTACGATTACGATTCCAAATATGCCGAGGGTGGCTCGTCCCATATCATTCCGGCACCGCTTTCACCGAAAATTTACCAAAAAATACAAGACTTGGCGGTCAAGGCGCATGAGTCGCTCGGGTGCCGTGGCGTGAGCCGGTCGGATTTTCGCTATGACGACCGGTTCGGCGAAGAGGGAGAGCTTGTCTGGCTCGAAGTCAATACGCAGCCCGGTATGACGCCGACGTCGCTGGTTCCGGAAATGGCCGCTCATGCCGGTATTTCCTTCAAGGATCTCGTCAGCTGGATGGTGGAGGACGCTTCGTGCGAGCGATAGGCGCCAGAAAATCGGGTGAGAGGCGCAAGGCCGGGCGGGCGCCTGCCATGGTGTCCGATGATGCGGGCATGGTTTTGCCGCGCCCGCTGCGGCGTGTCTCCCGCTTCATGCTGGCGCTTTGCACCGGCAAGGTCGCTGTGCCCGCTCATCTCGGCAAGCTGTCCTTTGCGGTTTATTGCGCCTTTGTTGGCGGATATGGCGTGGTGCAGGGCGGCCATTGGCCCGTGGTTTCCGAATACATGACTTCTTCCGCCGGCTTTGCCATCGAGGACGTCAAGCTTTCCGGCAATGTGCACACATCCGAGATCGACGTGTTGCAGTCGCTGGGGCTGGACGGGGCAACCTCGCTGGTGGCCATCGATGCCGATGACGCGCGCCGCCGCGTGGCCGAACTGCCCTGGGTGCAATCGGTGGAAGTGCGCAAGATCTATCCGCGCACCATCGAGGTCAACATCAAGGAGCGCGAGGCCTATGGCATCTGGCAGCACGGTACGGAACTGTCGCTGATCGAAAGAAGCGGCAGCGTGATCGCCCCGCTTCGCGATAACAAATTCGCCAATCTGCCGCTGTTCGTCGGCCGGGATGCGGAAGTTGCGGCGCAGGATGTCGATGCCGATTTCGATGGCTGGCCGCAGATCAAGGCGCGCATCAAGGCCTATGTGCGGGTGGCAAGCCGTCGCTGGGACGTGCATCTCGATAACGGCGTACTCGTCAAGCTTCCGGAAGAGGAAGTGGGTGCGGCGCTGGCGCGTCTGGCGCGGATGGAAGGCGAGCAGAAATTGCTGGAACGCGACATCGTGGCCGTGGACCTGCGTTTGCCCGACCGGATGGCCGTTCAACTTTCGCCCGAGGCCGACCAGCGCCGTCAAAAGGCGGTTCTCGCCCGCAGCAAGGCGGTTTCCCAGGCGGAGCAGCGGATATGAGCATATTCGGGTCTTCTTCTTTCGGTTTGCCACGCATGAAGCCGCTTTCGGCCAAGCGCAGCCATGTGGTTTCGGTGCTGGACATCGGCTCCACCAAGGTGGTGTGCATGATCGGCAGGCTGACGCCGCGCAAGGAAAGCGATGTGCTGCCGGGCCGCACGCATAATGTCGAGATCATCGGCATTGGCCATCAGCGCTCGCGCGGCATGAAATCCGGCGTCATTGCCGACATCGATGCGGTGGAAAGCGTGGTGCGGCTGGCCGTTGACGCGGCAGAGCGCATGGCCGGCCTTACGGTGGACAGTCTGATCGTCAATGTTTCGGCCGGGCGCATCCGCTCCGATGTCTACACGGCCACCATCGACCTTGGCGGCCAGGAAGTCGAGAATGCCGATCTGCGCCGCGTGCTGGCGGCGGCAAACCAGCAATCGCAGCGGCGCGACCGCGTGTTGCTGCATTCGCTGGCGGCTGGATTTTCGCTGGATGGAGAGCGCGGCATCCGCGATCCGCTTGGCATGTTCGGTGATACGCTGGGCGTGGACATGCATGTGGTGACGGCCGAACGGCCCGCGCTGAAGAATCTGGAACTTTGCATCAACCGCGCCCATCTGACGGTGGAGGGGCTGGTGGCAACGCCTTACGCCAGCGGTCTTGCAGCGCTGGTGGACGATGAGGTGGAACTTGGTTGCGCGGCCATCGACATGGGCGGTGGCACCACGACCATTTCCGTTTTTGCCGAAGGCAAGCTCATTCACACCGATGCCATCGGCATTGGCGGACACCATGTCACGACGGATCTTGCCCGTGGTCTTTCCACCCGCATCGAAGACGCCGAGCGGCTGAAAGTGGTGCATGGAACGGCCATTTCCAACGGCGCGGACGACCGCGACGTCATTTCCATTCCGCCGATCGGCGAGGACGATCGCGATTTACCGACACAAGTGCCACGTTCCCTGCTGACGCGAATCATTCAAGCGCGTATTGAAGAGACACTGGAGATGATTCGTGACCGCATCCACGCTTCGGGCTTTAGCCCTGTGGTCGGGAAACGAGTGGTGCTGACCGGTGGCGCAAGCCAATTGACCGGTCTGCCGGAAGTCGCGCGGCGAATGTTGGCCCGCAACGTCCGGATCGGCCGCCCGATGGGTGTCTCCGGCCTGCCGGTTGCGGCGAAAGGGCCTGCCTTTTCGACCGCTGTGGGTCTGATGATCTATCCGCAGGTGGCCGATCAGGAAATTCCTGCCAGCCACGGGGGCTTTTTCTCCGCTGGCGCAGGAAACAGCCGCATGATGCGTGTGGGACAATGGCTGAAAGAGAGTTTTTGACAGACCGGCCCCCCGGTGAAGAATCGATTCGGGCCTTGCAGACTAAAGTGACGTGGCGCGCGTGGTGATGCGGCCAGGGAAAGAAGGAACGGAAAGTATGACCATCAATCTGCACAAGCCGGACATTACCGAGCTGAAGCCGCGCATCACCGTTTTCGGCGTGGGTGGCGGCGGCGGCAACGCCGTGAACAACATGATCACCGCCGGTCTCCAGGGCGTGGATTTCGTGGTGGCCAACACCGATGCCCAGGCCCTGACCATGACCAAGGCAGAGCGCATCATCCAGCTTGGCGCCAATGTCACCGAAGGTCTCGGCGCGGGTTCCCAGCCGGAAGTGGGCCGTGCGGCCGCCGAGGAATGCATCGATGAAATCATCGAACACCTCAACGGCACGCATATGTGCTTTGTCACCGCCGGCATGGGCGGCGGCACCGGCACGGGTGCGGCTCCCGTCGTGGCGCAGGCCGCCCGCAACAAGGGCATTCTGACGGTGGGCGTCGTCACCAAGCCGTTCCACTTCGAAGGCGCGCGCCGGATGCGTCTGGCCGAATCCGGCATCGAACAGCTTCAGAAGTCTGTCGATACGCTGATCGTCATTCCAAACCAGAACCTCTTCCGCATCGCCAACGACAAGACCACCTTTGCCGACGCCTTCGCCATGGCCGACCAGGTGCTGTATTCCGGCGTTGCCTGCATCACCGACCTCATGGTCAAGGAAGGTCTGATCAACCTCGACTTCGCCGACGTCCGTTCGGTCATGCGCGAAATGGGCCGCGCCATGATGGGGACCGGCGAGGCATCGGGTCCGGGCCGCGCCATGCAGGCCGCCGAAGCCGCAATTGCCAATCCGCTGCTCGATGAAACGTCGATGAAGGGTGCCCAGGGCCTCCTGATCTCGATCACCGGTGGCCGCGACCTGACCCTGTTCGAAGTGGACGAAGCCGCAACCCGCATTCGCGAGGAAGTCGATCCGGATGCCAACATCATCCTCGGCGCGACCTTCGACGAGGCGCTGGAAGGTCTGATCCGCGTTTCCGTGGTTGCCACCGGCATCGACCGCGCCGCAAATGCGCTGGAAGCCCGTGGCGCGGAAATGCGCACGATGGCGGCAAAGCCGATCGTGCGTCCGTCGGTGGCCATTCCGGCAGCCCAGCCCGTTCCGGTGATGAGCGCTCCGGTTGCTCCGGCACCCGCCCCGCAGCCCGCACCCGTCATGCAGGCCGCTCCCGCTCCGGTCGCTCCGGCTCCGGTTGCTGCACCGCGCGCTGCCGATCCGATCGCAGACCAGATCCGCGCTGCCGAAGCCGAGCTTGAGCGCGAGCTGGAAATCGCCGTTGCCCGCCAGGCTGCCATGCAGGCCCAGCCTGCCGCTCCGGTTGCGCCCGCAGCCGCTCCGGCTGAAGACTTCCGCCCGCAGAGCAAGCTCTTCTCCGGTTTTGCCGTCTCCGAGCCGAGCCCGGCCCGCCAGTCTGAGCCCGTTGCCCAGCCGCAGGCGCCTGTCATGAGCCGCCCGGCCATGCAGCAGCCGGTGCGTCAGGAACCGAGCGTGGCGCTGCGCCCGTCGGAACCGGCCCGTATGCCGAAGGTCGAGGATTTCTCGCCCGTCGTGCAGGCCGAAATCGATCATCGCGCCCAGGCTGTTGCTCCGCAGCAGAATGAAGAACGCGGTCCCATGGGCCTGCTGCGCCGGATCACCTCCTCGCTCGGTCGCGGTGAAGAAGCTGCCGAAGCTCCGGCAGCCCCCGCCGCTCCGGCCCAGCCGCAGCGCCGCCCCATGTCTTCCGAGGCCAGCCTCTACGCCCCGCGTCGTGGCAATCTCGATGAGCAGGGCCGTCAGGTGCCGCAGTCGCGCATGGGCAGCGATGACGACCAGCTGGAAATCCCGGCTTTCCTGCGCCGCCAGTCCAACTGAGGCGTTTCACAAGGCTTGCAAAACCGGGCGTCAGCGCCCGGTTTTTTTGTTCCATCACGCAATGTTTCCACAGGTTTTTATTGTTTTTTCAATTGGATGACTTCGTAACAATCGGAAAGAAACATTGATTTGGTTTGTTGCGTTTCCCCCCGTATATCCGGGAGACAAGGAGCGCGGAGGAGGCAGGCAAGCCTCTTGCCAAGGCGCCGAAATATATGCCGCGGCCATGACCTGGGATCGCGGCACGCTTTAAAAGGTAAACTGTCCATGGCCATCGGCTTGCTGAGCTTCCAGACCACCATCGCGCAACCGGCGACCCTCAAGGGTACGGGCGTGCATTCCGGCCAGCCCGTAACCATGAGCTTTCTGCCCGCCGAGGCCGGTACCGGCATCGTCTTCCATCGCCAACATGCCGACGGCCGTGTCACCGAACTCAAGGCCGTTTCCTCGCAGGTTGGCAATACCGACCTCAGCACCGTTCTGGGCTTTTCGCCCGATCGTTGGGTGGCCACGGTCGAGCATGTCATGGCGGCGATTTATTCGTTGGGCATCGACAACCTCATTGTCGAGGTCGATGGGCCGGAGACCCCGGTCATGGACGGCAGTTCCGCTGTTTACATCGATGCGATCGAGCAGGCCGGCATTGTCAATCTCGATGTCAAGCGTCGCTATATCCGCGTACTCAAGACGGTTCGCATCGAAAGTGGTGCCTCCTGGGGCGAGTTCCGCCCCTTCGACGGCACGCGCTTCGAAGTGGAAATCGATTTCGATTGCCCGTTGATCGGCCGTCAGGGCTGGAAGGGCAATCTGACGCCGGAAACCTTCAAGACGGAACTGTCCCGTGCCCGTACCTTCGGCTTCATGCGCGATGTTGAGCGGCTCTGGGCCGCCGGTCTGGCGCTTGGTTCCTCGCTTGAAAACTCCGTGGTCATCTCCGATGACGACAAGGTGGTGAATGTCGAAGGTCTGCGCTACCCGGATGAATTCGCCCGCCACAAGACGCTCGATGCCGTGGGCGATCTGGCGCTGGCCGGTGCGCCCTTCATCGGCTGCTACCGCTCCTATCGCGGTGGTCACAAGGTCAATTCCATGGCGCTGAAGGCGCTTTTGTCCGACACAACCGCCTATGAGGTGGTGGAAGCGCCGGGCGCCCGCTCTGCCCAGGCCCGCGCCCGCGAGTTCGTGGCCGTCAACGAGCCGGGTTTTGCGCCCTGGAGCGCGTGACGTTCGGAACTTCAAAACAGGGCGCCTCGGGGCGCTCTTTTTTTATCCGCTGTTTTTTTCGGCAAAATAAAGGTGGAGAAAAGCAGATGGCCATAAAAATGTATGAATGCATCACCATTGCGTTGCCCTCAACGTGGCTTTATGGCTAAAACGCCTTGCGAAGGCGAGGGCTCAACAAGCGCCGCTGCAATCGGGATCTGTCGTATGAGTGAAGTGAAGTCTTCCATGGTCTATCAATCGGCGCGTGCCATGACGCTGTGCCTTTCTCTGCTCGGCACTGCTGGCCTGCTGACGGCCTGCCAGACCGACAAGGACATTGATATTACCAAACTGGCCGCCGAGACGGACCCGCCGGAAACCCTCTATAATCAGGGCCTTGCCAATATCAAGGCCGGAAATCTGGCCGAGGCCTCGCGCAAGTTCGACGCGGTGGACAAACAGAATCCCTTCTCCGACTGGTCGCAGAAGGCGCTGGTCATGAGCACCTTCGTCAAATATCGTCAGGGCAAATACACCGAAGCCATTTCCACCGGTACGCGCTACATGACGCTCTATCCCGAATCGAAGGATTCGGCCTATGTGCAGTATCTGGTCGGTCTTTCGAACTGGCGTCAGATCCCGTCCGTCACGCAGGACCAGAAATATTCCACCCGCACCATCGAAGCCATGCAGAAGGTGGTGGATACCTATCCAAGCTCGGAATATGTTCAGGACGCTCAGGTGAAGATCCGCTTTGCCCGCGACCAGCTGGCCGGCAAGGAAATGCAGGTTGGCCGTTATTATCTTGAGCGCAAGGAATATCTGGCCTCCATCCAGCGCTTCCGCACCGTGGTGGAAAAATATCCGACCACCAACCAGATCGAAGAGGCGCTGGCGCGTCTGGTCGAAGCCTATATGGCGCTTGGCGTCACGCAGGAAGCGCAGACGGCGGCTGCCGTGCTGGGTCACAATTATCCTGACAGCAAGTGGTATCAGGACAGCTTCAATCTGCTGAAGGGCGGCGGGCTTGAGCCGCGCGAGAATCAGGAATCCTGGATTTCGCGTGCAGGCAAAAGGCTGTTGCTCGGCGATTCCGCCACCTGATCTCGGTTGCCCTTTTTCGAAGAGACGTGAGACGCCATGCTGGTCCAGCTTTCGATCCGGGACATTGTGCTGATCGAGAGGCTGGATCTTGGCTTTTCGCAGGGTCTTTCCGTATTGACGGGTGAAACGGGCGCGGGCAAATCCATTCTTCTCGACAGTCTTTCACTGGCGCTGGGCGGGCGCGGTGATGGTGGCCTTGTGCGCCATGGCGAGGACAAGGGACAGGTAACAGCGGTTTTTGACGTGGGCGCGAGCCACGCCGCGCGTCTGCTTTTGCGCGAAAACGGCATTGATGACGATGGCGAACTGATCTTCCGGCGGGTGCAATCCGCCGATGGCCGCACCCGCGCCTATGTCAACGATCAGCCGGTCAGCGTGCAGCTCATGCGGCAGGCAGGTCAGCATCTGGTGGAAATTCATGGCCAGCATGATGACCGCGCACTGGTGGACACGGGTGCCCATCGCATTCTGCTGGATGCCTTTGCGGGGCTGACCGAGGAAGCGCAGGCGCTGGGTGAGACCTATCGCCGCTGGCGCGAGGCAGAGCGGGCCTTCAAGACGCATCGCGCCCGCGTGGAGGCGGCGGCGCGTGAGGCTGATTATCTGCGCGCCTCCGTGGAGGAGCTGGAAGGGCTGAGCCCGCAGGAGGGCGAGGAAGAGGAGCTTGCCGAGCGCCGCGCCCGGATGCAGAAATCCGAACGCATTGCCGGTGACATTGCCGAGGCGAGCGAATTTCTGAACGGCAATGCCAGCCCCGTGCCGATGATCGCCTCGCTGATGCGGCGGCTGGAGCGCAAGAGCGGCGAGGCTCCCGGCCTGCTGGAAGAAACCGTTTCTCTGCTGGGCAGTGCGCTGGATACGCTTTCCAGCGCCCAGATGGAGGTGGAGGCCGCATTGCGCCGCACCGAGTTTGATCCGCGTGAGCTGGAGCGGGTGGAAGAGCGGCTGTTTGCCCTGCGCGCCGCTGGCCGCAAATTTTCGGTGGCCGTTGCCGATCTTCCGGCCCTTGCGGAAAAGATGATGACCGATCTGGCCGATCTCGATGCCGGCGAGGAAAAGCTGGCGCGGCTGGAAGCGGCGGTGACGGAAACCCGCGCCGTCTTCGATCAGGCGGCATCCGCCCTTTCGCAAAAGCGCAGCCATGCGGCTGCCGCCCTTGCCGATGCGGTGATGGCCGAGCTTCCGGCGCTCAAGCTGGAGCGGGCGCGTTTCATGGTGGAAGTGACTGCCGATCCCGCCAATGCGGCTGCGGAAGGCATCGATACGGTCGAGTTTCACGTGCAGACCAATCCCGGCACGCGGCCTGGGCCTATCATGAAAGTGGCCTCCGGTGGCGAGCTTTCGCGTTTTCTGCTGGCGCTCAAGGTGGCGCTTGCCGATCGCGGGTCGGCGCCCACGCTGGTTTTCGATGAAATCGATACCGGAGTTGGTGGAGCGGTGGCAGATGCCATTGGCCAGCGGCTGAAAAGGCTTTCGGCGCGCGTGCAGGTTCTGTCCGTCACCCATGCGCCGCAGGTGGCGGCGCGTGCGGCAACGCATCTGCTGATTTCCAAGGGCCCGGCCAGCGCGGGAGATGAGCGCATCGCAACCCGTGTGGCAACCATTGGCCCGGACCATCGGCGGGAAGAAATCGCCCGGATGCTGGCGGGGGCCGAGGTGACGGACGAGGCCCGTGCTGCCGCCGCAAAGCTTCTGGCCGCCGAGAGCTGACAACCCCTCCGCCTCACGCGCGCGATGGAACAAGAGGGCGCTGTCATGCGTCTTCAGGCCATGCGCTGTTCCCTTTGTTTTCCCGTCTTTTCGCTCCCGTCTTTCTCTGCGATGGTGAGCCATGATTGATCTGCTGCAAACCTATTGGCCGCATATTCTGGCCGTTGTTTCCACGCTGCTTGGCACGGTGGCGGCGGTGCATGTGGCCATGACCAAGCGGGACGTGCGTTCCGCCATCGCCTGGGTTGGCGTCATCATTCTCTCACCCATTGTCGGGGCGGTGATTTATGGTCTGGTGGGGATCAACCGGGTCCGGCGGGCCAATTTCATGGCGCGGCGCAATCTCAGGCGCAGCCGCCTGCGTCAGGCGCTGGCGCCCTATGCCATCGAGCCCGGCGAGGTGGAAGCGCGTTTCGGCCCGCGGCTGGAACAGTTGCGGCGGCTGGGCGACAAGGTAGCGGGCCGGGCGCTGACCTCCGGCAACAGGCTGGAGCCGCTTCTCACCGGCGATGCCGCCTATGCGGCCATGCAGCAGGCCATCGATCAGGCCGAGCATGGCATCTTGATGGAAACCTATATTTTCGATCGCGACTCGGCGGGCATTGCCATGGCCGACCGGCTGATCGCGGCGGCAGCGCGCGGCGTGGAGGTGCGGGTGCTGGTGGATGCGGTGGGCGCCCGCTACAGCACACCCAGCATTCTGTCCTATCTGAAAGAGGGCGGGGTGAGGGTGGCCGCCTTCAATGGCCGCGTCATTACCGGGCTTCGAATGCCCTATGCGAACCTGCGCACCCACCGCAAAATCCTGGTGGTGGATGGGGCGCTGGCCTTTATGGGCGGCATGAATGTGCGCGAGGGCTTTTGTGGGCCGGATGCCTCCCGCGACACGCATTTCAGGGTGACGGGGCCGGTGGTGGCCGATCTCTTCGCGGTTGCCGCCGAAGACTGGACCTTCGAGACCGGCGAGGTTCTGAAGGGGGATGCATGGCAGATCCGGCTTTCTGCGGGGGAAGCGGGCACGGTGCCTTTCGTCCGGGCGGTGGCCTCCGGGCCGGACATCAATCTCGAGGTTAACCAGCGGGTGCTGATGGGGGCGTTTTCGGTGGCGGAACGTTCCATCCGCATCATGTCGCCCTATTTCCTGCCGGATAATGTGTTTCTTTCGGCGCTGGCAACGGCGGCGCGGCGCGGCGTGCAGGTTGAGATCATCGTGCCGTCCAGGAACAATCTGGCCATCGTCAGCCGCGCCATGACGGCGCAATTCGAGGCGATCCTGAAGAATGATTGCCGTATATTCCGTGCCAACGGGCCGTTCGATCATTCCAAGCTGCTGGTTGTGGACGGGCGGTGGGCCTATGTGGGCTCGTCCAATCTCGATTCGCGCTCGCTGCGCCTGAATTTCGAAATCGACCTTGAGGTCTACGATGACGATTTTGCAGGGTTTATAGAGCGTCGCATTGCGCAGAGCAGACATGGTGCGGAAGAAGTGACCTTGGACGCCCTGCGGGCAAGGCCTTTCGCGATCCGGTTGCTGGAACGTGTACTTTGGCTGGGTTCGCCCTATCTCTGATCGGGACAAGTTTTCAAAACCGGCGGCGGTATTGCATGTGATGAAGAAAAAAGACCATAACCTTGCCGCGCAGGTCATGGCGTCCCTGCGCAACCGGCGCGGGCGGCCTGTGACGGCGGTAGCGGATACGGAAAGGCCCGGCCTGCGGGTGGCATCCTACAATGTGCATAAATGCGTGGGAACGGATCGCCGCTTCGATCCCGACCGCGTCATGCAGGTCATTCGGGAAATCGGGCCGGATGTGATTGCCCTTCAGGAAGCCGACAGACGGTTCGGCGACCGGGTGGGGCTGCTGGACATGGCCCGCCTCAGCCATGAAATGGGGCTGACGCGGGTGCCGGTTTCAGGAATGCCGCGCTCGCATGGCTGGCGTGGCAACGTGTTGTTGTTTCGCGAAGGCATGGTGCGCGATGTGCGGCCCTGCGTGCTGCCGGGGCTGGAGCCGCGCGGCGCGGTGGTGGCGGAAATCGACCTGGGCGAAGGGCGGGAATTGCGGATCATTGCCGCCCATCTTGGCCTGTTGCGCTGGGCCAGGCGCCAGCAGGCGGATTTCATTCTGGATTTGATCAAGGCCCGCAGCGATTGCCCGACGGTGCTGATGGGCGATTTCAACGAGTGGAGGGTTGGTCCAGGCTCGGCCTTGACCCGTTTCGAGCCGGTGTTCGGGCCTTTACCCGCGCCTGTTCCAAGCTTTCCCGCCCGCTTGCCGGTGCTGGCGCTCGACCGCATTTTGACCAACCGGCCGGGCGTTCTGTCGGATATTGCCGTGCATGACAGCCCGCTGGCACGGCTTGCCTCCGACCATCTGCCGCTCAAGGCCCGGATCGATCTCACCGCCGCTGCCAAAGCGCAGCAAGAGGGCTTTTCCTCCGGCGATTTTTCGCTATGACCAGACGGCGACATTCTGGAGGCTGCAATGGCGGACGAACTGATCCCGGTGGAACACCTGACGGAAGAGGCGGCAAGCGCCGAGCTTCGGCGGCTGGCAGACGAGATTGCCCGTCATGATACGCTCTATCACGGCAAGGACAGGCCGGAGATTTCCGACGCCGATTACGATGCGCTGAAGCGGCGCAACGAGGCGATCGAGAGGCAATTTCCCGCGCTGGTATTGAGTGATAGCCCCTCGCAGCGGGTGGGAGCCGCACCTGCGGGTGTGTTCGCACAGATTACCCATGCGCGTCCCATGCTGTCGCTGGACAACACGTTTTCGGATGAGGACGTGCAGGATTTCGTTGCCTCCGTCTATCGCTTTCTCGGCCAGATACCGGACAATTCCATTGCCTTCACCGCCGAGCCGAAGATCGACGGGCTTTCCATGTCGATCCGCTATGAGGGCCGCAAGCTGAAGACGGCGGCCACGCGGGGCGATGGCACGACGGGTGAAAATGTCACCGCCAATATTCTCACCATCAAGGAGATACCGACCGAACTTCCGGCCGATGCGCCCGATGTGGTGGAGGTGCGCGGCGAGGTCTATATGGCCAAGAGCGATTTTCTGGCGCTGAATGCGCAGATGGAGGCGGAAGGCAGGCAGGCCTATGTGAACCCGCGCAACACCGCCGCCGGTTCCCTGCGCCAGCTCGATGCGAAGGTAACGGCCAGCCGCAAGCTGAAATTCTTCGCCTATGCCTGGGGCGAGATAGGCGAAATGCCCGCCGACACGCAGCATGGCATGGTGGAGGTGTTCCGGCGTTGGGGCTTTCCGGTCAATCCGCTGACACGGCGGCTGACCTCGGTGGATGAGATATTGGCGCATTACCGCGAGATCGGGCTGAAACGTGCCGATCTCGATTATGACATCGACGGCGTGGTCTATAAGGTGGACCGGCTGGACCTTCAGGCGCGGCTGGGCTTTCGTTCGCGCTCGCCGCGCTGGGCGACGGCGCACAAGTTTCCCGCCGAACAGGCCTTTACCCGTATCGAGCGTATCGACATTCAGGTGGGGCGAACCGGCGCGCTGACGCCGGTGGCGCGGCTGGAACCGATCACCGTGGGCGGCGTGGTTGTCACCAATGCCACCTTGCACAATGCCGATTATATTCATGGGATCGGCAATAGTGGCGAACGCATCCGTCCCAAGGATCATGATATTCGCGAAGGCGATACCGTCATCGTGCAGCGTGCGGGAGATGTCATTCCGCAGGTGCTGGATGTGGTGCTGGAAAAGCGCCCCGAGGGCTCTGTCGCTTATGATTTTCCAAAGACCTGCCCGGTATGCGGCAGTCATGCCGTACGCGAGCGCAATGAAAAGACCGGAAAGCTCGACTCGGTCACGCGCTGCACCGGCGGTTTTGTCTGCTCGGCGCAGGCCAAGGAGCATATCAAGCACTTCGTCTCCCGCAATGCCTTCGACATTGAGGGCCTTGGTACGAAGCAGGTGGACTTCTTTTTCGACAGCGAAGATCCGGCCCTGCAAATCCGCAGGGCGCCCGAAATTTTCACGCTGAAGGCCCGGCAGGAGGCCTCGCTCACCAAGCTGGAAAATATCGAGGGCTTCGGGCGTGTCAGCGTGCGCAAGCTGTTCGAGGCCATCGATGCACGCCGCGAGATTGCGCTTTCACGCTTCATCTTTGCGCTTGGCATTCGCCATGTGGGTGAAACCACGGCCAAGCTGCTGGCGCGTTCTTATGGCTCCTATGCGCATTTTTCCGAGGCCATGCAGGCGGCGGCGCCAAAATTCGGCGAGGCCTGGAACGAGTTGAACGCCATAGAGGGCATTGGCGAGGTGGTGGCGGCATCCATCGTGGAGTTCTTCAAGGAACCCCGCAACCTCGATGTGGTGCAGCGCCTTCTGGAAGAGGTGCGCGTGCAGGAGGCGCAAGCCCAGGCCACTGGCGATAGCCCGGTGGCTGGCAAGACTGTGGTGTTTACCGGCTCGCTGGAGCGCTTTACCCGTGACGAGGCCAAGGCGCGTGCGGAAGGGTTGGGCGCCAAGGTGGCGGGCTCGGTTTCGAAAAAAACCGATTACGTGGTGGCAGGGCCAGGGGCCGGTTCCAAGCTGGACAAGGCCCGCGAACTGGGTGTGACGGTGATGAGCGAGGATGAATGGCTGGCGCTGATCAACGGGTGATCGAGAATGGCCTGTTTGAGTGCTTCAGCAATTTATAATTACACTAAAATACATACGCTCCTTGCTTTGTGTATTTTGTGATGAAAACCGGTTTATACCTTTGCTGAAACGGTGATCGGTGCCGATCCACATCTTGAAATTGATCTTCCACCATGCATGGTTGTTGCCGCGTTGTCGGGTGCGGGATTGTCCTAGAGCACTTCCGGTGAACACGGGTTCACCTACAATGCTCTAACTTCTTGTTTCGGCGCATTTCCGGACGCAAAACCGACTACACTTTTGCTGGAAATGCTCTAGCAAATCCGTCTTTCGATGATGCATGACTTTTGTTTTGTGGGGACATTATGCGTATCTTCAAGCTTTTCGGGCTTGGTCTGGCCGCTTTCACGGTCATGACCGGCACACCTTACTCTGCCGACAGCCATCGGTTCGTCTTCGTCAACGATACCAAGGCCGCCCTTATCCGCCTGACCTTCCGTTCCATCGATGGAAAGGGCGGCAAGACGGAAGTGCTGAACAAGCACGGCCTTGGCATTGGCAAGAGCCGGGTGATTTCCGTACCCAATGACGGCACCTGCAAATACGGCGTTCTGGGCGAGTTCGAGCAGGATGGCGGCTATTACGACCTGATGGACAAGGTCGATCTGTGCGGCGTTGGCCGTTACACGCTGCGCGACCGCTAATAGCAAGGCTCGAAGATGCGAACGCATCCTCGCCTTGAGGGGATTTCGAATATCTCAACTGCGTCAGAGGCCTGAGATATTCGAAAGGAGAATACCAAGGGTCATTTTCAATGACCCTTGGTATAAGCCCGCCGACAGGATCGGGACCAGAATTGGCCGATGGCGGCGCTTGAATGTGTCGTCATCCCGTTGCATGGCTGGAACGGTCTTTTGCATCGGGGGTTTTCATGCGCTTCGTCACCGTTTCAGGCATTGCTTTTGCAACATTGTTTTCCGGCTCGGCCATGGCGGCGGAAAGCCATCAGATCACCCTGGAAAATCATAGCAAAGCCGCCATTGTGCGCGTGACGTTCCGTCCGCTTGATGGAAAGGGTGCGAAGGTCGAGGTGCTGAACCGTAAAAGCATCGGCGCGGGCAAGAGCCGGACGGTTTCTGTTCCGACAGACGGAAAATCCTGCAAATATGCGCTGCTGGCAGAATTCGAGCCCGATGCAGAGCTTTACGACGTTACCGACAAGCTCGATCTTTGCGAGGTTGGCACCTATACGATCGAATAGGCCTGAAGCATTTCCGGGAAATCTCGCCGCCGGTTTTCCGGTCCGCGCAACGCTGATTACCCAGAGATCCTATGGTTCGGTCATGCCGACGGCGGAGAGCCGGAGGGTCTTGTCTTTCGGATCGTGGGTGAAGATCAGCGCGCCGCGGGCGCGTGAATGGGCTGGAACATAATCGAAGGTCACTTCCGCACCTTCCAGCGGTTCGCTGCCGTCAAGAACTTCGCCGCGCACCTCTACACCTGCCGCGGAACTGGGCGCGTGATTGCGAATTTCGAAATTCACGCGCCAGCCAGCCTCCAGACGGTCGGTTCCGAGCTTGTGAATGGTCAGATCCGGTGGGGCGCTGGTGGCGGTTACGGCCTCATAGCCGATCCAGCCTATCAAGGCGGCAACCACCAGCGTGGAGACGGCGCCAACCACCCATTCCAGCCAATGCGGCGCGGCGTTTTCGATATTTCCGCCCTGTTTCGTGATGGTCATGGCAGCGGCCTCATAAAATCAACCGTGAAGCGGCCGCGCCCACCGCGGCAGGAAAGCCCAGAACAATAACGGTCATGGTGATTTCGAAAGCTCCCGTGTCATCCATTCTGCCGAAGAGCCAGAGAAGCAAGGCACTGACCAGCAGGGCAACGACATAACCGGGCAGGGTAAAGCGGATCAGTGCGTGCCAGCCCGGAACGCCCTCTTCGAGCCTATGGCCGCCCGGAAAGGAGAGTGTGTAGACAAAGCCGTGCATGAGCAGGATGGAGAGCGCGATCAATACCAGCGCGTGCCAGGCCGTCATCTTGTAGGCGATCAGAATCATCTCTTCGGTTGGCGCCATGTTGAAGGCAAGGAACATGGCCCCGGTGGCCATCATCAGCATTTCGATGACGTAACCCGTTTCCGAGGCGTTGCCGTCATCGTCGTCTTCCCCCATTTCGGAGCGGGCTTGAAGCTGACTGCGCCCCAGCATGGCGCCAATGCTGGCTGGTACCGCCTGAATGGCAATCTTGCCGATTGTTTCGCGAAGAGGCATGTCAAAAGTCATGACTCCGAAAACGGCAAGAATCATGGCGCTTGCCAAAATACCCAGCGCATAGGCGATCACAGCATCGCGAGCGGCATCCCGCCAGCCGATCGTGCGTTCAAAGCCGATGCGGTGCGCCAATATGACAAGGACGGGAATATTGAGAAGCAGCAGCAGAAAAAGCCTGAGCCGATCCATGTAGAAGCCGAGAAACCACATTTCCATGGTCATCAGCATTGGCAGGGAAAACAAAAGCGAGCCGGCAAGGCCCCGCGCCAGTCCAAGGAAACTGAGATGCCTGCCTGTTGAAAGCGCCGCATTGGTCATGGACGTCCCCCTCGCTGTCCAAAACCATCAGGCCGCAAAAGGTTCCACATCCGCGTGGACGCCAAATCCCGCCCGGCAAAGACAGGCTTTACCGGGCGGGATCATGTGAGTGTCATCGGGGATTCAAAGCATTTTCAGGAAAAGTGGACACCGGTTTTCCGTTCGAAAATGCGCCAAAGAAGAGCATTTTCAGGAAAAGTGGACACCGGTTTTCCGTCCGAAAATGCGTCAAAGAAGAGCATTTTCAGGAAAAGTGGAGACCGGTTTTCCGTTCGAAAATGCCTTAGCCGTTGGATTTACCCTTGCGGGGCTTTTTCCGATCGGCACCTGCGGGGCCACGATCGTCGAAGCGCGGCTTGTCGGTGCGGAAGGGCTTGTCGGCCTTGAATGGACGGTCGGACTTTGCGGGCTTGTCGCCGGTAAAGCTGCGGGCAGGGCGCTCGCCCTTTGGCTTCCAGTCGTCGCGGCGCGGCTTGGCGCGGGGCGCATCGCCCCAGACTTCGGCATCGGCCTTTTGCATGTCGTCCTTGAAGCGGGGCCTGGACGGGCGGGCGCCTGCGTCCGCGCGATCGCCATAGGGCTTGCGTTCACGCGGTGCCTTGGGGGAAGCGGAGAAATCCGGCATTCCCTTGACCGGGCGCACCTGAATGCCACGATCCAGCGTCTTGTTCGGGCCGATGGCGGCCAGGAACTGATCCACGCCATCCTCGGCGATTTCCACAAAGGTTTCTTCCGGCTGCATCTTGATGGCGCCGATTTCAGCCTTGGTGATCTGGCCGTTGCGGCACAGCATGGGAATGAGCCAGCGCGGTTCGGCATTCTGCCGCCGTCCGACGGAAAGCGAGAACCACCGGCTGGGGCCAAAGGCATCGCGCGGGCGGCTTTCGCGGTGGGGCGGCGCCTCGCGGCCATCGCTGGCAAAATCCTCGCGGTCGCGGCGCGGACGCTTCTGCGGATCGACCGTTACCGGCACCAGATCTTCAGGCGCCGAGCGGCTGGCGCGATAGTTGCGGATGAAGGCAGCGGCAAGCTTTTCCGCGCCATGTTCGGCCAGCAGACGTTCGACCATGGCGGCTTCGTCTTCGCCCACCGGATCGGCAAGCGTGGCTTCTGCCAGCAAACGCTCGTCGTCGCGGGCCAGAACCTCGTCGGCGGTGGGCGGAAGCGCCCATGTGGGCCGCACATTTGCGCCATCCAGCAGGCGTTCGGCCTTGCGACGCAGGTTCACCGGCACGACAAGCGCTGAAACACCCTTGTTTCCGGCGCGGCCCGTGCGGCCGGAACGATGCAGCAGCGTTTCGGAATTGGTGGGAAGATCGGCGTGGATCACCAGCTCCAGGCCCGGCAGATCGATGCCGCGGGCGGCGACATCCGTGGCGATGCACACGCGGGCGCGCCCGTCGCGCATGGCCTGAAGGGCATGGGTGCGCTCGTTTTGCGAAAGCTCGCCGGAAAGCGCCACCACCGAAAAGCCGCGATTATGCAGCCGCGCCGTCAGATGGTTGACATTGGCGCGGGTGGAGCAGAACACGATGGCATTGCGCGCCTCGTAAAAGCGCAGCATGTTGATGATGGCGTTTTCCTTGTCGGAGGGGGAAACCATCAGGGCGCGATATTCGATATCGACATGCTGTTTCTTTTCCGCCGCCGTCTCGATGCGCCGGGCATCGGCCTTCTGATAGCTGCGGGCAAGATCGGCAATGGCGCGCGGCACCGTGGCCGAGAACATCAGGGTGCGGCGATCTTCCGGCGCCTGCTCCAGAATGAATTCCAGATCCTCGCGGAAGCCGAGATCGAGCATCTCGTCGGCCTCGTCCAGCACCACGGCGCGGATTTCCGACATGTCGAGCGCGCCACGGGTGATATGATCGCGAAGACGCCCCGGCGTGCCGACGACGATATGCGCACCACGCTCCAGCGCACGGCGCTCGTTGCGAATATCCATGCCGCCAACGCAGGAGGCAATGATGGCGCCGGTCATTTCATAAAGCCATTCCAGCTCGCGTTTTACCTGAAGGGCAAGCTCGCGCGTGGGCGCAATGGCCAGCGCCAGCGGAAAGCCCGCACGGCCAAAGCGCGCCTGTCCGTCCAGAAGGTCGGAGGCCATGGCAATGCCAAAGGCAACCGTCTTGCCGGAGCCGGTCTGGGCGGA
The DNA here is from genome assembly GCF_000621665.1 of Allorhizobium undicola ORS 992 = ATCC 700741. GTDB lineage: Bacteria > Pseudomonadota > Alphaproteobacteria > Rhizobiales > Rhizobiaceae > Allorhizobium > Allorhizobium undicola. The sequence goes on from NZ_JHXQ01000013.1 coordinate 91,974, forward strand.
AACAAGCGCGTCCTGACCTTCGAGATCGGGGCTCAGCATGGCCTGCTGAACGGGAGTCAGGGTCTCATAGCCGCGTTTCAGCAAGGCCTCGGCAATTGCCGGGACGATGCCGTCAAAATTCGTCATCGGTTTATCTTTCGAAATGAGTAAGGCAGGCCCGTGGCACAATGGCGCGGCGCGGGCGGCATGTTTGACGCCTTCCTAATCGCCAATGGCCGGAAAGTACAGCGGCAATTTCGCGGCATGGATAATGGAGGCATCCGGCAAACGCGGCCAAAGCAGGGAGATGCACCAGCGCAGGCGGCAGTTTCAAAAAATGCAATCTGCGATGCATGTTTTTTAGCATTACGTTAAATTGTGCTTCGCAAAATGGTCCCCGGTCTGTTGTGCGGCGTGCGCGGTAAAGCCGCGCCCGAGAGTGGGGATTGTTCGATGATGACGCGGTTGAGCCTGTCCAGAAGCCTCTTTCTGTTCGGAGCCTGCTTGTTTGCCGGGCTCATGCTGTCCAGCGGCATCATGTTTTACGCCTTGCGGACACTGCGGGTGAACGGTCCGGTTTACGCCGATATTGTTCATGCAAAGGATGTGATTGCCGATATTCTGCCGCCGCCGCTCTTTGTCATCGAGGCTTATGTCGCGGCAACCGATGCGGGACAGGAACCGGCGCGCTTGCAGGCCAATGCCGAAGAGCTGGCGCGCCTGCGTAAAAGTTTCGATGCGCGTATTCGCTTCTGGCGCGGCGTGGCGCTGCCGGAGGAAATAACGCGGCTTTTGCGAGAAGGCGTGGAGCCTGCCAGCGCTGCCTTCTGGAGTGAGGTGGATACGGTTCTGCCGCTTTTGAACGGTGGCAAGACGGCGGAGGCTGAGCAGAGCCTCGTTCGTTTGCGGGTTCGGTATCTGGCGCAAAAGGCGGCGGTCGAGCAACTGGTCGCGGCATCGAACATCTATCTGGAAAGGGTGGAGGAGCGTGCCGCCAAAAGTTCGCTGCGGCTGGAAACGCTGGCCATCGCGGCGCTGCTGTTGTCTGTCGCGACCTTGTGGGCCGGATTATACGGCTTTCGCCGGGCAGCCATTGGCCCCATGCAGCATTTTCAGAAATTCATGAGTGGGCTGGCGGCCGGAAATTTCGATTTGACCGTGCCCTTTCTCAATCGCCGCGACGAGGTGGGCAAGATGGCCGAGGCCGGGGCGGTGCTGCGGGAGGCGGCGATCGAGAGACGCCGGATGCGCGAAGCCGAACGTGATCGTGCCGAACGCGACCGGCACGAGGGGGCGGCACGGCTGGAAGCGCAGGCGGCGCAGGCGGCAGACCTTCAAAAGGTTGTGGAGGATCTTGGTGCTGCCATGGAGCGGCTGGCGCAATTCGATCTGCGAATGACGCTGGATCATCCGTTCAGTGCGGATTTCGAGCCGCTTCGGCTTAACCTCAACAAATCGCTGGGTCTGTTTCAGTCCACCATGGCTGATATTCTTGGCAAGGTGGAAGGCGTCAAGGCAAGTTCCGCCAATCTCTACGGGCAGGTCGCCTCGATTGCCGAGCGAACCGAAAGACAGGCGGCGGCCCTCAAGCAGACGGCCGGGGCCATCGGGCAGATCAGCGAGCAGGTGGATGTGAACTCGTCCCGCAGCGCAGAAACCCGTGGACAGACCATCGATGTGCGAAATGTGCTGGAGCGATCCGCTGCCGTCGTGCAGGAGGCGGTCGCGGCAATGTCGCGTATCGAGGAGGCATCCGGCAAGATTGCCTCGATCACCGGAGTGATCGACGCGATTGCCTTTCAGACCAATCTCCTTGCACTCAATGCGGGGGTGGAGGCAGCCCGCGCCGGTGAGGCCGGAAAGGGCTTTGCAGTGGTGGCGCAGGAAGTGCGCGACCTTGCGCAGCGGTCGGCCAATGCTGCCAAGGAAATCGAAAACCTGATCGCCACGTCCAGTCAGGAAGTGACGCAGGGCGTGGATCTGGTTCGCCGGACAGGCCAGTCACTTGGCGAAATACAGGAACGGGTCACGGCCATTGCCAATGGCATAGACAGCGTGGCGGAAAGATCGGCCGAGCAATCCTCCAGCCTGCGCGAAGTTCGCGGCGTGGTGGCGGAAATGGATCGCATGACGCACCAGAACGCGGAAATGGCTCAAAATTGCAGCGCAGCCGCCGAAACCATGAATGCGGATGCGCAGGGCCTGAAACAGCTTGTAGACAGGTTTCTTTTTTCCACGCTCAGGCGTGCAGCCTAAGCACTTGCAGGAAAAGTGGCCCCGGTTTTCCGTCCGCAAGTGCGGGAAAGAAAGCACTTGCAGGAAAAGTGGCCCCGGTTTTCCGTCCGCAAGTGCGGGAAAGAAAGCACTTGCAGGAAAAGTGGCCCCGGTTTTCCGTCCGCAAGTGCGGGAAAGAAAGCACTTGCAGGAAAAGTGGCCTTGGTTTTCCGATTATGGTTGGGTGGCGCGGATGAGGTTCAGTCTGGCCATGGCATGGGCGTCAATGTAGGCGCCGGCGCGGAAGGCAAAGGCTTCATGCGTTCCCTCGCGCACGAAACCGCAGGATTCGTAAAGACGGATTGCGGCCTGGTTGTCGGTGTAGACGGTCAGTTCCAGCCGGGCAATATTCAGCCAGTTATCGGCCAGATCGATTATGGCGGCAAGGAGTGCCCTGCCGATGCCGAGCCGCTGGAAATCGTCGTGAACGCCCATGCCGATGGAGGCGACATGCTGTCGGCGGCCAGTCTGGCGCATCAAGGCGATGTCGCCAACGATTTGCCCGTTCAACTCGGCCACCAGCGTCGTCACCTCCGGCGGCTTTGTCTCCAGCCGCTTGCGCAGCTCCGGTTCGCTATGAAAGGGAAGGCGCAGGGTGCCGTTGCGGTAGTTCGCAAGATTGTGCAAGGCCGCTATTGCGGCAGCATCCGCCGGTATGCTGGCGCGGATAACGAGTTCGGCTATGTCTGCGCTCAATCGCGTCTCTTCTGGCATGTTTGATCCGTTAAAGCATTTTCAGGGAAAGTGGAAACCGGCTCTCTGCCCGAAATGCGCAAACACAAAAGGCCGGAGCGGTTTGATTGGCGGGCAAGATATGGCGAAAGACGGGCCCATGCCACAGCAAAGGTTGAAACAGGGAGAGGGCTGGTGAAAAACAGGGTTGGCCCTGATGCTGGGGAACCCTGCACATATGTGGCGCATTATAGCAAGGCTCGAAGATGCTAACGCATCCTCGCCTTGAAGTCATTTTGAATATCTCAACTGCGTCCGTCGCTTGCGTTATTCGAAAAGGGAATACCAAGCGTCATTTTCAGTGACCCTTGGTATTATAGCGAGGGACGCTTCGGGCAATCATTTGCGAAAGCAGGGAATGTCCCGCTGAAGAACGGGCCATGGACTTTGCGATACCGCGAAGCGGTCGCGTGAAACAGAACAAGGCAGGGCAAAATGAGCCAATATCGCAATGTCACGTTCGCCGTAATGACGGTCCTGCCGATCCTTTCGGCGCCGGTTCAGGCAGAGGAAGTTGGCAAGGTTGGCGTAGACTGGGTGGGCAACGACATTGTCGTGGAAGCTGTCAGTGACCCGAAGGTCAAGGGTGTGACCTGCCACGTCACCTATTTCGACCGTTCGGTGATCGATCGTCTGCACAAGGGAAACTGGTTCGAGGACCCGTCGAACAATTCCATTTCCTGCCAGCAGACGGGCCCGATCGAGATTGACGATATTGACCAGTCGAAAAGCGGCGAGGAAGTTTTCAAGCAGGGCCGCTCGCTCATCTGGAAATCGCTTGTCGTCAATCGCATCTATGACAAACAGAACGATACGCTGATTTACATGGCCCATTCCCGGCAGGTGGTGAATGGCTCCGCTAAAATGGCAATTTCGACGGTGCCGTTGTTCAATCAGCAGGTGAACTGGAAGAACGGAAAACCGACGCCCTGACCGGATCGGCAGAGGAGGGGCCGTGGACTGAAATGCCGCGGGGCCCCTTGTTTTCCCGATACCCCTTGTTTTCCCGAATTGACAGATCATGCGCGCAACCAAAAAAGGTCGCAACCGGATGAGGGTGAAGCCGCTTTTAACGCTTCCGCCCCCTTTTTAAGGAATTTGAGTTGAGGCAGAGTGCCAATGCACCAAAATGGCGTGGATGATCCGCTGCGTTCTGGTGCACTGCCTGCAAGATCCGCGCTTTTGCGGATCGGGAAATCGCCCGGACGCCATCCAGGGCGATTTTCTCTTTCAGGGCATGGTAAAGCGCTGCCTGCCTCAACGCGCCTTCACTTGACGTAAACGATCTTCCCGCCATTCATGGCCGTCTGCACCAGCACCACATTGTGCAGCTTTATGCCGCGTCGCGCCAGGGCTTCTTGAACCATGGGGTCACTATCCGCCTGCTGCTGTGCCTGCGCGATGCTGCGCGGAGTTGCATAACTTACGGTGGGCGGCAGGTCGTTATTGGCCGGCCCCTTGTGGTCTGCAATGTTAATCACCGTGACATTGTCATGGTAATTGCGGCCAAACAGCAAGGTCGCCACGTCGTCGGCGGTGGTGGCCGCGGCTGGCAGGGGCAGAAGGGCAAGGCCCGCAAGCGCTGCGGCGCGGAAAAATGTGTGTCTCATATCAGGCTCCTTCGCAACCATTGCTGCTTCTGTCTGAATATAGGAACAGGAACGACGGATTTGTATGGGACATTGGCCTTGGAGTGATCTGCAAATGCCAGTTTTCTCCGCTTCGGGTTTTCGAACATGGTTTGTCTCGCCGCTCCGCTCGACTCTACCTGTCTGTTTCGAGGCATTTTCGGACGCAAAACGCCAAAGCGCCGGATCGGGCCATCACTCCGATCCGGCGTTGTTTTTCGACGCGATGCCGCACGCGCCTTTTCCGCATACGCGGCGGCACTTTCAGAGCGCCGGTTTCAGGCCGCCTCAGGCGGCGTTGGCCAGCTCGTCCGCAATCACGGTATCGAGGTTGAGGAAGCAGACCATCGATTTTTCGAGAGCGACGATGCCGCGCGAGAAGGCGCGCTGGGCTTCCGGAATGATTTCCGGCGGCGGTTGCAGGTCTTCGCTGCGGATGGTCATCATGTCGGAAACCTGTTCCACGAGCAGTCCCACCAGCTTGCCGGCAATATCGGTGACGATGATGGCCGAGCGCTCGGAGGGTTCCGTCATGCGCATTCCCAGGCGGCAGGCCATGTCGATGACAGGGATAACCGCGCCGCGCAGGTTGATGAGGCCGAGCACGTAAGGCGGGGTGTGCGGCATGGGCGTGACCGGAGCCCAGCCGCGAATTTCACGGATGGCCATGATGTCGATACAGAATTCCTGATCGCCAAGATGGAAGGACACGATCTCCAGATAGGCACCGGATTGCTTGATGGCATTGCTCATGGTTAAAATTCTTCCCAGTGGTCGGTTGCTGCTGCGGTGGCAGGGGCGGCTGCCACGGCGCGGGCCGGGGCGGCTGTTCCCTTGGAGAAGGCGCCCGCCAGCTTGTTTACAAGCTGCTTGGCGGGCGATGGCTGCGGGGCCGAAGCCGCATGGACGGCTTCCGGCCGGGCAACGGCACGTCTTGTGCTGTTGCCGGTCTTGAACTGGCCAACCAGCTTTCCGAGGTTTTCGGAGTCGCTGGCGAGCGTATGGCTTGCCGCATTGGTTTCCTCGACCATGGCCGCATTTTGCTGCGTGACCTGATCCATTTGTCCAACGGCGGAGTTTATTTCACTCAGTCCCACGGATTGTTCGCGCGATGAGGTTACAATCGACTTAACATGGTCGTTGATTTGTAGAACATCTTCACCAATGCGATGCAAAGCCTCGCCGGTTGCCTTGACCAGATCCACGCCTGTATCGACTTCGTGGTTGGATTTGCCGACCAGGGTTTTGATGTCGCGGGCAGCGTCTGCCGCACGTCCGGCGAGTGCGCGCACTTCCTGTGCCACGACCGCAAAGCCTTTGCCCGCATCGCCTGCCCGCGCTGCTTCCACCCCGGCATTCAGCGCCAGAAGGTTGGTCTGGAAGGCGATCTCGTCGATGGCATTGATGATCTTGCCGATCTCGCCCGTGGCGGACTGGATGCGCTCCATGGCCGCCATTGCATCCTTGACGACATTGGCCGATTCCTCGGCGAAGTTCTTGGCGTTTTCCACCATGTGGCTGGCGTGTTCGGCGCGCTCGGCAGAGGTGCGCACCGTCTGCGTGACCTGGTTGAGGGCCGCCGAGGTCTCTTCCAGCGAGGCGGCCTGCTGTTCGGTGCGGCGCGCCAGGTCATCGGCGGCGGAGCGCATTTGCGCGCTGTTGGCCTGAATGCTGTGCGATGTCGCGCAAATCTCCGTCATGACGTTGCGAAGGTGGCCGGCAACCTGGTTGAAGTCGGTTTTCAACCGTTCCATGTCCTGCGGGAAGGGCTTGTCGATCGTGGTTTCCAGATCGCCATCGGCAAGGCGGGTCAGGCCTTCGGCCAGCGCTTCCACGGCGGTCTGAAGCCGGTCGCGTTCGGCCCTTGTGGCGCTCTCGCGCTCGCGCACTTCTTCTTCGGAGCGGCGAAGCGTTACGGCGCTTTCTTCTTCCAGCTTGCGCTTGTCGCGCACGGCATCGCGGAAAATTTCCGCCGAGCGGGCGATGTCGCCGATTTCGTCGCTACGGTCCAGCGCGTTGATGGGGCGCTCGTAATTGCCGTCGATAATGTCTTTCAGGCTTGAACTGACGCCCGAAAGCCCCCGCACGATGGAACGGGCATGGATGATCTGCAAGGCCAGAACGATGAAAAAGGCAAGAAGACCGATGCTCATTTGCAGAATGATGGAGCTGCTGGAGGCGCTGGTGGCTTCCGTCACGCGCTCTTCCACAAGCCGCGTGGCCGTGGTCGAGAGCTTTTCCAGCATGTCGCCCAGCCGCTCGCCTGCGCCGTCTATGGTGTCGTCGATGCGGGAATATTCGCTTTCCGACGCCTTGGTTTCCACCAGCCGTTTCAGCTCCACCGAAATTTCCCGCACAAGGCTTGCGGCGTCGGTCTCGTAGGTCTTTACCAGCGCGTCCTGTCCGATTTCGGCGGCCAGCGCCTTCACGACCGGCGCGGCCTTTGTAAGGGTGCTGCTGTTATCCGTGATGATCTTCATGCGCTCGGCTTGAATGGCGCCTTCATTGCGGTCGATGATGGTGTCCATGGCCGCAAGCGTCAGTTCGCCATTTGCCAGTCTGAGATCGTTGACCGTTTCCACCTGGGCCTTGAGGGAAAGGGCCCGGCGCAGGGAGGCGTCCACCTGGCTGCTTTCATAGTAGCCGACCGTAAGCATGGCCGCGATGCCGCAAACGGCGGCGCCGCCCAGGGTCATTAACCGGCGGCCAACCGTGAGCCCGCCTGCATTCTTCATATCAACCATAACCTGCCCCGAATCCCGCCCCGCTGCCATGCCGTCCGGCCCATGCCGGTGGTGGCGAAGCCTTGTCCCATTAGGAATATAAAATTCAACCAAAACAGGTTAATCTTCTGCTAATATTGCCGGATTTCAGGCGATTCCCGGTATTATTCTTCGCGTGGGCTTACCTTTCGATAAAGATGCCAGGTTGCATGGCCCGCAAAGGGCAGGGCAACAGGCAGGCCCAGAAAGCCCGGAAGGAGCGCGGCAAGCGCCAAAACAGCCACGATCATTCCAAAGCCGAGCGCAGCGGCTCTGTTTTCGGTTACAAATCGCAGGCTGTGGAGCATGGCCGAGATGAAGTCTATCTCGCGATCGAGAAGAAGCGGCATGGAGATGACGGTGATGGCAAACAGCAGGGCGGCAATCACCGCCCCTACCACGGTGCCAACGGCAAGAAAGGCCAGACCCTGCGGGGTGTGAATGACCAGCGAAACAAAGCCCTCCAGCGAAGCTGGAATGCGCGCGCCCAGAAACAGGGCCATCAACAGCCGCACCTGATAGATCCAGACCCAGAAGACGAAAAGCACGACGAAAGCCATCCACGACATCTGCCGCTCGCGCTGGCGAAATACTTCGGTCAACACGGCTCGCCAGCTCATGGCCTCCCCGGCTTCATGGCGGCGGCTGACCTCATAGAGCCCGACGGCGACAAAGGGGCCGATCAACGGAAAGCCAATGGCCACCGGAATCACAAGCCATGGCAGATGCAGCCACAGCAGCGCATAGGTAATGAAAAGCCCGCCCAAAGCATAGATGCCACCGAAAAACAGGCCGTAAACAGGATAAAGCCGAAAATCGCGCCAGCCCAGCCGGAAGGCCTCCCGCACATCGCCCGGCTGAAGTTTGCGCAAGGCTACGGTCTGCGCCACGGATGTATTTGCTGCCTGTTCCCCCATGCTTCCCTCCCAAGAAACGGTGATGACGCGCTCTGATTTTTATTTTTCCGCATTTCCGGACGGAAAACCGCAACTACACTTTTCCTGTGCCTGAAGCTCCTTTCTGGCTGCGGCAAGCGCCGGGAAAACTTCGCAAGCCTTCAAGGCGAGGATGCGTCAGCATCTTCGAGGCTTGGTATTACAAGGTCGAACATCTCAAGCAGAGTGTGACCAAGGACTGCCGCCACGTCCTTGATAATGGTCAGTTGCGCCTGCGTGGACCTGATTATTTCTGGCCTTGCGTTTGCGGGAGGGCTATGATGTCACCATGGACAGAACCGCTTTTGAAAATCCGGGCCTTTGGGTCGGTGTGCTGCTTGTGCTTCTGGCCGGGGCTGCGGGTTTTGCAGGCTGGATCTACTATGGTGCCGACATGCTGCTCACATTTGCCGCGCAAGGGCTTTCCTTTTGTCTTTGAAGTGGCGGAACATTCAAGCACAGGGTAACGGGCAGGGGCAGGGTAAGGGAATGCGATGAGGACGGTGCGAATCATTCTGTGGCTGCTGGCAATCGGCCTTGCCGGTGTGCTGGGCTATATGACGCTGGAAATCGGCAAATCCGGACGCGAGGTGGCCGAGGCACCTTTTGGGGTGCCCTTCCAGCTCGTGGATCAGCATGGCAAGCCGATTACCGAGCAGGCCATGCGGGGCAAGCCGACCGCGCTGTTTTTCGGTTTCACCCATTGCCCGGAAGTTTGCCCCACCACACTTTTCGAGCTGGATGGCTGGCTGAAAAAGGTCGATCCGGATGGCAACAGGCTGAATGCGTTTTTCGTCACGGTGGATCCCGAGCGTGACAGTCCTGAAATTCTCAACCAGTATGTCTCCAACGTTTCCAGCCGCATCACGGCCATTGGCGGGCCGCCGGAAAAGATTGCCGAGGTTATTCGCGGCTTTCGCGTTTATGCCCGCAAGGTGCCGGTGGATGAAAAGGATCCAAACGGCGACTACACCATGGATCACACGGCCTCTGTCTTTTTGCTGGACAAGGACGGACGTTTCAAGGGCACGATCGCTTATGGCGAAAATCCCGACACTGCCGTGAAGAAACTGGACAATCTGGCAAAGGGCTGAGCAGGCCTGCCAAGGGGCGATTTTCCCTGTCCGGCCCATGTTGCATTGACCTGTCAGCCGGTGTAGCTCAAATCCACGTTTTCTTCCGCCTGCCGACGAATGACGGGTTCGTTTGCTGGCTGTCGTTTTGGTTTTGCGCAAGTCCGCGTGGGAAGAGCCTTCCCATTGGGCGGGCCGGCGTCTTGAAAGGATTGTCCCGCCGTGAGCGAGATCCGACTTTTTGTCACCACCACCGAGGCAGATGCCAACCACATTCTCGATCTGATGAGCTTTGCCTTCGGTGAAGAGGATTTTGCCATCGCGACCACGGAGATCGACGAGAAGAACGATGTCTGGCAGGCCTCGATCTATATGATGGCCAATGAGGAGGCCGAGGTGCAGCAGCGCTTCGTGGAGCTTCTGGCCGAAGCCTATCCCGATCTGGCGGTGGAGCGAGAGGTCATTCCGGATATAGACTGGATCGCCAAATCGCTGGAGGGGCTGACGCCCGTCCGCGCCGGACGTTTTCTGGTGCATGGCTCGCACGACCGCGACAAGGTGAAACCGCATGATCTCGCCATCGAGATCGATGCCGGGCAGGCCTTCGGCACCGGGCATCACGGCACCACGGCGGGCTGCCTGGAAATGATTGACAGCGTGGTGCGGGCGCGGCGTCCGCGCAATGCGCTGGACCTTGGCACTGGCAGCGGCGTGCTGGCCATTGCCGTGCGCAAGCTTGCGCCGGTGCCGGTGCTTGCCACGGATATAGACCCCGTGGCCGTGCGGGTGGCAAGGGAAAATGCCCTGACCAACGGTGTGCCGCATGGTATCGATTTTCGAACCGCCCCCGGCTTTCACTCCACCGCTTTTCGTGAACACGGGCCGTTCGATCTGATTATCGCCAATATTCTGGCCCGCCCGCTGATGAAAATGGCCCCGCAGCTGGTGGCGCATCTGGCCCCCGGCGGTTCCGTGATTCTTTCCGGCATTCTCGCCAGTCAGCGCTGGAAGGTCATCGCCGCCTATAACGGGGCGGGCGTCAAGCATGTTCGCACGATCTGGCGGAACGGCTGGGTCACGATCCATCTGCAATGACATGCTGCATTGCAGCGGTGCATCAGGGGCATGACTACTGCATAATTCCTTAAATCGGAATCGGTTTAAGGTGAAAATTATGCAGCAGCTTTAGAGCCTTTCCCTGTTTCATGGAAACCACAGTACACGACGCTTAGGCATGTGGCGTGGCCTACCCCCCTCTGCCTTGCCAGGCATCTCCCCCTCAAGGGAGGAGATTGCAATACGGACAAAGCGCCATTCTTCAACGACTATTTGTGATGACGGCCTTTTTCAGGAATTTAGGCAGGGCCTTGATCTTGCCGATCTCCCCCCTTGAGGGGGAGATGTCCGGCAGGACAGAGGGGGGTAAACCACACGCAAAACCGTAGCGTCGTGTACTGTGCATGGAAACACGGAAAGGCTCTAACTGTTTGTTTCTGCGCATTTTCGAACGGAAAATCGAATATCCACACAGCCTGAAAAAGCAGAAGGCGGCACCGCCATTGCCGCCTTCTCTTTGATCAGGTTGCCCTGATCACCCGCGAGCTGTGGGAGGTCAACTCAAGCGGGCTCGAACTCTTGAAATGCAAAGCCCCTCCCAAAGCCTAACCGGGATTCGGTTCGGACGAGGCAGGATAAGCCTGATTTTACGGGGTGTCAGATGGCCAGCATCATGGCGCTGTTGCGCACCGTGCCGGGCCGGGTTGCAGCCGACAGGATGTCCCGCGACAGGCTGGAAGCGCCTGCCATGCCAACGCGGCCAAGCTGACGGCCGAGCGACGGTGCGCGGGTCGGTTCAGTGGTGCGGATCTGGCTGGTCATTGTCTGTCTCTTGTGGCTGGCGTTTGCGTTGGCGGGCTTCTAGCCCTTTGTGCCGCTTCGTGGCAGGGGGTGCGCGGCATGGGAGCTATGCATTTTTGCATTGTTTTAAGGCGGGGTGGGCAAATTCTGGTCAAAAAACCGTCACAAAGTCTTCCGGCGACGCGGCAGGGCTTTGGTGCGATGCGGTGTAGCGGCACAAGGTGCCGCAGTTTCGCCGGACAAAGGAAAACAAATGCAGTGCGAGATGCTATAACACCTTTGAATCAGCAAATGAGAACGGCACATGTTTCAGTCCTTCGATGTTACCTCTACCCCGCAATTCGGCGCAGCCCGCGTCGGCGCTCTTCGCAATCTCTTTGACGGGCTCGGCATAGACGGTTTTCTCGTGCCGCGTGCCGATGAATATCAGGGGGAATATGTGCCTGCCTCGGCAGAGCGCCTGTCCTGGCTTACCGGTTTTACCGGCTCGGCGGGGGAGGTGCTGGTCACGCGCGATAAGGCAATGGTTTTCGTGGACGGGCGTTATGTCACGCAGGTGCGCCAGCAGGTGGATCTGGCGGTTTTCACCCCCGCAGACCTGATCGGCGAGCCGCCCGCGAAATGGATTTCCAACCATCTCGGCAAGGGATTCCGGCTGGGTATAGACGGCTGGATGCACACCAGCCAGCAGGTGAGCCGGCTGGAAAAGGCACTGAAGGAGATTGGCGGACAGCTCGTTCTGGTCGCTGGAAATCCTCTCGATGCAATCTGGGCAGATCGCCCATCAGAGCCTCTGGGGGCTGTGTCCATCCAGCCGCTGGCGGCGGCGGGCGTTGAGGCGGCGGCAAAGATTGCCGACATAGCCACCATGCTGAAGGCAAAGGATCTTGCTGCCGTGCTGATCACCGATCCCTCGTCGGTTGCCTGGATTTTCAACATTCGCGGCAATGACGTGCCGCATACGCCGCACCCGCTTTCGCGGGCAATCGTGCATGGAGATGGCAGGGCCGAGCTTTTCATCGATAAACGCAAGCTGAGCGTGGAGGTGGCTGCCTATCTCGACGGGCTGGCCACGCGGCACGAGCCGCAGGCCTTCCTCTCCATGCTGGGTCAGCTTGCCGCGACCGGGGCGCGTATTCTCGTCGATCCCGATCTTGCGCCGGCGGCGCTGTCGCTGCTCATTGCCAATCAGGGCGGTCAGCTCGTGGATGGCAGCGATCCGGCCAAGCTGGGGCGGGCGGTGAAGAATTCCACGGAGCTTGAAGGCTCGGCCCGGGCGCATGAACAGGATGGGGCTGCGGTGGTGGAGTTTCTGAGCTGGCTCGATGCGCAGCCCGCCGGAAGCATCACCGAAATTGCCGCAACCAGGGCGCTGGAGGCGGCGCGGCTGCGGGTGGGGGAGCGGTTGCAGAACCCGCTCAAGGATATTTCCTTCGATACGATTGCGGGCGCTGGCGAAAACGCCGCCATCATGCATTACCGGGTGACGACCGAGAGCGACCGGGTGATTTCGGATGCCGAAATGTTCCTGATCGATTCGGGCGCGCAATATGTAAACGGCACGACCGACATTACCCGCACGGTTGCCATCGGCGCGGTGCCGCAAGAGCAGAAGCGCTTCTTCACGCTGGCGCTGAAGGGCATGATTGCCATTTCCACCGCACGGTTTCCGAAAGGCACGCGCGGCTGCGACCTGGACCCGCTGGCGCGCATCGCCCTTTGGAAAGCCGGTGCCGATTTTGCCCATGGCACCGGCCATGGCGTGGGCTCCTACCTTTCCGTGCATGAAGGGCCGCAGCGTATTTCGCGCCTGTCCACGCAGGAATTGCTGCCGGGAATGATTCTGTCCAACGAGCCCGGTTACTACCGTCCCGGCCATTTCGGTATCCGTATCGAAAACCTCATTTACGTGCGCGAGCTTGCGCCCGTGGAAGGAGGCGATCAGGAGATGATGAGCTTCGAAACGCTGACCTTCGTGCCGATCGACCGCAGGCTGATCGTCGAAGACCTGCTGACCCGCGAGGAACTGCGCTGGCTGGATGACTATCACGCCGAAACCCGCAAGCGGCTGTTGCCGCTGCTGGAAAGCGATAGCGCCCGGCAGTGGCTGACGCAGGCAACGCAACCGCTTTTCCGGGCAGATTGAGGGTAGGGAAAGCCTCCTGACGCAAGGGGGCGCCCTGCGCTTATATCAGAACAGGCCCAAATGGCGGATGAGAATGGCGGAGCCTGCCGCAACGGCCATCATGGGAATGAGCGAGAAACGCAGTCCGGCGGCAAGGCCAATTGCCATGGCAATCTTCACATCCATGCCGCCGAAATAGAAGGTTGGCGCCACGAGGGTGGTCAGCACGGCCGCCGGAACGGCATTCAGCGCGGCTTCTGCCCGCGGCGGCAGGGTGCGGATACGGCTGATCACCAGATAGCCGCCACAGCGGGTGAGATAGGTGGCAATGGCGGCGGCGGCGATGATCATCATCATGCGCGGATCGATCATGTCTGTCATTCGGCTGCCTCCGTAAGGGCTGGCGGCATGGGTTGCGGGTTGGTGTACTTCGGCGTGACCGGCAGCAAGGCAGCCGTGACGATGCCCGCCAGCGCGCCGATGCTGACATGCCAGGGCGAGCCCACCAGCTTGATGGCGATGATGGAGGCTATGGCGCTCGCGGCCGCGACCGGCAGGAATTTCGGACGTCGGCGAAAGCCCAGCAGACTGCCCATGAAGTAAAGCGGTAACAGCACGTCCAGACCAAGCGCCTTCGGATCGCCGATGACGGAACTGAACAACGTGCCGACGGCCGTAAACCCGACCCAGGGCAGATAGATGGCAAGTGCGAAGCCCATATACCAGGAGAAGGAAACAGGGGCGGGCGTTTCGCTGCGCCGGGCCATTTCGGCAAATTGCGGATCGGTGAGCATGAAGAAGGCCAGCAGCTTCTGCATGGGCGAAAATTTCGAAAAATAGGGACCTGCCGCCGCCGAATAGAGGATATGTCGGAAATTGACGGCAAAAATGGACAGCACGATCAGCCATGCCGGAACATTGTGACTGAAAAGCTCTATCCCCACGAGCTGGCTTGCCCCGGCAAAAAGCGCCGCACTGGTGAGCGTTGCCTCGAATGTGGAATGGCCATGGGTTGCGGCAATAGCGCCGTAAAGAATAGCGAATGGCAGGGTTGAAACGCCAACCGGAATGCTTTGCCGCGCACCCTTGAAAAAATCTGACATGGTTCCGTCCTTGCTGTCAGGCATTTACGGAGCCGGTCTCAGGATTTGAGGCAAGGTTCCGTTCTGCCTGAAGCCCGCGCTTGCGGCATTCCGTTCGCGCGGGCTAACATGAAGAACTTCTATTTCACCAGTCGCAACGGCCTGTCTTGAACGAAATAAACCCCGACCTCAGCGCTTGCCGCGCGGCTGGAAGGTGTGTTCGGCGGCGGGAAACTGCCGTTGCGTCACCTCTTGCGCATAGTCTTCCGCAGCCTTCGAGATGACGCCTGCCAGTTCTGCATAATGCTTGACGAAGCGTGGCTTGAATTCGTTGAACAGACCCAGCATGTCATCCGATACGAGAATTTGCCCGTCGCAGGCCGGGGAGGCGCCAATGCCGATGGTGGGGCAGGCAAGCGCCTGCGAAATGGAACGCGCCACAGGCTCCACCGTGCCCTCGATGACGATGGCGAAGGCGCCCGCCTCGCCGATTGCCGCGGCGTCGCGATGGATTTTCGCCGCTTCCGCTTCGCTGTGGCCCTTGGAGCGATAGCCGCCCGAAGTGTTGACCATTTGCGGCATCAGCCCGACATGGCCCAGCACCGGCACGCCGCGGGCCGTGAGGAAGGCGACCGTTTCAGCCATTTCCTCGCCGCCTTCCAGCTTGATGCCGTCGCAGCCGGTTTCCTTCATGATGCGCGCGGCATTGCGAAATGCCTGTTCTTTCGATTCCTGATAGGAACCGAATGGCAGATCGACGATCACCGTGGCGCGGTTGACGCCGCGCAATACGGCCTGGCCATGGGCAATCATCATGTCCATGGTCACGCTCACCGTGCTGTCCAGCCCGTAAAGCACCATGCCAAGGCTGTCGCCCACCAGAAGCAAATCGCAATGCGGATCGAGAAGCCGCGCGATGGGCGTGGTATAGGCCGTGAGCGAGACAATGGGGCGTTTGCCCTTGAGACTTGCTATATCGGCGGGCGTCAGGCGTTTCTGGCGGGGTGGGGCGCTCATTCGGCGGCCTCCTTCTGGCTTGCGCTGCGGGTGATGACCCTGTTGTCGAGCAGTTTGGTGCTGCCTATCGTTACGTAAAGCAGCAGAAGAAAATCCGTTTTCAATGCCGCGAGCGGCAGCAGCGTGTGCGGATCGCGCACGGCCACCACTTCGGCACGGGCAAGTGGCTCACGGGAAATGAAGGCGCGGATCGCTTCTTCCATCCGTTCGGGACGATCTTCGCCCCCGGCAAACAGGCGTTCAGCTTCAGCCAGCGCCTGCGGCACGATCACGGCGGCCTGCCGCTCGGCGGCGCTCAGATAGACATTGCGGGAGGAAAAGGCCAGTCCGTCGGCCTCGCGCACCGTTGCAACCGGCACGACGCGAACCGGCTGGGCGAGGTCTTCCACCATGCGGCGGATAACGGCCACCTGCTGGTAATCCTTCTCGCCAAAATAGGCGGCATCCGGCTGCACGATGTTGAAGAGCTTGGTGACAACCGTCGCCACACCGGCAAAATGGCCGGGGCGCGCCTCGCCCTCAAGCTGGTTGCCAAGGGCTGGAACATCCACCACCGCCTGCATCGGGCGGGGATACATATCCTCAACCTCCGGCGCAAAAAGAATGTCCACGCCTTCTGCCGCGAGCAGGGCGCTGTCGCGGGCAAGATCGCGGGGATAGCGGGCCAGATCCTCGTTGGCGCCGAATTGCAGCGGATTGACGAAGATGGAAACCACGCTCACCGCATTTTCCGCCTGCGCCTTGCGCACCAGCGTCAGATGGCCTTCATGCAGATAGCCCATGGTGGGCACGAAGCCGATGGTCTTGCCCTGCCGCCGCCTTTCGGCAAGCGCCTGCCTGAGTGCCGCAATCGTCCTGATGGTCTGCATAAGCCCCGGTCCTCTCCCGTACCTGCGGGGCTGAGATAATCGGGCTTGGCCGGGAAATCAACCAATCACGCTGCGACTGGTGATGAGGTCCACCCCTGCGGCGCGCATTTCGGCAAGTGCTGCATCCACCGTCAGCGGATCGATACCCCGGCAGCCATCCATGATGAGGCGCACTTTCACGCCGGGCAGCATGTCCATGGCATCGAGCGCGGAGAACTTCACGCAGTAATCCGTTGCAAGTCCCATAATGTCCAGCTCGCTGACGTTATGCTGCTTCAGATAGCTGTCGAGTCCTGTCAGGGCGCTGCGGTCGTTGTCGCGAAAGGCCGAATAGCTGTCCACGGTGGGGTTCAGGCCCTTCTGCTGCACGAAATCGATCTTGCCGGTTTCAAGATCTCCATGAAAGGCGGCATCGGCCGTTCCCTCAATGCAATGATCCGGCCACATCATCTGCGGCTTGCCGGAAAGCTCACCCATTTCAAAGGGCTGACGGCCGGGATGCTGCGAGGCGAAACTGCCGTGATTGGCGGGGTGCCAGTCTTGCGAGGCGACGATCAGGTCATAACCACCGCTTTCCATCAGCGCATTGGCCAGCGGAACGACCGCGTCTCCTTCCGGCACGGGAAGGTTGCCGCCGGGGCAAAAGCCATTTTGAATATCGATAAGCAGCAGCGCGCGGGCCATGATTTTCCTTTGCCATCGGGCGGGATTGGACAATGGGAAAGTGGCAAAGCCTGCCTGTCTCTTCAAGGGGGCAAGAGGAAATCAACGTTATCGCACACAAGCCAAATTGTAATGGAACAAAAACATCATCCGCGCGTTGAGCGGGCATGGCCATTCTCTTATCCGGGTTGTGATCTTTGCGGATCATCCATCAACCTGCGGGAATGGCGGCCCTGTTCTTCCCAAACGCAGTGGAATTTCCCATGCTTCTCTCCCTGATTGTCATCGTCTTTGCCGTGATCGGGCTTACGCTCGGCGGTGGCGGCGCCTATCTGCTATCGCTTGACGGCAGCCCTTTTTATCTCGTGGCCGGGCTGGTTTTCCTCGCCACGGCGCTGTTGCTGGCCCTGCGGCGCAGTGCCGCCCTTTGGCTTTACGGTCTGTTCATTCTCGGCTGCCTTGGCTGGGCGGTGTCGGAGGTCGGGTTCGACTGGTGGCAGCTTGGCACGCGCGGCGGGCTTGTGATCGTTCTGGGCTTCGTGCTGTTGCTGCCAGCCATTCGCAGGCGGCTTGGGCCGTTGCACCGCCGTGAGGCGGCCGTTCCGGCCAGCGCCTTGCCGGTTGCCATGCCGGTGCTGGTGGCGCTGGTGGTGGCGGGATATTCGCTCACCCAGGACCCTTACGACAAGGAAGGAACGCTGGACCTCAAGGCCGCAACCGCCGCGCCCGCCTACGGCGGCGCCATGGCGGACGGGGAGTGGCACCAATATGGCCGCACGCCCTACGGCCAGCGCTATTCGCCACTCAGCGAAATCACGCCAGACAATGTGAAGAGCCTGAAGACCGCCTGGACCTTCCAGACCGGCGACGTGAAGCAGCCGGGCGATGTGGGCGAGACGACCTATCAGGTCACGCCGCTCAAGGTGGACGATACGCTTTATCTCTGCACGCCGCATAACTGGGCCATTGCGCTCGATGCGGCCACCGGCAAGCAGAAATGGAAATTTGACCCCAATGTCGGCCTCAATCCGGACCGTCAGCACCAGACATGCCGGGGCGTGACCTATTACAAGGATCCGACGGCGGCGGCCGGTGCGCCCTGCGCCGAGCGCGTCTATCTGCCCACTTCCGATGCGCGGCTGATTGTGCTGGACGCCAAAAACGGCGCCATTTGCGAAAGCTTCGCCGATCGCGGTACGCTGCATCTCGAGCAGGGAATGCCCTATGATCCGGCGGGCTATTACTACTCTACCTCGCCGCCGGTGATTGCCGCGGGCAAGATCGTCATTGGCGGGGCGGTCAACGATAATTACTCCACCCATGAGCAATCGGGCGTGATCCGCGCCTTCGACGTCAACAGCGGCGCGCTGGTGTGGAACTGGGACAGCGGCAACCCGACGGAGACCGCGCCGCTGCCCGCCGGCAAGACGTATACGGTCAATTCCCCCAATAGCTGGTCGGTTTTTGCCGTGGATGAACAGCTTGGCCTCATCTACATTCCACTTGGAAATCAGGTGCCGGACCAGATCGGCATTGGCCGCAGCGGCAATGTGGAGAAATATTCCGCAGGCGTCGTGGCGCTGGACATGAATACCGGCAAGGATCGCTGGATGCAGCAATTCGTGCATCACGATCTCTGGGATATGGATGTGCCCGCCCAGCCGGTTCTGGTGGATCTTACCCGCAATGGCGCAACCGTTCCCGCCCTTGTGCAGGCTACCAAGCAGGGCGACATTTATGTGCTGGACCGGCGCACCGGCGAGCCGCTCATTCCGGTGAAGGAATTGCCCGCTCCCGCCAGCACGATCGCCGGTGAACGCGCCTCGCTGACGCAGCCGATCTCCGGCCTGAGCTTCCGGCCACCACAGATGCGCGAAAGCGACATGTGGGGCGTGAGCCTGATCGACCAGATGGTTTGCCGCATCAAATTCCATCAGATGCGGTATGAAGGGCAATATACCCCGCCTTCGCTGGAAGGCTCGATCATCTATCCCGGCAATTTCGGAACCTTCAACTGGGGCTCCGTGGCGGTCGATCCCGAACGGCAGGTGATGTTTGGAATGCCGACCTATCTGGCCTTCACCTCTAAGCTCGTGCCGCGCGATCAGGTGCCGGCGAAGGGCCAGGACGAGAAGGGATCGGAGCAGGGTCTGAACCGCAATGATGGCGCACCTTACGGTGTATATATGGGGCCGTTTCTCTCGCCGCTCGGCATTCCCTGCCAGGCCCCGCCATGGGGCTATGTGACCGGCGTGGATCTGAAGACCGGCGAAGTGGCCTATAAGCACCGTAACGGCACCGTGCATGACATGACGCCGCTGCCCTTGCCCTTCAAGGTCGGTGTGCCGGGCATTGGCGGGCCGATGATTACCAAGGGCGGCCTTGCCTTTCTGGGGGCTGCTGTGGACAATTACCTGCGCGCCTACGACCTCGCCTCCGGCAAGGTCTTGTGGGAAGGCCGCCTTCCGGCGGGTGGACAGGCAACGCCGATGAGCTACGAC
Source organism: Allorhizobium undicola ORS 992 = ATCC 700741 (assembly GCF_000621665.1). Taxonomy (GTDB): domain Bacteria; phylum Pseudomonadota; class Alphaproteobacteria; order Rhizobiales; family Rhizobiaceae; genus Allorhizobium; species Allorhizobium undicola. The sequence continues at coordinate 111,471 of NZ_JHXQ01000013.1, forward strand.
CTCAACGGCAAGCAATATGTGGTGATGGTGGCAGGCGGCCACGGCTCCATCGGCACAAAGCCCGGCGATTACGTGATTGCTTACACGCTGCCCTGAACGGGCAGGCGTCCCGGCGGATTTTCTAAAAACCCCTTCGGTCTCTCAGGCCGGAGGGGTTTTTTTTGGCACAGTTTGGCGGAGCGTGCGGCGTGGGCGCTATTTGCTATAATTTTGTATTCATTGAACTTATTGTGCATTTGCGTACCGGGCCGTGCCTTGGCGCTGCATAAAATGCCGGCTTTGGCGGCAACCAAACCTTAACTATGAAAGGCCTAAAACCGAATCACTCTGTTTGAAGGATGGTTCGCATGACTAACACTGCCGCCAAGCTCCAGCCCGCTCCGGCCACGCTCGCCTTTTTCCCGCTTGCAAGCCGCCGCCAACTGGTGCGCAAGGCCGCCCGCGAACTCAACAGCCTTCACGGTGAAGAGGCCAATACCTATTGGCGCACCACCTGCAAGAAGCTTGGCGCCGAACTGCTGGACCTTGGCTGCCCGGCAGAGGCCATGCGCGAAGAAATCATCGAATTCCAGGAAGCCGTGCAGATGGAACTGATGTGGCTGCACCGCGAGGCCGCACGGGTTTAGAGCATTTTCAGGAAAAGTGGAAGCCGGTTTTCCGCATGAAAATGCTTAAAAACAAATAGTTAGAGCGGTTCAATGTTTCCGTGCACAGTACACGACGCTGAGGAATTTGGCGTGGCCTACCCCCCTCTGCCTTGCCAGGCATCTCCCCCTCAAGGGGGGAGATTGCAATACGGACAAAGCGTCATTCTTCAATAAATATTTGTGACGACGGCCTTTTTCAAAGATTTAGGCAGGCCTTCATCTTGCCGATCTCCCCCCTTGAGGGGGAGATGTCCGGCAGGACAGAGGGGGGTAAACCACACGCTAAACCGTAGGGTCGTGTCCTGTGACGGATGAGAGTGCTGCCCTTTTCCCGGAAGCACTCCTGCCGCAAACCTCTCACGCCCGCTCGACAAAGCCGTCCAGCACGCGCTTTTGTCCGGCCCGGTCGAAATCGATCGTCAGTTTGTTGCCCTCGATGGCCGAGATGTTGCCGTTTCCGAACTTGATGTGAAACACCCGGTCGCCCACGGCAAAGCGCGAGGGTTCGCTGCTGGTGGATTTGGCCACCAGTTCGCCCTCTATGGTGCGGCCGCGCGGGCCGCTTTCGCCGTAACCGATGCGCTCCACCGCATGGCCGGAGCGGGTACCCCAATTGTCGCGCGTGGCTTCGGTACGGTTCTGCTGGGCGCGTTTCCAGCCGGGGGTGGAATAGCTGTTGGTGAAAGGTTCTGCCTTGTCGAAGCGGGACTGGCCGTAGCCGCCGCGACCATAGCCGCCATAGCTGGTTTCCACTTCCGCCACTTCCACATGCATGGGCGGCAGCTCATCGAGAAAGCGTGAGGGCATGGTGGATTGCCACAGCCCGTGAATGCGGCGGTTGGAGACGAACCACAAATGGCAGCGCCGCTTGGCGCGGGTAATGCCCACATAGGCCAGCCGCCGCTCTTCCTCCAGCCCGGCGCGTCCGCCTTCATCCAAGGCCCGCTGGTGGGGGAAAAGCCCTTCCTCCCAGCCGGGCAGGAAAACGGTGTCGAATTCCAGACCCTTGGCCGAGTGCAGCGTCATGATCGAGACGGCATCGAGATTTTCGTTCTGCTCGGCATCCATGACCAGCGACACATGTTCGAGAAAGCCGCGCAGGCTCTCGAAGGCTTCCATCGAGCGGATCAGTTCCTTCAGGTTTTCCAGCCGCCCGGGCGCTTCGGCGGATTTGTCGTTCTGCCACATGGCGGTATAGCCGCTTTCGTCGAGAATCTGCTCGGCCAGTTCCGTATGCGGCGTGTTTTCCAAGAGGCTTTGCCAGCGGCGGAAATCGGCCACCACGTCGAACAGCGCCTTGCGCGGCTTGGGTTTCAGTTCATCCGTTTCGACGATGTCGGCAGCAGCCGCCAGCATGGGAATGTCGCGGGCGCGGGCATAGTCATGCAGGTTGCGAATGGTTGTATCGCCCAGCCCCCGCTTCGGCGTGTTGACGATGCGCTCGAAGGCCAGATCGTCCGCTGGCTGGCAGACGAGGCGGAAATAGGCCATGGCATCGCGGATCTCCAGCCGCTCATAAAAGCGCGGGCCGCCAATGACGCGGTAATTCAGGCCAAGCGTGACGAAACGGTCTTCGAATTCGCGCATCTGGAAGGAGGCGCGCACCAGAATGGCCATGTCATTGAGATTGTGCTTGCGGCCCCCGGCATCGCCGCGTTGCAGGCGTTCGATTTCCTCGCCGACGGCGCGGGCCTCCTCTTCCGAATCCCAGGCGGCATGAACCACCACCTTCTCATCGTCCGGCTCCATGCGGTCGGTGAAAAGCGTCTTGCCGAGGCGGCCTTCGTTATGGGCAATGAGATGGCCCGCAGCCCCCAGAATATGTTCGGTGGAGCGATAATTGCGCTCCAGCTTGATAACCTTGGCGCCGGGGAAATCCTTTTCGAAACGCAGGATATTGTCCACTTCCGCGCCGCGCCAGCCATAGATCGACTGGTCGTCATCGCCCACGCAGCACAGGTTAACCGGCTGTTTGCCGGTTGCACCGGGGGATGCGGGGCGCTGGGCCAGAAGCCTTAGCCACATATATTGCGCGGTGTTGGTGTCCTGATACTCGTCCACCAGAATATAGCGAAACCGCTGGTGATAATCCTTCAAAACATCCGGATGGGCGCGGAACATGCGGATGGGATGCAGCAGAAGATCACCGAAATCGCAGGCATTCAGACTTTTCAACCGCGCCTGATAGGCGGCGTAAAGCTCGCGGCCCTTGCCATTGGCAAAGGCGCGGGCATCGCCCTCCGGTATTTGCGCGGGATCGAGGCCCTTGTTCTTCCAGCCGTCGATCATGGCGGCAAACTGCTTGGCGGGCCAGCGCTTGTCGTCGATGCCTTCGGCCTGGATCAGCTGCTTGATGAGCCGCACCACGTCATCGGTATCGAGAATGGTGAAGTCCGAAGACAGTCCCACAAGCTCCGCATGGCGGCGCAGCAGTTTGACGCCGATGGAGTGAAACGTGCCAAGCCACGGCATTCCCTCCACCTGGCCGCCGACCAGATGGCCGATGCGCTCCTTCATTTCCCGTGCTGCCTTGTTGGTGAAGGTCACGGCAAGGATCTGGCTGGGAAAAGCCCGGCTGCTGGCCAGAATATGGGCGATGCGGGTGGTCAGAACACGGGTCTTGCCGGTGCCGGCGCCCGCCAGCACAAGCACCGGCCCATCCAGCGTTTCCACGGCCTCGCGTTGCTCCGGGTTGAGGCCGGACAGGTAATCCGGCTGTCGGGCCTGATCGCGCGCGGCCATGGCGCGGGCGGCAATGCCCAAACCGCCAGAGGCAGCCTCAGGCCTGCCGGAAGAAGCAGGCGCGGCGGCCGGTTTCTGGCGCGGCTGCGGTTCCTCGTCGAAGAAGGGAATATCGTCAAAACCATTGGTCATGCCGCCCAATGTAGTGATTCGGGGTCGAAAGGCCAGAGAATGTTCCGGTTTTATTCCGATTTCTTGAGAATCTGAAAGAATGCGCAGCAAGCCTCCGGGCACAAGGGCGGTGGCGGTTGCGCATCGCCGTGTCATTGTTTTAAAACTGGGTTTTAAAACCGGCCACGCTTTGAAGAAACAATCGTTTTGCAGGGGAGCTTGCCATGAGCCGCAAGGATGTGATTGCAGGCGAGCGAAACGAGGCGGGCATTGCCGCCGCTCTCGACCTGCTCAGGCAGCAATTTGGCGAGCGGTTCCAGACGGGGCAATCCTTCCGGGAGCAGCACGCCCACACCACCACCTATCTGCCCGCACAATTGCCGGATGGCGTGGTTTTCGTGCAAAGCACCGAAGACGTGCAGGCCGTGGTGCGGCTTTGCGCGGCGCATAAGGTGCCGATGGTGCCTTTTGGCGTGGGAACCTCGCTGGAGGGACAGGTCAATGCCGCCCATGGCGGCATTTCCATCGATTTCAGCCGCATGGACAAGGTTTTGCAGGTCAATGCCGAGGATCTCGACTGCACCGTGCAGCCGGGCGTGACGCGGGAGGCGCTGAATACCTATCTGCGCGATACGGGCCTGTTCTTTCCCATCGATCCGGGCGCCAATGCGACGCTTGGCGGCATGGCCTCCACACGCGCCTCCGGCACCAATGCCGTGCGCTATGGCACCATGAAAGACAATGTGCTGGCGCTTTCCGTTGTCACCGCTGAGGGCGAGGTGATCCGCACCGCGCAAAGGGCGCGAAAATCCGCGGCAGGCTATGATCTCACCCGGCTTTTCATCGGGGCGGAAGGCACGCTTGGCATCATAACCGCACTGACCTTGAAGCTTCAGGGCATTCCCGAGAAGATCGGCGGCGGCATCGCGCAATTTCCCGATCTGAAATCTGCCTGTGATGCGGTGATCCTGACGATCCAGATGGGCATTCCCATGGCCCGCATCGAGCTGATGGACGAGGTGCAGGTCGGCGCCTGCAATGCCTATTCCGGCCTGACGCTGGATGAAAAGCCAACCCTTTTCCTCGAATTTCACGGAACCGAGCAGAGTGTGGCGCAGCAATGCGATCAGTTCGCTGCCATTGCCGCAGAGTTTGGCGCGCAAAGCCTGCGCTTTACCGCCGATCCGCAGGAGCGGGCGCAAATCTGGAAAGCGCGCCACAATGCCTATTGGGCAGGCCGGGCGCTGCGGCCTGATTTGAGCGGACTTTCCACCGACGTCTGCGTGCCGATTTCCAGACTGGCCGATTGCGTGGCCGAAACGCAGCGTGATCTGCGTGAAAGCGGGCTGCTTGCGCCGATCGTAGGGCATGTGGGCGATGGCAATTTCCACCTGCTGATGCTTTTCGATGACGAAAGCGAGGCCGATGTGGAAAGGGTGGAAGCCTTCATGGCACGGCTCAGCGCACGCGCCCTTGCTATGGATGGCACCTGCACCGGCGAACATGGCGTGGGCCAGGGCAAGATGAGCTATCTGGAGGCCGAGCTTGGCGGGGCGCTGGCGGTGATGCGGCAGGTCAAGCGCGGGCTTGATCCCGATAACATCTTCAATCCGGGCAAGATCTTCCGCCTGTAAAACATTGTTTACGGCTTGTCCTTTGAAGGCAAGTGGTTACTGTTCGGTTTCGATCAATCGTCGAGGCGGGTTTTCCCGCCGTCAGTGGTATAAGGTTCGGCGTGTTCGCAAGAGTGTTCATCGCAGTCGGCGGTCTGGTGGTGCTGGTGCTTTTTGCAGCACTGCTTGCGCCTCTCTTTGTCAACTGGACAGGGTTGAAGGAGAATTTCGAGGCCGAGGCCAGCCGCATTCTGGGCAAGAAGGTTGTCGTGCAGGGCACGGTGGCGGCGCGGCTTCTGCCCTTTCCCTCCGTGACGCTCAACGATGTGACCATTGGCCCCGGTGAAGACGGGCAGACGCTGGTGCGTGTCGCAAGCTTTTCCATGGATGCCGAGCTTGCGCCTTTTCTCTCCGGTGAGGCGCGTATTTTCAGTATGCGCGTGGAACGCCCGCAGCTTCGGCTGCGCCTTCTGACCGACGGCTCGCTGGACTGGCTGCGCGGCAGCCGCCCAAGCCTTCCTGCCCGCAATGTGGTGCTGGAAAATGTCAGCGTCACCGGTGGCGAGATTACCTTTATCGACGAGCAGACCGGCACGACCCGCAAGGTGACGGGCCTCGATGCCGCGCTTTCGGCCCGCTCTCTGGCAGGGCCATGGACGGTGAACGGACGGGCGGCGCTGGACGGGCAGGCGGGCGGCTTCACGCTGTCCAGCCTCCAGCCGGAGCCGGGGTCAAATCAGGTTTCGGTCAAGATCCATATTGCGCCGGATCGTCAGCCCATCGATGTCGATCTGGCCGGCGATCTTGCGCTCTTGCAGGGCAGGCCCACGCTCAAGGGCAGTTTTTCCGCAGCCCTTCGCGCGCTTGCCGAGCATGGAAGCCGGGTGCAGGCCGGTGAAAAGCCCATGCCGCGCCCCCGTGCCAAAGGGCATTTCGAACTGGCCAATGACCGGATTCGTCTGCCCGATTACCGGCTGGAAATCGGCACCACGGACGATCCTTACGTCATTACCGGCGAGGCAACACTGGATACCGGCAAGAACGGCCAATTTCTTCTGACCGCCGAGGGCCAGCAGATCGACGTGGACCGGCTGACGCCGGACACGCCAAAGGGCAAGACCGGCAGGCTTGCCGAAGCGTCAGTGCGCCAGCGCATCCGCGCCCTTCTGGCGCTGGCCGATCAGATCCCGGTGCCGTCGGTGCCGGGCCGCGCCAGCCTGAAACTGCCTGCCATTCTTGCGGGCGATACCGTCATTCGCGACGTGACGCTGGATCTCAGGCCGAATGGCGATGGCTGGCAGGTGGAAAAGGCCGTGGCGCTTCTGCCGGGCCGCACCCAGGTGGAAGCCTCCGGCCGGTTGCGGCTGCGGGGCGATGCATCCTTTACCGGCGCGCTTCTGGCGGCTTCCAATCAGCCTTCCGGCCTTGCGGGCTGGCTGGCGGGAGAGGTCGATCCAGCCCTTCGCCAGCTCAGGACGGCGGGCTTTTCCGCCGATGTGCAACTGACCGAGGATATGCAGCGTTTCGACAAGCTGGAACTGGCCATGGGTGGCGCTACCCTGCACGGCCATCTCGAGCGCCGGGCCGAAACGGGTGTTGCACCCAGCCTGTCCTTCGACCTCAATGGCAATGCCTTCGATTACGAGACCGCAAGGGCGCTGGCCTCGCTGGTGACAGGCGATGCCGGAACGGAGGAGCTGCTGCGCCATCAGATTGCGGGCAAGATCAAGGTGGGCGCATTCAGCGCCTTTGGCCTGACAGCGCGGGATGTCGATAGCCTGTTTACCTTTAAGGATGGTGGCTTTTCGCTGCGCAAGCTGGAGATTGGCGATCTGGCTGGCGCCAGCATCACGGCCAATGGCGAGGCCGCGGGCTCGCTTGCCGACTATAATGGCAAGGCGCAGGCCATTGTGCATTCCGCCGATGCGTCGGCTTTTCTGGCCATGCTGGCCCGTCAGTTTCCCGATCAGCCGCTTCTGGCGAAAATTGGCAGCCATGGCCGCTGGTATGGCGAGACCAGCGTGGCAATCGATGCCCGTTTTGGCGATCAGCGCTATGGTGGCATTGCTCTCGATCTCAAGGGAAAGGCGAACGGCACCGAGGTTGCGGCGCATCTGGCGCAAAACAGCCTGTTCGATCCGCTTGATGATGCCGAAAAGAGCCTGACACTCACACTCGCCAATAACGATCCCGCCACACTTCTGGGGCAGTTGGGCTTCGATCCTCTGCCATTGCCGGGGGATGGCCCCGCAACGCTTGCGCTCGAGCTGAAACAGCAGGGGGCGGCCCCGGCAAGCGGCAAGCTTGATTTTGCCGCCGCCGGAACCAGCCTTGCCATGCAGGGCAGCATCAATCTTTCCGGCGATGTTGCAGGCGACGGGCAGGGGCATCTCACGCTCAACAGCGACGATCTGGAGCCCTTGCTGACCATGAATGCGGCTGCCTTGCCGAATATGGGTCAGGGGCTGCCGGTGGCGCTTTCTGCCGATATTCAGCGGCTGGGCGGCAATATCGTCATCAGCCAGCTGAAGGGGACGGTGGATGAAAATCCTGTCTCCGGCCAGATGAATCTTGCCATGGGCGAGGGCTGGCGGGTGGATGGGGCGCTGAGCCTCGACCATGCCGATCTCGGCTGGCTGGCTGTCGCAACCGTGGGGTCGCTGACGGCAGCCGACGGCACCCCGCAAGCCGAAAAGGTCATCGCGCCGATCTGGGGGACCAGCGAACTTGCGCTGGTGGTGGATGCACGGACGCTGGCGCTCGGAGATCTGCCGCCGGCAAATGCTGCAAAGCTGCGCTTTTCCGTGGTGGATGGCGCCTTGCAGGTTGAAAACCTTGGGGCGGAATGGCTGGGCGGCACGCTGGAAGGGCAGGCAAGCCTGTCGGTGAGCCAGCAGACGGCCTTTTTACGGGGCAAGGTTTCTGCCCGTCAGGTCGATCTTGCCAAGGCGTGGCCCTCGGGCCGGATCAGCGGCAGGGGCGATCTCGACCTGCAAGTGGACGGCAGTGGCGCGTCCATTGCCGATCTTGCAGCCTCGCTGAATGGTTCCGGCAAGGCGGTCGCTTCGCAAATGGTGGTGACAGGGCTCGATTTCAGCGCCTATGACGGATTGCAGAAGGCATTCATGGGAGAAAGCGGTGAGGTTTCGCAGCAGCGCGTCAGCCAGTTGCTGCCCTCGCTTCTGGCACGCCAGCCCGCCCGCTTCGAGCGGCTGGAACTGCCGATCTCCCTATCGCAGGGGCGTGGGCGCGTGCAGGGCGTGCAACTTCCCCTGCCGCAGGCGGTGTTGCATGTGGATGGCAGCCTGGCCCTGGCGTCGGCCACGCTAGATGCGCGGCTTGTCCTTGCCTTTCCGGCGGGAGAAGATGCGCCGAAAGGCAGCGATCCGGAGCTGGTCCTGAAGCTTTCGGGCCCTTTGCGTGGGCTTGAGGCCGCCTATGACGTGTCGTCGCTTGCCAATGATCTCTCCGCGCGGGCGCTGGAGCGGGAGCGCAGGCGCGTGGAAACCTTGCAGGCCAATGTGCTGGAAAAGCAGCGTCTGCGGCGCGAGGCGGCCTATTACGCAGCGCTTGCCGCCGCGCGACAGACGGAAAAGGCCCGGCTGGACGAGGAACGTCGCCGTGCTGCCGATGCCGAAGTCGAAAAGATGCTGAAGAACAGTCAGTTACCCGCAGCCGTCAACCCGCCGCCTGCCCTGCGCCCTCAAAACCCTGATGCTTCCGTGCCGCATTTGAACATGGAGAGTTTGCCGGGGGTGAATTGAGGGCTTTATCTGTCGGCACTTGTCGGTTGCCAGAGTGCGACGGGAATTTGCGGAAATGGTTTTGCTTCAATGGCGGGCAGTGTTCCGCGCCGAATAAGGCGCCGGGTCGCGGATAAGGAAATCCGCCATGCCATCATGGTAGAGCGGAGTTGCTGAAAGGCTCTGTCCCGCACGAGCCGAATGTTCGTTTCCCGAGGCGGGTTTTCAGAAGAAGCCGAAACGCTGGCCGAAGGGAGGCATGTCGCCCTGACCGACATTGCCACCGCCGAAATTCGGAAATTTGCCAGCAAAGTCCTCGAAGCCTTCCGGTGCTGCGGAGGTTTCGGTGGTTTCGCTGTCAGTTGCCGTCGCGTCGGTGCTTGCGGTGCTGCTGGCCGTTGCGCTATCGGTGGTGCTGGCCGTTGCGGCGGCGCTGGTTGCGCTGTCATCTGCGGGACGCTGCGGACGCATTGCGCCCATTCCACCCATTCCACCCATGGGGCCAAAGCCGCCAAATGAGATACCACCCATCATTGTCTTGATCCTTTAATTGGTGCTGGCCGAGGAGGCCCGCTCTATCCTCGACATGATGGATTGGCAGGCATTGGTCAGCATATGAAACAACTACTGCATAACTCCTTAAATCGGAATCGATTTAAGGTGAAAATTATGCAGCAGATTTAAAGTGTTACAGCGTCCTTTGTGCGTTTGTTAAAACGCACGGCGCTGTAGCATCTTCGAGCCTTGGCATAACATGGCGAAACAGGATGTTTCGCTTGCAATAGTTATGCATCACAATCTTTATGGATGATTAAAATTGTCCGCTTTTTAGCCAGTTTAAAACCGAAAGTCGCAATGCGCTTGACAGATTGCAATCTGGTGGCCGGTTTTCATCAATTGTCGCGATGAGAAGAGCAAGGGAAATCGAACGCGCTTGCGCCATGCGCTTCAGCTCTTCCCAGAATTCATCTTCGAGGGAGAAGCTGGTGCGATGCCCATGCAGGGAAACGGAATGTTTGCGGATCATTGAACCAGGCCGTTACCCGATTGATGCCGCTGGCCTTGGACCATGCGGTCAGTCATGCTTTGAAGGCTGTTCGCCCGTCGGGGCCGGTTCTTCCCGCCGCGATTGGTCCAGGGCCTTTCGCGCCTTTTCGTTCAGTGCGTTGGTGAGGTTTTTCTCGGCCTTGCTGCGTCCGAAGGTAAGGCGGTTCTGTTCCGCCGCCTTTTCCTTTTCCTGACGCGCCTTGACCTTCCGGAACTGGCGAAGATTGACGATATCCGCCATGGAGAGCCTATTGCTTCTTGCGGAAGGCATCCAGCGACACGACGGAGCCCTGCTTTTTCTCTCCGTCGGTCGTTGCCGCCGCATCCTCCTCGCCGCGTTCGGCGGCTGCGGGGTAGGCGGTGACTTCGGCGGCGGTTTCTTCTTCTTCCTCTGCCAGAGGCACGTCGAATTCCAGCTCGAAGTTCACGGCAGGATCATAGAAACCGCGAATGGCGTTGAAGGGGATAACCAGCTTTTCCGGCGTTTCGGAGAAGGACAGGCCAACTTCGAAATGCGTGTCCGTTACCTTGAGATCCCAGAACTGATGCTGGATGACGATGGTCATCTGCTCGGTATATTTGGCCTTCAGATGCTGGGAAATGCGCACGCCCGGCGCGCCGGTGAGAAAGGTGATGAAGAAGTGATGTTCACCCGGCAAGCGTCCCGTTGCCGCCACTTCGGCCAGCACCTTGCGAATGACGCCGCGCAGCGCATCCTGAGCGAGAATGTCATAACGGATGTGGTCCTGGCCCATGTGATCCTGTCTTTCCTTCAGTCTGATTCCCGGTCTTCATGCTGACGCAGCAGACATGCGACCGCATGATTATATATGCCAAGCTGACGTCGGGCGCAAAGGTAGAATGTTTTCAATTTTCCGCTTGCACAAAAACGCGGCCGCAATGGCGGTTTTTCGCCACAGAAAACCATGGGACATGGAACAAGACGGGAAAGGAAGCAGGTGGAGGTTTCTGTTGCCAGGTACCTCCGAACCCCGCCTTACAGTGCTACCCGCAAGGACTTAGGTTGGGTTTCCCGCACCGCCATTAGGCAGCGAGAGCGTAACCCTGAGCGTTGTTGTCGTTTGCAACTACTCTAGTGACCCGATAACGGCGGTATCATGCCGAGCAAAAGTTCGATCTTTACGCCCTTGTCGATCCTGTTTCGCCCCCATCAAAAGCCGGTCAGCAGGCCGGTTTTTGGTGGAGGCGCCGGGTACCGCCCCCGGGTCCAATAGGTTTATTTCATCGACCGTTTATTGCCATAGTCTTCTTGCGAAGCGTGGCGAACATAGTGCTGGCGCCCGCCGGTTTCAAGAGGGCGCGTGTGGCCGGACACAGCTTTATCCCATGGGGTATTCATGCGGTTCGCTTCACCGAAATGTGAAAGCCTTCAAGGCGAGGGCTCGCCATGATTGCGCGGCGCTGCTGCGATCCGGCTATCTGGATTGCGAATGAAAAATACGAAAAACGAAGTGTGCGTGAAGTGATTTCAAAGAATAGTATGGTTACAAATTTGTTACCGACCTTTTAGATTCTTCTTTATAATGTATCAATTCGCAAAAAATATCAATAAAACCAATGAATTGCTATTAGATTTCCGCCAGATTATGAGTAAATTATAAAAATTGAATGCTCAATATTGAAAAATATATTTACAAAAAATTCACATTGTGCGTTTGTTAAGAAATATTTACAGTCATAAAGGGGAAATGAATGGCTTCCACGGCGGTCTCCAGCAATAGCCCAGAAGACGTTACCAGCAGAAATTTTCTGGATTATTCGCAATTGTCAGGGTCAGGCGGCACTTCCGCAACCACCCAGCAGCAGGACAGCACCCGCAAGGTCTCGCCATCGGGCGCCGGTACGGGCACGGCAGCGGTGCTCAGCATCAGCACGACCGCCTCGGGAAAAACGGTGGCGAGCGGCAATACGGCATCGGCCTCCGACATCGTCAACAATACGGTGAGCCTTGCGGCTACCAGCGCCGCAGACACGGCCGATTATTCCACCGCGGCCGAGATTGCCCAGAAACTCTTCAACTCCAGCTCCATGCAGGAGGTCAACAGGGCGCTTGTCAACAAGATCAACAATGAGGACAAGTCCTTCGAAAGCCTGGATGTTTTGAAAAATCCCGGCAATTACACGCCTCGTCAGCGCTTCATCATGTATCTGGACCTCCTTCAGAACCAGGCCAAATACACCAATCTCTCCCAGGCCTTCCGCGATAATCAGTACGGCATCAACAATGGCGTCGAGATCAACGACGACTTCAAGAACGCCATCCAGATTCTCGGCTCCGATCCCGAAGTTCAATCGCTGCTGACGCAGGAAACCTTCAAACTGTTCAATTCCCTGTTCTCCGGGGTTCCTGTCGCGGCTCAGGATACCAGCGGGATGGATAAGGACGAAATCGACGCGGCGAATACGAAGCGCTGGGACGATATAGTCGCGCTGCGCAAGGAGGTGCTGGATTCCTTCGATCGCGACATCGTGAATGGCGGGCTGCTGACCGGCGGTCTGGCGGAGGGCAAGAGCGTCAAGGAAATCAGCGACGAGTATAACGCCGCCCTTAGTCTTTATACGATGATCCTGCCCCAGCAATCGAAGACGGATCAGGTGCCGGCGGATTGGCCGGGTCTGTCGAACGAACGGATGGAAAAGGCGCAGAAGACCTATTCCGACTTTTTCGCGAAGAACGTCGTGGAAAATCTTCCCGATACCTATGCCTCGATCAAGGGTCTGTTGCAGGCGGGTTCTGGCGGGGCGCTGGACGAGAAGGCGATGCAGGGCGTGGGGTCTGTCATTCCGATTGTCGATGCCAGCCAGTTGCGGCTGGGCGGGCCGATCTTCGACACGGTGAATGTGGATTATGACGGTCTTCTGGCCGTGGCCAAGCGGGACAAGAATTACAAGGACGGCGACAATACTTCCAACCTGTTCCGCCCGACCGTTGAGGTGATGGCGAAACAGTATTTCGGCTCCGGCGACGACAAGAAGGCGGACAGGGAACTGTTTACCCAGGCCGTGCT
>NZ_JHXQ01000014.1 GCF_000621665.1 Allorhizobium undicola ORS 992 = ATCC 700741
TCGCAGCGAACATACGCCACCAGACGCCCTTTTTGCTCCAGCGGCTGAAGCGCCGGAAGACGCTATTCCACTCGCCGAAGACCTCTGGCAAGTCACGCCAGGGCGAGCCCGTGCGCACGATCCAAAGCACGGCTTCCACGAACATCCGGTTGTCGCGGCCCGACGACCCCCGTGTCCGTTCGTCACCAATGATGTGCGTCGATATCCGCGCCCACTGCTCGTCCCGAAGGATCAACCGGTCCAATACGCCCATGACTGCCTCCAAAAGACAGTCTTGAATCTGATTTGCTCAGCCTTGGGAATCCCAAGAGTCCACAAGACCTAGCGCGGCTATCGGCATTGTAGCCGTAACGCCGAACAGGAGGGTAGGGCACAACGTATGCGGCAGATCGATATCGACAGCCTGGACGAGGCAACCCTCATCGAACTCAACGCGCGCATCGTCGAGCGTCTGCAGCTTTTGCATCACCAGCGAACCACGGCGGCCCTTCAAGGCATCAGAATGGGCAGCCGTGGAGTTTGGAAGGTCCTGGCGGTCTTCTGGTTCGTGGTGTCGTCATCCGCCGGAACAAGAAGACGCTGACGGTGCAGGCCGATGATAACCGTCAATGGAATGTTTCGCCGACCCTAATGAAGCCCACCGGGGTCAAGTCGGTGATGCGGTCAGGACCTGGCAACGATCATCGTGGCCAATGGAGGAATGGTCGGGAGCGATGTGTCGATCCCCAGCCGATCGCCGAGATAGTGCCAGAACGACAGACCAAGCTTTTGGCAAGTCCTCATCAGGCCCAGCATACTGTCGCGCGCCTGGCGTCCGTTGCGACTGACAGAGGTGGCTCGGTTTGTCTGAACAGCTTCGTGCGTTTCGCTAAGTGGTTTTCGGCGCTGTTTATGCCGCGAGCGAAATTGGCTGCGGCTGGTTGAAGTAGACCTGATCCGGGGTTTTCCGGTCAAGGGATGAATGTGGGCGTCGGTTGTTATAGAAGGCCAGGTATCGATCGATCCCGGCGCGAACCTCAGGGACCGACTTGTAGGCGTGGAGATAGACCTCTTCGTATTTGATCGACCGCCACAGCCTCTCAACGAAGACATTGTCCCGCCACGCTCCCTTGCCATCCAGCGAGATGCTGATTTCAGCGGCCTTCAACAGCTTGATGAAGTCGACGGAGGTGAACTGGCTGCCCTGGTCCGTGTTGAATATCTCTGGCTTGCCGTGGCGCGACAGGGCTTCCTCCACCGCCTCGATGCAGAATGCCGTTTCCAGCGTGATCGACAGCTTCCATGACAGAACCCGGCGGCTGAACCAGTCGATGACGGCGCAGAGATAAACGAAGCCCCGCGCCCTCGGGATATAACTGATGTCCATCGCCCAAACCTGATTGGGTCGGGTAATGGCGAGGTTCTTGAGAAGATAGGGATAGGCCTTGTGGCCCGGTGCGGGTTTGGAGGTGTTCGGACGGCGATAGATCGCCTCGATGCCCATCTTCCGCATCAGCGTGCGCACATGCAGGCGGCCGACCTCATGGCCTTCTGCATTCAAAAGCCCCTGCAGCATCCGGCTCCCGGCGAAAGGATAATCCAGATGCAGTTCATCGATCCGACGCATCAAAGCCAGATCGGCGGTCGAAGCCGGTTGCGGAAGATAGTAGACGCTGCCTCGACTGATGCCGAGTACTCTGGCCGGGCGGGAGACGGACAGTTCGTGGTTCCGGTCAATCATCGTTTTCCGCTCAGCAATCCGGCCTTGCCGAGCGCGCCGGCTATCGAAGCAGGGACCGTGGCTCCAGTGGGGCCGCGTAAGCCCTAAGCGGAGCATCGTTCTCCAGCGTCAGCTCGCCAATCTTGGCGTGCAGGCTTTTGACATCGACGGCGTGGGCCGCATCCTCCTTCCGCTCGTCGCCGAAGACGCCAACCGCGCCGTCGAGCAGTTGATCTTTCCATTGCTTGATCTGGTTCGGATGCACATCGAACTGCTGGGCGAGCTCGATCATTGTTCTCTCGCCCTTGATCGCAGCGAGTGCGACTTTCGCCTTAAAGGCGCGGCTGTGGTTATGGCGTGATCGTTTCGTCATCATGGCTCCTGTTCCCGGCATACTGCCGTGTTCAAAAGCCGAAAGCCACTTATCTCACCTGTTCAATTTTCCCAAGCCACCTCTGTAGACCTCACTGCCAACGACCTTGACGTCCATATGCGGGTATCTGGTGAAGATGCCGTCCGTCGGGTCGTATTCGACGTTTGCGTCGTGATAGGACGTCGTTCCCTGCGGACCGGTTTTTTGGGCGCGGGCGCCATCTGGGCCATAGACGAAGCTGGTTTCCGCCCCACCTGATGTGACGGAGGAAATTCGGTTGGCGGGGTCATAGGCGAGCGCGCGCGTGCCGTCGCTGACGAGATTTCCATTGGCATCATAGGTGAAAGCAACGCCATTGATTGACGTGGAAGCGTGCGGCCGCACGCCGTTGCCCGCAGGATAGACGAACTGGCCGAGCCTTCCGCACACCATAGACCTGGAAGTTCTCGTTGAGCACCCGACGTATCTCGACTTTCATGGCCATGTCGCGCCGAGCATGGGCTGACAGGCGATCGACGCCCATACGTTTGGCGATGACCTCATAATAGGTGGACGCGGTAATTGGCAGCAGTCTGCAGATCGGCTCGACCCCGAGCCGCGATCGGTGTTCGTCGATGAAGGAAATCATCGCTTCAGTGGGCGGTCGAGCTCCGCCATCGCAAAATATGCTGAGGCTTTGCGCAGAATTTCATTAACCTGACGAAGCTCCCGGTTCTCGCGCTCCAAAGCCTTCATCTTCTCCGCCACATCGCTCGGCAGGCCAGCCCGCTTGCCGCTGTCGACCTCGGCTTTCTTCACCCATTCATTGAGCGTGTGTGCCGAGCAGCCGATCTTGGCCGCTATCGAGGAGACCGCCGCCCCACGGGACGGATGATCGGCTTCATTTTCAGCCACCATTCGAACGGTGCGGGCGCGGACTTCAGGAGAAAATTTGGTCGTCGTTTTGCTTGTGATAGACCCTACTTCTCTCGAGTTGGGGTCTCCGGTAAATCCGGTGCGGTTCACTGTCCAATTTGTCAGATGCCCGACACAGCCTTCGTTAAGTCAATCTCGCTGCTCCCAACGTAAGCATTTAAAATCAAGCCGCTAAGACATCTCGTCCGGCGATGCCAGTCGCGTTGGCATGAGATTTGAAAGTATTTGTCTTTGAAAGTGGTGGGGCCTGTAACGGCGATGCCGGCCGGTAAATGATTATTCGGTACCGGTCGGCAGGAGGGGAGGCGGACCATATCAAATCGTCAAATGGATTTCGTCGAAGAAGAGAACAATGGAAGCCAGAGAGCGAACGGTCTGAGGGGCCACATCCCCGATAACTTTCAACCGCGGACGAGCGCAGTTACGGATCTTGAGCCAAACGACGGTTTGATAGATGGGACGCATATTGCCGGGCCACCCCGTACCAGGTGCACAGTGCAGCATCTCCTCGATGGTCCGTCGGCTACGAACATCCTGGCGTCGTTGCCGCGTCGATCAATGCACGAATGCCTCTTCCCAACCTGGAATTAGCGACAAAGCGATGTGCCACGAACAAATTACCGAATTACTTGATCGCGAGGCGATCCGCGACTGTCTTTATCGATACTGTCGCGGGATAGATCGGGCAGACGAGGCGGCGCTGCGCAGTGCGTACTGGCCCGATGCGCATGACAATCACGGCGCTTATTCCGGCTCCGCCGAGGGGTTTATAGAGTTCGCTCTGGGTGTCTTCAAGACCGAACCGCGCAATATCCATCAGATCACGAATGTTCTGATTGAGTTCATCGATCCGACGGAGGCTGCCGTCGAGAGTTACTTCACTGCGTTGCAGCGGGGACCGGACGGCGCGAGGACGATACGTCAGGTTCTCTTGTGTGGCCGCTATTGCGATCTGTTTCAGAAAAGAGAAGGTGAATGGCGCATTGCCGAGCGGACCGTCGTCTACGATTGGCTCGAGGAGCAGACCGCGCCAGTGACCTCCGAAACGGAGCGTTTCGGTCTCCGGCAGCCGATCGGGGCATCGTATCCGGCCGATCCGGTCTACGCGCTCGTGAACCGTCGTTTTCTTCAAAAACGTGAAGAACTGATCCACATTGCGAAAACGCCTCGGTGATGAGCGGTTTAAAATCTTCGTCGGTGGCCGAATGTAAACCACCCGACCTCTCAATCTACGGCCATACCGGGGTGGTCGTCCGAAAAGACATGGACCGGGAAACGGTCAGGAGAATTCCTCATGAAACAGCAAGGACGCGTCGTCATCATTACAGGCGCTGCAGGCGGGATCGGCCGCGCACTCGTCGACGCTCATCTCGCTGTCGGGGACATAGTTGTTGCCGCAGACCTTCCGGACAGCGGCGTGCTTGAACTGGTTCGCGGTTTCGGCGCGGCGGATCTCGGGCTTGAATTCGATGTCTCGCGGGAAGAAGATATCCTTGCCCTTTATGCGCGGATCGACGCGCAGTTCGACCACATCGACGTTCTTGTCAAAAATGCTGCGATGGGACCCAGCATGGCCGCGACCACTGAGACCCCCATCGATGACTTCCGACGCGCATTGGCGGTAAACCTGATCGGGCCCTTCCTCATGGCTCGCGAAGCGGCGCGGCGGATGCAGCCAGGTGCTGCGATTATCAACGTCGCCTCAATGGCGGGCATAATTGGCAACCCAAAACGCAACGCCTATGCTGCTTCGAAAGCGGGCCTTATCTCGGTTACGAAATCGCTCTCATGCGAGTTGGCTTCACTTGGCATCCGCGTGACGGCAGTGGCGCCGGGCTATGTGCGCACGCCGATGGTTGCGCAATTGGAACGCGCTGGCCAGACGAACTTGGCGGCGGCGCGTAGCCGTGTGCCGATGGGGCGGATGGCGCGTCCGGACGAAATTGCGCGAGCCGTGCGGTTTCTCGCCAGCCCGGATGCGCATTACATCAATGGCACGGTGCTGACAATTGATGGGGGGTGGATGTCCTTCAACCAGCCCGGCGATGCGCACCCGCGAGTAAGCGAAATACCAGTAGCCGAGCTTTCCTGCCCGCTACAATCAACCACTAAGCGGATCGTCCTCGTCACGGGCGCCGCGACCAGCATAGGCGCGGCCGTTGTTCGCCGCTTTGCAGCAAACGGCGATACCGTCGTAATTGCAGACATAAACGGCGCGGCAGCGGTGAAGCTCGCAAAATCCCTCGGCGGCGAGCACATGGGAAAATCCGTGGACGTCTCAAGTGAAACGGAGGTGGTAGCACTGTTCGACGATGTGCGGAGGCGGTTCGGGCGGCTTGAGGTCCTCGTCAACAGTACCGCTTGGCCCGACAGCTACGAGTCGAGAGTTGAGCATACGCCTCCGGAAATCGCGCGCGTCATTGATGTCAACCTCACCGGTGCCTTCACCTGCGCGCGTGAGGCTATCAAGATGATGCGGCCAGACGGGGTAATCCTGAACATCGGATCAATTGACCGTTCCCTGACGATTGCCCAGCGCCATGCGTATGGCGCATCAAAGGCGGGGTTGGAAATTCTGACCCGCTGCATGGCGGCCGAACTCGGGCCGGTTGGCATTCGGACTGCGACGATTGCTCCTGGCTTCATTCACACACCTGATAGTGCACGGAAAGCGATCAGCCGCCGCAACCCGGCCCGTAGCGGTGGGCAGTTCGAAGGCATGGCAAACGCCGCGTTTTTTCTAGCTTCGCCAGATGCTTCTTACATCAACGGTTCGACCCTCTACGTCGGCAACGGCTGAAGGTCGGACGATTGGATTGTCCCACGATCAGAACATTCACGGGGTGTCCCGGATCAGCGCCCATGAGACAGGTTTGGTTTAACTGAGCAGAGGGGATTTATCGAGCATTACAATTATGGCCGATACCACGAAAGCCGCGATAATCTCACCCCGCCGACGTCTACTTCGGACGCGGCCAGACCATCCTGACCGAACGCGAAAGGATCAAACGAGACACCATCAAACAGAGCCGCTCGAACCACCAAGCCAAAGCCGCTTAAATCAACCCGCTAACCGAGCCGGAAACTCAAGTCTTCAAAAGCCAAAAACGTCTCAAATCATTCGATGACGGACAAAATTGGAGACAACCCCACATCAAATGTAAGCGCGATTTTCCATGCGCATTGACGGCCTGACCGGTGAACCGCCCTCGCATTTGTAGCGATTATTCCGGCTCTGTTAGGCGGCGGCAGAGGCTTTGGGGGGCTTGTCGCAAATTTTGTTGGTTAATTGCCTGCAAAATCTTTGCGACAGGCCCGCCCGCACAGTTGGCATGTAGTTTGCAATTCCCTTCTCGCCCGGCGACAAAAGCAGTCAGCTCGTAATCGCCGGGTCGATTAGCATCATAGGTCACAGCGACCAGATAGAAGGAAAGCCCAAATGACCCAGACTTCCGAAAGGTCCTTTGAAACCGTCGAAGACCGGGCGGCACCGGCTCTCACAGTGACAGATCAACAGGCCGTATCCGTAGGAGAGAGGAGTTCCGGCTTTGCTGAAACCATCCCCGATCACGGTAAAGATGACTTGATCGTCGCGCATGTGCCTGAAGTCTACGTTGTAGTTGTGGATATCCCGTGTCACGACAGCCCCTGGCTGCTCTGAGCGACTAGACAGTTTTGGAACCGGCAGCGAAAGGCTGCCGATTCCGCTCTACAGGCTTTGATCCTACCAAACAGCGGCACCTTTGTTTTCTATATGCATCGCGTTCTGGCCATGGCGTTGTGTTTCACCGCCGAGGACGGAGGTAAGGTCGTGCGCGGCCGAATGCCCCGAGGGGAGACATTATTAGTGACTGACTTTGCAGCAATATCGAGCAGCAGGAGCGCTGATCCCGCCTCCGCCCTACGCGACTGCCGAACGGCCTTCATTGGCGTTGGCATTGCGAGCGCACTCGTCAACATTCTCTATCTCACCGGCTCCTTCTTCATGCTCGAGGTTTATGATCGCGTGCTGCCGAGCCGGAGCATTCCTTCGCTCATCGCCCTCTGTCTCCTCGCACTGCTGCTCTACGGATTCCAGGGGGTATTCGAGCTGATCCGCGGCCGCATGCTCGTGCGTATCGCCGGCGCGCTCGACGAAAGCCTCAGCGGGCGCATCCATCGGGCGCTCGTCAAGGCACCGCTGAAGCTCAAGATGCGAGGGGACGGCCTTCAGGGCCTGCGCGATTTCGATCAGGTCCGGTCATTCCTTTCAGGCACCGGGCCGGCTGCTCTCTTCGACCTGCCCTGGCTTCCCGTATATCTCGCCATTTGCTTTCTGTTTCACCCGGTCATCGGCATGGTCGCCGTGGTCGGCGGGATGATCCTGACGCTTCTCACCTATCTTACCAATCGTGGCACCCAGGCGCCCGCCAAGAAGGCGGCCGAAGCGGGCGGACACCGCAACGCCTTACTGCAGGCGTCGCAGCGCAATGCAGAGGTCGTTCAGGCTATGGGCATGTCGGAGCGCATGACCGAGCGTTGGGAGCGATGCAATGCCGAATATCGTGAAGAGAATCGCCGTACCTCCGATATCGGCAACGGCTATAGTGCGATGTCGAAGGTGTTCCGTATGGTGCTGCAATCGGGCGTGCTCGCAGCCGGTGCGGTCCTGGTGATCGAGGGACAGGCGTCGCCGGGCATCATCATCGCCGGCTCCATCCTGACTGCCCGAGCGCTTGCTCCGGTCGAACTCGCGATCGGCAACTGGCGCGGTCTCGTCTCGGCGCGCCAGAGCTGGCAGCGCCTCAAGGAACTGCTGAAAGCCCTGCCCGAGACGGAAATGTCCCTGGCCCTGCCAAGCCCGCAAGAGCGGCTCAGCGTCGAGGCCCTGGCAAGTGGTCCGCCAGCGGCGCAGCGCCTCGTTGTCGCGGATGTGACCTTCACCATGCGAGCGGGTGACGCCCTTGGCGTCATAGGCCCGAGCGCATCGGGAAAATCGTCGCTGGCGCGCGCCATCATCGGCGTCTGGCCCGCCTATCGCGGCTCGGTCCGCCTGGATGGCGCAGCACTCGACCAATGGGATAGCGATGCTCTCGGCAAGCATATCGGCTACCTGCCTCAGGCGGTCGAGCTTTTCGCTGGAACCGTTGGCCAGAACATCGCTCGCTTTGCGCCGGACGCTACCTCCGAGGCGATCGTCGCCGCCGCCAAGGCTGCCCGGGTCAATGATCTGATCCTCCGTCTGCCCAATGGCTACGATACCGAGATCGGCGAGGGCGGTATGGCGCTTTCAGCCGGCCAGCGCCAGCGCGTCGCGCTGGCACGGGCGCTTTACGGCGATCCCTTCCTGGTCGTCCTAGACGAGCCGAACTCCAACCTTGATGCGGAAGGCGAACAGGCATTGAGCGAAGCGATCATGAATGTGCGTACGCGCGGCGGCATCGTCGTAGTTGTCGCTCATCGCCAGAGCGCGCTTGCGAGCGTCAACTTCGTGCTGACGATGCAGGAGGGCCGCATGCAGGCCTTCGGCCCGAAGCCAGAAGTCCTTGGCAAGGTACTGCGCCAGCAGCAGAGGCCTGCGCCACTTAAGATCGTTGAAGGCCAGGAGACGAAGCAATGAACGGCCGCATGCAGCAGACATCGAGTTCGCGCCGTTCGCTTTCACGCCATCTGATCGGCGTTGCCGTGCTGGCGCTTGCCCTGGTCGTAGGCGTCGGCGGCTGGGCGGTGACCACGGAACTGTCGAGCGCCGTTGTCGCCGGGGGCGTGGTCGTCGTGGACGAAAACGTCAAGAAGATCCAGCACCTGACAGGCGGCATCGTCAGCGAACTCCTCGTCAAGGAAAGCGATCGTGTCGAAGCCGGACAGATTCTGATCCGTCTCGATGGCACCACTGCGCGCGCTAATCTCGCCATCGTCGAAAGCACCGTAGCGCAGCTCTATGCGCAGCGGGCCCGGCTCCAAGCCGAGCGCAGTGGTGTGGTCTCCTTTTCGCTCGACGAGGATCTCGACCAGCTCATCTCCGGCCCGGCGGCGGCGAAGCTGATCGAAGGCGAGCAGAAGCTATTCGCAAGCCGTAACGTGGCGCTCGCCGGCATGAAAAGCCAGCTCGCATCGAGAAAGGCGCAGCTCGCGGACGAGATCGAAGGCCTGACGGTGCAGTTGAAGGCGATCGAGGATGGGCTCATGCTGATCGAGGAAGAGCTGACCCGCATCGATTCGCTCTATCGCCGGGGGCTCGTGCCGATTCAGCAGGTGACCACGCTGAAGCGCCAGCGCGCGGAGCTCGAAGGCGAGCGGGGACGGCACGTCGCCGCGCGCGCTCAGGCCCGCGGCAAGTCGAGCGAAATGAACCTTCAAATCCTGCAGCTCGATGAAGACCGGCGCACGGAGATTTCCAAGGACCTGACGGAGGTCGAGGCGAAGATCGCCGAATATGAGGAGCGCCGCATCGCGGCAACCGATCAGTTGCGCCATCTCGACATCACAGCGCCGCTTTCCGGGCGGGTCTACCAGCTCACAGTCCACACCATCAACGGCGTCGTCACGGCAGGCGAGACGCTGATGCTCGTCGTGCCGGAGGCAGATGATCTGACCGTCGAAGCCCGGGTGGCCCCCCGTGACATCGACCAGATCCATGTCGGGCAGTTGGTCGAGATCCGCTTCAGCGCCTTCAACCAGCGCACCACGCCCGAAGTCGAGGCGGAGGTCGTGACGGTCGCTCCCGACCTCGTAACCGATGAGCGCACCGGGGCCACCTATTATCCGCTGCGCATCCGCCCCAAACCAGAAAGCCTCGCCAAGCTCAAGGGCCTTTCGCTCTACCCCGGCATGCCTGCCGAGGTCTACATCAAGATCGGCGACCGTACCGTCATTTCCTACCTGACGAAGCCGCTCACCGACCAGATGCAGCATGCGTTTCGGGAGGATTGAGCAGCGCGTGGTTGCAGCGGCGAGTAGGTATCGGCGAATGAGGTAGGCCTCGGGCGGGGCTGCGGTTTTTAAGAACGATGCGTTCCGGGGAATACTTCGTCGGCGTATGGGGGGTCGTAGCGACTCACGTTCAGGTTGTGGATCCTATGCGATTGGGGTTAGGACAAGAGGAGGACAATGGATCATGAACATCGGTTATTGGCCTCTGAGTAGCAACGGAACAGGAAAACCTAAGCGATCGGGCGATTTATGGTGAGAGCAACCCTTCTCTACCGTGCGTCCTCCAAACTAGTACCGGAAGTCTTGACCCCTGCAACACGGTACAGCCGTAACGGCCGTCAATCGAAGAGAGAGGAATCCCAAGATGCCGCATCCAAGCCAGACCGGAAAACCAAGCCGGACGAGCGACGACTGGTGGATTAACGACCAGACGCCAGACAACCCATATGGCAAGAGCAAGGATTATGAGTCCTTTATCGACCATCTTGGGGCATTGCCCAGTTGGATGACGCCCGAGATCGCTGCGGGAACGGTGCGAATCAACCTCTATGAACTCAACAACCACCCGGAATACAAGACCGCCGCGATCGGCGCGTTAGAGATGTGGGAGTCTGTCACGCCCCTGAAATTCGAGATCATCGACGACGCGCCGTTCGACGGCACAACGGACCAGATTGAGGTTGTCAGCCCCGAACTTGGCGAGGAGGACGATGGGACGGCTTTTTCGAATGGTCACCATGTCAGCATCGGCCAGAGTTTCGACAAGAAGGAAGCCCACAAGACCGATGTGGGCGGCTATGTCTTCCAAACCTTCATGCATGAATTCGGCCATCAATTCGGTCTGAATCATCCTGGAGACTACAATTACAGCGGTCCCGACGGCGAGCCGATCACCTATCGGAACGATGCGACCTGGATATATGATCGGTGGCAATACAGCGTAATGTCCTATTTCGATAGCATAGCTGTCGGCGAAACCAGCGACTGGTTTGCGTCGACGCCGCTTATGGCCGACATCGAGGCCGTCATTCGCCGCCATTTTTCAACAGTCGACGCGAATGGAGTGCGCACCTACCAGCACATCGACCTCAACACAGAGGACAATATCTACGGATTCGGGAGCACACAGCGTAGCTACCAGCTGACATCCTCTGGCAAGCAGCATAACATCGGCTTCGCGATCCATGATACCGGCGGGACCGACACGATCGATTTCTCCGGCTCGACGGCGGGTACGATCCTCGACTTGCGCCCCGGACATTTCTCCAGCGTCAACGGTTTCAGCAACAATGTTTCGATCTTCGATGGACACAATGCGGATGCGACCGACTATTACATCGAGAACGGCATCGGCAGCAGCCATGACGATGTCCTGATCGGCAACGACGGCGCCAACATCCTCGACGGCCGCGGCGGCGCCGACTTCATGGCTGGCAACGGCGGCGACGATATCTATTTCGTCGACTCCCCGGACGACGTCGTTCACGAGGAGCCTAACGGCGGGAACGACACCGTCATCCTCCTGTCCAGGAACCTGAAAATTCCACAAATCCCCAACGTCGAACATATCATCTACGCCGACGAATTGCCAGGCAAAGATGGCAACATCCTCTGTAGCGGAGCTGGCGAGGACACGCTGACCGGCGGCGGGGGGCAGGATACATTCCGCTTCTCGACCGAGCTTGGGAACGGGAATGTTGACCGGATCAAGGACTTCAGGGTGATCAAAGACATGGTCCTGTTGAACAATTTCGTCTTTGAGAGCGGCGGTGGAGACGGCGCTCTCGCCTTGGGCGCGTTCCACAGGAGTGCGGAGGACAACGCTCATAACGCAGACGACCTCATGATCTACAACACCGATAGCGGCGCCTTGTCATATGACGTCGCCGGAGACGGAGAGCTTGCGGCCATTCAGGTTGCGCAGTTGACCCCACATCTGAGGCTTTCGGCAGCCGGTTTCATTGTCATCTAACTCCATACCAGGAGGGGCGCTTGAAGGCGCCCCTCTTGATACTACATTTGCAGTTGTTTATCTCTTTGAGCCCTTAGCGGCAATCCCGCTAGCGCAGGGCCTTGCGAGGCGATCATGGAGAATGTGCGATGAAGCGCCGGACCGACCTTCGCACAGTATTACAGGCCGTCGGGGTTGCGGCATTCGCGGTGCTCGCCGGGCCAGTCGCTGCCCAATCGACAGATATCCGGGGCTCCGTCACGTTCGAGGGCGGCGCGGTTATCCCTAAGGGGCATCTTGAGATTTATCTCGAGGACACCGCCAGTCAAAATAACCCGCGACGTCGCGCCTCGCAAACGCGCATCAGAAGCGACGGCGGGTCCAAGGCGATAGCTTTTTCCTTGCCCCCGCCCGCAAGCTCGGCGATTTCGCAAATGCTGCGGATCGTTGTGCGCCTGGAGCGTGAGGACGGCTGGCTGGTGGCGCGCGGCAGCACCCAGCTCAATGCGGCTTCGCCTGTCAACGTCATACTCAACACCGTGATGTATTAGAGCGCTTTTCGATCTGATTGAATCAGATCGGCGCTCTAACGTTTTCTTTTTGAAGCATAATCTTGTCGATCCTCGTTTCACCCCGGTCGGATTACGCTTTAAGTGCACGGTGAGCTGTGCAGGCCATCGTGGCGCATTCTTGCCCTCCAGCGAGGAAAAGATAAATCTTGTGATCGCAGGCATGATGGTTCTCAGAGCCATTTCTCGTACGACTGCGGCAAGTAGCTGCGAGGAAAGCCCCCCGCACGAGGGCGGGGATGGCGCGGTTCGGTACGAGTCGCGGATCAAACGAAGGTGAAGTCCCACGCGCTCAAGCCGAAACCGGCTAGGGCGGCCGCGCTGTGGATGCCACCGAAATGAGCGAAATCCTCCGCGTGGTTCTCGGAGGTGACATAGGCCAGATTCGCTGATTGGGTGCCGGGATTATAATACACGATAATGTCGCCAGCGTGCTCACCGGAAATATCACGCGCGACATCGGAGCCATTGAGGTAAGACTCGGTGATCACCACAACGTGCTCGCCGTTCGCCCCCGAGGCCGCACCGCTGTAGAAAGTGCTTACGGGGTGGCCACCTCGTGCACTTGAGTTGTCGACGAAGTTCGCGCCAAAACCGTCATTATAGAGGCCTACCGCATCGAAAGCAAGAGTGTCCTCCGCCGGATCGAAATCCAAGATGTTGGTATTGTCCGGGTTCGGCCCGAACTCTAGGTCAACTCCGGGGATCGGGTTGTGGAATTGGAATACAAAGGTGTCGTGGCCGTCGCCCCCGGTCAGAGAATCCCTGCCGTCACCCGCGAAGAGGACATCGTCGCCGGAACCGCCATAGAGCTTATCATTGTCCTCATCAGTGATGCGTGGGTTGTCGCGGCCGTTGTCGCCGTAGAGGTAGTCGTTGCCAGCTTCGCCGAAGATGTGATCATTGCCGGCGCCGCCGAAGACCCGGTCATTACCTGTGCCGGCCGAGATGGAATCGTTGCCGGCACGACCGTCGATCCAGTCATTGCCGGAAATATCCCACATCACATCGTCACCACTGGTGCCAAAGAGACTATTATCATACGGGCCACCTTTGATAGACATCCAGAAAATCCTTATGTTGCAGCCCCAGACGCCCCCTCAAGCTTTCATATTCCCCTTTGGATAATGATGATAATTGATTGTTTTGATGGAGCGCATTGACATAATGGATGCATCCACGGGCACTTTCCCTCACAGCTTGGATTTGCGGGCCGACTCCAACGGTGGCGCGGGAATAAACATGCTGGCCCAGGGGGAGCAGCTCCCGCTGTCTACCTCCTGCGGCCCGAACATAGCCGCTCCTCGATTCACTGTGGTCAATCAAGCGCTTCACAACCGCCTAAACTAACCATGCACGCCAGTTGCCGTTCTAAGAGTCTGCTCGAAAAGGCTTCAACGAAATCCGTATCTTGCGAGCCGTCGGGTGATCAGGCGTATGTGGGCAATCATAATCGAGGTTTCGGCTGATGCGATGGAACGTTCGACGTCCTTTGCCAATCTCCGGCACCTGCCGAGCCAGGCGAAGGTGCGTTCGATGACCCAGCGACGCGGCAGAACCTCGAAGCCTTTGGCCTTGTCGGAGCGCTTGATGATTTCAATCGTCCAGCGCCCGATCTTCTTCAGCCGCCGCTTCAGCTTGTCGCCCGCATAGCCGCCATCGGCAAATACATGCAGCAACCACGGCCACCTGTGGCGAATGGATTTCAGGAGATCGGGAGCACCATCGCGATCCTGAATGTCGGCGCTGTGCACAATGAGGCCAACCATCAGGCCGAGCGTATCAACGATCATGTGGCGCTTGCGGTCTTTGATCTTTTTGCCCGCGTCATAGCCCCGGATACCACCGCTTTCCGTGGTTTTGACTCTCTGGCTGTCGATGACACGGACCGTCGGTTAGGCCTCTCTGCCCTCCAGCTCGCGGGCCTCCATTACCAGATGATGGTTGATGCGGGACCACAGCCCCAATGCCCGCCATTGATAGAAATAGCGCTGGACGGTCGAGCAGGGCGGAAAATCCTTCGGCAACATGCGCCACTGGCAACCGGTCGTAGCGATGTAAAGCAGGGCGTTGACGACCTCACGCAAATCCGTGGTCCGCGGACGACCCAGCCGGCGGGGCATGGGCAGAAAAGGCTCAACCAGTGCCCATTCCCGATCTGTCATGTCGCTTGCATAGCGTGCCGTCCACCGGGCATATTGCCAGCGGGCATGATCCGATCGTCTACACGCATCGAGATCGTATCGAACGATGCTTCAGCCGCCTCAAACACTTTCGCCGTGTTGCCACGCGCTATGAACGAAGGACCGTTCACTTACTGGATTAATCCATCTCGCCGCCATCATGATCTGGATACGATGAATGTCGATCGGTCCTGGCTCAGCAACCCGCCGTCCATAGCGCCCTCGCTTTTCCTAACGCTCTCCGGTTTTGTTGGTATCTGGCGCCACCCTGCTCATCAAGTCGCAACTGCCGCAGCGCCTTTTTGACGATCATCATTCTCCTTCGATCCAAAAAATTAGCAAATATTTGTTTTTAAAATCTATTGAATTAGTAGAGATTGAGGCCAAGGGAGTTTAAACAATGCGTGTAGTGATCATCGCAGGAAGCGTTTCAAATCCGTCTCGGACGGTCGAGCTGGTCAGGGCCATTGCCCATCAGATCGCCAGCGTGATTGCTGTCGATATCCAGCATGTTGAGCTTTCCGCGGCCGCTCCCGTTCTCTTCCGCGCTTTGCGAGCCGATCAGCTTGATGCGGAAGGCAGAGAAATCATCAAAGCCATCGAGGAAGCTGATGTGCTGGTGGTTGGTTCGCCAGTCTACCGTGCATCCTACACCGGTGCCTTGAAGCACCTGTTCGATCTCGTTGATCACCGGGCGCTGACAGGCAAGCGGGTGTTGCTGGCCGCTACCGGCGGCACGCCTCTGCACGGGTTGATGATCGATCACCAACTGCGTCCTATGTTTGCCTTTTTCAATGCGCTGACTGTGCCGACCAGCGTGTATGCGACGACTACCGATTTTTCCGGGCACCAGTTGGAGAACCCGGAGGTGCAGACTCGCATCGAGCGGGCTGTCGGGGAACTCGTCACGCTTCTGCCGGCCGCCGTTCATCGTCCCTCGCTCATCCCGTCTTCAACCATTCCGGCTCACGCTTGATCCATCTGGAGGAACCCATGTCCCATCATCACCGAGATCCCGTCAAATTCGCCTACTGGGTGCCGAACGTCTCCGGCGGCCTGGTCATTTCCAACATCGAGCAGCGCACCAGCTGGACGATCGACTATAACCGCAAGCTGGCGCAGATCGCCGAGGCGAGCGGCTTTGACTACGCGTTGAGCCAGATCCGCTTCACGGCGGGATACGGCGCAGAGAACCAACACGAATCCGTGTCCTTCAGCCATGCGCTGCTGGAAGCGACGACGACCCTCAAAGTCATCGCCGCCATTCTGCCGGGCCCATGGAACCCCGCTCTGGCGGCCAAGCAGATCGCTACCATCAACCACCTCACCAATGGTCGTGTGGCGGTCAATGTGGTCAGCGGCTGGTTCAAGGGCGAATTCCACGCCATCGGCGAGCACTGGCTGGATCACGACGAGCGCTATCGCCGGTCGGAAGAATTCATCCGTGCCCTTCGTGGCATCTGGACCACCGACAATTTCACTTTCCGGGGCGATTTCTACCGGTTCCAGGATTATTCCCTCAAGCCGAAGCCGATTGATCCGCAGCCGGAGATCTTCCAGGGTGGCTCCTCACGCGCCGCACGCGACATGGCGGCGCGTGTGTCCGACTGGTATTTCACTAATGGCAACACGCCCGCAGAAATCAGGAAGCAGGTGGACGATATCCAGGGCAAGGCCCGAGTAAACGGCCATAGTGTCAAGGTCGGCGTCAATGCCTTTGCCATCGTGCGCGATACGGAGGAGGAGGCGAAAGCCGTTCTCGCCGAAATCATCGAAAAGGCAAATCCGGAGGCGGTCAATGCCTTCGGCCATGAGGTGAAGAACGCCGGCAAGGCATCGCCGGAAGGCGAAGGCAACTGGGCAAAATCGTCCTTCGAGGATCTGGTGCAATACAATGACGGCTTCCGCTCCAATTTGATCGGCACGCCGGAACAGGTGGCCGAGCGGGTCGTGGCGTTGAAGAACGCGGGTGCGGACCTGATCCTGCTCGGCTTCCTGCATTTCCAGGAAGAGGTCGAGTATTTCGGCAAGCACGTGATCCCTCTGATTCGGGAACTGGAAGAGGCGCAGACCAATCAGGCAGTTGCTGCCGAATAAGCCACAGGACAGGAGGGCGGCGAGGCGCGGGTAACGCATCTTCGCTGCCCAGAAGAATGATGCAACACGTCTGCGTGCTTCCGAGCGAGGCCGCGGTGTGAAGGGAAGCGCTTGCCCATCGCTAACCGATGCTGCGGGCCAGGAGACAGGGGGTCAGGACACGATGACGATCGCTCTTCAGGCGGAGAGGTCCGGTGTGTTAGCCGGAGATACAAGATCCGGTGGCCGGGATGCCTTCGGGTATGCTGCCACCCGTGACCATCCCCCATCCGCAGCCCTGTCGTTGCACGGCGTATCCCTGTCCTTCGGTGGGGTCGTTGCGCTGAGCGATATCGATCTCGAGGTGAAGCGTGGCGAAATCCGGGCGATCATCGGTCCGAACGGGGCCGGCAAGAGCTCGATCATCAACGTGATCAGCGGCGTCTATCGTCCGGACCGGGGACATGTGTCGATCGGCGGCCAGCGCTTCGCCAGTGTGCCGACGCAAAAGCTCGCCCGGCTCGGCATTGCCCGCACCTTTCAGAACCTCGCCCTGTTCAAGGGCTTGACCGTCCTTGAAAACGTGATCACCGGCCGCGGCTACCGGAGTAGGGCGAGCTTCGTGGAGCAAATGATCGGATTCGGCCGGGCGGCCCGCGAGCAGGCCGATGCGCGCGACCGCGCCGCTGCAGTGCTGGATTTCCTGCATCTCGATGCCTTCGGCGACCGCCTGGCCGGGACCTTGCCCTACGGGCTGCAGAAGCGCGTCGAACTGGCCCGCGCGCTGGTCGCCGAACCGGACCTCCTGCTTCTCGATGAACCCATGGCGGGCATGACTGCCACCGAAAAGAACGAGATGGCCGGCTATGTGCGCTCCGCGCGCGACACCTTCGGCACCACCGTAGTGCTGATCGAACACGATATCGGTGTGGTCATGGGTCTCTCCGACCATGTGGCCGTGCTGGATTATGGCCGGAAGATTGCCGATGGCACGCCGGCGGATGTCGCTGCCGATCAAAGGGTGATCGATGCCTATCTGGGCGTAGCACCGCAAAACGAAGACGGGGAGGGCATCTGATGGCCGATTTCGACGGGTTGTTCTTCACCGAAGTGCTCGTGGGCGGCTTGCTCTCGGGCGTCATGTATTCGCTCGTCGCGATCGGCTTCGTACTGATCTACAAGACCTCGGGCGTGCTGAACTTCGCGCAAGGGGCCATGCTCCTCTTTGCGGCGCTCACCTTCGTCAGCCTGACGGAGCGGGGCCTCAGTTTCCCGCTAGCGTTCGCCGCCACCTTCGCCATCATGATCGTGCTCGGCATTGGCATCGAGCGCGCGGTGCTGAGGCCGCTGACCAACAAGCCGCCGATCACCCTCTTCATGGCGACGCTCGGTCTTTCCTACGTCATAGAAGGCGCGGCCCAGCTGGTCTGGGGCACGCAGGTGCACGGGCTCGACCTCGGCGTCGAAGACGTGCCCTTCGACGTCGCCGGTGTCTTCATCAGCCAGTTCGACATCTTCGCCGCCGTGGTTGCCATTGGTCTGGTCGCAGCACTTTCCGCCTTCTTCCGCTATACCCGCATCGGTCTGGGTTTCCGCGCCGTTGCTGACGATCAGTTCGCCGCACTCGCAGTCGGCTTCAAGCTGCACTGGATCTGGGCGAGCGTCTGGGCGGCGGCGGGGCTGGTGGCGTTGGTCGCCGGGCTGCTCTGGGGTGCCCGGTCCGGTGTGCAGTTCTCGCTGTCGCTGATCGTGCTCAAGGCGCTGCCGGTGCTGGTTCTCGGCGGTTTCGACAGCATTATCGGCGCCATCGTCGGCGGATTGCTCATCGGCACCTCGGAGAAGCTCGCAGAAGTCTATATCGGTGACTATTTCGGCGGCGGCATCGAGGGCTGGTTTGCCTATGTGGTCGCCCTGTTTTTCCTCCTCGTCCGGCCTACCGGTCTCTTCGGCCAAAAGCTCGTGGAAAGGGTCTGATTCATGTCTGCCACTCCCTCCGACCTGTCCCCGTCATTGCCTGGCAAGGCGACGTCCCTGCCGTCCTCGGTGGCTCCGCTTCTGGTGCTTGTCGTCGCCTATGGTGTCATCCCGGCCATTGGTACAAGTTATCTGTTCGAGGGTATCCTGCTGCCGTTCCTGGCGTTCAGCCTGGCAGGCGTTGGTCTGAATATTCTCACTGGGTATGCCGGTCAGGTATCCCTCGGATCCGCCGCTTTCATGGCCGTCGGCGCCTTTGCCTGCTTCAACTTCGATCTCCGCGCCGGGTCGCTGCCGCTCCTCGTCAGCATCCTTGCCGCCGGTTTCTCGGCTGCGGCCATCGGCATCGTTTTCGGCCTGCCGAGCCTCCGGCTGCGCGGCTTCTATCTGGCGGTATCGACGCTGGCAGCACAGTTCTTCGTACAATGGGCGCTGTCCAAGTTCAGCTGGTTTTCCAATGACAGTGCCTCCGGCGTCATCGATGCGCCGGCGCTGACCATTGCCGGCTACACGTTCGAGGGGCCGGTAGGGCGCTATTATTTCGCACTAATCATTGTCACCGTCTTGACCTTTCTTGCCCATCGTCTGGTTGCCTCCCAGACTGGCCGCAACTTCATCGCGGTGCGCGACAATGAGACCGCGGCGCGGATCATCGGCGTGCCGGTGCTGCGCACCAAGCTGCTGGCCTTTGCCATTTCCTCCTTCATCATCGGTGTCGCCGGCGTGCTTTGGGCCTTTTCCTATCTGCGCACGGTGGAGTCGGCAGGCTTCAATCTCGACCGCTCGTTCCAGATTCTGTTCATCATCATCATCGGCGGGCTTGCTACGCTCCGTGGGGCCTTTTTCGGCGCGGCTCTGATCGTTGTCTTCCCGCTGGTCCTGTCGCGGCTCGGCGCCTTCGTCTTCGGCGATCTCTTCGACAGCGGCGTGCTCGACATGGCCCAGCGCATCGTGCTCGGCACACTCATCATCCTCTTCCTGATCCTGGAACCGGACGGACTTGCCGCCCTGATGGACCGGATCCGCAAGGGCATCGGACTGCCCGGTCCATCCTGACCGCCCACAGTCCGCAGATCCCGTATTCCCTATCCGCCTTCTAACCCTTCCGGCAGCCCTCGGCATCGGTCAACCCTCGGAGTCTATCTATTATGAGCCTCATTTCGAAATTCAGGATCGCGGCCCTTGCAGCCGGCATCGCCTTCAGCATCGCCCTGCCAGCCGCCCATGCGGACGAGCAGTATTTCCCGCTGCAGAGCTACCGCGTCGGCCCCTATGCGGCAGGCGGCACCGGCTTCTTCGGTGGTTTCATCGATTACCTCAACCTGATCAACATCCGCGACGGCGGTGTGAACGGCGTCAAGCTTACATGGTCGGAAGCCGAGACCCAGTACGAGGTCGAGCGCGGTGTCGAGGCCTATGAACGCCTCAAGAGCAATCCGAATGTCGCCGCCTGGAACCCGCTCTCGGTCGGCATCGCCTATGCCATGATCGACCGCATTACGGCCGATAAAACACCGCTGATCACGATCAATCACGGCCGCACCGACAGCACCGACGGCCGCGTCTTCCCTTACGTCTTCCCGCTGCTGCTCAACCCCTACAGCGAAACCTCCGGCATCGTTAACTACATCGGCTCCAAGCTGGGCGGCAACGACAACCTGAAGGGCAAGAAGATCGTGGTGCTCTATCACGGCTCGCCCTATGGCAAGGAAACCATCCCGATCTATGAACTGCTTGCCAAGAAGTATGGGTTCGAGGTGCAGCAGATCGAAGTGCCGCATCCGGGCAATGAGCAGCAGGCCCAGTGGCTGACGATCCGCCGTGCAAAGCCGGACTATGTAGTCTTGCGCGGCTGGGGTGTGATGAACCCCGTCGCCCTGAAGACGGCTGCCAAGACCGGCTTCCCGGTCGATCATATCATCGGCAATGTCTGGTCCAACTCCGAAGAAGATGCGATCCCGGCCGGTGACGCCGCCAAGGGTTATACCGCCATCACCACGCAGGCCTCGGGCGCGGAATATCCCGTCGTCAAGGAAATCGTGAAGACGGTTTATGATGTCGGCAAGGGCAATCTGGAAGACAAGAAGCGTATCGGCTCCGTCTACCACAATCTCGGTATCGTCAACGGCATCCTGAATGTCGAGGCGATCCGCATCGCGCAAGGCAAGTTCGGCACGCGCACGCTGACCGGCGACGAAGTGCGCTGGGGCTTCGAACACCTGCAGCTCGACCCGAAGCGCGTCGAGGAACTGGGTGCCAAGGACCTGTTCCACTCGATCAACGTCACCTGGGATAACCACGAAGGCAATGGCTACGTGACCTTCCAGCAGTGGGACGGCGCCAAGTGGAAGGTGGTGTCCGACTGGATCGCGCCGGACTGGGCCCTGCTTCGCCCGATCATTGAAAAGTCCTCCGAGGCCTATGCCAAGGAGAAGGGCATCAAGATCCGTACCGCCGCCGATGCGGACGCCGTGACCAACTAAGCCAAGTCTTTCCCGGCCCCGGCGGCCTCCTTGGAGGGACGGGCCGGGCTATGGGGAGCTTCTGAACGCGGATATTGCGAGGTGCGGATCTCATGACGGACAATACGGTGCTGGCCGTCGATCGGCTGGAGGCGACCTATACCCACACTATCACGGCGCTGCACGGAGTTAGCTTCTCCCTTGCCCGCGGCGAAATCTTGGCGCTGCTTGGCGCTAATGGCGCGGGCAAGACCACGGTGTTGAAAGCTGTTTCCAATCTGCTGCCTGCCGAGCGCGGCCAGATTACCGCCGGGACCATCCGTTTCGACGGGATCGACGTGACCAGAACCCGACCAGCGGCGCTGGTGCGGGCAGGATTGGTGCAGGTGCTCGAAGGACGGCACTGCTTCCGCAGCCTGTCGGTGGAGGAAAACCTGATTTCCGGTGGCCTTGGACGGAGCAGTTCGCGCACCGAAATCGACGGTGATCTCGAACGCATCTACGCGCTCTTCCCTCGCCTGAAGGACAAGCGGCGCACCGCGTCCGGCCTGACCTCGGGCGGCGAGCAGCAGATGACGGCGATCGGCCGGGCGCTGATGTCGCGGCCGCGTCTGCTGGTGCTGGATGAACCATCCATGGGCCTGGCGCCCATCGTGGTGCAGGACATTTTCCGCACGCTCCGGCGCCTGAACCGGGAGGAAAGCCTGTCCATCCTTGTTGCCGAGCAGAATTCGGCAATCGCACTCACCTATGCCGACCGCGCAGTCATTCTCGAAAACGGCACGGACGTGCTGACAGGTACGGCACGAGAGATCCGCGCCCGCGACGACGTAAAATCCTTCTATCTCGGCCAGAACAACCGGGTCACGCCTCGTTCCAACCCATCCAGTCCGGCGTTGATGGCCTGAACTTGACCCCTTTCGAAGAGGAGATATTCCTATGACCATCAATGCGATCAACACCGAAAATGCCGCCAAGGCGGCGCCGCCCGTCCCACGGCCAACCGAGCCCGCCCATATCATCCGCTCCGACGAAGAGGCGATTGCGGTTGCCGAAAGGCTCGCCGCGGACTTCGCGGTCGGCTCCGCTGAGCGCGACCGCGACCGCATCTGGCCGGTCAGGGAACTCGATGCCTTCTCTCAGAGCGGCCTCTGGTCGATCAACGTGCCGAAGGCCTATGGCGGCCCCGAGGTGTCCTATGCAACCCTGGCGAAGGTGGTGGAAATCATCTCCGCCGCCGACAGCTCCATTGGCCAGATCTCGCAGAACCACCTGGGCGTGGTCGCTGCCATCCGAACCGTCTCGGATGAGGCGCAGAAGGCACTTCTGTTCGCCGAGGTGCTGCGCGGCACCCGCTTCGGCAATGCCTTTTCCGAATTCGGCTCCAAGCGCGCCGCCGATTTCGAAACCCGCTTTACCGATGCCGGCGACCACGTGATCGTCAATGGCCGCAAGTTCTACTCCTCCGGCGCGCTTCTGGCTCATCTGGTGCCGATCGTGGCGCTGGATGACGAAGGGCGTGCTTGGTATGCGATTGCCGACCGGGATGCGCCGGGCCTCACCGTCATCGACGACTGGACCTCCTTCGGCCAACGCACCACGCTCTCCGGCACGGTGCTTCTGGACAATGTCAAGGTGCCGAAGACACACCTCGTTCCCGGCTACAAGGGCTATGCGGTGCCAACCGCCGATGGTGCCATCTTCCAGATCATCCAGGTCGCGGTCGATACGGGCATCGCCAAGGCCGCCATCGATGAAACGGTGAATTTCGTGCGCACCAAGAGCCGCGCCTGGGTGGATTCCGGCGTCGAAAATGCCTGGGACGATCCCTATACCATCCAGGCCGTGGGCCAGCTGGCGCTGCATCTGCATGCAGCGCAGGCGCTGCTGGAGAAGGCAGGTCTTGCAATCGACAAAGCTGTTGCCGAGCCGAATGCCGAAACGGTGGCTGAGGCTCAGATCATCACCGCCGAGGCCAAGGTGCTCTCCACCGAGATCGCCATAGAGGCCACCAACAAGCTGTTCGAGCTTGCCGGCACGCGCTCGACGCTTGCCGAACACGCCCTCGACCGGCACTGGCGCAATGCCCGCACGCATACGCTGCACGACCCCGTCCGCTGGAAATACTCAATCCTCGGCAAGTACTTCCTGAACGGCGAAAAACCGCCGCTGCATGCCTGGAGCTGAGCGTCACATGGAGGGGCGGTGAGCCGCCCCTCAAACTCTTCAAGCCTAGCTTTACATTTGAGTGCGGAGCGCAAGGCATATGTGACGAGGGCCGCTTCAATCTATTCACTCCTTAGTTGAATTGCCCCCCATACACTCGAACCCACTATGGCTGAATATGATTGTCTGACCTCGCAAGATGCTGCAGTCATGCGCATTGAGATGGATATCTATGGCTTCTGCCAATCGGTAAGGTCCATGAGCGGGGTGGGGTCGTGTCCGATGCGGAGTAAACTGAACCAATAGCGGTCTGTCTGCTCCCGGCGACAGAGGCCCGGCAGTAGGAATTCGCCGGATCGCAGGCGTTCAGAGAAGGCCCGCAGCCCGCCCGCTTCTACGCGTGGCGTTGTTGTAATAGCTCGATGCCTGCTGCACCGACCGATGGCGCGACTGCTCCATTGCCTCGGGAAGCGGGATGCCGCGATTGACAGCCTCGGTCAGATAGCCGGATCTCAACCCGTGCGCAGAAAACTCCCCAACCTCCAACCCGGCCATCGCCACCCGCTGCTTGACGATATCATTCACCGCCTTCGGATCGAGCGCGCGGTGGCTCACGTTGCCCCAGCAATCGATCGCCCTGAATACGCTGCCGCTGTCGATCTTCGCGGCCGCCAGTCAGGCGTTCAACGCCTCGACCGGGCGGCCGGTAAGATAGACGACCTCTTCCTGGCCTGAGCCAGAATTCTTGGTGCGTCCGAGATGGATGGACAGCGAGGGGGCTTCCGTCCTCGACGGTCAGCGGTGGCTCGATCGTCAGCTGTTCCTTGCGCAGAGCGGCGACTTCGCTGCGCCGGCGCTCGCCGGAGGCAAAAGCAACCATTAGGATGGCGCGGTCGCGCAAATCGCGCAGGCTGTGGTCGTCGTAAGTCGCCAGCAACTTTGCCAGCACGTCGCCGGTGACTGCCTTTGCGCTCTTGCGGCGACGTTGTCGCGGCACGGCGCGCCCGGCGAGCCGGAGCGCCGACTTGAGGGCAGGGGAGGCCAAGGCGCCGTCGAGGCCGCGCCACTTGGTCAGTGTCGACCAGTTGGCGAGCCGCCGGCGCCACGTGTCGGGCGATGCGGGCCGACTGCTTTGAGAAGGCCGCTGTCTCGCAATGCCTGGTCGACATCGACCGGTATGCCGTGCTCGGGATCGTTTTCCCGCTTTGCCGGATCCCACAGATGATGGGCGACGAATTTCAGCAGCAGCGCTTCCGGCGCCGGCCAGGGCAGAGGCGTCCCGATCGCCGCCGCACACCAAGCTTCCAGGTACGTGAGATCCGAGGTCAACGCTCGAAGTGTGTTTTCGCCCATGCCCTCGTTGACGAGGTGTTTGAGGGTCTCGACGTCGTGGTCGGTCAACAGCTCCGCGAGCCTGTGACGGCGGTCGATCGGCAACACGGCGCAATCGTGTCCAGAGCCGCAACGCGCGCCGAGATCGATGCGGGAAGATCAATGCTCATGCTCGATTGGTCCCAAAATGACCACGCCTTCCGAGCGTGCGGCGTCCGCCAACCGGCGGTCGAGCGTGGCCAGCGGCAGTTGCTCAAGCAGTGCGATGGCAAGATAGGCCGCGTCGTAGGCGCTGAGACGGTACTTGCGCGACAGGCGCACCACCTCGGTATCGTCGCCAGGGCCGCCAAGCTGCAAGGGCAGTCCGCGGAAACGCGCCAGCGCCGAATGCACAAAATCGTCCGAAATCCGGCCGCGCTGCTCGGCGCTCAAGAGAATGCTGCGGATCTCATGGCGCAGCAGATCGGGCGCTATGGCGTCTTCATCGGCCATGCGCGCCATCGCTTGCTCGGCGAGCAGATTTTCCTCGTCCGGCAGCAGCCAGGCGCCGGCGATCGAGGCGTCGACAACAAAGGTCATCAGCGACGGCCTTCCTGTTTCCAGTCCTGGATTTCTGCTTGCGTGACCGGCTTGGCCTGTGCGCGCAGAGCCCGAACGGCCTCGATGGCGGCCAGACGCTGGCGACGTTTGTCGATGGCGACCAGGCGGGCGATCGGATCATTGCCGCGGGCAATAATAAAGTCCTCGCCGGCTTCGACCCGCGCCAGCAGGTCGGAGAGGTGGGTTTTGGCCTCGGCGACCTTGACGGTGACAGTCATGACGATTCCTTCACTGATCGGGTTTTTGCGCGCTTTCGTGCGGAGGATAGAGGCAATATCAATATTGGTCAATGGGTGGACTATCTGGCATCCGATAAGTATCCCTTATCAGAAATTAGCCATCTCACGCGATTTTCTTGCCATCTGGCGCCGCAATCCCTATTATAAGTTCAAATTCTCCACGAGGTGCACCATGTCCGAACCACAGCTTTCCATTCGCAGCAGCAAGGCTCGTGACCTGGCCCACGCCCTCTCCCGCCGGACCGGTCAGCCGATCAACCGTCTCGTTGAGCTCGCGCTGGAGCGCTATGACCAGGAGCTGCGAGCTGGAAAAACCCGTTATCCCATGGACGCGGTATGGGATCTGGCTGCCGAGGATCTCGACAAAATCGCACCTGGCGCCACATCCAACCATGATGAATTCTACGACGAAAACGGTCTGCCAGTATGATCGCCGTTGATACCTCTGTCATAGTCGCGATATCGATGAAGGAGCCAGAAGCGGAGACCTTCAGAACACTGTTGGGTCGTGAGCCGATCATCATAGGTTGGCCGACCTTGTTGGAGGTGCGGATGGTTCTGTCGGGCAAAGGTTTCGTCAGTGCCGCCAGGATCGTTGAGCGGCTTGCCAAAACTGCGAATGTCACGACCGTCGCATTCGATGAGAAGCACTATCGCTCAGCCGAAGACGCTTTCGAGCGTTTTGGCCGGGGGCGCCATCCAGCTGCCCTGAACATGGGCGACTGTTTCTCCTATGCCGTTGCCGCAATCGCCAAGGCGCCGCTCTTGTTCAAAGGGCAAGACTTTGGGCTGACGGATCTCAAACTGCATCCGTCGTCATCAACGACATGACACACCTTGGCCGCGATAACATTGATGGCCGTGCTGAACAGCTCGATACGATCGCCGCCGTTCTCCCAATGGAGCGGCGCGATGAGCTGGCCGAACTGCTGACCGACGAGGATGTCGAGACACTCCGGCACCTCGTCAACCAAGGCATGGGCGCCAATACGCTGCGAGCGCTGACCTCGGATCTCGCCTATCTTCAGGCCTGGTCACTGGCAGCGACAGGAAACGCTCTCCCCTGGCCGGCACCCGAAGCGCTTCTTCTGAAATTCGTGGCCCATCATCTTTGGGATCCGGAAAAACGTTTGAGCGATCCACAGCATGGCATGCCAAACGGTGTCGAGGACAAGCTTAGGATACAGGGGGTTCTGCGCTCAGGCGGCCCCCATGCGCCAGACACCGTCCGCCGACGGCTGGCCACCTGGTCAACACTGACAAAATGGCGTGGGCTCGACGGGGTGTTTTCCTCCCCTGCCCTGAAATCCGCCATCCGGCTGGCCGTGCGCGCGACGCCGCGGCCGAGAAAGCGCAAGAGTGCCAAGGCGGTCACGGGTGATGTTCTCTCCCAGCTGCTTGCAACTTGTCAGAGCGACAGTCTGCGCGACCTCCGCGACCGCGCTATCCTGATGGTCGCCTTTGCCTCTGGTGGTCGACGCCGCAGTGAGATCGCCGGGCTGCGCAAAGAGCAACTGAGCAGAGAGGCGCCCATTCCTGTTGCTGAAGGTTCTCCGCTTCCCTCGCTGTCCATCCACCTGGGGCGCACCAAGACCAGCGGTGGCGACAATGACGAAGTCGTTTATCTCACCGGCCGTCCCGTCGAGGCGCTGAATGCATGGATGGCCGCTGCGCGCATCGAGCTTGGCAGTGTGTTTCGGGCGATCGATCGTTGGGGCAATGTCTCTACCCGCGCGCTTGATCCGAAGGCGGTCAACGATATCGTCAAGCAGCGCGCGCTTCTGGCAGGACTGGATCCGGCCGAGTTTTCCGCCCATGGCCTGCGATCAGGCTATCTCACCGAAGCAGCCAATCGCGGCATTCCGCTACCCGAGGCTATGGAGCAGTCCCGGCATCGGTCCGTACAGCAGGCGTCGAGCTATTACAACAATGCAACGAGACGAAGCGGGCGAGCTGCTCGCCTGATGGATTAGGACAATACCGCGCGGACGCAGAACATGACACGCGCTGGCCTCTTCTCTCTTAGAACTGTAAAGAGTTCGATAACCGAACCGGAGACCCGCTTGGAAATTGTTACCATCGAGACACGCACAGACTTTGCCACTTGGGCAATAGAACGCGCGCGTGCCATTGTCGCCGAACAGGGCGGAGATCTTGCCGTCGCCGTACGTGATATGGACGAAACACAGATAGGTGTTGCAGGAAATGCCTTAGGCCAAGCGATCGTTGATGCGCTTCTCGAGGTCTTCGATGGCTTGAGCCCAGAAGAATAGCCAAAGCACCGGCCTTTTGGCGGACAGGCGATATCGCGCACGATGAACCCGGACTGAGCGGAAAGAACGGCTCGATCTTCGCCATCTGAGCGGGGAGAGCAAAAACAAATCAGACATGGCAAACTCCTTTGCCATCATGAATCACATCAATTGCCTCATTGCAAATTAACAGGTCCTGACCCTAGAAGGGGCCACCACAAGATGGGTGTTTATCATAGTAGCTGCTCGTCACGGCGAATGAATCCACGAAACAGGATGTTCGACACTGATGTAACTTCTGGCAATGTGCACATTCTGGGGCGATGACTTTCTTGTCTACAGTCCTTGCGCGCAGAGCGGCAAAAGCATCTCCGTGCCAGATTGCCTCAAGCCCGGCTTCAAAGACGTTGCCGTAAGTGAACTCCTTCACGCCGTGCATCTTATCGCAAACTGAGACATCACCGCTTGGGAAGACCGACATGCCCATATTGATGCCACCGCAGGGATACCACTCATCGTCCTGCCATCTTTTACCGGCATCTTTCGGTAAATACACGACACATGCTTGCGCGTACTCATCGCGCTTGCGCCGTACCAGTTCTCTGACGTGGGCTAACTCCTCTGCCGTTACATTGATCGCGTCGTTGGCATCAGCCCGGATAGCACCCTTCTCCATATGAGATATGCCAATTTCTGCAACCCTTGCTTCCACCAGGAAATCGATCAAGTCTTCAATCATGTGCTGCGTGGCCGGCGTTAGAACGCTTTTCACAATGACCCGGATCCCAGCCTCTTGTAGAAAGCGGATTGCGTTCACAACCTTCGGAAAGTGCCCACGGGATCTAGTGACTTCATCATGTAGCCGTGGTGTTGAGGCATCCAAGCTGATTGTCATTTCTTGCATGCCAGCTGCAGCCAGCCTTGGCGCTATGCTTGGATCCGTCCCGATCACAGTGCCGTTGCTGGTAAGGATCGGGATCATCCCAAGTTTTAGAACCCTCTCCACCAACTCGAGCCACCCCCTGAACATCGTCGGCTCACCGCCTGTTAGCCCCAGAAATACGACGCCCCAGTCTGCCGCCTCATCCACGAGTTCAAGACACTTCCGTAAGTTCCACCGATGATCGCTCTCCTGAAGGCGATTCTGGTAACAGTAAGAACAGTTAAAATTGCATTTGAATGTCAAATTTAAACTCACTCCCGCTGGGACAGGCCACTTCCCCAGGGCGGCGGATTCTACGATCGACGTGTTGGCAGGATAAAGGAACTTCTTTGGGTCAAATCGCTTTTCGGAAGGTAGTTTTGATTCGAATGTGAGGAAAACCCGATACAAGTTGAGCAAATGTTCGACTTGCGATTTTGCGTCACCTTCGGATAGGCCAAATGTATGGCCGTACACGTATGCAATCTCGGTGGATAGGAGCAAACCTCCACACAACGATAGAAAGAATGCATGGGAGGGATCGATTATTCTGATTTGCGACGGATGGCGCCCATGGACCAAGGCATAGCCTGACATCGGCTTAAGTCGCACACTCGTTTCAAGACAGGGGGGTAGCTTCCAGTGATTCTTCATCTGATATTATCCCGGCTGTACAAACGTTGGGCGGCAGCCCTGCCGCCCAACGCTGCTCAATTCAAAGTTGCTGCACCGCGATACAGGTGGATAAAGCATTCCAACAGCCTGGCGCACAACTTGCGGCCTCTCTTCCCTCTTGAAGGCGCAGCGCTCTTGCCTCGGCACGGGCGGCCTCGGCGCGAAGCTGCTCAGCCAATGCCTTTAGATGTTCTGGGGTGTGCAACAGTCCTGGTTGATCCGTATTAGTTGCCATTGCCATGCTCCTTTGGTTGACGAGACCCCTAGAGGGAGCCCGAGCTATTCCCGGCAAAAATCGTGCCGCATCCCTCAAGGTGGGGGAACTTGGAATATCGAAACCTGAGAAAATTTCCGCTCCTGCGGATATAATACCAAGGCTCGAAGATGCTCACGCATCCTCACCTTGAAGATTTTTCGAATATCTCAATTGCCTCAGGGGCTTAAGATATTGAAAACGGGAATACCAAGTGTCATTTTCAATGACCATTGGCATAAGAGCATATCCAGCAAAGTGTGTTCGTTTTTACGTCCAGAAATGCGTCAAAACAAGAAGTTAGCGCAATGCAAGCGAACCCGTGTTCACCGGAAAAGGTCGAGAGCGAACTCGTGGATTGGAAGTTTTGCGATTAGCACGCACCTGCTGGCGAGGCGCAATTTGTAGCGATACAAGCGGTCGCGTCGACAATTTGTCGGTACGGCGACACAAGTCCCTGCCAACCCTTCTTGGGGCAAAACAAGATCTGTTCCTTGAAACATGCTAATACGAATGGTCATTGAAAATGACACTTGGTATAACGGCCTCGTCGGCGATCCGGGCACAGGCGAAACACATGTCGCGGCCGCTCTCATGCGCGCGCGGCGATTTTTTGACGGGGTTCAGCCAACCTTGCGGTCGCGGCTTTGGGCGAGACGGTAGCTGTCGCCGTTCATCTCAAGGATGTTGACGTGGTGAGTGGTGTGATCGAGCAGATTGAACTGATTGGGTGGATGCCTCCTCCGGCCTGCGTCGGAGTATGATGCCTGCCTAGCGCCACCCCATAGCGCTTCGACAACGCCATCAGGCTCTCTTGACTATTTTGTATTGCTCGACGGATTGTCTCAGTCGTCGTGGCGCTTGTGTGTAGAAATTGTCCCATAGTGCATCT
The DNA here is from genome assembly GCF_000621665.1 of Allorhizobium undicola ORS 992 = ATCC 700741. Lineage (GTDB taxonomy): Bacteria > Pseudomonadota > Alphaproteobacteria > Rhizobiales > Rhizobiaceae > Allorhizobium > Allorhizobium undicola. Next base: position 30,446 of record NZ_JHXQ01000014.1, read on the forward strand.
CTCCAAGCATGGGAAAATAATACACCATTAAAGGCCGGGTCTGTACGCTTCCTTAACCAACCGCACAGGGCGGCAAGCTGCGGACTTTGGCAGCCAGTTGGATCTGTTGGAAGGCACGTGGTAAAGCTGGTGTTGTTTGCCAGGGGACGTCGCGCTCCCTGGCAAAATATCCGTCTGTCTGCTAGAGCATTTCCAGCAAAAGTATATTCGGTTTTGCGTCCGGAAATGCGTCAAAGCAAGGAGTAATGCCAAGAGTCATTTTAATGACTCTTGGCATTACATTAAAGAAAACCGATAGAGATCCACGGGATGGCCGTAACGATGATCAGGCCAACCAGCAATGCAAGCATATAGCCGACGATTGGCTTCATGCCCTCATCCGGCTTGATGCGGCTGATGGCGCAGGCGGCGTAGTAGCCGACGCCGAATGGCGGGGCGAAGAGACCGATGCCCATGGCGAGGATGACGACAATCGAGTAGTGGACTTCGTGAACGCCTACCTCTCGGGCAATCGGGAATAGCAGCGGGCCGAAAAGCACGATGGCGGGAATTCCTTCGAGGACAGAGCCCAGGATGATGAATGCCAGGATCGAGACTGCCATGAAGCTTACGGCGCCACCGGGCATGTTTCGCATAATATCGGCGAGTTGGGTCGAGAAGCCGGATTGTGTCAAGGCCCAGGCCATCGAGGTTGCAGCGCCGATAATCAGCAGGATTGAGCCGGAAAGGGCGGCTGCATCCACCAGCATCGGATAAATTCGCTTCCAGTCGAACCGGCGATAGATCAACAGACCAGCCAGAACCGTATAGGCAATGCCGATTGTCGAGACTTCTGTTGCGGTTGCAACCCCTTCTATAACCGCTGCACGGATCAGGAACGGCAGCGCGATTGCCGGAAGAGCCACCACGAAGCTTGCCACGATCTCCTTCCAGCTTGCACGACGAATGCTGGAAAGGTCCTCGTCGCGATAACGCCACCAGACGACGGCTGCGAGGGTGAGGCCGAGGATAACCGCCGGCAGCAAGCCTCCCGTAAACAGGGCGGCGATCGAGACCCCTGTTACAGAACCGATGGTAATCAGCACGATGGAAGGCGGAATGGTTTCAGTCTGCGCGCCGGTGGCAGAGAGAAGTGCGACCAGATCGCCCGGCTTGGCGCCCCGCTCACGCATTTCCGGAAACAGGGCGGGGGCAACGGCCGCCATATCCGCGGCCTTCGAGCCTGAAATCCCCGAGACCAGATACATGGCGCCAATCAGAACATAGGAAAGACCGCCTTTGACATGTCCAAGGAGATTGGCCAGAAACCCGACCATTGCGCGTGCCATGCCTGTCATCTCAATCAGCAGGCCAAGCAACACGAAGAGAGGAACTGCGAGCAGGATGATATGGCTCATGCCCTCATCCATTCGGCCGATCACCACCACTGTCGGCGTCGTGGTTGTGCAGGCTATGTAGCCGAATGTGGCCAGCCCGAAAGAAAAAGCAATCGGAACGCCGAGAAACACCATAGCTCCGACGCCAAATACGAAGAAAATCAGCAGATTCCAGTTTCCGAGGCCAGCCAGCACAGGCGCCAGTGCCGTCACCACGGCAATCGTTGCACCGACGCCCAGGAGCGCCAGCATCACCTGCTGCCAGCTTCCCGTCTGCAACAGGCGCAAGGCCGCAATCAGCAGCATGAAGAATATGCCAACGGGAAGTGCGGCGGCACGCCAACTGTTTGGAATTTCGAGAGCAGGCGTTGTGACCCACACTTCTTCCGCCGCGAAATGATAGGCGGGCATTACGGTGAGCAACAGGAAAGCCAGCGCCGCGGCTATTGCAACGAGGTCCAGCAGGGCGCGCCATTTCGGCTGCATCGCGCCGACAATTGCGGTCATGCGCATATGCTCACCGCGTTGAAGCGCAACGACGGAACCAAGCATGGCAAGCCACAGAAAAAGAATCCCGGCAAGCTCATCGGACCAGATCAATGGCTGATGCAGCGCATAACGCCAAATCACGCCCATCATCAAGACCACCACCTCGGCAAAGAGCAAGAGAGCCGCAGGGACTTCGACAATCAGGCCAATGACCCGTTCCGCCCGTGCAGCGAATGCGGCAACCCCCACGGGGGCAATGCCCTGCATTTCAGTTTGGTGATAGTGTTGGCTTGTCATGATTTTCTTCCTCCCTTCATTTCGTCAATCCGCCTTTCCCAACAGGCTGCCAGCCTGGCAGCGAAATGGAGGGGGCTCGGGGAGATTCAGGTGCGTGGCTGACTTGCCGGCAAAGCCATAAATGGCAGGCTATGCCGGAGGCCGTGATCACCTCGATCCCTTGCCGCGTCCCATCGCGGCAGGGATATTACAGCGCCTTGCGTTTTCTCAAACACACGAAGGGCGCTGTAATCCCTTAAATCTGCTGGATAATTTTCAACCTAAATCGATTTCGATTTACGGAATTATGCAGCAACCTCCCGTCATCGCCCGGCAGAATACAAGGCGCCTTATACGAGCGCCTGAGGTTTGTAAAACACACGAATGGCGCTGTAATTATCTGAATAAGCTAAATAATTCGACGCTTACCCGATTCCCGTTTTCAGGAATCATGCAGGCGTGCTCGTTGCAGCTCTTATTTGATAAGCGGCCCTGATACCTTTTCGAGGCTTTTCCAGGCGTCATCGCCGTATTTCTGTTTCCAGTCGGCATAGAAGCTGGTGGATCCGAGTACGGTGCGGAAATCATCCTGCTGGACATCAATGAGGTTGATGCCCTTTGCCTTCAAATCTGTCTTGAGACTTTCGCTCAAGCGGGCAATATCGCTGCGCTGGTCCAGCGCCGAGCGGTCGAATTCGCTTATGATTATATCCTGAACATCCTTGGGGAGACGGGCAAAGGCGTTTTTATTGCCCAGCACCCAATAGCCATCCCAGACATGATTGGTCAGGCTGATGCTTTTCTGCACTTCGTAAAGACGGGCCGTGGCAATGATCGCCAGGGGATTTTCCTGACCCTCGACAACCTTTGTCTGCAAGGCAGAGTATAGCTCATTGAAATTGATGGGGGAGGGCGCAGCAGCCAGCGCCTTGAACAGCGATGTCAGGGCGGGCGCCGGCGGAACGCGCAGCTTGAACCCCTTGAGATCGTCCGGCGTCTTGATTTCTTTTGTCGATGACGAAATCTGGCGGAAGCCATTGTCCCAGATCTTCGGCATGGCAAAGATCGGTGTCTTGGCGATCATCTCGCGAATGTGGGTTCCGAGATCTCCGTCCATGGCTTGCCACACCTGGTCATAATTCTTGAAGGCAAAGCCCAGGCTGGTAATGCCGGACAGGGGCACAAAGGTGGCCAGAACCAGCGAAGAAAGATTGAAGAAATCAATCGCGCCGCTGCGGACCTGTGCAAGAAGATCGGTGTCGGAGCCAAGCTGGGCGGCGGGATAAAGCTTGATGTCCACCTTGCCGGACGTTGCTTCGCGAATGCGGTCAAAAGCCTCTTTGGCGCGCGTGTTGACGGGATGGGTCGGATCCTGTCCGTTCGCATATTTCAATGTGAACTCGGCGGCGTAAGCAGGATATTTCAGCACGGAGACCAGTGGCAACGCCAGTGCGCCCGCCATCATCGTTCTCCGGTTCATCGTCAGTGTGCTATTTTTCATGTGTCCTCTCCCATGTCATCAGATTGCGCGTCCTGCTTCGGCAAATCGCGTTCATAACGTTCTGCTGCTCCCGACGGCATACCTCCCGCCGTCGAATATCCCTTTTGCAGCGCAAGGGTTTGGTGTTACCCCGCACAGGGCGGGGCAATCCGATGAAAATCCGAATGCTGCCAGAGCACTTCCGGTGAACCGGTATTCACCGGACGCAAAACCGCTGACACGATTTTGCGGGACCTGCTCTAGTGGATGAGCGACCCGCCATTCACATCGACTTCCGTGCCGGTGCAATAGGCGGCAAGGTCAGACGCCAGGAAGAGGGCGCAACCGGCTACATCCGAGGCTTCGCCAGCCCGGCCCATTGGAATGCCTTCGATAATCGTTTCCAGCATTTCGGGCGTCAGCTTGCCGGCGGTAATGTCGGTTGCGATAAAGCCGGGGCAGATGGCGTTAACGCGGATATTCGACGGTGCCAGTTCCCGCGCCATGGCCTTGGTCAGACCCAGAACGCCTGCTTTTGCCGCAGAATAGTGAGGGCCGCCGAAAATGCCGCCGCCGCGTTGGGCCGAGACAGAACTCAGATTGACGATAGAGCCGGACTTCTGGCTCCGCATCGCGGGAATGACGGCCTGGCTCATATAGAGCGTTCCCCGCAGGTTCACGTCCAGAACCGCATCATAGTTGGATGGCCCGATGTCCATGATTTTCAACGGTTGGGTGATGCCGGCATTGTTGACAAGCACGTCTACCCGGCTCCAACGCTTTTCAAGCTCGGCCATGGCTGCATCGCAGGCGGCCTTGTCTGTGACATTGCAGGCAAGACCAATATGATCGGGGCCCAGATCGGCGGCAGCGGCACGTGCTGCATCGGCATCGAGGTCGAGAATGGCAACCGTCGCACCATGTTCTGCAAACAGCTTTGCAGTTGCCTTGCCAAGTCCGCGCGCTGAGGCCGCACCGGTGATAATGGCATATTTACCCTTCAAAAGTCCCATGGCTTGCAAGTCCTCCCGTATAGCGGAGCATAATTTTCTGGACCACATCCGGTTAGAGTGAAAATTATGCAAATAAATTAGTGTGTTAAATTGCCAGCCATGCGCTTTGTGAAGTGCTGCGCCCAGTCAGCGAAATGGGTGGCTCGCCAGAGCGGTTCGTTGTTTCACGAAAACAATGAGCCGCTCTAACTGTTTGTTTTTCGCGTTCTCGGACGGAAATCCGGTTTTCGCTTATCCTGAAAATGCTCTAGAGCCAGCCCTTGATCTGGTCCACGACCTTGGCCGTGGAAATCCCGTACATCTCATGCAGGGTCGGCAAGGCGCCTGCCTCCAGAAACTGATCCGGCAGACCAATCATGCGGAAGCGTGGCGCAAGGCCGCGTGTCAGAAGACCGGCGGCAACCGCTTCTCCAAGCCCGCCAATCACGGTGTGATTTTCGGCCGTGACGACCAGACGGCCACCCTTGGCGGCTTCGGCAGCAATCGTTTCCAGATCCAGCGGCTTGATCGTCGGGCAATGCAGAACGGCCACATCCACCTTGTCTTCGGCAAGCTTCACAGCCGCATCCAATGCCCGCATGGTCATAAGGCCCGTGGAGATGACGAGAACATCCTTGCCCTCGCGGATCATTTGCGCCTTGCCGAGCTGGAATTTGTAGTCCGGCTTGTGCCTTTTCAAAACGGAGGGCACTTTTCCGCGCAAAAGCCGTGCGTAAACAGGGCCATTATGGGCGATGACTTCCGGCACCATGCCGAGGATGTCATCGGCGTCGCAAGGGTCGATGATGGTCATGTTCGGCAAGCCGCGGAAGATCGCCAGATCTTCCGTTGCCTGATGGCTTGGCCCATAGCCGGTTGTCAGGCCCGGAAGAGCGCAGACGATTTTCACCGGCAGGTTTTCCTCTGCAATCGCCATGGCAATGAAATCATAGGCGCGGCGGGAGGCGAAAACCGCATAAGTGGTGGCAAAAGGAAGAAAGCCCTCCCGCGCAAGGCCAGCAGCGGCCGACATCAGCACCTGTTCGGCCATGCCCATCTGGTAGAACCGATCCGGCATCGCATTGGCGAAAACGTGAAGATCGGTGTATTTGCCAAGATCGGCCGTCAGTCCGACGATGCGCTCGTCCTTGCGGGCGGCTTCGACCAATGCATTGCCGAAAGGGGCGGCAATCGTGTCATAGCCTTCGGCCGCCAGCGACGCGATCATCGCGGAAGTGGCCTGGCGTTCGCCTTCAGGCAGCTTGCGGGCCTCGTATTTGCGGGCCATGGATGCGAGTGTCATGCTGGCTTCCCTTCTTCCAGAACTGCGAGCGCCTTATCCCATTCGTCTGCTTCGACGCGCACGAAATGGGTGATTTCTCGACTTTCCAGAAACGGAACGCCCTTGCACATGGTGGTATCGAAGATAATGACCCGCGGCTTGGCGTCCTTGACGGCGCGCGCCGCGTCAAATGCGGCGACGACAGCCTGAAGATCGTTGCCGTTCACGCGCTGTGCGTGCCAGCCAAAGGCTTCCCACTTTTGCGTCAGAGGTTCCGAGCAAAGCATTTCGGTGGATTTGCCGTCCGCCTGCTGGTCGTTGAAATCGACAAGGCAGATCAGGTTGTCCAGCTTGTGGTGGGCACCGGACATGGCGGCTTCCCATGTCGAGCCTTCGCCCAGTTCGCCATCGGACATCAGGTTGTAGACGAGCGCCTTGTTGTTCTTGCGCTTCAGGCCCATGGCCATGCCAACGGCAATACCGAGGCCATGGCCCAGCGATCCGCCGGTGATTTCCATGCCCGGCGTATAGGACGCCATGCCCGACATCGGCATACGGCTATCGTCCATGCCGTAGGTTTCGAGCTCATCCTCGGGAAGAATACCGGCTTCCATCAAAACCGCATAAAGGGCGATGGCATAGTGGCCGATCGACAGAAGGAAGCGATCCCGTCCTTCCCATTCCGGCTCGTCGGGACGATACTCAAGGGCATGGAAATAGGATGCAGCCAGCACATCTGCTATTCCAAGCGCTTGTCCGATATAGCCCTGTCCCTGAACCTGCCCCATCAACAGGGCCTTGCGGCGAATATTCCATGCCCGCAACTCCAATGAAACATTGGAGAGCGGCACAGAATGCTTTGGCAAACTCATAGTCTCCTCCTGCACGTTATGCAGCTTCAGATAGCATCGCCGTCAGGAGAATGATTTTAAGAAACATGAAAGGGATTTGAAGCTGAGCTTAACAACTGCCCTTATCCACTCACAGGCCCCAGGGTTTCACGTCGATCAGATCGGTTGGCGATTCAAGCCGGAAATGGCAGCCCAGCGCCTTGAGATGCGAACGGGCAAGAGCATCATGGCTTTGGCAGGCCGTCGTGAGCCAATTGGAAAAACGCTGCACGATCCGCCGGTTAAGATGCCGGGATGGGCAAACGAACCAGTAGGCCGGAAAATCGATGACGGCAAAGTCTGTCGAAAACGGCACGAGTTCGCCGCGCTGGAGTTCGCCGAGGCAAAGACTGACACTGTCGAGGGCAATGCCGCCCCCTTGCTTGGCCAGTTCGATGGCCATGGACGAGCGGTCAAAGCGCAGGGGGTAATTGATCTTCGGAATGTAGATCTTGTTGAATGCCAGCCAGAGATCCCAGCGATAGAGTGTCTTGACGCTGTCGATCAATCTTGCGCTGGCCAGCTGGCTTGCCGGATCGGGAGCCATGTTGCGGAGCCGTTCGAGATAGGCGGGGCTGCACAGGGGAAGAACGAGGTCATGCATGAGCGGCGTGACGGCAAGCCCATGCCATGTGCCCATGCCATAGCGCAGGTCCACATCCACGCTTTCGGTTTCAAAGGCTGAAAAATCGGGCGTGGCGTCGATCCTGATGTTCCAGTCCTCGTTTTCCGCGGCAAACGCGCCGACCCGCGGCCCCAGCCATCGCACCCCGAAACTGGGACTGACGCGGATGACGAAATTGCGTCTGTCACGCTGAAAGGAGATTGCGGAACGCGCATTGCGGATGGCGCTGAAGGCCTGTGTGGTGGTCTGAAACAGGCGGTCGCCATCAAGGGTCAACACCAGCCGTCGCTTCTCGCGCCGAAACAGCTTCACCCCCAGTTGCGCCTCCAGAAGCGTCAATTGCTGGCTGACGGCGGAGGGGGAAATTCCCAGTTCTTCCGATGCCTTGGTGACGCTGCCGAGCCGGGCGACGGCTTCGAAATATTCTGTCGCTTTGAGATTGAGATCACGCATGGAAACATTGTAACGGATCGCAATGTCTCGATCCATGCCTGCGTTCACCGGTAAGTCCGGGTTACTCCCGTCTCCTGGATCCGTTCCGAATGGACAACCTATTGAGGCTCCACATCTAGAGAATGCCCCATGCACGGAAACGGCCCCTTCCCGTCAGTTCCCTAAGCTGCAACTGCTTGATGAGACGCAAGGCCCCCTGCTGCGTTACCGAAAGCTCCCGGGCGGCCATGGCTGCGCTGACCATCGGGCGCGACAGCACCAGTTGAACAAGAGCCGGCAGACGTGAGCTGTCTCTTTTGTCCTGCAAGCGGCGCTCCAGCGCAGCCCGGGCCAGAACCAGCCTGTCATGCTCCTTGAGGCCCTGTCCGGCGCCAAGCTCGATCGCCTCCAGAATCGCAATGAGACGCTCGCTCCGGTCTCGCGAGTGACGGCGTTCACGCGCAATTAGGCGCAGGCCGACGTTCAGGGTCGGGAGATGGTGAAGCGCCGTCCGTCTCTCCCGCAGATAAGCGGCAGCCAATTGCCGCCCCAGCCACGGGCTGTGTTCACTCACCGCAATTGTTTGCCACGCATCAAGCATGATGGCAGCACCAAGAACTGAAGGTAGCGACTCCACTTCGCCAACAACAGCCTGCCATTTTTGCAGCCGCGCATCCTCATCCCAATCGAGATCGTAGAGCAGTGGATGTCTCTCAGCCTTGGCGGACGTGCTGGTCCGCGCAACCTCCAGTGCCGTTGTTGCCTTGGCCAGCGCGGCATCGAAGGCTGCAAGTGCTTCGTCGAAATCATCGTCCGGCGCCAGCTTGGAAAGGCTGCTGGGCTTGGGCGTGTGTGTTTCGTCATTCACACCCCGCCCCCGCAGCCGGGCAAGGCCTGCGGCTGTGAACGGCCAGTCAGCCGGTGCAGAGGCAATCTCCCGGCGGGCGCGCAAGACAAGGTGAGCCAGCACCAGTTCTGGCGAGGGGCTACGCACATCCATTCGCGCATCGTGAAATACCAGATCTTCCATATGCGCCAGCTCGCCATCCACCCAAAGGCTTGCAATGGCGTCCGCGAAATCCAGCCGGGAGAGCAAGCCCTCGGATATGTCCGAGCGTGAAAGACGTTCATCAAGGCGCACCAATGCTTCTGTGGCGCGCGACATTGGCTGGAGAAGTAACTGGAGCAAAGCCTGTGGCAGAAGGGATTCCGGTTTTTTGTAATTCATGATTCACTGCCTGCATGAAAAAGCGCCGCCTTCCCCTGGTCTAAGGTGTGTGGGGATTCGACGTTGGGCGGGCTGCAAACGGCGATTTCCTGTGCTTACCTAGGCTCATCTACTCAAGCACACTCCGCTCCGGTTCTCGAAAATCACCGTTTTCGCGACGCCCAAAGCCGAATGTCCACACACCCTACAGCGCCGTGCGTTTTGTCAACCGCACAAAGGACGCTGTAACGCCCTAAATCTGCTGCATAATTCTGGCGCATCGATGGCGTTGAGGGTGTCCACCCCATCACACATATAAGGTAGCAACTATTGGCGCAGATCGATGACCCCAAGTTCGTGCCACATCCACTCGAAACTGTACGTCGCCATAGGATCTGCCGGGTTAGGCTGCCGGGACGATTGATTTTCGAGATATTTGAGCCATTCGGCGACCTTCTTGCGACCAGCGGCTGATTTTGCGGCCTGGCGCGGTGTCTTGTTGCCGAGCATTCCAACTGGCTGATCAAGGGTTTCACGATATTGCCGGTCCATGAACTGGTGAATGACCTGCTCAGCAATTTCTGGCGGGATTTCAGATACCGGGTCTTGCTCTTTATTCGTCGGGCGCTCGGCCATCATTTGTTCGACGGTACGGATTTCAGTCAGCGGAACACGCACGAGATCCCCGAGAGCCTGCTGTATCAACGTCGTTCCCGTTTGAGCGCGCTCGGCTGAGTTGGTCGAGAGATGGAGGAATTTTCCCTTTAACTCGACATTTCCCAGCACGCGCGCGCCGTGGTCCATTGTGGTGTCAAAGGACGGTCCAGCGCGCTTGCCGGCACTATGCTTTGGCTTTTGCTCAAGCCAGTTCCAGAATTTTGCGTTTTCCTGCGACATACCGGGAATACCGCTAACCCGTGCAGCTATATCCTTCTGGGTAACGCCGGAGACGAGCGGAAACCTGACGTCGTGGAATACAAGCTCATCACCATCAGCGTTCTGCATCGACGGGATGCCCATGGCGCGCTCAAGCGTATCGAACAGCCATGAAAGTGTGAACATGGAGGCCGCGGCCTGAAGCTCCTCGTCCTTGATGACCGGCAGCTTCTTCGTATTCTTTTTGCCGAACATCTGTCGCAGGCCATCGAACAGCGCCTCGGTGGCCTGCGGCGTGAACGGCAGAAGTCCTCCGGCGAACACATTTTTTCCCATGACAGGAACAATGCGGGCGGCGATACGGTCCCATTGTTTAAGCGTCTGGGTTGCCGTTCCCTCACTGACGAGGATCATGTCACCGCCGCGAATAAGGTCGCGCGCAACCAGTGACTTGCCAGGAACGATCTCACTGACTTCATAAAGGCTCATGACAGAAATCCTCAGTGCTTTCATATAAGCCTTTACCTGAGCATTTTCCTTCCAGCCGCGACGCTTGAGATATTCGTCGACAATGTTGCCGCCCTCGACCTCGAAGTCCTGGGTCATGAAATCCTCAAAGGCGCAGCCCCAAAGCGTCATGGCCCAAACCTCGCCGAGGATTTCGGCAATGTCCTCGAAGTCCATCTCGCCGGCATCCAGCACCGGTCCGAAATGATTGCAGAACACCTCGTCGAAGCATTCGCGCCATTCTTCCCGGGCAAGGAACTTCATAAGACCCTTGAGATCATGGCTGGTCGGCATGGAAGTTCTCCATATTCTGGCGATGTTCGGCGAGGCTTTTGCGGCCTGACAAGGCGCGCTCGAATTTCGCGAAGGATCCCACCATCTGCATCATCATGCGTCCCGCTGGCGTTGTGGTGTCTATCGCTTCCGTTAGCAACCGGAAACCGGCGCCCGCCGCAGTAATGCGATCCATGAGATGCAGGACGTCTTTCAAGGAACGCGACGCTCGGTCCAGCCTCCAGACAACGACGGTGTCGCCATCATGGAGTTGAGCGAGCATGTGGTGCAATCGGGGCCGGTCCCATCGTCCGCCGGAGGCCCTTTCTTCGAACACGCGCTTGCAACCGGCTTCGGACAGGCTGCGTTCTTGGGCCTTGTTCGATTGCTCGTCTCCCTTGCTCACGCGGGCATAGCCGATCAGCATCCAGGTCCTTTCATAAGCGGTCGTTTGTGGAACTTCGCCGGTCCTGCTGACAAATCAGGATGAAATTCCTTTCACAATCCTCTTTCAATATGACCTCTTATACCAAGGGTCATTGAAAACGACTCTTGGTATTCCCTTTTCGAATATCTCAAGCCACTGACGCAGTTGAGATATTCGAAATCCCTTCAAGGCGAGGATGTGTTAGCATCCTCGCGCCTTGGTATTAAGGCAAGTGCTTTTTGAAAGGATATTGGACGCTACCTTGGCAAGGTAGCAGAGCGCCCAGGGCAACGAGCAGGAAGACCGGCGCGAGCGCGAGGAGCATAGCCGCAATCAAGACTGCTTGCCCTCAATCGCGCGGTACCGAGGGCTCCAGTTGATCGCGCAGATTCCGGCCGCCACCCGACCCCACCGAGGAAGATCGCCGGCGTCACTGGTTCACCAAAAAGAAGCGCTCCGAAGCAGACTCCCGTGATGGGGTTGAGGGTGATGAATGCACCCGAGCGCTTCATAGTAGAGGATGTAGGCGGGCGCCGATCCAACGGCTCCGAGATGGAGCAGGCTGAGCCACTGTGCGGTCCCGAACCGGGCAACGGTGTTTGGGATCGTTGCTATGGGTGGGCTGACGAGCGTGGCTACGACCAGCACCGCCATCCCTCGCCGGATTGAATAGCTGGCAGTCGCGAGAGGACTGAGCGAACTCGACAGTTTCGGACAGAAAACGCTGTAAACAACCCATGACGAACGCAGCCAAGGATCAGAAGATCGCCGTCGCTGATGACGAACGTGGAGCCAATCCTATTCCTCGACATAATGACAGTGCCTGCGCCGAGCAGGCTGAGCAAGATGCCGAACGTATTCTGAGCCGACAACCGCTGCCGAGAAGTAGGCTTGCGGCAATAGCGATCATGGCTGGATTGAATGCGGTGATTAGGGAAGCGGGCGCCGCCTTTGTCGACTGGGAGCCCTAAGAAGAAGCAAACAAGGCTTTCCATCGATCAGGAGGAATGATGTCTCATCTACGCAAGGCCAATCACGGGCCGCGTCATCTCAGCGGGTATCAGATCATGTGGATGCTGGTGACATTCGACCTGCCGGTCGAAACGAAAAAGCAAAGAGCGGCCGCAACGAAATTCCGTCAGCATCTTCTCGACATCGGCTTCGAGATGAGCCAGCTTTCCAATTACCTGCGCTTTTGCAACGGCAAAGAACAGTTTGAAAGCTATGTGCGGGTCCGGTGAACAAAGGTTCACCGGACCCCCTAACCTTCTGTTTTTCCGCATTTCCAGACGGAAAACCGTGACTACACTTTTCCTGGAAATGCTCTATGTGCGGCAAATTGAAAGGGGTTTGCCTGAGTGGGGCGATGTCTATATCTTTCCTTTCACTGACCGGCAGTATGAAAATATCATCCAATTCTCGGATCAGGCACGAAGAAAGCGACGAAAAAATCCGGATCAACTGGCGCTGTTTGATGAATTTCACGCGAAAATATGTCTCGGCGACGGTCAATTTCTCTTTGAAATCAGGAAATTGACCGCATATCAGATCAGAAAACGCGGTCCAGCCGCAACTCACGTGGCACACGTTCTTACGAGTCTTGTGCGCGGTTATTTGTAGACCTATGGCAGCTTGCGTCTTCGTGAGTTTGCCAGCAAGAACGGCGATGGCCATTTCCGCTCGACGCAAAGGTGTCAGTCGGGCATTCTTATGGATGTTCATTCGGAGCGATTCTGGAAGACTGAGGTGTGGTATTCCAGTCTCCTAGAGCCCTTCCGGACTTTTGCTGGAAATGCTCTAGATTCGCTCCGAATGGACAACCTCCTGAAACCTCACATCTGGTGGTCTGATTTTGATATTTGATCGTGTCACAATCAAACCATCAGCGATGAAAGAGAGCATGTGGCTGTAGCATTGGCGGTATAGGGCATCAGCAAAACCTGCCGATGAAAAGGGGACATCATGAACGAAACGGATGGAAACGATCGTAAACGCGGTTCAGGCGCACGGCATGTCTATGACGAATTGCGGGATGAAATTCTCAATCTGATACTTGCGCCTGGCAGTGCGATCGACGAGGTCCAGTTGGCGGAGCGTTTCGGCATGTCCCGCACCCCCATCCGCGAGGCGTTGGTCCGCCTTGCGGGGGAGGGGTTGATCGAAAGTCTGCCAAACCGGACAACCATGGTGGCGCCCATCGATTTTCTGAATATGCATCATTATTTCGATGCCCTCACCCTCATGTACCGCGCCACCACGCGTCTTGCGGCGCAGCATCACAAGGCCGAGGATTTGCAGAGAATTCGGGCCTTGCAGGGAGAGTTTTCTCAGGCCGTGGTCGCGCAGGATGCGCGGGCGATGATCGCCACCAACGCCGCCTTTCACTTGTCCATCGCCGAGGCGGGAGGCAATACTTATTTCACTTCGCTCTTCCGGCGGCTGCTTGATGAGGGGCGCCGGCTGCTTCGGCTTTATTATCAGTCCTATCAGGACCGGCTGCCTTCTCGCTTTGTCGATGAACATGACGAGATGATTGCCGCCATTGCCGGTCGCGACATGGACCTTGCAGATCGCCTTGCCCATTCCCACGCCCAGCAGATTGTCGAACAGGTCCGTAGGTTGTTGACCGCTCAGGGGCGCCTTGAGATAGAGCTGTAATCCCGGCAGACATTCAGTAAAAAAGTTTGTCGACAACTTGAATACAAAGCGGTAAAAGGGGAAATCGAGGCCACGGTCAGTTTCAAGGAGATCCCATGAGCGCAGATATTTTCTCAGGTGTCATTCCCGCATTGATGACGCCATGCAAGCAGGACCGCAGCCCCGATGTTGAGGCATTGGTGCGCACGGCCGCCGAGTTGATGGATGCAGGCATGTCGGCCGTTGTCTATTGCGGCTCCATGGGGGATTGGCCGCTTCTGACCGATGCCCAGCGAATGGCGGGCGTGGAACGCCTTGCCGCCGCTGGCATTCCGGTCATCGTCGGCACGGGGGCGGTCAACACGTCTGTTGCCGTTGCCCATGCGGCCCATGCCGAACAGGTTGGGGCCAAGGGCCTGATGGTAATACCGCGTGTTCTTTCGCGGGGCTCGGTCGTTTCGGCGCAACGGTCGCATTTCAAGGCAATTCTCGCCGCAGCCCCCAGCCTGCCCGCCGTCATCTACAACAGCCCCTATTACGGGTTTGCCACGCGCGCGGAGCTGTTTTTCTCGCTCAGGGCAGAGCATCCCAATCTGGTGGGTTTCAAGGAATTCGGCGGCCCTGCGGATATGCGCTATGCGGCCGAAAACATCACGAGCCAAGACGATGATGTGACCTTGATGATCGGCGTGGATACCGCCGTGTTTCACGGTTATGTGAATTGCGGAGCGCGTGGCGCGATTACCGGGATTGGCAATGTTCTGCCCCGCGAGGTTCTGCATCTTTGCAATCTGGCGCAGGCGGCGGCGCAGGGAAATGCGGATGCTCGCAGGCGGGCTCTGGAACTTGAGCAGGCGCTTGCTGTCCTTTCCTCATTCGACGAGGGCCCTGACCTTGTTCTCTACTTCAAGCATATGATGGTGCTGAAGGGGAATGTCGAATACGCGCTGCATTTCAATGACACCGATTGTCTTTCGCAAAGTCAGCAGCGTTATGTAGAGGCGCAGTTGAGGCTCTTCGAAACCTGGTACCAAGAGTGGAGCAAGCTGCCGGGAGCCGTGCAGGCCTGCCAACCCTGATCCGGATCGGGTACGGCGCGCCATGGGGCAGATCCATTGCCTCATGGCGGCTGGAGAAGGATTTTGGCCGCAGGCCGCAGCCCTTTCGTGACAGGAAGCCGCAGTCATGGCATAGCGGCATCTTCTCTTTCACACAGGCGCCCACATGATCCGCATCGAAAATATCAGCAAGTCCAACAGCCACCGGATTCTCTATATCGAAGCATCGGCGGCGCTGAACCGGGGTGAGAAGATCGGCCTTGTCGGCCCGAACGGTGCTGGCAAGACAACGCTGTTCCGGTTGATCACCGGTGAGGATCAGCCAGACGAGGGTCAGGTTGCCACCGAGAAAAACGTGAGCATCGGCTATTTCAACCAGGATGTGGGGGAAATGTCCGGCCGCAGCGCGGTTGCCGAGGTGATGGAAGGGGCAGGGCCGGTAAGCGCCGTGGCCGGTGAGCTGCGCGAACTTGAGGCCGCGATGGTCGATCCGGAACGGCTTGATGAAATGGATGCCATCATCGAACGCTATGGAGAGGTGCAGGCCCGTTACGAAGAACTCGATGGCTATGCGCTGGAGGGCAGGGCGCGCGAGGTGCTGGACGGGCTGGGCTTTTCGCAGGAGATGATGGATGGGGACGTTGGCAAGCTCTCCGGCGGATGGAAAATGCGGGTTGCCCTGGGCCGTATTCTTCTCATGCGGCCGGATGTGATGTTGCTGGACGAGCCTTCCAACCACCTGGACCTTGAAAGCCTGATCTGGCTTGAATCCTTCCTCAAGAATTATGACGGCGCCTTGCTCATGACCTCGCATGATCGCGAGTTCATGAATCGCATCGTCAACAAGATCATCGAAATCGATGCGGGAGCCCTGAACAGCTATTCCGGCGATTACGGATTTTACGAGCAGCAGCGTGCCCAGAATGAAAAGCAGCAGCAGGCGCAGTTCGAGCGCCAACAGGCCATGCTGGCAAAGGAGATCAAATTCATCGAGCGCTTCAAGGCACGTGCCAGCCATGCCGCCCAGGTCCAGAGCCGCGTGAAGAAGCTTGACAAGATCGAAAGGGTGGAGCCCCCTCGGCGGCGACAGACCGTCGCTTTCGAATTTCAGCCAGCACCCCGCTCCGGCGACGATGTGGTTAGTTTGAAGAACGTTCACAAAGCCTATGGCAGCCGCAAGATTTACGAAGGCTTCGATTTCATGATCAAGCGGCGCGAGCGCTGGTGCATCATGGGTGTGAACGGTGCGGGCAAGTCTACATTGCTGAAGCTGATTGCGGGAACCGCGGAACCCGATACGGGAAGCGTTGCAATCGGCGCCAGTGTGAAAATGGGATATTTTGCCCAGCACGCCATGGACGTGCTGGATGGCGACCTGACCATTCTCCAATGGCTGGAGGAGCGTTTTCCCAAGGCCGGTCAGGCGCCGTTAAGAGCGCTTTCCGGCTGTTTCGGCTTCTCCGGCGACGATGTGGAAAAGAAGTGCCGCGTTCTGTCCGGGGGCGAAAAGGCACGATTGGTCATGGCGGCCATGTTGTTTGATCCGCCCAACTTCCTGGTGCTGGACGAACCGACAAACCACCTGGATCTGGACACCAAGGAAATGCTCATCAAGGCACTGTCCACTTACGAAGGCACCATGCTTTTCGTCAGCCACGATCGCCACTTTCTTGCGGAACTCTCCAATCGTGTGTTGGAACTGACACCCGACGGCGTTCACCGTTACGATGGGGGGTATACGGAATATGTTGAACGCACCGGTCAGGAAGCGCCGGGACTGAGAGGGTGAAACTGCGGGCACGCAGGCAACCGCCGCCCTATGCCCGCTGGCAGAATGTCTGGCGGCCGATGAAACCGATTGATCTGCCACCTCACTTTGGTCAAAAATGGCATGGAAGCAAGAGGGCATAATCCGACGGGGTGAAACGGGGACGATCAAGATTATGCTTCAAAAATAGAATGTTAAATTGTCGATCTATTTCAATCAGATCGAAAAGCGCTCTAAAGATGTCTTACGAAAGGCCTCGTCCATGAAAGTCCTCTCCTGCCTGACCTCCCTGATCGTGCTTTGTCTCGCCGGTTCAGCGCACGCAGGGTCTTTTTGCCGGCAGGAAAAGATTGATCGTCTCGATCAGCTTTCCAGCATCCGGATCGATGATGTCTGGAGCGGTGTCCGCGCCCAGCCCGGCGCTGCGACCGTTGGCAGCTCGTTGATGATCGCCTATTACAACAAGGATCGATATGTCTCCATTGCAAGCGTCGATCCACGAAGCGGGGTGGTGTGTTCCCGCTCCTTCGGCTTTCGGTTTGAAGGCTGGGATGCTCACAACAATCTTAGAATGGCGGTGGGTGAAGACGGCAGCGTGCATGTGGCCGGTGGATCCCATGGTTCTCCAATTTTCTATGCCGTTTCAAAGACCGGACGGCTCGATGATTTCCGGGAGGGTTACATGCTTGGAAAGGGGGAGGATGAGCAGGAAGCGACCTACCCGACCTTTCTCAAGGCAACGGACAAGTCACTCCTGGTCATGTATCGGATCGGTCATTCAGGGGAGGGTGTCTGGGTTACGAACCGGTGGGATAATGGCAAATGGTTCAGAATGGCTCCTGCCTATGGCGATACCAATGGCCATCATAGCGTGAGCGCCTATCCATCAACCATCGTCACCGACAGCCAGGGCGTCAGCCATGTGGCCATTGTCTGGCGAGAGACGCCGGATGTGGCCACGAATTATCAGGTCGATTACGCCCAGACGCGGGATTTCGTTCACTGGTCCGGCTATTTCGCCAAGGGCAATGCCGGTCCTGTCATGCCGGGACAAGCCGATATCGTCGATAAGCCGGGATTGAAACAGGGGCTGGTCAATAGCGCCCAACTCGTTCTTGGCAGGAATGGCGAGCCAGTCATTTTCTATACAAAATATAACGAGGCCGGCAAGAACGCTGTTTTCGCCGCCCGCCCTGGCGAAGGCGAATGGGTTCATAAGGAAATCGCAGCCGACACTGTCAGAAGTCCCGTCCAGGGCGGCGGCACGATGGTCGGGCTCGTTTCGATGAATGTGGTTGCCTCCACAGGCAAGGATCCGGTCATTACCATCACCTTCCCCTCTGGCGCCCGCACGAAGCTTGTCGTTGGTCCCGATCTTTCGACGTCCAAACCTCCGGCGATGCCGAATGCAGCGCAATTAGTGAAGACGACTGCGGAACCGCGTATAGAACCGCCAAAGGGAATGCCAGCCGCCATTTCGATGGCCATTCCCGTCAGGCAGGAAGGGTTCGACGGTCCGGTGATGGGGCGTCTCATCTGGTATGCGCAGCAGCCGAACCGGGACCATCCACGCCCCTGTACCAGTGAGGCTCCGCTTGCCTGCAATCCGCCACCTTCTCCCATGAAATGGGTTTTCCCTGAGAGCCTGGTCAGCGGGCAATAATCGCCCATCTGTTCTACGCCTTTACCAGCGCGTCGCTTGAAATCCCGGCAATCGACTTGGCTCCGGTCAGCGTCATGGCAACTCTCATTTCCTTCTGAAAGAGATCAAGCAGGTTTTCGACCCCGGCTTGACCTGCGGCGGCGAGGGCGTAAACGAAAGCGCGTCCGATCAAGACTCCATCGGCGCCCTGGGCGATCATGCGCACCACGTCGAGACCTGATCGGACGCCGGAATCGGCAAGGATCGTCAACTGGCCCTTGACTGCTTCGGCAATGGGCGGCAATGCGCGGATGGAAGAGAGCACGCCATCCAGCTGGCGTCCGCCATGGTTGGAAACAATAATGCCGTCAGCGCCGAAGCGTACTGCATCGCGGGCATCATCCGGGTCCAGTATGCCTTTGATAATCATCGGACCTTTCCAGAAATCACGGATCCATTCCAGGTCTGCCCAACCGATCGAGGGATCGAAATTCTGCCCAAGCCAGCCAACGTAATCGGCAAGATTGGTTTTTTCGCCGCGATAGGCCGAGATGTTGCCAAGATCGTGCGGGCGTCCGCCAAGGCCGACATCCAGTGCCCAGCGGGGATGGGTCATGGCTTGCAGGATCCGCCGGAAAGCGGCATTTGGGCCGGACATGCCGGAATGGGCATCGCGGTAGCGTGCGCCGGGCACCGGCATGTCCACGGTGAAAACCAGCTTGCGGATGCCTGCCGCCCAGGCGCGCTCCAGCGCGTTTTTCATGAAGCCCCGGTCACGCAATACGTAGAGTTGAAACCAGATGGGCCGGTTCACTGCCTGCTGAACCTCCTCGATGGGGCAGACGGAGACGGTGGAAAGCGTCAGCGGAATTCCCTTTTTCTCCGCCGCCTTGGCGGCCTGTACCTCTCCGCGCCTTGCATACATGCCGGTAAGACCCACGGGGGCCAGCGCCACGGGCATAGAGACGGCCTCGTCGAAAAAGGTGGTCGTCAGATCCACGTCGCCGACGTTTTTCAACACGCGCTGGCGCAATGCAATGTCGCTCAGATCATCCACATTGCGCCGCAATGTGTGTTCCGCATAGGCGCCGCCGTCGATGTAATGAAACAGAAATGGCGGAAGCCTGCGCCGTGCAGCTTCGCGGTAATCGGAAGAAGAAGAGATGATCATGGACGAGATCCGGGTTTCAAAGGGGTGTTCATGGAGGCCTTGCGGCGTTTGATACGGGACGCATCCTGCTCGATCGAGCGCAGGCTGGTTTCGACGAAGGCAAGATGTTCCGTCATGGCGCGGCGCGCTTCTTCGGCATTGCCTGCCAGAATGGCCGTTGCGATCGCGTGATGCTGTTGCTGGAGTGCGGCCATCTGCTGCGGATGGGCGTGAAGGTCTGCAAGGCTTTCGGAAATGCTTTCGCGCAACAGGGCGGAAAGTCCGGCAAGAACCTGCCGCAGCACGATATTCTGCGATGCTTCCGCAATGACAAGATGAAAGGCCACATCCGCGCTGGCCTGAAGGTCAGGGGAGGATCCAGCCGCGGCCTGCATATCTTCCAAAGCGGCCGCAATCCGGCTGCGGTCTTCGGCCCCGGCGCGCCGGGCTGCGTAAAAGGCCGCCTCGGGATCAAGAGCCTTGCGAAGTTCCATCACGTCCTGCCAATAGCCGCGATCCCGGCGGATCAGCGGCTCCAACGGGCGGAGCGCCTGCTCAAGCAGCGGCGCCGTGCGATCGGCAACGAAGGTGCCGCCGCCATGCCGGCTGACGACAATGCCACGGCTGACCAGTTGCTGAATGGCTTCACGAAGACGCGGACGCGAAACGCCAAGCCGCTCCGCCAGAACCCTTTCGGCGGGCAGCCTGTCTCCCGCCACAAGCCCCTGTTCGGCGACAAACGCTTCGATCTTCGCTGCCAGTTTCATCTCTCGGCATCCCGTGCTTGTCAGTGGTCATACCAAAAATCAACAAAAATGCAAATTTCCTTTGTCAAAATGACGGTTTTTGAAGTTAGGACGAAATTGGTAATACCAGTATGATGAGCGTCGAAATCCGCAAGCTATTGTACTTGTAGCGGCAAACGGTTATCGCCGCAGGATTACTCGTGAAACTCGAAGGTTTTCCCGCATGGTCCCTGATTATCTCGTGACACATTCCGGCGGCTTTCACGCTGACGAAGTGCTGTCCAGCGTTATCCTGACGCGGCTTTTTCCGCAGGCGAAACTGGTTCGCAGCCGCGCGCCGGAGTGGATCACGCCCGGCGCAGACCGGCTCATTTACGATGTCGGCGGGGATTACGATGCGGCTGCGGGTATTTTCGATCATCACCAGCGCGGTGCGCCCCTGCGTGAGAGCGGACAGCCCTTCAGTTCCTTTGGTCTTGTCTGGAAGCATTTCGGCGCAGATTATCTCGCCGCGCTTGGTTTGCCGGATGGTTTCATTGCTGACGTCCATGCGGCCTTCGATAATGCCTTCGTTCTGCCCGTGGATCTTGCCGATAACGGGGCTATCAGCCCCGATAACGCTGGCCTGCTGGCGGGTTTGACCCTGCCTTCGCTGATCGAATCGCTCAAGCCTGCCTTTGACAATCGGGACCCGGAGGCCCTTGAAGAGGCCTTCCGTCTGGCGATCGCGATGGCGCGGAATTTCGTCGAAGCGAAAATCAGCGGGCTTCACGCCAAGCTGAGGGCGGAAACGCTGGTGCTCGATGCCATTGCGAAGGCTGGAACGAGCAGAATTCTGGAACTTCCGATGGGGATGCCCTTCCGTTCGGCGATAGAGAAGGCTGGCGCCGAGCATTTGTTGTTCGTGGTCCATCCGCGCGAAAAAGACTGGTGCGTAACCGGCATTCGCAAGTCGGATGAGGGTTTTGCGCTACGCGCGGATCTTCCGGCGGCGTGGGCAGGCCTGAGCGGTGCTGCGCTGGAGGCAGCCAGCGGTGTCGAGGGCGCGAGCTTCTGTCACAACGGACGCTTCATCGCGGCTGCACGCACGCGGGAGGCGACATTGCGTCTGGCAGAGATTGCGGTGAATACGGTTTCGGGGCCGGATGTGATCTAGGGTGTGTGGACATTCGCCCTTGAGCGGGCTGCAAACGGTAATTTTCTGCGCTCCCGGTGCTCATGTACTCAAGTACACTCCGCTCCGGTTCTCGAAAATCACCGTTTTCGCCACCCCCAATGCCGAATGTCCACACACCTGAAGCGTCATGGATGAATGGCGGGCGCAGGAACAATGCGGCCCGCCAGTCATTAGGCAGCATTGCTCTTCGTTCGGGAGACTGCCATGCTGACACATCCAATCCGTACCGCTTCAGTTTGTGGCTATCGCCATGGATGACGCCGTTGAAAACCCGGAAGCGGAAGGCCCGGCAGGCGGCTGGGGTTCGTTGAAATCCATTGTCCGGATTTATGGCGACAACAGGTCGAGGCCTGCGGCGCTGGAAGTCCTGGCGCGGCAGAATAAGCCAAAGGGCGTGATGTGTGTATCCTGCGCATGGCCCAAGCCGAAAAATTATCACCCTTTCGAATTTTGCGAAAACGGCGCCAAGGCGACGCTGTCTGATCTTACGAGTGCGCGATGTGGCCCGGATTTCTGGCAGGATCACACCGTTACGGCCTTGCGGGGCTGGAGCGATCACGATCTGGAGCAGACCGGACGGATTACGCATCCGCTACGCTACGACGCGGCGACGGACCGCTATGTGGAAACAAGCTGGGAAGATGCTTTTGCAGCCATCGGCGCCCGGTTGAAAAGCCTGTCGCCGGATGAGGTCGTTTTCTACTCTTCCGGTCACGCTTGCCTGGAAGCCTCCTATCTCTATGCTCTGTTCGCACGGGCTTTCGGCACGAATAATTTGCCGCAAAGCTCCAATATGTGCCATGAAACCACGTCCGTCGCATTGAAACGGGTCATTGGTTCCCCTGTCGGCACGATTGTCTGGGATGACCTCGAAAAGGCAGACGCCTTTTTCTTTTTCGGGCAAAATCCCGGTACAAACAGTCCGCGCTTTCTGCATCCCTTGCAAGAGGCGAAGCAACGCGGTGCGCGCATTGTCACCTTCAATCCGGTAATCGAGCAGGGGCTGGTCTCCTTCGTCAATCCACAAAATCCGACCGATATGCTGACGGGGCGGGAAACGGTCATCTCCGACGAATATCTTCAGGTGCAGGCGGGCGGCGATATTGCTGCGATGCTCGGCCTGTGCAAGGTCGTGGTCGAGGCGGATGACCGGGCTCTTGCCTCGGGTGGCGCGCGGGTTCTGGACGTTGACTTCATCGCTCAGCACACAACCGGTTTTCCCGCCTTTCTTGCCAGAATTCGCGACACCAGCTGGAGTGACATCGAGCGTGAAAGCGGGCTGAGCGAGGCTGCCCTTCGCCGGGCGGGTGAGATTTACGTTCAGGCTGAACGGGTGATCGGCGTTTACGGCATGGGCCTTACGCAGCATTCTCACGGGTCGCTGAACATCGAGATGCTGGTCAATCTCCTGCTGATGCGGGGAAATATCGGGCGCGAAGGCGCTGGATGCTGTCCCGTGCGCGGGCATTCGAACGTGCAGGGACAAAGAACGGTGGGCATCGCCGAAAAGGCAAAGCTCGTTCCGATGGATCGGCTGAAATCCCTGTTCGAATTCGATCCGCCGGATCATGACGGCATGGCCATCGTGGATGCCGTGAAAGCGCTGATGCAAGGCAGAGTAAAGGCATTCCTCTCTCTGGGCGGCAATCTCGTGCGCGCGGTGCCGGAGCAGGAAGAGATGGAGAGGGCCTGGGCGGCGCAGGACCTCACGGTGATGGTTTCCACCAAGCTGAACAGAAGCCACCTTTTTCCCGGTCGCGAGGCCTTCATTCTGCCATGCCTGTCGCGGCTGGAGCGGGACGAGCAGGCCGGTGGGGTACAAGTCGTGACAACGGAAGACAGCTTTTCCAATATCTCCGCTTCGATTGGCAAAGCGACACCGGCTTCTCCTCATCTCAAAAGCGAGCTTGCCATTGTTACAGGCCTTGCCAGGGCGACGCTCAAACCCAATCCGCGTTTGGAATGGGACAAGTGGACCGGGGATTACGGCCTTGTGCGCGATCTCATCGAACAGACTTACCCGCAGGACTTCCACGACTATAACGCCCGCATGTTCGAGGCTGGCGGCTTCTATCGCGGAAATGGCGCTCATTGCCGCATCTGGAAAACAGAAGAAAAGAAAGCGGTCTTCACAGCGCCCGACAGGTTGAATGCGCTGTCCTTTTCCGATGCGCAGGGCCGCTACCGGCTTTTGACCATGCGCTCCAACGATCAGTTCAATACGACCATTTACGGTTATTCCGATCGATTTCGCGGCATTGAAGGCACGCGCAACGTGGTGTTGATGAGCAGCGAAGACATCGCCGCCGCCGGCCTGCGCGAAGGGCAGGTGGTCACGCTCGTCAGCGATTTTGAAGACGGCAGGGACCGCCAGCTTCCGGGCCTTGAAATCCGGGCACATACGCTGCCGCGCGGCACGATCGCTGCCTATTATCCCGAGTGCAACGTGCTGATCTCCATCGATCATCATGATGTTATGTCCGGAACGCCAGCATCCAAATCCATTCCCGTGCGCGTTCAGGTGTGAGCGTCTTATGGCGCCTGCTACTGCATAATTCCTTAAATCGGAATCGATTTGAGGTGAAAATTATACAGCAGATTTAAAGTGTTACAGCATCCTTCGTGCGTTTGATAAAACGCACGGCGCTGTAGCGCCAATGGTCGGTCGCCTTGGAACAGACTGGCGCAGGGCCGGTTTTTATTTGGACCTTGCGGCGGTCAAGGTTCGCCATCGGGCGGGCAGTGTCCGGCGGGTCGCTTCGAATCAAAGAAACCAATCCACGCAGAGGACTATCATCATGACTGATCGGACGACCTATGAAACCCGCCGTGGCGAAGGCGGAGAAACCCATCAAGTCACCGGGGCCTCGGCGGGAAAACAAGGCCATGGCACCCTGACCTCCAATCAGGGCATTCCCGTTTCCGACAACCAGAACAGTCTGAAATCGGGCAGGCGCGGGCCAACGCTCCTTGAAGATTTCGTCCTGCGTGAAAAAATCTTTCACTTCGACCATGAGCGCATTCCCGAACGCATCGTTCACGCGCGCGGTTCAGCCGCCCATGGCTATTTCGAGCTGACGCATTCCTTGAGCGATGTTACCTCCGCCGATCTTTTCCAGCGCGTTGGCGACAAGGTTCCCGTATTCGTGCGCTTTTCCACGGTGGCAGGCGGTGCCGGTTCCGTGGACACCCCGCGTGACGTTCGCGGCTTTGCGGTGAAATTCTACACCCGTGAAGGCAATTGGGATCTGGTTGGCAACAACATTCCGGTTTTCTTTATTCAGGACGCCATCAAGTTTCCCGATCTCATCCACGCGGTGAAAATGGAGGCGGATCGCGCCTTTCCGCAGGCCGCCAGCGCCCATGGCACCTTCTGGGACTTCGTCTCCCTGATGCCGGAAACCACCCATATGCTGATGTGGGCCATGTCGGATCGCGCCATTCCCCGTTCGCTGCGCACCATGCAGGGGTTCGGGATTCACACATTCCGCTTCGTCAACAGCGAGGGGAAATCAACTTTCGTGAAATTCCACTGGACGCCGAAGCTTGGGGTGCAGTCCACCGTTTGGGACGAAGCCCTGAAGCTGCAATCGGCTGATAATGATTTCCATCGCCGTGATTTGTGGGAAGCAATCGCCAGCGGCAATTTTCCCGAATGGGAACTTGGCGTGCAGCTTTTCGATGAGGAATTCGCCGCATCGCTTCCTTACGACGTTCTGGATGCAACTAAGATCATTCCGGAAGAACTGCTGCCGGTAAAGCCGGTGGGCCGCCTTGTGCTGGATCGTAATCCGGACAATTTCTTTGCAGAAACGGAGCAGGTGGCCTATTGCCCGGCCAATATCGTTCCCGGCATCGATTTTACCAATGACCCCCTGCTTCAGGGAAGGCTGTTTTCCTATCTCGACACGCAGAAGTCACGGCTTGGAACCGCAAATTTTCATCAGCTTCCCATCAATGCCCCGAAATGCCCCATGCATAATTTTCAACGTGACGGCATGATGCAGATGGTGGTGCCCAAAGGCCGCGCCAATTACGAACCGAACAGTCTGGATCAGGCCAATGAAGAGAGCGGTCCGCGAGAATGTCCCGCCACGGGCTTTCGGTCGTTCGAGCGGCAGACGGGCAAGGAGGAGCAGGGCGACAAGCTGCGGGTGCGCGCGGAACTGTTTGCCGATCATTACTCTCAGGCGCGGCTTTTCTGGAAATCGCTCACCGCCTCGGAACAGGCGCATGTTGCCTCTGCCTTTGTATTCGAACTTTCCAAGGTCGAATTCCAGCATGTGCCGCCGCGGATGATCGCCAATCTCCTGAATGTGGACAAGCGCCTCGGTGAGCGGGTAGCCGAAGGTTTGGGCATCGATCTTCCCGACGCCAACCCTTGCGCCCGCGAGCCCCTGGAGCTTGAGCCTTCACCGGCGCTCTCCATTCAGAAGAATATGCTTGAGACGCTGGAGGGGCGCAAAATCGGCATTCTCATCGCCGATGGCACGGATGCCGCAATGCTGGATCAGGTGACGGCGGCGGTTCGCGCAGCTGGCGCGACCGCCTTCCTCGTGGCGCCGAAGGTTGGCTCGGTGAAATTGTCGAGCGGCGAGGCCATTGCCGCTGACGGCCAGTTAGCGGGCTCTCCTTCTGTTCTTTTCGATGCTCTTGCCATTCTGCTCGATGAGAAGGCTACCAAAAAGATGCTTTCCGAAGCGGCAGCCATTCAATGGGTCATGGATGGCTTCGGCCACCTCAAGGCGATCGGTCATACGCAGGCCTCGTTACCGCTGTTGCAGAAGGCCGGGATTGAGCCGGACGAAGGCATAACTGGACTGGATGCACATTTTCTCAAGGCCGCGGCAAAGCGGTTCTGGGAGCGCGAACCAAAGTTGCGCTCTCTGGCCTGATCCGGAAACTTATACATCCCATACAAAATCGAATGTATTATTCGGGGTTTCGTCAGGCGTCCACTGCTGAAGACTGGCTGGCAAAGGCCTGGCAAGGTCTGATTTCACAATCTTGATGTCTTCCCGGACTATATAAAGCATTGTTCTGAGGAAACTGGAAACTGGTTTTTTTGAAGGATATGATACCAGGGGGCATTGAAAATGCCCCCTGGTATTTCGTTTTCGAATATCTCAAGCCGCTGACGCAATTGAGATATTCGAAAAATCTTCAAGATGAGGATGCGTGTGCATCTTCGAGCCTTGGCCTGAGGCAGGCTGACAAAGGTATTGCCTCCTCATCTCAGCAGGTTCTTCGCCGTCTGTGTGAAAATATTGGACCCGATGGCAATCAGGGCGTCCGGGAAATCTAGTCAGGGTTATGAAGTCCGGAATGATGCTCGCCCGCGCCAAGGAACAGCATCGCCGAAGGAGCGTGACGGCTGAAGACGCCGAAGTCTTCTGAAAAGCGCATTGGCAGAAGGCCATCCCCCTCATCGAAGGTCACACCGGCACCCGCATTGCCTGCTGCAATTCCTGAACGGGACGCGCTGCATTATCGTAATGCTCGAAGATATCCTGACAGGAAATTCTTATCGAAAGACCAGACGCTGTCGCTTCCCGTCTGGCCAGTTCTTCTGCGGTTTTGACGAAATTTTCCATGCTTCGGCTGGTCAGGCATCTCAAGGTGGCCCAGATCTCTCCATGCCCCGGGCTGATGCCGAATACAGGTTCGCCCAAGATTGCGTGGGTGATCGTTACCCGGAAGAAGCTTTCGTTGATCTCGCTACCCTGTCCCCGCCCATTAAAGCGTGTCGCGATCTTTCAGATTCGCTCCTGACGCTTAGAGCGCTTTTCGATCTGATTGCATCAAATCGGCGCTCTAAGATTTTATTTTGGAAGCAAAATCTTGTCGATCCTCGCTTCACTCCGGTCGGATTATGTTCTAAGTCATTGTTTTGTCGCATGTCGTTATCGCAAAACCGCTGCACACTTTTGCGCGACATACTTTAGGGCGGTCAGTAGGCGGGTGGTTGCAAATGTTGGCGCAACGCCTTGTTCCGGTGCCGATGCAGGGGCGGTCTTACCGGAAAAGGCCAGTTTTATCCCGCGTGATGCGCATGTGACCGGACCTTGCCGCCCAAGAGGCAGGCCCGGCAGGTTGTGCAGTGAGAAGGCAAAATCCGGTGCGATCCTCGCAAATTTCGGGTCTGCCACCACGCTTGCAGCACCTGTGCCATTTTCCTCGGAAGGTTGGAACATCAGTACGACGCGGCCGCTGGCTGGGCGCTTTTGCCCCAGAGCGGTAGCAACGGCAAGAGAATGGCGCTATGTCCATCATGACCGCAAAGATAGGCCTTGCCGGGAATTTGCGACCTGTAGGGAAGGTTGGAAACCTCCCGGATGGGCAAGGCATCCAGTTCCGACCTGAACATCAAGGTCGGGCCATCCGCCACTCCGGAGAAAATTCCTGCGATGCCATAGCCTCCGATTCCGGTTATGATATCATCTACGCCTGCTGCCTGGAGAGCCTCCGCCACAACTTTTGCGGTGTTGCACTCTTCTCCGGAGATTTCGGGATGCCGGTGAAGGCGATGCCGGATCTCTTTGATGCCGTCCAATTGGATGCCTGTTAGGAATATAGCGGGTCAAGCCCTTGATAAATTGGTTCGCGTCTGCCGTCTTTGCAACGAGATGCTTTACGACGATAGTGGAGATTTTCGATCAATCGATTGCGTCCTCGCAGGGCGCTGTTCGATCGCTTGCGACGGCGTCGCTTGACTGGAGATGTCGCTGGTTTGCCTTGCGTCAAACGTTTTGAAAGTTTCGGCTGACAATCTATGTCGGACGTATATTGTTTTATCATCTCCTATCCATTGGAACTGTCGATGTTGTCAGACGAGGTTAAGACGCCGGACCTGGATCATTCTCCGGGATGGCGCAACTCAATTCTCGGTAAGGTTGCCTTCTTCCTGCTTTTGGCGGTGGCTTTCGCCTATGTCAGCGGAGCAGCAACCGGCTGGCTAATGATCGAAAGGGCGCAGAAGGCCGATTGGGCGCGCCAGGCCAGCACCAATGCGCAGATTTCAAGCAGCGCCATTCGGGGTGTCTATACCTTCGTGACGGTGGATATGACGCCTGCGGGCCAGATTACCGGTATCGTTTCCGATCGTATGATCGGTGACGATCAATCGGTCCTGGATACGGGCTTCGTGCCGCTGGATGTTCTGTCGCTGGCATCGCTTCAGACAAAGGAACCGGTGTGGCTGTTGCGGTATGACGAGGAGCGCCGGCAGTTGCTGACCCTGACCGACAGCGAGGGCGGAGGGGAGAACCTGCCGCTGGTTTTCTCCGATGAGAAGGGAAATGCCCATCCGCCGGACAAATACGCAACCGGCTTTGCCTCGATTGGCTCGACCCGCCATTATATTGCGCTTCTGCCAATCACCACGCCAGACGGAAAACTGCTGGGCGCGATTGCCGCAAGCGCTGGCAATGCCGACAGGCTGATGCGGATGCAAACGGCCTTTTATCGCAATTCGCTGGTTTATGGCTCACTCATCATGCTGGCGACCGGCATTGCCATCATGCTCGTGATGCGCCGCCTGTTCCATCCCATTCCGGCGCTGATCGAGGCCCTGAAACGCATTGCCCGCGATGAAACAGGCCGCACGACGCCCTTTCGCCAGCGACGCGATGAAATCGGGCAATTGGCCAATGCCATCGAAACCCTGCGCGAGGGGGTTGTGGAGAGAGAGCATCTGCGACAGGTGCGTGAGGCCGCCCGCGAACTGGAACACCTGGCCCACCATGATCCGTTGACGGGGCTGCCAAACCGGGCCTTCTTGCAGAAAACATTGAGCCGGATGCTGGAAGAGGTCGAGCTTTTCGGGCGCACAATCAACGTCATGCTGCTTGATCTCGACCGTTTCAAGCCGGTCAACGATACTTACGGACATGCGGTGGGAGACCAGTTGCTCATCGCCACCTGCCATCGGCTCTCGGTGCTTTTGGGGCCGCAGGATGTGCTTGCCCGCCTTGGCGGCGACGAGTTCGCGCTGATCCAGGCGGTTTCCGTCAATGCGCGCACGGATGCCGCACGGCTGGGTGAGCGCATTATCGACGCCATGAATCGCCCGTTTCAGATCAATGATCTTTCGATTGGCATCGGCATCAGCATTGGTGTCGCGACAGCGCCCCTGCATGGGCGGACCCTCAAGGACATCATGAGCCATGCCGATGTGGCGCTTTACACGTCCAAGGGCGCCGGGCGCGGCTGCCTTCGCCACTACCAGCCGGGCATGACCATGGAAAGCTCCGGCCGTTCGGCCATCGAGCAGGAACTGATGCTGGCCTTGGGGGAAGATCAGTTCGAGATCTTCTACCAGCCCATCATTGCCATACAGGATGGCCGCCTGTGTGGCCACGAGGCGCTGGTGCGCTGGCGTCATCCCGTGCGAGGCCTGCTGACGCCGGACCAGTTCATTGAAGCGGCCGAGGAAAGCGGCCTTATCGTGGAGCTTGATCGCTGGGTCTTGAGCAATGCCTGCCGGACCTTCGCCGCCATGCCCAATGCCGGGACACTGGCGGTGAATATCAGCGCGGCGGATCTGTTGCGCAGTGACCTGCCGGACTTTCTGCGTGCGACGCTGGACGCCACGGGGCTTGCGCCGCATCGGCTGGAAATCGAAGTCACTGAAACCAGCCCTATCGCCGAGCGGGAGGCCGTGACCGCGCTCCATGCCATCCGCGGCATGGGAATAGGTGTGGCGATCGACGATTTCGGTACCGGCTTCAGTTCGCTTTCCTATCTGCTCGACCTGCCTTTGACCCGCATCAAATTCGACCGCCGCTTCGTCGCCGGACTGGTCGATAATCCACGGGCGCTGAATATCCTGCGGGCCTTGATGATGCTTGCCAACGGACTTGGAATCGAGGCCACGGCGGAGGGTATCGAAAACCGGCAGCAGCTTCACATTCTGCGCGGGCTCGGCTGCAAGTCGGCGCAGGGCTATCTTTTCGGAAAACCGCAGGCCGAACCGCTTCAGGAGGATGATGCGGAAGGGTCGGGGCGCTTTCGTGCAATTGTTTGAGAAAGCGCTGTCATAAACGCTCGAAGTTCAAGCCCGCGCAAGGCCAGGTTTCCGGGCGGCGTGGTTGGACAGCAAATGAATGTTCCGGGTCAGGCGGAGTATTTCCGGCCGCCGCATGGTGATATTGGCAGGAGAAAGCGGCATGTCGTTATTCAGGTTTTGCAAACCCGCATTGGCCGTTTGGTTGATGGCCGCCCCTGCGCTTTGGGCAGGGCAGGATGGCGGAACGCTGGCCAAACTGCGCCAGAGCGGGGTGATTACCATCGGACATCGACAGGCCGAGCCGCCCTTTTCCTATGTGGTGGACGGAAAGCCCACGGGCTACTCCACGGAATTATGCGTGGCCATTGTCGAACGTCTGGCGAAAAAGCTCGGTCTGCCCCGTATCAGCATAGATTATGTGCCGGTTTCCTCGGCCACGCGCTTTGTCATGATGCGAACCGGCAAGATCGACATGGAATGTGCGGCAACGACAAATACCGCAGAGCGCCGCAAGCTTGTGGCTTTCAGCTATCCGCATTTCCTTTCGGCGACGCGCTTTGTTTCTCTGAAAACTGCCAATCTCCACCGTGTGGGCGATCTTGCCGGAAGAAGCGTCGCGGCCACCTCGGGCACGGTGAATCTCGATCAGCTCAACGCGGTCAATCGTCAGAGGGGGCTTAATATTTCCGTTCTGCTGAACAAGGAAAATGAAGAATCCTTCGCCATGGTGACGAGCGGCAAGGCCTCCGCCTATGTCATGGACGATATTCTTCTGGCGGGATTGGTGGCAGGTTCGGCCGATCCGCAACTCTACGAGATTTCCCAGGAGGCGCTGAGCGCGCCGGAGCCTTACGGGCTTTTGCTGCCGCATGACGATGAGACCTTCATTGCCGCCGTCAATGAAAGCCTGCGATCGATCTACGAAAGCGGTGAAATTCGCCAGCTTTACAGCCGATGGTTCGAGGAGCCGATCCCGCCGCAGGGACAGAGGATGAACCTGCCCCTTTCCGCCGAGCTGCGGGCGGTGTTCGAAAAACCCGGATATATGACGGATCACCTGCGATGATGGCGGCCCTTACGACACGTTTTCTGGCGCTTGTGCTGGTGGTTCTGGCCGTTGTCAGCCGGGTCTATGCGCAGGACGTCGCGGATGGCCAGGGGCATACGGTCAGCCTGACCATCGAACGGCTGCGTCAAACACACGTCCTGCGCGTCGGCTATGGCACTGCCGCGCCCTTCTCGTTCACCAACGCCAATGGAGACATCAGCGGATATTCGATAGACCTTTGCCGGGAAATGGCCGAGGAGATGCGGCAGATCCTGCAATTGCCGGAAATCCGGACGGAGTATGTTTTCCGCACGCCCGCCAACCGGCTACAGCTTCTGAACGAGGGCGGCATGGATATCGAATGCAATGCCAGCACGAATTTGCCGGAACGGCGCAAGGCTGCGAATTTTGCACCGGCGCATTTCTTCATGCGCACCCGCCTTGTCAGCCTGAAGCGCAATAATATCCATAAACTCGAAGATCTGCGCGGCAAAAGCGTCAGCGTTGTGCTGGGAACGGTCAATATCAGTCAGATCCTCCAGCTCTCCCGAGAGCGCAGGCTCGGTCTCGTTACGGTGCCGGTTGACGAGGTGGAGCGAGCCTTCGAACTTGTCAACAACGGCAGTGTCTCGGCCTTCGCCATGGACGACATCCTGCTTCACGAGATGATCGCCCGATCGGGTCATCCGCAGGATTTCTCCGTCAGCGAGGAGGGGTTGGGAGAGCCTGCGGCTTATGGCTTCATGACGCGCATCAACGATCCCGAATTTGCCGATCTGGTTGCCAAGGCCCTATGGCGGGTCTATCGCAGCGACAGGATGCAGAAGATCTACGACCGATGGTTCATGCAGCCTTTCGGAGAACCGCCGCATTGCCTGAACCTTCCCATGAGCGCCGAACTGCGCGCGATGATGGAAAGCGTGGAGTAACCTGTCCAGCCGGGGATATGCATAACACCTGTGGATAAGGCCGGGCGCAGGCAGGAGCAGGGCGATCACCCGCCGGATCTGCGCTACACCTCATGCAGGTTGGTTGAGCCCGTTTTGGTCAAGGACGCCAAAGCTGGAGCGCCTCAATGAAGCGTGGGGAAATCATGACGATGGAACATCCGGGTGATTTGCCGTTGATGCCTCTGCTGGCGGCGGCGCGTGGACAGCAACTTTCCTTCAACGATCTTTTCCGGGTTGCCGAAGGTCTTGAGCGGGCAGGCAGGCCCGTGGATGCGGCCGAGGTCTATAAAAGCTGGATCGCCTTCAATGACGGCCATCCCTTCCTGCACCTCGTGCTGTTCAATTATTCCGTGGCGCTGCGGCAATTGGGCGATGTGGCCGGGAGCATTCACGCCTTGCGCGCCTGCCTGAAGCTTGATCCGCGTTTCGGCCCTGCGCATATCAATCTGGGCCGGGCACTGGAGGATAGCGGCCTTGCGGCGGCAGCCATCCAGCAATGGCAGGCGCTTTTGGAGACAACGGCTGAAAGCACGGCCGATCGGGTCAGCCACAGGTTGATGGCGCTCCAGCATATTGGCCGGGTCATGGAAAATGCCAATCTGCTGGAAGAGGCGGAAACCGCGCTGTGGCAGGCCATGGAACTGCGCCCCGACCGGACGGAGGCGGGGCAGCACTGGAGCGCGCTTCGGCAAAGGCAGTGCAAATGGCCGATCCTCGCCGCCTCCCAGCACGTTACCTTCAGGCAAATGCTGGATGCCATGTCGCCATTGGCGTTGGCCTGTTATTGCGACGATCCACTGTTTCAGCTTGCCAGGGCGCATCGTTACAGCAAATCCTTCGTCGGCAGGCCCGACATCCGCGATTTCGCAGCAAAGCCGGTGCAGGCCAAATGCGCAACGGGCAAGAGGCTGAGGGTGGGCTATGTGTCCTCGGACCTGCGCGATCATGCCGTCGGCTTTGCGCTCCGCGAGGTGCTGGAACTGCATGATCCCGCCCAGGTCGAGCTTTATGCCTATTACTGCGGCGATCCTGTCACGAATGACGAGACGCAAAACCGCATGAAGGCCGTCTTCGCCGTCTGGCGCGACATTACGGCCATGGAGGATGACAAGGCGGCGCGCTGCATTCGCGACGATGACATCGATATTCTGATCGATGTGAATGGTTATACGAAAAACGCCCGCACCCGTATCTTCGCCTACCGGCCGGCGCCGGTCATCGTCAATTTCTGTGGCTATCCGGGCTCGATGGGAAGCCCGTTTCATCACTACATCATTGCGGATGAACGGGTCATTCCCCCGGAAAACGAGATTTTCTATTCCGAAAAGGTTCTGCATATCCCGTGCACCCAGCCCATCGACCGGAAACGGTTGCGCGGCGCGCGGCCAAGCCGGGTGGAGGCAGGGCTGCCGGATGAAGGCTTCGTTTTCGCCTGCTTCAACGGAATGCAGAAAATAACCGCCGAAACCTTTGCCCGCTTCATGCACATTCTTTCAGGCGCACCGGGCAGCTTCTTGTGGCTGTTGAGCGGTGGCGAGGCGGTGGATCAGAGATTGCGCGGCCTTGCGCAAGACGCAGGCGTTTCGCCGGAAAGATTGATTTTCGCACCCAAGGCCGCCAATCCCGACCATCTGGCGCGGCTTGGGTTGGCCGATCTTTTCCTCGACACCTTCCCTTATGGCGCCCATTCCACGGCGGCGGATGCCCTGACCATGGGGCTGCCGGTGCTGACCTTTGCAGGCAAGAGCTTTGCCGCCCGTTTTTGCGCCAGTATCGTGACCGCAGCGGGCTTGCCGGAGCTGATATGCAACAGCCCTGAGGGCTATGTGGAGACGGCTATTGCTCTTTCCCGAACGCCGGAACGGCTGAAGGCCATGGCAACCATGCTGAACGAGCGCCCGAATGCGGCAGAGCTGCATGACATGGAAGGACTGGCGCAGCGCCTTCAGGCGCTTTACCGGCACATGCAGGAAGAGGCGGAGGCAGGCCGCAGACCAGTGCCAAATCTGCGAAATCTGGACATATATTACGAAATCGGCGCCACCCTTCTTGAGGCTGGCGTGGACGGACTGGAGGACGGGGCCTATCGAAGCCTCTATCGTGCCCGGCTTTCAGAGTGGCATGAGTTTTCTCCGATCGCGCCAGACGGGAGGCTCTGGCCATGAGCGGGCCGCAAAGAGGCCCCGGAATCGCAGGCCTGTCTGCAAACCTGGCGGTGGCGGGCGCGGGGCTTTCGGGTGCGGTCATCGCGCGGGAAATGGCCGAGGCGGGGCACAGGGTCACGGTCTTCGAAGGCCGCGATCATGTTGCCGGCAATTGTCATACAAAGCGCGATGCCGAAACCGGTATTCTGCTGCATGTCTATGGGCCTCACATCTTCCATACGGATGATGAAGGCGTGTGGAATTACGTCAACCGCTTCCAGACGTTTCGGCCATATCTGCATCGCGTCAAGATCACCAGTGGCGGGCAGGTCTATTCCCTGCCGGTCAATCTGCACACCATCAACCAGTTTTTCGGCGCTGCGATGGGGCCGGATGCGGCAAGATCCTTCATTGCGGCTGAGGCGGATGCGCATATCGAAAGCCCGGAGACGTTCGAGGAGCAAGCGTTGCGCTTCGTCGGGCGCCGTCTGTACGAAGCCTTTTTCAAGGGTTACACCGAAAAGCAATGGGGATGCGCACCCTCCAGCCTGCCTGCGGCCATTCTCAAGCGTCTGCCGCTGAGGTTCAATTATGACGACCGCTATTTTTCCCACCGCTTTCAGGCCATGCCGGAGACGGGCTATACGGACATGGTGGCGCGCATGTTGGATCATGACGTCATCAACTTGAGGTTGAACACGCCCTTCCGGCGTGAATGGCTGCCGGACTTCGATCATGTCTTCTATTCCGGCCCCATCGATGCATTTTACGGCTTCGATGAAGGGCGGCTGGGCTATCGAACCCTGGATTTCGAGCGTTTCATCCACCCCGGTGACTATCAGGGCTGTGCCGTGATGAATTATGCGGACCGGTCCATCCCCCATACCCGCATTACCGAGCACAAGCATTTTGCGCCCTGGGAAGAGCATGGCGCTTCGATTTGTTATCGCGAAACCTCCCGCGCCTGTGGGGAAAACGACATTCCCTACTATCCCATCCGCCTTGTGCAGGAGAAACAGCAGTTATCTCGATATGTGGCCAGAGCCGCTGCCGAAAAAGGCGTGTCCTTCGTCGGGCGCCTTGGAACATACCGCTATCTCGACATGGATGTCACCATTCGGGAAGCACTGGATTGTGCCGCACTTTTCCAACATTGCCGCAAGCATGACCTGCCGGTGCCCGCCTTTGCAATTGCGCCACTCTAGGGTGTGTGGGAATTCGACGTTGGGTGAGGAGAAAACGGTGATGTGCGAGAATCGGAGCGGAGTGTACTTAATGTACATGAGCACCGGAATCGCAGCAAATTACCGTTTGCAGCCCGCCCAACGTTGAATAGCCACACACTCTACGTTTGAGGCAGGCCGGGTGTCGCGATCACGATTTCGTCAGCCTGTCGTTACCAATTGCGGTTGAAAAGCCGGTTTCCGTCAGCCTCGGACAAGTAAGGATATGTAAATTTTTGCCGGGAGACGCGGGTGCCGCCTTCTGTGGGCTTTACAGCGCCGTGCGTTTTAACAAACGCACAAAGGACGCTGTAACGCTTTGAATCTGCTTCATAATTTTCACCTTAAATCGATTCCGATTTAAGGAATTATGCAGTAGGCTTGGCAAGCACCGCTTTCCGTATCGGCGGTAGGGCCGGGCTTTTTCATGAGAGGAAGGAGCCCGGATTTCCCTCCGAAAATACGCAGAACAAGAGCTTGGGACGTGAAAAGCGCTTTTGAGAGATTGCGGACGTTTCAAGGTCGAGCCGTTTCAGGGCCGCCTTGCGCTTGACCTGGCGGTGTGTGGGAAACAGGGGCCTTTTGCCGGACGCTTCATTGAGGTGGCCGCTTTCGGGGCGCCGTCATGATCCGGGGCAAGCCGATGACGTCTTCAATTTCCTCCTATAGCGCAAGCCAGATCAGGTCGCTTTCAACGGCGGCCGTTGCTGCGCTGACCACGGAAGACGTGAAGGAAATGACGACCACCCAGGTCGCCGCGCTCAGTTCCGCGCAGCTTGCGGCGCTGGATACCGAAGATGTCAAGGTCATGAGCAGCCAGCAATTGCAGGCCATTTCCCGCGCGGCCATTGTCGGCCTGACCCTTGATCAGCTTTCGGTGCTGGATGAAGTGGCGGTCAGCAACCTCACGACGACGCAGATTGGCGCGCTGACGACGACACAGGTGCACGGCCTCAGCACGGCCCAGGCTGAAGCCTTGACGCCCGCGCAGGTCAATGCGCTGAAAGCCGCGCAGCTTGCGGCGCTGACGGCGCAGGATATGGAGGACTTTTCCTCCGATGACATGGCGGCGATCAGCTCCGCGGCTATTTCCGGCCTCTCGCCTTCGGTTCTTGCCGGCCTTAGCGCAGATCAGATTTCCGCGCTTGGCACGGCAGCGGTCAGCAGGTTGACGACGGCACAGGTGGCGGCGCTATCGGCCGATCAGGTCGCCGGGCTTTCAACGGGTCAAATCGCCGCTCTTTCGGCGGCGCATGTGCGGCTGTTGACGCTTGAGGCCGTGCAGGCGCTTTCCACCGGCCAGATCGCCGCCTTGAGTACCAGTGGCGTGACGGGCCTTTCCACGCTGCAAATCGATGCGCTTTCCGATGCGCAGGTGGCCGCACTCGGCACGGCGCAGCTTGGCGCGCTGCGGTCCACGCAGGCGGCAGGCTTCAGTTCCAGCGACATGGCGCTGCTCACCAATGCGCAAGTTGCAAGCCTTTCTTCCAGCCTTGTTTCGGGGCTTTCCGCCGATCAGGTCGCCGCGCTCTCGACAGGACAGGTCGCGGCGATGACGGCGGCGCAGTTCAAGGCGATGAGCGCGGTTCAGACGGCTGCCCTGCAACAGTCCGCCATGGCAGGCCTCTCCACGGATATACTTGCGGTTCTGACCAGCCGGGCGGCTGCCGGGCTGACCACCGAAGCGATTGCCGCACTCGCCACCTTGCAGGTGGCGGCACTGACGACGCTTGCCGTATCGGGGCTTACGACGGATCAGGTCGCGGCCTTGTCCACGGCTCAGGTCGCCGCACTTTCCACCGCGCAGATTGCGGCGCTGAAGTCCGCGCAGGCCCATGCCTTGACAGCCGAGCAATTGCAGGCGCTTTCGGTCGGGCAGGTGGCGGCGCTGACCTCCAGCGCATTGACCGGGCTGAGCAGCGATCAGGTGGCGGTGTTGACCACTTCCCAGCTCAACGTGCTTTCCGTCAATCAGATCAAGGCCCTGACATCGACGCAAACTCAGTCGCTGAGCGCCGATCAGCTTTCGGCCCTGTCCGTGAACTGGATGGCGGCGCTGGGCACCTCCGCGGCGGCGGGGCTTACCACGCAGGCTCTGGCGTCTCTTTCGAATGCGCAGATCTCTTCGCTGACGACGGCAGCCATTGCTGCGCTGGCAACGGATCAGCTTGCAGGCCTGTCCTCAGGCCAGATCGAAGCGCTGACCGCCGCGCAGGTGAAGGCGCTGAGCGCCTCCCAGCTTGCCGTTCTCGATGGCGGCGCCATCGCGCTCTTTTCGACAGCCGATATGGCGGCAATCGGTTCTTCTGCCATTGCAGGCCTCAGCACCGATGCCCTCAGCCTTCTTTCCACGGCACAGATCGCGTCCCTTTCTGCGGCGGCCCTGGCAAAGCTCACGACCGGCCAGATGGCTTCCCTGTCCTCCACCCAGGTTCAGGCCTTTTCGACGGCCCAGATAAGATCCCTGACGGCCGATCAGGCATCGGCGCTGACGGCAGATGTTATCTCCGGCCTTTCCACCGCAAGCCTCGCTGCCCTCGGGGGCACGGCGGCGGCAGGCCTGACCACGGCAGCGCTTGCGGCGCTTTCCGAGAGCCAGCTTGCCGCCTTGCAGTCGGGCGCGGTGGCGCGCCTCACGGCCGATCAGATTGCCGCCCTCAGTGTCAGCCAGGTCGCGGCCATGTCCACGACGCAGCTTGCGGGCCTGACCTCCGCCCAGACGGCGGTCCTGTCTTCCAGCCATATTGCCGCGCTCTCCACGGCACAGATTGCCGCCTTGAGCGCAACGGCAGTGCGGGGCTTGAGCAGTCTGGCCATCGCTGCCCTCGACAGCAGCCAGATTGCGGCGCTGACGACGGCACAGGTTGCCGCCCTCAATGCAAGCCAGATCGGCGCGCTGGATGCTGCCGATATTCTGGCCTTTTCCACGCAGAAAATTGCCCTGCTCAGTTCAAGCGCCATTGGCGGTCTTTCCAGCGACGTCGTGGCAGCGCTTTCCACCGCGCAGGTTGCCGCGCTGACCACCCGAAGCATCCGGGCGCTTTCACCAGGCCAGATCGATGCCCTTTCGACCGCGCAAGTGGCAACGCTTTCCACCGCGCAGGTCAGCGTTCTGACATCTGAGCAGGTCGCGGTGCTGGATGAGGCCGACATTGCCGCCTTGTCGCGCTCAAAAATCGCGGTCATGGCCACCGACACGCTGGCGGGCCTTGGCGACGACGCCATATCGGCCTTAAGCTCCGAACAGCTGGCGGGGCTGGGGACCGCGGCCATTGCCGCACTTTCGGCCTCGCAATTTGCGTCCCTGACCACGGATCAGCTTGCCGCCCTCAACGTGACCCAGATTGCCGCGCTGGGCAGCCAGCAGGCAGGCGCCATCGCCGC
Organism: Allorhizobium undicola ORS 992 = ATCC 700741; assembly: GCF_000621665.1. Taxonomy (GTDB): domain Bacteria; phylum Pseudomonadota; class Alphaproteobacteria; order Rhizobiales; family Rhizobiaceae; genus Allorhizobium; species Allorhizobium undicola. The sequence goes on from NZ_JHXQ01000014.1 coordinate 69,512, forward strand.
CGCAGATATGGCCAGCCTGTCCACGGCGCAGATTGCCGCGCTGAATACCGGCGCGATGGCCAGCCTGACTGCGGAACGGATCGAGGCGCTCTCCACCGCGCAACTTGCGGTCCTGTCCTCGCGGCAGATGCTGGCCCTGACCTCGGATCAGGTTTCGGCTCTTTCGACGGGCCAGCTTGCCACGCTGAGTGCGGCGCAGGTGGCTTCGCTCTCGGCGGCGGCCATCACCGGCCTTGGCACGGCGCAGGTCGCGGCCTTGACCACCGCACAGGCAGAGGCGCTCAGCGCGGGCCAGATCGCCGTTCTCTCCTCCGGACAGGTGGCAAGCCTCGGTACGGCCAATCTGGCAACCTTCTCCACTCGTGACATCGCCGCGCTGACGGCAGATGGCGTTGCCGGTCTTTCCTCGTCGGCGCTTGCAAGTCTTTCGACGGGCCAGATTTCCGCCCTGAATGTCGGGGCGATTGGCGCCCTGACGTCGAAACAGGTGAGCGCGCTTTCTTCCGCCCAGACGGCGGCACTTTCGGCGGCGCAGGTTGCCGCCTTCGCCGGATCGCAGCTTTCGACCCTTGGCACCGCCAACATCGCCAGCCTTTCCACGAAAAATGTCGCGGCCTTGACGGCAAGCGCGCTGGCCGGTCTTTCGGCGGAGGTCATTGCCTCCTTCAGCACGGATCAGGTCGCCGCGCTCAGCAGCGCGGCCATTTCCGGCATGACGACGCGCCAGGTCGCAGCCCTCAGCGCCGCGCAGGTTGCGGCCCTTTCCACAAAGCAGGCGGCTGCACTGAAATCCGATCAGCTTACGGCCCTTGGCTCGGCCAGCATGGCAGCGCTCAATACCGCGCAGATCGCCGCATTGAGCAGCAATGCCATTGCCGGTTTGACCACGGCGGAAATTCAGGCGCTCAGCGCAAGCCAGCTTGGCGCGCTCACCACGGCGCAGCTTTCGGCCTTCGGGTCGCAACAGGTTGCGGCGCTGGGCAGTCAGGGCATTGCGGCCCTTTCCACGCGCGCGATTGCCGCGCTTACGTCCACCGCACTTTCCGGCCTCGGCAGCGATGCCATTGCCGCCATGACCACGGCACAGGTGGCCGCCCTCAACGTTTCGGCGGTTTCGGGACTGATGACGGCGCAAATTGCCCTGCTCGACATCAATCAGGTCAGTGCGCTTTCCACCAAACAGATGGCGGCACTGTCTTCGCGGCAAGTGGCGGCACTGGGTGCTGGCAATATTGCCGCCCTGACCACGGCACAAATTGCCGCCCTCAGCGCCACCGGCGCATCGGGCCTGACCACCGCCGAAATCGCGGCCTTGAGCACCGAGCAGGCGGAGGCCTTGACGACGACGCAGATCGCCGCCCTGAGTTCGGCGCAGATCGAAGTGTTACGCACCGAAAACCTGCTGATGCTGTCCACCGCGGATATAGCAGCCATTCGTTCCAGCGCCGTTCTCGGCCTGACCACCGAGCAGCTCGGTGCAATGACGACCGATCAGGTCAGCGCGCTTGGCACCGGCAGCATTGCCAACCTGACAACGGGCCAGCTTGCCACGCTTTCCAGCGCGCAGCTGGAGGCCCTGACGACGGCGCAGATGGCTGCCCTCGGTTCCCGGCAGGTCGCCGCACTGGGGACGGCTGGAATTGCCGCGTTGACGACCGCCCAGCTTGCCGCCCTGAACACGGACGGCATTTCCGGCCTTGCCACCGGCCAGCTTGCCGCGCTCAGCGCCGATCAGGCCGAAGCCCTGACATCGACGCAGGTCGCGACCCTCACCTCAACCCAGCTTGCCGCCCTTGGTTCGGCCGCGCTGGAAAGCTTCTCGCTTGCCGATTACGCCGCCATTTCAAGCAGTGCCGTTGCCGGTCTTTCTACGGATTTCATGGCCGGATTGCCGACCGCCCAGCTTGCGGCCCTTTCCATGAGTGCCGTGGCAAGCCTGACGACGGCGCAGGTCGCGGCCCTCAGCACGGATCAGCTGACGGCATTGTCCACCGCGCAGGTATCCGCCCTGTCATCGGCGCAGATTGCCGCTCTCGATGCGACGGATGTCGCCTCGCTTTCCACCGCGCAAATCGCATCGCTGAATACGTCCGCCATTTCCGGCCTTTCAACGGCACAGATCTCCGCCCTGCATCTCGACCAGATCGAGGTGATGTCCGATCTCCAGGCCTCCGTGCTCAGTTCGGCGCAGGTGGCGGCACTGGGCTTGGACGGGCTCGAAATGCTGCAAACAGAGGCCTTCGCAGCGCTGAGCGGTAGTGCCGTCAGCGGCATTTCCACTGAAACGCTTGCAGGCCTTTCCACCGATCAGATCGCCGCACTCGATCCTTCCGCCGTATCGCGGCTGACAAGTGCGCAGGTTTCCGCCTTAACGCTGGCGCAGATCGCGTCCCTTTCCAGCGATCAGGTGTCGGCACTGTCCTCGGCCCAGATTGCCGCTCTCAGTCCGGATCAACTGGATCGTTTTTCGAGCGAGATGATGGCGGCTCTGGGCTCGGCGGCGATAGCGGGGCTTTCCACGGCAAGTGTTGCATCGCTCACCTCGCAGCAAATTGCGGCGGTCAGCGCCACCAGTTTTGGCGGGCTGACGGCAGACCAGATTTCGGCGCTCAGCGAGGATCAGCTGAAGTCGCTGTCGATCTATCAGGTCAACGCGCTCGGCTCCCGCCAGATCACAGCCCTCAGCACGGGCGACATCGCAGCGTTGACCACAAGCCAGGTGGCCTCGCTGAACACCGATGCCATGGCCGGCTTGACCAGCGCGCAGGTAGCAGCCCTCAGTGCCGATCAACTGGCGGCGCTTTCCACCCTTCAGGTCTCCTCGCTCAGTTCCACCGGTCTACAGGGGCTTTCCGAAAGCGAGCTTCAGAAATTGCCGACCTCTTCGCTGGCGGCACTCACATCGGATAATATCGCAGGCCTGCCGACATCCTTCATCGCCTCGCTCTCGACGGCTGAATTTTCCGCTCTCGGCACGTCTGCCCTGCATGGGCTTACCAGCGCCCAGGTGGCAAGCCTCAGTGCCGCGCAGATCGGTGCGCTGACCACGACACAGATCGCCGCGCTGGCCGCAACCGGCGTTTCCGGCCTGACAACGGCAGCATTTTCCGCCCTGACGACGGCCTCCCTCAAAGCGCTGAGTACGGATGGCATCAAGGGGCTGTCCACGGCCATCATGACATCGCTGACCACGGAGCAGCTTGCAACCTTGTCGCGGACGCAACTGGGTGGGCTCACCTATAATCAGGTCGTGGCGCTCTCGGCAGGCCAGATCAGTTCGCTCACCACCCAGCAGCTTGGCGGGCTGAACGCCTTGCAGGGCGCAGCCCTTTCGGTGGAAGACCTGTCGCTGCTTTCGACCGACCAGCTCGTCGGCCTCAGTTCCAGCGCGATTTCCGGCCTGAAACCGCAGGTGATCGCAGCGCTCTCCACCGGTCAGGCCGAAGCGCTGACGCCGGAACAGGTTGCGGCCATGACCTCGCAACAGGTTGCCGCCCTGACGAAGGACGAACTGGCAACCTTCTCCACCGATGATATTGCCGCGCTCAGCACAACGGGTGTTCAGGGGCTTTCCACATCGGCCATCTCCAGCCTTTCCGATGAGCAACTGAATACGCTGATGGATACGCAGATGTCCTTCCTCGATTCCGACCAGCTCGCGGCCGTGGTGGCAGCCTATCAGGATAACTAGAGCATTTTCAGGAAAAGTGGAAGCCGGTTTTCCGTCTGAAAATGCGTAAAAACAAATAGTTAGATCGGTTCAATGTTTCCGTGAAACAATGAACCGATCTAGGCGGGTAATCCAACGCCTTGCCGTTCTCTCGATGGTCCAGGCTTTTGTTTTAACGCATGTCGGTGTCGCAAAACCGCTGCACACTTTTGCGCGACATCCTCTAAATGGCGCTGCTGTTGACGAGACTTGTACGACCTGTAATATGCATCATATTACAAGTGAGTTACGGAGACCGGCATGTATCTTGGAACCCAGCTTCCCGCCCGCCATGACGATGATTATCGCGTGATGAAACAATTGGGCGTCGAGCATGTGTCTGCCAATCCGGATGGGGACTGGCGAGGCTGGACCCGGCCTGTGCTGGAACAGTTCCGCGAGAAGATGGAAGGCTTCGGCCTCACGCTGGACATGTTGCTGCTGCCTCTCCCGTCAGCGCCGGTGGACACCCAGCCCTGCCGCGACATTCTCCTTGCCGGACCGGACCGGGATCGCCAGATCGACGAGATTTGCCGTCTGATCGAAAATTGCGGCGCAGCCGGCATTCCTTCCGTGCGCTATAATTTCAACTATATCGGCATTCCCCGCACGCCGATGGAGGAGGGGCGTGGTGGCTATCGCGCGGAAGCCTTCAGGTGGGATCTCGTCGATCAGGACGAGCCGGGGCCTGCGGGCATTCTGGCAGAGGAAACGCTGTGGGAACGGGTGGATTATTTTCTGGCAAGGGTGGTGCCGGCGGCCGAGGCGGCGGGCGTGCGGCTTGCCTGCCATCCGCATGATCCGGCCACGCCGCCCGGCTATAAGGGTGTTACCCGCATTCTGGGAAGCGTGGAGGGCATGAAGCGTTTCGTGCAGATGCATGAAAGCCCGGTTCATGGCCTGAATTTCTGCATCGGCACGCTTGGCGAAATGCTGGAGGACGTGGCGGATGTGCCTGCCGTGACCCGCTGGTTCGGCGAACGTGGCAAGATCATGAATATTCATTTCCGCAATATCGTCGGTAATATCTATAACTTCAGGGAAAGTTTTCCTGACGACGGCGATATCGATATGCCTGCCGTCATCGATGTGTTGCGGCAGACGGGCTATCGCTACATGGTCATGCCCGATCACGCGCCCACGCTTTCGGGTGATAATCAGCAGCAGGTGGCTTTTGCTTACTGCTACGGCTATATCGCCGCGCTTTTGCAGACACGTTGATCCGGCCAATTCTGTGATGCGCGCTTCCTTTCCGTCCATGGATGCTGCGAAAGTGGCAGCCTTCGGGGGCCAGCAAGGCAATGGCGGCTCTTGAAGTTGGCGGAGCGCTACTGCATAATTCCTTAAATCGAAATCGATTTAAGGTGAAAATTATGCAGCAGATTTAAAGTGTTACAGCGTCCTTTGTGCGTTTGATAAAACGCACGGCGCTGTAGGGGAATGTCCGCAGGACGAAATCGGGAAGGCTAACGTGGCATTTGATGCAAAACATCCACCCGCCCAGCCGAAAGGCAAGGCAACACTGGTCACGCAGTTGGTGGAAAAACTGCGCGAGGCCATACAGTCAGGCCAGTTCCGGCCCGGCGACCGCCTTCCAAGCGAATCGCGGATGACGGCCGAATATGCCGTCAGCCGCACCGTTGTGCGCGAGGCCATTGCCGCGCTGAAATCCGACGGTCTGGTGGAGCCCCGGCAGGGGGCCGGAGTTTTCGTTCTGGATGCGCCCGCACCCATTGCCCTGCCGTTCCAGAATATCGACCGGGCAAGGGTTTCGTCCGTGATTGAACTGCTTGAGTTGCGCATGGCGGTAGAGGTTGAAGCTGCCGCCCTGGCCGCGCTTCGCCGGTCTGCGCAGCAGGAAGAGGTCATATGGGCGCGCCACCGCGACCTCTTCATGCTGATAGAGGCGGGAAAGGCGACGGCCGAAGCGGATTTTGCCCTGCATCTGGCCATTGCCGAAGCCACAAGCAATCCACGCTTTCCAGAGTTTCTGACCATGCTCGGCCGTTCTGCAATTCCTCGCGATGCCTTGCAGCAGGAGGCGGACCCGCAGGAGCAGCGCCGCTACATGATGCAAATTCATGAGGAACACGGCGCCATTATCGAGGCGATTTCCAATAGTGACGAGACGGGGGCCCGCACCTCCATGAAGCTGCATCTGCGAGGAAGCCTCAGCCGCTACCGGGCAGCTCATCAGAGAAGTTTACTCAACATATAATATGAATCATTGACAAGCTTCCTGTGGAGGTGCTAGAGCATTTCCAGGCCTGATGGGGCTGCGGCCTGAGTGCCGTTGAACACAGGTAACTTGAAATAGAGCGTGGACGGGCCTGGCCGAATGGCCTGCACGCGCGAAAGCTTGGCTTTGAAAAGAGCCAGGAGGGCACATGATGAATCCGCAGCAGATCAAGCAGCGCCTGGGGTCGGGCGTTCTTTCTTTTCCTGTCACGCATTTCGATGCATTCGGCGTCTTTGCGCAGGAAAGCTATCAACAGCATATCGAGTGGCTTTCCGGCTTCGATGCTCCGGTGTTGTTTGCAGCAGGGGGGACGGGTGAGTTCTTTTCGCTGACCCCTGCGGAGGTGCCGCAGATCGTGCGGGCTGCGAAGGAGGCCGCGGGCGGTACGGCCATCGTATCAGGCTGCGGCTATGGCACGGAACTGGCTGTGGACATCGCCAGGCAGGCGGAGAAGGCGGGCGCGGATGGGGTGCTGCTCCTGCCCCATTACCTGATCGACGCGCCTCAGGTTGGCCTTCATGCCCATGTTCGCCGGGTGTGCCAGTCGGTCGGCATCGGGGTAATGGTTTATAATCGCGACAATTGCGTGCTTCAGCCGGATACCCTGGCTCGCTTGTGTGATGAGTGCCCCAATCTCATCGGCTTCAAGGATGGAACGGGCGATATTGGGCTGGTTCGTCAGGTGACGGCGAAAATGGGCGACCGCCTGACCTATCTTGGCGGGATGCCGACGGCGGAATTGTTTGCCGAAGCCTATCTCGGTGCGGGCTTTACCACCTATTCCTCGGCGGTTTTCAATTTTGTGCCGGATCTGGCGGTGGATTTCTACCGTGCGCTACGGGCTGGTGACAGGGCGTTTTGCGAGGCCCTGCTCAATGATTTCTTCTATCCCTTCATGGCTATCCGTAACCGTGGCAAGGGCTACGCAGTTTCGGCGGTAAAGGCGGGTGTAAGATTGCAGGGCTTTGCTGCGGGAAGTGTGCGCAGCCCGCTGACCGATCTTACGGCGCAAGAGGAGGCCATGCTGGACGCGCTGATCGCACCGCGAAGACGCCCCCGCGCGGACTGAGTGCGCGATTTAGCTTCAGGAAGCGTGATCCGGCTTTCCCTTGCGCGGGGTTGAGGCCATTTCGCGCAATTCCTGCTCGGACATGGATTTTTCCATGGCTTTCGAAGCGCCCTTGAGTTTGCCGCGCGGCGTATCTTCCCGCTTTGCGGAAAGAGCCACGCCTGCTGCCTTTTGCTGAGCCTTGCTTTTTGCGGGCATTCTGGTTTCTCCGTTTCTAGCATCGGACCGAAAAGTGGAAGCCGGTTTTCGGGTTGTCCGATGTGTGAGAAAAAGCATCGGACCGAAAAGTGGAAGCCGGTTTTCGGGTTATCCGATGCGTGAGAAAAAGCATCGGACCGAAACGTGGAAGCCGGTTTTCGGGTTTGTTCGAGCGCACAACCCGTGAAGGCAGGGTTGTGTTCCGTGTCGCCGGTTGCAAATATCATGTGTTCTTTACTCATGTTTTTCTGGCGCTCGCTTTGCGGCGGTGCTAAGGCATCAGCCGCGCGCGCTGGAACACGGCTTTCTACCAGGGTTTGCCTTATGGATCGGGTTTGTCGTTTTCTGAATGGGGCTGCGAAAGCTGGCATCCGGTTCTGCCCGGTGCCGGGCATTCCTCCTGCCGCGCTGAAATCTGCATATGTTTCGACGCCGGGAGCGCCTTGAAATGATGATGAAAGCCCGAGTTTTCCTGTCCTTCACCTTCATGCTGCTTGGACTTGCGCTTGCCATGCCGACTGCTCGGGCTGGCGGTGACTGGCCACGCAGCTTCCAGAACGTGGACGGGACGAAGACCGAGATTCCGGCGCAGCCGAAGCGGATCCTCTCATCTTCTGTAACTTTGACGGGCACCTTGCTGGCCATTCACGCACCCGTCATTGCCAGCGGTTCGGCCACCAACGGCACCTTCTTTGCGCAATGGGCCGAGGAGGCGCGGGCGCGTGGCGTGCAGAATGTCTGGCCGACGGGCAAGGTCGATCTCGAGGCGGTTTATGCCCTGCAACCGGATCTGATCATCGTGACGGTCAGCGGTGCGGGCGCGGCGCGTGACCAGATTGGCGCTTTCCGGCAGATTGCCCCGACCATCGTTCTCGATGACAGCTCCGCCTCCTGGCAGGCGCTGGCCACCGAGCTTGGCAAGGCCACCGGCCTCGAAAGCGAGGCCGCCGCGACGATCGCCGAATTCGATGCCTATGTGGCCGCTGCCCGTGAGAAGCTGAAGCTGCCTGAAGGCAAGACGAACATCATCAGCTATAACGGTCCGGGGCAGGAAAATCCGATTGCGCGTGTCAGCGGTCCTCATGCAGCCCTGCTCACCGCCCTTGGCTTCACTATGGAAGATCCCGATCCCTCCTGGCATACGCAGGCGGTGCTGCGCCATGATTTTGTCTGGGCAAGCTATGAGCGGCTTGTCGATCTCAAGGCCGAAACGACCTTCCTTTTGCGGGTAGACGACAGCCGGGCGGAAGCCTTCATGCGTGACCCTGTTCTGGCCAACCTGCCTTCCGTCAAGAAGGGGCAGGTCTATGGTCTTGGCGTCAATTCGTTCCGCATGGACTATTATAGCGGCAAGCAGGTGGTGGACGGTATCGTCAAGAAATTTGCAAAATGACCCTGCGTCGAACAGGCCCATCCCCATCCCTGCCGCAGCCAACCGATGTACAGCGGCGAAAGCGCCTTGCCGGTCTGGTGGTGCTATGCCTCATGCTGCTGGCCGTGTTGCTGGCCGGTGTGACGGCGGGGGTGCGGCCGGTGCCGATTGGCGTAACCTGGCAGGCGATCTTTCATTTCGATCCGCATCAGAGCGATCATCTTCTCGTGCGCCATCTGCGCATCCCGCGCACATTGCTGGCGGCGGTGGTTGGCGCTGCCCTTGGCGTGGCCGGCGCCATCATGCAGGCGCTGACCCGCAACCCGCTTTCCGATCCGGGCATTCTCGGCATCAATGCCGGGTCGGCGCTGGCCATTGCCTGCGCCATGACCTTGTTCGGCATCTCCGGCATGAACGGATTGATGCTGTCTGGAATGGCAGGGGCGGGCCTTGCCGGCCTGATCGTGGCATGTCTCGGGCATCGCCAACATGGCGGCAGTCCGGTGCGCATCGTGCTGGCCGGCGCGGCCCTTTCCATCGTGCTGCTGTCCCTGGCGCAGATTGTTCTCGTCAACAGCGATGAGCATGTGTTCGATCAGTTTCGCCACTGGTCGGTCGGTTCGCTGGCCGGGCGCGATTATGATGTTCTGCTGCCTGTCACGCTGATCGTGGTGCCGGGTCTGGTTTTGTCGCTTGCGCTGGCAAGGGCGCTCGATACGGCGGCCCTCGGCGGTGATCTGGCCAAAGCCCTGGGTGGCAATCCGGCCCGGATATGGGCAGGGGCCGCCCTTGCGGTGATCGTGCTGACGGGGGCGGCCACGGCAGCGGCAGGGCCGATCGGTTTCGTGGGGCTGACAGCGCCGCATATGGCGCGCTTGCTGGCTGGCCCCGGTCATCGCTGGCTTTTGCCCTATGCCATGGTCATCGCCGCGCTGCTGATGGTTGGCGCCGATGCGCTTGGCCGGATCATCGCGCCCCCCGGAGAAGTGAGTGTCGGGATCATGGTTGCCCTGATGGGCGGCCCGTTCTTCATCGTATTGGTAAGGCAAAAGCGGATGGCGCGGCTGTGAACATGCATTCCGATCCGTCCCGCCGCTTCATCCTGCTTCGCAATCGCCAATTATCGATGGTGCTGGACGGTCGGCTGCTGTTTGTCACGCTCGCTCTGGTCGTGGCTGCGGCGCTTCTTGGTCTCTATGCCATCACGCTCGGGCGTCTTTCCATTCCGGTTCATGATGTGCTGTCGATCCTGGCGGGGAGAGGCAGCGGCGGCATGAAGGGGGAAATCGTTTTCAATCTTCGCCTGCCGCGCGTGCTTACCGGATTTTTCGTGGGGTGGGCGCTTGGGGCTTCCGGGGCCGTGTTCCAGTCCCTCTCGCGCAACATGCTTGCCTCGCCCGATGTGATCGGCTTTACCACCGGCGCTGCCGCAGGCGCGCTGGTGCAGATCGTCATGCTTGGTGGCGGTTCCACGGCCATTGCGGTCTCTGCGGTTTGCGGCGGCCTGCTGACGGCAGCCCTTGTCTATCTCCTGTCTTTTCGCCATGGCAGAGGTGGTGGCTACCGGCTGATCCTGATTGGCATCGGCATGGGCGCTACGCTGACCGCCGTCAACGGTTTCATGCTCGTGCGGGGCGATCTCGATAATGCGGTTGCCGCCAATCTCTGGCTGTCCGGTTCTCTCGATGGACGGAAATGGAGCGACGTGCTGCCGGTGATGGCGGGGAGCATTCTGCTGGTCCCTCTGATTTCCGTCTATGCGCGGCGGTTGGCCCTGATGGAAATGGGGGATGATCTTGCCCGCCAGCTTGGTGTGCCGGTGGAGCGAACCCGCATGGGCATGATTGCCGCAGCCGTGCTGCTGGCGGGGCTTGCAACAGCGGCCGCAGGTCCTGTGTCTTTCGTGGCGCTGGCCGCCCCGCAACTGGTGCTGCGTCTCACGCGGGGGAAAGGCGTTCCGGTCCTCAGTGCCGCAGCCATGGGCGCATTCCTGCTTGTTCTGGCCGATCTTTTGACGCAGAGCCTTACCAGCACGCTGATTTTGCCGATTGGCCGCATGACCGGCCTTGTCGGTGGTGTTTATCTGCTGTGGCTGCTGACCCGCGCCAGATAATACGGGTTGCGAGAGCTGTTCTAAATGCTGTCCGCCCTGTCGAGCGGCACCACCATGGGGTCGCCGGTGACGGGATCGGCGATAACGATGCTGTCCAGCCCAAAAACCGCCTGCACCAGCTCCGCCGTCATGATGTCTGCCGGCGCACCCTGCCGGATAATCTTTCCCGCGCGCATGGCGACGATATGATCGGCATAACGGCACGCTTGGTTAAGGTCGTGCAATACGGCGACCACGGTATTGCGCTGGCGGCGGTTGAGCGCCCGAAGCAGGTTCAGCACTTCAAGCTGATGGGCTATGTCCAGATAGGTCGTCGGTTCATCCAGCAGGAGAAGTGGCGTTTCCTGCGCCAGCACCATGGCAATCCACACTCGCTGGCGCTGGCCACCGGAAAGCTCGTCAACGATGCGATTGGAAAAATCATGAACCCGTGCCGTTTGCATGGCCCAGCGCACGGCGTCTTCGTCGGCCTTACTCCAACGTTTCAGCAGGCCCTGATGCGGATAACGGCCGCGAGCCACAAGCTCGGCAACGGTAATGCCTTCCGGTGCGGCAGAGGTTTGCGGCAAAAGGCCAAGCGTGCGGGCCACGTCGCGCGCGCCGATGGTTTCAATGGCCCGGCCATCAAGAATGATCTGGCCCTTTCCCGGACGCAGAATACGAGCCAGAGCGCGCAGCAGCGTTGATTTTCCGCAGGCATTCGGGCCGACAATCACGGTGAACTTGCCGTCCGGCACATCGAGGCTGAGACCTTCCGCGATGGTGCGTTCACCATAATGCAAGGTAATGTCCTTCGCCTGCAAACGGCAGCCAGCCTGCGGCTCGTTAACGGCCTTATCCATCTTGCCTCCGAAATCCTGTCAATTTTGGTTAGGTTTTCCCTTTCGGCGCGTCAAGCGCAAAGAACGGGTTTCGGCCGGAAAATAAAAATCAGATATATCTTGAAAGTCGATATATCGAGATATAGATATGCGCCATGAAACATGATGGAAACGATAAAAGGCCTTCCCGGAAAGCTTCCGGCGAAGGGCATCACCGCCACCACGATCACCCCGGCAGGCGCCTGCTGGATTACGGCGATTTGCGCCTGCTGATCCTGTCGCTGATTGGTCAAAAGCCGCGCCATGGCTATGAGCTGATACGCGCCGTGGAGGAGCAATCCGGCGGCCGCTATACGCCAAGTCCGGGTGTTCTCTACCCAACCCTGGCATGGCTTGAGGATGGAGGCTTTGCCGTCATCGGCGAGAGCGAGGGAAATCGCAAGACCTATGGCATCACCCCGGAAGGCCGGGATTTTCTGTCGGCCAACAGATCGGCCTTGCAGCATCTTCTTTCCCGCATCGAACGCGGTGGGCGCCATGGTGCGCCTCTGGCCGTGGCAGAGGCGATGGATGCATTGAAAACTGCCTTGCGCAGTCAGTTGAAGCGCCCGGATGTGGAAGACGGCGCGGTCGAACGGGTGGTCGCAATTCTGCACGAGGCGGCGCGCCGCATCGAGGATGGCGCGGGCGAGGGCATGGAGAAAAGGAACAGGCAGGAAATGAGCACGGATACAGGATCGCAGAACGAAGCATTGCCGGTGATCGAGCGCGTCAAGCATGAGCTTCGCCGCCGACAGCTTACTGTCGTGGATGTCCAGCGGCTTTCGCCCGCAATGATCCGCATTGTTCTGGGTGGCGATGAGTTGCAAGGATTTGCATCGCTCTCTCCGGCGGATCACATCAAGATCTTCGTGCCGGATGGTGACGGCGGTATTGCCATGCGCGATTATACGCCGCGCTTCTTCGATCCGGTCAAGCGGCAATTGACCATCGATTTTGCCGTGCATGAAGCCGGACCCGCGACCCGCTGGGCGCTTTCGGCCAAGGTTGGGGACGGGTTGCAGATTGGTGGACCGCGCGGCTCGCAGATTATTGGCGGCTCGATCGCGGCATGGCTGTTGATCGGCGACGAGACGGCGCTTCCTTCCATTGGGCGGCGTCTGGAAGAAATGCAGGCTGGCGTACCGGTTTCTGTCGTTGCGGCCGTCCCTGATCGGGCGGATGAGCAAAACTTCGAAACCGGGGCAAGGCTCGACATGCACTGGCTGCATCGTGCCGATCCGACCGATGCTGTTCCCTACCTCGAAAAACTGAAGACAATGGAGATCGAGCCTTCGACCTTTGTGTGGATCGCAGCCGAGGGCTCTGTCGCCCGTGCCATCAGACGTTATCTGGTGGAAGAGCGGGGTCATCCGATGCCTTGGCTGAAAGCGTCCGGCTATTGGGTTCAGGGCAAGGCGGATACGGTTGAAAAGTTTGATGAGTAAAAAATGAGGTCCGGTAAACAGCAGTTTACCGGACCTCATCCAATATTTTGTTGCTTTTCGAATATCTCAAGCCTTTGCCGCAGTTGAGATAATCGAGATCCTTTCAAAGCGAGGATGCGTTAGAGCACTTCCGGTGAACACGGGTTCACCTACAATGCTCTAACTTCTTGTTTCGGCGCATTTCCGGACGCAAAACCGACTACACTTTTGCTGGAAATGTTCTAGCATCTGCGAGCTTTGATATTAGAGCGCTTTTCGATCTGATTGAATCAGATCGGCGCTCTAACGTTTTCTTTTTGAAGCATAATCTTGTCGATCCTCGTTTCACTCCGGTCGGATTATGCTCTAATGAGCCGGATCCTTGACCTTTTCGATGGTTTCGAACTCGGTGTTGTAAAGCTCGCCATCGACGCGTTCCACCTTGCGCATGTAGATGTTCTGCACGATGTCGCGTGTTGCCGGATCGATGGAGATCGGACCGCGCGGGCTGTTGATTTCCATGCCCTTTGCCGCCGCCATGAAGGCGTCGCCGGTGGCATCGCCCTTGGTTTTATCCAGGGTCTTGTAGATCAGGTCCAGGGCGTCATAGGCGGCAACAGCCACCATGTTCGGACGCATTCCGTTGTTTTCCTTTTTGAAGGCGGCAACGAAAGCCTTGTTTTCCGGCGAGTTGTGGTTTGCCGAATAGGGGCCGCCGGTAATCGCGCCAAGTGCCGGGTCGCCCATGCTGTTCAGCAGGTCGTCATCGGTCACGTCGGCCATGGCAATGACCTTGATGCCGCTCTTGTCGAGGCCGCGTTCCACGAACTGCTTCATGAAAGCCGTGCCGGCACCCGTCGGAACGAAGACAAACAGCGCCTCAGGCTTCTGATCCGCAGCCTTTTGCAGGAAGGGCGAGAAGTCGGGGTTGGCAAGCGGGACCTTCAGCTTTTCCATCACCGTGCCGCCATTGGCTTCCAGCGATTTCTGGAACCAGGTTTCGGCATCGGCGCCCGGCCCGTAGTCGGAAACGATGCTGACGAATTTCTTCGTGCCGTTCTTCGCCGCCCATTGGCCGATGACGCTTGCCATTTGCGGAACGGTCCAGGAGGCGCGCACCATATAGGGCGAGGCGTCCATGATCGACGATGTTGCCGCGACCATGACCACCTGCGGGATTTTTGCGCGCTTGGAAAGCTGGGCGACAGAAAGGGCAGCCGGCGTATTGCCGAAGCCGGTGAGAACCGAGACGCGATCCTTGGTCACGAGTTCCTGCGCCAACCGCAAGGCGTTGTCCGCCGTGGATGCATCGTCCTTGACGATGAACTCGACCTTTTTGCCGCCGGCTGTATCGCCGTGCGTTGCCACGAAGGTCTTGAGGGCGGCGCTGATCTGGCGCCCGTTGGATTGGAAGCCGCCGGTGAGCGGGATGATGACGCCAACCTTGACGGCATCGGCGGCGATGGCCGCGCCGGAAGCGGCCAGCATGGCAGCGGCGGCAATACCGCCCAACATTGTTCTTCTTTTCAACATGGTCTCCTCCATTTTAAAAAATCGGGCGCAACTGCAAGTGCGTCGCCCTTTATTCCTCGCCGCCAATCCCCAGAAAGCGGCCAAGGGTTGCCTTATCCGCCGAAAGGGCGGCACTTTCTCCGCAGAAGGCCACCGCGCCGCGATCAAGAATGACGGCGCTATCGGTGATGGCCAGAATCTGCTGGGCATGTTGCTCCACGATGATTGCGGCCATGCCTTCCTCGCGCACGATGCGGCGAATGGAGGCCAGCAATTCCTCGACGATGATCGGCGCAAGTCCCTCTGTCGGTTCGTCCAGCAGCAGGATTTTCGGGTTCAATGCCAGCGCCCTGCCGATGGACAGCATTTGCTGTTCGCCACCGGAAAGCTGGTTGCCGAAATTCTGCCGCCGTTCCCGCAGGCGGGGGAAGAGGTCGTAGACGGCTTCCAGTGTCCAGCGACCGGGCCGGGCCGAGGCGGTGATGTTCTCCTCAACCGTCAGTGAGCGGAAAATCCCGCGCTCCTGCGGCACCCAGCCCACACCGGCTTCCACCCGCCGCTCTGGCGAAAGACGGCTGATGTCCTGACCGTTCAGCATCACCCGCCCGGAATGATAGCGGGTCAATCCGACAATGCTGTTGAGCGTCGTCGTCTTGCCAACCCCGTTACGGCCCAGCAGCGCCAGCGCCTTGCCCTGCTCAAGGTTGAAACTGACCTTTTGCAGCACCACGGCACGGCCATAGCCAGCCGTGAGGTTTTCCAGCGTCAACACATCAGTCATGGTGCGCGCCTCCCAGATAGACTTCCCTGACGCGCGGATCATGCGCAATCTCATCCACCGTGCCTTCGGCAAACAGCGCCCCCGACACCAGCACCGAAATGCGGCTGGCAAAGGTGAAGACGAGGTCCATGTCATGCTCGATCAGCAGGATCGAAACATCCGATGGCAGCGCCGCAAGCCGGGAAAGAACTTCCTGACGATCAGCCTCCGGCACACCCGCAGCGGGCTCATCCATCAGCAGCACGCGCGGCTTCAGCGCAATGGCCAATGCGATTTCGAGCAGGCGCTGCTTGCCATAAGGCAGGTCGGCGCACCGGTCCTCCGCCACGCTGTCCAGCCCGAAATCGGCAAGAAGCCCGGCGATTTCGGCATCGATGCCGCGAATGCGGCCAATGCCCTTCATCAGGTTCCAGCCGTGGCCCATGCGTTCGGCAATCACCAGCGCAAGGCTTTCCACGACGCTCAACTGGCCGAAAAGCTGGTTGATCTGGAAGGTGCGCACCAGACCCCGTTGCACGCGGCTTTCGCGCTTCAGGCTGGTGATCGGCTTGCCTTCCAGCAGGATTTCGCCGGAGGAGGGCGTCAAAACCCCTGTCAGCAGGTTGATGAAAGTTGTTTTTCCGGCGCCGTTCGGGCCGATGAGGGCATGGCGGGCGCCCCGTTCGAGGCGGAAGGTCACGTCGGTCGTGGCTTTCAGCGCGCCGAAGGCTTTGTTGAGGTGGCGGGTTTCGAGAACGGCGGTCATGAATTTTCCTCACCCGAGGGGCGGTGGCCGGTTTTGCGGCTGAAAAGCCGTGCCAGGCGCTGCGTCATGGCAGCGACGGCCTGATGCGGGCGTTCGCGGCCAACAAGAACGAAGATCACCAGGAGAAGGCCGATCCAGAACTGCCAATATTGCGGCGTGACGTTGGAGAGTGCATCCTGAATGACTTCGTAGACCAGAGCGCCGATCAGGCCGCCGTAAAGATAGCCGGTTCCGCCGATTGTCAGGATCATCAGTCCATCTGCCGACTTCTGGAAGGAAAGCGCATCGAGTGACACGAATTGCTGCGTCTGGGCAAACAGGGCGCCCGCAATGCCCGCATAGGCGCCACTCAGCGTATAGATGGCAATCAGCCGCGCATTGACAGGAATGCCGACGGCGGAGGCCCGCAGCGGATTGTCGCGAATGGCGCGCAGCGAATAGCCGAAAGGCGAAGAGAGCAGGATCCGCGCGACGATCATCAGGATGAACAGCACGCCAAGACTGTAGGCACAGGCCGTCTGGCCGAAGATGTCGAATTCGAACTGGCCGAACAGCGGCTGCATCTCCATGCCGCGCAAGCCGTCGGCGCCGCCCGTCAGCCAGCTTGCCTGATTGGCGATTTCCATGACCACGGCGGCAACGCCGAGCGTCACCATCAGGCGGGTGAGGTCTGCACCGCGCAGCAGCAGAAAGCCCGTGAAAAAGGCGGCCAGCGCTCCACAGGCGCCGCCAACCAGCAGGCCGCTGATGGGTTCGCCGGTGACATGGATGGAATAAAGCCCGGCGGCATAGGCGCCCAACCCATACATCGCAGCCTGACCAAGCGAAACCATGCCCGCATAGCCAAGGATGAGGTCCAGCGACAGGGCCAGAATGGCAAAGCCGATCACCTCGTTGAGAATGAGATGATAGTCCGGCAGGAGGAACCAGGCGGCAACCGCCAGCAGCCAGAACAGGATTTCGAGAAGGCCGAAGCGCCGGCTGCGTCCAAGGGCTGTGCTGACGCGGCGCAGGGAGGGGGAAAGAACCGGAGAGGTCATCATTGCCCCCTTGAAAACAGGCCTTGCGGCTTCAAAACGAGAACGGCCACAAGAACGAAATAGATGACAAAGCCGCCGAGCGAGGGAACGTAATATTTGCCCAGCACATCGGCCATGCCAAGAAGCAGCGATGCGACCAGAGGGCCATAGAGCGTGGAGGTGCCGCCGACGGAAACGACGATCAGGAAGTAGACCATGAACTTCAGCGGAAAGGTCGGATCGAGGCTGATGATTTCGGCGCCCAGCGCGCCGCCAAGACCGGCAAGACCGGAGCCGACGGCAAAGGTGACGGCAAAAATCGTGTTGACCTGAATGCCGACGCCGCGCGCCACCCGCCGGTCGTCCACCGCGGCCCGGAGCTGGCTGCCGAAACGGGTGCGGCTATTGATGAGCTGAAGGCCGACAGCCAGAAGGCCGCAGACGACGATCAGAAAGGCGCGGTAGACGCCGATGCCCACGCCCGCAATTTCTATACGGCCTTTGAGGAATTCGGGAAGATTGAGGATCTGCTGCTGCGATCCCACCAGATAATCCACGCCAGCAACCGCCATGAAGACGATGCCGATGGAAAACAGAACCTGATCGAGCGGCCCCTTCTCATACATCGGCTTGTAAAGAAGCTTTTCCAGCACGCCGCCGACAAGAGCCGTCATCACGAAGGCAATGGGCAAGGTGGCCAGAAATGGCAGACCGATCCTGTTGGTCAGCAGCACGGTGATATAGCCGCCCGCCATGGCAAAGGCTCCATGCGCGAGATTGATGAAATTCATCAATCCAAGCGTCACGGCAAGGCCGCAGGACAGTACAAACAACAGCATACCATAGGCAAGGCCGTCGAACAAAAGGGTGAGCATTGATCCTCCCAGTCCGGGTAAAACTGATCCACGGTTCTCCTCCCGCGGGCAATCTTTCCAGCACCATGTCTTGAACGGGGAATCTTTCCCATTTAAAAATGGTGAACATGGCATAAGAAAAGGCTATAGATGAGTGTATAAAATTTTCGCTCGGCCCTGAATTTCATGCGAAATCGAAAAAGAGGCCTTGGCATTCGGGGCTGAACGAAACGAAGAAAGGCTCCTGCTGGGTGCAACAGGAACCTTCATCTTTCAGGGGGGTGCCCACATTCATGCCGGTGGAATTTTTCGCCCGTTGTTCAGCGCGGAAAGACCATGCCGTCAAACAGCTTGCGTGCCGTGCGGATGTTTCCGGCGCCACGGATGGCGCCATCCTCGGCCAGATCGAGAAAAACCTCCATGTCGCCGGTTGGATGTTCGACAAGGAAGCGGCCATCCTGCGGCTGAACGGCCAGTGCCGCAGCCGGGCCGGAGGAAAGGCGCGTCGCGGTGGCAACCGTTATGGCGGCAAAGACACCGACGGATGCATGAACCCGATGCGGAATGAAGCTGCGCGTGGAAATCGCCCCACCCGCAGACGGTGCGGAAACCAGCGTCATCTTCGGGACGGATGCTTCCTTGACGTCGCCAAGATTCATCATCGGTCCTGCCTTGAGGCGAATGGCTTCGATGCGCGCCTTGAGGGCCTCGTCTGCCTCCAGCGCCTCGCGGCTTTCGGTTCCCGTAAGGCCGAAATCGCTGGCCCGCAGGATAACGCAGGGCATACCGTTATCGATCAGCGTGGTTTCCACGCCATCGATGACATCCACTTCCTTGCCCGTCGGCAGCAAGGCCCCGCACATGGAGCCTGCAATATTGGCAAACAGCAAGGGAATGGCAGCATGGCGACCCGGCACCCCGGCAATGGAGGCGGTGCCATGGTAATTCACCCGGCCTTCCGGGGTGGCAATTCGGGCAATGGCGACTTCTCCGGAATTGACCATGTGGATGCGGACCTCGGTTTCGTCTCCCGCAACCTTTACCAGCCCACGCTCGATTGCCGCAGGGCCGACCGCGGCAAGGATATTGCCGCAGCCCTGGGCCGTACTGACCAGAGCCTGATCGACGAAGACCTGAAGAAACAGGTAATCGACATCGGCATCCGCACGCGACGACTTCGACAGGATCGCCACCTTGGAGGTCAAGGGATCGGCGCCGCCGATCCCGTCGATCTGCCGGGGATCGGGCGATCCCATGATGCGCAACAGAAGGTCATCCCGTGCGGCGGGATCGGCGGGCATGTCCTCGGCGAGAAAATAGGCCCCCTTGGAGGTTCCGCCGCGCATCCACAGGCAGCGAATACCGTCCTCAGACATATTTCAGCCCCTTCGCAGCCAGGGTCTCGCGCATGTTGTAAATGTCGAGGCCAAGTTCACCGGCCGCCAGACGCTTGCGTTTGGCCTCTTCATTGGCAAGGCGCTGTTCGGCTGCCGCCAGCACCGTTTCGGCCTCGGCGCGCTTGACCACGCAAACGCCGTCGTCATCGGCAATGATGATGTCGCCGGCTTCGATATAGGCGCTGGCGCACACCACCGGAACATTGACGGAGCCGAGCGTTTCCTTGACCGTGCCCTGAGCCGAGACGGCCTTGGACCAGACGGGAAACTGCATGGCGGTGAGATCGCGAATATCACGCACTCCCGCATCGATAATCAGGCCGCGGCAGCCGCGCGCCTGCGCGGAGGTGGCCAGAAGATCCCCGAAATAGCCGTTGTCGCAGGGGCTGGTGGGCGCGAGAACCAGAATGTCACCGGGCTTGATCTGTTCGATGGCCACATGGACCATCCAGTTGTCGCCGGGAGGGGCGGAAATCGTCACCGCCGAACCGGCGATCTGCGCGCCGGCATAGATGGGGCGCATATAGCTTGCCAACATGCCCTTGCGGCCCTGTGCTTCATGCACGGTCGCCACGCCAGCCTTGGCCAGCCTGTCGATCGTGTCGGACGAGGCCCGCTCGATGTTCTGAACGACGACAGCCATATCAATGCTCCTTTTTGGCTATGGGAGGCGTTCCGTGCGTGTGGAACGTCTCGATGGTCTTCAGGCCCCAGGCCTGGCCCTTCAAACGGTCGGTCTGGGTCCATTCCACAGGCTTCCAGTCGGGCGCCAGAATGAGGCGCGCACCGGCATTGGCCAGCTCGATGCGGTTTCCGGCAGGCTCCCAGACGTACAGGAAGAAGGTGCCCTGCACCGCGTGCTTGTGCGGGCCGGTTTCGATATGAACGCCATTTTGCAGGAAAATATCGGCAGCGCGCAAAATGTCTTCCCGCTGGTCCGTGGCATAGGTCACGTGGTGCAGACGCGCATTGCCGCCGCCATGTTCTTCCGTGCAGGCCAGATCATAGGTCTTGTTGTTGACCGTGAACCAGCAGCCACCAAGGCGCCCGTTGTCGAGCTGGATATATTCCGTGACGCGCGAACCCAGGCAGGTCTGCATGAAGCGCTTGAATTCAGTGACATCGGCGGAAAGCAGATTGAGGTGATCGATGCGCCGGGGTGCGGCACCCGTAAAGGCTGACGCGGTGTTCTTGAGCGCTGCCTTTTCGGCCTCGTCCTGCGGTGCATACCAGTTGGTGTCGTAATAGATTTCGAAGACATGGCCAAAGGGATCTTCGAAGCGAAAGGCGCGGCCATGGCTGAGATCGCCATCGTTCCAGCCGATCACCTTGTAGCCGGAGACCTCGATGGCCGCCACGCGGCGCTCCAGAGCCTCGGGCGAGGCGGCGCGATAGCCGATATGGGCAACGCCCGTCGTATCGGAACGGGTCAGCTTCAGCGAGGCATATTCATAATCGTCCCAGGCACGCAGATAGGCGGACTGATCGTCCTGTCCCGACAGTTTCAGGCCGTAGACGCGGGTGAAAAAGTCGAGGCTTTCGTCAAATTTATTGGTGAGAATTTCCACATGCCCCAGATGGGCAATATCAAAGCAGGCTTCCATTGTTCCTCCCGATCCAAATTTGCCACAGCGGATGCTTGTCAAGCGGAGCCGCGTTGTTACGCGAGCGTCCACGCCGGGATGGGCGGGCGCTTCCCCAATGTGCCGGGGCTGTGGCAGGTTGTTGCTGCATCCTCATGGCGCAGGCGCCGCCATGGCTGCCTGGCTTTCGGATCGCTTCCCAAGGCTGATGGCGCAAGAGAAACGATCCCTATTTCAACAGGTCAAGCGCAATCCCGGATGCCTTCGGTCAAAGGCGGAAGGATCACGCTTGTTCAGGCCCTCAAAGCTCGTCCAGCGTGCGCGGGAAGAAGGACTGGAAGCCTTCAGCATATTTTGCCTTGCGCCCGCCGGACTGACCGCCGGAATTGCGCATGAAGTGGTTGGCGCGGTTTTCGGCGACATTCTTGTAATAGGCCCAGAGATGCTCCTGGCCTTCCATGCACTGGATTGCGGCCCACTTCTTTTCCCAGACGGGCGTGATGTCGAGGAAAACGTCCGGCTTCCAGCCCATCTGCTCGGTCTGGTGCGGTTCGAAAAGGTAGAGTTGCGGGGCGCCCAGAACCTTCTGGCCCGGATTGTGACCCCAGGCCTGCGCGATCATGCGTGTTTCAAGCGCCACCTGCGTGGCATACATGTGGTCGGTGTTATAGGGATCGAACTGCGAGTGGCTCAGCATGAAGGAGGGCTGCACGTCGCGAATGACATCGACCAGACGGAACTTGTCCTCGTCCGTCAGGCGCAAGGGATAGTCGCCGAGGTCGAAGGAAATCAGGTTATGCACGCCAAGCGCTTCGGCGGCCTTTTCGGATTCGGCGCGGCGGGCGGCCTTGACGCGATCGAGCGTCATGCCGGCATCCTTCCACAGCTTGGCCGATTCACCGCGCTCGCCGAAGGAAAGGCAGACAACGGTGACTTCGTAACCCTTGTCTGCATGGAGAGCGATGGCTCCGCCGCAGCGCCAAACGAAATCCGCAGCATGGGCGCTGATGACCAGCGCGGTTTTTTTCTCGGACATGACTGTCTCCCTCGATTGTGTTTCCCGCCGCAGTTCTGGCCCCAAATACGGGAGGCGACAATTCGGAAGAGCCGCGCCCGTCATAAGATCCTGCTATAATGGCTGGCATTTCACGGCGTCGCGCCGTTAGAAATTGGCATAATTCAAGAATGCGGCGAGAGGAGCGCAGCAGGTCCATGACCATGATCAATCATCGGAAAATAGCCATTGCGGGTTTTGGTGAGGCGGCGCGCGCCTTTGCATCCGGCTGGACACGCGGGGAAGAAAGCGAGGTGGCGGCGTTTGATCCGAAGCTTGCCGATGCGCAGGCCGCTCCGTCGATGGAGAAAGCGGGAGAAGAGCTTGGCGTTGTGCTTTGCCCCGTTTCGTCCGAGGCGCTGCGCGATGCGGGCGGCGTTTTCAGCCTTGTCACGGCCGACTGCGCGGCAGATGCGGCCGCCCAGTCTGCGCCCCACCTTGCCGCTGGCGCCTTTTTCTTCGACTGTAATTCCTGTTCGCCAGTGACGAAGGCGCAGAATGCCGAGGTGATCGAGGCGGCGGGTGGCCGATATGTGGATGTTGCGGTCATGGCTCCGGTCCATCCCTTGCGCCATCGCACCCCGCTTCTGATCGCCGGTCCCCATGCCGAACCGGCGCTTGATTATCTCTCGGCTCTTGGAATGCAGGGCAAGATTGCCGGAAACCGTGTGGGTGAGGCATCTGCCATCAAGATGATGCGTTCTGTCATCATCAAGGGGCTGGAGGCCCTGACGGCTGAATCCATGCTCGCGGCAAGACGCGCAGGCGTCGAAGATGCCGTTATCGCCTCCCTTCAGGCTTCCGACCCCGGCATTGATTGGCAAAAGCGGTTCTCCTATAATCTGGAAAGAATGATGGTTCATGGCGCACGCCGTGCCGCCGAAATGCGGGAAGTGGCCAAAACGCTGAGCGACTATGGCATTTCCAACCGGCTTGCGACGGCAATAGCCGAGTGGCAGGATGAGATTGCCGGGCTTCGTATGGAGGGCGGCGAGGATAATCTTGCCCTGCGTCTCGATCGTATTCTGGAAAGCAGAGGCTAAAGACGCGGCTCATCGCTTGTTGCAGAGATGACCCTTGCGAACATCAAGGCAAGTCCGGGCTCAATATCACCTTCAATTCATCCTTAACGCGACTATTGTTTACTGCATAATTCCTTAAATCGGAATCGATTTAAGGTGAAAATTATGCAGCAGATTTAAAGGTTTACAGCGTCCTTCGTGCGTTTGATAAAACGCACGGCGCTGTAAGGATGGCAGGTCCGTCTTGGGGGCTGGCGATTGGAGAAGGGTCATGCGGTTCAATCTTCGGCATCTGCGCGTTCTGCTGGCGGTTGTCGATACGCATTCGGTCACGCGGGCGGCGGAATTGTGCCATGTGTCCCAGCCTGCCGTCACCCAGGCTCTTTCCAAGATCGAGGCCATGGTGGGCGAGGTCTTGTTTACCAGAAGTCCGCATGGCCTGTTTGCCAATTCCCTGTGCGATGTGCTGGCGCGGCGCGTTCGCCGCGCGCTGAATTTTCTTGATCCCGCTTTCGAGGAGGTGGCGCCGCGGCTGAAGGTCACGGCCACCTTTTCTCAGCTCGAAGCGCTGATCGCGGTGCGCGAACGGGAAAACTACACGCTGGCGGCGCGGCGCATGGGTGTGTCGCAGCCCACCGTGCATCGCGCCGTTTCGCAATTGGAGCGGGAGGCGGGACGGCCGCTTTTCGAGCGCACGGCCTATGGCACGATGGCAACGCGGGCCGCCCAGGTTCTGGCGCAGGCAGCCCGCCTTGCGCTGGCCGAGCTTTCTCAGGCAGAAGCCGATCTTGCCGATCACCGTTCGGAGGAAGCTGGAAGGCTGGTGATCGGCTCCATGCCTCTGTCGCGCTCCTATATTCTTCCCACGGCGATTGCGCGCTTTCGTCAACAGCGCCCACGATTGCCTATTCAGGTCGTGGAAGGCGCTTATGGCGAGCTTCTTGCTGGTCTTCGGCGGGGGGAGATCGATTTCCTCATCGGCGCCTTGCGCGATCCGCCGCCGATCGGCGATGTCGAGCAATCTGTCCTGTTTTACGATACGGTCGTCATCGTGGCGGGTCATCACCACCCTCTGATCGGCCGCGATCGGATCCCGGTGGAGGAGTTGGCGGCCTATCCTTGGGTCGTTTCGACGGTGGGAACACCGATCCGTCTGCATTTCGAAGCGCTTTTCAACGATAGCGGTTGCGATCTTCCGGTCAGCATTGTCGAGTCGGGATCGCTCATTCTGATGCGGGAGCTTCTTGATCGCAGCGACCACCTTGGCTTTATCTCCGGCGGTCAGGCGCGGGCCGAAATCGATCGGTCCCTTGTCACCGCCCTGAATGTTGACCTGGCGCATACGCGCCGCCCGATTGGTCTGACGCGGCGCATGGGATGGCTGCCGACGGCTGCCCAAAGCCTCTTTCTCGACCATCTGGAAGCTTTGAGCGGCGATGCGGCATAATTGCCGGTGACTGTCCGGTATAGCCTCCGCTTATGGCCTTTCCCGTCTTTCCAAATGGTGAAGCGCGCCTGCCTGACCTAATGCTGCTGCCCAAGGTGAGGAGTTTGGTCTGACGCTGGAGGCGTTCAGGCGGTGCGAGAAGAGGCGCGTGCCTCGTCTTCCATATCTTCGCCGCGCGGCAACAGCTCGTGACGGAAACGGGGGAGCTGTTGCGAAACAGCTTTTGTTTTTGAGCATTTCCGCACGGAAAACCGTGACTCCACTTTTCCTGGAAATGCTCTAGCCCTATGGGAGGAATGAAGTTCTATGACCGGAACTCTCGACGTCAAATCTTTCATCGATGACCGCGGCATGTCCGCCCGGCAATGGTTATTGACCGTTCTCTGTTTTCTGATCGTCTTCTGCGACGGGATCGATGTGGCAATCATGGGCTTTCTTGCCCCTGCCATCACCGCGGAATGGGGAATTTCCAAATCAGCCTTCGGGCTTGTCATGGGTGCTGCACCCGTGGGCCTTGCGATCGGCGCGATTTTTGCCGGTTCGTCTTCCGATCTGATCGGGCGTCGCAAGGTTCTGCTCGCCTCCGTCTTTGCCTTCGGGGTTTTGACTTTCCTGACGGCCTACGCCCAGTCGCCCATGCAAATGGCGGTCTTGCGCTTTCTTACCGGTCTTGGTCTTGGTGCCGCCATGCCGAATACCACGACGCTTCTGTCTGAATATGTGCCGGAAAAGCGTCGCTCGCTGTTGCTGGCCACCATGTTCACCGGCTTCAATCTCGGTTCGGCCATCATAGGTTTCGTGGCGGCCTTTCTTCTGCCTGCCCATGGCTGGCAGTCCGTTCTGCATTTCGGTGGCGCGTTGCCGCTGGTGCTTTTCGTGGCGCTGCTGGTCTTTCTGCCGGAATCGGTGCGCTACATGGTGGTGCGCAATCACCCTGCCGATCGCATCCGCGCGGTTCTCGCATCTGTCTCCGGTTCCAGGCTTGATGGCGTTGACCGCTTCACGCTGACGGAAGAGCGTGTTGAATCCAAGCAGCCGGTTGGCGTGTTGTTTTCGAAAAACTTTGCGCTACGCACCTTCATGCTGTGGATCTGCTACTTCATGGGCCTTCTGGTGATTTATCTCACCACAAGCTGGCTTCCGAGCATGATCCGCGATGCCGGAATGCCGATGCAGACGGCTGCGAATGTGACGGCCATGTTCCAGTTGGGTGGCACGATCGGCGCCGTGGTGGTCGGGGTGTTCATGCATTACTTCGGCGCGCAGCGCGCCATTGCCGCCGCTTACCTCCTTGGGGCGCTGGCCCTGGTGGTGCTGGGCCTTTCCGGTCTGGAATCGGCAATGCTTGCCATGATCGTCGCCGTTGTCGGCTTTTGCATGAGCGGTGGCCAAACCGGCCTCAACGCCTTTGCGCCGGGATGCTACCCGACGCAGGCGCGGGCAACCGGCGTCAGCTGGATGCTCGGCGTTGGCCGTCTGGGCAGCATTTTCGGATCGTCCATCGGTGGCGTCCTGTTGAGCTTCGGCTGGGACTTCAAGGGTATCTTCACGGTTCTGGCCATTCCGGCCGTGCTTGGCGCCGTCGCCATTTCCATAACCGCGTTGAGCGCCCGCCGCAGCGGCAAGGTGGCGCAAGCCAAGGCCTGATACATAAGCCCCCAAGTGGCGCAGATCAGTACTGATAGCCCGCCTGAAACAGACGTCAAGACGATGTTCCAAGCCCGGTGACGGTTCCGTCACCGGGCTTTTTGTGGTGTCTTCCGGGCTTGCCTGGACCGTTTCTGTTGCGAGACATCAATCCCTTTTGCCGGAAACTCGCACGGAAATCTTTGCGTCGTGTCTTGTTGAATTTCATAGAACGTACGGCGCTGTGCGCCACCCCGGAAAAGATTCGGAATTGCACAATGCAAAACGGAGGGTCACTTGGCGTGACCCTCCGTAGCTTTTTGCGTGGATGTGATGGCGTCCGCCCGGTGCCTGCCTGCCATCCGTCGGAAATTTCGTTTCCAACGGATGGTCAAAGCAGGCATGAGGCTTCACCAATCCGTGAGGCGGGGAAGCACCTCAGAAGCTGCCCCGGATGCCGATGCCGAAGGTGCGCGGCGCCGTCATGCTGGCTTCGGTAAGGCCGACAGAGCGGTTTGCCTGCATGAAGGTCGGTACGCGCTCATCGAAGATGTTCTTGACGTAGCTGTAGAATTCGACCTTGTCGTTCAGCTTGTAGCTGACGCGGGCATTGGCAATGGTATAGGCGTCCACGGCATAGCGGGCGTCGTTGGCATCGTCGGAATAGTAGCCATCGGTGTAACGAACGTCACCCGAAAGCGTGATCTGGTCCGTTATATCCCAGCTTGCGCCGAAGGTACCCATGAAGCCCGGAGACTTCTGGAATTCATTGCCCTCATATTCGGTCTTGCTGGACATCTTGGTGATTTCAGTCCGCATGGCGCCAGCAGAGGCCTTCAGGCGAACATTGTCCAGCACCTCGTATTCGGCGCTCAGTTCCAGACCATAGGCATAGGCCTCGTCGGCATTGACCGTGTAATACTGCGTCAGGCCGTTGCCGAGGGAAACGCCGACATAACGCTGGGCGTTCTTCATATCCATGTAGAAGACGTTGGTGCCGAGGACCAGACGGTCATCCAGGAACTTGGCGCGGTTGAACAGCTCGTAGTTCCAGAGCGTTTCTTCCTTGAAGGTCAGCCATTCGCGGGTGCTGGTATTGATGGAGACGCCGCCCGGATTGTAGCCGCGATTGATAAGGCCGCCGACGGTCCAGTCCGGGTTGATGTCGTAAGACAACGAAACCTTGGGCAGCAGGGCCGTGAAGCTCTCGTCATAATCGATAGCGTATTGGCTGCCGCCGGTCGCGTAATAGCCTGTGCGCTGAACCTGGTCATGCTCAAGACGCAAGCCGCCCGTCAATCTCCAGTCGTCGGTCAAACGATAGCTGGCTTCGCCGAAGACGCCGAGATTGTCCTTCTTGTCCTTGAAGACGGACGTCTGGGTCAGGTAGAGCGTTTCGTCGGAATCGGTATGGGCGTAGTAAACACCGATGAAGCCGCTCAGCTTGTCTTCTTCGTCCCCGAAGGTCACGCGGCTTTCGTTCGAGATCGTATTTTGAAGAATGTCGGCGCTGCCATTCGATTGCACGTTGGAAATACGATAGACATTGCTGTCGCTGTATTGCGTCGTGTTGGTCAGCTTGATGCCATTTTCCAGGTCGTAATTGACATCGCCGATCCAGGTATTGGTGAACTGGCGCCAGCTCGGCATATAGGTGGCCTTGCTGTCGAGATCGTCATAAGGCGCGAAGGCGGCTTCCTGGCTGGGGCGATTGCTGTTGTTGTGCGAATAGGTCAGCTTGGCGGTCAGGCCGGAAATTTCCGTCGGTTCCCACAAAAGCTTGAAGCGGGCGTTGAACTCCTGGAAGTCCTGATCCGAATTGCCCTTGGCGAAGGAATTGCTTATGTAATCGATAAAGGTATTGCGACCGGAATAATCCAGCGCCAGACGCGCGGCAAGCTGGTCTTCGACCAGAGCGCCAGAAACCACGCCGGAGGCACGCTTGTAGCCATAGCTGCCCAGCTCTGCCTGATAGGCGGCTTCGCGTTCGAAGGTCGGGTCCTTGGTATTGACCACGATTGCACCGGCAATGGCGTTGGCGCCCTGCGAGGTCGTCTGCGGACCGCGGAACACTTCAATGCTGCTCACATCCCAGATGGAGGAGGCGCCGAACACATATTCGTAATAGCCAAGATAGTGGCCGTCCACATCGATGGAAGCGCGCGGAACCGTGCCCGAAAGGAAGGCGATGGAGCCGGTGTTGGGGCCTTGCGTATCCTGACCGCGAATGACGGGAGCGCTTACCGTATCGGTATAGACGACGTTCGGAACGTCACGGGTGGCTTCCGAAACCGTCGAGTCGCCGGTCTTCTCTTCCTTGATCTTCTTGTCGGTCAGAACCTCGACCGAAGATGCGGTGCGCTGGAGGCTGCGCTCAACCTTTTCGCCGGTAACGACGATCGTGTCGAGAACGGTCTCTTTTTCCTTGTTCGCAGCGTCCTCGGCAAAGGCGGGCATGGCGCCCAACATCGCCAGCGTTACAACGCTCACACTCCGCAACAGGGAGCCCTTTACATTTCGAAACATCACAATCCCCCTTAAGGCACGGGTTTTGCCATTCCTCCCCGCGAGGCACGACAAAACTTGAGTGTCGTAATCATCATTTCGCACCCCCTTGTCAATGTTTGTCGGGCTGAACCTACGGGTTGTGTGTGGATTGTAACATTTTTAGCACAAATCAATTGGGTTCGCTAAAAGTGCAAAGGGTAAAATGTGACCAGGTTGTTACATTGCTCAATCCCGCATCCTTCTTTTCCACAGGTGTTTGGTGAGCGGATACCAAGAAAAGTCGTATAATTATAGGTGCATGGCGCGAGCTGTGCATGGGGTGGGAAAAATCGGAGCCGGATAGACGTACGCCTTATTTCGACATGCGCCATGTCGCAGCGATAAACATGATAAAAACACCCATGTTTTTATTGCAGTGCGATCTCTTGGCGGCTATAGTCTTGGCCCGACATAGAAAAACAACCCCCGGTGGCCTTCGCGCCTGACCGGGTGGGCGGTTGGCAGGCCGGATCCGCTGGTCGTTTACCGTAGGCCACAGGAAAATTCAGAACATGAACACGCATGACAGTCTTGTCTCCACGCCCGATCGCGCGCCCCGGCGTCAACGTTATCCCGTGGTGTTGCGCCAGCTTGAGGTGCTGGACGTGCGGGTGCTCAGCCGGTCCATGGTCAGGGTCGTGTTGGGAGGTGAGGAGCTGAAGGGTTTTGCCAGCCTTGGCTTCGACGATCATGTGAAGATGTTTTTTCCCGTGCCGGGTGATGTTGTTCCCATTTTGCCGCATGTGGGGCCGGACGGTCTGGAAATGCGCAAAGACGGGTTGAAGCCGCTGGCGCGCGATTACACGCCCCGCCATTTCGATGCGGCGAAAAATGAACTCCACATCGATTTCGCCATCCATCACGAGGGGCCTGCCAGTCTGTGGGCGCGTGCGGTCAAGCCGGGAGACGGGGCATGGATTGCCGGGCCGCGGGGTTCTTTCATCATTCCCTTCACGTTTGACTGGCATTTGCTGGTCAGCGACGAGACGGGCCTTCCTGCTGTTCAGCGCCGGCTTGCGGAGCTGCCGGCCTCCGCGCGGGC
This sequence comes from Allorhizobium undicola ORS 992 = ATCC 700741, assembly GCF_000621665.1. Taxonomy (GTDB): domain Bacteria; phylum Pseudomonadota; class Alphaproteobacteria; order Rhizobiales; family Rhizobiaceae; genus Allorhizobium; species Allorhizobium undicola. The sequence goes on from NZ_JHXQ01000014.1 coordinate 99,128, forward strand.
TTTGGTGCTGGTGGAGGTGGATGGCCGGGAAGACGAGTTGCCCATGGAAAGCGCTGCCGAGGTGGAGACGATCTGGGTTCACCGGCATAAAGGGTCTGTCGCGATTGAAGCTCCGCTCGTATCGGCGCTGCGAGAGCGCGCGCTGCCGCAAGGCGATGGATTTGCCTGGATCGGCTGCGAATCGGCTGTTGCAAAGGATCTGCGGCGTCTTCTGGTGGAAGAGCGCGGCATGAATCCAAAATGGGTGCGCGCATCCGGCTATTGGCGTCGCGGCGCATCCGGGGTGCATGATCATTATGATGAGTAAAAGCATTTCCAGGGAAAGTGGCCTCCGGTTTCCCGTCCGGAAATGCGAAGGCAAAAGCATTTCCAGGGAAAGTGGCCTCCGGTTTCCCGTCCGGAAATGCGAAGAAAAAAGCATTTCCAGGGAAAGTGGCTTCCGGTTTCCCGTCCGGAAATGCGAAGAAAAAAGCATTTCCAGGGAAAGTGGGCTCCGGTTTTCTTTTTAGGCAATAAAACAAAAGGCTGGAGCGTGGGCGGGCGGATCGTTCGCCGGAAGGCTTCGGATCGATTTCAGGGAGACATTAATGGCGGATCATCTTCACGCGGTGAAGCTTGACGATGCGCGGGCGATGATGCGTGGTGCGATCGCGCCGCGTCAGCCGTCTGATTTTCAGCAACAGATCTGGCTTGAGGCGCAGCAAATGCCGGAGATGGTGCAGAAGCAGGCTGTGGCCTTGTCGCTTCCGCCGGAAATCGATGCGTTGCGCGTGATCTCGGCATTGCGACGTCTCATTCAGTCTCATCCGGAGCTTAATCAACGGCTGGCTTTCAATGACGAGGGCTCGCTCGTTGCCGTTTCGGGTGCGGCAGTGGAAGAATGCTACAGCCTGACCAGCACGCCGCATCGGGCAGCGGCGCTCGATCTCATCTTGCAGCGCCAGCGGCAGGGGTCGGACAGCGAGGCCGTGCCGCCCTTCGAGGCGCATGTGTTCATGACTGCGGGCGAAGTGATCCTTGGCCTGCTCATGCATGATATTCTGGCGGAAAGCTGGAGCCTCGAGCGGCTGATGGAAGCCTTGGCATCGATTCTGGCGGGGGCGGGTTCGGCAGCGAGGGACGTGGCAGATGCCAGGCTTGCGCGGCTGCCGGTTTCCACGCTTGCCGGTCATGGCTGGCTTGGCGCACGTATGAATGCCGAGAGCTGCATCTTGCGGCCTGCGGAGGATGCGCGTTTTCCGGGCCCGGAGAAGATGGAAGGACTGGCAAGCTGGCAGGTGCGCCTACCGGTGGCCAGCTTGCGGCAGGCGGGATTGGCGGATCTCTCCGGCAGGGCGCTGATCGAAGCCGTCGGGGCGGAATTTTCGGCCTTCCTGCATGGCTTTGCGGGCGTCGATCGGATCTGGATGGCGCTGCCCCGTGACACAAGCCCGCAAATGGCCATGGCCTCCCGCTGGGTCGATCTGACGGGCAACCGGCAGTTTCTGTTGCAATCTCCCCGGACAAGGACAGAAGCGCTTTCTCAACTGGCGAAGGAAGACAGTGCGGCGGATGTGCCGGACGTGGTGGACGCGACAGTGACTTTGGCCTTCCGGCAGTCTGCGGAGCGCTTCTTTGCTGCCGCGAGCCTTGCCGCGCGGGCGCTTGCGCTGCCTGCCTTGCAGGACGGGCCGGATTTTCATCTTTCCATTGGCAGTGATGGCGCTGGCCAGGGCGAAATCGAGCTGATGCTGACGGCCGGACGAGGCGTGTCTGCCGAAGCAGGTGGTTTTCTCATGGACCGGTTCCTGCATTGGCTGGCACAGGAGGTGCGGTCCGACGCAAACGCCGACGCCGGGCAGGGCTCTCATCAGGCCACGACGATGGAAGACATCATTCTTGCCGAGTTCAGGGAGGCGCTTTCCTCTCCGGCCATGGGGCCTGAAGATGATTTCTTCGATCATGGCGGTCACTCGCTGATTGCCACCCGCATCATCGGCCGCCTGCTCAGCCTTCACGGCGTCGAGATACAGTTCAACGATCTGTTCAGTGCGCCGACGGCCCGTGGTCTTGCCCTGCGGGCAAAGCGCCATCTTTCCGTGGTGGCCGATGCTGCGCCTTGCGGTACAGGCGAGGAAACCGCGCCGCTTTCACGGGCGCAGATGTCGCTGTGGAAGGCCTATTCGGCTTTCGGATTCGGCGATATTTTCAACATTCCCTTTGCGCTGGAATTCCTCGATCCGGTGGACGAGACGGTTTTCCATGCCGCCTTTCGCGATGTGCTTCTGCGTCATCCGGGCCTTCGCAGCCTGTTTTCCGAGGACGGTGGCACGGTCTCCCAGAAAGTGGTGCCGGAGGACCGGCTCGATGACTATCGCTGGTTCTGGACGACCGATCAAAGCGAGGGTGTGACGCGCCAGCAGGAAGCTGGCTATTGTTTCGATCTGTCCCGTGAGCTGCCGGTCAGGCTGCGCTTCGTGAAAGAGGCGGGCAAGGCGCATCAGGTTCTTTCCTTCCTCTTCCATCACATCGTGCTGGATGAGTGGTCGGTCAATCTTTTGATGGACGAGCTGAAGCTTGCCTATCGCGCCCGGGCAGCAGGTAATGACGTGGTATGGCCGAACAATCCGGCGCCCTTCCAGGACTTTGCGCGAAAGCAGCTTGCCGAAGGCGTGGACCCGCGACATCTGGCCTACTGGACGGAAATGCTGGGCGATGCGCCGCGGGAACTGGTGCTGTTTCCGGCTAAGGGCGATGGGGCGGCAGCCAGCCAGCCCAGCTCTCCGGCGGGCGGCTGGGTGGAGTTCAAGCTGCAAAGGCAGGTCTCCGAGGGCTTGTACGCCCTTGCAAAGGAAAACAGTGCCTCGCTGTTCAATGTGGCCTATGCCGGCATTTCGGGCGCGCTGCATCGTCTCGGCGGGTTGACCGATCTGGTGATCGGCACCTCGGCGTCCGGCCGCACCGATGCCGCCTATTTCGATACGATCGGTTATTTCACCACCGTCGTTGCGCATCGGTTGCGCTTCTCGCCTGACATGACGGTCGGAGCGCTGATCGATCAGGCCAGATCGGTGGTCAATACGTCCATGCCCTTTACCGATATTCCCATTGACCTCATCGAGGAGGCGCTGGGCATGGCGCCGGGGCAAGACCATCTTTTCGAGGTCTTCATCCAGATCCACGCCCGCAACAAGCTGAATGGCGCGCTTGAGCGTTCCGATGGAGCGGAGATTGCCTTCCGTCAGGTCGATCCGGACAAGCATGAATCGCTGCTCGGCTTGCAGTTCGAGGTGATGGAGGAAATTATCGATGGCGAGCGCATGATCCGGGTGCTGATGAGCTATCGCGCCGACCGCTACGGCGCAGAGGCGGTGGAAAAGCTTACCCGAACCGCGCAGGCTGTGTTCGAGGCCTTTGCAATGCCGGGCGCTGCCAGCCGCAGCCTTGCCGACCTCCCGGCGTTCTTGTAACGGCGCTCCTTGAAGCACATGCATTCTGACGCTATATTGCGTCAGAATGCATGGTGAAGGAGCTTGAAATGGGCCTGGTTCAGTATGCGGAAAATGGCTTTTTCGCACCCCAGAAAATTGCCGAGGTCTTCAGGACGACGAGTGGCGAAGTGGCGCGCTCGGCTGGCCTTGGCAAGGATGCCGTGCAACGCAAGGAACGCATCGCCTCTGACCGGACGCAGCGGCGGCTACGGGAGATGGTGGAAATCGTCAACAAGGTCGAGCCTCGGTTTGGTTCGGCGCTGATTGCCTTTGCGTGGTACCGCTCCGAGCCGCTGGCGGGTTTTTCGGGCCGCACGGCCATGCAGCTCGTGCAGGAGGGGCGGGCTGGCGAGGTGCTGGACTATATCGATGCCGTCGATGCCGGCATACATGCCTGAGCCGACATGCGCTATGATGGCAAGCTTTACCGTGCCCTGAACCCGGTTTATGCCCGTGAACCGCTGTCGGGACGAGGCGCCGAGCTTTATGGCGGGCGCTTCAATAGAAAGGGCGTTCCTGCCCTTTACACCTCTCTTTCCATCCTCACGGCCATTCGCGAAGCAAATCAGGTGGGAAGCCTTCAACCCTTGACGCTTGTCAGCTACGAGGCGGCCATAGAGCTGGTCTTCGACTGTCGCGATGAGCGTGCCCTTGCGTCCCATGCCATGAGTGACGACGTTCTGGCGTCGCCCGCATGGCGGGATGACATGGCGCTGCACGGGCTTTCTGCCACGCAGCGCTTTGCCGAAAGCCTGATGGCAGCAGGCTTCAGTGGGCTTATCGTCCGCAGTTTTGCACCGGGGGCGGCAGCAAGCGACCTGAATATGGTGCTGTGGCGCTGGGGGCCGGATGCCCCTTGCGCTTTACACCTCATAGATGACGAAGATCGTCTCTCCCGTGCCTGACAGGAAGAACTTAAGACCGGAAAGTGGGAGCCGTTTTCACCCCGTCGCAAGGCTGGCGATCGGGCGATCCAGTGCGCCAGGCTCCAGGGCGGCGGCGAGAAAGGCGGGCAGCGCCGCCTTGTGCTTCTCGAAGGCTGCAACATCCGTGGTCAGCGTATCGCAATCCATCGAGACACTGAGGTCGCTGCCATCTTCCTCGCCGCGATAGGTGAGGTTGAAGCCGTCTCCAGGGCCGTTGGCCAGCACGCGCCGTCTGACCTCCAGCTTGCCGAAGGTCGGGGCGCTGAAGGGCAGGACGTTGATCAGCGGTGAGAAAAAGAAGCGGCTTCCTTTTGCAATCCCGTAATCGGCCGCGATCTCCTCGATCCGGTAGCGGCCGTGGATGCGCTGTTTGCGCATGGTTGCACTCATTCTGCTGAGGAAGCCACGAAGCGTCTCGTCATCCATTCTGGAAATATGCAGGGGCAGAATGTTCACCAGCATAGCAGGCATATGCGCCCCGACACTGCCCCATCGGCTCATGAATGGCAGCCACAGGGTCAGGCCATTCGCCTGATGGCGCCAGGGACCGACCAGCTTTTCGTTGAGGTAAAGCCCGCTCAGCAGCGTCAGAAGGTCCGGCCAGCCCATCCGCAATTCCCGCGCGGCTTCGGCAAGTCTTTCAGAGAGCAGGCCGGGCAGGGTGGCTTTATGATGCAGACCGGCTGCACCGTAATCCTCTGCCTCCTTGCTCAAGACCGGCAATGGCGGCAGCCCGGCCACATAGTCGCGCCAGAAGGAACCATCGCTTTTGTGGCGGGGGCTGGTCCGATAGGCCTCTTCCTCATCCAGAAAATCGGGATAGGCATGGAAGGACGGCCCGGCCTGTCCGACGCCCGCGAAGTGGCTGTAGAGCTGGCCGCAGCGATTTTCCATCAGGGTCAGGCCGTAGCCGTCCACAATGATATGGTGGGCGCGCAGATACCAGAGATAATGCTGCTCACCAAGGCGAAACAGGATCTGCGCCGAAAGACGATCCCGCGTAAGATCGAGTTCGGCCTCCACATCCGCCTTCATGCGTTGCTCGGCTTCAGCGGCGGGATCGGCGTGATGGCGAAGGTCGATGCGCTCAAGCGCTGGACGGCGGGCGGGATCGAGCCTTTGGCGGGGCGGGTTCTCCGCGCCCTGGGTGACGAACTCCACGCAAAGCACATCGCTTTCGGCGATGGTCGTTTCGATTGCCCGGATCAGGGCTGCTTCATCGACCTCGCCCCTGACCTCGATGCCATGGGCAACGGTGGAAAGCGGCTCGTCTGGATGGCAGCAGAACTCCTCCCAGAAATCCAGTTGCGGGAGCGTGAGGGGCAGGGCCGGAGCGGCATGGCTGCGAGCGGACATGGATATTTCCTTGTTCATGATCTCAAAGCTTGACGGGGTGGCGCAACGGACGCCTTCAAGCATTGTGAGGAAAACCCTTTGCGGTCTTCCGGTCCTGTACTCTGAAGGATGGCAGCGGAAGCCGGACCGGCAAACGCGGCCCTGGCATCCGCTCGCCGTGGAAGGCGGTTCGGCAAGGTGTTTTCACCGGCTGTTCTTTCGCGCAGACGCCAGTGCCGCGACCTGTTCGGCCGTGCGGCAACGGGCAAGAGCCGGAACCGGAAGGTCGATGCCAAGCTCTTCCCTCAACCGGAGAGAGATGGTTTTGAGGTGCGACGGCAGGAGGCCAGCGCGCAGAAAATCGCCCGCTGGCCCAAGGGCCGCCGCATTCCTGCCATCGATCACGGCCTTGTAAATGGCCGCTATCCTGACCGGTCCATCATCATTGGCGGCGGGGACTTGCGGCGTTACGGCGAGAGGGGCATTTGGCCGGTCGCGCTGGCGCAGGACCGGTGCATCGGCTCTCGCCGGGCGTGGCGCGCTGGCGGCCTGTTCCAGCAGAGCCCGCGCCTTGCGGCGGTCGGGCTTGCCATTGGCTGAAAGCGGCAAATCCTCCACCGCCAGAAAAAGCCCCGGCACATGCGATTGCGGCAGATGCTGGAGTGCGAAGCTGCGGAGCGCTGCCGGTGTCGGCGGATTTTCCACCGCCCCGACATAGAGCAGCCCGATTGCCGTTTCTCCCTGCCTTTCGGCGCCATAATCCACGACCATGGCGCGACGCAGGTCCGGATGGGCGGCAAATTCATTTTCGATGTCCGGCAGCGAAACGCGAACGCCCCTGATCTTGACATAGCCGTTGACGCGGCTGTCGAATATCAGGCGCCCATCGCGGCGATATTTGCCCCGGTCGCCGGTGCGGAAGGCGCGCACAGCCACGCCATGTTCGTCCTCGACCGTCACGAAGTCGGTCTGGGTCAGCCTCGCATCCTCAAGATAGCCCAGCGCAACGTTGACGCCAGCCGTGTGAATGCGGCCCACCACGCCCGCCGGGCAATGGCGGCCCTGGTCGTCCAGCACGAAATAGCGATTTCCCGGCAGCGGCTCGCCATAGGGGATGAGATCGTGATCCTGCGGGCCGATTTCGTGCCAGATGCTCCAGATCGTCGTTTCCGTTGGCCCTCCCAGGGATACGAGCCGCAGCGAAGGCTTGCGCCGTCTCAGATCGGCAATCACCGCTGGTTTGATATAGTCTCCGCCCTGGGCGATCAGACGCAGACTGCCGAGCGAATTGCCCGGACGGCAGGCGAGGAACATGTCGAGAATGGCAGGAACCGAACACCAGAGGCTGACGCCGTGGCGGTCCACCAGCCGGTTCCAGGCCATGGCATCCTTTTCTTCGCCCGCTGCCGGTTGCACCAGCGTTGCCCCGGCGGCAAACGCGCCGAACACATCGAATATCGACATGTCGTGATGCAATGGCGTTACGGAAATAAACACATCCTCTGCTGTCACCGCCCAGTTTTCCAGCGTGCGGCCAATGACATTATCGGTTGCACGATTGTTCAGCACCACGCATTTGGGCCGTCCCGTGGTGCCGGAGGTGTAGAGATAGTAGGCTGGCTCTTCCGAAAGGCTCAACATTCGGGGATCGGGGCAATCGGCAAGCGTGTCCGTTGCCGGATGGTGGGCAAGCAGGGCTTCGGGCGTAATGAACCGGTGCCGTCCGGCCATTTCCGCATCGGGCGCGGCAAGGCTGACAACCAGATCGGGCTTGCAGTTTTCCAGAAGATAGGCAAGCCGGTCTGAAGGGGAGGAGGCATCGATCGGCACCCAGATCACGCCGGACAGTGCTGCCGCCAGAGCCACCATACTGTGTTCCGGCGAGCGGGCGAGCGCAATGGCAACGACATTGCCGGTGCGGATGTCTAACTGGCGGAAGGCTTGGAGAATCCGCGCCACACCATTTCCCAGTTCCGCGTAGCTCAGGCTTCTTTCGGCCTGCACAATGGCATTTCTGGCCGGTGGGTTCAGGAAAAGGTGGTCTGCGATCCTGTCCAGAAATGCGTAAGGAACGGCATCCTGCGGTGTGCTGTTGCGATGATAATGGGAAACCGCAACCGGATTGATGGAGCCAAGGTCGAGCGATTGTTGCCAGTGGATGGCCTCGGCAAGCCGTGCGACGACCGCGAGCAGATCGGCAACGGTGGCGGCGTCGAAGGCCGAACGCGCATAATCGATATCGAAGCGCAGCTGGCCATCCATGTCTTTTGAAAAGCGCAGGTCCATTGCCACCTGCGGCGTCTGGGTGCGACTGCCGTGCAGTGCCACGGGCGCGACTTTCGGCAGCATCGGCCAGGAAAGGCCATTGGTGATGACGACGGGCAGCTGGAGCTGGCCCGGCGCATTGCCCATCAGCAGCCGGTTGAGATCGATGCCGGAAAAGGCCAGATGATCGAGCCCTTCGAGAACATCCTGTTGTAGACGCGCGGCCCGGCGCGCGAAATCGTCTTCGCGGGCGCGCCAGTCGAGCGCAATGAAGCTGGAGCGGTTCTGCAATGGCAGCCCCGGCCCGCCCTGCGGTGCGACGGGAAGGCCGACGGTCAGCGTGCCTTCGCTCAGGAAGTGCGAAAGTGCTTCCAGAAGCAGGGCGGTGAGAATGGAATTGGCAAAGAGACCAGCCTTGGCGCCTGCACGCAACAGGCTGGTGCCGGTCTCTTTCGAAAGCGTCAGGCTCTGGCGATCATAGCGCGATGTGGCGATTTTTTCCGGTGGCTGGAGATAGGGCAATTGCGGTGGCCCGCCCGTGGCGGCAAGTTTTTCCGTCCAGTATTGCTGATCGGCATGACGGCGGGCTTCGTCCAGGCCGTCTTCGGCAGGCGGATCAGCCTCCTGTGCCTGAAGCTCATGCGTGCCGAAGAGATCGGTCATCAATGCCGCAATCGATCTGCCATCGGCAATCAGCGCATCGATGCGCAGGAAAATAACGGCTTCTCCGCCGGGTAATTGAAATGCCATGACCTGCCAAGGCGAGGTGGAAAGATCGCTGAGGGCATGGGCAAACGCCTCCCGCCGCGCCTCCACGGAAGCCAGCGCTGCCTCGCGCGGCATATGGGTGAGGTCGATAGGTTCGAAATGCACCTTTGGCTGGGCATCGATCCGCGCCACGAGGCGCTCCGCATCGATGACTGTGCGCAGTGCCGGATGAGCCTGCACCAGGGATTGCAGTCTTTGCTCTAGCCAGCGCAAATCGAGGCTGCCGCGATATTCGCGGAATTCCTGCATGGCAACGCCGCCCAGCGGCAGGGCATTGCTGCGCCCCATGAGATAGGCCTTTTGCAGGCCGGTCAGCGGCCATTCGATCGGGCGTTGGGGATCCGGCATCGTCTTTGCCTCCAGATGGGCCGGATGTCCGGCGATTTTGGTCAGCAGGCCCGCATAGCCATGGAAGAAATCGTCAACAAAGGCATCCGGCAAGGCATCCTGGCGAATGTCCCAGTTGAGAAAAAGTCCGCCATCCATGGTGGCGATCTGGGCGTCGATGGCCACATGCGGGCCCTCGGAGATCACATAGGTCATCTCGCCGAACACTCTCTTCACCCGCTCGCTCAGCAGAGTGTCAGACGGGTGGCCGGGACCGAGCGAAAGTCCGGCGGTGAAGACGACAGGTGCGACTTCCAGTGCGCCGGTGTGTCGGGATAGGTCCCGCATCACATGAACGCCCGGATAGGAGGCATGGCCCAGGGCGCCCGCCACCGAAACGCCCACCTGCCGCGCCAGGTCCGCCAGCGACGAGGCGCGGTCGAGATCGACACTGATGACCAGGACATTGGCAAATTCGCCGACGATACGCTCCACCTGCGGCACAAGTCTCTCGCGCCAGAAACCGGGAACGTTCAGCCGGAAGCGCCGTGCGCCCGTGGCCTTGCCGAGTTCGGCGGCAAACAAGGCCAGCAGAAGAACCGAAAGCGTTACCCGGCCTTTGCGGGCGCAGGCCTGAAGGCTTTGGCGCTGTTGCGGTGAAAGCCGCGCGCTCAGCCTTCTACTTCGGATTGTGCTTCCCGTCGGCGTGATCGGGAGTGGCGGGGCAGGTGCAATTTCTCCCAGCCTGGCCTGCCACCAGTTCCGGTCGGCCTTCATACGCTCAAGCCGATCCGGCGCGGACATCAAGGCGGCGAGATAGTCTTCATAGCTGCCGATGCCGCCGTCCCATGGCTTTTGAGGGTCCTCATAAAGAGAGGCGAGATCATCCATGAGTGTAAGAAAGCTGACCGGATCGATTGCGGCCATGTCGCAATCAAGATGGAATCGGCTTCTGCCTTCGGGCAATTGGCTGAGGCTGGCCACCAGGGCCTTGCCTTTAGAAAGATCAAGGCCGGTGCCGCAAAGGGCCGCGCGACGGTGCTCCAGCCATTCATTCACAGAAGTTGCATATTTATTATCGTATATTTCTGTGGAAAACGGAATTAAACCCGCTTCATCAATAATTTGATATGCAGACTCTACAATTTTAAGACGTGTATTGGGATGCGCCGCGGCAAGACGTTCAAGGGCTGCCTCCAGTCGTCCGGCATTGAGCCCGGTGCCGTCGAACTCCGCGTAAAGATGGGCGGTTACGCCGCCGAGCGGGCCGGTTGCGTTGCGGCCTGCCCAGTAGGCTGCCTGCATGGGTGTAAGAGATTTCATTTTACGTCATACCGTTGACAAAACATGATGAATATACTCAGGTATAAACCAACGTCAACTACACGCAAAGGATGTTCCCATGTCAGCCGGAACTTCGAGATTGTATTACGAAGAGCCCGTCGCCATTGCCGGGCATGAGGCCCGCCTCGCCTTTTCCAGCGCGGGCCGTGAACTCAAGGCCGACGCCATACGCGAAACCATTGTCATTGCGGCGCGCGGGAGCGAACGATCCGACAGTCCTCTTCAACAGGAAATTGCATCCGCCTTTGCGCGGGCGCGACAGGCAGGGCAGGCCAATCCGTTGGTTTTCGGCGCCATTCCCTTCGATGTCGATGAGCCATCCTGCCTGCATGTGCCGGAAAGCTATCGCTGGGAAGATATGGCCTCTCCCACGCTTGCAGAGGTATCGCTGCCTGCGCTCGTGGCGCAAAAGGCCGTGCCGGATGAGGCTGGTTTCAAGCGTTGTGTGGAATTGGCGGTCGCCAATTTCAAGCTCAGCGATGTGCGCAAGGCGGTCTTGTCCACGACGCGAGAGCTTGAATTTGCCGACGCGGTGGATGTGGAGCAGATCCTTGCCCGGCTTGGAGCGCAAAACAGCTCCGGCTACCGCTTCCGCGTGCCGATGGCCGATGGCGGTACGCTGGTCGGTATCAGCCCTGAACTTCTGCTGCGCAAGCAGGGGGCGTCTGTGGTGTCCAATCCGCTGGCCGGTTCGGCGCGCCGTCTTGCCGATCCGGCGGCAGACCGCGCCAATGCCGATCAGCTTGCCGCATCCGAGAAGGATCACTACGAACACAGCCTCGTCATCGAGGATATTCGCGATCGCCTTTCCCCGCATTGCGCTTTGCTCGACGTGCCGGAAAAGCCGTCGCTGATCAGCACGGCGGCGCTTTGGCATCTTTCCACCCGCATTGAAGGCACGGCGGCCGATGCCCGCCAGAATGCCTTGCAACTGGCATCTGTCCTGCATCCGACGCCTGCCGTTTGCGGCTTCCCCACGGAGCGCGCCCGGCGGCTCATTCGCTTTGTCGAACCCTTCGAGCGAGGTCTTTTCACCGGCATGGTCGGCTGGATGGATGCTCAGGGCAATGGCGAATGGGTGGTGACGATCCGCTGCGGTACGGTGCATGAAAACCGCGTTCGCCTGTTTGCTGGCGCCGGCATCGTGGAAGCCTCGGATCCGCAAGCGGAGTGGAACGAGGTGCAGACCAAGCTCGGCACCATGCTCAAGGCCTTCGGGCTTGGCGATTGAGCCTTTCGAAGCAAACGGATTTCCTCATGAGCATTGAATTTACCCCCTGGCCGGATGATCTGGCCGCGCTTTATCGCAAGAAAGGCTACTGGATCGGCCAGCCGCTGACAGAGGCATTGGAACGCCAGGCCGCCGAGCGTCCAGAGGCCGTTGCGGTCATTTGCGGCGACCGCACCATCACCTATGGCCAGCTTGACAGGCTTTCGGGCAATCTTGCCGGGCAGCTTGCGCTGCGAGGCCTCGGCCACGGCGATCGCGCCGTCGTGCAATTGCCGAATATCGCGGAATTCTACATCACTTTCTTTGCCTTGCTGAAGGCTGGAATTGCCCCGGTCAACGCGCTGTTCAGCCACAAGCAGAGCGAGCTTCTGGCCTACGCATCGCAGCTTCGGCCCCGGCTTTTCATTGCAGACCGGCGCCATTCCGTCTTTGCCGATGACCGCTTCCTGGGCGAGTTGCGCCGGGAGGTGCCGGAGCTGACCCATGTGCTTTTCCATGGCGCGGGGGAAGAAGATGAAAGCCTTGAGGCGTTGATGGGCGAGGCGCCTGCGCGCGTCGTGGACTATCGGCCATCCCCGGCCTCGCAGGTGGCGTTTTTCCAGTTGTCCGGCGGCAGCACCGGGCAGCCCAAGCTCATTCCCCGCACCCATGACGATTATGATTACAGTGTGCGCGCCAGTGTGGACATTTGTGGCGTCACGGCGGACACGCGCTATCTCTGCGCCCTTCCCGCAGCGCATAACTATCCGATGAGTTCGCCGGGCGCGCTTGGGGTATTCCATGCGGGTGGAACCGTGGTGATGGCGCCAAATCCCGATCCGCAGACCTGCTTTCGGTTGATCGCTGCCCATGGCGTTACCATGGTGGCGCTTGTGCCGCCCGCCGTTTCGCTGTGGCTCGATGCCGCCGCCGGGTCGTCGCACGATCTTTCCAGCCTCGCGCTTGTGCAGGTGGGGGGCGCAAGCTTTGCCGAGGCGCTTGCGCGGCAGGTGCCGGAAAAACTGGGCGCGAAGCTGCAACAGGTTTTCGGCATGGCGGAGGGGCTGGTCAATTACACCCGTCTCGATGATCCCGACGAGCTTGTCTTCACTACGCAGGGCAGGCCGATCAGCCCGGATGACGAGGTTCGCATTGTCGATGAAAGCGGCAATGCCGTGCCGGAGGGGGAGGCCGGGCTTCTTGCCACGCGCGGCCCCTACACCTTCCGCGGCTATTATCGCAGCCCCGAGCAGAATGGCCGCGTCTTCGACCGCGACGGCTTCTATTATTCCGGCGATGTCGTGCAGCGCACGCCGGAGGGCAATCTACGGGTGGTTGGCCGGGTGAAGGACGTGATCAATCGCGGCGGTGAGAAGGTGGCGTCGGAGGAAATCGAAAACCTGCTGCTGCGCCATCAGGATGTCACCCATGCCGCCCTGGTGGCCGTGGAAGACAAGCTGCTGGGAGAAAAAAGCTGCGCCTTCGTGGTGTCGCGCAACGAGGAACTGAAGGCGGTGGCCCTGCGCCGTCATCTGATGGGCCTTGGTGTTGCCGATTACAAACTGCCCGACCGCGTGCGCTTCATCGATGCCATGCCGCTGACACCGGTGGGCAAGATCGACAAGAAAATTCTGCGCCAAATGGCCAACGAACTGGCCCTTCCCTGAGAACAGAGATTTTGAGCCTTTCCATCCGGTCTCATTGCGCCACGGAAAGGCCCTGAAATACGGAGATATTCGATGACTATTCCTAAAATTGCCGATTACCGGATGCCGCAGCCGGAAAGCTTTCCGCAAAACAAGGTGAAGTGGCAGCCGGAGGCGAAGCGGTCCGTGTTGCTGATCCATGACATGCAGCGCTATTTTCTGCGCTTTTACGAGGAAAATGGCGCTCTTTTGCCGGCCCTTGTCGCCAATCTCGAAAAGGTCAAGGCATGGGCTGTCGCCAATGGTGTGCCGGTGGTGTACACCGCCCAGCCGCATGACCAGCCTGCCCGTGACCGCGCCCTCCTCAACGACATGTGGGGGCCGGGCCTGACGGTTGCCGATCCGTCGCTGCAACAGGTGGTGGAGCCGCTGAAGCCCACCGAAAACGACGTGGTGCTGACGAAATGGCGCTACAGCGCCTTTCACCGTTCCGACTTGCAGGAGCGCATGGCGCAGTGGGGCCGCGATCAGCTGATTATCGGCGGAGTCTATGCCCATATCGGCTGCATGATGACGGCGGTGGATGCCTTCATGCGTGACATTCAACCCTTCATGCTGGGGGATGCGGTAGCCGATTTTTCCGAGCAGGAACACCGCATGGCGCTGACCTATGTGGCAACCCGCTGCGGCGTCGTGGTGCCGTCGGCGCATTTTGCCGGGCAAGGCGCATCGGCGCCGTCGCGCAGCTGGCTTGAAGCGCGTGTGCTGCAAATGGTGGAGGAGGGGACGGAAATCGATCCGGAGGAAAACCTCATTCTCTACGGGCTCGATTCCATTCAGGTCATGACGCTGGCAGGCGAGCTGAAAGGCCATGGGATCGTGGTTGGCTTCGATGAACTGGCCCGCGTTCCCACCCTCAATGGCTGGTGGTCGCTGATCGAAGCCAAGCGGCAGGCGGCATGAGTGCTGGAAGACCCATGAGCGAGCAGAGATTTTCCGGAAAGCGCGTGCTGGTCAGCGGTGCGGCCAGCGGGATTGGACGGCGCATTGCCGAACGTTTCGTGGAGGAAGGGGCCGATGTGATCGGCCTCGACCTCAAACCGGCAAACGGGGATGAGGGTTTCCGGCTGGTGGCGGTCGATCTGGCAAAGCCCGATGATGTCGAGAGAGTTTGCGCGAGCCTGATGCGCGAGATCCCCCATCTCGACGTGCTGGTGAATGCGGCGGGCATTCTGCGCATCGGTGCCGCCGAGGAGCTGACCCCGGAAGACTGGCAAAGCTCCATGGCTGTCAATGCTGGCGGGCCTTATCTGTTGATGCGCCAGTGGATCGGCCGGTTCAAGGCGCAGCGAAGCGGCGCAATCGTCAACATTGCCTCCAATGCGGCGCATGTGCCGCGCACGGGCATGACCGTCTATTGCGCCTCGAAGGCTGCTCTTGCCAGCCTCAGCCATTGTATCGGGCTGGAGCTTGCCCCCTTTGGCGTTCGCTGCAATGTCGTTTCTCCCGGCTCGACCGATACGCCGATGCTTGCCGGAATGCTGGGCGACCCTTCCGGTCAGGCGAAGCTGATTTCCGGCCTGCCCGAGCAGTTCAAGCTCGGCATTCCGCTGGGCAAGATCGCAAGGCCTGACGAGATTGCCAATGTGGTGCTGTTCCTTGCCTCCGATGCGGCAAGCCATGTCACCCTTCAGGATATTGTGGTGGATGGCGGAGCAACGCTTGCCGCATGAACCATAAGCGGCAGGGCGGCAAGAACTGTCTGCTCTGCCGCCTGACCATTCCAGCCTTTTGATTTTACGCATTTGCGAACACAAACCGAATATATCTTTGCTGGAAATGCGCGAAGGACACATTACAGCGCCGTGCGTTTTATCAAACGCACAAAGGACGCTGTAACACTTTAAATCTGCTGCATAATTTTCACCTTAAATCGATTCCGGTTTAAGGAATTATGCAGTAGTCCTGATCGCTGACGAAGCGATAGCCCACGCCGGGTTCCGTTCTGACAATGTGCGGTTCGGTGGGGTTGCGTTCGATTTTCTGGCGCAATTGACCCACGAAGACGCGCAGATAATGCAGGTCATCGGTATGGGCAGGCCCCCAAACGGAGGTCAGCAGGGTGCGGTGCGTCACCACCCGCCCGGCATGGCGGGCAAGCAGGGTGAGGAGGTCATATTCCTTCGGTGTCAGATGCAGTGCTTCGTCATCGCGGCTGACGATCCGCTTGACCGGGTCGATCAGCAGGCCGTCGGCGCGGATCGGGCCTGGAACGGAGTCTGTGCGTCCCCGATGGCGCAGCGCCGTGCGGATGCGGGCGGTCAACTCGCCAATGCCGAAGGGCTTTTCCACGTAATCGTCGGCCCCGAGATCGAGGGCGGCGATCTTTTCGCTTTCGCGGTCACGGGCGGAAAGAATGATGATCGGCACATCGCTCCAGCCACGCAGATTGGCGATGATGTCCTTGCCATCCATGTCCGGCAGGCCAAGATCGAGAATGACGAGATCGGGCGCCTGGGTTGCAACCGCTTTCAACGCTTCCGCCCCCGTCAGCGCCTCCACGGTGTCGAAGCCCGCAGCCGTCAGCGCCGGTTTCAGAAAACGCTGTATTTGCGGTTCGTCATCCACCACGAGAATCCGCGATGCGCTCATGCCCTCTGCTCCTCGTTTTCCGTGGCGGATTTATCGTCATGGACGGGAAAGCGCATGACGATGCGGGTGCCCTTTTTGCGCAGTGCCGGGCTTTCGGCATGAATGCGCCCTTCCATGGCGGTGACGAAGCCGCGCGCAATGGAAAGACCAAGGCCCGTTCCGGGCGCGCGGCCGTCCGGCTTGCCCCGACGATAGAATTTCTCGAAAATCCTGTCGAGATCTTCCGGCGGAATCCCCCGGCCCATATCCGTGACAGACAGCAAGAGGTCGCGCCCATCGCGACGGGCATAGACATGGATGGGTTCGCCGCCGCCATATTTCACGGCATTGTCGAGCAGGTTGAACAGCACTTGTCCCAAAAGAACGGCATCGCCGCGGATCAGCGGCAGATCGCTGGCAAGGCCCGTCTCCACCCGCACGCCCGGCGCATAGCGGCGTAGCCTCTCCACCGATGCCTGCACGACATCGGCCACATCCACCCAGTCGCGCTTGGGCTTCAGCGTTCCGGACTCGATGCGGGTCATGTCGAGGAGGTTGGCGACGAACCGGCTCATCCGGTTGCTTTCCTCCTCGATGGATTGCAGGAGATCGCGGCGGCTTTCCTCGCTCATCCGCTCTCCCAGCTGGCTCAGACTGGTGACGGCGCCGGTGATGGTGGCAAGCGGCGTGCGCAGATCGTGCGAAATCGACGATAGCAGGGCGTCGCGATAGCGTTCGCCCTCTAGCCGGGCGGCCTGCTGAACGCTTTCCTCGGCAAGCCTTGCGCGGTCGAGCGCAATGGCGGTCTGGTCGAGAATGGCCGACAGGGCGCGTTCGGCATTGAGGTCGAGTCCGCCTTCGATATGTTCGATGCCGCAGACGCCGACAATGCCGTGCGGGCCAAGAAGCGGGCGAAACTCGAAACGGCTATTGGGCAATGTGCCGGTGCCGTACCCGGCCGCTTCGCGTTTTTCCTCCGCCCAGCGCGCGGCCGTCATGTCGGTGACGTCCAGCTCGGTATCCGGTGGCCAGGCGGCGCCCACCTGAAGATCGTTATCCCTGGGCAGCAGCAGCACGATCTTGCACTTCAGCCGGGTTTGCAACTGCGAAACCGTGAGCCAGATGGCGTCATCGGTCTTTGCGGCGGTGGCGAGCTTGCGGGAAAACTCGTAAAGCGCCTGCAATTCCTGCGCCCGCATACGTGCCGCTTCCGCCTGTTCGCGCACGCGGGAAGCAAAGCCCCCGGCCAGAAGCGCCACAGCAAGGAAGATGAACAGCGCGAACACCTCATGCGGCGCGGCAATGGTGAAGGTGTGAACCGGGGCGATGAAGAAAAAATTATAGGCAAGCGCCGAGCAGGCAGCGGCAAGGAAGGCGGCGATGTAGCCGCCGGTCATGGCCGCGCCCAGAACCGCAACGAGATAGAGAAGCGAAATGTTCGGCAGCGTGATGAAGCTGGTAATCGCAAGACCAAAGCCGGTAGTCAGGGCAACGCCGCAAAGGGCCAGCGCCAGCGGACGCAGCAGCGCGCGGGGGCTGAGCGAAGGGCGCGGATCCGGCTGGGGTGAAGGCTTCATGCCCCTTTCCGGCGTGACGAGATAGACGCCGAGCCCTACCGCCTTTTGCGAAAGGGCATCCGGCAGGGACTTGCCGAGGACGCGGCCAAGCCCCCGGCGCGGCTTTGCACCGATGACGATCTGCGTTGCGTGCTCGCGCCTTGCGAGCTTGAGAATCTCCTCCACGAAATCACGGCCTATGATGCGGCGGGTTTCGGCCCCAAGCTGCTCGGCGAGGCGAAACAGGCCTTCCACGCGGCGAAGCCGCTCGGGTGTCTTGACCTCCCGTTCCGCGTGATCCACCGAAACTACGATCCAGTTGGCGTTGAGGCCGGAGGCCATGCGGCTTGCCACCCGCACCACTTTTTCCGAAAGATCGTCGGGCCCGACGCAGACAAGCAGTCTTTCGCCGGTGGCCCATGGCCCTTCGATGGCATTCTGCTTGAGGTAATCGACCATCTGGTCGTCCACCCGGTCGGCGGTGCGGCGCAGCGCAAGCTCGCGAAGCGCTGTCAGATTGCCGAGGCGGAAAAACCGGTCCACGGCACGGCTTGCGCTTTCCGGCAGATAGACCTTTCCCTCGTTCAGGCGTTCGATGAGTTCGGTTGGCGCAAGATCGACCAGCAGCACGTCATCGGCCCGTTTCAGCACGACATCCGGCACACGTTCGCGCACGGTGACGCCGGTGATCTGCGCGACGAGATCGGCAAGGCTTTCGAGATGCTGGATGTTCAGCGCCGTCCAGACATCGATGCCGGCGGCGATCAGTTCCTCTATGTCCTGATAGCGCTTGGGGTGGCGGCTGCCTTCCGGGTTGGAATGCGCCAGTTCATCGACGATGATCAAGCGCGGCTTGCGGGCCAATGCGGCGTCGAGATCGAATTCCTCCAGCCTGCGGCCGCGATGGGTGACGCTGATGCGTTCAAGCACATCCAGCCCGTTCAGCAGGGCTGCGGTTTCGCTGCGGCCATGGGTTTCCACCAGGCCAACCACCACATCCACGCCATCGGCCTTCAGCCTGTGGGCGCGCGACAACATGGCATAGGTCTTGCCGACCCCCGGCGCGGCCCCCAGGAAAACCGTAAGCTTGCCCCGGCGGTCTTTCTCCGCCAGGGCAAGCAGGGCATCCGGATCGGGGCGACGCTCGTCTTCGCGCTCGTCCTTGGGCATTCATCCTCTCATGTCGTTTTCAGGGGCGGTCATGCCTTGCCGGGAAATGTTCGGTCCAGGGCCATGTTAAGTGCAAGAACATTGACACGCTCTTCACCGAAAAAGCCGAAATCAGGCTTTTCGATGCTGCGCTCCACCAAAGAGGCAAGATCGCTGTCACTGATGTTGCGCGCCTTGGCAATGCGCGACACCTGCAAGCGGGCAAAGGCCGGCGAAATATGCGGATCAAGCCCCGAGCCCGATGCCGTGACGGCATCGGCGGGAAGCGGCCCGCTCACGCCGCTCTGGCGCAGGCGATCGACGGCGGCCTGCACCCGATCCTTCAGGGCCTTGGAGGTGGGGCCGAGATTGGAGCCGGTGGAGGCGCTGGCATTATAGGCATCCGGCTGCGTTACCGACGGGCGCGGCCAGAAATAACGATCGGAGGTGAAGTTCTGACCGATCAGGCTGGAGCCGACGACCTTTCCGTCTTGCAGAACGGTGCTGCCATTGGCCTGCGCGGGCATGACGGCCTGGGCGATGCCGGTGACGGCGTAAGGGTAGGCAAGGCCGGTCAGGGCCGTCATGAGCAGCACGAGGGTAAAGGCTGGGCGAAGATGATGAAGCATGATTACACCAGATGAAGGGCGCTGACGGCCAGATCGACGAACTTGATGCCTGCGAAAGGCAGGAGGAGGCCGCCGAGGCCATAGACCAGAAGATTGCGGCGGAGCAGGCTGGCCGCGCCTGCGGGGCGGTAAGCCACGCCTTTGAGCGCCAGCGGGATCAGCGCAATGATGATCAGCGCGTTGAAGATAACCGCCGAGAGAATGGCGGATTTGGGCGAGGCAAGGCCCATGACGTTCAGCGCGTTCAGGGCCGGATAGGTGGCGACGAACATGGCCGGGATGATGGCGAAATATTTCGCGACGTCATTGGCGATGGAGAAGGTGGTGAGCGCGCCGCGCGTCATCAGCAACTGCTTGCCGATTTCCACGATCTCGATGAGCTTGGTGGGGCTTGAATCGAGATCGACCATGTTGGCGGCCTCGCGTGCTGCCTGCGTGCCGGTCTGCATGGCAACGCCCACATCCGCCTGGGCCAGCGCCGGGGCGTCGTTGGTGCCGTCGCCGCACATGGCGATCAGGCGGCCGCCCGTCTGTTCGCGGCGGATATAGGCAAGCTTGTCTTCAGGCGTTGCCTGGGCAAGATAATCGTCCACGCCTGCTTCCGAGGCAATTGCCGCGGCGGTAACGGGATTGTCGCCCGTGACCATGACGGTGCGGATGCCCATGGCGCGCAGCGCCGCGAAGCGCTCCTTGATGCCCGGCTTGACCACGTCCTTGAGGTGAATGGCGCCCAGCAGGCGCTTGCCATCGGCAACCGCAAGCGGCGTGCCGCCGGACCGGGCAATCTGGTCCACGGCGCGGCGGAACTCCTGCGGCGCTTCCTGTTCGTCAAGGCCCGTGAACCGCAGTATGGAGTCTACCGCGCCCTTGCGCAGCCGTCTTTCGCCCAGATCCACGCCCGACAGCCGGGTTTCTGCCGTGAAGGCCACCACGGCATCGAAATTGGCGGCAGGGGTCGGCAGGCCGAATTCGCCGGTGGCGAGTGCGACGATGGAGCGGCCTTCCGGGGTCTCGTCCGGCAGGCTGGCGATGAGGGCTGCCTGCGCCAGCTCGCTCTGGCTGACGCCGGGAGCGGGGATGAAGTCGCTGGCCATGCGGTTGCCGTAGGTGATGGTGCCGGTTTTGTCGAGCAGCAGCGTATCCACGTCGCCTGCCGCTTCTACGGCACGGCCGGAGGTGGCGATGACGTTGAAACGCACCAGCCTGTCCATGCCTGCAATGCCGATGGCCGAAAGCAGTCCGCCGATGGTGGTGGGGATCAGGGTGACGAGCAGGGCGGCAAGAACGGTAACGCTCAGCAGCGTGCCGGAATAGCCCGCCATGCCCCAGATGGCGACGCAGACGAAGAGGAAGATCAGCGTCAGGCCGGACAGCAGGATCGAAAGGGCAATTTCGTTCGGCGTCTTCTGGCGTTGCGCGCCTTCGATCAGGGCAATCATCCTGTCCACGAAGGACGAGCCCGGCTGCACGGTGATCCTGACCCGGATTTCGTCGGACAGAACTTCCGTACCGCCGGTAACGGCAGAGCGATCGCCGCCGGATTCGCGGATCACGGGCGCGGATTCCCCGGTGATGGCGCTTTCGTTGACGGAGGCGACGCCTTCGATGACCTCGCCGTCACCGGGAATGAGTTCGCCTGCGGCGACCAGCACCACATCGCCGATCTTCAGCTTCGTGGCCGGAATGCTTTCAGTGGCGCCGGTCGCGGTCAGCCGCCGGGCAACCAGTTCGGATTTGGTTTTCTTCAGGCTTTCGGCCTGGGCGCGGCCACGGCCTTCGGCCACGGCCTCCGCGAAGGTGGCAAACAGCACGGTGAACCACAGCCAGGCGGCAATCTGGCCGGAAAAGGCAGCTTCCGCCGGATTGAAGGCGAGGTCGCGCAGGAACATGACGGTGACAAGCGCCGCCACGACTTCCGTGACGAAGATGACGGGATTGCGCAGCAGTTCTTTCGGGTTGAGCTTCAGGATCGCATCGCGCATGGCCGGAAAGAGGATGGCGGGATCGAGAAGGCTCTGGGCTTTATGATCTTTTGACATGGAAAACCCCTTCAGAAGGTCTGGCCTGCCAGCATCGCCAGATGCTCGACAATGGGGCCAAGGGCAAGGGCGGGGAAGAATTGCAGGCCGCCGAGAATAAGGATGATGCCGATCAAAAGTCCGGCAAAAAGCGGGCCATCCGTCGGGAAGGTTCCCGCCGAGGCCGGGGTGCGGACCTTGGCGGCCAGTGATCCGGCAATGGCCATGACCGGAACCACATAGGCAAAGCGGCCGAGCAGCATGGCGATGCCAAGCGTGGTGTTATACCACAGCGTGTTGCCGGTAAGCCCGCCAAAGGCCGAGCCGTTATTGCCGGCGGCCGAGCTGAAACCATAGAGGATTTCAGACAGGCCGTGCGGTCCGGGCGTGCCGATGCTGGCCAGCGCGAAGGGCAGCATGGCGGAGGCAGCGGTGAAGCCGAGAATGGCGAGCGGCAGGATGAGAACGGCCAGCATGGCATATTTCATTTCCCGGCCTTCGATCTTCTTGCCGAGGAATTCCGGGGTGCGGCCAACCATCAGGCCAGCGACGAAAACGGCCAGCAGCGCGAAAATCAGGATGCCATAGAGGCCGGAGCCAACGCCGCCCGGCAGAACCTCGCCAAGCTGGATAAGGAAGAGCGGCACCAGACCGCCAAGCCCGGTGAAGGAGCCCAGCATACCGTTGACACCGCCATTGGAAAGGCCGGTGGTGACGGCGGCATAAAGGGCGCTCATGGCCTGACCGAAGCGAAGCTCCTTGCCCTCCATATTGCCCATGGCCGGATCGAGGCCGAGGCTGGTGAGAACGGGATTGCCCTGCGCTTCCGCCCAGTAGATCACCACCACGCCCGCAAGCAGCAAAGCGCCCATGGAGGCAAGCAGAACCCAGCCCTGACGGCGGTTGGAGACCATTTGGCCGAAACAGTAAACCATGGCGGAGGAAATCCACAGCATGGCGAAGATGTTGAAGAAATCCGACCATGCGGTCGCATTTTCAAAGGGGTGGGCGGCATTGACGTTGAAGAAGCCGCCGCCATTGGTGCCAAGCTGCTTGATGGCTTCCTGGCTGGCAACGGGACCAAGCGCGATGACCTGATTGGCGCCTTCCAGCGTCGTTGCGCTGACGGAAGCATCAAAGGTTTGCGGCAGCCCCATGGCCACGAAGATCAGGGCGGTGATGATGGAAATCGGCAGCAGGATATAAAGTGTGGCGCGCGTGACATCGACCCAGAAATTGCCAAGCCCGGTGGCGCGCGAACGGATGAGCGCACGGGTAAAGGCAATGGCCAGCGCCATGCCGGTGGCGGCCGACAGGAAGTTCTGTACGGTCAGCCCCGCCATCTGGCTGAAATGGCTGAGCGTCGATTCGCCGCCGTAATTCTGCCAGTTGGTATTGGTGACGAAGGAAACGGCAGTGTTGAAGGCCAGATCCGGCGTCATTCCCGCAAATCCCTGGGGATTGAGGGGCAGATAGGCCTGAAGCCGTAAAATGCCGTAGAGGACGGCAAAGCCGGCCAGCGAAAAGGCGAGCATGGAAAGCGTATAGGCAAGCGCGCTCTGCTCTTTTTCCGCATTCACGCCGCTGATGGCGTAAAAGCCCTTTTCAACGGGGGAAAGAAGGGGAGAAAGGGGCGTGCGATTGCCTTCGAATACGCGGGCCATGTAAAGGCCCAGCGGCTTGACGGTGACGAGCACCGCAAGGAAGAGGAGGCTGATTTGCAGCCACCCGGCGATAGTCATGGTGAAGCTCCTCAAGAGCATTGTCCGAAGAAAAGTGGGAACCGGTTTTCCGTCCGGAAATGCGTAGAAACAAAGATGCCTGCATTGTCCGAAGAAAAGTGGGAACCTGTTTTCCGTCCGGAAATGCGGCAGATGGGCGGTCGAGAGCCTGTCTTCAGAAGCGCTCGGGCTTCAGCAGGGTGATGACGAGATAGACGCCAAGGCCAATGGCGACGGCAAGGCCGAGAATAGGTTCGAGCATGGTGGGCCTCACAACCTGTCGAGGGCGCGGGCATAAAGCGCTAGCGCGACGAAACTGCCGCAGCCTAGAGCCAGAAAAATAAGGTCGGGCATGACCAAAACTCCTGTTTCAATGGCATGAAACTACGCCGGTCAGGCCTAAGGCTTCGATTGGGAAAACAATCTCCGCGCATAAAGAAAAGATAAGGATGGGCGTGGTGAGGTCAGGCGAATGGGCCACACACTACCCTAGAGCGGTTCATTGTTTCATGGAAACATAGAACCGCTCTAACTATCTGTTTTTACGCATTTTCAGACGGAAAACCGGCTTCCACTTTTCCTGAAAATGCTCTAGGTCGTGTGGACAGTTACCTGATCCATAGGACGATAGCTGCGATTGTGACGACTGCGAGATAGTTTCGTGCTGTTTTCTCGAAGCGTGTTGCGACCCTGCGGAAGTGCTTGAGCTTGGAGAAGCAGCATTCGATGAGATGGCGTTGGGCATAGAGATCCTTGTCCAGCGGGTGTTTCTTGGCGCGGGAAGGATTGTTAGGGATCACCGCCACTGCGCCTTTCTCGGCGATGGCGGCACGTAGGCGATCACTGTCATATGCGGTGTCTGCCATCACGATGTCGGCGGGTAAGTCTTCGATCAGAGCATCGGCTTGCGGCGCATCGCCTTTCTGGCCAGCG
>NZ_JHXQ01000015.1 GCF_000621665.1 Allorhizobium undicola ORS 992 = ATCC 700741
AGCATTCCATCGAGCTGATCGCGCCAGGGGCCGAGCTTCGGCTGAGGTTGACGGGTCCGTTCGTATTTGAACTCCGTCTCATCGGTGCGCAAAACCTTCCGCACCACTTTCCGCGATATGCCCAACTCCCGGCAGATCGCCTTGATCGACTTGCCCTGAACATGGGCTAGCCGCCGTATCTTCAGAATTGTTTCCACAATAAGCATCCAAACAAAAAGCCTCCGATGAAACCGGAGGCTGTTGTAACCCCATCGCAGATGGGGGGCCCGTTTGGACGCCGATCACCCCATTTGCGGGGTCCTTATTCCATGCCTAATCACACCAGTCGCCACTCGTTATCGAAGGTCAGGCTGGCAACGGGCAGGGCTTCATAGAAGATTTTCGTCATCGACCGTCACCGAAGGTCGGCAGGAAGTCCAGGTCATCGTCAGTCGAGGTCGGTGTGGCTTGGGCCGTCCTGAGATCGCCGATTTCGATGCCGACAGTGCGTGCGACGATCAGGGACTTTTCCAGCTGGCAGCTTGGCTTGCCGGATTCGAGTTCGACGATAAAGCGCTCGCCCGTGCCGGACCGGGTGGCAAGCTCGGTCTGCGTCCACCCAAGCGCCTTGCGTTTTTCCCGAATGGCAGCGCCGAAATCGCGTGCGGACCTGAACATCGCGCATCTCCTGAGTTGGCTTACCGTACAGGAAGATTTCTTCCAGATCAATACGATCCTTACCGATCGGGAAGCAGGCGAAGACATCGTCCAAAATCAACCCGATCGGGAAGTTTTGCGTCCCCGCACGACCTCGAAAAATAAGGTCCTTGAGATCTAGGTATCGCGTGTGGTACACTTGCGGGTATCGTAATTTGCCCAATGGGAGCAGAAGCTTACGAGAAACCCATGTTTCTCAGGTATCGCTGGCCTATTTGGCGGAGAGCCCACCCTCTCCGCCATCGTTTCCTTTGGGTGCAAGGGGTTTTCTGCACCCCGTTTTGTCAATTAATTCGATTTAATCTGAAGTGGTGTGGCCTAAAATGAACTATACGCCACTGTCGCGGCACATAGCGCCTCATTTTTAGTTTTCGTCACGCGCTTTTGGTTATGTCGAGGCCATTGCTGATCGCATGAACGACTTTCGGATCTCGAATCCGATAATTGATGTTGCCACTGGTGGAGTCGTCTTTCTCAATCAGCCCGAGATTCTCCATTCCGACGCAGTAGTTGAGTGTTGAGCTACCTGTCCCAGCTGCATCATTAAGTTGGTTCCTACAGCGCCGTGCGTTTTATCAAACGCACAAAGGACGCTGTAACACTTTAAAACTGCTGCATGATTTTCACCTTAAATCGATTCCGATTTAAGGAATTATGCAGTAGACGGAACGCCTTAAACGCCTCCTCAATCGCAAACAATCCTTGATTGAATTTTTGCGATTTTCGCTTATAGTTCTGGCGAGATTTTGTTTTTGCTCAACATTTTTTCTTGAAACATATGAATTTTCAAAGCGGTAAGACAGGCTTCCATTTTTTGCCTGCAAAAGCACAGGCCGGCGTGAGAGCAAGGGCGACGGCGCGGTCCGTTGCGGTTGAGCTTGAGCATATGGGGCGGATCGGCGTCTCCCATTCTCTGCGTATTCGTCTGGCGCGCATGGCCTTATGTAACGGCACCGGGCTGGAGCAGGAACTTCTCGTTTCAGGCGAGATGGATGAAGATGAGTATTACGCGGCCTTCGCCGCCGCCCTGGGGCTCCCTTATCTGCCAAGCCTTCCCCACGAACAGATCTTCTACAGCGACAAGCTGGAAATACAGCTGCAAACGCCCCGGATGGTCCGGCTTTATCCACCGGCAAGCCCGCCTGTCACCGTGCTTGTGCCCGAAGCCTGCCGGCTTGCGGAGCTGGAGGATCAGTTGCGCCGCTTCCCCTCCCTCCGGCAAAGCATGGCGATCACCAGTCCCGGCGCGCTTCGCCGGGCCGTGTGGAAAATCGGCAGCCTGCGGCGCGCGGAAGAGGCGTCCAACAGTCTTTTTAACCACGCGCCGGCCTATTCCGCCCGTCAGGTCGTCACCGGACCGCAAGGCTTCTGGGCCGGCATGGCGCTGTCCAGTCTGGCGGGTGGTCTCGTGATTTCGGCCAGCGTGTTCCTGCCGTTGCTGCATGTCGTCCTGTCAACGGCCTATCTCAGCATGTTGGCGCTTCGGGCCGCCACATTGGTCCATCAATCCCGGCGGCGCACGCAAAGACCCGACCCTCTGCCCCATGCGCCGCTGCCAGTTTATACCGTGCTGGTGGCCATGTATCGGGAGAAAAGCGTGGTCCCGCAGCTCGTGGATGCGCTGAAACGGCTGGACTGGCCCCCCTCCCTGCTCGATGTCAAACTGGCCTGCGAAGCCGACGATGATGAAACACTCGAAGCGCTGGAAAAGCTGAGCTTGCCACCCTGGTTCGAGATCGTGCGGGTGCCCGCCATCGGCCCCCGCACGAAACCCAAGGCGTTGAACTATGCGCTTGCCGGTGCCCGCGGTACGTTTCTGGTCATCTACGATGCCGAGGACAGGCCGCATCCGGGGCAGTTGAAGGAAGCCTATGCCCGGTTTTCAAACTGTCCGGACGAGATTGCCTGCCTACAGGCGCCCCTTATCATCGCCAATGGCGAGGAAAGCTGGATCAGCAGTCTCTTTGCACTGGAATATGCCGCGCTGTTTCGCGGTTTGCTGCCCATGCTGGCCAGATTGCACATGCCCTTGCCGCTGGGCGGCACGTCCAACCATTTTCGCACCGACATTCTGCGCAGGATCGGCGGCTGGGATCCCTATAACGTCACCGAGGACGCCGATCTGGGCTTGCGCCTTTACCGGGCGGGCTATCGCTGCCAGACCTTACGCTGCCAGACCCTGGAAGATGCCCCGATTTCCGCAAGGATCTGGATCGGCCAGCGCAGCCGCTGGTTCAAGGGCTGGCTGCAAACCTGGCTCATCATGATGCGCCACCCCTTGCGCACCTGCCGCGACATGGGGTTGAGGGCGTTTTTCATGTTTCAGCTGATGATCGGGGGAATGCTGCTTTCCTCGCTGTTTCACCCTGCAATCCTCATTTTCTTCGCCACCAATCTTTGCGTCATGCTGCAACCGGCATCCACCCCGCTGCCATGGCGCGATGTCATCATGTTCTGGGTGGACATGACCAATATTCTCGGAAGCTACGCGATTTTCATGACCCTGGGCCGCGGGGCCATGACCGGCCATGAACGGAAAAAACTTGGCCTTCGCTACTTTGCCATTCCGTTTTATTGGCTGATGACATCCTATTCGGCCTGGAAGGCGGCGCTGGAATTGCGGACAAAACCGTTTTTCTGGAACAAGACACCGCACAGGGCCCGGCCGCGTCCCCCCATTGCGGAACCACTGAGAACTGCGCAGGCTACCGGAGCCGAGGAGAGATTGCGGCTGCTTTTGCAAGAACCGCCGCCGGAAAAGACCGAAGCGATATAGAGCGCGTCCGATGAACACAGGTTCGCCGAAGACGAAATGGTCTTTGCCATTCCTGCATAATTCCTTGATCCGGAATCAGTTTAAGCAATTACACCAAGGGTCATTGAAACAGAAAAACGGCCGAAGATTGCTCTTCCGCCGTTCAAAAATAAAGCGTGTCGCGATCTTTCAGATTCGGTCCTGTCGCTTTAAGTCATTGTTTTTTCGTATGTCGTTATCGAAAAACCGCTGCGCGGTTTTTCGCGACATGCTTTCGGTAGTACGGACAATCAATACTGATCGTCTTCCTCTTCCTGCGGGCGGTCTGACTTCAGCGATTGCAGCTTGGCGAAAACCGCATTGGCGTCGATTTCCTTTTCCTCGTCGGCGTAGAAATCCAGATGCTCCGTTTCGGATGCCGATTGCAGCGTGGCGCCGAGTTCGGCAGCCGTTGGCAGCGGGCGGCCCTTGGAAGCCTTTTCCACTTCCATGTCCAGATCGATCTGGCTGCACAGGCCAAGCGTCACCGGATCCATCGGCGTCAGATTGGCCGAGTTCCAGTGGGTACGCTCGCGGATCTGCTCGATGGTTGCCTTGGTCGTGCCGACAAGGCGGGAAATCTGCGCGTCTTTCAGTTCAGGATGGTTGCGCACCAGCCAGAGAATGGCGTTGGGACGGTCCTGACGCTTGGAAACCGGCGTATAGCGCGGGCCACGCCGCTTGTTGTCGGGCACGCGCACCTTCGGCTCGGAAATCTTCAGGCGATAGTGAATGTCCTTCTCGCCGCGGGCAATCTCGTCGCGCGAAAGCTGGCCGGTTGCAATCGGATCGAGGCCCTTGATGCCCTGGGCTGCTTCACCGTCGGCAATCGCCTTCACTTCAAGCGGATGCAGCTTGCAGAAGGTAGCGATCTGATCGAAGGACAGCGCCGTGTTATCAACGAGCCATACGGCCGTTGCCTTGGGCATGAGCAATGTCTGGGCCATGGAATACAATCCTTCTCTGCGTCCCGCGCCGGTGGTCGCGGGGCGTGGAATTAACCACAATTTCCGGGAGTTCGAGGATTATATATCCCGAGTGACGCAGAATTGCAATTCTTTCGGCGTACCGTAACCATTGTCTAATTGCCGCCGCCTTCGAACCTGATATGAATCAGCATGATAAGCGAAGAGAGGAGCTTCGCGGGCCGTGAAAATCGGGCTTCGAAGGGCCTTGTGAACGGCTGGAAAGCTGAAGGAGGAGCCGCATGTCTGCCAAGACCTATCCCGTTCTCAAATCGGCCAGGGCGCAAGCGCTGATCGACAAGGACAAGTATGAGAAATGGTACGAGGAAAGCATCGAGGATCCGGAAAAATTCTGGATGAAGCATGGCAAGCGGATCGACTGGTTCAAGCCTTATACCAAGGCCAAGAACACCAGTTTCAAGGGCAAGGTCTCGATCAAGTGGTTCGAGGACGGCGTAACCAACGTCTCCTATAATTGCATCGACCGGCACCTGAAAACGCATGGCGAACGCACCGCCATCATCTGGGAAGGCGACAACCCCTATATCGACAAGAAGATCACCTATAACCAGCTTTACGAGAATGTCTGCCGCCTCGCCAATGTCATGAAGGCACACGGCGTGAAGAAGGGTGATCGCGTCACCATCTACATGCCGATGATCCCGGAGGCCGCCTATGCCATGCTGGCCTGCGCGCGGATCGGGGCCGTGCATTCCGTGGTGTTCGGCGGCTTTTCGCCGGAAGCCCTGGCCGGGCGCATCGTCGATTGCGAATCCACCTTCGTCATCACCTGCGATGAGGGCGTGCGCGGCGGCAAACCCGTGCCGCTCAAGGAAAATGCCGATGTCGCCATCGATATTGCGGCCCGCAATTTCGTGATCGTCAACAAGGTGCTGGTCGTGCGCCGCACCGGCGGCAAGGTGGGCTGGGCGCCCGGCCGCGACTATTGGTATCACCAGGAAATCGCCAAGGTTAAGCCCGAATGCCCTCCGGTGAAGATGCGGGCCGAAGACCCGCTGTTCATTCTTTATACCTCCGGCTCCACCGGCAAGCCCAAGGGTGTGCTGCACACCACGGGCGGCTACCTCGTCTACGCCGCGATGACGCATGAATATGTCTTCGATTACAAGGATGGCGAGATCTACTGGTGCACCGCCGATGTCGGCTGGGTTACGGGTCATTCCTATATCGTCTACGGGCCGCTGGCCAACTGCGCCACCAGCCTGATGTTCGAAGGCGTGCCGAATTTCCCCGATCAGGGCCGATTCTGGGAGGTGATCGACAAGCACAAGGTCAACATCTTCTACACCGCCCCCACCGCCATCCGCTCGCTCATGGGCGCGGGCGACGAGTTCGTGAAGCGCTCGTCTCGCTCCTCGCTCCGGCTGATGGGCTCGGTGGGCGAGCCGATCAACCCGGAAGCCTGGGAATGGTATTATAATGTGGTGGGCGACCAGCGCTGCCCCATCGTCGATACATGGTGGCAGACGGAAACCGGCGGAATTCTGATAAGCCCCCTGCCCGGCGCAACGGATCTGAAGCCCGGATCGGCAACCCGGCCCTTTTTCGGTATCAAGCCACAGCTGGTGGACAATGAAGGCAAGCCGCTGGAAGGCGCAACAGACGGCAATCTGTGCATCACCGACAGCTGGCCCGGACAGGCAAGAACGATTTACGGCGATCACAACCGTTTCGTTCAGACCTATTTTTCCACCTACAAGGGCAAATATTTCACGGGCGACGGCTGCCGGCGCGACGAGGATGGCTATTACTGGATCACCGGCCGCGTCGATGACGTTCTGAACGTTTCCGGCCATCGCCTCGGCACCGCGGAGGTGGAATCGGCGCTCGTCTCCCACCATCTCGTCTCGGAAGCCGCCGTTGTCGGCTATCCGCACGCCATCAAGGGGCAGGGCATCTATTGCTACGTCACACTCATGGCAGGTCACGAAGGCAATGAAGAGCTTCGCCAGCAATTGATCAAGCATGTGCGGGCAGAAATCGGCCCGATCGCCTCGCCGGACAAGATCCAGTTTGCTCCGGGCCTGCCCAAAACGCGATCCGGCAAGATCATGCGCCGTATTCTGCGCAAGATTGCCGAAGACGATTTCGGCGCCCTTGGCGATACATCGACGCTGGCCGATCCCGCCGTGGTGGACGATCTTATCGCCAATCGTCAGAACAAGGCGGCAGCGGCGGCCTGAGCGAGAGCGCCCCGGCCGTCAGGCCGGGGGTGTCTGCGCCCTGCCACTCGCAAAACCTGCGAAAACACCCTATATGGTGGTTCAACGAGGTGTAACAGGAGGCGTTTTTCTGTAAAACGCCGCTTGAAAAGTGTTTGGCGCGCAAGCCTTGCGCGCTTCAGGAGTATATATGGCTCGGGTCGATCAATCCGAAGACTGGCGTGAAAAACATGCGCCGACAATAAGCACCTTCGAGTCTCTGGCCATCGAAGCCTTTGGCAACCTGCCGAAAGAATTTCGGGAGCTTACCGGCAATCTCATCATTGAAATTGCCGATTTTCCGACCGACGAGGTATTTGAAGACATGGCGCTGGAAACGCCCTTCGATCTTCTCGGCCTGTTTGAAGGCAAGGGCATTACCGAACGCTTCAGCATGGAAACCGGAGAGTTGCCGAACCGCATCATCCTCTACCGCCGCCCTATTCTGGATTACTGGGCCGAAAACGAGGAAACGCTGGGCGACATCATCACTCATGTCCTGATCCACGAAATCGGCCACCATTTCGGCCTGAGCGATGACGATATGGAGCGGATCGAGGCGAGCGCCGACGATACGGCGCTGCGCGACAACTGACGTGGTTGCGTAAACCGGAAGCGGTTGACGGTAAAAATTACACAACGGGTTTAGAGCATTGTCCCGAGAAAAGTGTAGTCACGGTTTTCCGTCCGGAAATGCGGGAAAACAAAAGCTTAGAGCGCCCCGCGTTTAATAAAACGCACGGCGCTCTCCAAGGCTTTACTGCTCGCCCAGCTTCATGCTCGGATCATAGTCCTTGCCCTCCACCGTCTTTACGACGGCCTGACCGCAATACATCTGGTTTGTCGCGGCATTGAACGACAGGCTCGGCGCACCATGCAGTTCCCAACCCTTGTTGAGCGCGTCGGTCACGCGGTGGCAAAAGGAGGCGTCATCGGGACCGGTAAGGAAACGGTAGAGCTTCATGGCTGTTTCACCTGTTCAGTTGCGGGAGTGAATAAGAGCATATTTCAGCAAAAGCGCGCGGGCCTGATCGGCGTGGAGACGCTCGATCATCCGGCCATTGCGGTTGATGACGTTGAGGCCTGCGGCTTCCGGTGCGTCGAAAGCCGCAACGATCTCCTGCGCCTCGGCAATCTCGCTGTCAGTGGGTGAAAACTGGCGATTGGCCGCTTCGATCTGGGCTGGGTGAATCAACATCTTTCCATCGAAACCAATCGTGCGGCCCATGGCGCATTCGGCCTCGAAGGCGGCAAGATCGTTGAAATCGTTGCAAACGCTGTCCAGCACGCTCAGGCCATAGGCGCGCGCGGCCAGTACCACCTGCATCAACCAGGCGATGACATTGCTTCGGCCGGGCTCCAGGGTAATACGGCTTTCCTTCACCAGATCGTTGAGGCCCACAACAAAACAATCAATACCAAGCGTATTGGCGTATCCGGCAATCTCCCCGGCCTTCAAGACGCCGAGCGGTGTTTCCACCATGGCCCACAGACGTGGTTCGGCACCGATTGCGGTGCGGACTTTCAACAGCGCCTCCATGCTCTCGACCTTCGGCACCAGCACCGTGACAGCGCCGAGCCGCCTGACGAGAGCAAGATCGTCTTCCTGAAAAGGCCCTTCCCCATTGATGCGCAGCACCACTTCGGCATTTTGCGGCAGATGGTTGTGGTAATAGGTCTCTACCAGCTCGCGCGCCTCTCCCTTGCGGCTTTCAGCGACGGAATCCTCAAGGTCCACAATGTAACCGTCTGCCTCCAGCGTCCGGCTTTTTTCGAGCGCGCGCCGATTGATGGCAGGAATGCTGAGAACGGAACGCCTTAGGGATTTCGGGGTCAGCCTGGTCATAGTCCTCTCGCCTGATCGCGTCACCTTGCCGCAGCCTCCACAATCCCGGCCGCCCTCTCGTCCTTACCCCTTGCAAAGCCTCAGGAGAAGCCCCACCTTCACCCTGTGAAAGGATTATGACGATGCACAATCTTCGCATGTTCGGTCTTGTCGCCCTTGGCCTTGCCGGTCTGATGGCCACAGCTTTTCTCACCGTTTCTCTGGCGCTGCTTGCCGGCGCGGTGATGACGGCCACGCTTGTCTGGCGCTCGCTGGCGATGAAGGCCAAACCCGTGCCTGTCTATGCCCGCGCCCGCGCAAGCAACCAGCCCCGGCGCGAAATGCGCGTGTGGAACGATGGGCGGGGCACCATCATCGACCTGTGAGGCCCGGCGAGGACGCGAAGCAGATTCCCCTTCAAATCCTCGCGTTTTTCCGTTATGGCAGGCTCAAACAGAGCAGGTCGGAAGGTAAAAGCCGCATGGACAAGTTCACAAAACTCACGGGCGTTGCAGCGCCATTGCCGGTCGTCAACATCGACACCGACATGATTATCCCCAAGGATTATCTGAAGACGATCAAGCGCACCGGCCTTGGTACGGGCCTGTTCGCTGAAGCTCGCTATCTGGACGACGGCTCGGCCAACCCGGATTTCGTTCTCAACAAGCCCGCCTATCAGGATGCCAAGATCCTCGTGGCCGGTGACAATTTCGGCTGCGGCTCCTCGCGCGAACATGCGCCCTGGGCTTTGCTCGACTTCGGCATCCGCTGCGTCATCTCCACCAGCTTTGCCGATATTTTCTACAATAACTGTTTCAAGAACGGCATTCTCCCCATCGTCGTCAGCCAGGAAAACCTGGACAAGCTGATGGACGACGCCCAGCGCGGGGCCAATGCCGTTCTGACCGTTGACCTCGAAGCCCAGGAGATTTCCGGCCCCGATGGCGGCAAGATCGCCTTCGAGATCGACGCATTCAAGCGTCACTGCCTGCTGAACGGCCTGGACGACATCGGCCTGACGCTGGAAAAAGCGTCTTCTATCAACACCTTCGAAGCCCAGAACAGCGCCGAGCGCCCCTGGGTCTGAGATGCGTGGGCCAAGCGCTGCGGTTTGAGTTTGAAGCGGCCTTTCCGGGCCGCTTTTTCTTTCATCGCACGCTTATGCCGCATAACGGGCTTTCCCTTTGCCTTATGCCCGCAAGGCGTACCGCTGAACCGCAAGCTGTCCTTGAATTGGGCGTTCAGGGCCGATAAAACGCCTCAACTTGATCAGAAGAGGTTCCAGCCATGGCGCGCACGCTTTTCCTGCTTCCCGGTGACGGTATCGGTCCGGAGGCAATGAACGAAGTCCGCAAGATCATCTCCTATATGAATGAGGATCTGGCGGCGGGTTTCGAAACCGATGAGGGGCTTGTCGGCGGCTGCGCCTACGATGCCCATGGGGCTGCCATCAGCGAAGGCGACATGGCGAAGGCCATGGCGGCCGATGCCGTGCTGTTCGGCGCCGTCGGCGGCCCGAAATGGGATAACGTTGCCTATGAAGCCCGCCCGGAAGCAGGCCTGCTGCGCCTGCGCAAGGATCTGGAACTGTTTGCCAACCTGCGTCCGGCCATCTGCTATCCGGCGCTTGCTTCCGCCTCGTCGCTGAAGCCGGAGCTGGTGGAAGGCCTCGACATTCTCATCATCCGCGAATTGACCGGCGGCGTCTATTTCGGCGAACCCAAGACCATTACCGATCTGGGCAATGGCCAGAAGCGCGCCGTGGACACACAGGTCTACGACACCTATGAGATCGAGCGCATCTCGGCCGTGGCCTTCGAAATGGCCCGTACGCGCCGCAACACGGTCTGCTCCATGGAAAAGCGCAACGTCATGAAATCGGGCGTGCTCTGGAATCAGGTGGTGAGCGAAACCCACAAGGCAAAATATTCCGACGTGAAGCTTGAGCATATGCTGGCCGATGCCGGCGGGATGCAGCTGGTGCGCGCGCCCAAGCAGTTCGACGTCATCGTCACCGACAACCTGTTTGGCGACATGCTCTCCGACGTTGCCGCAATGCTGACCGGCTCGCTGGGAATGCTGCCTTCGGCATCGCTCGGCGCGCCGGATGCCAAGACTGGCAAGCGCAAGGCGCTTTACGAGCCCGTGCATGGCTCGGCACCGGACATTGCCGGTCAGGGCATTGCCAACCCGATCGCCATGATCGCCTCCTTCGCCATGTGCCTTCGTTATTCCTTCAATATGGTCAAGGAAGCCGACGCCCTGGAAAAGGCCATCGCCAATGTTCTCGACAAGGGCATCCGCACCGGCGACATCATGGCCGAAGGCTGCACAAAGGTCGGCACGACCGCCATGGGCGATGCAATTCTTGCCGAATTCAAAACGCTGGTGAAGTAAGACATCTAGAGCATTTTCAGGAAAAGTGGAAGCCGGTTTTCCGTCTGAAAATGCGTAAAAACAATTAGTTAGAGCGGATCAATGTTTCCATGAAACAATGAGCCGCTCTAATACGGCCCGCCGGTTTCCATCGGCGGGCTGTCATATACCCGAAATGCAGCACTCTTATCATCCGTCGCGATCATTGAATGACGGAATGGCGGAATGGCGCGTCTGCTGAAGCATGTCCTGAAAAAGTGGAATCCGGTTTTTCTTACGCAAACCGGCAGGATTGCAGGGCGGATCAAGACATGCCGGTCTGGGGCGGCCTTGCCCTGCTGCCGGGCTTCGACCTGTTTTCTTATGACCTTCAGCCTCGTGGCACTCGCCTGTCTGGTATTCGACAGGGCCACCGGCAGCATGGGCCGCTTTGCCGATCCCACCGCCCGCGCCTGGGCGCATCTTCTCTCCGATGTTGGAAATTCCGGCTGGTGCCTGCTGATTTCAGCCTTCCTCGCGCTTGAAGGTATGACGGGGGCTGTGACTTCGCAATTCCGGCGTGCAAGGGCGCGGGCCATGTTTTTCAGCCTGCTCGGCCTTTATTGCTTTCTCAGCATCGCGCTGTCCGGGCTTTTGGCAAATCTGCTCAAGCGGGCCATTGGCCGGGCAAGACCGGGAGAATTTGCCGTTGAAGATCCCTTTCACTTCATGCCCTTTGCCGGACGTTCCGGTTTTGAAAGCTTTCCATCCGGTCACTCCACGACGATCGGGGCGGTTTTCATGATCCTTGCCCTGCTTGCGCCGCGCTACCGGCTGTTTTTCGCGGTCGCGGCCCTGTGGTGCGGAATGGCGCGGGTGATGGTGGGGGCGCATTACCCCAGCGATGTATTGGCAGGCCTTGCCTTCGGCGCCTGGTTTACCTGGGCAATGGCGCTGTGCTTTGCCCGTTACCGGCTTGTCTTTCGGCGTCATGGGCAGTCTGGCCTGATGCTGCGGCAACGCCTTCTGCCAAACAACAAGACGGCAAAAAGGCCCACAGCCGCCAACGGTGATGCCATGAGGCATATACCGCAAACGACCATGCCCGAAGCATCCGCTCCGGGCATGGCTTGATGTCAGACCCCTACTGCATAATTCCTTAAATCGGAATCTATTTAAGGTGAAAATTATGCAGCAGATTTAAAGTGTTACAGCGTCCTTTGTGCGTTTGTTAAAACGCACGGCGCTGTAAGGTCAGGCGTCTATATCGTTATCCTTGGTTTCCTTCAGGAAGATCATACCGATCACGAAGGACATGCCGGCGATGATGATGGGATACCAGAGGCCGTAATAAATATCGCCCTTGGCCGCGCTCATCGCAAAGGCCGTGGCCGGAAGCAGACCCCCGAACCAGCCATTGCCGATATGATAGGGCAGCGACATGCCCGTATAACGAATGCGGGTGGGGAACATTTCCACCAGCATCGCGGCAATGGGGCCATAGACCATGGTCACATAGATGACCAAAACCGTCAGCACGGCAACCAGCGGCACCCATTTGACCTGCGCGGGATCGGCCACCATCTTGAAGGCGCCACCATTGGCAATGGTATAAACCGGCATGGATTGAACGCCTGCGGCAGCGGCCTCGTCCTTGGTCAGCAGCTTGTCCGCAACCAGTTTGTCCACCGGCACCGGCGCGCCCGCGCCATCGCGCACGGCCTGCGCATTCAGGCCAAGTTCGGGGTTTGCGGCAATGAAGGCGTTCAGCTTGACATCGGGCACCATTGCGGGCCCGCGCACCAGCGGATAGCCGGCAGCGTGAAGGGCGACGTTGACGCTTTTCTGCATGGCGCTGTCCAGTGCCTTGCCATCTGCTCCAGCCTTCACGCTGTCATAACTCTGGATCACGGCATCGCCGATCTTGATGCTGGCAGCCGAACCCGCGGCGCCTGCAACCACTTCATACGGCACGGAATTCCGGGTGAGAAGTGCCGTGGCAATATCGCAGGACGTGGTGAATTTCGCCGTTCCCGTGGGGTTGAACTGGAAATTGCAATCGGCCGGATCGGCTGTCACCACGGCCTTCACCGTTGCCTGCGCCTGTGCGAGAGCCGGATTACCCGCCCAGGTCATGGCCTTGAACAGCGGGAAATAAGTGACGACCGCCAGAAGCAGACCCGCCATGATGATAGGCTTGCGCCCGATCTTGTCGGAGAGCCAGCCGAAGACCACGAAGAACAGCGTGCCAAGCGCAAGAGCGATGGCAACCATGATGTTTGCGGCCTGCGCATCGACCTTCAGCACGTTCTGAAGGAAGAAGAGCGCGTAGAACTGCCCGCAATACCAGACGACAGCCTGACCGGCGACGGCGCCGAACAGGGCGAGAATGGCGAATTTGGCATTTTTCCACTGGCCAAAAGCTTCCGAAATCGGCGCTTTCGACTGGGTGCCCTCTTCCTTCATCTTTTTGAAGGCAGGCGATTCGTTCATCTGCATCCGGATCCAGACGGATACGCCGAGCAAAAGAACCGACAGCAGGAATGGAATGCGCCAGCCCCAGGCGGCAAATTCATCACGGCCCAGATAGGTCTGGATGGCCAGAATGATGACCAGCGACAGGAAAAGTCCCATGGTTGCCGTGGTCTGGATCCACGACGTGTAGAAGCCACGCCGGCCGGGAGGGGCATGTTCTGCCACGTAGGTGGCCGCACCGCCATATTCCCCGCCAAGCGCCAGGCCCTGCAACATGCGCAGCAGGATCAGGATGATGGGTGCGGCAATGCCGATCGTGGCCGAACCGGGCAGAATGCCCACCAGAAAGGTTGAACCGCCCATGATGAGGATGGTGACGAGAAAGGTGTATTTGCGCCCGACGAGATCGCCGAGCCGCCCGAAAACCAGCGCGCCGAAGGGGCGCACCAGAAAGCCCGCCGCAAAGGCAAGCAATGTAAAGATGTTGCGTGTGGCCTCCGGATATTGCGAAAAAAACGTCGCACCGATGTAAAGGGCCAATGAGCCGTAGAGATAGAAGTCATACCATTCGAACACGGTGCCGAGAGACGAAGCAAAGATGACCTTGCGCTCTTCGGCGGTCATGCCGCGGGATGCGCCATGCGTGGCAGCGACATTTACCATTGTTGATCCTCCTCAAAGAGTTCTCCGCCGAACCTTGACGCCCCCTCCTCCGAGGCTTTGTGTCATGGCCGGTGAATTATCGTTAAGGTGACAGAAATCCGCGACAATCGAGAGAGATGCTTTGGGCTTATGACTTTCGTCTAATACCAAGGGTCATTGAAGATGACCGTTGGTATTCCCTTTTCGAATATCGCAAACGGCTGACCCAGTTGGGATATTCGAAATTCCATCAAGGCGAGGATGCGTCAGCATCTTCGCGCCTTGGTATAATGCCTGCCTCGACATTTCCGGAAAAATTTCATGCGGCGTACCGGCAGGCCGGGCGAATTTCTTGACAGGCGGATAAAAGGGTATAAAGGCAGGTGCGGAAGGAAAAGCAGATGAACCACGCGCGTATCATCATGTCAGTCGAGGAAAGCCGGGCATATCGTGCCGCGGCCCTTCATGCCTTTGCCTATCCCCAGACCATCACGGCCAAAACGACGATTAAAACCGTCTGACGTCTCTGGCCCACCGCTCTCTCCCCGGCAAGGCCGGGGACAGGAAGAACGCGGAATGCCCGCGCTTCCCCCTCACCAAAGCCGAGGAGAGACAGAAAGAGAGCAGGTATTATGGGTTTCAAAGTTGCAATCGCAGGCGCCACCGGCAATGTCGGCCGCGAGATGTTGAACATTCTGGCAGAACGCGGTTTCCCGGCCGATGAAGTCGTGGCCCTTGCCTCGGCGCGGTCGCAGGGCACGGAAGTCTCCTTCGGCGACAAGGTTCTCAAGGTCAAGAACCTGGAAACCTACGATTTTTCCGATACCGACATTTGCCTCATGTCCGCAGGCGGCACGGTTTCGCAGAAGTGGTCGCCGAAGATCGGCCAGCAGGGCTGCGTCGTCATCGACAACTCGTCCGCCTGGCGCTACGACGCCGAGGTTCCGCTGATCGTGCCGGAAGTCAATCCGGATGCCGTCAACGGCTTCACGAAGAAGAATATCATTGCAAACCCGAATTGCTCGACCGCGCAGCTCGTCGTGGCCTTGAAGCCTCTGCATGAAGCCGCCACCATCAAGCGCGTCGTGGTTTCCACCTACCAGTCGGTTTCCGGGGCAGGCAAGGAAGGCATGGACGAGCTGTTCACCCAGACGCGCGCCGTCTTCGTCGCCGATCCGATCGAGAACAAGAAGTTCACCAAGCGCATTGCCTTCAACGTCATTCCCCACATCGACACCTTCATGGAAGACGGCTACACCAAGGAAGAATGGAAGGTGCTGGCCGAAACCAAGAAGATGCTGGACCCGAAGATCAAGGTGACTTGCACCGCGGTTCGCGTTCCCGTCTTCATCGGCCACTCGGAATCGGTGAACATCGAGTTCGAAAAGGAAATCACCGCCGATCAGGCCCGTGACATTCTGCGCGAAGCCCCCGGTTGCCTCGTCATCGACAAGCACGAAAACGGCGGCTACATCACCCCGGTCGAAAGCGCCGGTGAAGACGCCACCTATATTTCGCGTATCCGCGAAGACGCAACCGTTGAAAACGGCCTGAACATGTGGGTCGTTTCCGACAATCTGCGCAAGGGTGCCGCCCTCAATGCCGTGCAGATTGCCGAGCTTCTCGTCAATCGCGGCCTGATCAAGCCGAAGGCTGCTGCCTGATTTATGTCACAGGTGCGGGAAAACGCGCCAATCACACGCTTTTGACGGTCGGATCAGCTGGTCCGGCCGTCGGCTTTTATGGTTTACACGAAGTATAAACGCTTGGGGTCTAATGGATCGAAGCGAAGTGCTCTGCGGAGCCGTATTTGCCGAACAAGAGGACGCGATGGGGATGAAGACGTTTTGCAAGGCCACCCTTCTGGCCGTGGTTTCGATATGTGCCCTTGGAGGCGCGGCTGCGGCGGCACCCGCGTGCAGCAACACGGCTGCCGGTTTCGAACAATGGGTGGAAGGCTTCAAGGTCGAGGCTCAGGGCCAGGGCATCAGCCGCTCGGTGCTGGATCGGGCCTTTGCCAATGTCCATTACAATGTCCCGACCATAAGGGCCGATCGTGGACAGAAAAGCTTCAAGCTCTCCTTCGACGAATTCATGAAGAAGCGCGGCGGCGCGGCCATTATCAGCCGCGGCAAGTCCATGAAGCGCGCCAATGCCGAGATGTTTGCCAATATCGAGCGCCGCTTCGGCGTTCCCGCCGGTCCGCTGATCGCCATCTGGGGCATGGAAACCGGCTTTGGCAACTATATGGGCAATGAGCACACATTGTCGGCTGTCTCGACGCTTGCCTTCGACTGCCGCCGCAGCGATTATTTCCGCGATCAGCTCTATTCAGCGCTGAAACTGGTTGCCGATGGCGATCTGGATGTCAATTCCCGTGGGGCTGCCCATGGTGAAATCGGCCAGACCCAGTTCCTGCCGAAAAACGTGACGCTTTATGGCGTCGATGGCGATGGCGACCGCCATATCGACCTGATCCATTCGCGCGCCGATGCCATGTATTCCACGGCGAACTTCCTGAAGGGTCATGGATGGCAGGCCGGACAGGGCTATCAGCCCGGCGAGCCGAACTTCACCGCCATGGGCGGCTGGAACGCGGCAACCGTCTATCAGCAGGCACTTGCCTATATCGGCAAGGAAATCGACAAGCCCTGACAAGATTGCCCTGAACGCATGGCGATGACCGCATGAAACGAAAAAGCCCGGCTCGTCCCACGGTTTTGACAACCATCAGGACGCGCCGGGCTTTTACTTTTCAGGGCATTTCAAAAGGCGAAACCCCGCTTTCACAAAGGCCGTAAAGCCTTTGTCATATCAGGGATCGAGCCGTACGAAATCGCGGCTTTCGGGATCCATTACCCACAATTCGCCGTTGGAAATGTCGAACCAGGCGCCGTGAATGGCAAGCTTTCCCTCTTCCTCGAGCTTGCGCACGTAAGGGAAGGTTCGCAGGTTTTCGATGGAATTGCGGATGGAGATGCGTTCCATCGCCGTCTGCCGCTCGGCATCGGTCATGCCGGAAGCATTCTGGATCTGGGTTGCGGCGGGACGCACGAGGTTCATCCATTTTCCGATGAAATCGCCGGGCGCCAGCGGTTCCGCATTCGGATCGAGAGCTGCGCGGATACCGCCGCAGCGCCCATGTCCCATGACCACGATATTCTCCACCTTGAGACTCTGCACCGCAAATTCCAGCGCTGCGGAGGTGGAGTGATACTGCCCGTCCGGCTCATAGGGAGGCACCATGTTTGCAACATTGCGCACCACGAACATCTCGCCGGGGCCGCAGTCGAAAATGGTTTCCGGCGCCGACCGCGAATCGCAGCAGGCGACGATCATCGTTTGGGGACGCTGGCCCTGATCAGCCAGTTGGCGATAGCGTTCCCGCTCATCGACATACCGGCCGTTCATGAAGCTGCGATAACCGTTCAGGAGATAGGATGGAAAGTTTTGCATGAGGATGATCTACCGCGATGCAACAGGATTGGCAATTCCCAGACTTTTCCGGGTGTTTTTCGAGGGCACCACCAGATGGCGCAGGGAAACCGAGGCAAGCGGCCGGGCAAGGCTTTCCTGCGCGCTTTCCAGCACCAGTTCGTCGGCCTGCTGCTGAACGGTCTTTTGCAGAACCTCCAGCACGCTGGCCGTGGCAAGGCGCAGGGCCTCCTCATCCGGTCCGCGCAGTCTTTGAGCCAGAAACAGGGCCGAAAAAAGATCCCCCAAGCCGTTGGGCGCCTTTTCCACCAGCCGGTGTTCGGCCAGAAGCGCGGCTTTGCCCGATAGCAGCAAGGTGCCGGTGCTTTTGGCCATCATCGGAAAGGCCGAGGTGACGACCAGCGTTTCCACGCCAAGATCGCCAGCTGCCCCGGCCATCTCGGCATTGCTTTCGAACGTCCTGCCCGTCAGCCAGCCGAATTCGAAGCGGTTGGGCGTGGCAATCGTTGCCAGCGGCATGAGATGGTCGCGAATGGCCTCCGCCGTTGCCTGCGGCACGTACAGGCCATTGAAATCACCCATGACCGGATCGCAAAGATAGACGAGCGCCGGATTGACCTCCCGGAGCCTGCGGATCAGCCGCGCCATGACGGCTGGCTGGGCAGGTGAGCCGAAATAGCCGGTCATCACCGCCCTCACCTCGCCAATCCATGGTGCGGCCACCAGATCGTCCACCGCCTTTTCGAACATGTCGTCGGGAAATGTCATGCGGGTCGAAGGGCCATGGCCGGGATGCCAGGGCAGCACGACGGTCGGCATGGACCAGACCGGAAAGCCGAGCGCCTCCAGCGCAAAAGCCGAGGCGCGGTTTCCGACCGTTCCGCGAATGACATGGCTGGACACGGAGATGATGGCCGTGCGCGGCGCATTCTGTGTCATCGGCACTCCTTTCGATGCAAACCGCCCGCGATCCGGCAGGCGCATCAGCCTTTGGAAGACGCAAACCCGGACCGAGCGGGAAAACTGACCCCTTGCACTTGACAGGCCAATTACCAGATGCCGCCTTGCCTGTCGAAGGCAGAAATTCCCACCGGCGAATTTTTCGATTTTACGGAAAAATTGCGAAATTTTCCGGCAAACCGCATAAAAAATCACCGGAACGAACCCAAATTCGGACAAAACCGACGCCAAAAAGCATAAAACAGGTCGAAATTGCCTGATTCGCAGGAAAATACATATTTTCGCAAACATTGTTCGTCCACAGTGGAAGAACATAAGCCAAACGGGTGGAGGCACAGAATGGTGGTAGCAAAGCGGGTCAAAAGGGAGCAGCTCTTCGCGGATGCCCGTTCAGCCGGGGCGGGCGCGGTCGAGCCGGAGGCGCTGTTCAGCCGCGCCAGCAATGACGACCTGCAAAATTACACGGCCACCATGCTGGCCGCTGCCAGCCGCCGTGCGGCAGAAGACCTCGCCCACTGGGACGGAAAGGCGGCACAGATCACCATCCGGACCGTCGAGGGCGTGGCAGCCGACGGGGCGCCGCTCAGCGTGCTGTCCATCGTGGACCGCAACAAACCATTCCTCTACGATTCCGTCATGGGGGAAGTGACCAGCCAGTTCCGGGACATCTCCCTTGCCATTCACCCGATCCTGGTAAAATCGGACGAAAGCTGGGTTCTGGCCGAGCCGGACACCGATCCCGCCAACCGCATCAGCTATATACAGTTGCATCTTGCACCCCTGTCCGAAGAGCAGGCAAAGGGGCTTGCAGACAGGCTGGAGCATGTGCTGGCGCAGGTGCGGCAGACCTATGCCGACTGGCAACCCATGCTGGCGCTTCTC
Source organism: Allorhizobium undicola ORS 992 = ATCC 700741 (assembly GCF_000621665.1). Lineage (GTDB taxonomy): Bacteria > Pseudomonadota > Alphaproteobacteria > Rhizobiales > Rhizobiaceae > Allorhizobium > Allorhizobium undicola. The sequence goes on from NZ_JHXQ01000015.1 coordinate 19,252, forward strand.
GATACCGCCATCGGCGAACTCACCGCCCAGCCGACGCCGCGCCGAAAGAGCGAGCGGGATGAAGCCCTTGCCTTCCTGAACTGGCTTCGCGACGACAACTTCACTTTCCTCGGTATGCGCGAATATATCTATTCCGGCGAGGGCGCGGCTGCCACGGTGGAGCGCGGCAAGGGCCGCGGTCTCGGCATTCTCTCCGATCCCGATGTGCTGGTGCTGCGCCAGGGCCGCAACCAGGTGACGACAACACCGGAAATCCTGGCCTTCCTTCAGGGACCGGAGGATCTGATCGTCACCAAGGCCAATGTGAAATCCGTCGTGCATCGGCGCGCCTACATGGATTATGTCGGTGTGAAGCGCTTCGACGAAAACGGCAAGGTCGTCGGCGAGCTGCGCATTGTCGGCCTGTTCACGGCTACGGCCTATACCGGCTCGGTCAATCACATTCCCCTGTTGCGGGCCAAGGCCGAGAAGGTGGTGAGCCATTTCGGCTTCGACCCCTTGAGCCACTCCGGGCGCCTTTTGCAAAACACGCTGGAATCCTATCCGCGTGACGATCTCTTCCAGATCGATGCCGATCTTCTGGCCCGCTTCTGCGAGCAGATCATCGATCTTGCCGAACGGCCAAGAGTGCGGGTGCTGCCGCGTATCGACCATTTCGACCGCTTCGTCTCGCTGCTCGTCTATGTGCCGCGTGAGGATTACAACTCCCTGATCCGAGAGCGCATCGGCAATTTCTTCAAGGACATCTATGAGGGCCGGGTCTCGGCCTATTATCCTGCCTTTCCGGAAGGCGGGGTGGCGCGGGTGCATTTCATCATCGGCCGTTCGGAAGGCAAGACGCCGCGCATTCCCCAGGCGAGGCTGGAAGAGGCCGTGAAGGCCATCACCACCCGCTGGGACGACAGGTTCCAGGCGCTTGCGCCGGATGGCGCCCCGAAACTGACGGTAACACAGGCTTTCGAAGAGGCCTTCTCGCCTGAGGAAGCGGTGGCCGACCTGAAACACGTGGCTCAATGCCTGAGCGGCTCTTCGGCTTCCATCGCCTTCCACCAGCGCATGGAAGGCGATGGCCACGCGCTCTACCTCAAGGTTTTCCACGCAGGCGATCACCTGCCCTTGTCGCGGCGCGTGCCGCTTCTGGAAAATCTCGGCTTCAATGTCGTCAGTGAGCGAACCTTCGATCTTTCCGTTACCACCGGCACCGGCACCAACAAGGTGGTTCTGCACGACATGGAGCTGAGCTTGCGCTCTGGCGGCAGCTTCAGCCTCACGGAACAGGCGCCAGCGGTGGAAGAAGCGTTTCTTGCGGCCTTTGCCGGCGTGGTGGATAATGATCCCTTTAACCGGCTCGTGCTCAATGCCGGGCTGTCCGTGGCCGAGGTTGCCGTATTGCGGGCCTATGCCGCCTATCTTCGCCAGTGCGGTCTGGTTTTTTCCGGCACCTATATTGCCGATACCCTCAACAAATACCCGACTATCGCCAGCCAGCTGCTCAAGCTTTTCCTGCAATCCTTCGATCCGAAGCTCTCCGACAAGACCCGCATGAAACGGCTGGCCGAACTGCGCGGCGAAATCGAGGAAGCCTTGGCCGCCGTGCCCAGCCTTGATGAAGACCGGATTCTTCGCCGCTACCAGAATGCCATCGACGGGACATTGCGCACCAATTATTTCCAGAGGATCGAAGGTGCGCGCATCAGGCCGATGCTCGCCTTCAAATTCGATCCGCAATTGCTGGACGGCCTGCCGGAACCGCGCCCATTCCGCGAAATTTTCGTTTATGGGGCGGAGGTAGAGGGCGTGCATCTGCGCTTCGGCAAGGTGGCGCGCGGCGGACTGCGCTGGTCGGACCGCGCTCAGGATTACCGCACGGAGGTTCTTGGCCTGGTCAAGGCGCAGCAGGTAAAAAATGCCGTCATCGTGCCGGTGGGCGCCAAGGGGGGCTTTTATCCACGCCAGTTGCCAAGCCCCGCCAATCGCGAGGAATTTCTGCGTCTTGGCCGTCAAGCCTACATGACCTATATCCGCACGCTCTTGTCGATTACCGACAATATCCGCGATGGCGAGGTGGTGCCGCCTGCCGACACGGTCCGGCTGGATGGTGACGACCCTTATTTCGTCGTCGCCGCCGACAAGGGCACGGCCACCTTTTCCGATACCGCCAATGGTCTGGCGCGGGAGGCGGGCTTCTGGCTGGACGACGCCTTTGCATCGGGCGGTTCGGTTGGCTACGACCACAAGAAAATGGGCATCACCGCCCGCGGCGCCTGGGAGGCGGTAAAGCGCCACTTCCGGGAAATGGACATCGACATCCAGACAACGCCGTTCCGGGTGGTGGGCGTGGGTGACATGTCGGGCGACGTGTTCGGCAACGGCATGTTGCTGTCGCGCAAGATCCGGCTGGTGGCCGCTTTCGACCACCGCGACATTCTCATCGACCCCGATCCGGACATGGAAAAGTCCTTTGCGGAGCGCAAGCGCATGTTCGATCTGCCGCGGTCGAGCTGGCAGGATTATGACCGCAAGGTGCTTTCCAAAGGCGCGATGATCATTTCGCGCTCGGAAAAATCCGTGACCCTGACCCGCGAAGCGGCCGAAGCGATCGGCCTCGACAAGACGGTAGCGACGCCTTTCGAGATCATGACCGCCATTTTGAAGGCCGACGTCGATCTTCTATGGTTCGGCGGCATCGGCACCTACGTAAAGGCTCTGTCCGAAACCGATCTCGACGTGGGCGACCGTGCCAATGACGCCATCCGCGTGTCCGCCGACGAGGTGCGCGCCAAGGTCATCGGCGAAGGTGCCAATCTCGGCGTGACCCAGAAGGGCCGCATTGCCTTCGGGCTGAAGGGCGGGCGTTGTAATTCCGACGCCATCGACAATTCGGCGGGCGTCAATTCCTCCGACGTCGAGGTGAATATCAAGATTGCCCTTTCGACAGCCGTGGCGTCGGGCAGGCTGGACATGCCCGCGCGCAACAAGCTGCTGGCCTCCATGACCGACGAGGTGGCAGAACTGGTCCTGCGCAACAACTATCTGCAATCGCTGGCCATCTCACTGACTGAGCGCCATGGTGGCGCCAATCGCGAAGACCTTTCACGTCTCATGAGCGTGCTGGAAGCCTCCGGCCGGTTGAACCGCAAGGTGGAAACCCTGCCCGACGATGCCGCCATTGCCGAGCGCTATGGTGCGGGCAAGGCACTGACCCGCGCGGAGATCGGCGTCCTGCTGTCCTATGCCAAGATTTCGCTGTTCGACGATCTGGTGGACAGCTCGCTGCCGGATGAGCCCTATTGCGCCGCCATTCTGGAAAGCTATTTCCCGAAAAAGATGCGCAAGGCCCATGCCGCCGATATTTCCGGCCATCGTCTTCGCCGGGAAATCATTGCCACCCTGCTTGCCAACCATGTCATCAATCGCGGCGGGCCGGGGTTTATCGTCCGCATGGCCGATGCCACGGGTGCGCGGACCGATACCATCGTGAAGGCGGCCCTGATTGCACGGGACGGCCTCGACCTGCCGGATTACTGGGACAGGATCGATGCGCTGGACGGGAAAGTGGCAGGCGATGTGCAAAACGATCTCTATGCCCGTATCGAACAGGTCTATCGCGCCTTCACCAAGCTTGGCGTGGATACGGGGCTTGCCTCCGGCGATCTTGCGGAGGCCGCAAAGAAGGTCAAGGCAGCCATTCGTACCTATCGTGGCCTCAGCCGCTCGGTCACGCCGGAGGACTTCGCCTCGCAGATCGAAGCCGATCGTCAGACCATGATCGGTCAGGGCGTTCCGGACGATCTTGCCCGCGCCATCGCCGATCTCAAGGCACTGCCCGTGGTGCCGGAAATCATGGTCATCGCCGAACGGGCAGACGCCTCCCTGCAAAAGGCTGCCGAAGGCTACCACACCGTCAGCCAGATCTTCCGCATCGGCAAGCTGTTGTCGCAGGTGGAGAAGATCACCACCAACGATCATTATGACAGTCTTGCCCTGCTGCGCAGTCTGGATTTCATCCTCTCTGCCCGGCGCAGCATTGTCATCAATGCGCTGACGGAGCATGGCGGCAGCAGGGATGCGGTAGCTGCATGGCGGGCCGCCGATGCGCTCAGAATCAATCGTCTCGGCAGCGAGCTGATTGCCTTGAGCGAAGGCGACCCCACGCTATCGCGCTTCACTGTCGCCGCCAGTCTGCTGACCGATGTTGCGCAGGTGAAGGCGTAATGCCAATGTCCCGGCCGCAGATGCTTCAAATCAGGCGGCAGGGACATGACACAGGCATTTCAAACGGCGGAGAAACCCGTCGGCAAGGCAGGAATATGGGGCTGGATGCTGTTCGACTGGGCAGCCCAGCCCTTTTTCACGGTGGTGACAACCTTTATTTTCGGCCCCTATTTCGTCTCCAGGCTGACCAGTGATCCAGTCAGCGCGCAGGCGGCCTGGAGCAATGCGGCGACGGCCGCTTCCATTGTCATCGCCCTCCTCTCCCCCATACTTGGCTCGATTGCCGACCGCAGCGGCTCGCGCAAGCCGTGGATCGGCTTCTTTGCAATCATCAAGATCGTGTCTCTGGTTCTGTTGTGGCAGGCCGCTCCCGGCTCTCCCGTTTTACTGCCGCTGGTCTTGTTCAGCCTTGCCTCGATTGCGGCGGAGTTTTCCATCGTTTTCAACGATTCGATGATGCCGACGCTGGTTGCGCCCAAGGATGTCGGCCGCATTTCCAACACGGCCTGGGGGCTTGGCTATCTGGGCGGTATGATCGTGCTGATTGCGGTCGTGCTATTCGTGGCGGCAAGCCCGGAGACAGGCAAGACCATTCTCGGCGGCGCGCCGCTGTTCGGGCTTGATCCCGCAAAGGGCGAGGATGCCCGCATCACCGGCCCGGTTTCGGCGCTATGGTATCTGCTCTTCATCCTGCCCATGTTCTTTTTCACGCCGGATCGCCAGAAGGGCGAGCCCCTGCGGCAGGCCGTGAAGGAAGGACTGGCGGATCTTGCCCGCACCTGGCGCGAGGTGCGGCAACGGCGCGGTATTTTGCACTTTCTCATCGCGCGGATGATCTATCAGGATGGCGTCAACGGCCTTCTCATTCTCGGCGGCGTTTTCGCGGCGGGCATGTTCGGCTGGTCCACGATGGAAATCGGCATTTACGGTATCATTCTGAATATCGTGGCAATCTTCGGCTGCCTCGTTGCCAGCCGTCTGGATGCCGCCCTTGGCTCCAAGACCATGATCGTCATCAGTCTTGTGCTGCTGACCATCGCCACGCTTGGCATCGTTTCCACCGGCACCGGCTTCACCGCTTTTGGCCTCGTTCCGCTCTCCACGGACAGTACCGGCGCCTTGTTCGGCACCATGGCGGAAAAGGTCTATATTCTCTACGGCGTATTGATCGGCCTTGCCTTTGGCCCCGTACAGGCCTCCTCACGCTCGTTTCTGGCCCGCAGCATCAGTGTGGAAGAGGCAGGCCGCTATTTCGGCATTTACGCCCTCTCAGGGCGCGCCACCAGCTTCATGGCAACCCTCTCCTTCTCGATCCTCACCGGCCTGTTTGCCTCGGCCCGGATCGGCATGGCAAGCCTGCTCATCTTCCTGCTGGCCGGACTAATCCTGCTGTTGCGAACCCCCTACCCGGCGGGCCGCCCATAGAGCGTTTTCAGGAAGCGAGGGTCTGGTTTTCGTGAAGATCGACAAAAAAGCCGGGAACAATCCCGGCTTTTCATTTTCATCCATCCACAGTCTCATACCAGGGGTCATTGAAAATGACTCTTGGTATTCCCTTTTCGAATATCTCAAGCCTTTGCCGCAGTTGAGATATTCGAAATCTCTTCAAGGCGAGGATGCGTCAGCATCTTCGAGCCTTGGTATCAAAGACTGATGCGGAAGCCTTCCGCGCCGCCCTCGACGGACACACCGTTCGCGGTGAGGCTGTAGCCTTCGCCCATCCGGCTGGCTTTCAGCGCAACCGTCTTGCCGCCCACCGTCACCTCTGCCTCATAAGCATCCATGCCAGTCGGCAGTGCGGGCTTGATCAGCAGGCTATCGCCTTCGCGATGGATGCCGAGGAAGCCTTCCACCGCAAAGCGGTAGAGCCAGCCTGCCGAGCCGGTATACCAGCTCCAGCCACCACGTCCCTCGTAACCCGGTCCGCCATAAACATCGGCGGCCACCACGTAAGGCTCCACACGGTAGACATCGGCGGCCTCAGCGGTTTCGGCATGGTGAACCGGGTTCAGCATGGAGAATACCTTCCACGCCTTGTCGGTGCGGCCAAGCCTGGCAAGCGCCAGACCCGTCCAGATGGCGGCATGGGTATATTGCCCGCCATTTTCACGCACGCCGGGCGGATAGGACTTGATATAGCCCGGATCCTGACGGCTCTTTTCGAAGGCGGGCGTGAACAGGCGGACAATCCCCGCCTCGTCGTCGATGAGACGCTTTTCCACCGCATCCATGGCCTTGTGCTGGCGATCCGGTTCGGCAAAGCCCGACAGCACCGACCAGGACTGGGCAATGGCGTCGATACGGCATTCGTCGGATTGGTCCGAACCCAGCGGATCGCCATCGTCGAAATAGCCACGGCGATAGTGTTCGCCATCCCAACCCGCCTTTTCAAGCGCGGCCTTCAGCGTTTCGAGATGCTTCTTCCAGCGCCTGCTGCGCTCGCCATCATTGCGCTCCTCGGCAAAGGGCAGGAACACGGTCAACGCATTGGCGAGGAACCAGCCAAGCCATACACTTTCCCCGCGGCCAGCAATACCGACCCGGTTCATGCCGTCATTCCAGTCGCCGCCAAGGATCAGCGGCAAGCCATTGGTGCCGGTGCGGCTGACGGCAAGGTCGAGCGCGCGGGCGGCATGTTCGTAAAGCGGGGCCTTCTCGTCGGAAATATCCGGCTTGAAGAAGGCGTCGTGACGGCCAAGCGCCAGCGTCGGACCGTCGAGGAAGCTGACGTCCTCGTCCAGCAGCGATTTTTCACCCGTCGAGGTGACATAGGCATGGATGGCATAGCCCAGCCACACCACGTCGTCCGAAATGGTGCTGCGAATGCCAGCGCCATTATGCGGCAGCCACCAATGCTGCACGTCGCCTTCCTTGAACTGACGGGAGGCGGCATTGAGGATCTGGCGACGCGCCAGTTCCGGCCGGGTGGTGAGGAAGGCCAGACTGTCCTGCAACTGGTCGCGGAAGCCATAGGCGCCGGAGGCCTGATAGAAGCCTGCGCGCGCCTTGATACGGCAGGCAAGCGTCTGGTAGGGCAGCCAGTGATTGACCATGTGGTCGAAGGACTTGTCGCCGGTCTTCACCTTGATATTGCCGGTGAAGCCGCTCCAGAAGCTCTTCGCCTCGTTGAGTGCCGTCGCAAAGCCCTTGGCCTTCGCATCGGCAATCAGTGCGCGCGCCTCCTGCACCGTCGGCGCATCGCCCATGATGAGGGTAATGGTCTTTTCCTCGCCCGGCTGAAGCTCGATGTCGAAGGCAAGAGCCGCGCAAGGATCGCCTTCCGGATCGATGGAGCCAGAGAGGCGCTGCCCGCGCATGACCGCCTGCGGCATTGCCACAGTCCCATGCCGCCCGATGAATTCCCGACGGCTTGAAGCAAAGCCCGACGCCTGCTCGATGCCAGCGAAGAAAGCGATCCGGCCCGAATAATCGATGCTGTATGGGTTGGTGGCAAACAGCGCACCGCTTTCCTCGTCCTTCGAGGTCAGCACGAAGGGCGCGGTCTTTTGCGGATTATTGCCAAGGATCCATTCGACATAGCCATAAGACCGCAAACGGCGCGCAGCCGAGCCGGTATTGCGAACGGTGAGCCTGGTGAAGCGCACCGGCTTTTCCTGATCGACGGTCATTGCCAGTTCCACCGCAAGATCGGCGGCCTCGGTGCTGAACACCGAATAGCCGAGACCGTGACGGGTTTCGAAACCGGCATCGCGACGGTTGCTGGCGGCCTGAATGGGGCTCACCACCTCGCCGCTGTCCAGATCGGCCACATAGAAGGCCTCTCCGGTGCGGTTGGTGACGGCATCATTGGTCCAGGGCGTCAGCTGGTAGTCACGCGAATTGCTGCTCCAGGTGAAGCCGGAGCCTTCGGCAGCGACGTGGAAGCCGAAATTGTCGTTGGAAATGACGTTGATCCACGGATGCGGCGTGGACTGGCCCGGTGCCAGACGAATGACATATTCACGCCCTTCGTCGGCAAAGCCGCCATAGCCGTTCCAGAAGTCGAGATCGCTGCCGTCCATGCTGATGACGGGGGCTTCGTCCCTCGCCTGCACGCTCGGCACCGGCGGATACCAGTCGGCCTCCGTTGCCTCCAGACCGCGCGGGGCGGAGAAGAGTTCGGCAGCGCGCGTGACCTGGTCGGAAATCTTGCCGTTGCGGGCGTGGAGGACCACGCGGGCGGCGGCCAGAACGGCATTCCAGCCGCTATCGTCCATCAGGTCACGGCGAACGGTGAAGACATGCTGCATTCCGTTTTCGGCCTGCTTGTGCTTCAGCCCCTCGGCAAGCTGTTCCAGCGCGTGCTGCATATCCTGTGCGTAAGATTCGGCCCGCTCGTTCAGGATCACGAGATCGGCCACGACGCCATGGCGTTGCAGGTAGTCCTGGGCGGAAAGCGCTTCCTTGACGACTTCCGTGTCCATCTCGTCGTTGATGCGCAGCGCAAACATCGGGTAATCGCCCGAGATCGCGTTTGGCCACAGCGCCGACTGCGAGGCGAGACCGGCGCGCACCGTTTCCGGATCGGCACGCAGATGCATGTCCGGATAGACAAGGTAACGGCCGAGATGCTGGAAGGCAGCCGCCTGCTGCGAGGTGATGCCGATATGGCGCATCTCCACCTGCGTTCTAGTCCAGGCGTGCAGCATTTCCTGATTGAAGGCCTCGGCGTGACGATACTGCTCGATGGCCGTATCCACTTCCTGACGGCTTGGAGCGGCAATCGTCCAATAGACGAGACTGACCTTCTTGCCAGCCGGAACCCGCACCACACGGCGCAGCGAGACAATCGGATCGAGCGTAAAGCCGTCCGTGCCGGAGAGTGTTGCCCCCGGCTCGAAGGCTGCCGCATTGGCAAGCGTGCGGCCACGGCCGATGAAGCGATAGCGATCGGTCTCGAATTCGGTCGTACGGCCAGAGCCGGACTCATCCGATACCAGATGGGCAATGCACATGTTGGGGTCGCTCGGCGAACGCTTGTTGCGCTCGACACGGATCACGTCACCGCGACGGCCAAGTTCGGTCTTCACGAACATGCGCGAGAAGGCCGGGTGGGCGTTGTCGTTGTCGTCGCTCGACAGCACAGGCTCCATATAGGAGGTGACTTCGATGAAGCGATCCTCGCTACCGGTGTTCAGCAGCGTGACCCGGCGACCTTCCGCATCATGCTCGGAGCCGACCACGCATTCGACCGTGGAGGTAATGTCTCCCACTGTCTTGGTGAACTCGGCCTTGTCGTCGGTAAAGACCACTCGGGCTTTTTCCTCCATGGCGCGGCGCGGCGTGGCGGTCGTGGACCACCATTCGCCAGACGCCGTATCGCGCAGGAAGATGAAAGTGCCGTTGCGGTCTTCCGTCGGGTCGGCCTTCCAGCGCGATACCGACAGGCCGTTCCAGCGCGAGAAGCCGGATCCGGTGGCCGTCAGCATCACCGAATAATGGCCGTTCGACAGCAGCACCAGTTCGCGGTCCTTCGACAACGGATCGGTAATCGTGCGCACTTCCGGCCGCATCAGGTCGGCCTGCCCCTTGCCGGGGGTCTGCGGCTCATATTTGCCGCTCATCACCGGAATTTCACGCGGCGCCTTTTCCTGCAACAGCAGTTCGGCGGCTTCGATCACCGGATCGGAGTGGAAGAGTTCACGCAGCAGGCCGTTGAAGGTCACGTTGGCAATGGCTGCGATCGACATGCCGTGATGGTGGGCGTAGTAATTGTAGACCACCGCGCAGGGCTTGCCCTTCGGCACGCGGGTGGGCGTGAAGTCCACCGCATCGTGATAGCCGTACTGACCGAGCGCGCCCAGCGCCCGAAGCTTGCGCAGGTTTTCCGCCGCCGCCTTAGGATCGTACTGGCTGGCGAGGATAGATGCATAAGGGGCAATGACCGCGTTCTGGCCAAGGCCGCGTTTGAGACCCAGCGTCGGCACACCGAAATTGGTATATTGATAGGCCAGCGCGTGGTCGCGGGCATTGAAGGCCGCTTCAGAAATGCCCCAGGGGATATTCAGCCGCTTGCCGTGGTTCATCTGCTCCTTGACGATCAGATTGTTCGTCTGGTTCAGAATGCCGCCATGACGCTCCTGCATGACCAGCGGCGGCATGAGATATTCGAACATCGAACCGGACCACGACACCAGCGCCGCCTTGGAACCGATCGGCACGACCTGACGGCCGAGCTTGTACCAATGTTCGGTGGGCAGGTCGCCCTTGGCAATGGCGAAAAGCGAGGTGAGGCGGGCTTCCGATGCCAGAAGGTCATAGCAGGCCTCGTCCAGCTCCATGGTTTCGACGCGGTAGCCGATGGACAGAAGACGACGCTCCTTGCGGAACAGGAAGGCGAAATCCATCGAGAAGGCAAGGCTGCGGGCACGGTCGCGCAGGCTGGCCAGCCGCTGACGAAGCGGCTCGATATTGGAAAGGTCGAAGGAGGCATCGGCAATATGCGCCTCGCAGACCGCGACCAGCGATTCGGCCCAGCGTGTGATTTCCGTCGTGCGGTCCGAGCGCACTTCGTGATGCAGGTTCTGGGCGAGCTTCAGCACGTCGCGGGCAAGAACGGCGAGGTTTATGACCCGGATGGTGGCGAATTCATGCTCGCGCTTCACCGCTGCCAGCGCGTTGTTGAAGCCGACGATGCGTTCATGCAGGCGGCGGCGCAGCGGACGAACCATCTTGCGGTCATCCGGCAGTTCCTTCAGCGTTTCCATGAGGATCGAGCCGACATCGCCGATACCGTCGAGATTGCCCTGAAGGTGGGCGGAGGGCGCTTCCGCCCAATGACGGCAGGCCGAGGAAACCGCAATGAGATGGCCTGCGAGGTTGCCGCTGTCCACCGCCGAGATGTAGCGGTTGCCGAGCGCTTTCAGCGTGTCGGTATGGTACCAGTTGTAGAGATGGCCCCGGAATTTATCCATCTTTTCGACGGTTCCGATGGTCTGCTCCAGCTTTTCGATGGTCTGCTCGAAGCTCAGCCAGCCGAAATGACGGCCAGAGACGATGGAGAGCAGATAGACGCCGATATTCGTGGGCGAGGTGCGCCGCGCAACGACGGGCTCAGGCGTTTCCTGGAAATTGTCCGGCGGCAGGAAATGTTCGCCCGCATTGGCGAAGGTTTCGTAATAGCGCCAGGTGCGCCTGGCGATCAGACGCAACTCCTGCACGGTTTCCTGTGGCACGAACAGCCGGTCTTCCGTTTCGGCGGACTGGCTGACATACCAGGCGATTACCGGCGAAAGCACCCACATCAGCGTGAAGGGCAGGCCGATCAGCGCGCCATAGCCGGTAAAGCAGAAGGCGATGGCAAAGGCCAGAACGGCCAGCGCCGGGGCATAGCGCATGGTCTTGTAATAGGTGAGGATGCTGCCCTGCGCCGCCGACTGGATGGAGGCCGCGGTGCGCCACTCCAGCAGGAACTTGCGGGTAACGGCCAGACGGTAGGCCGAGCGAATGATGGCATCGGCCATCATGCAGGCCATGTCGGCGATGAAGACGATGCGCAGCGCAACCTGCGCATTAGCACCCTTGGCGTCGTTCCACAGCGACTGGAAATGCGCAGCCGGCACAATGTCGGTCTGGCGCGGCACCAGCGCGTTGATGAGCGAAATGGTCGGCGCGACGAAGAGGCTGAAGATCAGCAGCAACTGCCAGATCAGCATCGTCACCGGATCCATCACCAGCCAGCCGATGATCGAGGCGGCAAACCAGGCGATAGGCGTCAGCGAACGGCGCAGGTTATCGACCATTTTCCAGCGGCCGAGCGCGGTAATGCCCCGGCCCGGATCGAAGATATAGGGCAGAAGCTGCCAGTCGCCGCGTGCCCAGCGATGCTGGCGGGAGATTTCCACCTCGTAGCGGGTCGGGAAATCCTCGACCAGCTCGACATCCGTCACCAGCGCGCAACGGGCAAAGGAACCTTCCAGAAGGTCGTGGCTGAGAATGGTGTTTTCGTCGATCCGGCCCTTGATGGCCCGCTCGAAGGCATCGACATGGTAGAGGCCCTTGCCGGTGAAGGTGCCTTCGCCAGTGATGTCCTGATAGACGTCGGAGACGGTGAAGACGTAAGGGTCGAGACCGCGATTGATCGAAAAGACACGCTGGAAGACGGAAGCATCCTCGCCGGTGGTCAGCGATGGTGTCACGCGCGGCTGGAGAATGCCGTAACCGCTGACGACGCGGCCGGTCTTTTCGTCATGCACGGGGCGATTGATCGGGTGATAGAGCTTGCCGACCAGCTTGGTGACGGCATCACGCATCAGGCGGGTGTCGGCGTCCAGCGTCATCACATATTGCACGCCCTCCGGCACCATATTGGCGCCCGGCAGATAGGACGTATCATTGTCGCCGCGCAGAAGCAGGTTCAGCTCGTGCAGCTTGCCACGCTTGCGCTCCCAGCCCATCCAGCATTCTTCCTGGGGGTTGTAGAGGCGGCGGCGATGCAGCAGGTAGAAGCGCGTCTTGCCATCGGCATTATAGCGGGCATTGAGGGCCGCCACCTCGCGCTTGGCGTAATCCAGCACTTCGATGTCGGCTTCGGTTTCCTCGACCTTGCTGTCCGGCCAGTCGCTGAGCAGCGAGAAATAGATCTCCCCGCGCGGGTTGGTGAGATAATGAACCTCGAGGTTACGCACCAGTTCGTCCACATGGTCGCGCTTGGAAATCAGGCAAGGCACCGCCACCAGCGTGCGGGCCTCTTCCGGAATACCCTCCTTGAATTCATAGCCCACAAGGCGTGCGGGCTTGAGAATGAAGGTGACGAGGGTGTTGAACAGGCCCGTGGCCCCTTCCGAAGCAGGAAGAGCAAACAACAGCACCAGAAGCACGATGACGGCCACCGAAAGACCGGCGGCAACAAGATAGCCAGCCACCAGCGCCAGCGCCAGCGCCGTCAGCGCCAGGACGGGGGCGGCAATGGCCAGCCAATGCAGGCGCTTGAAGGTGCGCGTAATGCGGGCATGGAAAGGCACCCGGTAGCCAATGGCCTTTTCCAGCACCTCACGCTGGTCGCCCACCAGAAAGCTGCCAACGTTGGAAGGCGCATCGAGCCCTGCCTGCCCTTCGGCAGTGGAGACCTGCTGCGAAAGGGCGATCGCCGCTTCGGCAATCTGCAATTCCGTCTTGTCGGAGCGGCGGGCAAGCTTTTCGATCGTCGTGCGGTAGCTGTTGCGCGAGCCGAAATCCAGCGCCTCGTAATCGCTGTGATTGCGCAGGATCTTATCGACGTGGCTGATTTCCTCGACCCAGACCGACCATTCCGTATCGTCGATGGTGCGCAGGCCCTTGATGATGCTGCCCATGGACACATTGCCCGAGGCAAGCCGGTTATGCTCGGCCGTCATCGCCTCTTCGGGCGTGCGTCCGGCCGCTTCCAGATGCTTTTCCAGCCATTCGATGGCCATGGCCGAGGTCTGAGAGCCATTGCGCAGGCGGTAGAGGAACTGCGTGGCGAAGGTGTTGTCGTCGGCAACCCCTTCCAGCGTTTTCAGATAGAGGGCACAGGCCGCTTCATCGTTCAGGCGGATAACCTCATCGGCAGCCTCGTTGGCCTTGCGGCGCATCTGGCGCGAACGTTCCACCCGCGTGGAAATGCGGCGCAGATTATCCACCAGCACGAAACGCACCATGGAAGGCAGAGCCCAGAGTTCACCGATTTCCAGCGGCTGCACCGATTGATAGCCCTCGGCCAGCGCCATCAGCGTTTCGCGGGTGACGGTGCTGTGGGTGTGGGCCACATAGGTCCAGGCCAGCGCCATGACGCGAGGGATTTCCGTGCCGTTGAAGCGGATCATCGGCAATTGCCGATAGAATTTCCGCGGGAAGTCACGGCGGACCTCCTGAATGGCCTCTTCGATGATGTAGTGGTTGTCCAGCAACCATTCGGCGGCAGGGGTAATCGTCGCACCCGCTTCCACATCGACGGCAACCGTCCGGTAGACCCTCAGAATTTCCCGTTCGTTTTCCTTATGGCGCTCGAAAAAATCGAAATGCGCATAGCCCGGCAATTCCTTTAACGGTTCCGTTGCCAGTACCCGTGCCTTGTCCCGCAATTCGTCGATTGTCAGGTAAGGCGCGCGAATCGAATCGTTATAGTCGAGGATCTTGCTCTCGGCCTCTTTGGGCGCGGCGGTGGGCGTGATGGATGAGGACATGGTTCTCGTATCTGCTACCAGAAGGATTGAATGGGGGGGCGGGGCCTGAAACTCAGCGTCAAAGGTGTATCATGTCGCTACTGCATAATTCCTTATATCGGAATCGATTTAAGGTGAAAATTATGCAGCAGATTTAAACTGTTACAGCGTCCTTTGTGCGTTTGATAAAACGCACGGCGCTGTATGCAGCTCCCGTTCGGGGCATGGGACCGAAACGCCGAAACCGGCCATGTGAAAAGGGGATAAAGCAACATCGACCGAAAGCCTCTGCCCTGCAAGGCAAGGCGATTGGAGGCGGGCGATGAGGCCAGCAATGTTCCAACGGCAAAAGCCCGGCAGGCCGAGCTTTCACGAACTCGGACAAACCAGGAATATTCTCGATGGGCCAAGCGGCGCAAACCTGTCAACTGAACGTGCATACCATCCTTTTCACAGAAAACCTTTAAGGCTTCATTTACCATGGAGCAGGAACCCTCCTCCATCAAGGCCGCCACACTGCCCGCCCAAGCTTGAACCCAAGCTGAACGAAAGCCATGGCAATCCGTCCCAGGCTTGTGCGGGACGCATGAAGAAGGGCCCGCCACCTTTCGGCGACGGACCCTCCTGCCCCTTGTTCCTTTGCGTCAGGCGTTGACGGCGAGCTTCTCGTCTTCCTTGAGCAGGCCGCTGGTTTGCAACAGTGCCGCAAACCGCCCGCCCTTGGCGCTCAGCTCCTCGTAACCGCCCATTTCAATGATCCGGCCATGATCGAGGAAAAGGACCATATCGGCATCCCTGACTGTCGAAAGGCGATGCGCGATGATGAAGGTCGTGCGATCCTTGCGCAGGCGGTCGATGGCGTCCTTGACGCGGGCTTCCGTCTCCACATCCAGAGCACTGGTCGCTTCGTCCAGCACCAGAATGGGGGCATTTTTCAAGATCGCGCGGGCAATGGCAATGCGCTGGCGCTCGCCGCCGGACAGCCGGTTTCCGCGCTCGCCCACCTCCGTCTCGAAGCCGTTGAGGCGGCTTTCGATGAACTCCGTGGCAGCGGCGGCTTCAGCCGCCTTCAACACGTCCTCATCCGTCGCATTTTCGCGGCCCAGCCGGATATTGTCGGCAATGGAGCGGTTGAGAAGCCCGGCATCCTGAAACACGGTGGCAATGGCATTGCGCAGCGACTGGCGCGTAACCGTTCCAACATCCACCCCATCGATCAGGATCTGCCCGGATTGCGGCTCATGCACCCGTTGCAGCAGATTGACCAGCGTGGTCTTTCCCGCCCCCGTGGGGCCGACGATCGCGATGGTCTGTCCCGCCTTGACCGAGAAATTGACATCCTTCACGCCCTGCGTGGTATTGGCGAAATCGAAGGAGACATGGCGGAATTCGACATCGCCGCGCACCTGACCGAGATCGCGCGCGCCCTTCACCTCCTCGCGGGCCTGAACGGAATCTTCCAGCGTGTAGAAATCCTCCAGCTTGGCGCGCGCCTCGAAGATCTGCGTGGAAAACTGCCGCATCTGGTCGAGACGGGCGATGAGCAGGTTGGCAAAGCCGATAAAGGCAATGACGTCACCCACCTTCAGCTCGCCCTGCTGCACCAGAACCGTGCCGATCACCAGAATGATGAGCATGGAGGCGGTCGAGGCGATGCGGTTCAGGCCGCTTGCAATGGCCCACCAGTCCAGCACGGGATACTGGGCATTGAGAAGATCGTTGGTGAAGGTTTTCAGGGCGCGGGTCTCGGCCTCGATCCGGTTGTAACTATGCACGACCGAGACATTGCTGATGGAATCGCTCACATGCGAGAACACGGTGTGATAATGGCTTTCCACCGAGGCCTGGCCATCCTTGGTCTTGTTCATCACCGTCTTGCCGATGATGACATAGATCAGCCCCAGCACCATCAGAACGATGGAAAGCCGGACATCCATGGAAAATGCAGTGGGAATGAGCAGGGCAAGCGCCACGGCCGTGGCCAGATGCGTGCGCATGAATTCCAGCCAGAGGCCGAACAGCGTCTCGCTGGCGCGCAGAAGGGTGTGCAGCGCATTGGAGGTGCCGCGCTGGTGATGCCAGCTCAGCGGCATGGAGATGATGCGCCCAAACGCCTCCGTCAAAAGACTGGCGCGGCGGCCATGCGCCAGACGGTCGGCCTCGCGCGCCACCAGCACGAAAGCAATGGTGTTGAACACGCCGAAGCCGCCCCACATCAACAGGATGTTGTTGACGGGCTTGCCGCTGGAGATCGCGTCGATGATCCAGCCGAACAGCACAGGCTCAGCAATCGTGATGACTGCCAGAGTAATGTTGGCGGCAACGACGACGCTGACCTTCAGCCGATAGGCGCCGAGATATTGCAGGGCTCGCCAGTATATTTGGAAAAGGGACACGCCTTCAAACTCTCCGTTCTCGTTCGCTTTGGTCGTTCGGTCAGGATTTTAACCGGGCGAACCTGAACGCTGCCTATACGAAAACGGCTTTTCCTCATAATTTTCGAGGGATTTGACTTTTATCCGTGACAGACAGTGCGAAATCTAGGATTACAAAATTAACGCACGCATAAGATTAACAATGCCAGTTGGTCGCACGGAAACCGTGAATTTACAGGGATTGTTGATAAAGATCGGAATTGGAGAAAGCGTGAGCGTTAATCATTTGTTACAATTTATGATTGCTTCGCAAAACTGCCGAACACGCGAAGAGTTATTGTTGGAATTCGACAACCTCCTGGAGGCCTATGGCATTGCTTATTTTGGCATTGTCCGTACGCCCAAGCCTGATCAGAACCCGCTTTCGCTGGTCCTGGCGGGCCGTTGGCCCGATAAGTGGCCGCAAATCTATGTCACCAAGAAATTCGTCCTGATCGATCCTTCGATCCGGTATCTGGCCCAGGCACAGAAGCCGTTTCGCTGGAGCGAGGCGCTGGAGGTCTATCGCGATGACCCCCACTTCAAGCGTATGCAGCGCATGATGTCGGAAGCCCATCGCATGGGTCTGGAGGATGGTTACGTCTTTCCCGTCCATGGGCGCGGCGGCTTGCTGGGCAATCTGACCATGGGGGGACCGAACCTTGAACTGTCGCCGCTGGAAGTCGTGCTGTTCGACAGCGCGGCCAAATGCGCCTTCTGGGCGCTTTGCGATATTGCCGGTACGCCAGGCCAGATCCTCCCCAAGGTGGATGCCAGACTGACCCGGCGCGAACTGGAGATCCTCAACTATCTGGGCGAGGGGATGACCTCCAACGAGATGAGCCGCCTTCTGGACATCTCGAACCATACGGTGGACTGGTACGTGAATGAATTGCAAAGCAAGCTGAACGCCAAGAACCGTCAGCATATGGTGGCGCTGGCGCTCAGGCTTGGCCTGATCACCTGACGATTTCGGTGAAACATAGCGGGTAGCGCCCGGATTATATCAGCCCTGATGCAATAAATACATCAGGGCTGCAATATTAGATCATAAAACATTGAAATTTGCTTTACCGTACCGTTTGGGCAAATTGCGTCTTTTAAAACAGTTCTCTATGCATCATCGTGCAGTGCACAAGATGATTGCTGTTGATGAGGAGGTCGCAGTGCCCATTTCCAAAATCCTGGTCGCAAACCGATCCGAAATCGCCATCCGCGTATTTCGCGCCGCAAACGAACTGGGGATCAAAACGGTCGCCGTCTGGGCAGAAGAAGACAAGCTTTCGCTGCATCGCTTCAAGGCCGATGAAAGCTACCAGGTCGGACGCGGGCCCCATCTCAAACGCGATCTTGGGCCGATAGAAAGCTATCTTTCCATTCCCGAAATCATCCGTGTCGCCAAACTTTCCGGCGCCGACGCCATTCATCCCGGTTACGGCCTTCTTTCCGAAAGTCCTGAATTCGTCGAGGCCTGCAACGATGCAGGTATCATTTTCATCGGCCCGACCGCCGATACCATGCGTCAGCTTGGCAACAAGGTCGCCGCGCGCAACCTGGCGATTTCCGTCGGCGTTCCGGTGGTTCCGGCAACCGATCCGCTGCCCGATGACGAGGCGGAAATTCACCGCCTTGCGGAAGAAATCGGCTATCCCGTCATGCTGAAGGCCTCGTGGGGCGGCGGCGGGCGCGGAATGCGCGCCATTCGCGATCCCAAGGATCTGATCCGCGAAGTGACGGAAGCCAAGCGCGAAGCCAAGGCCGCCTTCGGCAAGGACGAGGTCTATCTCGAAAAGCTGGTGGAACGCGCCCGCCACGTCGAAAGCCAGGTTCTCGGCGACACGCATGGCAATGTGGTTCATCTTTTCGAGCGCGATTGCTCCATCCAGCGCCGCAACCAGAAGGTCGTGGAACGGGCGCCCGCCCCTTACCTGTCGGAAGCGCAGCGGCAGGAACTGGCCGCCTATTCGCTGAAAATCGCCGCTGCCACCCATTATATCGGCGCAGGCACCGTCGAATATCTGATGGATGCCGACACCGGAAAATTCTACTTCATCGAGGTCAATCCACGCATTCAGGTGGAGCATACCGTTACCGAAGTCGTGACCGGCATCGACATCGTCAAGGCGCAGATTCACATTCTGGAAGGCGCAGCCATCGGCACGCCGGAATCGGGTGTTCCTGCGCAGGAAAACATTCGCCTGAATGGCCATGCCCTGCAATGCCGCATCACCACCGAAGATCCCGAACACAACTTCATTCCGGATTATGGCCGCATCACCGCCTATCGCTCGGCGGCGGGCTTCGGCATCCGTCTGGATGGCGGCACCGCCTATACCGGCGCCATCATCACCCGTTATTACGATCCGTTGCTGGTCAAGGTCACGGCTTCGGGCGGCTCGCCACAGGAAGCGATCAGCCGCATGGACCGGGCGCTGCGGGAATTCCGGATTCGTGGCGTCGCCACCAATCTGACCTTCCTTGAAGCGATCATCGGCCATCCGAGCTTCCGGGACAACACCTACACCACCCGCTTCATCGATACGACACCGGAACTCTTTGCCCAGGTCAAGCGGCAGGACCGCGCCACCAAGCTTTTGACCTATCTGGCGGATGTGTCGGTCAACGGGCATCCGGAGGTGAAGGGCCGGCCCAAGCCTTCCGAAAAGGCGGCAAAGCCGGTTCTGCCCTATATCGAGGCGGAGGTTCCAGCCGGAACCAAGCAGAAGCTGGACGCACTGGGACCCAAGGGCTTTGCCCAATGGATGCGCGGCGAAAGCCGGGTATTGATGACAGATACCACCATGCGGGATGGACACCAGTCGCTGCTGGCCACCCGTATGCGTACCCATGACATTGCCCGTATCGCGCCGATCTATGCGCGCGCCCTGCCCAATCTTTTCTCGCTGGAATGCTGGGGCGGCGCAACCTTCGACGTTTCGATGCGCTTTCTGACGGAAGACCCGTGGGAGCGGCTGGCGCTGGTGCGGGAAGGCGCTCCCAACATTCTTTTGCAAATGCTGCTGCGCGGCGCAAATGGTGTTGGTTACACCAATTATCCCGATAATGTGGTGAAGTATTTCGTGCGGCAGGCCGCCCGTGGCGGCATCGACCTTTTCCGCGTGTTCGACTGCCTGAACTGGGTGGAAAACATGCGCGTCTCCATGGATGCCGTGCAGGAAGAGAACAAGCTCTGCGAAGCCACCATCTGCTATACCGGCGATCTGCTGAACAGCGCGCGTCCGAAATACGACCTGAAATATTACACCGCTCTTGCTGCCGAGCTGGAAAAGGCGGGCGCGCACATCATCGCCGTCAAGGACATGGCCGGCCTTTTGAAGCCCGCCGCTGCGAAGGTTCTGTTCAAGGCGCTGCGCGAGGCAACGGACCTGCCGATCCACTTCCACACGCATGACACCTCCGGCATTGCCGCGGCCACGATTCTTGCCGCCGTGGAAGCGGGGGTGGATGCAGTGGATGCGGCCATGGATGCCTTTTCCGGCAATACCTCGCAGCCCTGCCTTGGCTCCATCGTCGAAGCCCTGTCGGGCACCGATCGCGATCCAGGCCTCGATCCCGAATGGATCCGCCGCATTTCCTTCTATTGGGAAGCGGTACGGGCGCAATATGCCGCCTTCGAAAGCGATCTCAAGGGTCCGGCGTCGGAGGTCTATCTGCATGAAATGCCGGGTGGACAGTTTACCAACCTCAAGGAACAGGCCCGCTCCCTGGGGCTGGAAACCCGCTGGCACGAGGTGGCGCAGGCCTATGCCGATGCCAATCGCATGTTCGGCGATATCGTGAAGGTCACGCCCTCCTCCAAGGTGGTGGGCGACATGGCGCTGATGATGGTGGCGCAGGATCTGACGGTGGCGGATGTGGAGAACCCGGACAAGGACATTGCCTTCCCCGATTCCGTCGTTTCCATGCTGCGCGGCGATCTGGGCCAGCCTCCGGGCGGATGGCCCGACGCCTTGCAGAAAAAGGCGCTCAAGGGTGACAAGCCCTATACGGTGCGACCCGGCTCCCTGCTGAAGGAGGCCGACCTCGACGCCGAGCGCAAGACGATCGAAACGAAGCTGGAACGCCCGGTCAGCGATTTCGAATTCGCCTCTTATCTGATGTATCCCAAGGTCTTCACGGATTTCGCCGTGGCTTCCGAAACCTACGGCCCCGTTTCGGTTCTGCCCACGCCAGCCTATTTCTACGGCATGGCGGATGGCGAGGAACTGTTTGCCGAAATCGAACGCGGCAAGACACTGGTCATCGTCAATCAGGCCGCCAGCGCCCCGGATGCCCAAGGCATGGTCACGGTGTTTTTCGAACTGAACGGCCAGCCACGCCGCATCAAGGTACCGGACCGCGCCCATGGTGCTTCCGGCGCGGCCATACGCCAGAAGGCAGACAGCGGCAATGCGGCCCAGCTTGGGGCGCCGATGCCGGGCGTCATCAGCCGCGTTTTCGTGTCTCCCGGCCAGAGCGTGAAAACCGGTGACGTGCTGCTCTCCATCGAAGCGATGAAGATGGAAACCGCCCTTCATGCCGACCGCGATGCCGTGGTGGCGGAAGTGCTGGTAAAGCCCGCCGACCAGATCGACGCCAAGGATCTGCTGATCGTCTTCCAGGCTTGATTCATTTCCCTCCGGCCAGTTGGCGCTGGCCGGAGCATCCCTGTCATTGCATCGTTTTTGGCAGCTCAGCGGCTGCCGAAAATGGCCGAACCGACCCGCACAGACGTTGCACCAAAGGCAACCGCCGTTTCGTAATCTCCCGACATTCCCATGGAAAGCCGGTCAAGGCCACATTCCGTCGCCAGCTTTTGCAGCAGCGCAAAATGCGGACCGGGGTTTTCCTCTGCGGGCGGGATGCACATCAGGCCTTCGATGGTAAGACCAAGATCGTTGCGGCAAAGCCCAACAAAGGCGAGGGCTTCTTCCGGCGCGATGCCTGCCTTTTGCGGCTCGTTGCCGGTATTGACCTGCACATAAAGCTTTGGATGCCGGCCCTGTTTCAGCATTTCCTCTGAAAGTGCGCGCGCGATCTTTTCACGGTCCACCGTCTCGATCACATCGAACAAGGCCACCGCATCCGCCGCCTTGTTGGATTGCAGCGGCCCGATCAGATGCAGCTCCACACCGTCGAATTCACCCTTGAGATCAGGCCATTTGCCTTGTGCTTCCTGCACGCGGTTCTCGCCGAAAACCCGCTGGCCATGGGCAAGGGCAGGGCGAATGGCTTCTGCATCGAAAGTTTTGGAAACGGCCACGAGCTGCACGCAGCCGGGATCGCGCTTCGCTTCCTCCTCGGCCAGCCGGATTTTTGCCGTAACCTCGTCCAGTCTTTCTTCAATGCTCATGGTCTCACCCGTTCCTTTCGCTTTCTTTTTGCGGCACCGACGTGAAAAGGCAAGCCCCGCAAAGCTTGACGCTTCCTGCTTTTCATGGTGAAGGTCCAGCCTTATCGATAATGCAGCCGGACAAGCATTCCCATGAGCACAGAACGTTATAACCCGCGTGATGCGGAACCTCGCTGGCAGGCAAAGTGGGCCGAAGCCAAGGTTTTCGAAACCGATAACAGCGACCCGCGCGAGAAATATTACGTGCTGGAGATGTTCCCCTATCCCTCGGGGCGCATTCACATGGGTCACGTGCGCAACTACGCCATGGGCGATGTCGTCGCCCGCTATAAACGCGCCCGTGGTTATAATGTTCTGCATCCCATGGGTTGGGACGCCTTCGGTATGCCGGCCGAAAACGCCGCCATGCAAAACAAGGTTCACCCCAAGGATTGGACCTATCAGAACATCGCCACCATGCGCAGCCAGCTCAAATCCATGGGCCTGTCGCTGGACTGGTCACGGGAATTTGCCACTTGCGATGTGGACTATTACCACCGGCAGCAGGCGCTCTTCATCGACATGATGGAAAAGGGCCTCGTCTACCGCAAACAGTCCAAGGTCAACTGGGATCCGGTGGATCAGACGGTGCTGGCCAATGAGCAGGTTATCGATGGCCGTGGCTGGCGTTCCGGCGCGCTGGTGGAGCAGCGCGAGCTGACACAGTGGTTCTTCAAGATCACCGATTTCGCACAGGATCTACTCGACGCGCTGGATACGCTGGACCAGTGGCCTGAAAAAGTGCGCCTGATGCAGAAGAACTGGATAGGCCGCTCGGAAGGCTTGACTGTGCGCTGGGAAGTGGCCGCCGGTGCGCCTTCCGGCTTTGCCGATGTGAAGGTTTACACCACCCGGCCCGATACGCTGTTTGGCGCCTCCTTCCTCGCCATCGCCGCGGACCACCCGCTTGCAAAGGCCGTTTCTGAAGGCGATCAGGCGGTTGCCGAGTTCTGCGATGAATGCCGCCGGGCCGGAACCTCGCTCGCCGCATTGGAAACCGCAGAAAAGAAGGGCATCGATACGGGCGTGAAGGTGCGCCATCCGCTCGATCCCTCCTGGGAACTGCCGGTCTATGTCGCGAATTTCGTGCTGATGGATTACGGCACGGGCGCTATTTTCGGCTGCCCTTCCGGCGACCAGCGCGACCTTGATTTCGCCCGCAAATACGATCTGCCGGTCGTGCCGGTCGTGATGCCGAAGGACGGGGATGCCGCAAGCTTCACCGTCGGTGATACGGCCTATGACGGCGACGGCGTGATGATCAATTCCCGCTTCCTCGATGGCATGACCACTACGGAGGCCTTCGAGGCCGTCGCAACCAAGCTGGCAAGCACCATGCTGGGCGACGAGCCCGTGGGTGAGCGCAAGGTCAATTTCCGGCTGCGTGACTGGGGTATTTCCCGCCAGCGCTATTGGGGCTGCCCTATCCCGGTTATCCACTGCGAAGTCTGCGGTGTCGTGCCGGTACCGAAAAAGGACTTGCCGGTAAAACTGCCTGACGATGTGACCTTCGACGTTCCGGGCAATCCCCTGGACCGCCACGCCACCTGGCGGCACGTCAATTGCCCCTGCTGCGGCAAGCCTGCCCGGCGTGAAACGGACACCATGGATACTTTCGTGGATTCCAGCTGGTATTACACCCGCTTCACCGCACCTTGGGAAGACAATCCCACCGACCCGGCTGTCGCCAATCGCTGGCTGCCGGTCGATCAGTATATTGGCGGGATCGAACACGCGATCCTGCACCTTCTCTATTCGCGCTTCTTCACCCGCGCCATGCGCGAAACCGGCCACGTCAACATGAGCGAGCCCTTCAAGGGCCTGTTCACGCAGGGCATGGTGGTGCATGAAACCTATCGTCTTGGCGAGGGCCTGACGGGCCAGTGGGTTGCGCCTGCCGATATTCGCATCGACGACGTGGATGGGGTCCGCAAGGCCTATCTGCTGACGACCGGCGAGGAAGTGATCATCGGCTCGATCGAGAAGATGTCGAAGTCCAAGAAGAATGTCGTCGATCCTGATGACATTCTGGGTTCCTACGGCGCCGATACCGCCCGCTTCTTCGTGCTGTCCGATTCACCGCCGGATCGTGACGTGATCTGGTCCGAGGCGGGCGTCGAAGGTGCCCATCGTTTTGTCCAGCGCGTATGGCGCCTCGTGTCGGAGGCAGCTGCGACTCTGGCTTCCGTTCCGGCGACTCCGGCTAAGGAAGGTGAGGGCAGGGCTGTTTCGCAAATCGCACACAAGACGCTGGCCGCCGTACAGGCCGATCTTGACAAGCTGGCCTTCAACAAATCCGTGGCCCGCATCTATGAATTCGTGAATGCCCTTGCCAACCCGCTGACGCAGGTTGCGGGCGGCAAAGCGGGTGAATCCTTTACCGCAGCCGTACGCGATGCGACGGAAATTCTTATCCAGATCATTGCCCCGATGACCCCCCACCTCGCCGAGGAATGCTGGGCCGTTCTTGGCAAAGAGGGCATGGTTGCCAAGGCAGCCTGGCCCGCATTCGATCCGGAACTGGTGGCGGAAAACGATGTGACACTGCCGATCCAGATCAATGGCAAGAAACGTGCGGAATTGACAATCAGCCGCGATGCGGATCAGAATGCCGTCCAAGCGGCAGTGCTTGGTCTGGAGGCCGTGCAGGCCATTCTTCAGGGTCAGAACCCGAAGAAAATTATCGTTGTTCCTCAAAGGATTGTGAACATTGTCGTCTGACACCTCCAACCAAAGCCGCCGCGCCTTGCTTCTCGTTTCGCTCGGCCTCGTTACCGCGCTTGCGGGTTGCCAGGTGCGCCCGCTTTACAGCGAAGACAAAAGCACGCGCCGAATGCTGGCATCGATTTCCTTTTCCGCCGCCAAGGACCGCGTAGGGCAGGAAGTGCGCAACCGCCTGATCTTTCTTGCCGCAGGCGGGCAGGGGGAGCCGGCCCATCCGGAATATCTTGTCGATATGAACGTGCAAACACAGTCGCAGGATGTTCTCTATGACAGCAGCGCCGACAAGGCGACCGCAGGTCGCGTGACAGTAAGTGCTGACTATACGCTCAAGAAAGCAACGGACGGCTCGGTCCTGCGCATTGCCCATCGCCAGAGCGTTGCTTTGCTGGATCTTCCCACGCAGGAATTTGCCAAGCTGCGCGCCAAACGTGATGCCGAGGACCGGGCGGCCCACGAACTGGCAGAGCTGATCAGCGCGGACCTCGCAGCCGTACTGGCGAAGTAAACGTCAGCTCCGGTTCCAACGGCGGGGATTTCCAAGGGTGATCCACGCCGCCAATAGCACGCGTGGATGCAGCATCACGACATGCTGTATCCGCCTTGGTCGTCGGGACGCATCATGACTGAAATCAAGTCGCACGAATTCGACGGCTTTCTCCAGAAATCAGCACGGCATTATCGCCTTTTTCTCATTTACGGCCCAGATGTGGGGCTTGTCTCCGAACGTGCCGCAGCCCTTGCAAAGAACACCGGCGTCGATCTCAATGATCCGTTTGCCATTATCAAGCTCGATAGCCATGAGGTTCAGGCAGATCCGGGACGGCTGATCGATGAGATGAATTCTCTCGGACTTTTTGGCGGAGAAAAGCTAATCTGGGTAAAAAACGTTTCCAACGAAAAGGGTATTGCCGACGGATTGAAGATCCTCTCGGAATCAGCTCTTGAGGGAAGCTCTCTAATTCTGGAAGCCGGTGATCTTAAAAAGACCTCGGCCGTTCGCAAAGCCGGTGAGGGCGCTCGCAACATCGCAACGGTGGCGTGCTATCAGGACGATTCACGGGCACTGAACGCACTCGTAGACGCCGAAATGGCGGCTGCCGGGAAGCGCATCACCCCGGATGCCCGCTCTCTCCTTCTCGATTGTCTCGGTGGGGATCGACGGGCATCTCGAAATGAAATCAGCAAGCTCCTGCTCTACTGCATGAATGACGAACTGATCGATGAGGCCCATGTCGCTGCCATCATTGGCGATGCCAGCGCGACCTCCACCGATGAGGCCGTGGATGCCGTTTTAGCGGGTAATCCGGACCAGTTACTGCACGCGGTGCAGAAAATTTCAACGTCCAAGACGCCAATCTTTCTGGTACTTCAGGCCTGCCTGAAGCAGTTCCAGCAATTGGATTTCATGCGTTCCGAGATGGAAGAAAAACGCCAGCAGCCTGCACAGGTTTTGCAAACAGCAGGCCGCAATATTCATTTCAAGCGCAAGCCATTGATCGAAAAATCACTGAGAAACTGGACATCCGACGCCCTTGCTGTCGAGTTGAAACGGCTCCAGGGTGCAATCCTCGCAACCAGAAAACAAGCAAGTCTCGAGGACACGATTGCCCTTCAAACATTGCTGGCCATTACGCTACAAGCAGCCAGACGCGGCAGATAGGAGCACTTCATCCTATATCAAGACAGGAATTTACTCCTGCCTGTTTCTGAGATGGACATTGATGCAAGGAATTACACCGCAGCATCTTCGACACTCGGTGTCAAAAGCGTTTTGAATATCTCAACCACATCAAACCTGTCCAATTTTCGAAATTGAGACAGAATCGAGGGGCAGCAGAAAACTATCGCGCCTCAAGAAGGCGGCAAATTTCCTCTAGCTGCTCCAGCGTTTTGTAATTGATACGCATTTGTCCGCCACCGCCCTTGTGGTTGATGAGGACTTCAAGACCAAGGCGATCCGAAAGCGAGCGCTCGAGAGCAACCGTATCTGAATCTTTCGAAGCAATAACCTTCGGCTGCGATGGCCCGCGAATATCATTCTGAGCCAGCTTTTCGGCCTCACGAACCGACATTCCTTTGGTGACAATCTGGCGCGCCAGCTGCGTTGGATCAGACGTGGAGACAAGCGCGCGCGCGTGGCCGGCTGAGAGGGACCCCTCCGCCAGCATGTCGCGAACCGGGTCAGGCAGCTTCAACAGGCGAAGGCTATTTGCGACATGGCTCCGGCTTTTGCCGATAATCTCGCCGAGATCATTTTGCGTATAACCATAGTCGGCAATCAACTGCTCGTAGCCGAGGGCCTCTTCAAGCGGATTGAGATCGGCTCGCTGTACGTTTTCAACGATCGCCAGTTCGAGAGCGGTGCGGTCATCAACATCACGAACGATGACGGGAATTTCGACAAGGCCCGCAAGTTGCGCCGCCCGCCAGCGGCGCTCTCCAGCAATAATTTCGAATCGGTCCGACTGAATTGTACGAACCACAACAGGCTGAACAATGCCATGCTGACGGATAGACCCGGCAAGTTCTTGCAAAACCGTTTCATCAAAATAGCGGCGAGGGTTGCGCGGGTTTCGACTGACGAACTCAATCGGAACCAGACGGTCGGCGGCGACGGAGGGTTTTTCCTCATTACCAACCGGAACAGGTTGGTCCATCTCTCCAATCAATGCCGCAAGCCCGCGACCCAATCGGCGTTTGGAAACGTCATCGCTCATGAACTTCACCTCACTCGAGCAATTATTGATAATGTACATCCAGGTCCGCAAAGGCGCGGAACCGCCACCGCTTAAGCCGGCCTATACAGTTTACGAATATCTTAAACTATTAGCATAGTTGGAATATTCGAATTTTCCCAAGACCGGGATGCATTTGCGACCACCACAGCCATGTGGTTAGGTTCATGCCCTCTGATGAACCCACCCCGTTCGCTGACATGAAATCAGGCAGCTTTACGCTGGCGTTCGCGTTGGATGACCTCAGAGGCCAGCTGGAGATAGGCCTGGCTTCCCGCGCATTTCAAATCGTAAAGAATCGCAGGCTTGCCGTAAGATGGCGCCTCGGAAACACGCACATTCCTTGGAATAAGAGTGTGGTAAACCTTTTCACCCAAATGCGTTCGGACATCGCTGACCACTTGCTGCGCAAGATTGTTACGAGAGTCGAACATGGTCAGGACGATACCCTGAATGTCGAGCGTTGGATTCACGCTACGCCGAACCTGATTGATCGTCTCAAGAAGCTGGCTCAACCCTTCCAGCGCAAAAAATTCGCATTGAAGCGGAACCAGAATAGAATGCGCGGCCGCCATTGCATTCATCGTCAGCAAATTGAACGACGGAGGGCAGTCAACGAGAACATAGGAGTATGCAAGTCCCTCGCTTGATGCCAAGGCCTTTTTCAGCCTGAAGACGCGATCGCTATGCTGCGCGATTTCCATTTCGAGGCCAAGAAGGTCCAACGTCGAGGGGATAATCGATAGATTGGGCACCGCTGTTTCGAGAACGGTTTCCGCAATAGAGTGGCTGCCGACCAGAAGGTCATAAGATGAGAGTTTCCGGTCACGACGCTCGATACCCAGACCCGTACTCGCATTGCCCTGCGGATCAAGATCAACGATCAGGACGCGCTCACCAATAGCCGCGAGGGCCGTTGCGAGGTTGATGGCGGTCGTGGTTTTCCCGACACCGCCCTTCTGGTTTGCAATTGTAATGATCCGGTTTTTTTCGATAGCCATCGTGACACCCGAGCCCTTAACGGATGCGCGCCAGGCCCTCGATTTCGAGAATGACTGAGTCTGGCTCCAGCACGCTAGGATGTATTACCAGATCGAAGCTCCAACGGCCACGCGCTTTCTTAATTTCCGCGTCGTAATCCCGTCCTTTATGCAAAAGCAATTTAACCTTTTTGTCCGGCTCCACCCACACGAAGCCATATTCGAGCAGCTTATCCAGTTCCGCAAGGGCGCGGGCCGAAATGATCTCGCAACCGGGAACGAGCGCAACCGCCTCCTCAATACGCACTGGATGAACCTTGCCTCGACCACCGGTTTCCAGCAATGCGTTGCGAAGGAAGCCCGCTTTTTTATGGTTGCTTTCAACCAAATCAACCCAGCCATCACCCTGTTCTGCCAGAAGTATAGCTGTGATGATGCCTGGAAATCCGCCGCCACTCCCCAAATCAAGCCAATGCTGCTGTGGCGGCGCCAGTTTGAAGAGCTGCGCGCTATCGATAACATGACGCTGCCACACTTGCTCCAAGGTGGAAGGCGCTGCCAGGTTGATAACCTTAGACCATTTCTGAAAAAGCTGGACGAAGCACTCGAGACGCTCAAAGGTTTCACGTGAAACATTCAGCTGCGTCAGGCTATTGAAACGGTTGATCGACATGGCATCAGACGGCATGGCGTAATTTATCCTTATTCAAATAGGCCACCAGAAGCGACAATGCCGCTGGTGTCATACCATCAATCCGCGATGCTTGCAGCAGATTAGCGGGCCTTGCCTTTATCAGCTTTTGCTTCAACTCATTGGAAAGACCAGACATTCCAGAAAAATCGAAATCCTCCGGAATTGCCTTGTCTTCCTCGCGACGGGTTGCTGCAATTTCAGCATTTTGTCGGTCCATGTAGACGGAATATGAAGCGTGAATTTCCAATGCTTCACGAAGCTTGGGATTTAGTGCTTTAAGCTCAGGCCAGACCCCGGTCAAACGCTCGACCGACATTTCCGGATAAGCCAGCAGTTCCAGCCCCGTGCGGCGCCTTCCATCCTGGTTGATTGTGATATTGTGTAATGCTGCTTCCGGCGGAGTCATCTGTCTTTCAGAGAGCAAGGCGAGGGCATGTTCGAATTCCCTGCGATACTGCTCGAATTTCGCCTTCCTCGCCCCGTTGACCAGTCCCAATTCAATGCCTTTTGGTGTGAGCCGCATATCGGCATTATCAGCCCGTAGCGACAGGCGGAACTCAGCGCGAGATGTAAACATTCGGTATGGCTCAGCGACACCCCGGCTGGTAAGATCGTCAATCATCACACCGATATAGGATTCTGACCGGCTGAAAATGACTTCGTCCTGACCAGCAGCCTTTCGCGCCGCATTCAAACCGGCCACCAGGCCTTGCGCAGCGGCTTCTTCATAGCCAGTCGTCCCGTTGATTTGACCCGCCAGGAATAGACCCGGCAATTTTTTAAGCTCCAGTGTCTGATGCAATTCGCGTGGATCCACATGGTCATATTCGATTGCATAGGCGTGTTGGAGGATCGTCACCTGCTCCAACCCCGGAAGGGTGCGCATGAACTCCTCCTGGACAGACTCGGGCAAAGACGTGGAAATACCGTTAGGGTAGATCGTCGGATCATCCAGTCCTTCAGGTTCCAGAAAAATCTGGTGCCCATCACGGTCTCCAAAGCGCATGATCTTGTCTTCGATGGAAGGGCAATATCGGGGGCCGACACCTTCGATCTGGCCGGAATACATAGCCGACAAATGAATATTGTCGCGAATGATTTGATGGGTTTTATCGGTCGTTCTGGTGATACCGCATTCAATTTGCGGGTTGGCGATCCGGTCGGTCATGAAGGAGAAAGGCACAGGTTCTGCGTCAGCGGCCTGCATATCAAGGCCCGCCCAATCGATCGTCCTTCCATCAAGCCGGGCAGGGGTGCCGGTTTTCAACCGGCCAAGACTGAGACCAAGGCGACCAAGGGTCTCACTCAGACCCATGGAAGGCGCTTCACCAACCCGACCCGCTGGAATTTTCTTTTGGCCTATGTGAATAAGTCCGCGAAGAAACGTGCCCGTGGTCAGGACAACAGTGGCTGCAAAAAGCGATTGGCCGCTGGCAAGGGTCACGCCCGAAAGAACACCGTCGCGCAGGATGAGGTCGAAGGCGTCTCCCTCGATCACTGACAATTTCGGAAACGACTCGATTTCGTGCTGAACCGCAGCCTTATAGAGCTTTCGGTCTGCCTGGGTGCGAGGCCCGCGCACAGCTGGGCCCTTCTTGCGATTCAACAGGCGAAACTGGATGCCACCGGCATCTGCACAGAGACCCATAATGCCGCCCAGAGCATCGACTTCTCGCACCAGATGGCCTTTTCCCAAGCCTCCGATTGCCGGGTTACAGGACATTGTTCCAATGGTTTCGCGCTTATGCGTAACAAGTGCAGTCTCTGCTCCAAGGCGTGCCGCAGCGGCGGCGGCTTCTGCGCCGGCATGGCCACCACCAATGACAATGACATCAAACCGATCTTTGCCCATAAGCGTCTCTCAGCAATTTTCCATTGTGTTTCACGTGAATCATTTTCCGACACAGAACTCCGAAAAGATTTTTCCAAGCAATGTTTCGGTATCGACTCGACCGATCAATCTTTCCAGTGCATCACTTGCGCTGCGAAGAAAATCTGCCCGGACTTCAAGGCCGAGATCTTCCACGAGACTCGCCTCGACGAATTCAGCGGCCGTTTTAAGTTGCTCCACATGCCGCAACCGGCTTGGCACAATGCCTTCGCCAAATTCAAACCGGGAGCGAATCGATTCCAGAATGCGATGCTTCAGCCAGTCGAGGTCAGTCTGATCGGTCGTACAAATGCTCCGCTCGAACCCGGTAAGATCTTTTCTCGACCCAAGATCGCACTTCGTACCGATTTTGATGACAGGCACGGAAGCTGGCAGATCAAGCTCGTCATGATCCGAGGTCATGTCATGAAGGTAGAGTACAAGATCAGCTTCCTGCACCTTGATCAAGGCGCGTCGGATACCCTCTTTTTCAACCACCTCGTCGGTCGAGCGAATTCCTGCCGTGTCATACAGACGAACTACATAACCTTCAAGATCGAGATCGACTTGAAGAATGTCGCGTGTTGTCCCGGCGTAATGGGTGACAATAGCAACTTCGCGCCCGGCAAGACCATTCATCAAACTGGATTTACCGGCGTTGGGTGCACCGGCGATAACCACATGATAGCCATCCCGAATGATCTCGCCCTGTTTTTCACCGGCCACCGCACGCCGCAAAAGCACCAGGAGGTCGCGGAGCTCTGGCCAGATCCGTTGTGACACAGAGCCGGG
This sequence comes from Allorhizobium undicola ORS 992 = ATCC 700741, assembly GCF_000621665.1. Taxonomy (GTDB): domain Bacteria; phylum Pseudomonadota; class Alphaproteobacteria; order Rhizobiales; family Rhizobiaceae; genus Allorhizobium; species Allorhizobium undicola. The sequence goes on from NZ_JHXQ01000015.1 coordinate 51,192, forward strand.
AATGTCGTCCTCGTCGGCGAAATCAAGTTCCGCCTCGATCATTGCCCGGCAATGCACCAGCTTCTCCCGCCAGCTTGCATAAAGCCTTGTGGCCCCACCCTCCGCCTGCGCAATGGCCTGCCGCCGCTGCATTTCTGTTTCAGAGGCCAGAAGATCCGCCAAACCCTCGATTTCAAGCAGGTCAAGCTTGCCATTTTCGAAAGCGCGGCGTGAGAATTCGCCAGCCTCCGCCAGTCTGCACCCGGCAATGCTCGCCATTTCGGCCAGAAGCGATGCAACGACGGCCCGACTTCCATGGACATGAAATTCGCCGCTATCCTCACCAGTAAAGGAATGCGGCCCTGGGAAGAACAACGCGAGGCCCTGATCGAGCAGAAGTCCGTTGCGGTTTCGAATCGATCTGAAGGCGGCGTATCGCGGCTCCGGCACGGAGCCGCAAAAGCTTTCCAGGAGATGACGAGTGCGCAGACCGGAAAAGCGAATGACAGCAATTCCCGCCGGTAGCGCGCCCGACGAAAGGGCTATGATGGTGTCGTTATCCTGAAATCGCATTCGATCACCGCCTGAATGTAAAATTGCCGTCCGCCATCGTCATGAGCGAAAATGCAATTGGCCTTCGATCACACGATCGAAGGCCAAGGAATCCGGCTACTAAAAATTTTTGGCAGCATGGGGCCGAACAATATCCGGTCCCGCCTGCCGTCAGGTATTCATCGACTCGAAGAAGTCACCGTTGTTCTTTGTCTGCTTCAGCTTGTCGATGAGGAACTCGATTGCATCCGTGGTTCCCATCGGCGCAAGAATCCGGCGAAGAACGAAGATTTTCTGCAAGTCCTGTCTTGGCACGAGCAGGTCTTCCTTACGCGTGCCGGATTTGAGAATATCCATGGCGGGGAAGATGCGCTTGTCGGCAACCTTACGGTCAAGAACGATTTCCGAGTTACCGGTGCCCTTGAACTCTTCGAAGATGACTTCATCCATGCGGCTGCCGGTATCGATCAGCGCGGTTGCGATAATGGTCAGCGAGCCGCCTTCCTCGATATTACGCGCTGCGCCAAAGAAGCGTTTTGGACGCTGGAGCGCGTTGGCATCGACACCGCCCGTCAGAACCTTGCCGGAGGAAGGGACAACGGTGTTATAGGCGCGCCCCAATCGCGTGATGGAGTCGAGCAGGATCACGACGTCGCGACCATGTTCGACGAGCCGCTTGGCCTTTTCGATCACCATTTCGGCCACCTGAACGTGACGAACCGCGGGTTCGTCAAAGGTGGAAGAGACCACCTCGCCCCGCACGGAGCGCTGCATGTCGGTCACTTCTTCCGGACGCTCGTCGATCAGCAGGACGATGAGATAACATTCGGGATGATTTGCGGTGATGGAATGGGCGATGTTCTGCAACAACACCGTTTTACCTGTGCGCGGCGGCGCAACGATCAGGGCACGTTGGCCCTTGCCCAGCGGCGCGACAAGGTCGATTACCCGCGGCGAAAGATCCTTGGAGGTCGGAACCTCAAGTTCCATCTTGAATCGTTCATTCGGATAGAGCGGCGTCAGGTTATCGAAATGAACCTTATGCCGGATCTTCTCCGGATCCTCGAAGTTGATGGTGTTGACCTTGAGCAGGGCGAAGTAGCGCTCGCCTTCCTTCGGGCCGCGAATGGGGCCTTCCACCGTATCGCCGGTTTTCAGAGAAAAACGGCGGATCTGCGAGGGGGATATGTAAATATCGTCCGGGCCGGGAAGGTAGTTCGCATTGGCCGAGCGCAGAAAACCGAAGCCGTCCTGCAAGACCTCGACAACGCCTTCGCCGATGATTTCCACGTCCTGGCTGGCCAGCATCTTGAGAATCGCAAACATCAGCTCCTGCTTGCGCATGGTGCTGGCGTTTTCGACCTCGAGCGATTCGGCGAAGGTGAGCAAATCGGTAGGTGATTTGCTCTTGAGTTCTTGAAGCTTCATTTCAGCCATGAAGGGGACCACGTTGGAAGAGTATTGGGAAATGTCTGCGGCGTTTCGGGTCTTTCGGCAGGACCGACAGCGCAATAAAATAAAAGCCGCTAGGATGAAGTGATTGGGAAAATAGCGATGTGCCTTGATTTCCGCAAGAGGGCCTGCCGGTTAAAACGCATTTCAACGACAACAACCTCCCATGGATCACTTGCAGGCTCGCGTTTTGGCTCGAGCATGTGCCGGGGATGGTCAGGTTCAAAACTGGCATTGGCCCCGGCAATTCTCCCGTTTCGCCGGAACGTGCCGCATCAAAACGGTTTTACGATGACCAGAATAACGATGACGATCATCAAAACCGTCGGAATTTCGTTGAAAGCGCGCCAGAAAGATGGCGAGCGGGGATACGCGCCCCGCGCGAAGGAACGCGACGCGATCCCCAGATATTCATTGGCCCCGGTGAGACAAACAACCGCAGCCAGTTTCGCATGTAACCAGCCACCGTGAAAACCGTAAACCGACCATGCGAGATAAAGGCCAAGGATCCACGAGACCGCCATGGCAGGACGCATGATGACATTGATCAGCCGTCGCTCCATGACGGAAAAGGTCTGAGCCTGTTCCGATCCCTTCGGGGCGTCGAAATGGTAGATGAAGAGGCGAGGCAGATACAGCAACCCCGCCATCCAGGAAATGATTGCGATGACATGCAAGGCCTTCAGCCAGAGATAGGACTGCTCGGATGAAGCGCTGTAAATAAACAGGCCTGTCAGCACGAAAAGCATCAGCGCCGTCAGGGCGCGTTTTGCGGCCTTGTTTCCCTGCCTTGCATCGGTCTGGCGCTCACTCATGCCATGTCCTTCCGGATGTGAGCCACAAGCTGCGAAACCGCGTCAGGATCCGCCTGCGGGGTGATGCCATGGCCAAGATTGAAAATCAGCGGCCCATGTCCCAGCGCATCGAGAATGCGATCGGCACCCTCCAGCATTGCCGCCCCGCCGGCTACGACGCGCATGGGATCGAGATTGCCCTGCACCGGCCCCTCCTGCTGAAGCTCGCGTGCAAAAGCCAGCGGCACGGACCAGTCGAGACCAATTGCATCGGCGCCGGTCTTGCGGCGATAGGTCTTGAGCAGATAGCCAGCGCCCTTTGCAAAAGCAATCACCGGGGTAGCGGGGCATTCAGCCTTTACCGCTGCTATCATGCGCTGAACCGGACGAATGCAGAAATCCTCGAACTCGTCTTCTCCAAGAACGCCTGCCCAGGAATCGAAAATCTGCACGGCATCGGCTCCCGCCTTGATCTGGCGTACCAGATAGGCCGCGGATAGGTCGGCCAACAGATCCAGAAGGGTCAGAAAGGCCTTTCGATGCCGATAGGCAAAGAGCCGCGCCGGGGCCTGGTCTGGCGTGCCATGTCCGGCGATCATATAGGTCGCCACCGTCCAGGGCGCACCGCAGAAACCGAGCAGCGTGGTTTCTTCCGGCAGGCCGGCGCGAATACCGGAAACCGCTGCAAGAACCGGATCCAGATGCGGGAAAATCTCCATACCCTTCAGGCTGTCGATCTCATCGGCCTGTATGGGGGTCATCTGCGGCCCGTGGCCTTCAGTAAAGGTAACGTTGCGCTTCAAAGCATCCGGGATCACGAGGATGTCGGAAAATAGAATGGCCGCATCGAAGCCATAGCGGCGGATCGGCTGAAGCGTCACCTCCGTGGCAAGCTCGGGATTATAACAAAGGTCGAGGAAACTACCGGCCCTGGCGCGCGTTGCGCGATATTCGGGAAGATAGCGACCGGCCTGGCGCATCAGCCAGATTGGCGGGGGGGTGATGGTTTCACCCTTCAATACGCTCAGTACTTTCCGTGGCACCGCGCTCATGAGAGCCCTTTCAAATCTTAAAAGAGAGAATCTTTCTTTTTTCTATTTCTAAGAGTCTGTGGGTAGCAAGGTTTAAAGCCACTCCACACAAAAGGCGCCTCCGGACGATAGGCCCCCAAGAGATGGGACAAAGCGCGGCAAATTCACAGTGCCGCTGAGGAAATTATAAATAAGTCAATTTTTCCAATAGCATAAGAATTCAGACATTTTCTCGCGGCTGTGGAAAAGCGGTGGACAATTTACCGCAGTCTGCTCATCATGAGTCTTATCCACAAACCTCGCTGAGCGATGTCCCGACGGGTTACTTCTGTGGAAAAAGCGGGGTCTTTCCCCTTGTCAGAGGCGGTGGCCTGCGGCTAGCTCCTTTTATCCCGGCTTTTCAACAGGTGGCTCAGGATAGCGTGGAGAACAGAAAAAATTTCTTTCATTTGCATCTGATTTCGGACTCCACGGGCGAGACGTTGATCTCGGCGGGGCGCGCCGCGGCCGTGCAATTTTCCCATTGCTCACCCATCGAGCATGTCTATCCCCTGATCCGCAACAAGCGGCAAATGAGCGCCGTGCTGGAAGCGATCGATCGCGAACCGGGCATTGTGCTTTACACCATGGTCGATCAGGAGCTTGCGGCTCTGATCGATGAGGGATGTAGCAGTCTCGGTGTGCCGAGTGTCAATGTACTGGAGCCCGTCATTGGGACGTTTCAGACCTATCTGGGCCCACTCTCCCGGCGCAGGGTCGGCGCGCAATATCGAATGAATGCCGATTATTTTGCCCGCATCGAAGCCCTCAATTACGCCATGGATCATGACGACGGCCAGATGCAGGAGGATTACGAACAGGCCGATGTTGTCCTTGTCGGGATCAGCCGAACCTCCAAAACCCCAACCTCGATCTATCTCGCCAATCGCGGCATCAAGGCCGCGAATATTCCCATTGTGCCGGGAGCGCCGCTGCCGCAGGCGCTTTTGAATGCCAAAAAACCGCTGATCATCGGATTGATCGCCACCTCCGACCGGATCTCGCAGGTGCGCGGACATCGGGAACTGGGACATGTGCAGGGCTTCGATCCCGGTGATTATACCGATCGCGCCAGTATCGTTGAGGAGTTGAAATATGCCCGTATGCTTTGTGCGCGGCATAACTGGCCGATCATTGATGTCACGCGCCGCTCGATCGAAGAAACGGCAGCCGCAATCATTGCGTTGCGCCAGAAGCTGGTCTAACCCGCTCCCTCTTCGATGTTTCCCGTGAAAGAGGCTTGGGGAAACAAGTCGAAGGCCAGATGCTGACGCCGGATCGTGGCCTCTCTCGTTAAAAAATTGCAGATCGGATTGCCCTCATGAGCCAACTTGTTCTTGCTTCCACCAGTCCATTTCGCCGGCAATTGCTAACGCAGGCAGGATTGACCTTCGATGTTGCAGCTCCCGGCGTCGATGAACGCGAGATCGAAAGCCGGGCGGAGCACCAGTCCTTGCTGCCGGACGAGTTGGCGCTTCTGCTGGGACGGGAAAAGGCTCTGGCCGTCAGCCGCCGCATGTCCGGAGCTCTGGTGATCGGCGGCGACCAGACGATGAGCCTTGGAAATCGCGTTTATCACAAGCCTGCCGACCGCAACGGCGCCCGCGAGCATCTGGCCTCGCTGCGGGGCAAGACGCATGTTCTCAACAGCGCTTTGGCCCTTGCACGGGATGGGGAAGTGCTTTGGCAGCATGTCAGCAAGGCGCATCTGACGGTTCGGGATTTCTCGGACACATGGCTTGAAGCCTATCTGGATCGCGCTGGCGATGCAGTGTTAAAAAGTGTCGGCGCCTATCAGGTGGAAGGTTTGGGCATTCAGCTTTTCTCCGCTATCGAAGGCGATTACTTTACAATCGTCGGCGTGCCGCTCGTGCCGCTTCTGACGCAACTGCGCTTGCAGGGTGAGATCGACCAATGAATGATTCACGTGAAACCATTTCGCCCCGTGCTTTCGTTGCCGGCTATCCAATACGGCATTCGCGCTCGCCGATCATCCACGGTTACTGGCTGCAACAATTCAATCTCTTCGGCTCTTATGCAGCCGTCGAGGTTTCGCCCGAGGATTTTCACGCTTTCATTGCGGGGTTGCGCAGCGGGGAATCCGGCTATCGGGGTGGAAACATTACCATACCGCACAAGGAAGAGGCCTGCCGTCTGGCCGATCACGTCGATGACATCGCCAGAGAAATCGGCGCAGCCAATACCTTGTGGGTGGAGGAGGGAAAGGTGTGTGCCACCAACACCGACGCTTATGGTTTTGCGGCCAATCTCGACCAGCACCAGCCGGATTGGGCAAAGGCCGATAAAGCGGTGGTGCTTGGGGCAGGGGGAGCAAGCCGGGCCATCATTCAAGCGGTGCGGGATCGCGGCATTCGCGAAATTCACGTGGTGAACAGAACGGTCCAGCGGGCGCAGGAGCTGGCGCATCTCTTCGGAGAAAGAGTGTTTGCACATGGCATGGCGGCTCTGGATGAGGTTTTGGGCGGGGCTGATCTTTTCATCAACACCAGCTCGCTTGGCATGAAAGGCGAGGCTTTCCCGAAGATCCGCTGGGACAGGCTGGCGGCCAGTGCCATCGTTACCGATATTGTCTATGTTCCGCTGAAAACCCAGATGTTGCGAGAGGCGGAGGCAGCGGGGTTGGCGACCGTCGATGGTCTTGGCATGTTGCTGCATCAGGCGGTTCCCGGCTTTGAAAAATGGTTTGGCCGCAGGCCAGAGGTCACGCCCGAACTCAGGCAGCGCGTCGAGGCCGATCTGGAGGCGCATGGGTGATCAGGCTCGGACTTACCGGCTCCATCGGCATGGGGAAATCCACCACTGCGGCGATGTTCAAGGATGAGGGCATTGCCGTTCACGATGCCGATGCCACGGTGCATGATCTTTATCGGGCAGAGGCCGTTGAACCTGTGGGCAGGCTATTTCCTGCTGCCGTCATCGGCGGCGTGATCGACAGGGCAATCCTTTCGCGCCTGTTAGCGCAGCAGCCAGAGGCGCTTGCACGCCTGGAGGCCGTGGTTCATCCGCTCGTGCGCGGGCGTGAACTTCGCTTTCTCGAGGACCAGGAAAAGGCGGGCGCAAGGCTGGTTGTCCTCGATATTCCCCTGCTTTATGAAAGCGGCGCCGAAAAGAGGCTGGACAAGGTGGCCGTTGTCAGTTGCCCTGCACAGGAGCAGCGTCGGCGCGTTCTGGCACGGCCGGGCTGGACGGAAGAAAAGCTTGATTTCGTGCTGTCCCGGCAAATGCCGGATGCAGAAAAACGCGCGCGGGCGGATTTCATAATCGATACCGGCGAGGGAGTGGATGCGGCCAGAAGGCAGGTTCGCGAAATCCTCTCCAGCCTCTTACAGGAAGAAAACTGACCATGCGGGAAATTGTATTCGATACGGAAACCACCGGTCTTGAAAACAAATCGGATCGGGTCATCGAAATCGGTGGCGTGGAACTCTTCAATCACTTCCCCACCGGCCGCACCCTGCATTTCTACATCAATCCCGGCGACAAGACCGTTCATCCCGATGCTTTGGCCGTTCACGGCATCACAGATGATTTCCTGAAGGACAAGCCGCGTTTCGACGAGGTGGTCGATGAAATCCTGGCTTTTTTCGAAGGTGCGAAATGGGTGGCCCACAATGCGACCTTCGATATGGGCTTCATCAACGCCGAGCTTGCTCGCCTCAACCGTCCGCCGATTGCCGGGGATATGGTCATCGATACGCTGGCGCTCGCGCGCCGCAAGCACCCGATGGGGCCGAATACGCTGGATGCGCTCTGCCGTCGCTACGGCATCGACAACTCGCATCGAACCAAGCACGGCGCCTTGCTTGACTCCGAATTGCTGGCGGAAGTCTATATCGAGATGCTGGGGGGCCGGCAGGCTACCTTCGGCCTTGAGCAGGGCGGCAATCAGCAACGGCGGCAAAACGAGGAACAGCAGGAGGTCACAATTGCTCTTCCACCCAGGCCCCGTGCACTTCCATCCCGGTTGAGCGAAGACGAAAAGGCCCGCCATGCAAAACTGTTGCAGCGGCTTGGGGCAAAGGCCATCTGGAACACCTACTGCATAATTCCTTAAATCGGAATCTATTTAAGGTGAAAATTATGCAGCAGATTTAAAGTGTTACAGCGTCCTTTGTGCGTTTGATAAAACGCACGGCGCTGTATGCCGGTCCCTCCGGCAGCAATACGGAATAGGGCTTTCGAAAAGACCACGAAAAAAGCGAGGCACCGGAATGCCTCGCTTTTTTTTCGTCCGAAAAATTCCGCTCAGTTGTCGGTACGGCCCTGTTCGGCGGCAACGCGCTGGGCAAACATCTGCGCGAAATCGATGGGATCGATCATCAGCGGCGGGAAGCCGCCATTGCGCGTGGCGTCGGCAATGATCTGGCGGGCGAAGGGGAACAGCAGGCGCGGGCACTCGATGAAAAGAACCGGCAGCATATGCTCCTGCGGGAAACCCGTAATGCGGAAAACACCACCATAGACGAGTTCGGTCGCGAAAACCGGCTTTTCGCCTTCACGTGCTTCGGCGCTGAGCGAAAGCACGACATCGAAATCCGTTTCGGAAAGCGCGTTGGCGTTCACATTGACATTGATGTTGATTGCCGGAGCCTTGTCACGGGCCTGAAGCGAGTGCGGGGCACCCGGATTTTCAAAGGAAAGATCCTTGATGTACTGGGCAAGGATATTGAGGGACGGGCCCTCAGTGCTGTTTTCGTTGGCCATTGGGCTTCCTCAACGCTGATTTGGTCTGGGCCATCTAGCATTTTGGCTAACCCCTCACAACCCTTGCGCCCCAGAACCATGGCGCCCGCAAACTCAGCTTTCGGGTGGACGATTGTTCCATGGCGTATCAGGCTTGCCCGGCTGGCGCTCGAAATCGGAGTGATCGAGATCGATCACCATATTGGCCGATGCGCCATGCTGGCTGCCGGAACGAGCCTCGGTGCGGGTTCGGCGGCTGTTGCGCACCGTCACGATCTGCGGTCGTAAAAAGTCCCAAAGCCGTGTCCTTACCATCGGAATAAGCAGCATGATGCCGAGAATATCGGTGAGAAAACCAGGAATGACGAGGAGGAGCCCGCCGAACATCTGTGCCGTGCCCTCCATCGCGTCGCGGGCCATCGCTTCGGGCGATGTGGCCTGGCGTTGCCGCAGCCGGTTTACGAGCGTGACGCCCTGCTGCTTGAGAACCAGTACACCAATCACGCCTGAAGCAATGACCAGCCCCAGCGTCGGCAAGACCCCGATCCATTGCCCCATCAGCACAAAGCCGGCAATTTCAGCCAGAGGCAGCAGAAGCAATAAAGCAGCCGGTAGATACATCCTGTCTCCTAACATGGCCGGTTTTAGACCTGTTTCAGCGTTCCTGCCCCTTTGAATAAGGCAGATGAACAAACTATATGGTATCTTCAACGAAGAAATTAAACGGCGGTTCGACGGTCCATGGGCTCAAATGATTTTGTAACATTGTTTTTCCTTGCCGCAGCGGTGCTGATTTTTTTCCAGCTTCGCAGTGTGCTTGGCCGTCGAACGGGCAATGAAAAGCCTCCTGTCGATCCCTTTCAGCGCAATAGCTCTGCCGCCCCGGCCGATGACAGCAAGGTTGTCACGGTTTCTCGTCGCGAAGATGGCGAAGCGGAAAACCGCTATGCCGCCATCGATGCCTTTGCAGAACCCGGATCGGCGATCAATGGCCAGTTGCGGCAGGTGGCCGATGTCGATCCGTCCTTTGTTCCGCAGGAATTCCTCAAAGGTGCGAAAATTGCCTATGAGATGGTGGTGGTGGCCTTCGCCAATGGCGACCGCAAGACCCTGAAGAGCCTGTTGTCGAAAGAAGTCTATGACGGGTTCGATGCGGCGATCAGCGAGCGTGAACGCCAGGGCGAATTGCTGAAGACGACCTTCGTGGGTATCGAGAAGGCCGAAATCCTCAGCGCCGGTTTGAAAGACCAGGAAGAGCAGCTCACGGTTCGCATCGTCAGCCAGCTTATCTCCGCCACCTATGACCGCAATGGCACCCTGATCGATGGCGATGCCGAGAATGTCGGCGACGTCAACGACATCTGGACCTTCGCCCGTGACAGCCGTTCACGCGATCCGAACTGGAAGCTTATCGCAACCGAATCCGAACAATGATGGCATCCGATCTTCCATTTCGTTTGGAACAGACGGCATTCGATGCAATTCCTGGCTGGAGGGATGATGATCCCACCAGCCTTTTTCGCGTCATGGAAGACTGCCTTGCCCATTTGGATAAGGGAAAGCCTTACCGCACGGGGCGCCTCGGCCTTTCAACCGCCGATCTCCTGCCCCTCCTTGAGGCCGCCCGGCGAGCGCGCCCCGCCACGGCTGAGGCTGCCCGCCGCTTTTTCGAACGCCATTGCCGCGTCTTTCAAATCCGCAGGAAGGATGGAGAATCCGGCTTTGTAACCGCATATTACGAGCCAGAGGTCGATGTCTCCGATCGGCCGGATTCCCTCTTTCGCCATCCCTTCTACCGCCGCCCGGACGATCTCGTCGATCTTGACGACGCCAATCGTCCCGCCTTTATGGACTCCGGCTACATGTTCGGACACGCGGAAAATGGAGGCATAACGGTCTATCCCGACCGCCGGGCGATCGATGAAGGATTTTTGCAGGGGCGGGGTCTGGAGATTGCCTGGGCGCGCTCCCGCATCGATGTGTTCTTTGCCCATGTTCAAGGTGCCGCGCGCCTTGTTTATCCAGACGGCGCCATGCGCCGCATCACCTATGCCGCCAAGGCGGGGCATCCTTTTTCCGCCATTGGGGGGGTGTTGTTGCAACGCGGAGAGATCCCGCTCGAGCGCATGTCGATGCAGGCGATTCGTCGGTGGCTCGCGGATCATCCTGAACAGGCCGACGAGGTGATGTGGCATAATCGATCCTATATTTTCTTCCGCGAGGCGGAGGTGGAAGATGCGGATCGCGGGCCGGTAGCCGCCGCCAAGGTGCCGCTTCTGGCCGGACGCTCGCTTGCCGTGGATCGGTTGATCCACACATTCGGTTTTCCGTTTTTCGTTCATTCGCCAAGCCTGACCCGGCTGGATGAGGGCCGGGCCTTTGCCCGTTTGATGCTGGCACTGGATACCGGTTCGGCCATCGTCGGTCCTGCGCGGGGCGATATATTCACGGGATCCGGCTTTGAGGCAGGCGAACGTGCAGGCGCGGTGCGAAACGAAGCGGATTTTTACCTTCTCGTTCCTCGCGATGCAGCGGTGAGGTTCGGCGCATGGTGAAGAAGGTGATCAGCGCGGAAGACCGCATTCTGTGGGGAAAGGTTGCACGCTCCACCCGTCCCATGCCCGGACGTCTGGAAGAATTGACCGCTTTCGAAGATCTGTTTTCCCTTGAGGAGGAGATGGCCAAGGCCAGTCCGGCGGAAATGCTGGCACCTTCCTCGCTTCAGCCATCCGCTGAACAGCCTGCCGTTGCGCCAAAGCCGTCAGGTCGGCATCATCCGCTGGAAAAGCCGGTGAAGCGCAAGCTCTCGCGGGGTAAATTGCCGCTTGAGGCGCGGATAGACCTGCATGGCATGATCCAGAGCGAAGCCCATGCGATGCTGCTGGATTTTCTGATGCGCGCCCATGAACGCGGGCTGCGGCATGTGCTGGTGATTACCGGAAAGGGTAGTTCCATGGGCAGTGAGGGCGCCTTGAAACGTGCCGTGCCGATGTGGTTTTCCAAGCCGGAATTTCGCTTTCTGATTTCCTCGCATGAGCCAGCGGCCCAGCATCACGGCGGGGAGGGTGCACTTTATGTCCGCCTTGCACGGCGCAGGGGAGAAGCATCATGACCCCCTTCGGAGACGCGGTGCGCCGTCTGCGGGAGGAAAAGGGCGTGACGCAGAAACAGATGGCGAAAGCGATCGGCGTCAGCCCGGCCTATCTCTCGGCGCTGGAACATGGACGGCGCGGCAGGCCAAGCTTCGATCTTCTTCAGCGCATAGCCGGCTATTTCAATATCATCTGGGATGAGGCGGAAGCGCTTTTTGCCGATGCCGATGCCTCGCATCCGCGCGTGGTGGTGGACACGGCGGGAATGCCCGCGGCCTATACGGCTTTTGCCAATAACCTCTCACGGATGATTCGCACCCTGCCGCCGGATGTGCTAGAGGAGATGCAAGCCGTGCTGAACAGGGCCGTTCGGCGGAAATAGCCGCGAAATCCCCTGATTTCTCACCTCAGGTGGCGCTACCGATTTGGAAGTCGCCGCAAAGTTCCTATAGTCCGGGGTTAAGACAATCGCGTGATTCGCGAAAGCATATTTCTCGCCTGCCAGCGGTAGCCGGATGATGCATTGAAGTGAATTGCGAACCTCTGCCGGTCCCGGCCTGCTGATACTGGAAAGATCGCCGATGAGTGAAATGACCGATCCCCAAAATGGCGCCAGCGCTGAATATGGCGCAGACTCCATCAAGGTGCTGAAGGGCCTGGATGCGGTCCGCAAGCGGCCCGGCATGTATATCGGCGATACCGATGACGGTTCGGGCCTGCACCACATGGTCTACGAAGTCGTGGACAACGCCATCGACGAGGCGCTGGCCGGTCATGCCGATATCGTCACGGTCACGCTCAATGCGGACGGGTCGGTAACGGTCACGGACAATGGTCGCGGCATTCCCACGGATATTCACTCTTCCGAAGGCGTTTCGGCTGCGGAAGTCATCATGACCCAGCTTCATGCGGGCGGCAAATTCGACCAGAATTCCTATAAGGTTTCCGGCGGTCTGCACGGCGTCGGCGTGTCGGTGGTCAATGCGCTTTCCGTCAAGCTCAGCCTGCGCATCCGCCGCAGCGGCAAGGTGCATGAAATGAGCTTCACCCATGGCGTTGCCGATGCGCCGCTGGCGGTGACGGGCAGCTATGAAGGGCGCTCCGGCACGGAAGTCACCTTTCTGCCCAGCGCCGAAACCTTCACGAAGACCGAATTTGACTACGGCACGCTGGAACACCGGCTGCGCGAACTGGCCTTCCTGAATTCGGGCGTGCGCATTCTGCTGACCGACAAGCGCAAATCCGACATCCGTCAGGAAGAGATGATCTATGACGGCGGCCTTGAGGCTTTCGTGCGTTATCTCGACCGCTCCAAGAAATCGCTGGTGGACAAGCCTGTCTATATCAAGGGCGAAAAGGACGGCATCACCGTCGAAGTGGCGATGTGGTGGAATGACAGCTACCATGAAAACGTGCTGTGCTTCACCAACAACATTCCCCAGCGCGATGGCGGCACGCATATGGCCGGTTTCCGTGGCGCATTGACCCGGCAGATCACCTCCTATGCCGATAGCTCCGGCATTATCAAGAAGGAGAAGGTCTCGCTCACCGGCGACGATTGCCGTGAAGGCCTGAGCGCCGTGCTGTCGGTCAAGGTGCCGGATCCGAAGTTTTCGTCTCAGACCAAGGACAAGCTGGTTTCCTCCGAAGTTCGCCCCGTGGTGGAAAATCTGGTCAACGAGGCGCTGTCCACCTGGCTGGAAGAGCATCCTTCCGAAGCAAAGATTCTCGTCGGCAAGGTGGTGGAGGCCGCCGTGGCCCGTGAAGCCGCCCGCAAGGCCCGCGAACTGACCCGCCGCAAGGGCGCGCTCGACATTGCCTCGCTGCCGGGCAAGCTCGCCGACTGCTCCGAGCGCGATCCGTCGAAATCGGAACTCTTCCTCGTCGAGGGTGACTCGGCTGGCGGCTCCGCCAAACAGGGCCGCTCGCGTGAAACACAGGCCATTCTGCCGCTGCGCGGCAAGATCCTCAATGTCGAGCGGGCACGCTTCGACAAGATGCTGTCCAGCCAGGAAATCGGCACGCTGATTACCGCGCTCGGCACCTCTATCGGCAAGGATGAGTTCAACGCAGACAAGCTGCGTTACCACAAGATCATCATCATGACCGATGCCGACGTGGATGGCGCGCATATTCGCACGCTGCTGCTCACCTTCTTCTTCCGGCAGATGCCGGAGCTGATCGAGCGTGGTCATCTCTACATCGCCCAGCCGCCGCTTTATAAGGTAACACGCGGCAAATCCATTCAGTATCTGAAGGATGAAAAGGCGCTGGAAGACTATCTGATCACGCAGGGCCTTGAAGATGCATCGCTGAAGCTCGGTTCGGGCGAAGTGCGTGTCGGCCAGGATCTGCGGGAAGTCATTGGAGATGCGCTGAAGCTGCGCTCGCTGCTGGATGGTCTCCATTCGCGCTACAATCGTACGGTCGTGGAACAGGCGGCTATCGTCGGCGCCATGAACCATGAGCTGACCGCAAACAAAGAGCTGGCCGAACAAACGGCGGCCGAAGTCGCCAAGCGTCTCGACCTCATTGCCGAGGAAACGGAACGCGGCTGGACCGGCCATGTGACCAATGAAGGCGGCCTGCGTTTCGAGCGCATGGTGCGTGGCGTGAAGGAAGTTGCCACGCTCGACGTTGCCCTGATCGGTTCTGCGGATGCCCGCCACATCGATCAGCTCGCGCCGCGTCTCAAGGACATTTATGCCGCGCCGCCGGTTCTGACCCGCAAGGACGGGCAGCAGGACATTTCCGGCCCGCGCAGCCTGCTGGATGCAGTCTTCTCCTTCGGGCGCAAGGGTCTTTCGATGCAGCGATACAAGGGGCTGGGCGAAATGAACGCCGAGCAGCTTTGGGAAACCACGCTGGACCCGAATGTCCGCTCGCTTTTGCAGGTGCGTGTCAATGACGCCACCGATGCCGATGGTCTGTTTGCCCGTCTCATGGGCGATGAAGTCGAGCCGCGCCGTGACTTCATTCAGGAAAACGCGCTGAGCGTTGCCAATCTGGACATCTGATCCGGGTAATGACAATGACCGGCTGAATCAGAGTGGCGCCCGTGTGGCGCCGCTTTCGTTTTGGCATGTTCCGATCGCCGCTGTGAAAGCGCTCTGTCCGTGGTGCCGGGGAAAAGAATGGTTAACGTGATTCACGTGAAACATTCCGCAGCGACGGCATGAACCAGCCGGGGAGAGCAGCTCAATGTTTCCGTGAAACAATGAACCGCTCCAAAAGTCTTGTCAGGCCTTGAACTTGCCCTCGAAAGCCACCTCTGCCAGCGGCTTGCGGTTATTGGGCACTTCACGAGCCTGAAGGCCTTCTGGCAGAACGGACTTGTCTCCCAGCTTGCCGATGGCCACGGCAGCTTCGATCCTGTATTCGCCGGGAACGCCAAGAACCGAGCTTGCCTTGTCGAAATCAACACCTGTCATGGCGTGGGCATAATAGCCGGATTTCACGGCTTGAAGCGCCATATAACCCCAGGCTGCGCCTGCATCGAAGCTGTGGCTGCGCGAAGGCTTGGGCGCAGAACCGTCAGCGGGGCGGCTGAGGGTGTCGGAGACGACATAAACCAGCGCGGATGCGTTTTTGGCCCAGCCCTGATTGAACTCGATCAAACCGCCCAGCAATGTGTCGAAGTGGGCATCGCCCTTCAGCGCGTAAACGAAACGCCAGGGCTGCATGTTGAACGCCGAGGGTGCCCAGTGGCCCGCTTCGAGAATGGCGAACAGCGCTTCCTTGCTCATGGCTTCGCCCGAGAAGGCGCGCGGCGACCAACGGTCGAGAAAAAGCGGGTCAATATCATATTCAGAGCTGCGGTTATTGCTGGCCGTCATGGAGATAAAATCCTTTTTTGATGCGGTATGGAAAAGAAACGGATTCACGGGACGCGCGGGCAGGGGATTGGGCGTTCAAGCGCATACCCGCAAGCCTGACACTATATAACCCCTGTTGCGCCAACGAAAAGGAGAGAAGGAATAGTCTCGCCCTTCCCGAAACGTTACCTCTCGAGAAATTCCTCGTTTCGATGAATGGGCAGGCCTTGGCCACAGGAAACCCCGGATTTTGTCTGGCTGGAAAAGTTAACTTCTTTGCGCCATATTCCTTGAGACACATCAGTTTGCCACGCTGCAATGCCCTGCAATATCGGGCAGCGGCTTCCGGGCTGGTCGGGAAACCCTTGAGGCAAGGATAAGCCTGCAATGTTCTATCAGCTTTATGAAATGAATCATGCTGCCATGGCGCCCTTCCGGGCAACAGCCGATGCCATGCGGCTGGCCATTGCCAATCCTCTCAATCCGCTGTCGCACACCGTGCTTGGCCGGACCATGGCGGCCAGCCTGGAAGTGTTCGAGCGCACCACGCGCCGATATGGCAAGCCGGAATTCGGGCTGCCGACCACGATGATCGACGGTGCGCCCGTGCAGGTCACGGAAGTGGTGACGTGGAAAAAGCCCTTCTGCAATCTCATCCACTTCAACCGCTCCTTGAAGACGCCGCGTCCGGATGATCCGAAGATTCTGCTGGTGGCGCCGATGTCCGGCCATTATGCAACACTGTTGCGCGGCACGGTCGAGGCGCTTTTGCCTCATGCCAATGTCTATATCACCGACTGGATCGATGCCCGGATGGTGCCGATGACGGACGGCAATTTCGATCTCGACGATTATATCGATTACGTGATCGAGATGCTGCATCATCTTGGCCCGGGCACCAATGTCGTCGGCGTCTGTCAGCCCTCGGTTCCGGTTCTGGCGGCGGTTGCCCGTATGGAGGCCGAGAACGACCCGCTTCATCCGGCAACCATGACGCTGATGGGCGGGCCTATCGATACACGCATCAACCCGACGGCCGTCAACGAACTGGCGAAAAACAAGCCGCTGGAATGGTTCCAGGAAAATGTCATCATGCCGGTGCCGTGGCCGCAGCCGGGCTTCATGCGGCCGGTCTATCCCGGCTTCCTGCAATTGTCGGGCTTCATGTCCATGAACCTTGACCGGCACATGATCGCCCACAAGGACTTCTTCATGCATCTCGTGAAGAATGATGGCGAGCCCGCCGAAAAGCACCGCGATTTTTACGATGAATATCTGGCGGTGATGGATCTGACGGCGGAATTCTATCTCCAGACCGTCGATACCGTTTTCATGAAGCATTCGCTGCCCAAGGGCGAAATGACCCATCGGGGCAAGCCGGTCGATCTCGCCGCCATTCGCAATACGGCACTATTGACGGTGGAAGGTGAAAACGACGACATTTCCGGCCCCGGCCAGACCAAGGCCGCGCAGGATCTGTGCGTGAATATTCCCGATACCAAGCGGATGCATTACATGCAGCCCGATGTTGGCCATTACGGTGTGTTCAACGGTTCGCGCTTCCGCAAGGAAATTGCCCCGCGCATCGTCTCCTTTGCCAAGGAACATTCCCGGCCCGCCGCATCCGGCGTGGTAAAGCGGGTCATCAAGGGCGGAAAGAGCGCCTGACGGCGTTGTGTCGATCACATTTTTCGTCTGCTGCTGAAATTCGACGGGCCGTTTCTTGAACGGTCCGTTTGCCGTTCCCATCTCGAATTTGTCCGGTAGCATGGGGCTTCCGGCAAGATGTGAGGATGATGGAATGAACCAGTCAGCATTGCTGCGTCCGGCCTGGACGCCGGCAACCGTTGCTCTCATGGTGCTTGGCTTCATGGTGTTCTGGCCGCTCGGCCTTGCCATGCTGGCCTATATCCTCTTCGGCGATCGCTTCGAGACGTTCAAGAAATCCGCAAACGAGGCCGCAGACGGCATGAGAGAAAAATGCCGGGGCTTCAAGATGGGGTCTGCGGCCCGCTGGCCCCAAAGCGGCAACGTCGCCTTCGACGATTGGCGCCGCGCCGAACTGGAGCGCATTGAAGAAGAACGCCGCAAGCTCGATGCCATGCGGGAGGAATTCGAAAGCTATATGCGGGAATTGCGCCGTGCGCGGGACCAGGAAGAATTTGATCGCTTCCTGCGCGAACGCTCCGTCAGACAGTCGGGACAGACGGGTCCATCCGACCAGAACTGAGCATGTCCTGTCTGCAAAAACAGGCGCCGGTGCCAAGGGTATCGGCGTTTTTTATTGACAATGTCGAAGCCCGGTCCTCTATCTCGGCACATGCTTCCCATGTTCCTGCAAAGACCTGCCCGCAGAACCAGGACACCTTCCGCGCTCCGCGAGCGGGTGGTCGATGTCGCTGGCCGCGATGTGACCGTGACCATTCGCGAAAATGTCCGCGCCCGCCGATTGACGTTGCGGATCGAACCGGGTGGCCGGGCCCTTCGAATGACGGTTCCCAAGGGCCTGCGCGAGGCGGATATTTCCGAGTTTCTCGACCGGCATCGCGGCTGGATCGCCGCAAGGCTCGCCCGCTACGACAAGGATAACAGTCTGAGGGCGGGCGGTGAAATCCTGTTGCGCGGCGTGCCACATCGCATTGTCCATACCGGACATTTGCGCGGCGTGACGGAAACCGCCATGGAAGACGGCGTGCCGGTGATCCGGGTCAGCGGTCTTGAGGAACATTTGGGGCGGCGGCTTTCGGCCTTTCTGAAAAAAGAGGCCAAAGGCGATCTCGAGAGGCTTGTGGCGGTCCACACCCGCCGCCTCGGCAAGGCGGCGAACGGTCTGACCATGAAGGATACGAGGAGCCGCTGGGGTTCGTGTTCCTGGCAGGGCAATTTGAGCTTTTCCTGGCGCATCGTCATGGCGCCGCCTGCCGTCATCGATTATCTGGCAGCGCATGAAGTGGCGCATCTGAGGGAAATGAACCATGGCCCCGGCTTCTGGGCTTTGTGCCGCGAATTATGTCCGGGCATGGACGAGGCCAAGGCGTGGTTGAAGCGCCATGGCAGCGAACTTCACGCCATCGAGTTCGATTGACGTTTTTACTCGACTCCATCGGCATTTCATGCCACTTCGCTGCCATGAAACCGGATATAAAGATTTGCGGATTGAAGACCGAAGAGGCCGTTGAAAAGGCGGTTTCTCTGGGTGCTACCCATATCGGCTTCATTTTCTTTGAAAAAAGCCCTCGCAATATCGAGCCCGATCTCGCCGGACACATTGCCGAAAAGGCGCGCGGCAAGGCAAAGATCGTTGCCGTGACGGTGGATGCCGATCCCGATGACATGGACGACATCGTTTATCTGCTGAAGCCGGACATTCTGCAATTGCACGGTCATGAAAGTCCGGAGCAGATGCTGACGCTGAAAGCGCTTTACGGCCTGCCGCTGATGAAGGCGTTTTCCATTCGCGATCCCGATGATCTGAAGCGCATCGAGCCCTATATCGGGGTGGCGGATCGTTTCCTGTTCGATGCCAAGCCGCCGGCCGGTTCGGAACTGCCGGGCGGCAACGGGGTTTCGTTCGACTGGCGTTTGCTACAAAATCTTGACGAGAGCGTGGATTACATGCTTTCGGGTGGCCTGAACAAAGCCAATGTAGCGCAGGCCCTGGAGCAAACGGGCGCGAGAGGTCTGGATGTTTCCTCCGGCGTCGAGAGCGCGGCGGGCGTGAAGGACATGCAGATGATGGAAGAATTTTTTGCCGCCGTGCGGCAGGCAAAAGGCTGAGAGCCGGTTTCGAGGAGTGCAAGGTGACTGAGAGCCCAAATCCCAATTCCTTCCGGGCTGGCCCCGATGAAGATGGCCGCTTCGGTATTTTCGGCGGGCGTTTTGTGGCAGAGACACTCATGCCACTCATTCTCGACCTTCAGGCAGAATGGGAGAAGGCCAAAAATGACGCTGAGTTCCAGGCAGAACTTCAACACCTGAACACACATTACACCGGCCGTCCAAGCCCGCTTTATTTCGCTGAGCGGCTGACGGCAGAATTGGGCGGTGCGAAGATCTACTTCAAACGCGACGAGCTCAATCACACCGGTTCGCACAAGATCAACAATTGCCTTGGGCAGATCCTGCTTGCAAAGCGTATGGGCAAGAAGCGCATCATCGCGGAAACAGGTGCGGGCCAGCACGGCGTTGCCTCGGCTACGGTTGCGGCTCGCTTTGGCATTCCCTGTGTCGTCTATATGGGCGCGACCGATGTCGAGCGTCAGGCCCCGAATGTCTTCCGCATGAAGCTTTTGGGAGCGGAGGTAAAGCCTGTCACCTCCGGTCACGGTACGCTGAAAGACGCCATGAACGAGGCGCTGCGCGACTGGGTCACGAATGTCGATGACACTTATTACATGATCGGCACGGCGGCAGGACCGCATCCCTATCCGGAGATGGTGCGCGAGTTCCAGTCGGTAATCGGCAAGGAAACGCGCGAACAGATGATGGCCGCCGAAGGGCGCCTGCCGGATATGCTGGTCGCTGCGGTTGGCGGTGGTTCCAACGCTATCGGCCTCTTCCATCCTTTCCTGGATGACGCGGGCGTGAAGATCGTTGGCGTCGAAGCTGGCGGCAAGGGCCTGGACGGTGACGAGCATTGCGCTTCGCTAACGGCTGGTTCGCCCGGTGTCCTGCATGGCAACCGTACCTATCTGTTGCAGGACAGCGATGGGCAGATCAAGGAAGGCCATTCCATTTCCGCCGGTCTCGATTATCCCGGCATTGGCCCGGAACACGCCTGGCTGAAGGACATGGGCCGTGTGGAATATGTGCCGATCATGGACCATGAGGCGCTGGAAGCCTTCCAGATGCTGACCCGCACGGAAGGCATTATTCCGGCGCTGGAGCCAAGCCATGCGCTGGCGGAAGTCATCAAACGCGCTCCGAAGATGGGCAAGGACGAGATCATTCTGATGAACCTCTGCGGACGCGGAGACAAGGACATCTTCACCGTCGGCAAGATTCTGGGAATGGGGCTCTGATATGACCGCACGTATGGACAAACGCTTCCGTGACCTGAAGGCGGAAGGCCGCCCGGCGCTCGTCACCTATTTCATGGGCGGCGATCCGGATTTCGACACGTCGCTGGCCATCATGAAGGCCCTGCCGGAGGCCGGTGCCGACGTGATCGAACTGGGTATGCCCTTTTCCGACCCGATGGCCGACGGCCCGGCCATTCAGTTGGCCGGTCAGCGGGCTTTGAAGGCCGGTCAGACCCTGGTGAAAACACTGGATCTGGCCCGGAGATTCCGCGAGGCCGATCAGGCAACCCCGATCGTGATGATGGGCTACTACAATCCCATTTACATCTATGGCGTCGAGCGCTTTCTCGACGACGCGCTGGCGGCTGGCATAGACGGTTTGATCGTCGTGGACCTGCCGCCGGAAATGGATGACGAGCTGTGCATTCCCGCCCGCAAGCGTGACATCAACTTCATCCGCCTTGCCACGCCGACAACCGACGACAAGCGCTTGCCGACCGTGCTTAACAACACGTCCGGCTTTGTATATTACGTTTCGATGAACGGCATTACAGGCTCTGCGCTGCCGGATCCCTCGCGCGTTGCGGGCGCTGTTCAGCGCCTCAAATCGCATACCGATCTGCCGATTTGCGTCGGCTTCGGGGTGAAGACCGCGGAACATGCCCGCCTCATCGGTTCAAGCGCTGATGGCGTGGTCGTGGGAACGGCCATCGTCAATCAGGTGGCCTTGAGCCTCGACAAGAACGACCGTGCAACGGCCGATACGGTGCAGGCAGTGGTAACGCTGGTCAAGGGGCTGGCCAGCGGCGTCAGAACCGCCCGTCTTGCGGCGGCCGAGTAGCGCCCGTAAAATGGCGCCATTGCAGTAAGGAGTATTCAAAGTGAACTGGATCACCAATTACGTTCGGCCGCGCATCAATTCCATGCTGGGCCGTCGCGATGTGCCGGATAATCTCTGGATCAAATGCCCGGAAACCGGGGAAATGGTCTTCCACAAGGATCTGGAAGAGAACAAGTGGGTCATTCCGGCCTCCGGCTATCACATGAAGATGCCTGCCAAGGCCCGCCTTGCCGATCTTTTCGACGGCGGACATTACGAAGCCTTCACCCAGCCAAAGGTGGCGCAGGATCCGCTGAAGTTCCGCGACTCCAAGAAATATGCCGACCGTCTCAAGGACAGCCGCACCAAGACCGAGCAGGAAGACACGATCGTCGCCGGTCTCGGCATGGTGAAGGGCCTCAAGCTCGTTGCCGTTGTGCATGAGTTCAACTTCATGGGCGGTTCGCTCGGCATTGCCGCCGGGGAGGCTATCGTGAAGGCTTTCGAGCGCGCCTTGAAGGAAAAGTGCCCGCTGGTCATGTTCCCGGCTTCGGGCGGTGCGCGGATGCAGGAAGGCATTCTCTCGCTGATGCAATTGCCGCGCACCACCGTTGCGCTCAACATGCTGAAGGAAGCGGGCCTGCCCTATATCGTGGTTCTCACCAATCCGACCACGGGCGGCGTTACCGCCTCCTACGCCATGCTGGGCGATGTACACATTGCCGAGCCCGGCGCTGAAATCTGCTTTGCAGGCAAGCGCGTGATTGAGCAGACCATTCGTGAAAAGCTGCCGGAAGGGTTCCAGACCTCGGAATATCTGCTGGAGCATGGCATGGTCGATATGGTGGTAAAGCGCCACGATATTCCCGAAACCCTGGCCCGCATGTTGAAGATCATGATGAAGCAGCCTGTCGAGCCGCAGGCTGGCAAGATGACGGTGGTCGAGGCCTCCCGCGCCGTTTCCGCCTGATGGATGACCGGAACATCGGACCGCTATAATGTCGGTCCGATGCTTCAGGCCCGCCCGTGCGGGCCTTTTCTTTCCTCCCGCATGGCTTTCCGCCACGCCAATCCCCTCGGACTGCCGCCATGAGTGATAAAGCCCAAAGCGAGGCTGAACGGATTATCAACGAGTTGATGGGCCTGCATCCCAAGGGCTTCGACATGACGCTCGGGCGGATGCGACGGCTTCTCGAGACCCTTGGCAATCCGCAGAACCGGCTTCCCCCGGTCATTCATGTCGCCGGTACGAACGGCAAGGGTTCCGTCAGCGCTTTCAGCCGGGCGCTGCTGGAAGCCGGTGGCAAGTCCGTGCATGTCCACACATCACCGCATCTCGTCAACTGGCATGAGCGCTACCGTATCGGTGTCGCCGGGGGCCGGGGACGGCTGGTGGAGGATACCATGCTGGCGGATGCGCTGACCCGTGTTGCCAAGGCCAATGACGGGCAGGCCATCACGGTTTTCGAACTCCTCACCGCCACCGCCTTCGTGCTGTTTTCGGAAAATCCGGCCGATGCCGTCATCATGGAAGTTGGCATGGGCGGGCGGCTTGATTGTACCAATGTGGTGGATGATCCAGCAGTCTCCGTCATCATGCCGATCTCGCTGGATCATCAGGCCTATCTGGGAGACAGCGTGGAGCTTATAGCCGCCGAGAAGGCGGGTATCATGAAAAAATCCTGCCCCGTCGTCATCGGCCAGCAGCCCTATGAGGCGGCCCGCGACGTGCTGATCGAAACTGCGGAACGGCTGGGTTGCCCGCATTTTGTCTTCGGTCAGGATTTTATCTCCTTCGAGGAGCATGGCCGCCTGATTTATCAGGACGAAACGGGCCTTATGGACCTTGCGCTGCCGCGTCTGCCGGGGCGCCACCAATATGCCAATGCCGCTGCCGCCATCCGCGCCGTGAAGGCGGCGGGTTTTGGTGTCACGGAAGCCATGGCCGATGTCGCCATGGCCGATGTGGAATGGCCGGGCCGCCTGCAAAGGTTGAGCTGGGGCAAGCTGGTGCGCCAGGCACCCGCCAATGCGGAATTGTGGGTGGATGGCGGACATAATCCGGGCGCCGGTGAGGTGATTGCCGAAGCGCTGGCAGGCTTCGAGGAACGCCAGCCGCGCCCGCTTTATCTCATCGCCGGAATGCTGAACACCAAGGAGCCGCTTGGCTATTTCAAGGCCTTCGAAGGATTGGCGAAACAAGCCTTCACCGTACCAATCGACAGCAGCGATGCCGGGCTCGATCCGGTGGTGCTGGCTAACTTCGCCTGCGATGCAGGCGTTATCGCCGAGCCAGTCTCTTCGCTCTCTGAAGCCCTCGCCGCCATTGGCGAACGCACGGCTGGCGATCCTATCCCGCCGCGCATCCTGATCGGCGGCTCGCTCTATCTCGTCGGCGCGGCATTGGCGGAAAATGGCACGCCGCCAGCCTGAAGCACCGGGGCTGCATGTCGGTAATTTCCTGCGATGGTTTCATCGTTTGGCGAAAACCGGTTTTCACCTTTCCTGAAAAGGCAAATAAAAAAGCCCGGTTTTCACCGGGCCTTTTGCATGTCTTTTGCCCGCAATCTCAGGCGGCGCTGGAAATCCAGCTGGACAGCGCGGTCTTCGGCGCGGCGCCAACCTTGATGTCGGCCACTTCGCCACCCTTGAACATGGCAAGCGTCGGGATGGAGCGCACGCCGAACTTGGCGGCGAGATCCGGATTTTCGTCAATGTTGATCTTGGCCACTTTGACCTTGCCGGCCATTTCCGTGGCAATCTCTTCAAGGCTGGGGGCAATCATCTTGCAGGGACCGCACCACTCCGCCCAGAAGTCAACGACAACAGGCTCGGCGGATTGCAGGACTTCCGCATCGAAATTCGAACTGTCAACTTTAATGGTAGCCATTGGCTGCTCCTTGGAAGGGGTATTGGTTGTCATATAGGACGGATGCCCCCCTTATTTCAATGTTCTCTTTTACCTGCCTGCCATGTCCGGCGGGAATTGCGTGCCGTCTTGCGCCACCGGCGGTGGAAACCGATCGAAACGACGACGAAGCCCGCCGCCAAAAGATCAGGCTTCACGAACGAGACTGTCGAGCGCGCGGTCAAGCATTTCGTCGTCAAGCCGGATCAGGACCGGCCCTTCCGTATAGACCAGCAGGCATTCCACAGGCTTACCACGATAAAGCGGACGCAGCAGCTCCCGGTAGATGGCAAGCTGCGCCACATGTGAAAAGGGGGCGTCCTGCGCTCTGCGGGGCGGTTTGCGGTTGGTCTTGTAATCGACAATAATGACGCGATCCGCCGTCACCGTCATTCGGTCCACGCGGGCGGAAACGGCGCGCACTTCGCGCCCCAGCCGGATCGTGCCCATCACCGTCAATTCGGCCTGCGCCTCGTGCGAAAACACGGGCGAAAGATCGGGCAGGGCCAGAATGGTCATGACGGAGGCGACCAGTGCCTCGCGCTCAGGGCGCGGCCAGAAACGGGCGGCGCGTCCGGCATAGCGCGTGGCGGCATCATGGCGTTCCGTTTCGGGCAGGGCAGGCAGGATTTGCAGCATTCGGTGCACCAGACGGCCCCTCTGCATGGCAAGGCCCATGTCCTCGCCCTCGTCGAAAAGCGGCGAGGTCAGCATCAGGTCGCCATCCTCGTCATTCACCGTCAGCCCGGCGCCCGAAGGGCTCAAAGGCCGCGGTACAGGTGGAGCGGGCGGGGCGGGCGTCAGCAGCGCCTGCGGCAACTGCGGCCGCATCGCGATTGTCTGACGAGCTTCATGCCGTTCGAATTCACGGCCACGATCCGGCAGGCTCCACAGCAGGCCCTGCCATTCGCCCTCGGCAGCCTGATAGAGGTGCGGCTTGCAATGGGCGTCATCAAGCGGCAGGGCTGTGGAAATCATCTCATGCCAGGTATCCGGCTGGTCCTTCTTGCCGCGATAGCCGCACACGATCAACCGGTCGGCGGCGCGGGTCATGCCCACATAAAGAAGGCGGCGATATTCCTCCTCCGTTGCCTGTTGCAGCCGCGCCTTGTCGGCAGCGGTCACGGCGGTCTCCAGTGCCTTGACGGGCGCCCAAACGGGAAACTCCATCTGATCGCCAGGCACCATGCGGAACTTGGCGAGATGGCTGTGGTTGAAGGCCTTCGAGCCGTCATCCACCAGAAACACCACGGGCGCTTCCAGCCCCTTGGAGGCGTGAACGGTCATGATGCGCACTTCGCTGCGCTCCTTGTCCTGCTCGCGCTTTACCTCCGGGCCTTCCTGCTCCAGCGTGGTGATGAAGGATTGCAATCCGGGCAGGCCGCTTTGCTCATGCGAAAGGGCGAAAGTCAGGAATTCATCGAGAATATCGCTGACCTCGCTGCCAAGGCGTGCCAGAAAGGCCCGTCTGCCGCCCATTGGCCCCAGCACGCGGGCATAGAAATCATGCGGCTGCGCCTTGGCGCCCAATGCCCGATAATGCTCCAGCCGGTCCAGCACGCTTGGCCAATGTCCGGCACCGGCTTCGGCCAAACGGCGAATTTCAGCCAGAACGGTGGTCTCTTCGCGTTTCGCCGCCACTTCGAAGACATCGTCCTCGGTCAGGTCGAAAAGCGGGCTCTTCAACAAGGCTGCCAGCGACAGATCATCGGAGGCCAGAAGCACGAACCGGCCAAGCGCCATGAGATCCTGCACGGCAATATGGCCCGTGAGTTTCAGCCGGTCGGCACCGGCCACGGGAATATTGTTGCGCCGCTTCAGCGCGCGGGTCAGCGCATTGACGAAGCTGCCGCGCTTGCGCACCAGAATGAGGATGTCTCCCGGTTCGATGGGGCGCTCGCGGTCTTTTTCGATGATGGTTTCATGCCCGATCATCGCCTCGATGCGGCCCGCAATGCGCCGTGCCAGCATGGCGGAGGGAGCGCTTTCCGGGGTGGAGTCGAAGGGGGCAGTCCAGTCCTCCTCGCTCTCCGACGCCTCCGGCCTGATCATATCCCAGACTTCCACCGTTCCGGGATGGCCGTTGCGGCTGGAACGATGCACCACCTCGTCCCCAAGGGCTGAAAGCCCGCGGGCATTGGCAGGCACGGAAAATACCTGATCCACCGCCGAAAGCACGGCTTCGGTGGAGCGGAAAGAGAGCGGCAGGCGAATGGAATGGAAGGTGCCATCCGCCTGTCTCACCTGCCTTTCGGCATCGCGGGCTTCGAGCGAGAAACGTTCGGGCCTTGCGCCCTGGAACGAGTAGATCGACTGCTTTTCATCCCCCACCGCAAAAAAGCTGCGCAGGAGCGTGCGGGCAGACGTGCCGGAAAAGAAATCCTCCCGCAGCGAGCGAATAACCGACCATTGCACGGGGCTGGTATCCTGCGCCTCGTCCACGAGAATGTGGTCTATGCCCTGATCCAGCTTGTAATGCACCCAGGGACCGACATCGCTTCGGGTCAAAAGTTCGGCGCTGCGGGCAATCAGGTCTTCGAAATCGAGCTGGCTGCTGCGCTTTTTCAGCTCCTCGTAATCCTGGTCCAGCCGCGCCGCCAAGGTCAGGGCGGCGTGCGTGGCCTTGTAGAGCCGGAACAGCCGCAGCCTTTCCCGTGCGGCCACCACATGGTCGCGGGCGCTGGAAACTGCATCGATCAGGCCGGGATCGGCATCCTTCATTGCCTTGGCAAGCAGCGAGCTATCGGCCTTGGGCTTGCCTGCGGCGGTGAAGAAGGCTTTCTCCAGATGGTCGGCGCGAAGGAAAGGATCACTTTGCCGCACAGCCTGTTCCAGAAGCTCTGCCACGCCCTTTACCGTCACGCCACCCTTGGCAAAGGCAAGCTCCAGATAGGAAGAAAGCCGTGCCCCATTGAGGCCGGGCAGCGGCCAATAGGCCTCGGCACAGCCCTGTTCAGTTTCGTTTGCGCCAAGGCCAAGGCTGTTTCGCAAGACCGTATTCACGCCGCCCCGCGTCATGGCGCGATGCAGGAAATCCCGCACCGCATGGCGATTGGCGATAATTTCCGTCAGCAGGTTTTCCAGCCCGAATTCATCGCCAATGCTCAAGACTTCCGCAAAGGCCTCCGCAAGGTCGGCATTCCCCTCCAGCGCCGTGGCGGTGAGAAGCGAGCGGCGAGCTTCGGCCAGCAGCACGGAGGCGGCGCGGTCATCCAGCACCGAGAAATGCCCGGCCACATTGGCTTCAAGCGGAAACTGATGCAGCAGCGCCTCGCAAAAGGCGTGGATGGTCTGGATTTTCAAGCCGCCCGGCGTTTCCAGCGCCCGTGCAAACAGACGTCTTGCCTCGGCAATCTTGATGCGATCGGGACGCTTCCGCTCGATCTGCTCGATGCGTCTGGCAAGATCCTCATCCGGCAATGTGGCCCATTCCGCCAGCCGGTCGAACACGCGGTTCGACATTTCCGAGGCGGCAGCCTTGGTATAGGTCAGGCACAGAATGGCCGAGGGGCGCGCGCCCGCCAGAAGCAGGCGAATGACACGCTGCGTCAGCACATGCGTCTTGCCCGATCCGGCATTGGCCGACACCCAGGCCGAGCCACCGGGATCGGAGGCCAGCGTCTGCTGGCGTGTGGTCCAGTCGATCCATTCCAGCGGGCTGTTATTGGAGGGCAGGCTATCCAGCTCACTCATCGCCGCTTTCCTCCGTCTGTTCCGCCGTGGACCATTCCGCCACACGGGCCAGGTGGTCGTAATCGCCGCTCAGATCGTTTTGCTGGAAGGGCAGGAGCCGGGAGACGAAGCCCCGTTTGCCGCTTTGCAGCAGCGAGACGAAACGGATCAACTGGTCCATGGCCTCTTCGGCCAGATCATGGGCGGATTTCGCCTTGTCGCCCCTTCCGGTCAGCTCGTTATTGACGGTTTCCGCATCGAAGCGGCCGCCGGGGCGAAGCCGGACATAGATGAGGTCTTGCGGCTTCAACGCACCAACCGTCTTGAAGCCGCCGCGCATCAGCACCGCGGCCTCAAGCGCCAGTTGTGGGTCGAGAAGCGCCCGCGCCTGCGTCGGGCTCGGGTTCGAGCCTGTCTTGTAATCGATGATGTCGGCATAACCCGCCCGCACATCGATGCGGTCGGCAATGCCGGTGAGGCGAATGCCGATTTCCTCGACATCGGAGCCCGCGCCAGCTTCCGTATAAAGCCGTGCCGGTTCGCGTTTCCGCTGCCAGTCGATGAAAGCGCGGCCCACCTCGTCGAAGCGCTTGCGCCAGACAAGGGCGATATGAGGGGGTAGTCTTTCCGCCGCAAACAGTTCATCGGCGATACGGCCCATCAGGATCTCCGAATCCGGCCCAAGCTTCGGCGGCATTTCGCAGACGAAACGTTCGATGATGGCGTGGTAGAGCGTGCCGCGTTCGGCCGCGCCCGGATCGGCGTTGAAGGGATCGACCGGATCGAGCTTGAGAATCCGCCGCGCATAGATGGAATAGGGATCGCGCCTGAGCTGCCCCACCTCGCTGAAGGAATAGCTTTTTGGCTGAAGCTCCAGCGGCGGGCGGGGCTCCGGCCGATCCGCCGGTTTTTGCGGCGGACCCTGATCCAGCATTTCGGCGAAATGGCGGAAGTGTTCACCGCGGGATTTCAGCGTGGAGGCAAAGCCGGTGCCGCCCAGCGCCAGAAGCCGCTTGAGAAAGCGCGAGGCGACCGTAGGGGCCGAACCTTGCCGAAGGGCGCGGCTGTAGATCAACCGTTTCGTGCCATTGGCCATTTCGAAATCATGGGCAAGCTGGCCGATTTGCCGTTCGGGTGGTTCCAGACCCATATCGGTCTTCATGCCGCGTGACAGGAAGGGATTGTTGGTGGTGGTGCCGGGCCATGAGCCCTCGTTCATGCCGCCGAGGATCATGGTATCGACGCTTTGCAGCCGCGCTTCCAGCGCTCCGAAGATGAAGACGCGCGGATTGCGCAACGCCTTGGGCTTTACCGATTCGCTGGCGGTCAGTGCGGCCATGATGTCGATCCATTGCGGGCCATCGGCGCTCATCTGGCCATCGGTTTCCATGATTTCGCCAAGGAGCCGCGCCAGCACATCGCCCGCCTCATCGGCCCAAAGGGATGCGAGATCCTGTCGCTCGTCCTTGACCACGGCTTCCAGCACGCGCCCGCTGCGGGCTGCCCAATCCTTCAGCGTCAGGCGGCTGGTGAAGCGTGAGCCGTCCTCGCGGGCAAGGACGTGGCCTGCCAGGGGCTCCACGGCCTGCGCGATGCGCCCGGCAAGATCGCGGGCAAGCGCCACATCCTCTTCCGCTACGGCGCTTTGCCAGACCGGCACATGCCGCGCCTCGGCAAGATCGGCTAGGGCCTGATCGAAAAGCGGTTGCAGCTCGGCAATATCGAGCGGGGCGGTGCCGCCGCGCAACGCAATCACCTCCAGCGCATCGGCGGCCTTGCGGAAGGCCTGTTCGTCAAGCCCGAAGCGCGCCAGCGGGTGCTTGAGCAGCGAGACGATTGCCACCGGATCGCCGGGACGCAGGATGGCCTCAAGCAACAAGGCCATGAGCGTGCCCTGCGGCGTGGCTGAAAAAGGCGTGCCCGCCGAATCATCGGCCAGAATGCCGAAGCGCGTCAGTTCCGAGGCAACGCGACGGGCAAGATTACGGTCGGGCGTGATCAGCGCGGCACGGCTTTGGCCATCGGCGCCCTCTTCCTCCAGCGCAAGGCGGATGGCAACGGCAATGGCGATGGATTCTTCACGCTCATTGGCGGCTTCGATCAGGCTGACATCGGCAAAGGCAGCCTCGATGCGGCTTGCGCCGAAATCCTCGCGCCAGCGCGTCCAGTCATCGGTGGCCTTGGCGGGAGCAAGCGCGCGGGAAATGATTTCGGCGCGATCCTTCAGGCGCGCATCCGCCGCTTCCAGTACCTCCACATCGCGCCGCAGCACATGCAGCTTACCCAGCAGGCGGTGCAGGCCATATTGCGGATGCGTGCGGGCGGTGGGTTCCGGCGGCAGGCCGGGGGGCTGTTCGCCGCCCACCCATTGCCAGTGGTCTTCCGGCATGGACTGATCGAGTCCCGGCAGCACGATGACGCCTTGCAGCAGTTTCGAGACCGACACAATCAATTCAGAAGCGGCCGGAATGGAGCCGGTGGAACCGGCAACGATCACCGGCGCATCGGTGGGCAGATGCGCCAGCCTGTCGCGCATTTCCCTCAGCAGCGCATTGCGGTGCCTGACGGGCGAGGAGCGGTTCAGCTCTTCCAGCCTTGCCGGCCAAAAGGCGCTGGCAATGCCAAGAAAGGCCAGCGTCAATTGCCACCAACTGGCGAAATTCTGCGCGTCGAGCTTTTCGAGATCGGCCCAGTCGCGCTCTTCGGTTTCCACCGCATCGATCAGCTCCACCAGCGCACGCGCAAGCCAGACGGCATCGGCGGGGCTTGCCGGGGCCACGAGCGGCGTATCGGCATGGATGGAGCGGACGATTTCCGGCAGCTTGTTGCGCCAGGCAAGAATAAGCTGCGCCAGCTCCAGAAGCCGTACCGTATTGCTGATCGGCGGATTGAGGTCGAGCAGGGCAGGGGTATCGGCGTCGAAAAAGCCCGAATCCTCCTCTGCCTCCCCAAGCGGCCGGATCTGCGGCAGGATCGCGGCCCGTCCGCCCAGAACCTCCACGAATTCGGCCCGCAGCACACGCACGGCGCGCCGCGTGGGCACAAGGATCGTGACTTTGGAGAGCGAAAGAGGGTCGTCCGGATCGTAACGGAAGCCGGGGCAGAGACGGCCATCGCAAACCGCCTGGGCCAGCAGCCGCAGAAAGGGTTTGGCAGGAGGGATAGTCCAGATTTTCGGTGCGTGAAAGGCCATGGGTCAAAGGTTGCCGTTTGCAGGAATGACGCCCTGCCTGCGCATTTCGTCTTCCGCCTCGCCAATCGCCTCCGGCGTGCCGACCGTCAGCCAATGGCCTTCGAGTTCCAGCCCGTAAAGGCGTCCCCTGGCAATGGCGCGGTCGAAATAGATGTTGAGGTTGAAGGCCTCTTCGGGAGCATCGTCCAGCAGGGAACTGTGCATGGCAATGGCGCCGGCATAGACCACGCCATGGCTGTCGCCCGGTTGATAGCGGGTCAACCGTCCATCCTCAGCCATCTGAAAATCCACCTTGCCGTTATGGCCGGTGGTGCGGGCAAGTGACACGCAGAGCATGGCCATATCCATGCGGGCCGGATCGAAAAAGTCGGCAAGCCGTTGCAGGTTGGTCTTGTTTCCGGCTGCCTCGCCAATCCAGAACAGGTCTGCATTCATCACCAAAATCGGGCCGGTGGGCAGAAGCCGGATGCCTTTGGCAAGGCCGCCGCCGGAATTCATCAGGGCAGCCTGTTCGTCGGAAAGGATGATGCGCGGATGGTCACGGCTCTTGAGATGCGCCTGCATCTGATCGGCGAAATGATGGAGATTGACGACGGCTGTCGTGACGCCTGCCTGTTGCAAATGGTCCAGCGCGTAATCGATCAGGGCTTTGCCTGCCACTTTTACCAGCGGCTTGGGCATGGTTTCGGTAATGGGGCGCATTCGCGTGCCAAGCCCTGCGGCCAGCACCATGGCGTGATGGATGGTCATGGATCTCGAATCAGTCTGCGGCTCTTTCGCATTTCTACCGCAGTTGGTCGGGGCGAACCACAGGGACGGAAATGCAGCCTCAGCTTTCCACGCTCAATCCCAGGTTTTCCAGCCATGTTTTGAGCGGCGTCATGACCTGATGGGTCAAAACGCTGGCAAGATAGCGTTGCGTGCGCGGCATGTGCTGCATATAGCCGGGCTTGCCATCCCGCTTCATCAGCCGCACCCATAGTCCCAGCAGCTTGCAATTGCGTTGCGCCGCCATGATGGCGAAATCCTGAGCCAGGGCATCGCTGTCGAATCCGGCTTGGGATTTACGCAGTGCCAGATAATGATCCAGCAATTGCTGTTGCAGGTCTGGCTCGATCGTTACCCGCGCATCCTGAACAAGCGAAGCAAGGTCGTAAGCCGCAGGACCGATCATCGCATCCTGAAAGTCGATCAGGCCAATGCGGTGAAGTCCCTGACGTTCCGGCTGCCAGAGCAGATTGGGAGAGTGTACGTCCCGCAGAACAAGACTGCTGTGGTCGTGAATCCGGCTTATGAGATCGGCCCAGATGGCGTGATAGTGCTGTCTTTCCGGGCCGGTGGCCTGTCGGTCCAATTTCCACGGCAAGTACCAGTCCAGCAATAACTCCGTTTCAAAGCCCATGGCGGCGGCGTCGAAGTCCGGAATCCTGTGGGTATGGTGCGGTCCGATCTGAATTTCACGTGAAACATTCTGCCGATGAAGATGGGCCAGAACCTCCATGGCCGCGCGGTATCGCTCGGCAATCGGTTCGCCATTTTCATCCAGCACGCCCTCTTCACCGAGATCTTCAATCAACAGCAGGCCTTGCGCCGGATCCGCGGCAAAAATCTCGGGCACCAAAGCGCCCATGTCGTTCAGAAGCTGGTCTATTGCAATGAAGGCACGGCAATCCTGTGCCAGATGCACAAGCTCCGGATAGGTTTTGCCATCGCGGATGACCGGCGTTGGCGGACGTTGCGGGCTGTCCATGAGAATGCGTCGCGGCCGGTCGGGGACGCTGATATATTCATAGGCGCGATAATCGGCATCGCCACTCAGGAAGCGCCGTTCGGCACCGGTCATGCCGTTTTCGGTCAGGAATTGGCGAATTGAGAGAGTGCGCCGAATCCGGCTTATTTTCGCCTCTGCCCCGGTAAAAGTGACGCGCCTGCCGCCATCGGGCGTAAAGTCATAGGAGAGCCAGATGACGCCTTTCCCCAGCCGGTCTTCTGCCCGCTTTGGCCATTCGACCAGGCATATGCCGTCCTCCAGCGCGTCATCAAAGCCGAGTTCATCCAGTTCGGAGGAATCGCCCAGCCGGTAAAGATCGAAATGCGCCACGGGCGGCAACAGGTCATAGAGCTGCACAAGCGTGAAAGTGGGGCTTGGCACGTCCATATCCGAATTGCCCGCCAGCGCACGGATCATGGCGCGGGCGAGCGTCGATTTGCCAGCTCCCAGATCGCCCTCAAGCGCGAGGCAGTCGCCACGGGTCAGCGCCAGCGCAAGATCCTCGCCCAATTGCCGGGTCGCGGCTTCATGGGGCAGGTCCACGGAAAGGGTGTAAGCGATCCCGCTCATTCTGCCGCGACGGATTGGACGATCGTGCCGGTTGGAATCCGGCAAAGGACCGTGGTGCCCTGATCGGGAACGCTGTTGATCGAAACGGTGCCCTTGTGCAGATGCACAAAGCTTTCAACAATGGAAAGACCGAGACCTGCGCCGGACTTCTTGCCGCTCTTCGGGCTGGAGGAGAAACGCTGGAAGACCGAAGGCAGCAGGTCCTCAGGGATGCCGCAACCCGTATCTGTGACGGAAAAAACGAAATCCGAACCGTCGCGCCAGCATTTCAGCACCACGGCGCCGCCATCCGGCGAGAAATTGACGGCATTCGTCAGGATCTTGATCAGGATCTGCTTCAACCGCTGCTGATCGGCAACAATCTGGCCGAGCTGGTTGGGAGCGATGATGTCCAGCGTCACCCCGCCTTCCTGCAAGCGATCGGTCATCTGCATGGAGACGTCATCCAGGAGATCGGTCAGGTCGATTTCGGAATAGTTGAGCCGCATGATCCCGGCATCGACGGTGGCGAGATCGAGAATATCGTTGACGATGGTGAGAAGGACTGCGGAAGAGGTGGAAATATGGTCCACATATTCTGCCTGCCGCTGGTTGAGGGGCCCCATGGCCTCTGATTTCAACAGATCGGTGAAGCCGATGATGTTGGTGAGCGGCGAGCGCAATTCATAGGATACGTGCTGAACGAAATCGTTTTTCAGTTCGTCGGCCTTGCGCAGTGCTTCGTTCTTTTCAAGCAGGGCACGTTCGGCGCGCACGCTGTCCGTGATATTCACGAAGGTCAGCATGGTCTGGGCATTGGGCAGCGGGATGACCGCATAATCCAGTACGAGACCGGAGAGAAGTTCGATCGTTCCCTGGCTGGAGGGGCGCTCATCCTCGAAGCTGGTAATCATCTGGCCGAAGGCGCGCCAGCCATCCGGCTTGTCGTAGGACGGTGCGCAGGCGGCTTCGATGGCGCGAATATGGGTATCGGGCGCGGCCTCGGCTTCGGTGATGCCCCAAAGCGCCCGGAAGGCGGGGTTGGACAGGCGAATGCGTCCATCCGGCCCAAAGACCGCGACACCTTCGGAAAGATGATCGATGGTCTCGCCCTGAACGCGCACCAGCGTATTGTAGCGGGTTTCGAGGTCCACCTGTTCGGTGAGATTTTCGAAAACCCAGGTCGCGCCCCCTTGCGGATGGGCAGAGGCAATCACCCGTAGCGTCTGGCCATTGGGCAGGTGCCACAATGCCGTTTCCGTATCGATCGAGCGGTAGACGGCGAGAATGCTTTCTTTCCAGCTCTTCCAGCTCAATTGTTCCGGCAGCTTGCCAGCCGCTCGCAGCCGGTCCAGCAATTCGCCGTGATCCGGACGCGATTCCAGAAAGCCCAGATCGAGGCCCCAGAGCTGCTGGAAGGCCTGATTATAGAATTGCAGCCGCCGCTCGCCGTCGAAAATCGCGACCGGGGTTGCGAGATGGTCCAGCGTTTCGGCATGGCTCTTCAGCGTGCGGTTCAGTTCCTCGCGCAGTGCTTCCTCGCGCGAAACGTCCACAGCCATGCCGCATGACCCGGTGGGGGTCTTGGTATCGACGACATCGTAGAAGGTGCGATTGCCGTGCACCACGGTGGAAACGGTTTCGTGATAGGGCGATTCCGGCGTGACGGTGGCGCGGATCGTTTCCCGCGTGATGGTATTGAGGATTTCACGGCCCTCATGCACGGCCTGATCCGGCGTCAAGGCTTCCACGGCATCGCTATAGGCCTGATTGACCCAGAGCAAGCGGCCCGCTGCATCGCGCTGCCAGACGGGTTGCTCCACCGCTTCCAGCAGGCTTTCAAACGTATGGATTGCGGTGGAAAGACGGGCCTTTTCGATTTTCAGTTCGGCCAGTTCGGCGCGCAGGTTATTCAGCGCCACGAAGCGCGCAAAGGCGCGTCCGCCCGAAACCCGGCCCTGTACTTCCAGCACTTCATCGCGGTAGGTTTCAACGATCAGGTCGAAGCTGCGGGCATTGAAGCGCAGCATTTCGATGGCTGTATCCAGCTCCGCTGCGGAAGCGGGTTTCAGCCAGCGGCCAAAGGCCAGAAAATCCGTTTCAGAGGCCGGTGCGCCGGTTTCCAGCGGCAACTGGCCCAGATGTTCTGCGCGCTCGGCATTGCCGTCCCAGATGACGATGCGCCGGTTTTTATCGGCAATCAGCGCCTGATAGCGGGAGATGCGCTGGTTGGCATCGGAAAGAGCGGAGCGCATCTCCCGGCTCTCGACCTCGATGCTGTTTCGCTGGCGAACAAGCCAGAGCGTGGACAGAAGCGTTGCGGAAATCGCGCCGATCACCAGCGCAAAGCCGACCATTTCCGACGAAGAGAGCGTAGCGATACCGGCCGCATTGCTGTCCTGCGCCAATGCGGCAGAGGCGTTGAATGCCGTCAGCATGGTGCTGGCGCGAAGCGTCAGACGCTTCAGCGTGTTTTTCACCCCGTGGCGCGCAAAGGCCGCGCAGCCTGCCTTATCCGCTTTTCCCCGTATAAGCGGATAGAAGTTCCAAAGTGCCATTTCCGGTCTGTCTCCGTGCCGGGTTCCGCCGCGATCTTGCCCCCGCGCCTGAACCCAAAGTTACTTTCGAGCATTCCGGCCGGAAACCGCCGCACACAATTCCGCGAAATGCTTTTTCATCGGTCAGGGCGTGAAGCCTTTCTCCGATGAAACGGCTTGATCCCATTTGCCGCAAGCAAATGTCAGAGGGATCGGAGCCGGCAGGATTGAAGGCATCTTCATGCCTCCCGCCATCGAAACCGCATTCTCGATAGACATTTCAAGCTTGTTCGTCCCGTTATGAAACCACACGCCGCTTGCGCGGGCATTGTCTTAACCATGTTCGAATCAAGTGAGAAAACATTACTGTGGATAAGATGGAGCGGGAAGAGAGAAACGGTCCCGCCTGGCATTGCGGGGGTAAGCGGGCCATGAACTCCCTGAATTTAAAGGGAGAAAGCTCACCGCTTGAACCGCGGAGACGTGGGAGGAGGAAAATTCGTGCCCGAAAGGGCTGCGGCAGAAATTCTGCCACAGCCACCACATTTCGTAGGGCTCTGAGGAAAACTCAGTAGCGGTAGTGGTTCGACTTGAACGGGCCCGCCGGGGTAACGCCGATATAGGCGGCCTGCTCGTCGGAGAGCTCGGTGAGCTTCACGCCCAGCTTGGCCAGATGCAGGCGGGCGACCTTCTCATCCAGATGCTTGGGCAGGACGTAAACCTCATTCTTGTAGGCATCCGGCTTAGTGAACAGCTCGATCTGCGCCAGAACCTGGTTCGTGAAGGAGGCGCTCATCACGAAGGAGGGGTGGCCCGTGGCATTGCCGAGGTTCAGCAGGCGGCCTTCCGACAGCAGGATCATCCGGTTGCCGCCGGGGAATTCGATCATGTCCACCTGCGGCTTGATGTTCGTCCACTTCAGGTTCTTCAGCGCGGCAACCTGAATTTCATTATCGAAGTGGCCGATATTGCCGACAATGGCCATGTCCTTCATGGCGCGCATATGCTCAAGGCGGATCACGTCCTTGTTGCCGGTGGTGGTGATGAAGATGTCGGCGCTGGACACGACGTCTTCGAGCTGGACAACTTCAAAACCGTCCATGGCGGCCTGAAGGGCGCAGATCGGGTCGATCTCCGTCACCTTCACGCGCGCGCCCGCACCCTGAAGCGAGGCGGCGGAACCCTTGCCGACATCGCCATAGCCGCAAACGACGGCGACCTTGCCAGCCATCATCACGTCGGTTGCGCGGCGGATGCCGTCCACCAGCGATTCCTTGCAGCCATATTTGTTATCGAACTTCGACTTCGTGACCGAATCGTTGACATTGATGGCCGGGAAGGGGAGCAGACCCTGACGGGCAAGCTGATAGAGGCGGTTGACGCCGGTGGTGGTTTCTTCCGAAACGCCGCGAATGGCGGCGCGCTGCTTGGTGAACCAGCCGGGGCTGGCAGCCAGACGCTTCTTGATCTGCGCGAAAAGGATTTCTTCCTCTTCGGAATGCGGATTGGAAAGCACATCCTCGCCAGCTTCGGCGCGGGCACCCAGCAGGATATACATGGTGGCATCGCCGCCATCGTCGAGGATCATGTTGGAAAAGCCGCCATCTGCCCACTGGAAAATCCGGTCGGTGTAATCCCAGTATTCCGTCAGCGTCTCGCCCTTCACGGCAAAGACCGGCACGCCCGACGCGGCAATGGCCGCAGCCGCATGGTCCTGCGTGGAGAAGATGTTGCACGAGGCCCAGCGCACGTCCGCGCCCAGCGCCGTCAGCGTTTCGATCAGAACGGCGGTCTGGATCGTCATGTGCAGGGAGCCGCTGATGCGCGCGCCCTTCAGCGGCTGCGCCGCGCCCAATTCGGCGCGCGTTGCCATAAGGCCGGGCATTTCCGTTTCGGCGATGTCGAGTTCCTTGCGACCGAAATCAGCCAGGCCGATATCCGCGACGATGTAATCCTTGTCCGTGCTCATGGTGTCTCCAAACAGCTGTGAAACGCCGCAATACCCGCAAGGGCGGCAGCAAACTTCGGCGCGCGCGAAACGCGCATCCTCACACCTGTCTAGCAGGGAAACGGAAAGGAAGCAATAATCACATAAAGAGGTCTTTATATCTTTATGTGCAGACGTGGTTTACATTTCCTCGCCGAATTTGTCGGCCACCAGCGCTTCAAGCGCGTCAATCGCCTTTTCGGCCTCTTCGCCGCTGGTGGAAACCACAATGGTGCA
The DNA here is from genome assembly GCF_000621665.1 of Allorhizobium undicola ORS 992 = ATCC 700741. Taxonomy (GTDB): domain Bacteria; phylum Pseudomonadota; class Alphaproteobacteria; order Rhizobiales; family Rhizobiaceae; genus Allorhizobium; species Allorhizobium undicola. Next base: position 89,345 of record NZ_JHXQ01000015.1, read on the forward strand.
TCCCGGGCTGGCGGCCAGCATCATCAATCCCATGATCGAGGTGCCGCCCACGGTCATTCCGTCCTTGCTGACGCTGACATCGGCGTTGAAGGTCTGCACGGTTTGAACGAATTTGGCAGAGGCCCGCGCGTGCAGTCCGCGCTTGTTGATGATCAGCAATTCACGGGAAAAACTGGACATGGGAGGTGGATCCTATTTGCCGCTCAACACGCGGCTGGCCACATTGATATACTTCCGACCGGCATCGGAGGCGCTGACAAGGGCCTTTTCCATGTCGTTTTCGCCGCGCACGCCAGCAAGCTTGATGAGCATTGGCAGGTTCATCCCGGCAATCACCTCGATGCGTCCGGCGCTCATGGCAGATATGGCGAGGTTGGAAGGAGTGCCGCCGAACATGTCCGTGAGGATGATGACGCCACTGCCGTCATCGGCGCGGCCCACGGCATCCAGAATATCCTGGCGCCGCTGGTCCATGTCATCCTCCGGACCGATACAGATCGTCTCGATGAACTTCTGCGGACCAACGACATGCTCCACGGCAGAATGAAACTCTTCAGCCAGCTTGCCATGGGTGACAAGCACAAGTCCGATCATTCGCTTATAGCTCCCTCATCAATTCCGAGCGCCCCTTAGCGCACTGCGACGACTTCGTCTACACAGGGCCTTTCTGAAAGATCCGCGCCCGCAATCCTCATTCCGCCGGCATTTGCGCAAAGGGAGGCCTGTTTGCCTCCCGCCTTCGCAGCCGCAATACAACGGGAAGGCCATCTTGGCCATGAACGTCCGAAGTGCAAGCCAAAAATCGCATCCTACCCTTCAATGGTCATGGAATCCGGCGCGCAGGCGAAGAACCGTCAGATTGGCGATCATGCCCGGAAGCAGCCGGATGACCGGAAGGAAAACACCCTGTACCACTTCGAAACGCTCATTCTCCGGCGGCAGCCTGTCGGCATCCCCCGGATTTTTCAGGGGCAGGATGACATGGCCGATGCGGCTTGAGGGAATACTGGGGAGGCGAAGAATCCCGGTGAAGCGGGCTTCGATCAGCCCTTCAATAGCAGCGGGCCGGTGGGCGATCACCTCACCTTGCCCGCCAATCTCGACAAGCACCTGATCATCGGCCACGAGCGCCGCTTCCACCCCTGCCATGGCGGCAAGACTGAGAAGCTCCAGGGCAAGACGCGATTTGCCCGCTCCAGACGGTCCGCAGATCAGGAAGCCGCAGCCGCCGATCTCGATTGCCGTGGCGTGAATATTGGGCCACTTATTTTTCATGGGTGGAGGGATCAGCGGGCAGGCTGAGAATGAAACGCGCGCCGGTGATGGTGCCGTCTTCCTCACGCTTCACGTTTTCCGCGCGCAGCGAGCCGCCATGCGCTTCGGCGATCTGGCGGCTGATGGACAATCCCAGTCCCGAGTTCTGCCCGAAGCTTTCGCCTTCGGGGCGGTCTGTATAAAAGCGTTCGAAAATCCGGTCGATGTCTTCGGCCTGAATGCCCGGGCCATTGTCTTCCACCTGCACCACGCAGCGGGTGCGGGTGCGCGACAGCTTCACGGTGATCCGGCCCTCGCCCTCGGGCACGAAGGAGCGGGCGTTCTCGATGAGGTTGGTAACGATCTGGCCAATCCGCAGGTCGTGTCCGTTTACGATGAAGCGCGGCTTGAGGCCCGGTTTCTGCTCGACCTTCAGCTCTATCTCCACCTTTTTTTTCGCGCTGCTGATCTGGCGGGAAATCTCCACCAGATTGGTCAGGGCAATTTCGAGATCGACGGGCTTGGCGTCGGAACGGGCAAGCTCCGCATCCAGGCGGGATGCGTCGGAAATGTCGCTGATCAGACGGTCCAGGCGGCGCACGTCATGCTGGATCACATCCAGAAGCCTTTGCTTGGAGGCGTCCGTCTTGGCCAGAGGCAGGGTTTCCACCGCGCTGCGCAGCGATGTCAGGGGGTTCTTCAGTTCGTGGCTGACATCGGCCGCGAAGCTCTCGATGGCGTCGATCCGGTCGTAGAGCGCCGTGGTCATTTCCCTGAGCGCAATGGAAAGATTGCCGATCTCATCCTGGCGGACGGAAAAATCGGGAATTTCCTCGCGCTCCTTGGCGCCGCGCCGCACCCGGATCGCTGCGGCGGAAAGCCTGCGCAGGGGATTGGCGATGGTGGAAGACAGAAGCAGCGACAGAACGATGTTCACCAGCGTCGCCACGCCGAAAACCCTGAGAATAGCCAGGCGCTCCGCATGAACGATCTTGTCGATGTCGCCTGCCTGCGTCGAGAGCAGAAGCACGCCCAGCACGGCCCGGAAACGCTGGACCGGCACGGCGACGGAGACGATCTGCTCGCCCTGTTCGTTGATGCGCACCACATAGCCGCTGACCCCGGACAGGGCGTTCGTCACCTCTGGATAGATGGAGCCATCGCCGCCGGGAGCCTCCCGATAGAGCCCGACGCCGCGCGGTTGCAGCAGGCGGTTGAACAGCCGGATGAACCAGCCGGTGACGGTGCTGCTTTCTGAATCCACCGGAGGCAGATCATAGCGCAACACCTGGCCGCGAGAATAGAGATGGCGCGAATCCAGCAGCAGATTGGCATCGGCATCGAAAAGACGCGCCCTGGTGCGGGTGGGCGAGATGAGCTGCCGCAACACCGGCGCCACTTTCTCGGGCTTGATGGGGAAGTCAAGATCTTCCTCATTATTGTTGGGCATCGGCGTGATGCTTTCGCCCGCCTGCAACTCCAGCAGTTTCTGCGGATCGATGGTGATGGAATTCGTATCCACCGAAGCGGAGGCGGCAATGGCGCCCGCAATGATCTGTCCCTGTGTCGTGAGGCTCTCGACGCGGGCGTCGATCAAGCCTTCACGGAACTGGTTGAGATACATGATGCCGCCGACAAGAACGATCAATGCGGCCAGATTGAAGAAAACGATGCGGCGGGTCAGGCTTGAGAAGACGGCATTACCGAAAATCCGGCGAATAAGCGTGAAGGGATGCGAAAAGGAAAGGCGCAGCGATGCGCGCGGAGCGTCGCCTGCCTCCATATCCCTGTCCATATCCAGCCTTGCCAAGATCAACCTTTCACGGACGCGGCAGCCTTGCCGCGCCGAATCAACGGGCTTTTACTTGCAAATCTCCTTGCCGCAAAGCCGCGCAAACGTCACGCCGATTCACGGAAGCGGTAGCCAACGCCGTAGAGGGTTTCGATCATGTCGAAATCCGTATCCACCATCTTGAACTTCTTGCGCAGCCGCTTGATGTGGCTGTCGATGGTGCGGTCGTCCACATAGACCTGCTCGTCATAGGCGGCATCCATCAGCGCATCGCGGCTCTTGACCACGCCGGGGCGCTGCGCCAGCGAATGGAGAATGAGAAATTCCGTGACGGTCAGCGTGACCGGATCGCCCTTCCAGGTGCAGGTATGGCGTTCCTGGTCCATGACGAGCTGGCCACGTTCGAGGTTGCGGGCCTGCACTTCCTGGCCGGGCTTCTGTCCCTGCCCGGTGGCGGCAAGCTCGCGATTGGCGGCACGGCGCAGGATGGCGCGCACCCGTTCCACCAACAGGCGTTGGGAAAAGGGCTTGGTGATGAAGTCGTCCGCGCCCATTTTCAGGCCGAACAGTTCATCGATCTCCTCATCCTTGGAGGTCAGGAAAATCACCGGCAGGTCTGACTTCTGCCGCAGGCGGCGCAAGAGCTCCATGCCATCCATGCGCGGCATCTTGATGTCGAAAATCGCCAGATGCGGCGGGCGTGCCAGAAGGCCGTCCAGTGCCGAAGCCCCGTCCGTATAGGTCTCGACCTTGTATCCCTCAGCTTCCAGCGCGATGGATACGGAAGTCAGGATGTTCCGGTCGTCGTCAACCAGGGCAATCGTCTGCATTGCTTATGTTCTCCGTCCTGTTTGGCGGGCAGGCGGCGCCTTGTCCGCTGCCATGGACCATGTTCATGAGGGTAAAGGTGGAACAAATTGTGGCAAAGATAAAGGGTGGTTGATGGAGGCTACAGCCAGACAGTGCAGTGCAGCATGAGAAATCGAGCCAATCGCGAAACGATTTAAAATCTGGCATATCAGTTTAAAACGATTAAATACCTGAATTTATTAGATATTTCAGAAATTAACGGCTTGCATTTTGAAAATCCGTTCTCTAGTTTCAGGCCAGTTCATCTCTCCCGTTTCGATGAAAGGAAGTGCGTTATGGAGGAGCTTGGAGTGAAAAATCCCGGGGTCGGCGTGGAAGCAATCGGTCTCGGACAGGCCGCTCGCGTCCATTATAACCTTCTTCCCAGCGCGCTTTACGAGCATTCGATCCGTCGGGGCGAAGCCGTACTGACGGCTGACGGCGCCCTTTGCGCCGAGACCGGCCAGCATACCGGCCGTTCGCCGAAGGACAAATTCGTCGTTCGCGACGAAAACACCGATAGCCAGATCTGGTGGGACAACAACAAGCCGCTCTCGGTTGAGCATTTCGACATCCTGCACAAGGATATGCTGGCGCATGTGGCCGGCAAGGAACTCTTCGTGCAGGATCTGATCGGCGGCGCCGATGCGGCCAATGCATTGCCCACCCGCGTGGTCACGGAGCTTGCCTGGCATTCGCTGTTCATTCGCAATCTGCTGATCCGCCCCGCGCGTGAGGCGCTTGCCTCCTTCGTGCCGAGCTTCACCATCATCGATCTGCCGAGCTTCAAGGCAGATCCCGCCCGCCATGGCTGCCGCACGGAAACGGTGATCGCCTGCGATTTCACCCGCAAGATCGTGCTGATCGCCGGCACCTTCTATGCCGGTGAAATGAAGAAGTCGGTTTTCACCGCGCTCAATTATTTCCTGCCCGCAAAGCAGGTCATGCCCATGCATTGCTCGGCCAATGTGGGCCCGGCAGGCGATTCGGCTGTATTCTTCGGTCTCTCCGGCACCGGCAAAACCACGCTTTCGGCCGATCCGTCGCGCACGCTGATCGGTGACGACGAGCATGGCTGGGGCGAAGACGGCATCTTCAACTTTGAAGGCGGCTGCTATGCCAAGACCATCCGCCTTTCCGCAGAGGCCGAGCCCGAGATCTACGCGACCACCAAGCGCTTCGGCACCGTGCTGGAAAACGTCGTTCTCGATGAAAACCGCGTGCCGGATTTCAACGACGGCTCGAAGACGGAAAATACCCGTTGTGCCTATCCGCTGAACTTCATTCCGAATGCCTCGGAAACCGGGCGCGCCCCGCATCCGAAAACCATTATCATGCTGACGGCGGATGCCTTCGGCGTCATGCCGCCCATTGCCAAGCTGACGCCTGAGCAGGCCATGTACCACTTCCTTTCCGGCTACACCGCCAAGGTTGCCGGTACGGAGCGTGGCGTGACCGAGCCGGAAGCAACCTTCTCCACCTGCTTCGGCGCGCCTTTCATGCCGCGCCATCCGGCGGAATACGGCAATCTGCTCAAGGAACTGATCGCCAGGCACAATGTCGATTGCTGGCTGGTCAATACCGGCTGGACCGGCGGCGCCTATGGCGTGGGCCATCGTATGCCGATCAAGGCAACGCGCGCCTTGCTGACGGCTGCTCTTTCGGGCGAGCTCAAAAAGGCCGAATTCCGCACAGATGCCAATTTCGGCTTTGCCGTGCCGGTTTCGGTCGAAGGCGTCGATACGAAGATCCTCGACCCGCGCTCCACCTGGGCGAACGGCGCGGATTACGATGCGCAGGCCAAGAAGCTTGTTGGCATGTTCATCGCCAATTTCGAAAAGTTCGAGGCGCATGTGGACAGCAACGTCCGCGATGCAGCCCCGGTTCTGGGCGTGGCTGCTGAATAAGCCTATCTTTGCCGGTCTATCCGGCAATGGATCGATAGTTTATCGGGAATCCGGCAAAGCAATTTGCCGGATTTTCCTTTTCCGGCGGTCTTTGCTATGAAGCCTCATGGCCAGTGACCCGCTTTACATCAATGACAGGATTACCCTTGCCGGTTGGGAACTGACCGAGCAATTCGTGCTGGCCGGAGGACCCGGCGGGCAGAATGTCAACAAGGTTTCGACAGCGGTGCAATTGTTCTTTCCGCTGGCAAGTTCGCCCAATCTGCCAGAAAGGGTGAAGGCCAGTGCCATCAGGTTGGCCGGGCGCAGGCTCTCCAAGGAGGGCGTGCTGATGATCGAGGCCAGCCGCTTCCGTAGCCAGGAGCGTAACCGGGAGGATGCGCGCGAGCGCCTGAAGGAATTGATTCTGGAGGCCGCGAAACCACCACCTCCGCCGCGGCGCAAGACAAAACCCACCAGGGGCTCGATAGAGCGAAGGCTCAAGGAAAAGTCGGGCAGGGGGGAGATCAAGAAGATGCGTTCCAAGCCTGACAAGGATTAGTGAAGATAATCCTTGATACAAGGTCGGTCAGGTTCCAGCGTAATCCGGCCGACACTTCATCAAAGTTTTCGCAATGCGACCTGTTCGATCAGGTGATTCTCGCCCTTGCGCAGAATAAGGTCGGCGCGCGGGCGGGTGGGAAGAATGTTTTCCCGCAAATTGATGAGATTGATGTTGGCCCACAGTGTTTCGGCAATGGTCAGCGCCTCTTCCTCACTGATCGAAGCGTAGCGATGGAAGTAGGAATTCGGATCGCGAAAGGCTGTCTGCCGAAGCTTCATGAAGCGCTTCACATACCAGTTGTGAATCAGCGTCTCTTCGGCATCGATATAGATCGAGAAATCGAAGAAATCGGACACCATTGGCACGATCTTGCCGTCACGCGGAAGATCGCGTGATTGCAGCACGTTGATGCCCTCGAAAATCAGAATGTCCGGACGGTCGATGATGCGATAGTCGTCCGGCAGCACGTCATAGGTGAGGTGCGAATAAAGCGGTGCCTTGACATTCGGCTGTCCCGCCTTGATCGCCGAGAGAAAACGCAGCAGCGACCCCGTATTGTAACTTTCGGGAAAACCCTTGCGTTGCAGCCGGTTGTCCCTCACCAGTTCGTCGTTGGAATAGAGAAAGCCGTCGGTGGTCACGAGATCCACCTTGGGGCTCGAGGGCCAGCGCGCCAGCAATTCCTTGAGGATGCGGGCGGTGGTGGATTTGCCCACGGCCACAGATCCGGCAATGCCGATGATGAACGGCGTTTTTTCAACATTGGTGCTGAGGAAACGATTACGCTGCTTGGACAGAAGCTGCGACGATTCCACATGCGCCGACAAAAGCCGTGAAAGCGACAGATAGATGCGCCGCACTTCGGCAAGGTCGATCGGGTCGTCCAGAGACCGCAGCCGGTGCACCTCGTCCAGTGTGAGGGTCAGCGGCGTATCGGCGCGAAAATGCGCCCATTCTTCCGATGAAAAGAAAAGATAGGGCGAGTAGCTTCCCGCCTGGAAATGATCAAGGGTCTCCTCCGCCTCGAATTCCTTGATCGCTGTCGTCATGGGTCCTGCCGGCTTGCCTTCTCGCTGAGGCCGGATTGGCCTGTGCGTCGTTGAAGCTCTTCCATCACCGCTTCTAACGGTATGTCCGCAATTTTCAATACGACCATGAGATGATAAAGCAGATCAGCACTTTCATAGACAAGATTGGCGCGATCACCTTTCACCGCCGCCATCACCGCCTCTATGGCTTCTTCGCCCAGCTTCTTTGCGGCCTTGTCCTGCCCGGCCGCAAAAAGCTTTGCTGTCCAGCTTTGGTCCGGTTCGGCCTTGGCGCGGGTTGCGACGATCCGTTCAAGATCGGCAAGGGTGAATGTCGTCATCGTCGATCTCTTATGCCTGATCCTGCCGCATGGCTATTCCCCGTTCGGCCATGTAGGCCTTGGCCTCGCCGATGGAATAGGTGCCGAAGTGGAAGATGGAAGCAGCCAGAACAGCCGTCGCATGGCCTTCCTTCACGCCATCCACCAGATGATCCAGCGTGCCAACGCCACCGGACGCAATCACCGGCACCCGCACGGCATCGGCAATGGTTCGGGTGAGTGTGAGGTCATAACCGCTCTTGGTTCCATCGCGGTCCATGGATGTCACCAGCAATTCGCCCGCGCCGCGCTCCACCATGCGAATGGCAAACTCCACGGCGTTAATGCCGGTTGGCTGGCGGCCTCCATGGGTAAAGATTTCCCAGCGATCCGTCTCCCCCGCAGCCGACACCTTCTTGGCGTCGATGGAAACGACGATGCATTGATTGCCGAACTTGTCGGCGGCCTCCGCCACGAAATCCGGATTTTTCACGGCAGCCGAATTGATGGAAACCTTGTCCGCCCCGCAAAGCAGCAGCTTGCGGATGTCGGCCACGGCGCGAACCCCGCCGCCGACCGTGACCGGCATGAAACAGTGATCCGCCGTGCGCGCCACCACGTCGAAAATCGTGTCGCGATTGTCGGAAGAGGCGGTGATGTCGAGAAAGCAAAGCTCGTCGGCGCCTGCCGCATCATAGGCCTTCGCCGCCTCCACCGGATCACCGGCATCGATGAGATCGACGAAATTGACGCCCTTGACGACGCGGCCATCCTTCACGTCGAGACAGGGAATAATGCGTGCCTTGAGTGTCATTTCGCAGCTTCCTTGATGATGGCCAGCGCCTCTTTCGGATCGATCCGGCCATCATAAAGCGCACGGCCGGAAATCGCACCTTCCAGTTTGCGGGCGTCCGGCATGACCATGCGACGAATATCGTCAAGCGAGGCAAGGCCGCCGGAGGCGATCACCGGAATGGAAACGGCTTCGGCCAGCTCCAGTGTCGCATCCCAGTTGATGCCGGTCAGGATGCCATCGCGGTCGATATCGGTATAGATGATGGCGGCAACACCGGCGCCTTCGAATTTCTTCGCAAGCTCGATCACGCCGAGCTCGGAGGCTTCCGCCCAGCCTTCCACGGCCACCTTGCCGCCCTTGGCGTCGATGCCGACCGCGACCTTGCCCGGAAACAGCTTGCAGGCCTCGATGACCAGAGCCGGATCACGCACCGCCACGGTGCCGAGAATGACGCGGGAAAGTCCCCGCGCCAGCCAGCTTTCGATATGCGCCAGCGTGCGAATGCCGCCGCCAAGCTGCACGGGATTTTTCGTGGCTTTGAGAATGGCATCCACCGCCGCGCCATTGACGCTTTCACCGGCAAAGGCACCGTTCAGATCCACCACATGCAGCCATTCGAAGCCCTGATCCTCAAAGGCCTTGGCCTGCGCGGCAGGGTCGGGATTATAGACCGTGGCCTGGTCCATGTCGCCAAGCTTGAGGCGAACGCACTGGCCGTCTTTCAGATCGATAGCGGGAAATAGGATCATGTCATAACTGCTTTATTGGTTTGAGCTTACGGTATCGCGGATGGATTTAATTGCATCCAGAATGTCCGAACCGAAAAAAGCAACGGTCAGAGCAATGGCGGTGATGAAGAGCGTCCATATCGCTGTAGAAACAATACCGACCCAGACCTGTGACCAGAATGTAGACTGATTTTTGATGGCAGTTTCTATATCTCTAGCTTGTCTGAGCGCCTCGGAGTTTAGAGCATCAATCCTGATTTGAGGGTCTATCGCCTGAACATATGTGTCAGCGTAGCCACTCAAGATGTCAGATGCTCGATTACGAAGTGTGTTTTTCAAATCTTCAGTAAGGTAGCTGCTGGTCACGGCGTAAACCTCTTGCGTCGAAGGCTTGCGACCCGCGTTCAGGGTTTTATATTGAACGATCCAATCCCGTTTTTGCCGTTTGTAGAGACCATAGGCCAGGATGCCGACCAGATCCAATTCACCAGAACCAAAATCCTCAATATAGTACTCGAGAACTTTGTTGTAGCCAGCCTCCCTGGCACTCTCAGAATTTAAATCTTCTGAAAGATCATGCGAAGAATTCATGCCTTTTCCTTATAAATTCTAGAGGCATTGGAAAGGGCTCGTTTGTGAACTTGCTCGTCAACATGACGTATGATCTGGCCGTTAGGCAGAACAACATTTGAAAATGTTGCTTTGCCGGGCTTCGTCGGTTTTATCGTATAAGATATACTGCTATTTGTTCCCTTTTTTTCCATCTCGTTCTCCGTGCGCAAGCCTGCCTTGTATCAATATATAATCTGACAAGTATTGCTTCAAAGTGGATTAGGGCGCCCAGCGCAGGAAATTTGCGATCAGCCGCAGGCCAAGTGCCTGGCTTTTCTCCGGATGGAATTGCGCGCCTGCCATGTTGTCGCGTCCGACAAAGGCGGTCATCGCGCCGCCGTAATCGGTGGTGGCGATCACCTCTTCCGGCTTCTCCGCAGCCAGATGGTAGGAATGCACGAAATAGGCGTGCAGCCCGTCGGGGCCGGTGGGGATGTTATCGAACAGCGGGTGGGGGTGGTGCAGCGTCAGCGTGTTCCAGCCAATCTGCGGGATCTTGAGGGCCGGATCGGCAGGCGTCATTTCCCGGACGTCACCGGCAATCCAGCCAAGCCCTTCCGTCACGGTCTTTTCCAGCCCGCGCGCCGACATGAGCTGCATTCCGACGCAGATGCCGAGGAAAGGACGGCCCTTGCCGGTAACGGCTTCACTCAGCGCCTCATGCATTCCCGGCACGGCATCGAGGCCCGCCTTGCAATCGGCATAGGCGCCGACGCCCGGCAGCACGATGCGATCGGCGGAGGCGACACGTTCGGCCTTGTCTGTCAGGTCGATTTCGGCATCAAGGCCCAGTTCGCGGGCGGCGCGCTCGAAGGCTTTGGTGGCAGAGCGAAGATTGCCCGATCCATAATCGATGATTGCTACACGCATGGTCGTTTCAATTCTCAAAGAGTGCCCTTGGTAGAAGGGATGCGGCCCGCCTGACGCGGGTCGATTTCCAGCGCCGTGCGCAGCACCCGCGCCACCGCCTTGAAGCAGGTTTCGGCGATATGGTGGTTGTTGGCGCCGTAGTGGTTGAGAATATGCAGCGTGATCCCGGCATTCTGCGCCAGCGCCTGGAAGAATTCCCGCACCAGTTCGGTATCGAAACTGCCGATTTTCGGCGCCGAGAAACTGACGTTCCAGACGAGGAAGGGACGGCCCGAAACATCGATGGCCGCCTTGGTCATGGTTTCATCCATGGCGAGATCCAGCGAGGCATAGCGCATGATGCCGCGCCGCTCGCCAAGCGCCTTGGAAATGGCCTGGCCAATGGCAATGCCGGTATCTTCGACGGTGTGATGGTCGTCGATATGCAGGTCGCCCTTCACATCGATCTCCATATCGATCAGCGAATGGCGGGAAAGCTGCTCCAGCATATGGTCGAAAAAGCCAACGCCCGTCGAGATTTTCGATGTGCCGGTGCCGTCGAGATTGACGGATACGGACACCGAGGTTTCGTTGGTCTTGCGGGCAACATTTGCTGTGCGGCCTTCAGCCATTGTCTACTCCTTGGAAACTCTGCTGCTCCTTATCAGGGGCTCCGTCAAATATCCAGCAATCCTTGCAAAACCCTCGGCGGTGTTGTCGCGTTTGCATTTCAGCCATGGCCGCTTACATAGAAAACAACACAAGGCCCAAAGCCGTTGCGCCGGGCCTCAAACGAATGGACGGATCATGAGCGAACACAATCCCTATGGAACCATGCACGGCACGACCATCATCACGGTCCGCAAGGGCGGCAAAGTGGTGATCGCCGGTGACGGGCAGGTCAGCCTGGGCCAGACGGTAATGAAGGGCAATGCCCGCAAGGTGCGCCGCATCGGCAAGGGTCAGGTTATCGCCGGTTTTGCCGGTGCCACGGCGGATGCTTTCACGCTGCTGGAGCGGCTGGAGCGCAAGCTGGAGCAATATCCCGGCCAGTTGATGAGAGCGGCCGTGGAGCTTGCCAAGGACTGGCGCACCGACAAATATCTGCGCAACCTGGAAGCGATGATGCTGGTCGCGGACAAGTCCGTGACGCTTGCTATTACCGGCAATGGCGATGTGCTGGAGCCTGAACACGGCACCATCGCCATCGGTTCCGGCGGCAATTATGCGCTGGCGGCGGCACTGGCGCTGATCGATACGGACCTTTCCGCGGAAGAAATTGCCCGCAAGGCCATGAAGATCGCCGGTGACATCTGCGTCTACACCAATCACAGCGTTCTTGTCGAAACCCTCGACGCCGACGCCTGATCCCATTCCATTTCCCAGGACATATTCCCCATGACGACTTTTTCTCCCCGCGAAATCGTTTCGGAACTGGACCGCTACATTATCGGCCAGAACGACGCCAAGCGTGCCGTGGCGATCGCGCTTCGCAACCGCTGGCGCCGCCAGCAACTGGATGAGAGCCTGCGCGACGAGGTGATGCCGAAGAACATTCTGATGATCGGCCCGACCGGCGTCGGCAAGACCGAAATTTCCCGCCGGCTCGCCAAGCTGGCGGGCGCACCCTTTATCAAGGTCGAAGCCACGAAATTCACCGAGGTCGGCTATGTCGGCCGTGACGTGGAGCAGATCATCCGCGACCTCGTGGAAGTGGGCATTGGCCTGGTGCGCGAAAAGAAGCGGCAGGAAGTGCAGGCCAAGGCCCATGCAGGCGCCGAGGAGCGGGTGCTGGATGCGCTGGTCGGCGCCACGGCCTCTCCCGCCACCCGTGACAGTTTCCGCAAGAAGCTGCGCGCCGGTGAAATGGACGACAAGGAAATCGAGATCGAAGTGGCCGATAGCGGCAATGGCATGTCCGGTTTTGAAATTCCGGGAATGCCGGGGGCCAATGTCGGCATTCTCAACCTCTCGGACATGTTCGGCAAGGCCATGGGCGGGCGCACCAAGAAGGTGCGTACCACGGTGAAGGCCTCCTATCAGGATCTGATCCGCGACGAATCCGACAAGCTGATCGACAATGAGGTCATCCAGCGCGAGGCGGTGCGGTCCGTGGAAAATGACGGCATCGTTTTCCTCGACGAGATCGACAAGATTGCCGCGCGCGATGGCGGGCTGGGCGCTGGCGTTTCACGGGAAGGCGTGCAGCGCGATCTGCTGCCGCTGGTGGAGGGAACGACGGTCGCCACCAAATACGGGCCGGTGAAGACCGATCATATTCTGTTTATCGCATCCGGGGCCTTCCACGTTTCAAAGCCTTCCGATCTTCTGCCGGAGCTTCAGGGACGATTGCCAATTCGCGTTGAATTGAAGCCACTCTCCAAGGAAGATTTCCGCCGCATCCTGACGGAAACCGAAGCCAGCCTCATCCGTCAGTACAAGGCGCTGATGGCTACGGAAACGCTGGAGCTGGATTTCACGGAAGACGCCATCGATGCGCTGGCCGATGTTGCGGTCAAGCTTAATTCGTCGGTGGAAAATATCGGCGCGCGGCGCCTGCAAACTGTGATGGAGCGCGTTCTGGACGATATTTCCTTTAATGCGCCGGACCGCGGTGGTTCGAAGGTCATGATTGATTCGGCCTATGTACATGAACATGTCGATGACATTGCCGCCGATGTCGATCTTTCGCGCTTCATTTTGTGAGGTTTGATGGATGTAAGGGCTTTAACGCTCCTATTGGCACGCATTCTGGAGCGGCAGGGCGACTGTCGGCTTCCTGAAAATGCATGAAGGCAGGATTTTCTGCCTTAACTCGGCCATGAAGGACGGCAGGAGTCGACGCAGCGCGCTTTCTTGGTTAAGACGGCGCTACCATGCAGGGCTCCTGCCCTTCGCGTTTGGCACCTTCAGGGATTGGGTATGCTGCGTCGCTTCATTCTGGCCGTTTTCGTTTCCATCGCTTGCGCGGGATCGGCATTTGCCGATGTGCGGGTGGTGCCTCCGGGGAACCGGAACAGCGACCAGCCGCCCATTCCGGGGGCATCGAAACAACGCACCCGTGAAACCAAGAGCAGTTTTGATGCCAAATACGAAAAGATCCGCGACCTTCTTTCGCGCGACAAGCAACTGATCGCCAAGATCAAGAAAACCTCCGGTCAATATGGCATAGATCCTATTCATATGGTTGGAGCGCTGGTGGGTGAACACACCTATAATGTCGATGCCTATGATACATTGCAGACCTATTACGTGAAGGCTGCCTCATACGCCGGAAATTCCTTTCGCTTTGCTTATGACGGCGAGGACATCGACAGCTTTGTAGACAGGCCGCAATTTGCCGAATGCGCGAAATTCAGCGACAGCTACCGCCTGTGGACCTGCCGTGAAAATGTGTGGGACGATGATTTTCGCGGCAAGAAGGTGGATGGCAGGAAATTTCCCGATAATCGCTTCAGCGCGGTGTTTTTCCAGCCATTTTATGCGGGCCAGACCTTTGGCCTTGGCCAGATCAATCCACTGACCGCCATGATGCTGACCGACATGGTCCATGAAAAGTCCGGTTATCCGAAGCTGGATGAAAAGGATGCAGGCAATGTCTACCGGGCCATCATGGATCCCGACATCTCGCTGGCCTATATGGCCGCCATCATTCGCCGCTCCATCGACGACTATCGGGAAATCGCCAATGTGGACATTTCCGACAATCCCGGCCTGACGGCAACATTGTTCAACGTTGGTGATTCCACCGCGCGTGCCCGCGCCCTGGCCCGCCGCAATACCGGCGGTGGATTTTCATGGCCGGAAGAAAATTATTACGGGTGGCTGGTCAACGACAAGTTGCCCGAGCTTGAGAAGCTGTTGTAACGGATAGCGAACTCTGGGGAGCTGCTCCTCTGGTGTTGGTAAAATGCATGTTGAGGTCTTGTCGCGTTACCGTCAAAGCGGTTGCACTTTATTCTCTATTTTATATGTGATGAAGTGGATGGCTAGGATCAGGTATAGTGTAGTCCACCTGTCAACGGCATGGTGACTATAGGATGCGGGCCGCTGGTAAAACGAAGGATGGTCGGGTGCCATCCGCGCCCTAACGCAATTTATGGAGTTGATTTCCATTGACGGAATATAGCCGCATCCTTCGCAGAAGTTTGACCTTGTTAAAGCAATTGCGTGCTGCTGAGGCCATCCGGGCTAGCGAATTCTTTGATGAAGCCTGGTATCTGGAAACCTATCCGGATGTGAAGCGTGCGCGACAAAAGGCGGCTCTGCATTACTTGCGCTTCGGAGCGGGAGAGGGGCGCGATCCGAGCGCGAAATTCAGTTCCAAAGGCTACCTTGTCGCAAATCCGGATGTTGCCCGCGCCGGGGTAAATCCGCTGCTTCACTACATCAAGTGGGGAAGGTCCGAGGGGCGATCCTGGGCGTTGGAAAGTGATTCACTGGACTTTTCGGGCTATCGCCTGCGGCTGGATTCCCTGACGAATACGAGGATTCGCGGCTGGTGCGTCAACGCTAGCGATAGATCTACACCCGTCAAGCTTGAGCTTTTCATCAACGGTATTTCCTTTGGCTCTTATGTGGCCGATAGCTTCAGACCGGATTTGCGCAACAAGGGCATGTCCACGGGCTTCAGCGGCCTTGAAATGGATAACCCCATCCGCTTCATGCGGCCAGGGCAGTACCATATTCATTTCCGGTTGCCGGACGGCTCGGTGTCCAAGCGGTTTTCCGTTCAGAACGACGCCCCCCTTTCATCCCGGCATATTCATCCAGACGATCTTGTGAGAAACGGGGTTACGATCGTTGTTCCGATCTATAATGCACCGCGCGATCTGGAGGTTTGTATCGAGCGTCTTTTGGCATGGACGCCGGAACATGCCGAAATCCTGCTGATCAACGATAAATCGACCGATCCCGAGATCGAGACGATCCTTGCGCGCCATGCGGATAATTCTCGCCTGCGCATCCTGCACAACGAGACCAATCTGGGCTTTACGCGTACCGCCAATCGCGGCATCACGGAAGCTGGCCGCAATGACGTTCTGCTGCTGAATTCTGATGCGCGCGTGACGCCGGGCTGGCTGGAGGGCATGTTGATGGCGGCGGCCTCCTCGCCGCGCGTTGCAACGGTAACAGCCATGTCGGACCGTGCCGGCGCGTTTTCCGCGCCGAAGATCGGCAATGATAACGAATTGCCTCCGGGCATCGATGAAATCACCTTCTCCCGTTCTTTCCGCCGCGCCAGCGCGGGTGTCTATCCGGAGGTCCCGACCGGCAACGGCTTTTGCATGTTGATCCGCCGCACCTGCCTGGATGAGGTCGGAATGCTGGATGACAGCGCTTTCCCGCGGGGCTATGGCGAGGAAAACGATTTCTGCATGAGAGCCCTTCATGCCGGCTGGAAACACGTGATCGACGACCGGACCTATGTTTTCCATGATCGGTCCAAGAGCTTCGGAGACACCAAGACGCAGCTGCTTGCGGAAAGCTCGTCGGTTATCCGGGCGCGTTATCCCGAATATAGACCGGCCATCGCCGTCTTCGAAAAGGGCGAAAAGGTTCGCATTGCCCGCTATAATGGGCAGCTTGCCTATAACAGCGCGGCAACCGGCGCCACGACCCTGCCCCGCATTCTGTTCGTCATTTCAACTGTCACGGGCGGAACACCGCAAACAAACAAGGATCTGGCACAGGGACTGAATGGCTCCATCGATGCCTGGCTTCTGCGCTGCGACCGCCAGACGATCGAGCTGAGCCATCTTGTGGATGGGGAATTCAAGCTCCTGAGGTCTCATCGTCTGGAAACGGCTATTGATCCTGTTTCGCACTATTCTGCGGAATATGATGCCGTCGTCTTTGGCTGGCTGTTTGAATATGACATTG
Source organism: Allorhizobium undicola ORS 992 = ATCC 700741 (assembly GCF_000621665.1). Taxonomy (GTDB): domain Bacteria; phylum Pseudomonadota; class Alphaproteobacteria; order Rhizobiales; family Rhizobiaceae; genus Allorhizobium; species Allorhizobium undicola. The sequence continues at coordinate 105,907 of NZ_JHXQ01000015.1, forward strand.
ATATCGTTCATATCCGCCATCTTGCCTGGCACAGCCTCTCGCTGCCGTCGCTGGCTGGCAGGCTGGGCCGAAAGACGGTTACGTCCTTCCATGATTATTACACGCTCACGCCGACGATCAAGCTGATCGACGACGCGGATGTTTTCCTGGGGAATTACTTCACGCCGGAAATGAACCAGACGCGCGAAGGATTGTGGCCGGGAGACACCATTCCCCTGCCCACGGGCACGTGGCTGGAAACCTGGCGGCGCAAGTTCGATCGCGCCGTCAGCGTTTCGGATGCTTTCGTCACCACCTCCGAACATGCCCGGGAATTGATCTGCCAGGCCTTGCCAAATGTGGATCGCGACCGGTTCTTTGTCATCCCGCATGGCCGCGATTTCGATAAATTCCATTCGCTGCGCCAGCAGCCGGATGAGTCCAAGCCCATCAAGATTTTGGTGCCGGGGAATATCAACAACGGCAAGGGTTTGCAGATTATTTATAATCTGGTGGACTTCGATACCGAGGGCAGGATTGAATTTCATATTCTGGGTGGTGTTCCAAATATTTCCCGGCGTCCCCATCCGCGTATTGTCATGCACGGACGTTATTCCCGAGAATCCTTCGCATCCAAGGTAAAGGCGATTGCACCGCATCTAGGGGCGGTCTTTTCCATCTGGGACGAAACTTACTGCCATACGCTCACCGAACTCTGGCACGCCGGCATTCCCACGATCGTCTTTGATTTTCCGACCTTGGCTGGCCGCGTGCGCGCTTGTGGCGGCGGCTGGGTCATGGATCATTCGAACATAGAAGCCTTGTACAATTCCATTTTAAGTGTGTCTTACGATGAGGAAGAGCAAGCGCGGGCGGACGATGCTGTTATGCTTTGGCAAAAAGAGGAAGGTGCTGCCAACACGACAAGGATGATGGCCTCTCGTTATTACGAAATTTACTCTGCTTTATTGGCCCGAAAGCCGGTTTCGCAAGAAATGCAGCGAAAGCCGCGTATTGCCGTGGTTTGCCCGGCCCATCCCAAGCTGGAAACGGCTTATGCTTCAACCTACATCCGTGTCTGGGAAAGGACGATAAACAGCGCTGATCGGGGCGTTGTTTACGTGCGAATGTTGCCGAACACCCTCTTGGCATCGGCGCGCTCGAGAACTATCGATGCGGCTATCATTCAGAGAACGGCCATACCGCCTGAACTGGTGGATGAGCTTGTCTCGGTGCTGAATTCTGCGAGCATTCCATTTGTCTACGAAATCGATGACGACTTGCTGGCTCATGCAAATCGGCCCGACGCGAAGATCGAATATTCTTCTCATAAAGATTCAATAACGCGTCTCGTGCAGGACGCTGCGGTCGTCACCGTTTCCACCGAGGAGTTGGTAAAGCGTTACGAGCCTATGGCTCGGACTATTCGGCTCGTTCCAAATCGTCTGAGCGATCGTCTTTGGAGGATCAAACCGAATCAGAGGCCAGATGATGGTGTTGTAAGGGCATTGTACATGGGGACGCGGACTCATGATGCCGATCTGGAGATGATTCTTCCTATCCTCGCGAAGGCTGCTGAACGTTTTGCCAATTTCCGGCTGACCATTGTCGGGGTGACGGGCCAGCCAGAGCGCCTCGCGGCTTATAAGTGGATTGAGTGTGTCAATCCACCTGTAGAGCAAAGAGAGTATGATCGTTTCGTGCCGTGGCTGCGGAAAATCGCTGCAAAGTGCGATTTTGGTCTCGCGCCCCTTGTCGATACGCCCTTTAACCGATGCAAGAGCGCGCTAAAGATTCTGGACTATGCTGCCCTTGGGCTGCCGGTTCTGGCGTCCGATATGCCGCAACATCACATTGATGCACCACTTTTGCAGCTTGTATCGGCGGATGAGGCTGCTTGGGAGAAGGCGATTTTGTCTGCAATTGAGCAGGGAATGATTTCCCCGGAAATCCGCATGGTTTTGCGGAAATGGGTGCTTTCCACGCATATGCTGAACTCTAGTTTGCAGGACTATGATGCAATGCTTGGTAGTTTGAGTGATGCGCGTGTAATCTGATTTGATGCCAGAACAAGATGGTTTCATCTGGATCTGGCATCTGCCCTCGCATTGGAGCCATAGTTCCGTTAGCGATATCCGATGCTGCGACCTGGGGGCTTTGTGGTTTTGCCGGCAATTCCTTGAGACTCACCATACGATTTGCTCGTGATTGCATTCAGGAAAACATTGATGCGTGGTCATGTGATGTTTTCGGTCAGTAGCCTCTTCGCCTTTGTTTCCTTACCGAGAGCTCGAATCGTAAGCCAACACCTTCAAGGGCTTGATCGAAACGCATTTAATGGTGTAGTTTAGAAAACGGTGAATTGCGATGGGATGAAATTAAGCGAGCAGGTGAATTGTCTCTTTATTTTTCAATAGAGAGATTAAAAATCTTGTTGAACGCTGAAAGAATACCGAATTTCGATGCGTAGGTTGATTGTTTTGCGAAAGTCGCTTGCTGTGGGTGTATCTGTTTGATGAAAAATGTCTTTGGCGTGGAAAAGATTACAGGCGGCTTAAACAACCAAAAGATGTCGATTCTTGGCTTGATTGTTGAAGCTAAAAAATACGACGGTATAGTAAATATCCCAGATATAATTCATGACTGGACACCGACAGTTGAGGGTCGAGGCACAAATTTCATAAAAACCAATGAAGTTTATGCAATGGATGAATTAGAAGAAATCATCCAAATAACAAATGAAATAGCCGGAACAATACTTTCATTTTCTGATTGTTTTGCCTCCGGGTCTAAGAAAATCAAGGAGGAAGGTGGTCTTCCTCCTGAGGAATTAATGTGCAATGAAACCGCGCGCATTCTTTCCGCGTTGAAGCCTGTGGCTAATATACAGTGTGAGATAAATCGTTTGGTTGGCGAGATGCCAAAGGGCACGGCTGGTGTACAGTTGAGGGTGGAGAGAGACTGGAAAAACCATTTAAACTCTCGCAGATCTCGTGGAATTAAACTTGATTCGGGTCGAGAGCTTATCTTGAACCCGCGGAGAATATTTGAGAAAATTAGAAATAATGATAAGGATGGGGAGATTACAACATTATTTCTATGTTGTGATGAAGATGACCTAATGCATAAAAAATCAGAAATATCTGATATGGCAGGCAAATTTGGATTAAGTGTAATTTTTAAGTCAGAAATATCTACTGCTTTTTTGGATTCGCGCCTCAAGAGAAGCTTGGTTGATTTCGGCATATGCTTGAAGCTCGATACGTACATAGGCCTGAGCCTTTCCACATTTTCAAACCTGCTATGTCTGACCAAATCCTTTGAAATCAAAGGGAAGCCAAATCACTTTATTTATGATGCGCCCGGCGATGTGACGGTTGCCCGCAATGACTTCGGTCGTTTCCATTCTCCCGCCGAAATCGTCCGTTAGAGTGAGAATAGTCCGACGATGTGAGCCACGTAGAGGGGTGTAAGAACCCTATTCGGTGGCATCCATGCTTGGGAGCTGTTCTATGATCCCTCATTACATTGCGCCTGTCCGAACTGCCGGTCTCAATAACGTAAAGCTGGTCTTTTTCGGAATGACGCATCTCGCCTCTATGAGCGGAGGCATTTCCACGCTGCCGGAGTCGATTTTCGATTTTACTCCCACGGAAGAAGGGATAGGCGATCAATATATTCCGCTTTGCGATGTTTTTGATCCTGCGCTGATGTCTACCCAGTTTGCTCTAACCCATCCAAGGCAGGGTGATTTCATCAGGCTTGGAAATGCTGATTATATCAAGGCAGCACAAGAGGCGATTGACCAGGAAGCCGGATGCTCCGGGATTGAACGAAGTCCGGTTGCTAAAGCGTTTGCGGCCTTTGCGCCCACCCCTGCATTGCAAGGTGAGATTGATAGAATCACTAACAGTCTTCCGCCTCAAGTAGCAGCGATGCAGTTGCGTATCGAAAGGGACTGGTTGGCTTACGCCCAACGAAAGGGCTGGCGGGATGGCGCGGTTAAAGGTGGCTGTGAAACCGTCTTGAACCATTATCGGATTTTCGACAAAATCGCTGCCTCTGAGGAGGGCATCACTACGATATTTGCGTGCTGTGACGAGGATGATTTGACGATCCCTCCCGACGTGATTCGCCAAGATGCAAAGGAGCGGGGTATTGACCTCATCTTCAAGTCGGATTTTGTTATAAACTGCACGTCCCGTTTACAGCGAAGTGTCATTGACTTTGGCATATGTTTAAAGCTGAACAAGTATGTCGGCACGCCACGCTCAACGTTTTCCAACATTCTCTGTATGGTGAAGGCTTTCGAAATATCTTCCGCTCCCGAGCATTATGTTTTTGATGCCGCTTCGGAAAAAATAGAGCGTCGATGGGATTGTGGCAGAATGATCAACCCGGCGCGGGCAATCATGAGAATTGGAAACGAAGGGTCGCTGGAGTGACGGTCGGCTGCGGCTATTCAGCCATAGCCCTGTAACATTCTTTCCATTCCGGAATAAATTTTTGGCATTTTTGCCCCGTTGACACTTCCCTAAAACCATTGATGCTACCTACTTAAGGTGAGGCGCAACAAAACACACTTTTGGTTGCACCCCTGCGTTTGTAAGCGGATACTGGAGGTCGTGATGGCGCGTGTCGAAAAATTTGGTCTGGCGTTCGAACAGGCGCTCTACGACTTTCTGGTGGAGGAAGCCCTGCCGGGAACGGGCGTGGAGCAGGAAGGTTTCTTTCGCTCCTTTTCGCAATTGATTCATGACCTTGCGCCCGTCAATCGGCAGTTGCTGCAAAAGCGCGATGCCTTTCAGGAAAAGCTGGATGCCTGGTACAGGCAAAATGGCGCGCCTGCCGATCTTGCTGCTTACGAGGCTTTTCTTCGGGAGATTGGCTATATTCTGCCCGAAGGTCCGGATTTTTCGATTTCCACGGCCAATGTAGACCTTGAGATGTCCACCATTGCCGGGCCGCAGCTTGTCGTGCCGGTCATGAATGCCCGTTATGCGCTGAACGCCGCCAATGCGCGTTGGGGCTCTCTCTATGATGCGCTTTACGGTACGGATGCCATTTCCGAGGAGGATGGGGCTGAAAAGGGGCAGGGCTATAACCCGAAGCGTGGGCAAAAGGTCATTGCCTGGGCGCGGGAGTTTCTCGATCATTCTGTCCCATTGGCAGCGGGCCGATGGGCAGAGGTGATTGGCCTTGCGGTGAGCGATGCGGCCCTGCATGTCACGCTGGAAGGAAACCGTGCCACGGGCCTCGCCGATCCCTCGCAATTCGTTGGATATGGCGGGCAGGCGCAGCAGCCGGGCTCGATTCTGCTCAAGCGCAACGGGCTGCATGTGGAAATCTGCATCGTGCCCACAGGCCGCATTGGCGCGGTCGATAAGGCGCATATCGATGACATCCGCCTCGAATCGGCCCTGACGACCATCATGGATTGCGAGGATTCCGTGGCCGCGGTCGATGCCGAGGACAAGGTGCTGGTCTATGAAAACTGGCTGGGCCTGATGAAGGGTGATCTTGAAGAGATCATCACCAAGGGCGACCACGTCTTTACCCGCAGCCTCAACCCGGATTTGCAGTTCACCGCTCCGGACGGCAAGCCCTTCAGGCTGCATTGCCGATCCCTGATGCTGGTGCGCAATGTCGGCCATCTGATGAGCAACCCGGCCATACTGGATCGTGACGGCCAGGAAGTGCCCGAAGGCCTGATGGACGCGATGATTACGGCCCTGATCGCCATGCACGATGTTGGCCCCAACGGCCGGCGGCAGAATTCCCGCGCCGGTTCGCTCTATGTCGTAAAGCCAAAAATGCATGGCCCGGAAGAAGTGGCGTTTGCCGTGGACACCTTCGCCCGCGTCGAGCAGGCGCTTGGCATGGCGCCCAATACCATCAAGATGGGCATCATGGATGAGGAGCGGCGCACCACGGTCAATCTCAAGGAATGCATCCGCGCGGCGCGGGAGCGGGTGGTGTTCATCAATACCGGCTTCCTCGATCGCACCGGCGATGAAATTCATTCCTCCATGGAAGCGGGGCCGATGATCCGCAAGGGCGATATGAAGCAGGCCGCCTGGATCGCCGCCTATGAAAACTGGAATGTCGATATTGGTCTGGCGTGCGGGCTGTCAGGCCATGCGCAAATTGGCAAGGGCATGTGGGCCATGCCGGATCTGATGGCTGCCATGCTCGAGCAGAAGATCGCCCATCCAAAGGCCGGGGCAAATACCGCCTGGGTGCCATCCCCCACAGCCGCAACGCTGCATGTGACGCATTATCACAAGATCAATGTGGCCGCCGTGCAGGAGGGCCTCAAAAGCCGCCCCCGCGCACTCCTTGCGGACATTCTCTCCGTGCCGGTCGCAACCCGGCCAAACTGGACGGCGGATGAGATCCAGCGCGAGCTGGACAATAACGCCCAGGGCATTCTCGGCTATGTCGTACGTTGGGTGGATCAGGGCGTCGGTTGCTCAAAGGTGCCGGACATCAATAATATTGGCCTGATGGAAGACCGCGCCACATTGCGCATTTCCGCGCAGCATATGGCAAACTGGCTGCGTCACGGCATCGTCAGTGAGGCGCAGGTCATCGAGACCATGCAGCGCATGGCCGCAATCGTCGATGCGCAAAACGCCAGCGATCCATTCTACAGGCCCATGGCTGCCGATTTCACTGGTTCCGTGGCCTTTCAGGCAGCGCTCGACCTTGTCCTGAAGGGGCGCGAACAGCCAAACGGCTATACCGAACCCGTTCTGCACAAACGCCGCCGCGAAGCCAAAGCCGTTATGGTTTGACGCGCTCCACGCTTTTGTTTTCACGCAGTCCGGACGCAAAACCGCTACTGCATAATTCCTTAAATCGGAATCGATTTAAGGTGAAAATCATGCCGCAGATTTAAAGTGTTACAGCGTCCTTTGTGCGTTTGATAAAACGCACGGCGCTGTAACGCGATTTCGCTGGACGTGCTCCAACAAAAAAGCCGCCGGATCACTCCGGCGGCTTTTTTGAAAGCGCCTTTCCAACCGAAAAGCGCCTTGGACAGTGTCGTTGGCAAAGATCAGGACTGCTGAACGATAACCTTCGCGCCCTTGCCGGGACGCACGCGCTCGTAAAGATCGATCACATCCTGGTTCATCATGCGGATGCAGCCCGAAGAGGCGGCGGTGCCGATGGAAGCCCATTCCGGCGTTCCGTGAATGCGGAAAAGCGTATCCTGCCCCTTGTCGTTGAACAGATACATGGCGCGAGCGCCCAGCGGGTTGCTGATGCTCGGTCCCATGCCGTTTTCGACATATCTGGCCACTTCCGGCTTGCGGGCGGCCATTTCCTTCGGCGGATGCCAGGTGGGCCATGCCTGCTTCCAGGCAATATGCGCTTCACCGGCCCAGGCAAAGCCTTCCTTGCCAACGCCGATACCGTAGCGAACGGCCTTGCCGCCTGACAGAACATAATAAAGGAAACGATCATGCGTGTTGACGATGATCGTGCCCGGAAGCTCCTGCGTGTCGTACTCGACGATCTGGCGCTGGAACTTCGGATTGACCTTCTGGATCGGGATGGCGGGCAGGGAATAGCCGGCATCCGTCACCGGGCCATAGGCGTCGGAGAAGATATGGGCCGTTTCCACCTCGGCCACCTTGACCGGCGCTGCAACGGGCGCGGCTTCGGCGGTCTTGGCCTTGTTCTCGGACGTGGTGGTGCAGCCGGTGATGGCCAGGGTCGAAAGAAGACCAAACACGGTCAATGCATTGCGAATGCGCATGAAGATCTCGTTGAAATGACAGGACGGGAGATGACGCGATATACCATCTTTAAGAGAGGGTTATTTTTTATTAAGCTCCGCTTGGCAAGGCCATGAAGGCGCCGCAACGGGCCTTGCGCCGCAAATTGCGCAAGGATGGCTTTTTTGCAACATTTCCGGGTGCGGGAAGGGCAGTTTTTATGACCATTCTTAGTATTGGCGTTAAGACACCATTAATAGACGGGCGCCAGTCCGAGCGCGCCTTAATGATTCGCCGCGGTGTGCAGATTCTGCTGGACGGGATGCGTCATTGCGTGTTGCCGGAACTTTCACTGCCCGGCGGGCGCAGGGCGGACCTCATCAGCCTTTCGGATAAGGGCGAGGTATGGATCATCGAAATCAAATCCTCGATCGAGGACTTTCGCGTGGACCGCAAGTGGCCGGACTATCGCCAGCATTGCGACCGGCTGTTTTTCGCAACCTTGCCGGATGTGCCGCTGGATATTTTTCCGGATGATTGCGGCCTGTTTCTCTCCGATGGTTACGGTGCCCATCTGATGCGCGATGCTCCCGAGCATCGTCTGCCTCCTTCAACGCGCAAGGCGCTGATGCTCAACTATGCGCGCAGTGCCGCCGCCCGTCTGATGAGGGCAGAGTGGGAGGCTGGCGGCAGAGCCTGAAAGCGCAAGGCGCTGCCTAACCCGGCAGCATTCAAGCAACGTCCGCCTTTTCCGGCATAAAGTTAAGTTATTTCGGAGCGCGCTTGGCCAGAATGCGCTGCAAAGTGCGCCGATGCATGTTCAGCCGCCGCGCCGTTTCCGATACGTTGCGTTCGCAGGCTTCGTACACGCGCTGGATATGCTCCCAGCGAACGCGGTCGGCAGACATGGGATTTTCCGGTACATCGGCCTTTTCGCCCGGTCTCTGCGTCAGCGCATTGAACACGTCGTCGGCATCGGCCGGCTTTGAAAGATAATCGACCGCGCCAAGCTTCACGGCGGTCACGGCTGTGGCGATATTGCCATAGCCGGTCAGCACGATGATATGCGTATCGTCGCGCTGCTCGCGAATTGCCTGAATCACATCGAGACCGTTGCCATCGCCCAGCCGCAGATCGATCACCGCATATTGCGGCGGCGCGGCCTTGGCTCTGGCAATTCCTTCCGCCACGGATCCGGCCATCTCCACGGTAAAGCCCCGGCTTTCCATGGCCCGCGCCAGACGCCGCAGGAAGGGCGCATCGTCATCGACGATCAGCAGGCTTGGATCGGGACCAAGACCGGCATTGTCCTGTACTGTGCCGTGCTGTTTCAAGCTGTCGTCGGTCATGTCTTTCGTCTCTGTGTTCTGTCTGCCTCTGTCCTGACCCGCCCGGCAGGGAAAGTCAAACCCCGTGCATCTCCATGGCATGGCGTGGCCAGATGATGCCGACCCGCGCACCCTTTTGCGGTGCCTCGCGGTTTTCAAAACTCAATTGCGCCCCGGACCGCTCCAGCAGCGTCTTGGCAATGAACAACCCAAGGCCGAGCCCGCCCGCGCGGCTGTCACCCTTGCGGCTGGTCACATAGGGCTCGCCGATGCGTAACAATATATCCGGTGTGAAGCCTTCTCCATCGTCTTCGATCAGCAGTTTCACGTGATTTTTATCGTGTTGCACGGAGATTGTGACTTCGTGGGACGCATAGCCCACGGCATTTTCGATGAGATTGCCAAGTCCGTATAATATGCCCGGATTGCGTGTGCCGACAGGTTCGAGCGTGCGGTCGGAAAGGTCAATCACCGTCACCTTCACGCGGTCGCCACGATGGGGAGCCGTTACTTCCTCTATCAGTGAAGAGAGGGGCAGGCGGCGCATGTGCTCTTCGTCATTGGTGGAGAGGGTCGTCAACCGCTTCAATATGTCACGGCATCTCTGGCTCTGGCTGCGCAGCAAATGCACATCTTCCGCATAGCGCGGATCATTGCCCAATTCGCGCTCCATCTCTTTGGCCACAACGGTAATCGTTGCCAGCGGCGTGCCCAGTTCATGGGCTGCCGCCGCCGCCAGGCCATCCAGTTGCGAAAGATGGGTCTGTTTTTGCACGATCAGCTCGGTCGCCGTCAGCGCTTCCGCCAGAAGCGTTGCTTCACGTGAAACACGATAGGCGTAAAAGGCGGCAAATCCCGTCATGGATACAATGGCCGCCCAGGTCGCCACCAGCCGGACAGGATCAGCCGTATAGGCTTCGCCCGGATACCAGGGAAGCGGGTAGGGGGTGAAAGCAAGGGCCGAAATGCACAGCGTGGCCAGCACCATCAACGCCATGGCGTGACGCAGCGGCTGCGAGGCAAAGGTAATAATGACCGGCACGCAAATCAGCGGGGCGAACGGGTTGGCAAGCCCGCCCGTGATGAACAGAAGCGCCGCCATTTGCAGCAGGTCCAGCCCCAGAATGGCAAAGGTCCAGATCGGGTCGAGGCGCTGCGTGGAAGGAAAAGCGACCTGCAAGACAAAGTTGACGATGGCAAGGGCAGCAATCAGCCCTGCCGCCGCATCCAGCGCAAAGGGAAAGCGCAGGACCAGCGCCACAATGGCAAGCGTTACCGTTTGGCCTGCCACGGCAAGCCAGCGCAGGCGTACCAGCGTTTCCAGCCGCAAGCGGCGGCTTGAATGTCCGAAATGCATGTTCAGATCCACATTCTCGTTCATGTCAGGCCTCCCCTTGGTATTCCTCATGTACCACGCGGCTTGGCACGTGTCGTCGGGGCAGCGGTGGCCGGATCTTCCGGCCAGGGATGCTTGGGATAGCGCCCGCGCATGTCCGCCCGGACATCCGACCAGGAGCCCGCCCAAAAGCCGGGCAGATCCCGCGTGGTCTGGATTGGCCGATGCGCAGGGGAGGTTAACTCCAGAAGCAGCGGCAATCTGCCGCCGCCAATTGCTGGATGGTCCTTCAACCCAAAAAGTTCCTGCACGCGGATGATGAGCTTGGGCTCCTCCCCCTCGTAATGAATGGGGTGACTCATGCCTGTGGGAGCGGTGAAATGAGTGGGGGCCAGCCGGTCCAGATCCCGTTGCAGATCAAACGGGACGAGGCTGCGCAAACCTTCGGCCAAACCACCGGCGGAGACATCGGAAAAGCTGCGCGCGCCGTACTGGAAAGGAATGAACCACTCGTCGAGCCTCGCCAGCAGGGCGTCATCCTCCATATCCGGCCATGGGTCGCCAAGGGTACGATGCAGAAAGCCGATGCGCTGGCGAAGCTGCCCGGTTGCCTTGCTGAAGGGAAGATGCGTCAGCCCAAGCTCACGTACCCCTTCCGCAAGTGCCGTCAGGGCCGCCTCTCCCGTGGGGCGGGGAAGCGGAGCTTCTTCCAGCGTGATTGCTCCCAGCCGCTTTACCTTGCGGGCGCGCACCTCGCGGCTGGCGCGATCGAAAAAACACTCTTCGCCCTGCGTCACTGCACCGGGCAGGTCTGCCTGTATCTCCGCCAGAGAAATTTCCGCTGCCGCCAGAATGCGCGCCTTGCCAGCCCGCCCGGTCAGTTCGGCAATAACCAGCATGGGGCTCGCAGCAAGCCTTTCCTTTTCCTCCAGTTCACCGCCCCGGCCATTGGCCATGACATAGCGCCCACGCCCGCCGCGCTGAAGTGCAATTCGATCCGGAAACGCATGGAGTAGAAGCCGGCCAGCGGAAATGCCGGTTTGCTGTGCATGGGCTTTTCCGGCCTGTTCGGCCAAGCGCGCCGCAAGCCCGCGTGCCGCGCCTGCTCTTTCCCCGCGATCGGCGCGAAACCGCCGCAGCCGCTCATCCAGATCGATATCCTGACCGCCCAGTCCCTGCTCGGTTAAAAGAACGGCAAGCTCCCCGGCGGGACGGGCAAGCCCCTCTTCCGCCGCATTGATCATCATCGAAGCCAGCCGCGGGGGCAGGCCAAAGCCACGCATACGCCGGCCCTTCCCGGTCAACATTCCTTGCGCATCGAGTGCGCCGAGCCCCTTCAGCAAAGCTCGCGCTTCTTGCCATGCCGCTGCTGGCGGGGCATCGATAAACAGCAGACCATCCGGCTGGTTCACGCCCCAATGGGCCATGTCCAGCACGAGGCCGGATAGATCGGTGGACAGGATTTCCGGCGGCGTAAAGGCGGGCAGGGCTGCCGTCTGACCCATATGCCACAAACGAATGGCAATGCCCGGTTCGGTTCGCCCGGCGCGTCCCGCCCGCTGATCTGCGGAGGCGCGGGAAGCCTTGACCGTTTCAAGACGGGTCATGCCCGTCGCGGGTTCGAATACCGGCAGACGTTGCAGGCCGCTATCGACAATGATCCGCACACCATCAATGGTAATGGATGTCTCGGCAATCGATGTCGCCAGCACGACTTTCCGTTCGCCAGCCGCCGCTGGCCGTATTGCCTGATCCTGCTCAGCCTGCGAAAGATTGCCATAGAGCGGCGCAATTTTCGTGCTGGCAGGCAGACGTCCCTCCAGACGTTCCGCCACCCTGCGAATTTCCGCCTGTCCGGGCAAAAACGCCAAAATCGACCCTTGCTCTGTCGCGTGCGCATCGAGAATGGTGGATGTTACGGCATCTTCCACCCGCTCGGTGCCGGGCCGATCGCGATACCGCAACTCAACCGGAAAACTCCGGCCCTCGCTTTTCAGAACCGGCGGGTTGTCCATCAATTCCGTCAGGCGCTCCACGTCCAGCGTGGCAGACATCACGACCAGTCGTAAATCGTCCCGCAGACCCGCCTGGCAATCCAGCGCCAGCGCCAGACCGAAATCCGCATCCAGCGAGCGCTCGTGAAATTCATCGAACAGCACGCAGGCAATCCCCGCAAGCTCCGGATCGTCCAGAATCATTCTGGCGAAGACCCCTTCCGTAACCACCTCGATCCTGGTCTTGGTGGAAATCCGGTTGTCCAATCGCATCCGGTAGCCCACGGTTTCGCCGACCCGCTCCCCAAGGAGATCGGCCATGCGGGAGGCGGCCGCTCTGGCTGCAAGTCTGCGCGGCTCCAGAAGAATGATTCGGCCCCGCCCAATCCACGCCTGTTCCAGCAGGTAAAGAGGAATCATCGTGGTCTTGCCTGCGCCGGGAGCTGCGCTGACCACAGCACGATTACCCTCGCGCAGAACAGCGGCAAGGGGCGCAAGAATTTCACTGACGGGAAGGATGGGAAGAGAGAGCGCCATGGGAATGCTTGACCTAAAAGAACATCAGGTCCTGCGACATTGAAACGGGAACAACCTAGGCTCCGAGATCAAGCAACGAACCAGTTGCCTTGATAAAGCCGCCAAGGCGCAAATCCAACCCATGAGATTGAGTAGAGGGCCAGCCGCGCGGAAAGCCAATTAAACAAGCCACGAACCCCCAAGACGCCCATTTGAGGCGTGGCACGTGTTTCATACCCCAGGAGGCAGGCGTCACGAGCCGTTGGAAGACGCGAGACCCCCGTTTATTCAGAACAAAAAACCAAATATAACAATAGGCTAGAAGATAAACGACAGATTTTTGACAACTGGCTGTTGACGTTTGGCGTATTGGGGCCTTATAAGCCGCTTCACGAGACGACGGCAGCGGCGCTTCTGGCGGCGGGATTGTTTGTCTCTGATTTTTCCGACTGACGCGAGTTGGTATGACTGGTCCAGGGATGGATTGGTTCGGATGAGTTTTGACACGTTGATGTGTCTGTTATTTGACAATTGAATAGAGAAGAAAGAGAAACGTGGACGGCGGTTTCTGCGAGTTGGGGTTTGTGCCCTGACGTTGAAGACAGAAGGCCCTTCACGTTTTGAAGCAAGGACACTGCTCTTACTTTTTGGAGTGAGAGAGGTGAGTTCTTGTCAATTTCGA
>NZ_JHXQ01000016.1 GCF_000621665.1 Allorhizobium undicola ORS 992 = ATCC 700741
GCCCGACGGGCGCAAGACCCACCATCTCAGACATTTCCTGCTCTCCAGGGAAATCAGTGCCGAGGCTTTCCTGCGGGTAGTCAGGGCGCACTGGACGATCGAAAACCAGTTACACTGGGTACTCGACGTAGCCTTCTGTGAAGATGCGGCCCGTAATCGCAAAGACAACGGCCCGCAAAACCTCTCTATCTTGCGAAAACTCGCACTCAACATCATCCGCCAGCACCCAGACAAAGCATCCATCCGACGAAAAATCAAAAAAGCGGGATGGGACGATCAGTTCCTCATCTCAATGATCGCTCATATGCAATAGCCCTGCCTCCAGGGGGGAGATCGGCAAGATCAAGGCCCTGCCTGAATTCCTGAAAAGGCCTTCATCACAAATAGTCGTTGAAGAATGGCGCTTTGTCCGCATTGCAATCTCCCCCCTTGAGGGGGAGATGCCTGGCAAGGCAGAGGGGGTAGGCCACGCCGCATTCTTCAGCGTCGTGTACTGTGCCCGCTTTTCCTGGAACCGCTCTAACTTTTTGTTTTTACGCATTTTCAGACGGAAAACCGGCTTCCACTTTTCCTGAAAATGCTCTAGCGGAAGCGGGCGAGCAGCCGGGTAAGGCCGGGCAGCGCCACCTGAAACAGAATGGCCCCCATGATGATGGCGCAGCCAATGGTCTGTGAAAAGGTGAGGCTTGCGCCAAGAAAGCTCATGGCGAAGATCAACGCCCAGACCGGTTCCAGGCACATGATGACACCGGCGCGTGCTGCTCCTGCCAGAACATTTCCGCGCAATTGCGCCACGAAACGCAGGCATGTTGCAAAGACCACGCTTGCCGCAAACCAGAACAGGCCGGAAAGCGGGATCATTTCCTGTGGCATCCTGTCCAGGGCAAAGGCGAAGGGCAGGCAGATGAGGCCTGTCATGGTGAGCTGGATGGCGCTGACGGCAATGGCGCCGTGATCGGCGGAATAGCGCCTGCCCAGCGTGACGCTGATGGCCCAGCACGCCGAGGCTATGGCAAACCAGATATGGCCGGGATCGACATGCGAATCAGGATTGAGAAACAGAAAGCCCAGACCGAACATGGCCAGCGCGATGGACCCCCACATGGCGCGGCTGACCGGCCAGCGATAGATGGCAAGCCCGAATACCGGCGCCAGAAGATTGCCGCAGGCGGTGATGAAGGCGCCAACGCCGGCATTATGCGTATGCTCAAGGCCAGTGATCCAGGCCATCATCGACAGCGACAACACCATGGCGGCGGGCAGAAGCGTGCGGGCGGCGCGCAAAAGCTGGCGTGAGGGGTGAATGCCGCCGAAAATGCCGAGAATGAGCCCGGCAGACAGAAACCTGAGTGCGATGAACAGGATGGGCGGCAGGCTGAGCACGGCCTTGGCGGAAAACAGCCAGCCCGTTCCCGCCAGAAAGGCGGCGGCCAGCATGAGAAGATCGCCCTTTCTCTGGGCAGATTTGGGCAAGGCGGGGGTCGCTGGCGGCATGGTTTCAAATCATGGGAGAGGGGCGCGCAAGCGCGCATGAACGTCTCTCATAAGCGGATTTGACCGGCGTTTCGCCCCTCATTCTTGCAGGGCTCGTAGGCACGAAATGCAAGGCTTGTTGTTTGCCCATGCGTTTTGGGGCTTGCGGGGCTGCCTCAGGCGCTTTATAGCGAGGGAATGAACAACAAGAGCGCATCCTTTGCTGGCTTCTATCCGTGCCTGCCGGTTTCGGCGGGTCGCGATGCCATGGCTCTTTCCTCGCTTCTTCTTCTCGGCCTTACTGGCGGTTGCCGGGTCCGTTGAGGAGCGCCCGGCGGCCGTTTTGCCGTCAGGCCATGTGCTCCTCGAAAGCCACCCCAAAAATCCGATAATGCCCATGGATGGGCGAGATTCGTCATTCGCAACGCGCTTTGCATCGGCTATAAGCCGGACGGATTTCAGTACGAGAAGAGACGCACCGATGAGCAGCACCAACGCGCCCGCAGCATCCGCCGCAAAGAGCAATGCCGGTATCAAGGGCATGGCCGATGCCAGCCTGAAATACCGCCCTTATCCGCAGGTGGATATTGCCGACCGCACCTGGCCTTCCAAAACCATTACCCAGGCGCCGATCTGGTGTTCTGTGGACCTGCGCGACGGCAACCAGTCGCTGGTCAACCCCATGGGGCATGATCGCAAGGCGCGCATGTTCCAGCTTCTGCTGGAAATGGGCTTCAAGGAAATCGAGATCGGCTTTCCTTCCGCCTCGCAGACCGATTTCGATTTTGCCCGCTGGTGTGTGGAGCAGGGCAATGTGCCGGAAGATGTTTCGCTGCAAGTGCTGGTGCAATGCCGTCCCGAGCTGATTACCCGCACTTTCGAGGCGCTGGAAGGCGCACACCGGCCCATTATCCATTTCTACAATTCAACCTCTGAATTGCAGCGCCGCGTGGTGTTCGGCAAGGATGTGGCGGGCATTCGCCAGATTGCCGTGGATGCCGCAAAAATGATTACCGACATGGCCGCCAAGGCGGGGGGCGGCTACCGCTTCGAATATTCACCGGAAAGCTTCACCGGCACCGAACTGGAGGTGGCGCTGGAGATCTGCAATGCCGTGATTGCCGAAGTGAAACCGACGGCGGATAACAAGCTGATCCTCAACCTGCCCTCCACAGTGGAAATGGCAACGCCCAACATCTATGCCGACCAGATCGAGTGGATGTGCCGCAATATCGACAACCGCGAAAACGTCATCATTTCGCTGCATCCCCACAATGACCGTGGCACCGGCATTGCCGCCACGGAACTTGGCCTGATGGCGGGCGCTGACCGCGTGGAAGGCACGCTGTTCGGCAATGGCGAGCGCACCGGCAATGTGGATGTGGTGACGCTGGCGCTGAACATGTACACGCAGGGTCTCGATCCCAGGCTCGATTGCACGAATATCGAGCGGATCAAGGAGGTCTATGAATATGCCAATGAAATGGTCATCCCCGAGCGTCACCCCTATGTTGGCGAGCTGGTTTATACCGCCTTCTCCGGCTCGCATCAGGATGCGATCAACAAGGGCATGAAGGCGATCAAAAAGGCCAATTCACCCGTGTGGGAAGTGCCTTACCTGCCGATCGATCCGCAGGATGTGGGCCGTTCCTACGAGGCGATCATCCGCATCAATTCCCAATCCGGCAAGGGCGGCATCGCCTATGTGCTGCAACAGGATTACGGCCTGAACCTGCCGCGTCCCTTGCAGGTGGAATTCCGCGAGGATATTCAGCGCATTACCGATGAGGAAGGCGTGGAGCTGCCCTCGAAGCGCATCTATGAGCGTTTCATCGAGCGTTATGTCGAGCAGTCGGATGCACCGCTGAAATTCGTCGATCACCATACCTATCCCGATACGGCCGTGAAGGGCCAGCGCATCATCGCCGCCGAAATCACCGACAAGGGCGAGATCAAGCGCATCGAAGGCAAGGGCACCGGCCCGATCGATGGTTTCGTGGATGCACTCTCGGCCTATCTGGGCTTTGAAATCTCGGTGCGCGATTATTCCGAACACTCGTTGCAGCATGGCTCCAATGCGGCGGCCATCGCCTATGTACAGCTTGACCATCCCGGCGGAACGCTGTTTGGCGCGGGCATCAACAAGAATATCGTCACGGCATCGCTGGAGGCCATCGTCTCTGCCGCCAACCGGGTTCTTGAAGAGCGCAAGGCTAAGTAAAGCGAGACAGACGTAGAAGCAGTTCGGGCGGCGATTTGCCGCCCGATTCATTATGAGCGTATTTGGTGTCTGGGAGCCAGGTGTTGAAGAATTTCGAGGATTTCCGCGCGGCCTTGCTCGGTCAAGGCATTTCGCATGTCTGGCGCGGTTATGGTTCTGCCATTTTTCTGGAGATCGGCCTGCTGGTGGCCAGCAAACGGCGCAGTGGCGAGCCCGGCGAGCCGCATGGAACGCTGACCATCATGATCCAGGGCGATTGGCGCATCGAGGACCGCACCACCATTATCTGCGGCAGCGGCGGCGAGGAGAAGCTCTGGCTTCAGACCGTGAAAGGCTTTGTCGGACGCTCGATTGCCGATGTGGCGCTTTGCGGCCGGCTGCCGGAACTGGCCGTGGACCTCGATGACGGCTTGCGCCTGCATTCCTTCTCCACCGTGCAGGGCCAGCCGGAATGGACGATTTTCAACAATCGCAAAGGCCGCGAGAACGCCGACTGGCTGTCGGTGGAAAACGGCGCGCTCGTGTGTCAGAGCGCGTGAGTGTTCTTCACCCCAACAGCGCCTGCTTGTGGCTGATGGTCACAGCCGTTCCCTCGCGGGAAAGGGCGTGACGCTCCCAGTCCAGGCTCCAGTCTCCGGCGCTGCCGGAAATGTGGAAAAGATTATAGGCGGCAATCGGCTTTTTGCCGCCCGCGCCCTGACTGGCGGAGGCGATGCCGATCACCGGCACGCGCCTGCCGCCTTTCTCTATCCAGTTCAGGGTGTTCAGATGGGTGTGGCCATGCAGCACGAGTTCTGCTCCCCCCAGCGAGATCGCGGCGGCAAAGCGGCGGATGCCGATCATGCGTTTGTGCTGGGCAGTTGCGCCGCGAATGGGCGGGTGGTGGATCATCACCACGCGGAAAAGCCCCTCGTCACCGGCCTTTTTCAACAGCTCCGCCGTTTCGCGGGCCTGGCGGGCGCTGAAAAAGCCTGTGGCCGAAAAAGGCGGTGTGGCAACGGAGGTGGAGCAGCCGATCAGCGCCACCGGACCACGGCGGCGAAAGGTTGGCCATAGCTTGAAGCCGCGCCGCCATGCAGAGGGATCGTCGTCGCCGCGCACATAATCATACCAGGCCTGCATGGCCTTTTCATGCGCGCCGGGCACATAGGCATCGTGATTGCCCGGCACAACGGAGGTGTCCAGCGGGCTGCCAAGATCATGCAGCCATTCCGCCGCCTTGGCGATTTCCAGCCCGGAGGCAAGATTGACGAGATCGCCCGTGACAGCAGTATGGTCGGGCGTCCTGGCCTTCATGTCGGCCACCAGCGTTTCCAGCGTGTTGGAGGCCATATGCTTGCGCCGGTGCCGGTGCCAGTTCACATAGCCGGTGATGCGCTTGGATGCCAGTTCGCGAAAGGTCAGCGACGGCAGGGGGCCAAGATGAATGTCGGAGATATGCGCAAGTGTGAACATTCGGCCCTTTGCCTTGGAGAGCATCTTGAAATCGCCCTGCTGGCGGGCAATCAGAACTGCGATATAAGCTTCAGCGAAAGAGCCAGCAAGCCGGATGAACACCCAATACAAAGATGAACCTTTAGGTTCCCTCAAAAAGCGCATGGTAAAGTTGCTGCACCTGTATTTTTCCGTGTCGCGGGGCATGACGCTGGGCGTGCGGGCCGCCTGTTTCGATGCATCGGGGCAGATTTTTCTGGTGCGCCATACCTATCTGCCCGGCTGGTATCTGCCCGGCGGCGGCGTGGAGCGCGGTGAAACGGTGGCTGAGGCGCTTGTCAAGGAATTGCGCGAGGAGGGCAATCTCGAAGCCCTCAACCCGCCGCAGCTTTTGAACATCTACCTCAACAGCCGTGCAACCAATCGCGATCACGTCGCCTTCTTTCGCGTCGAGGTGCGGCAGAGCGAACCCCGCCGCCCTGATCGGGAAATTGCCGAAAGCGGCTTCTTCCGGCTCGATGCCCTGCCGGACGGTGTGACCGCAGCGACCCGCCGCCGACTGGCGGAGCTTGCTGCTGGCGGACCTTATGCTGACCTCTGGTGATTAGAGCGTCTCCCGCCCATGCGGACTTTCCAGATCAAGCACCGGGCCAACGGGAATGATCCCGGTGGGGTTTATGGTCTTGTGGCTACCGTAATAATGCATCTTGATATGGGTGAAGTTGACCGTCTCCGCCACGCCCTTATGCTGATAGAGATCGCGCAGATAGGCGGAAAGCGCCGGATAGTCGGCAATGCGGCGGATATTGCATTTGAAGTGGCCGACATAGACGGCATCGAAGCGAATGAGCGTGGTGAAGAGCCGCCAGTCCGCTTCCGTCAGAGCTTTGCCGAAAAGGTAACGGCGGGTGGAAAGCCGGGTTTCCAGCTCGTCCAGCAGGGCGAAAAGCGGCGTTACAGCGCTTTCATAGGCGTCCTGCGTGGTGGCGAAGCCTGCCTTGTAGACGCCGTTGTTGACGCCATCATAGATGCGGGCATTCAGCGCGTCGATCTCCTCGCGCAGCGGTTCGGGGTAGAAATCGTCCCCGGAGCCGGTCAGGTGGTCGAAGGCGCTGTTGAACATGCGGATGATTTCCGCCGATTCATTGGAAACGATGGTGGCTTGCGCCTTGTCCCATAGCACCGGCACCGTCACGCGCCCTGAATAGAGCGGATCGGCCTTGGTATAGACCTGCCACAGGGTATCCAGGCCAGAGACATCATCGCCGGTTGCACCTTCGAAAGCGTCGAAGGTCCAGCCATGTTCCAGCATCAGCGGGTGAACCACCGAGACCGAAATCAACCTCTCCAGCTTTTTCAGCTTGCGGAAAATCAGCGTGCGATGCGCCCAGGGGCAGGCAAGCGACACATAGAGATGGTAACGGTCCGCCTCTGCCTTGAACCCGGCCTTGCCGCTTAGACCGGCACTGCCATCCGCCGTCAGCCAGTTGCGGAACTGCGAAGCGGAGCGCTGGAAATGCCCCTTGCTCGCCTTGGTGTCGTACCAGACATCCGTCCAGACGCCATCCACCAACATGCCCATCGTCCGATCCTTTCGCTTTTTTTTGAGCGCCGTGCGTTTTATCAAACGCACAAAGGACGCTGTAACGCTTTAAATCTGCTGCATAATTTTCACCTTAACTCGATTCCGATTTAAGGAATTATGCAGTAGAGCGCGGCTTGTCAGCCTCATGCAACGTGCTTGACGTTCTTGTATTAACGCATGTCGTTCTCGCAAAACCGCTGCACACTTTTGCACGACATGCTTCATTCCTGGAACTGCTTCATTTTACATACGATCAATGGTGCAAAAGGCGAGGGCGTATTTTCTGAACACTGCGTTTTTGCCGTAGACGCCGGAAAAATTTGTTGCTAAGCAAATCGCCAATCGATTTTGAGGCCTATTTCGCCATGATCATCCGGACCCTGCGACGACGCTGATGCTGAAAAGCCACTTTTCCGTGGCCGTTTACGCTCGCTCATCTCGCATAAGGTTCTGGCTTTCATGAACAAGCACGATCTGGTCTACCTCACCGAGGATGCGTCGCACGACGCCATTATCGAACTCATCAACGAAGAAGCCTTTGGTCCGGGCCGGTTCACCCGCTCTTCCGCCCGCATTCGCGAGCAGGGGCCGCATGACCGGTCGCTTTCCTTCATCTGCGCCGATGATGGTGAAACCATCGCCTCCGTACGGCTCACGCCGGTTACGGCAGGGTCCGTCAAGGGCCATCTGCTCGGTCCGCTGGCGGTGCGGCCCTCGCACAAGAACAAGGGCATTGGCCGGGAACTGGTGCGCATCGCCGTGGAGGCTGCGCGGCGCGCGGGCTCGCAAGCCGTGATCCTGGTGGGCGATCCGCCTTATTACAGCCAGCTCGGCTTCGAGAAGGTCGCCTGGAAGGCGCTTTCCTTTCCCGGCCCGACCGATCCCGGCCGGATACTGGTCTATCCCTTGGCGCCGGATGTCCATGCCCGCATCCACGGCGTCATTGGCTGGCGTGACCCGGCCGATGTGTCCGTCTTCGACGCCGTTGACGAAGACGAGGACTATGAGCCGATGCTACGTGTGGCCAATGGCTGATCGCATTCGTGTAATACTCGAAGATGCTGCTGCATAGTTCCTTGAACCGGAATCGATTCAAGGAACTATGCAGTAAATTTCCACAGCTTCACCGCCCCTCGCGCCACCACATGGCGGAAACGGCGAAGAGCAGAATGGCAAGCCCGCCGAAGCCCGCAAACAGCGGCAGGGTTTCAATGCCTTTCAGCACGCTTTCATTGGTCAGGCGAATGGTCAGGCGCTCATTGTCGGTGCTGCGCACCTCGCCGCGCACCGGCAGAATGTCGGGCAGGCGAAGGCTGCCGCTGCCATTGTCCAGCCGGGCGATCATGCCATGGGTGGCATCGGCCACCGGCTTCATCCTGTCCGCTGTCGAAATCATGCCCTTGAATTCCGGCGCATTGATCGTGCCGATATGGACGAGGGTGGAAAATTCGCCATTGGCGATGGTGAAAAGGCCGGTTTCGCTCATCTGCCGTTCCGCGGTAAAGCGGCCCGGCGCGCTCTGCGTCAGTGCAATTTCTTCACGCTTTCCGGAAGGGGAGGTCACGGTGGCGGGTCCGGGATTGTCGCCGATCGTCTGGCGGGTGATGATGAGGTTGCGGCCGGAGGCGCGCGCCGTCAGCGCTTCTTCCTCCAGTTCCGGCTCCTTCATCAGCCAATGGGCAATGCGGCGGTAAAGCGCCACATGCGGACCGCCGCCCTCGAAGCCGCGCGCCCACAGCCAGCCCTGATCGGACAACAGCATGGCGACGCGGCCCTTTTCCACCCGGTTCAGGATGAGAAGCGGATGGCCATCGGCGGCATTCATCACCGTTTCGCCCTGCGGCTGTTCCACATCGACGCTGCGGAACCAGCGGCCCCAATGCGGCGGCTCGCTGCCGGAGCCGTCGAGGTCGCGGGTCACGGGGTGTTTTTTGCCGATTTCCGACAGGCGCGGATAAAAGGCGCCTTCCAGCATATTGCCGGTGGGGGCGGCGGGCAGCACCTGTTCCAGCGGCGTCAGCGCAATCGAATCCTCGCCCGCATGTTCGGGACCGGCGGCAATCAGCAGTGCGCCGCCGTTTTTCACATATTCGGAGATGTAATCGTAATAGAGAATGGGCAGTACGCCGCGATGCTGGTAGCGGTCGAAAATGATCAGGTCGAAATCATTGATCTTTTCCACGAAGAGTTCGCGGGTGGGAAAGGCAATCAGCGACAATTCGTTGATCGGCGTGCCATCCTGCTTTTCCGGCGGGCGCAGAATGGTGAAATGCACGAGATCCACCGAGGCATCGGATTTCAGCAGATTGCGCCAGGCGCGTTCCCCGGCATGGGGTTCGCCCGATACCAGCAGCACGCGCAGGTTCTGGCGAATGCCGTCGATCTGGTGAATGGCCTTGTTGTTGATCGCGGTGATCTCGCCGGGCAGGGCAGAGACGGCAAATTCGAGAATATTGTTGCCACCACGCGGCACGGTGAAGCTGTAAGCCACATCGCGTCCCGGCACGGCCTGAATCGTGCCGTCATCCTCGCCGTTGATGCGCACCTGAATGGTGGCGGGCTGGGTGGAGGTGGCGACGCCTTCGTCAATCACCCTCAACGTCACCTGCTGGTCCTGCCCGACAATGCCGAAGCGCGGCCCGCGCACCACCTCGATGCGGCGGTCCACTTCGCCCGCCTTGCCGGTCAGCAGCGTATGGACGGGGGCATTGAAGCCCAGCGTGTTCACATTGCCCGGCACATCATGCACCTGACCGTCGGTGATGAAGATCGCCCCGCCGATGCGGGCGGGCGGCACATCGGAAATAGCCGAAGACAGCGCCTCGAACAGGCGGGTCGAAGGCGTGTCGCTGTCTTCCGGCGTCTTCGCCTCGACGATGCGCGGTTCGATGCCGGGAAATCTGGAGAGCCGGTCGCGGATGCCAGCCAGCGCCGCATCGGTTGTCGCGGTGCGGCCCGCCACGTCCTGCTGGCTCTGGCTGCGGTCCACTACCACCGGAACGATGGTGGAAAGCGCATCGCGATCTTCCATCTGAAACTGCGGATTGGCGAGTGCCGCAATCAGCGCCGCAAAGGCGGCAAGCCGAATGGCCGCGCCGCGCACGCCGCGCGACAAGCCGATAAAGGCAATGGCCAGCGCCAGAACCGCCAAAATCGCCAGCGCCCACCAGGGCAGGAAAGGGGAAAAGGACAGGGTCATTGGCCAAGCCTTTCCAGGAGCGCAGGCACATGCACCTGATCGGCCTTGTAGTTGCCGGTCAGCATATACATCATGATATTGACCCCGGCGCGGTAGGACATTTCCCGCTGGGTTTCATCCGGCGGCACGGTGGGCATTACCGGCAGGCCATTGCCATCCACCGCCCAGGCGGCCAGAAGATCGTTGCCGGTAATCATGATCGGCGTCACACCATCGCCTGAGGAGGAAACACCGCTCTTGCTGTTGCGCGCTTCCTGCCGCGCCTCGACCCACAGCGGACTGCCGCTATAGCGGCCCGGAAAGCTGCTGAGCAGATAGAAGGAGCGCGTCAGCACATGGTCCTTCGGCACCGGCTCCAGCGGCGGAATGTCGATATTGGCAAGGATTTGCCGCAGCCGCTCGCCATTGGCGCTCGCTCCGCCGCCGCCGCCAAAGCCCTGCAACTGGTCGCGCGTGTCGAACAACACTGTGCCGCCCGCACGCATATAGGCATCGATGCGGCTGATGGCGGCGGCACCCGGCATGGGGGCGCTCGCCGAAATCGGCCAGAAAATGATCGGATAAAGCGATAGCTCATCGCGGGAAATATCCACGCCCACAGGCGCGCCGGGCTCCAGCGTGGTGCGGAAGGTCAGAAATTCCGTCAGCCCTTGCAGGCCGCGCTCCGACAATTGATCGACATCGGCTTCCCCCGTCTTCACATAGGCAAGATGGGTGGTGTCGAGCCGGGAGAGAAGCTGGTCGTCACCGGGTCTGGCGTCATTGGCGCGGGCGTTGTCGGCGGGAGCGGCAAGCACCAGGCCAAGGCCGATCATGGCTGCCGTTGCGCCCCGCCTGCCGAGGCGGGCAAAGGCGCCACCCATGAAAAGCACGATCAGGCTGTCCAGTAACAGCAGCAACAGCGCAACGGTCAGAAGCGGCGGCTTCATCTCTACGGCAGTCTGGCCGGAAAGCGCCTCGCGCAGCAGGGGAACGCTGCCGCCATCGGTGGAAAGCGGTTTCAGTTCGGCATTGCGCGGCAAGAGGTTCAGGGCGGAATAGCCATCCTCGGAGCCATAAAGACCGGGGGGATTGTCGAAGCTTGCGGCCTGTGGCCGGCGGGGGCCAAGCTCCATGGGGCGAGCCATGGCGGTTTGCGCCGTCAAGGCGCCCTCTGCCGTCAAAAGCCGATAGGGCGGCAGGCTCGGCGCACTGACACCATTATTTTGCGCCACCGCGCCACCGGCATTGGCAAGCTGCACCACCCGGCGCAGCATTTCCACGAAATCACCGGTGATCGGCAGGTTCGACCATGTGGCCTCGGCGCTGACATGAAACAACACGATGCGCCCCGCGCCGGTGGTCTTTTCCGTCACCAGCGGCGTGCCATCGGCAAGGCTTGCCCAGGTGCGTTCGGCAAGGTCCGGCGTCGGTTCGGCCAAAACCTGCCGCTTGACCAGCACGTCCTTCGGCGCGGAAAGCCCGGCAAACGGGCCATTGGCCGGAAAATCCGCCAGCGGCTGCGGCTCGGCCCAGGAAAGCGCGCCGCCCAGTTCCCGTTCGCCCTGCCGCAGCGTCACCGGCACCAGCGGATCGCCTGCGGGGGCCGCCGCAAGGCGGGGGCCTGCGAAACGGATCAACATGCCGCCCTTGTTCAGCCATTGCTGCATGGGTTCATACATATCCTGCGGCAGGCGGCCAATATCGGCCATGATGATGGCCGAGGGGTTTTGCTGCAAAAGCTCCGGCAGGGAAATGGCCAGATCCTTCTCCTGCGGCTTGATGATGTCCGCATAGGGCTGCAATGCCCGCTCGATATAATAGAGCGGGGAAAGCAGCGGCTGGAATTCATTGCTGGCATCGCCGCTCAGCAGCGCCACGCGGCGGCGGCGGAAACCGTCATCCAGCAGATGCACGGTGCCCGCATTGGCAAGGCCGGGAATGCGGAGCCGGGCAAAATCATTGCGCAGTTCGAAGGGGGCGGCAATCTCCGCCGTCGCCGTTGTCGCTTCGGGCGCAAAGCTTGCCACGCCGGAGGCAAGCGGCCGTCCCTGCTGGTCCTGCGCGTCCACCGTTATCTGCTGCGGTATGCCTGCCGCAAGGCGGGAGACCTTGACGCTCAGGCTGTCGGCCTTGTTTTCGGCGCCGGTCAGCGCCAGCATCCTGCTGCCATCCTCGGCAATCAGCCGTATATCCTGCGGTGAAAGCTCCGAAAAATGCACCATCACCCGTTCATCCTCGCCGGAGGCGATGCCGTCGCTGATGAAAGCGATGGTGCCCGGCCTCGTTCCGGCAAAGGCGGCCTGAAGCGCGGTGAGGGCGCGCTCCCGATCCGGCGTCAGCGGGCGGGGATTGGCAGCCTCCAGCTTTTCGCGGGCGCTGGCGGGCGTTCCCGGCACGGCATCCTGCTGCTGCTCGGCGGTGAAGGCGAGCGAGACGGCGACGTTCTGCTTTTCGGCCTCGTCGATCAGCGTTTCGGCCATGGCCTTGCGGTTTGGCCAGTCGTTTGCGCTGGCCCAGCCATTGTCGATAACGAGTGCCAGCGGCCCGCCCGTCGCGATCGTGGTGCTGCGCGGATTGAGAACCGGTTCGGCCAGCGCCAGGATCACCAATGTCGCCATCAGCATCCGCAACAATGTCAGCCACCAGGGGCTTTTGGCGGGCGTTTCTTCCCGTTTGATCACGCGCGCCAGAATTTTCAGCGGCGGAAAAACCTCCTGCTGCGGGCGCGGCGGGGTGAGTTTCAGCAGCCACCAGATGGCCGGGAGCAGAACGAGCGCACCGAGAAGGGCCGGGCTGGCAAAGGCGAAGGCTCCCATCACGCCCCTCCGCGATGGGCGCGCTGCGGTGCGCCGGAAAGATGCATATGGACTTTTACCAGCGCTTCGGAAGCCAGCCTGTCGGTGAGATGGTGGGTAAAGCTCCAGCCAAGCCGCCGCAGACTGTCGCTCAGCGCCTCGCGCCTTGCAAAATAGGCCTTGCGATAGGCGTCTCGCACCGTTTCGGCGCGGCCTGAGGTCAGCTTTTCGCCGGATTCGGGATCGGTGAATTCGGTGCGGCCCACATAGGGAAAATCCTCTTCCGCCGGATCGGCCACTTCAATGACATGGCCGCGCAGGCCGCGCCGCGCCAAAGGCGAAAGCCGCTGCATGATCGCATCGGCATCGTCGAGAAAATCGCCGATCAGCACGAGGTCGCTGGCATTGCGGATCATGCGCGTATCCGGCAGGCCGCTTGTCTCGGGCGCATGAATGAGCGCGGTGGCCAGCCGCTCGGCGGCATTGCGGGCGGAAACCGGCTCCATGATGCCGGGGCAGCCGATGCGCTCGCCGGACCGCGCCAGAATATCCGCCAGCGCCAGCATCAGCACCAGGGCGCGGCTTTCCTTGGAAACGTTGCCGAGTTTGGATTTGAACATCATGGATGGGGAAAGATCGGCAAAGAGCCAGACGGTATGGGCCGCCTCCCATTCCCGGTCGCGGATATAGAGATGATCGTCGCGGGCCGAGCGGCGCCAGTCGATGCGGGAAAAGCTTTCGCCTTCGGCATAGGGGCGGAACTGCCAGAAATTTTCGCCGATGCCACGCTTGCGCCTGCCATGCCAGCCGGCAATGACGGTATTGGCAATGCGGCGTGCCTCCACCATGCAATCGGGAACGAGGGCGGCGCGCTGGCGTGCGCGCGCCAGCACGTCGCCTGTCGGCGTCCGCTCAACGATCTGTCCCAGTGCCGCCACGCTGAAGCCTTTCCTCACGCCTTTGCCTGCCGCACCAGCGCGGCAATCACGTCACGCACGCTCATGCCTTCGGCGCGGGCGGCAAAGGTCAGCGCCATGCGGTGTTCCAGCACGGGTTCGGCGAGCGCGTGGACGTCATCGATGGAAGGCGCAAGGCGGCCCTGGTAAAGGGCGCGCGCCCGCACCGTCAGCATGAGCGCCTGACCGGCGCGCGGGCCGGGGCCCCAGGCCACATGCTTGTCGGTCTCGGAATTGCCCTGGCCCGGACGGGCCGCGCGCACCAGCGCCAGAATGGCGTCCACCACCTTTTCGGAAACCGGCATCTGGCGAATGAGCCGCTGGATGCCGATCAGCCGTCCGGCATCCAGCACCGCATCGGCGCTGGCATCGGAAAGGCCGGTGGTTTCGAGAAGGATCTGCCGTTCGGCGGCAAGGTCGGGATAGTCCACATCCACTTGCAGCAGAAAACGGTCGAGCTGGGCTTCCGGCAGCGGATAGGTGCCTTCCTGTTCCAGCGGGTTCTGCGTGGCCAGAACATGAAAGGGCTGCGGCATGTCATAGCGCTGGCCAGCGACCGTGATGTGATATTCCTGCATGGCCTGTAACAGCGCCGATTGCGTGCGCGGGCTGGCGCGGTTGATCTCGTCGGCCATCAGCAATTGGCCGAAGACCGGACCCTTGACGAAGCGGAAGGAACGGCGGCCATGCTCGTCCTGATCCATGACTTCGGTGCCGAGAATATCGGAGGGCATGAGGTCCGGGGTGAACTGGATGCGGTTGGCATCGAGCCCCAGTGCCGATCCCAGCGTTGTCACCAGCTTGGTCTTGGCCAGACCCGGCACGCCGACGAGCAGGGCATGGCCACCGGATAAAATCGCCAGAAGCGTGGTTTCCACCACTTTTTCCTGGCCGAAAATGACCTTGGACACCTGGGTTCGAATGGTGGCAATGTCGGCAAGCGCCTGTTCGGCGGCGGCGATCATGGCCTTTTCGTCCAGTCCGGTGTCCGGGGTATTCATCATGCCCATCAAGGTCTCCTCGGCCAATCTGTGCCTAATCCAGCGCATCGAATCGTGATGTCCGGAGACGACATTATCCTTCATTGTAACTTATTGCGCTGCTTATGGCTGACAAGCGCGTTTCAAATGACTATCTCGTGACGGTAAGGTTAAAGGTGAAGCGGGTCACAATCATGGCAGGCGACAAGGATGAACGGGCGGTGGAGACCGGCGATCTGGCCGCGCTGATTGCCCGCGCCGCCGACCAGAAGGCGGGCGGCAAGGACGGTCTGCCGCCGGTGGAGCGCTGGAATCCGCCCTTTTGCGGTGAGATCGACATGGAAATCAAACGCGATGGGCGGTGGTTCTATCAAGGCTCGCCCATTGGCCGCCAGCCGCTGGTGCGGCTGTTTTCCACGGTGCTGCGCCGGGATGAGGATGGCGAAACCTATCTGGTGACACCTGTGGAAAAACTGCGCATCCGCGTGGAGGACGCCCATTTTCTGGCGGTGGAAATGACGGTAAGCGCAAGGCAAGGCGAGCCGGTGCTGACATTCCGCACCAATGTGGGCGATGTGGTGGAGGCGGGGCGGGACCATGCCTTACGCTTTGTGGTGAGCGCCGGCGATCAGGCGGTAAAGCCTTATCTTGCCGTGCGCGGCGGGCTGGTGGCGCTTCTGTCGCGGGCTGTGGCCCATGAATTGCTGGAGCAGGGGGAGATCATGACGGTGGAGGGGGCGGATATGTTCGTGATCCGCTCGGCGGGCGCGGTTTTCCCGGTGATGGCTGCTGATGAACTGGAGCGTCTCAGCCAATGACCAGCCTTGCCCTGCCGCATTTCACTGCTGAGGAATTTCGCCGCCGCGCCGCCCACCAGAAGGGCGGCCCGCTCACCGAGGCATGGCGGGAGCATGGTGATCATCTGCTGAATACCGACATGTTGTTGCAGCTCGAAACCATGCGGCTACGCGATGCCGCCGTGCTGGTGCCGGTGGTGGATGACGGGGCGGATGCGCGTATCATCCTCACCCAGCGCACCATGACGTTGCGCAAGCATTCCGGCCAGATCGCCTTTCCCGGCGGCGGCATAGACGAGGAAGATGCCAGCGCCGAGGATGCGGCCCTGCGCGAGGCGGAAGAAGAGATCGGCCTTGAGCGCCGTTTCGTCGAGCCGGTAGGCCGCCTGCCGCAATATCTGGCGGGAACCGGCTTTCGCATCACGCCCATTCTGTCCGTGGTGCAGCCTGGCTTTACGCTGAGGCCCAACCCGGACGAGGTGGCGGATGTGTTCGAGGTGCCGCTTTCCTTCCTGATGGACCCAAAAAACCACCGGCAGGAATCCAAGGTGTGGAATGGCGTCGTCCGCCATTTCTATGTCATGCCCTATCGGGAGCGCACCATATGGGGCGTGACGGCGGGCATTTTGCGTACATTATATGAAAGGCTTTATGCATGATCTCCGTTGCCGATCAGCCGTGGTTTACCGATGCCGCCTTGCAGAAGGTGCTGGCGCTTTTGAACAGCGACGGTGGCGAGGGGCGCGTGGTGGGCGGCGCGGTGCGCAACAGCCTGCTGGGCGAGCCGGTGAGCGATGTGGATATTGCCACCACGCTGACGCCGGATGTGGTGACGGCGCGCGCCATGGCCGCTGGCATCAAGGCGGTTCCGACCGGCATCGATCATGGCACGGTAACGCTGGTGGTGGAGGGCAGACCCTTCGAGGTGACAACGCTGCGCCGCGATGTGACGACCAATGGCCGCCATGCGCAAGTTGCTTTCGGCACGGACTGGCAGGCCGATGCCGAGCGGCGGGATTTCACCATCAATGCGCTTTACGCCGATGCGCAAGGCCAAGTGATCGATCTTGCCGGCGGGCTTGCCGATATTGAGAGCGGCACGCTGCGCTTTATCGGCGAGGCGCGTCAGCGCATTGCCGAAGATCATCTGCGCATTCTGCGCTTTTTCCGCTTTTTTGCCTGGTACGGGCGCGGCAGGCCGGATGCGGAGGGCTTGCGGGCCTGTGCCGCGGCGAAGGGCGATCTTGCCAGATTATCGGCGGAACGTGTGTGGTCGGAAATGAAGAAGCTTCTGACGGCACCCGATCCGGGCCGGGCACTGTTGTGGATGCGGCAGGTGGGGGTACTGACGGCTATCCTGCCGGAAACCGAGAAATGGGGCATAGACGCCATTCCCGGCCTGATTGCCACAGAAGAGGCGCTTGGCTGGAAGCCCGATCCGCTGCTGCGGCTTGCTGCCATCGTGCCGGACGATGCCGCACGGCTGAAGGCCATGGGCGAGCGGCTGAAACTGTCGCGGGCTGAAAGCGATGCGCTGAAGCAATTTGCCGAAGCGCCCCGGCCTGCCGAAGACCTTTCGGACATGGCGCTGGACCGCCTGTTATATACCCAAGGGGTGGAGGGTGTCGTGGCCCGGTTGAAGCTTGCGCTTGCCTCTGCCCGTGCCAGAGCGCAAGGCGATGTGAAAGCCATGCAGGCCGCAGGCGGTTACACGCGGCTGCTGGCAAGGGCGCAAGGGTTTGAGCGGCCCGCCTTTCCCCTGACGGGCGGGGATGTGATTTCGCTGGGCATTGCGCCCGGCCCTCAGGTGGGCAAGCTGCTTGCGGAACTGGAAGGGGAATGGCTAAAGGCCAATTTTGCCCTCAGCCGCGAAACGCTTCTGGCGCGGCTGAAGGAGAGATTACAGCGACGTGCGTTTTAACAAACGCACGTCGCTGTAACACTTTAAATCTGCTGCATAATTTTCACCTTAAATCGATTCCGATTTAAGGAATTATGCAGTAGAATAGGCAAGCTCCGGCAAGGGTGCCGCAGCGGCTTTGCTGTCAAATATGCGATGCTCTCAAAGGTCAGGCGGCCCGCTCATCGCGGGTTTCGCTGATTCGAGCCTTGATATTGTCCACCATGTTTTCGCGAATAACGGTTTCGCCATGGGCGGTGCGCATATGTTCGACGGCACGGCGCACGACTTCCGCTTCCTCGTTGGCGCGGGTGTGCCACTCGCAGCCGGGCACCAGCGAACCACATTCAAACTGTTTCATCGTTTCCTCCTCGGGGATCGTTGCCCGTTTCCCTGTTTTCCCGCTTTCGGGAAAACAGGCCCTCATGCCGCATCCGCTTCGGATGCGGCAGACAGACCTTTATGGTCCTTGTTATCCAACGCGGGGCGAATACGGCTTGTTCCGCCGTCTTGCCCGGTGCACGGCCTATTCGGGCATTGCCCAGGCATAAAAGACCGACGAGCTGGCATGGGCCATATTCCGGGGCGCGGCATGAACCGCATCATTGGCGGCCTGTTTTTCCGGGCGGTGATTGCCTGAGAGCCGCAATTTGGCCTGCTCGACAAAGTAGCAATGCGGCAGGTCCGCATCGCTGGTGGCTTTCAGTTCGTGGGCAAGGCGGTCGATCAATTCGGCGGTGTCGAGGGCGCGGTCCTGATGTCGAGGGTCTGCGAGGGACATGCTATGAGTGGTCATTGCTTCCTCCATCCTTGTGTCAACAGGATAGCACTGACCGGTTTTAATCCAATCTTAATTTTTTCACATCTGCTCACAAAGGTGAGTTTTAATCGCTTTTTCCGGTCACATTTGTATCAGTTCGGATCGACTGTCCAAATTCAGGGCGATAAGTGCTCGCTGCCTGGGCATTTTCTCAGGGCCAGCGCACCAGCGGCGGCAGCGATGACAGGATCGACTCGACATTGCCGCCGGTCTTCAATCCGAAGATGGTGCCGCGATCGTAGAGGAGGTTGAACTCGACATAGCGCCCGCGCCGCACGAGCTGTTCTTCGCGGTCTGCCTCATTAAAGTCCAGGTTGAAATTGTTGCGCACCAGCTGCGGATAGACCTCTGCAAAACAGCGGCCCACATCCTGCACGAAGGCGAAGTTGGGTGCCCACTGGTCAAGCTTTTCGCCCGCGTGAAGCCAGTCGAAGAAGATGCCGCCAATGCCGCGGGGCTCGTTGCGGTGGGGCAGGAAGAAATACTCGTCGCACCAGGCCTTGTAGCGGGGGTAATCGGCAATGGCCGGATGCGCATCGCAGGCCTTTTTCATGGCGGCGTGAAAGGCCTGGCTGTCGGGATCGTCCTGGATGCGGCGCCGGTCGAGAACCGGGGTGAGGTCGGCGCCGCCGCCAAACCATTGGCTTGTCGTCACCACCATGCGGGTATTCATGTGGACGGCCGGCACATTGGGATTGCAGGGATGGGCAATCAGCGAAATGCCGGAAGCCCAGAAGCGCGGATCCTCCTCCGCGCCGGGCATCTGCCTGCGAAATTCGGGGGAGAATTCACCATGCACGGTGGAGGTATGCACGCCGACCTTTTCGAAAACCCGGCCCTGCATCATCGACATGCGCCCGCCGCCGCCCTGGCCCCCGTCGCGCAGCCAGTCCTTTGCTTCGAAACGTCCGGGCTTGCGGTCGCTCAAAGGGCCGGACAGCGCGTCTTCCAGAGCCTCGAAGCTTGAACAGATCTGGTCTCTCAGGCTTTCGAACCAGCTTCTGGCCGTTGCCTTTCTGGCTTCGATGTCGTCGGGCAGGCCCTTGGGCAGAACGGGTCTTTGCATGGCGCTCTCTTCCTTTTCAGCGCATGTTTTATCCGGTCGTGACGAACCGGTGCTGCGCTGCCTGTGTTTGCCCTCTGCCATAGCAGAGCGGTGCGGCATTGGCCATCAAGGGCCGTGTATTTCAGAAGGAGGAAAAACCACGACTCCACATTGCCGGAGGATTTGTTATTCTGGCCGTGTGAAGAGGGAGCGCCATGCCTGGAAGGTTTCCGCCACCACCGCTTGAAGGCCTGAAACGGCAACTTGACCGCTCCCGAAGTGGTGGGCCCGGCGCTTCTGGCTTTGTGCGCCAGACCTTTCGTCTCAGCCGTGAGGAGGCCCGCGCCAAGGCGCGGGAATGGTTCGACAGCTACCCCAAGGCCGCCTATTGGACCGAGGTGGAGAGCTGGCGGCAGCTTGAAGGCGACACGATAGAATTCACCATGCGCAGGCTTTCCAGCGCCGACTGAGATTACAGCGCCGTGCGTTTTATCAAACGCCACAGTACACGACGCTAAGGTTTTGCGTGTGGCTTACCCCCCTCTGTCCTGCCGGACATCTCCCCCTCAAGGGGGGAGATCGGCAAGATCAAGGCCCTGCCTGAATTCCTGAAAAGGCCGTCATCACAAATAGTCTTTGAAGAATGGCGCTTTGTCCGTATTGCAATCTCCCCCCTTGAGGGGGAGATGCCTGGCAAGGCAGAGGGGGGGTAGGCCACGCCACATGCCTAAGCGTCGTGTACTGTGATCAAACGCACGAAGGACGCTGTAACACTTTAAATCTGCTGCATACTTTTCACCTTAAATCGATTCCTATTTAAGGAATTATGCAGTAGTCCCCGGAGGCGTTACCGCTTGCGCACGAACTCGGTTCGCAGCACCAGTCCCTTGATGGTGTCGTGGCGGCAGTCGATTTCCTCGGGATTGTCGGTGAGGCGGATGGAGCGGATCACGGTTCCCTGCTTCAGGGTCTGGCCCGCGCCCTTGACCTTCAGATCCTTCACCAGCACCACGCTGTCGCCATCGGCCAGCAGGTTTCCCGAAGCGTCATAGGCCGAAGCGGCCTTGGCCTTTTCGGCTGCCAGTTCCGAGGCTGGACGCCATTCACCGCTTGCCTCGTCATAAATATAGTCGTCGTCGCTCATGGTTTTTCCCTGTCCGTCAAAGCCTGCCCATATCGCATTCCAGCAATAAGGCAAGCCTGCCTGATATCGCGAGGCAAAGGTGCCGCATTACAGCGCCGTGCGTTTTATCAAACGCACCAAGGACGCTGTAACACTTTAAGTCTGCTGCATAATTCCTTAAATCGATTCCGATTTAAGGAATTATGCAGTATCTCCGGTAATCGCTAAAATGCAGCCAATTCGGTAAAGCCGCCCGCAATAAATGGTGGATAGGGTGGGGGATGATCGGCGGCCATGGGGTCTGTGGGCGCGCTTGTCAGGATAGGTCTGCATGGTTTCGGTTTCCGGTAATTCCACGGCTTCGTCGGCGTTGGCTCTGATGCGCGGCACTTCGGCGGCGGAACAAACGACGCTTTCCCGCGTGGCAACCGGAAAGAAGGTCGATAAAGCGGCCGATAACGCAGCCTACTGGTCCATAGCCACGACAATGAAGGCGGCCAATCTGTCGCTGTCCAGCGCCGAGGATGCCACCGCCATGTCGGCGGCCGTCAGCGATACGGCAGCCCTTGGGCTGGATCAGGCCAACGGCATTCTTTCCGAAATTCAGTCCAAACTCATCATGGCCAAGGCGGTCGGTTCCAACAAGCAGGCGATCAACGGTGAGATCTCGCAGTTGAAGGAGCAACTGACGCAGGTCACGCAATCGGCAAGCTTCAGCGGTCAGAACTGGCTGGCGTTGGGCGCAGGCGAGCGGCCAAAGGTCACGTCCATGGTCTCTTCCGTGGGCAGCGATGCCGATGGCAATCTGGAGGTCAATGTCACCGATTTCGACACCGCGCAAAGCACGCTGACCAGTGCAAACGACGCCTCGGACGGCATTTTAACCCGCAGCTATCTGGGTGTGACGCGCACCGGCAATGCCTATGAATATTATCTGCTGGATAGAGGCTCCACCACGCCCGCATCCTCCACGGCGAAGGAAATTGGTCTCGACGACCAGACCAGCAACGACGAAATCGACGGCATGATCGCAGCCGTCAACACCATGCGGTCAGGCGTGACCAATGCCGCCGCCGCCGTTGGCGCCACCAGCCGCACGATTTCCGCCAATACCGAGTTTTTGAACGATTTGCAGGATGTGAACCAGATCAGCATTGGCCGTATGGTGGACGCCGACATGGAGGAGGAGGCAACCCGGCTCAGTGCCCAGCAGGTGCAGTCTCGTCTGCAAACCATCGGGCTGAACATTGCCAACAGCCAGCAGAAAAGTCTCTCGCAACTCTTCCTGTAGAGCATTTCCAGGAAAAGTGTGTTCCGGTTTTCCGTCCGGAAATGCGGGAAAGCAAAAACCTAGAGCGCGTCCGGTGAACCTTTGTTCACCGGACGCGCTCTAGCTCGCTCGGCCAATGCCGTTTCATGTGCCGCCACCTGGCAGCAGCAGTTCGGCCATCAGGCCGTAATGGTTGGAGCCCATGGCGGAGGGCAGTCGCTCCAGCTTTTCCGCAGCCAGCGGCTGGCGAATGAAGATGTGATCGATGGCCACGCCGAGACGCCCGGCGGCAATGGGCCATGTCGCCGGTTCGATGCCCGCCGTCGTCAGCCCTGTGCGGGCAAGCAGGTTCTGCATGTCGGGGGCGAGAATGGAGGCGTTGAAATCGCCCGCCAGCAGCAGAGGCCCGTCGAAATCCTCCAGCACGTCGGCCAGTTCGTCGGTTTCCTCAATGTGGTAATCGTCGAAATAGGGCTTGCTGAGATGGGCGGCGACCAGACGCAGCGGCGCGCCATGGACTGAAATTTTCGCCATGGCGAAGCGGTCGCGCCTGAGATCGCTCAAGGTGCCGACGTAAATGTTCGTTAGCGGATATTTCGACAGCAGCATCAGGTCGCAGGTATCGGTGTGGATGCCGCAGCCGATGCGATAAGGGTAAATGTCTGTCAGCCGGTCGAGATGCTGGCCCACCGGCTCGGCCTCCATGACATAGGCAATGTCGGCGCCCGAGGCACGGATCATTTCGGCAATCGCGCGGCCATTTTCCAGATTGTCGCCCAGAACGTTGAAGGACATGACCTTCAACCGCTGGTAGGCCACGCCCCCGCCATTTGCCGGGGCGGGCGGCAGGTATATTGCAATCATCAGCAGGGCATGGGCGGTGATGGCAAGCGCCCCTGCAAGGTTGGTCCATGCCACGGCCAGCCTGATTTTACCGGCCCGCTGCGCAAGAAGGAGCAGGAAAAGCGCCACGGCGACCAGAAAGGCGCCAAGGTGCAATTGCAGGCTATGGAGAAAACCCGGCGGCCACAGGCCGGGCAGGGCGCGCAGCGCCACGCAACCGTATCCGGCCAGCAAAACCAGCCATAACCAATGCCGCATGACATTCTTCATTGGAAATCTCTTGATTTGCGCGCATCGCGCAGGCGCGGGGCGGGTGAGAGGTGTCTTGTTGCGATGCAATACATCATGCTGTTTCGGGTTGAACTTGTCATATGGCAAATCCGTGGCAGGCGGGCCTTGCCCCTCCAATCGGGGGGAATCGCCGCAGCCGCAGGCCGCAGCACTTGTTGATGCAGCGCAACATGCCGGAAAATCGCGGGTTTTCCCATATGTCGAATATCTAAATTTTTCCGCGACATGTTGCCTCTCATTGCATTGCAAGGCTGGACAATTTCAATACCTTGCGTAGAAATTGTCTGATCGGCGGAGAATCTGTGGCGCAAACATGGCGTTCAGGCTTTCCCGCGCGAAGGAGGAGTGCATCGTTACGCTGCGCTGGCGCCTGGAGGGGCGAGGCCGCCGCCTAACTTCAAGAGACCGTATGATCCATGTCAAATCCTGACCGGCTTTGGCCCTTTATACGGTAACGGTTTATCGCATGTTGATGCGAAGAGGATGGTATGACCGTGAGCGAACAAGAGACACATAGTGAGAGCCTGGGCGGGCCAACTCGCCGCGATTTTCTGTATCTGGCCACCGGCATGGCCGGGGCAGTCGGCGCCGTTGCCGTTGCCTGGCCTTTCATCGACCAGATGCGCCCCGATGCCTCGACGCTTGCGTTGGCTTCCATCGAGGTGGATGTCTCGGCGCTGCAACCCGGCATGTCGCTGACGGTCAAGTGGCGCGGCAAGCCGGTCTTCATCCGCAACCGCACCGACAAGGAAGTGGAAGAGGCCAAGGCCGTGCCGATTGCCGAACTCAAGGATCCGGTGGCGCGCAATGCCAATGGCGAAGAGGCGGCCCAGGCCACCGACCTTGCAAGGTCGGCAGGGCAGGGCAAGGAAAACTGGATCGTCATGATCGGGTCCTGCACGCATCTGGGCTGTGTGCCGCTTGGGCAGGCGGGTGAATATGGCGGGTGGTTCTGTCCCTGCCATGGCTCGGTCTATGATACGGCGGGCCGTATCCGCAAAGGTCCGGCGCCGGAAAACCTGCATATTCCGAACTACGCATTCACGTCCGATACTGTCATCAAGATCGGCTGAGGGGGACTTTCATGAGTGGGCATTCTTCGTACCAGCCATCGAACGGCGTGACACGGTGGATCGATTCGCGGCTTCCCTTGCCGCGCATGGTCTATGACAGTTTCATCGCCTATCCGGTTCCCCGCAACCTCAACTACGCCTACACCTTCGGCGCCATGCTGGCCGTCATGCTGGTGGTGCAGATCCTGACCGGCGTGGTGCTGGCCATGCATTACGCCGCCGATACCACCGTTGCCTTCACCTCGGTCGAAAAGATCATGCGTGACGTCAATCACGGCTGGCTGCTGCGCTATCTTCACGCCAATGGCGCGTCCTTCTTCTTCATCGCCGTTTACCTGCACATTGCCCGCGGGCTCTATTACGGTTCCTACAAGGCGCCGCGCGAAATTCTGTGGATGCTGGGCGTGGTGATCTTCCTGCTGATGATGGCAACCGCCTTCATGGGCTACGTGCTGCCCTGGGGGCAGATGTCCTTCTGGGGCGCCACCGTCATCACCGGCTTCTTCTCGGCCTTCCCCTGGGTTGGCGAGTGGATACAGACCTTCCTGCTGGGCGGCTTTGCCGTGGACCAGCCGACGCTGAACCGCTTCTTCTCGCTGCATTACCTGCTGCCTTTCATGATTACCGGCGTGGTCATCCTGCATGTGTGGGCGCTGCATGTGACGGGCCAGACCAACCCCACCGGCGTCGAGGTGAAGACCAAGACCGACACGGTGCCTTTCACGCCCTATGCCACGCTGAAGGATGCCTTCGGTGTCGTGATCTTCCTGATCGCCTATGCCTGGTTCGTGTTCTACATGCCGAACTTCCTGGGCCATCCGGATAATTACATCATGGCCGACCCGCTGAAGACCCCGGCGCATATCGTGCCGGAATGGTACTTCCTGCCCTTCTACGCCATGCTGCGCGCCATCACCTTCAATATCGGCCCGATCGATTCCAAGCTCGGCGGCGTGTTGACGATGTTCGGCTCCATCATCGTGCTGTTCTTCCTGCCGTGGCTGGACACGTCCAAGGTGCGTTCGGCCGTCTACCGTCCCTGGTACAAGCTGTTCTTCTGGCTGTTCGTGGCCGATTGCATCCTGCTGGGCTGGCTGGGCTCGCGTCAGCCGACCGATCTCTACACCACCATGGCGCAGTTCGGCACGCTCTACTATTTCGGTTTCTTCATCGTGATCATGCCGCTTCTCGGCCTGTTCGAAACGCCCCGGCGCATTCCGAACTCGATCACCGAAGCCGTTCTGGAAAAAGCAGGCAAGCCTGCGGCGCATCAAGTCTGACACGGCCAAGGCAGAGGATTACAGTTATGAAAAAGCTTGCAACAAGCATCCTTTCGCTGGCCTTTGCCACGGGTCTCGGTATCACCGGGGCCCTGGCTCAGGAACATGCCGAAGGCGAAACGCCGCATTACCCCATCCACAAGCCAAAGAATGTGGAATGGAGCTTTGGCGGCCCGTTCGGCAAATATGACAAGGGCCAATTGCAGCGCGGCCTGAAGGTCTACAAGGAAGTCTGCTCGGCCTGTCATTCCATGAAGCTCGTGTCCTTCCGCACGCTGGAGGGGCTGGGCTATTCCGAGGAGCAGGTGAAGGCCTTCGCCTCCGAATATGAAGTGCAGGATGGGCCGAACGGTTCGGGCGAAATGTTCACCCGCAAGGCGGTTCCTTCCGACCACTTCCCGTCGCCTTTCCCCAATCAGGAAGCGGCGGCTGCGGCCAATAACGGCGCGGCACCGCCGGACATGTCGCTGCTGGCCAAGGCACGCGGCATAGAGCGCGGTTTCCCGACCTTCATCTTCGACATCTTCACGCAATATCAGCAGGGCGGGCCGGACTATATCTACTCGCTCATCACCGGCTATCAGGATCCGCCGGCTGGCGTGACGGTGGCGGAAGGCACGCATTACAACCCTTATTTCGCAAATGCCGCAGCCCTTGCCATGGCCCCGCCGCTCAGCGATGGGCAGGTGACTTATGACGACGGCAGCCCACAGACGCTGGACCAGTATGCCAAGGACGTTGCCGCCTTCCTGATGTGGGCCGCAGAGCCGCATCTGGAAGAGCGCAAGCGCACCGGCTTCATGGTCATGGTGTTCCTGCTGATCTTCGCGGCCCTGGTCTACCTCACCAAGAAATCGGTCTATGCCAACAAGGAGCATTGATCGCTCCGGTCATGACGGTTCCAGAAAAGGCGGCTTGCGGGCCGCCTTTTTCTTTGCGGACACCTTTGTCGCGGCTGGCGAGATTTTCCTGGAAATGCCCTTGTTACGGCGTCCTTTGTGCGTTTAATAAACCCCGCAGCGCTATAGGGTGTTTGGATATTCGAGCCCTGATAGAAGGTCCGGCGCAATTTTTTTGAGAGTTTCCATTCATGTCCAGCATCGCCCACGAGCTTGCCTCCGCCATCCGCTCGATCAATGATTACCCCAAGCCGGGTATCATCTTTCGCGACATCACCACGCTGCTCGGCAATCCGCGTGCCTTTCGCCGCGCCGTGGACGAGCTGGTGCAGCCCTATGCCGGGCTGAAGATCGACAAGATCGCGGGCATGGAAGCGCGCGGCTTCATTCTGGGCGGGGCGGTGGCCCACCAGCTTTCCGCCGGTTTCGTGCCGATCCGCAAGAAGGGCAAGCTGCCGCATGATACGGTGCGCATCGCCTATAGTCTGGAATATGGCGTGGACGAGATGGAAATGCATGTCGATGCCGTCCAGCCTGGCGAAAAGGTCATTCTGGTCGATGACCTGATTGCCACCGGCGGCACGGCTGTCGGGGCGGTGCAACTCTTGCGCCAGATCGGCGCGGATGTGGTATCGGCCTGCTTCGTCATCGATCTTCCCGATCTTGGCGGCCGCAAGAAGCTGGAGGCGCTGGGCGTGGACGTGCGCACGCTGGTGGCCTTCGACGGGCATTGAGGGTTTGCGTCTGGACGTGTGATCAGGCCGGTGAATTCGGATCGAGCTCCAGCCCGATCATCCCGCCCGATTGCCGGTTCCACAAATCGGCATAAAGCCCGCCCAGCGCCAGCAGTTCGGCATGGCTGCCTTCCTCGATGATGCGGCCCTGATCGATCACCACCAGCCTGTCCAGCGCGGCAATGGTGGAGAGCCGGTGGGCAATGGCCAGCACGGTCTTGCCATGCATCAACCGGTCGAGATTGGACTGGATGGCGGCTTCCACCTCCGAATCGAGCGCGGAGGTGGCCTCGTCCAGCACCAGGATCGGCGCGTCCTTCAGCATCACGCGGGCAATGGCGATG
Organism: Allorhizobium undicola ORS 992 = ATCC 700741; assembly: GCF_000621665.1. Lineage (GTDB taxonomy): Bacteria > Pseudomonadota > Alphaproteobacteria > Rhizobiales > Rhizobiaceae > Allorhizobium > Allorhizobium undicola. Next base: position 27,045 of record NZ_JHXQ01000016.1, read on the forward strand.
CGCTGACGCTGGCCACCCGACAGTTTCACGCCCCTTTCGCCCACATGCGCATCAAAGCCTGTTCGTCCGCGCTGGTCCGAGAGGCGTTTTATGAAATCCAGCGCTTCGGCGCGGGCGGCAGCCGCCTGAAGCTGGGCATCATCCGCATCGGTGCGGCCAAACAGGATATTGTCGCGGATCGAGCGGTGCAGCAGGGATGTATCCTGCGTGACCATACCAATCGAAGCACGAAGGCTTTCCTGCGTAACAGTGCGAATATCCTGACCGTCTATGGTGATGTGGCCATCCTCGACATCGTAGAAGCGCAACAGCAGATTGACCAGCGTGGTCTTGCCCGCGCCGGATCGTCCGACAATGCCAAGCTTTTCACCGGGGCGGATGGTGAGGGAAAGGCGGTCAATGGCGCCCTTGCCCCTGCCATAGTGGAAGGAAACGTTTTCAAAACGGATAAGCGGGCCGGTGACAGTGAGTTTCGTGGCATCATCGCGGTCCTTGAGACCGATAGGCCGGGCAATCATTTCGGCTGAATTCTGGATGGTGCCGATATTGCGCATGATGCCGTTCAGCTGCGTCATCATGCGGTTGAGCAGCATGGTCAGCCGCAGCACCAGGCCTAAGGTGAAGGCGATGGCGCCAGCCGTCATGGCATCGGCAAACCACAAATCCATGCAGACCACGGCGACAACGGCGATCATCAACCCGGAAAGCAGCGCCAGCGACGACCGCACCCCGGTAATGAGCCGGGCAAAGGGGGTGAGGGCGGCCTGATAACGCTCGAAGCCCTCGCGAATATAATGGTCGTTTTGCTGTTCGCGGCCAAAGAGCTTGAGGGTCTGGATGTTGGAATAGCTGTCTACCAGCCTGCCGTTCAGGGCGGATGCGGCCTCCGCCGTCTCGCGGGCGTGGCGGCGAATGCGCGGCACGAAAAACCGCGCCAGAACCGCAAAGCCTGCAATCCAGACGCCAATGATGGCAGCCAGCCGCCAATCGAGCTGCGCCACCAGGGCCATGGTGGAAAGGGTATAGATCACCATGAACCACACCACCTGCAAAAGCGAGGTCAGCAGATCCCCGACGGCCTGCCCGCCGGACCAGACTTTCGAGACGATGCGTCCGGCAAAATCGTTCTGAAAAAAACCCAGCGATTGCCGCGCCACGTGAACATGGCTTTGCCAGCGGGCGAGATTGTAGAAATTCAGCACCACGACCTGCTCTTCCACCAGCGCGCCAAGCGCAATGACGCCAAGGCGCAGCACCAGCACGAAGGCGGCCATGGCGGCAAGCTCAAGCCCATGGGCTGCCAGCAGGTCATGCCAGCCGCCAGCCTTCGGAACGGTGGACAGAAGATCGACGAGACGGCCCGCAAACCAGAACAGGCCAGCCTCCACCATGGCCACCGCACCGCCGCACAGCGCCATCAGCACAAAGGCGGCCTTGGCCTGCGAGACATAAAACCACACAAAGCCGCCGAGGCTGGAGGGTGGTTGCAGGTTCGCCTTTTCGGTAAAGGGGTCAAGCCAGCTTTCGAACAGGCGAGCGATGCGATGCGTTATCATGCGGCGGAGCTTTCCTCCTGATCGGCCAGGAACCCGCCGGACTGGCGGTTCCACAGATCGGCATAGATGCCGCCGGTGGCGACGAGTTCGGCGTGGCTGCCGGTCTGGATGATTCTGCCCTTGTCCAGCACGATCAGCCGGTCCATCTCGGTGAGGGTGGACAGGCGGTGGGCAATGGCAATCACGGTCTTGCCTTCCATCAGGGCAAAGAGGCTTTCCTGAATGGCGGCTTCCACTTCCGAATCGAGCGCCGATGTCGCCTCGTCGAGAATGAGGATGGGCGCGTTTTTCAAAAACACCCGCGCAATGGCAATGCGCTGGCGCTGGCCGCCGGAAAGCTTGACGCCGCGTTCGCCCACTTGCGCATCCAGTCCCTTGCGGCCCTGCATATCCACGAGGTTTTCGATGAAGTCCCAGGCATTGGCGCGTTTTGCCGCTTCGATCACCTCGGCATCGCTGGCCTCCGGCCTGCCATAGGCAATGTTGTCGCGCAGCGAACGGTGCAGAAGCGAGGTATCCTGCGTGACGACACCGACCAGCGAACGCAGGCTATCCTGCGAGACGGTGGCGATGTTTTGCCCGTCTATGGTGATTGCGCCCATTTCCACGTCGTAGAACCGCAGCAAAAGGTTCATCAACGTGGTCTTGCCCGCGCCGGAACGGCCAACCAGCCCGACCTTTTCGCCCGCCTTGATGGTGAGGGAGAAGTCTTCGATCACGCCCCTTGCCTTGCCATAATGGAAGCGCACGGCGTCATAGGTGATTTCGCCGCGCGGAGCGGTGAGGCGGCGGGCGGCAGGCGCATCGACAATGTCATGCGGCTTGGTCATCATCTCCATGCCGTCATAGACCGTGCCGATATTTTCGAACAGGGCAGACACTTCCCACATGATCCATTGCGACATGCCGTTCACCCGCATGGCAAGGCCGATGGCAACGGCGATGGAGCCGACCTCGATGGAGGCATTGAGCCAGAACCAGATGGAAAGCCCGCCCACGGCAAACAACAACAGGCAGTTATTGCCATAGACGAGGATCTGGAACAGCGTCACCAGCCGCATCTGGCCATGCACGGAACCGAGAAACTCATCCATGGCGCCACGGGCATAGGCCTCTTCCCGGCCGGTATGGGAGAAAAGCTTCACGGTGGCGATGTTGGTATAGCTGTCCACCACCCGGCCGGTCATGGAGGAGCGGGCATCGGCCTGTTCGGCGGAAACCTTGCGCAGGCGCGGCACGAAAAAGGCGACAATGCCAATATAAAGCGCCAGCCATATCACGATGGGCACCACGAGGCGCATATCCGCCACTGCGACGATCACGATCATCGAGGTAAAATAGGTGGCGACATAGACAAAGACGTCCAGCACCTTCATGGCGGTTTCGCGCACGGCCAGCGCCGTCTGCATGACCTTGGTGGAAACCCGGCCCGCAAACTCATTGGCAAAAAACGTCATGGAGTGGCGCAGCAGATAGCGATGCATCTGCCAGCGGGCGATCATCGGAAAATTACCCATCAGCGTCTGGTGCATGACCAGCGAATTGAAACCGGCCACCAGCGGCAGGGCAATCAGCACCACGAAACCCATGGCGAAGAGTTTCCAGCCATCCGTTTGCAGAAAGGTGGCGCGGTCTGCATGGGAAAGCCATTCGACGATGTCGCCGAGAAAGCGAAACAACATGACCTCGCCCAGCGCAATCAGCGCGCTCATGCTGGCCATCAGCACAAGCCAGAAGGCGACAGGCCGTGTATAGTGCCACATGAAGGCCACAAGACCGGCGGGCGGCGTTTGCGGCTCTTCCTGCGGATAGGGATTTACGCGGTTTTCGAACCAGGAAAACATGATTTGCTCCAAGGTGCTGCCGCGATGATACCGACCGGCAACATGGTCTTCGCCGCAGCGAGCATTGCTGAACCCGGCAACGGCGTGGATTGTTTATACCTGCGTGAACATGGCAGGCTTGCGAAAGGATGATGGAATGGACGATGCCGCCTTCGCCCGAAGGCGGATCAAGCGTGGCGATGCCCGCTCAGGCTCGTCGCTGTCCGTAAGGGAACACCACGGCGGCGGGGATGCGTGTCCGGAACTTTGTCTTCATGGCAGCCTCCCTGATTGCGTGGTTGATAGAGGTTGCTTTCTATCTGCTTTTTCATCGCGATAAAAGGCACAATCGAAGCGGGAGGTTGGCAGCCGCCTCTTGTGGCATTTCTGCAACGCAGGTGAGGGCGGCGCGTTCCTATGTGCTTGCTGCGGCAAGATGGGCTTTCGGGTTTCATTTGACATTTGCGTGTCGCAATGTTGCACAGGCTTGCCCTTGTCACGATCTGCCGCGGAAACCCCATCATGTCCGATATTCGCATCGCGCTTTACCAACCCGATATTCCGGGCAATACCGGCACGATCCTGCGGCTTGCCGCCTGCCTTGGTTTCAAGGTGGATATTATCGAACCCGCAGGCTTCGTGTTGTCCGACAAGAACCTGCGCCGCGCCGGCATGGATTATCTGGCAAGTGTCGCCATGACCCGCCATGTCAACTGGGAGCAGTTCGAAGCATGGCGGCGGGGCGAGGGCAGGCGGCTGGTGCTGGCTTCCACCCGTGCCGCCGTGTCCTATGTGACATTCGGCTTCCGGCCTGATGACATATTGCTGTTTGGCCGCGAAAGCGCCGGCGTGCCGGAGGCGGTGCATGAGGGCGCCGATGCGCGCCTGCTCATTCCCATGGTTGCGGGCCAGCGCTCCATCAATGTGGCCATGTCCGCCGCCATGATGGCCGGTGAGGCCCTGCGCCAGACGGCGGGCTTTGCCGCATTATAAGGGGACAGCGGCGTCCCTGTTGCCGCAGGCTGGATATGGCTGAGGCTTTGTGCGAAAATGCCGCAGAGTGTCTTTCAGAATTGTCTGATTTTCCGGTTGCATATCTAGGCGTGTAATTTTATGCTGCGATGCAACATTACGTGGGAGAGAAGCATGTTCGATACGGCCTTCACCTTCGGTTTGACGCAGTTTGCCCGAAGCCTGTCCTTTCCGGAGCGTCTTCAGAACCGGCCCTTTCGCAACACGGCGCTGGAGCCCTTGCGCTGGCGCAATGCCGGGCTGGATGCCTTGTTCTACGACATCAAGGCTTTGACGGCAGAGGAAACCTTTTACATCAGCGACAGCCTTGCCGCCGAGGGGCTGATCATGATCGTGCCGCCAGCCGGGCAGGGCATGTTGACCATTTGCGAAAGCGTGGACGAATATGTGCTGCGCGGTGGCCGGCAGGTGCGCGCCCTTACCATTGCGGGCATTGGTGGTTCGGCCATCGGCGCTGCCGCCTTTGCCCGCAACGTCGCCAATGCGGTTGGCGGGCCGGTTGCGGCGGTTGTGTCCGGCTACGGCCTGGGCGACGTGATGACCGAGGCCATGGGCGGGCTGTTCTTCTTCGGGCCGCTCGGTTTCCTGCGCGGCAGTTTCGAAATGATCGACGACATGGTCGGGCGCCCGCAATTCGGCGTAAAACGCCAGCAGGCGGCCAAGGCCAGACCGGCGCGTTCCTGCCTTGAGAGCGATACCGTGGCGGCATTGCTGGCGCATGGCGAGCTTGGTTTCGATGTGATCGCCACCCATTCAAAGGGTAGCCGCACCTTGTCCGAAGCCATCGGTTCTCTGGTGGCGGACAAGGGAGCAGAAAGCCTCAAACGGCTGGAAAACAGCCTTTTTGTTACCTTTGGCGCGCGGATTTCCCTGCCGCCCCCGCTGGATCCCGCCATCGCTGTCATGGGGGAACTGGACTGGTATGGGGAGGTTAATTCCGGTCTCGGTGCCGGTGATCGCGCCCGCATTGCCCTGTGCGGACATTCCACCAATACCGATATGCCCTGCTCGCTTCGGGTGACGGAGCTGTTGCAGCCGCTTCTGGCGGGCCGTGCAAAGGCCGAAACGCCAAAGGTGCAGGATGTTCCTTTGCCGAAGGCGCCCGCCATTGCCGTTGTCGAGAAGGCCGCTGACCTTATCGAGGCATCATCCGTTGCAACGGCCGAGACGGTACAGCCGCCCTTGATGCCGCAGCCCGAGCCTGAGGCGCCGATGGCGGAAATGCAGACCGCTCCCCTTGCTGCAAGCCCCGTAGAGGCCGAGCTTTCCGCCGAAGCTTCCCTTGTGCCAGTGGAAGAGCCGGTGGCCCCGCCCGCCGCTTTGCCGCAGACGGACAATGCCATCAAGCGGCTGCTGAAACCCAAGGGCTCGGGCGCGCGCCCGGGCCGGCGGCGCTAGAGCATTTTCAGGAAAAGTGGAAACCGGTTTTCCGTCTGAAAATGCGTAAAAACAAATAGTTAGAGCGGTTCAATGTTTCCGTGAAACAATGAACCGCTCTAGATGTGGAGCTTTCAGGAAAAGTGTCGTCACGGTTTTCCGTTCGGCATCACGTCGCCGGTTCCTGCTCCAGAACTGAACTGGTGAAACGCAGCACGGGTTCGCCGTGCTGGTTTTCCGCCTCGGCGAGGCACATATTCATGCGCCAGCCGGGGCGGGAGTTCAGGGGGCGGGCTTCAAGTCCGGTGAGAAAATAGGTCAACTCGTCGCCCGCGAAAACCGGCTTGATCCAGGCCAGATCCCGGAAGCCGGGGGAGGGGCCGAGAAGGGGCGGCGTGCCGCCCTCGGCACGGATGGCGGTGCAGCGTTCCGTCCAGAAATCCAGAAAAGTCCGCATCCAGCCTGAAGCCGAATGCCAGCCCGAAGCACAGAGCGCGCCGAACACATAGTTTTTCGCCGCCTCGGCATCCAGGTGAAAGGGCTGGGGGTCGAAGCGCTGCGCAAAGGCAATGATGTCATGGGCGGGGAAGGCGCGGGTGCCAAGCGTGATTTTCTGCCCGACAGGAAAAAGGTCGAGCATGTTCACGGCGCATTCTCCGGGGTGGATTTTTGTCGGATCATCGAGGCGTTGCGGGCAACCAGCACGGTTTCACCCCTCTGATTCACCAGTTCGTGGCGGCATGTCACCATGCCGATGCCTGGGCGGGATTTGAGCGGGCGGGCGGCTTCCACTTCGCTGAAACCGCTCAATATGTCGCCCGCCAGCACCGGCCTTTTCCATTCCATGCTGTCAATGCCCGGCGCGCCCTGTCCGCTGGAGCGGCTGATATAGCTGTCGAACATCATGCGCATCAGCATGGCGCATGTGTGCCAGCCGGAAGCAGCCAGCCCGCCCAGAATGCTTGCCTCTCCGGCCTCGCGGGAAAGATGCATGGGCTGCGGGTCGAATTGCCGGGCAAAGTCGATGATGTCTTGCGCCGTCACCTCGAAAGGCCCCAGCGGCAGGCGAAGCCCCGGCGGAAAATCCTCATAATATAATGTGGCTTCCGCCATGCCCTTCTCCCGTTTTCAAGGCAAGGATCGCGCAAACCTGTGCAGCGGTTTTGCGATAACGACATGCGACAAACAATGACTTAAAGCGTCAGGCGCGAATCTGAAAGATCGCGACAGGCTTTAGAAGATCAGGTGTTGAAGCGGAAGTGGATCACGTCGCCGTCATGCACGACATATTCCTTGCCTTCATCGCGCGCCTTGCCCGCTTCCTTGGCGCCGACTTCGCCGTTGAACTGCACGAAATCATCATAGGCAATGGTGTTGGCGCGAATGAAGCCGCGTTCGAAATCGGAGTGGATGACGCCTGCGGCCTGCGGGGCCTTGGTGCCGCGCTTGATGGTCCAGGCGCGGCATTCCTTGGGGCCGACGGTGAAATAGGTGATGAGGTCAAGCAGCTTGTAGCCAGCGCGGATCAGGCGGTCGAGACCTGCTTCCGAAAGGCCAAGCTCCGAGAGGAATTCGGCCGATTCGTCATCGGGAAGCTGTGCGACTTCAGCCTCGATGGCGGCGGAAATCACCACGGTTTCCGCCCCTTGGGCTTTCGCCATTTCAGCGACGGCGGCGGTGTGGCTGTTGCCGGTGGCTGCATCGCCTTCGGCGACGTTGCACACATAAAGAACGGGGTGGGCGGTCAGCAGGTTCAGGCCCTGCAAAATGCGGATTTCTTCCGCGTCCAGCGTTTGCAGCAGGGTGCGCACGGGCTTGCCTTCATGCAGAAGCTTCAGCGAGGCTTCCATGATGGGCAGTTGCGCCATGGATTCCTTGTCCTTGCCGGTGGCGCGCTTGCGCGTCTGCTCGGTGCGCCGCTCCAGGCTTTCCAGATCGGCCAGCATCAGCTCGGTTTCGATCGTCTCGGCATCGGCCACGGGGTCGATCCGGCCTTCGACATGGGTGATGTCGGTATCTTCGAAACAGCGCAGGACATGCACCACGGCATCCACCTCGCGGATATTGGCGAGGAACTGGTTGCCAAGTCCTTCACCCTTGGAGGCGCCGCGCACCAGACCGGCAATATCCACGAAGGAAATGCGGGTGGGGATGATTTCCTTCGACTTGGCAATGTCGGCCAGCATCTTCATGCGCGGATCGGGCACGGCCACCTCGCCGGTGTTCGGCTCGATGGTGCAGAAGGGGTAGTTGGCCGCCTGGGCGGCTGCCGTCTTGGTCAGCGCGTTGAAGAGGGTGGATTTGCCGACATTCGGCAGGCCCACGATACCGCATTTGAAGCCCATGGTTTCATTCCGTCGCGTGCGAGATAATCTTTGCCTTGCCTATGGGGGAAGGGGCGGCGCGGGTCAAGGCTTGTCATGTATATTGCCCCTCATGCCAAGGGTCATTGAAAATGACGCTTGGAATGAGGGGCTTGGCATCAGACAGTTTTCTCCGGGCCGTTTGAGCCCTATATACCGGAAAATTTTCTATCGTGAGGTTCGCCATGCCGGGCAGGAACGTGGTTTTGAAGCCGAAGCCGGAAACGGCACAGAAACTGGACAGGCCGAAGCTCTACAAGGTTATCCTGAACAATGACGACTATACGCCACGCGAATTCGTGACCGTGGTGCTCAAGGCCGTCTTTCGCATGGGGGAGGAGACCGGCCGTCGTGTCATGCTTACGGCCCACCGCTTCGGTTCGGCGGTGGTGGTGGTCTGCCAGAAGGATATTGCCGAGACCAAGGCGAAGGAGGCAAACGACCTTGCCAAGGAGGCGGGCTTTCCGCTGCTCTTTACCGTAGAGCCCGAGGAATAAGCGCATTCGCGGCAGCTTTGGCGCAAAAACAGATGGCGAGCGGCAACGAGACACACATCATCCGTATTTTACCAAAAAAACACTCACGCTGTGATTGTTTGCCTGCTTTTATTAACCGAAAAATTATGTGCCCTGCACCATGATCGGCAGCATGAAAGCCGGCGGCCTTTCGCAATTTCAGAGCATCATTCGACCGGAGTGAAACGAGGATCGAAAGATTATGCTTCGAAAATAGTGGGTTAGAGACCCCCGCCCGGCAAGATGTTTTGTCACGAGGGGACTTTCCTGACATGAAGCGCCTGCCAATCAAAACCGCGATGCCCGGTATTTTCGGTATCATTCTGCTGTTGACCATGGTGGTTGGTGTCATGGCGATCCGTGGCCTGTCCATCACCTATTCGGCGACCGAGGACCTGGCGACCAACTGGATGCCGAGCATTGCCACGGTAAGTGCGCTCAACACCAGTATTTCCGATTTGCGAATTGCAGAAGGTGCAAGCCTTCTTGCCGCCGACAAGGCCGCTGCCACGCGGGCCGAAAAGGATATGGCTGCCGTGCTCGCCGATCTCAAGACCAATCAGAAGGTCTATGAGAAGCTGATTTCCTCCCCGGAAGAGCAGCAGATCTACGATGGATTTGCGAAAAGCTGGTCTTCCTATGCGGCATTGCACGATAATTTTGCAGCCCTCATCCAGGCCGGGCGCATGGATGAGGCCAATCTGCTCTACAAGGGGCAGATGCTGACCGTGTTCGACGTCATGTCGGATGTTCCCGACAAGCTTCTGGACCTGAACAACAAGGGCGGCGTGGACGCCTATACCGAAAGTGGCAGAACCTATCACACCACCGAAATCCTGACCTATACCGCCTTGGCATTGGTGGTTTTCGTGCTGATCGGTTCCACGGTCTTCGTGCTGAAATCCATCACAGGTCCAATTGGCCGCATTACCGCTGCCATGGCGGCTCTTGCAGGCGGCAATACGGCGGCGGCCATTCCCTTTTCCGGGCGTGCCGATGAAATCGGCGCCATGGCAGGTGCGGTCGAGGTTTTCCGTCAGGCCGCGCTCAACAATATTCGTCTGGAAGGCGAGGCTGCTGCCACGCAGGCCGCGCGGGCGGCCGAAGAGGCGGCAACCCGCCAGCGCAAGGAGGCAGAGGCGCGCAATCTGGCCTATGCGACCCAAAACCTTGCCGATGGCTTGCAGCATCTGGCCAGCGGCGACTTGACCTATCAGATCGCCCAGCCATTTGCCGAGGACTATGATGCCTTGCGGCAGGACTTTAATCGGTCCGTACAGCAGTTGGCGCAGACGCTGGGGCAGATTTCCAACGCCATTTCCACGGTGGATGACGGCACGCGGGAAATTTCAAGCGGCGCCAACGATCTTTCCAAGCGCACCGAACAGCAGGCGGCTGCCCTGGAAGAAACCGCAGCGGCGCTGGAAGAGATCACCTCGAACGTGCAGAATTCGGCCAAGCGCACCGATGAGGCCCGTGCCGTGGCCGGGCGCGCCAATGCAGCTGCCGCGCAATCGCTACAGGTGGTGGAGCGGGCGGAAAATGCCATGCGCAAGATCGAAAACAGCTCCCAGCAGATTTCCAACATTATCGGCGTGATCGACGAGATCGCTTTCCAGACCAACCTTCTGGCGCTCAATGCCGGTGTGGAAGCGGCGCGTGCCGGTGAAGCGGGCAAGGGCTTTGCGGTGGTTGCGCAGGAAGTGCGTGAGCTTGCCCAGCGTTCGGCCCAGGCGGCCAAGGAAATCAAGGCGCTGATCCAGAACTCCGCGACAGAGGTGGAGGAGGGCGTCAGCCTCGTGCAAGGCGCCAGCCAGGCCCTCAACACCATCGGCAGCTTCATCACCGAAATGAACGAGCATATGGAATCCATTGCCACGGCCGCACGCGAGCAGTCCACCGGCCTTACCCAGGTCAATGTGGCCGTGAACCAGATGGACCAGACCACGCAGCAAAACGCCGCCATGGTGGAAGAAAGCTCCGCCGCCGCCAGCACGCTGGCATCAACCGCTGGCAGGCTGCGCAGCCTTGTCGGCCAGTTCTCGCTCGGCTCTTCGCACCAGGCCGAGGCAAGCGGGCGTTATCAAAGCGCAAGAGCGGCTTGATACGGCTGGGGAGAGCGGTGGACGCGCACCGGCTCTCCCTTGCCGAATTTACAGGCACGGTTGCGGGATTTTCATCGGCGGATCTGGTAGCCGGTCTTGTTCTGGACAAAGCCGCAGCCTTCGTAAAAGCGATGGACTGCGGCATCGGTTCGGCCCGTCAGCAACATGGTCTTGTAGCAACCGGCTTCCCACGCAGCCTTGATGGCGTGGGTCACAACGGCCTTGCCGAATCCTCTGCCGCGATGGCTCGTGAGACAGACGACGTTTTCGATGATGGCGTAAGGGCGGGCATTGCGGGTGAGATTTGGAATAACATTCAATGTGGCCGTTGCGACGGCGCATTCACCATCCAGTCCCACAAAGACAGTCAGGCCCGGATGAGCCAGAAGGGCTGCAAAGGCGTGCCCGGCGATTTCTGAAGAAAGGCTGTCATCGTCGGGGTTGAGTTCGCGGTAGAGCGCAACAATCTCGCTGAGATCGCCGCTTTCAGCCGGTCGTATCCGAATCTCGGGGGCTGAGGGGGCAGAGTTCATGCCTGATCCTTCTTATCGCCGAACATTTTCTTCAGCATCTCGGCCATGGGGCCGGTTTCGGGCAGTTTGCGCGGCTGGGCGGAGTTGCGGGCCTGATGGATATGCGACTTTTGTGGCTTGGCGGATTTGGGCTTTTCTTCTTCCGCCTTGCCGCCTGTGGCCAGTGCCAGCTTGTTCATGAGCTGGCTTTCCTCGCCGCGCACCAGCATGTCGGCATTGCGCGCCAGCGCCTCGAGCATGGGGTCCAGCCATGCCTTGTCGGCCTTTGAAAAATCGCCCAGGACATGGTTCTGCACGCGCGCCTTATCGCCCGGATGGCCAATGCCAAGCCGCAGGCGGCGGTAATTCAGCCCGCAATGGGCATCCAGCGATTTGATGCCATTGTGCCCGCCATGGCCGCCGCCGGTCTTGATGCGGGCCTTGCCGGGGGCAAGATCCAGTTCGTCATAAATGGCAATCAGGCTTTCGGGGCCGAGCTTGTAGAAGCGCAGCGCTTCACCGACCGCTTCGCCGGACAGGTTCATATAGGTTTGCGGTTTGATCAGCAGCACCTTCTCGCCGGCAATCGTGCCGTCGGAAACCTCGCCTTTGAACTTTTTCGACCAGGGCGAAAAGCCATGGTCATCGTGGATGGCGTCCACCGCCATGAAACCGATATTGTGCCGGTTGGCCGCATATTGCGCGCCGGGATTGCCAAGGCCGGTAATGACAAGCATGAAAAGCATCCGCATCTGGTAAAGGCTGGCTTTCACCACCGCGAAACGGTCGCGATGTCAAGTGGGGCGAATGCCGCCCGCATGAGAGGCTGTCTTATTGCGGCAGCGTCATGTCATAGCGTTCAAGGATCTCGCGCTGGCGGCCATCCTTGATGATCTGGTCCAGATTGGCCTGCATTTTCTCGACGATCCCGTCCGGAACCGTGTTGTTGCAGGCGATGGAAAAGGTCTCCACCGAAAGAACGAGTTGCGCCTTCAGGGCAATGCCTTGACGCTGGAGCTTATAAAGCAGGCGTTCGGAAATCGGCATGAGGTCGATACGGCCGCTCTGGAGTTTCTTGAGGGTAAAGTCCAGATTGGCGGCGAGATCGATTCTGGCAAAGCCCAGCTTTTCCAGCGAGGTCTGCGTATAATCCTCGCGCTGGGTTCCGACGATGTAATTGCGTGCCTTTTCAATGGTATCGGCATCGACGGATGCGCTGGTGCGGCTGACGAGGAGGTTGCGATCCACCACCAGTGGCTCTATCCATTTGAACAATGCATCCCGTTCCGCGATATGGGCGGTGGTGAATACGCAGCCCATCGGCTCGTTTTCGGCAATGGCGTAAGCTCGCGCCCAAGGCATCATATCGACGCTGTAGCTCACGGGAATGCCCTGCATGATCAACCGCAGCTGATCATAGCTCACGCCTTTTATCTTGCCGTCCTCGAGATAGTTGTAAGGAAAGTAATCCTCAGTGGTGAAATGCAGGTGATCATTGGCCAGCGCGCCGAAAGGTGAGGCAACGAGGATCGCAGCGATGATTTGTCCGCACGTCATCCACTTGCGGAAAACCGCCCCGCAGGTTTCCCGGAAATGTTTGAGCGTGGTATTGCGTCTGGCAAGGGGTGTCGCGGCCTGTAAGGGGCCTGTGGGCTGGCGGCGTGACATGGCAATCAGGCCCGCAGCTTCATGCTGTCATTGTTCTTCATCTGCGCGCTCAACTCCTCGAAGGCCATAGGCTTTCCGAAGAGATAACCCTGTCCGTAATCCACGCCGATTGCCCGCAATTCCTGCCGCTGTATGTCGGTTTCTATGCCCTCGGCCACCACGGCGCACTTCATCTTGTGGGAAATGGCGGCGATGCCTTCGATCAACAGGCGGCTGCGCAGGCGCAATTCCTCGCTTTCGGCAGTGATGGCGCGGATGAAGGATTGATCGATCTTGATGATATTGACCGGGAAGCGGGTAAGGTAGCTGAGCGAGGAATAGCCGGTGCCGAAATCATCCAGTGCAATGCGGCAGCCGAACTGGCCAATCCTTCGGAGGATCATCTGGATTTGCGGGTTATCGCGCATCAGCGTTGCCTCGGTGATTTCGATGATGATGCGTGCCGGGTCGATGTTGAAAAGATGGACGGCGCTGGCAAGCCACACGGGCAGGCTGGCATCGATCTGCAAGGGTGAGAGATTGAGCGCCAGATAGGAGGCGGTATCGCCGGTGAGCTTCGAAAGCTCGGTAAAATGTTCCAGCGCCTTGCCGAAGACCTGCTTGCCGATTTCGTGGATGGCGCCCGTTTCCTCGGCCACCGTAATGATGTCCATGGGGGCGACAATGCCCTTGACGGGGTGGCGCAGGCGCATCAGGGCCTCGTAGCCGACCGTGCGGCCGCTGGAAAGGTCGGTGATGGGCTGGAGATAGGCGTCGAACCAGTCGCGTTTCAGGGCCTGCTCGGTCATCTCCTCGATTTCGGCGCGCCGCCGGGCTGAGCTGCCAATGGTGTCATCGAAGATGCGCAGACCGTTCTTGCCGTCGCGCTTGCGATTATACATGGCCATATCGGCTTTTTGCAGCAATTCGGCGGCCGTTTGCGCATGGTGCGGATAAAGCGCAATGCCGATGCTGGCGCTGAGCCGGGTTGCCGCGCCCTTGATGACGAAGGGCGTTTCGAAAATGCCGCATATGCGGGCGGCAGCCAGTTCGGCGGCTGTTTCCGCATCGTCGGAGCGCAGCAGAATGGCAAACTCGTCACCGCCGATGCGGGCGGCAACCGAGCCTTCGGGAAGTTGCGGCAGGATCATGCCCACCAGCCGGCGCAGGGCCATGTCGCCCGCCTGATGGCCGAGATTGTCGTTGATCCATTTGAAGCGGTCGAGATCCACGAAAAGGCAGGCCAGCGTGCCGCCTTCGCGGTTTGTGGCGGCAATTTCGGCCTCCAGCGCCTGCTCGAAGCCCTGACGGTTGATGAGGCCGGTCAGATGGTCGGTTATCGCCTGCTGCCGGTTCAGCGCCTCCGATTGCTTGAGGGCGGTTATGTCGGTCATGACGCTCAGTGAAAGCGTGGCGCTGCCTTCCTGCGGCAGGCGGCTCGATTCGACGATCAGCACATCCATGATGCGGCCGTCGGCACAGGCAAATTTCGTCGTGCATTCGCGCCGCTGGGTTGCGCTGTCATCGGTGGTTCGGGCCTTGAGAAAGGTGCAGCGCTCCTCCTGCGGCAGGAAGGTGCTGAAGGCAAGGCCGATCACGTCCTGGCGGCGGTAGCCGGTGGCCAGCAGCCAGTAATCGCTGACACTGGTGATCCTGTCCTTCCTGTCCAGCGAAAACAGCATGGCAGGCGTCAGATTGTAAATGTCCGTCGCCAGCCTGTGGGCGTTTTTCAGCTCGTTTTCCTCGGCTTGCAGCTTCATCTGCATGGCGTTGAAGCTTTGGGCGAGCCGCCCCATCTCGTCATTGGACTCCCAGTCAACGGCGTGGCGCGAGCCAAGACGCCGCGTGGCCTCTATGGCGGCGGTCAGGCGCAGCAACGGCTTCATCACGATAAGCCGGTTGCCGATGATGGCGGCCAGCAGAATGATGATGACCGCCAGCAGAAAGATCCCCATGAAGATCATTTCCGTGTTGCGCAGCCCGTCCAGCATTCCCTTCTTCTGGTAGTAGACGGTAATGCGGCCAACGTCCTTGGGGCCTTCCTCGTGGAGGTAGAAAATGGGCCGGCTGACCTGGAGCATATTGCTCCTGTCGGCCTTGAGGGGGATTTGAATATCGATGCCGTCGGTCACATCCTTGACTTCCACGCCATCCACATTGCTGCTGGAAACAAGCGTGGCGGCGATCTGGTAGACGCTTTCGGAATCGAAATCCCACAAGGGCTTGGCCAGCGCCTGGGCATTGGCTTCCACCACCATGGCAATGGCGTTTTCACGCCGGGAGGCGGCGCGCTCGGTGGAAAATGCCAGAAGCAAAACGAAAAGCGGGATGATGCAACTGAAAACGGTTCCACCGACAATGGCCAGAAAACGCTTCTCCACCGAGGGGCTCATGGGCAAAGTCCCCGCACGCAAGGGTCATTGGCGCGCCTGGCGACCGTCTTTGTCCGGTTGCAGGACCTGGCCGCTTGCCAACATGCCTGGCCGACAGGATTCATTCCGCTTACCCCTCATTTTTACGGAATGTCGTGCAGGCTTGCCGCAAACCCGCATGGCATCCGATCCGAGACGCTTCCGGCAGGAAATGACCATGTTTCCCCCGTACATCTTTCGAGATTTTCCAAGGATCATGCCACCTATATCTTAATGCAGGTTGAATCCCTCACCCGCGCCGGTGGTGATTTACTGCATAATTCCTTAAATCGGAATCGATTTAAGGTAAAAATTATGCAGCAGCTTTA
Organism: Allorhizobium undicola ORS 992 = ATCC 700741; assembly: GCF_000621665.1. Lineage (GTDB taxonomy): Bacteria > Pseudomonadota > Alphaproteobacteria > Rhizobiales > Rhizobiaceae > Allorhizobium > Allorhizobium undicola. Next base: position 42,715 of record NZ_JHXQ01000016.1, read on the forward strand.
AAGTGTTACAGCGTCCTTCGTGCGTTTGATAAAACGCACGGCGCTGTAGAGGCGTAATCCTGTCGATCCTCGTTTCGCTCCGGTCGGATCATGCTCCATGGCACAGCAAGGGCAGTGGCGCCGCCGTGGCAGGACGGCAACAAAAAACCCGCCACGAGGGCGGGTTTTCCAGAGGCTTTGCCTCATGTCACGCTGGCGAAATTACTCGCTTGCAGCTTCTTCTTCAACGCCTGCTGCCGGAGCAACGATGGTGGCGATGGTGAAGTCGCGGTCAGCGATGACCGGCGAGGTGCCGGCCGGCAGCTTGACTGCGGAAATGTGAACGCTGTCGCCAACCTTCAGGCCAGCCAGATCGACCGTGATGAATTCCGGAATGTTGGAGGCCGGAACGTGCAGCTCGACTTCGTGACGAACGATGTTGAGAACGGCGCCGGTCTTGATGGCGGACTTCTCTTCGTTTTCGAAGTGAACCGGAACGGCAACCGTGACTTCGCTGTTGGCGGAGACGCGCAGCAGATCGACATGCATGGTGAAATCGCGAACGCGATCGAGCTGGTAGTCCTTCGGCAGAACACGGATCTTCTGGCCGTCGAGGTCGATAACGGCAACCGTGGTCATGAAACCGCCAGCGTGGATACGCTTGGTGACTTCATTGGTGTTCAGCGCGATGGCGATGGGGGCCTGCTTGTCACCATAGATGACAGCCGGAATCAAACCGTTGCGGCGAAGTTCACGGGAGGACCCCTTACCAACCCGTTCGCGTGCGACGGCCTTGAGCTCGTAAGATGCGTGGCTCATGGCTATTCCTTTCAAAGTTACTGGAGAGCCCGGAGCCGATGGCCTTGCGCCCGACCCGGACTTGAAGCAATGAAATGTCATGGCTTCATCCGCGTTGCCTCCAAGGGTGTCTGCGCGGACGCGCGGCTCATAGCGCACATAGCCTGCAAACGCAAGTCTTCCGCCCGTTTCCGGTCGCCCAAAGTCTCGATTGCCAGATGAACGCCAAGGGTTCATGATGGTTGAGGATGTCGTCTGCTTTGGGAGGAGCAAATGAACGTCGCACACAAGCATTCAGACAAGGTCTATTCCGTGGCGCTGGAGGGCTCGCGCGCTGCCAGTTCGCCCATTGCCGCCTCATGGCGGCGATGTCTCGACCTTCACCACCTGACGCCGGATGAGCGCCGCCAGCCCCAGACGCTGGAGGAGGCGGAATTCAAACGCGCGCGGGAACGCGGCGCCCACCTGCTCAGCGCCAGTACCGAGGAGATCGACCGGCTGTTTGCTACGGTTGGTCGCTCGGGTTGCTGCCTGGTGCTGGCGGACATGCATGGCGTGGTGCTGGAGCGGCGGGGCGTGGCGGGCGACGACAAGGATTTCCATCGTCTTGGCCTTTGGCAGCAGGCGGTGTGGAGCGAGGCCAGCGCCGGCACCAATGGCATCGGCACGGCCCTTGCCGACGAACGGGCAGTGACGGTTCACCGGGAGCAGCATTTTCTGTCGGCCAATATTGCGCTGAGCTGCGCGACGGCGCCTATCCGCGATCATCTGGGGCAGGTGACGGCGGCGCTGGATATTTCCACCTGCCGCAATGACGTGTCGGAACTGACGCTTTCCATGCTCTCCCAGGCCGTGCGCGATGCCGCGCTGCGGGTGGAGACCAACCTGTTCCGGCTTGCTTTCCCCAAGGCGCGCATCGTCATGCTGTCCCATGCCGGTTCGCCTTCGGCCCTGTTGGCGGTGGATCGGGACGATCTTATTCTTGGGGCAACGCGCACGGCCCGCCAGATCCTGCATATCGACGATCAGGCCATTGCCCGCGGCCTGCCTGCCGCCGATGCCCTGGAGGAGCAGGGCAGGGTGGAGGGTGAGGACCTTCTCGATGCCGAGCGTGCCGCACTTCGCCGGGTTCTGTCGCGCACGGGCGGCAATGTCTCACAGGCGGCGCAGGTGTTGGGCATCAGCCGCGCCACCCTGCATCGCAAGATGAAGCGGCTGGATTTGCATTGACGGCTTTTGCCGCCTGTGTCGCAAGGATGCGACACTGTGCGATGCGGTATCGAACCGGGCCACTGGTCAAAGGGCGGGTTCGGCGGGATCATCTTCTCAAGGTTCTGGAGGGAACCCCCTGATGCGGCTTGGCCGCTCATGCATCCATGGGAGGAAAATCATGAACATTCAGGTTCAGACAATTGCCAGCAGTCCGTTCAAGCTGAAATACGGAAATTTCATTGGCGGGGAATGGCGCGAGCCGGTTGGCGGGCGCTATTTCGACAATACGACGCCTGTGACCGGCGGCAAGCTGTGCGAGGTGGCCCGTTCCGATGAGCGCGACATCAACCTTGCGCTGGATGCAGCCCATGCGGCCAAGGACCAGTGGGGCCGCACTTCCGCCACCGAGCGCGCCAACATGCTGAACCGGATTGCCGACCGCATGGAAAGCAATCTCGAGCTTCTGGCGCGGGCGGAAACCTGGGATAACGGCAAGCCGCTGCGCGAGACCATGGCTGCCGATATTCCGCTGGCCATCGACCATTTCCGCTATTTCGCCGCCTGCGTGCGTTCGCAGGAAGGCTCGATCGGCGAAATCGACCACGACACCGTGGCCTATCACTTCCATGAGCCGCTGGGCGTGGTCGGCCAGATCATTCCTTGGAATTTCCCGATTCTCATGGCGGCATGGAAGCTGGCGCCAGCGCTGGCGGCGGGCAATTGCGTGGTTCTCAAGCCCGCCGAACAGACGCCGTCTTCCATTCTCGTCTGGGCCGAACTGATTGCCGACCTTTTGCCCGCGGGCGTGCTGAATATCGTCAATGGTTTCGGCCTGGAAGCAGGCAAGCCTCTTGCGTCCAGTCCGCGCATCGCCAAGATCGCCTTTACGGGGGAAACCTCCACCGGGCGGCTCATCATGCAATATGCCAGCCAGAACCTCATTCCCGTCACGCTTGAACTGGGCGGCAAATCGCCGAACATCTTCTTTGCCGACGTGATGAACGAGGATGACGATTATCTGGACAAGGCACTGGAAGGCTTTGCCATGTTCGCCCTCAATCAGGGCGAGGTCTGCACCTGCCCCAGCCGCGCGCTGGTGCATGAAAAGATCTATGACCGCTTCATGGAAAAGGCCGTAAAGCGCGTGGAGGCGGTGATCCAGGGGCATCCGCTGGAAATGTCCACGATGATCGGCGCGCAGGCTTCCAGCGAGCAGCTTGAAAAAATTCTCTCCTATATCGACATCGGCAAGCAGGAAGGGGCCGAAGTGCTGACCGGCGGCTATCGCAACGAGTTGCCGGGCGATCTTGCGGGCGGCTATTACGTCAAGCCCACCGTGTTTCGCGGGCACAACAAGATGCGCATCTTCCAGGAGGAAATCTTCGGGCCGGTGGTGTCCGTCACCACCTTCAAGGACGAGGCCGAGGCGCTCGCCATTGCCAACGACACGCTCTACGGCCTCGGGGCCGGTGTATGGAGCCGGGACGCCAATACCTGCTACCGCTTCGGGCGCAATATTCAGGCAGGCCGCGTCTGGACCAATTGCTACCACGCCTATCCGGCCCATGCGGCCTTCGGCGGTTACAAGCAATCGGGCATTGGCCGCGAAACGCACAAGATGATGCTCGATCACTACCAGCAGACCAAGAACATGCTGGTCAGCTACAGCCCCAAGGCGCTGGGATTCTTCTAAGCATTTCCAGGAAAAGTGTCATTACGGTTTTCCGTTCGGAAATGCGTGAAAGGAAATGAGCATTTCCAGGAAAAGTGTCATTACGGTTTTCCGTTCGGAAATGCGTGGAACGAGAACCGCTATGAGCCTTGTCTGAAACCGGGCCGAAGACCGCTTTAAGGTTTTCGGCCCTTATTTGTTAGAGCGGTACATTGTTTCACGGAAACGCTGAACCACTCTAACTATTTTTTTACGCATTTTCGGACGGAAAACCGGTTCCCACTTTTCCTGAAAATGCTTTAGGTCTTGCAGGAGGAATTCATGGAAGAAGAAACACCGCGCGTGATTGCCACGGATGCGGCCATTCGGCTGATCCGGGAAATCCGGCAGGATTATCCGCAAATCCTGTTTCACCAGTCGGGCGGCTGTTGCGACGGGTCATCTCCCATGTGCTATCCTGCCGACGACTATATTGTCGGCGATACGGATGTGAAGCTTGGCGAGATCGACGGCGTGCCCTTCTATATTCACCAGAGCCAGTATGAAGTGTGGAAGCATACGCAATTGATTATCGATGTCGTGGCCGGGCGCGGCGGCATGTTTTCGCTGGATAATGGACGCGAGAAGCGCTTTCTCACCCGTTCCAGACTGTTCGATGGGGTGATCTGCCCGTTGCCGGCAAAGTAGGCGCCTGTCTGCTCAAAACCGAAAGCAAGATGCGCAAAAATGTGCAGCGATCTTGCTGTAAAACGCTATACTTCAGCCAGCCCCGCCTGATGCCAGGCGTGATCCATGATCGACAGTTTCGTGGTTTGGGCGCGCGCATAGGCCATGCGAAAATCATTGGAAACCCAAAGCACCGAACGTCCGCGCACGCCCTGCCAGCCAATGGTTCCCATCTGTTCGGCTTCCAGCAGCTTGCGCGTCAGGTGGGTGCGCGACAGGTGAAAGGTTTCCGCCATGGTCTGAATGGAAATAATGGCGGTTGGAACCTCAGCCGTTCCCGCCACGGTGGGAACGGTGTTGGCAATCATCCAGTCAATGACGACATTGCCATTGTTGAGCCAGATGAACGGCTTGAAGATTGCAGGCTGTTGCAGCAGCTCCGGCGTGACAAGAAAGGCATCGGCAATGATGGGGTGCATTTTCGCAAGGACACCGATTGGATCGGCATGAAATGTCGCCAGCCGCGTGCCGCCATCGAAATCATCCAGCGTCTGGAGATGGTTGAGCAGCCAGCCAGCCACGGTCGTCAGCGTCAGTTCGGAGGGCACGAGGGGGCGGCTGCGCCGGTCCTCGCAACTGATCTGCTGGACAATGTTGTAGGCCTCAAGCTCTTTGAGAAAAGAATCTGCGGTGTTGCGGCTTGCCACGCCCAGTTCTTCGATCTTTTCGAAAAAGCGGGCCGAAAGAATGAAGCCCTTTTCGAAGTAAATCTTCAGCGCGATATGCGCCAGCAGCCACTTCTGATGGCTGGCGAAAACACGCCCCATATGCGGGCGCTCCTGAAAGCGGGTCAGAAAGCCGAGCGCCTGCCTGCGGATCAGGTCGTGCAGCCTCGGATCACTTAGCATGTCAAGTGGGGTCAATGGCATGGAAACAAATCGGTTTTTGCAAAGAGGTTAAGACACCTGCCGCTGCGGCGTTGCAGCCCCAAGCGCCATTTTCAGGTCTATCCCAAATTTGTGCATAAGTGATATAGGAAATGTGAAATTGATAACCATAAATAAAGTGGTGGTTAATCTGTCGCGTTAGCGTCAAGCTGAGTAATTTGTTTTAATGCATAATATTTATTGTATTGTATTTATTTAAATTCAGTAAATATATCAGTTCGTTAGGTTTCGGCTTTGTGGAAATTTCTGACAGGTTCGCAAGTTTTCGGCAGACTTTGCCCGTCATTTGCGTCCAACCTTGCCTGTGCAGGCCATCGCATTTGTAGCAATTGATACACGCCCTCTATCATGGCATCGAAGATGCGAACGCATCCTCGCCTTGAAGGTCTGGCATCCGGGCAAAACAAAAGGCGGGCGCATTGGGATGCACCCGCCTTGTTGCGTCACTCGCGTTTTTGCAATCAGTCGAACAGGCTGGAAACCGAGGCCTCGGCGCTGGTGCGGTTGATTGCCTCGCCCAGAAGCGTGGCGGTGCTGAGCACGCGGATATTGTGCGCCGACTGGACTGCGGTGGTCGGCTGGATGGAGTCGGTAATCACCAGTTCGCGCAGCTTGGAGGAGGTTACGCGGGTGACGGCGCCGCCCGAAAGAACGCCGTGGGTGATATAGGCTGTTACGCTGGTCGCGCCCTTTTTCAGCAGCGCCTCTGCGGCATTGCACAGCGTGCCGCCGGAATCGACAATATCGTCGATCAGGATGCAATCCTTGCCTTCCACGTCGCCGATAATATTCATCACCTCCGACTCGCCGGGCCGGTCACGGCGCTTGTCCACGATGGCCAGCAGACAGTCCAGCCGCTTGGCCAGCGAGCGGGCGCGCACCACGCCGCCAACGTCGGGAGAAACGACCATGACATTTTCAAGGTTGTAATGGTCCTTGACGTCGCGCGCCAGCAGCGGCGCGGCATAGAGATTGTCGGTCGGAATATCGAAGAAGCCCTGGATCTGCCCGGCGTGAAGGTCCAGCGTCAGCACCCTGTCGGCGCCAGCCTCGGTGATGAGATTGGCCACCAGCTTGGCGGAGATGGGTGTGCGCGGACCGGGTTTACGGTCCTGCCGGGCATAACCGAAATAGGGGATGACCGCCGTGATGCGCCGCGCCGAGGACCGGCGGAAGGCATCGATCATGATAAGCAGTTCCATCAGGTGGTCATTGGTCGGAAAGGACGTGGACTGAACCACGAAAACGTCTTCGCCGCGGACATTCTCCTGGATTTCCACGAAGATTTCCTGATCGGCAAAGCGGCGGACGCTGGCCTTTCCAAGGGGAACATTGAGATACTTGCAGATTGCTTCAGCCAATTGCCGGTTTGAATTACCTGCGAAGACCTTCATGTTTTCCCGCCTGTCCCGTGTTGCTGCCATTTCGGGGACTGCCCCTTGCGCGTGCAGCAATAAACACAATCGGCGGCGATCTTCCGTCATGTCCGGTTGCCGCCGCGTTGCGCGCTTTTTACCGCCCTTGCCCCTGAATGCAAGTGGTTTGCTAGGGGAATGAATGAATTTCGTAAACGCGGACCGATTTTGCCCTGCGGCGGTGGAAAAACCCAGGGCCGCCGCCTTTGCCGTCAACTCCGGTGCTGCCTTGCAAAGGCTGCGTAATCCTCGATGGTGCGCGTGGCGATAAGCTGCATGATGGAGGCCGGAACGGCTTCCCATGGGTCCGATGCCTTGCCCGGAATGGCCTGCTGTCCCTGAATGCGATGCACACGGTTGCCCGCGCCATCCAGCACATCCCAGACGTAGCTGATATTGATGCTGGCGCCATCCTGCATGGCGGAGAGATAGCCCTTCAGCACATAGGCGCCGGGTTGATCGGCGCTGAGCTGGATCTTGAGGCCCTTGGCTTCGGCATCGGCGGCAAGGTGGCGGGCCAGCGGCCGCAACGCGCTTTCCGGCGCTCCGATGATCGGCAGGAAGCGCAAGGTGGCAGGATCGGCTGGCGGTAGTGCGGCCTGCTGCGGCTCTTGTGGCGGGCCTGGAGCGGCCGCAGTCGCCTGTTGTGTTTCTGACCCGGCGGCGGGAGGTACCGTCTCTGCGCTTTCCCTATGCGGTTTGAGCGCGCGTCGGCGCGGTGCGGCCTCATCCCTGACCGGCTGGTCGAGGGGTTGCGAGGCTGCCGGATTATAGCCTTGCTGCAAGGCGGAAGCCTGCGCCTCCAGCGTGTCGTTTGGCGTGGAAGCGAATGCGCCGCTTTCCACCGGCTCCAGCGTATCCTCCTGCACGGGCGGATTTGCATAGGCCTGCGCGAAACTTTGCCGACGCACGGGTCCGCCGCCCGGAACCTCTTCCGGCGGCACGGGATAGTGGTCGTTTTGCCGCATGGCCGTCTGCATGTCGGCTTCGGTCAACGGGCTGCTGGAAATGGAGCCGCTGGTGCCCACATCCACCTGTGGGGTCAAGGTCTCATAGGTGTTGCAGCCCGAAAGGGCGGCAAGCGTGATGGCCATGGCAGAGCGGAAAAATCGCATCGGCAGGCTCCCTGCAAAGATGGAAACCATCAGCACGCGCCCCGATGCTGATGGTCATCGCGCAAGCCTTGCACAAAACAGTTAAATATTTAGTCCATGGCCGGACGGAAAACCTCCATACACTTTTCTTGGGCCATGGCTTTTTGCACGCATGGCCGGACGGAAAACCGTTACACACTTTTCCTGGCCATGCTTTTTTGCACGCATGGCCGGACGGAAAACCGCTATACACTTTTCCTGGCCATGCTTTTGCCTGCCATGCTTATCGCCGCAGCAAATCCACCCCATGCCGTGAAAGGCTGCGGGGGCCTGCGTCCGTGGTCAGATAGGATTGGCCAAGCGTCATGGCGGCGTTGCGCTCGCTGTCCAGAATGATGACATGCAGGAAAAGCGACATGTTGGGCAGGATGGCTTGCGGGTTGCCCGCCATGAAAAGCTGATGCTCCATCCATGACGGCGCAAAGCGCGCGCCCAGCGAATAGCCGCAGACATTCAGCCGGTGGCGGGTCATGCCCGCCTCGTCGAGGCTGCGGGCCAGCGCGTCGAAAATCTCGCCGAAGGTGTGGCCCGGCTTCAGCCGCGCTTCCATGTCCTGAAGTGTTGCGGTGCAGGCGTCGTAAAGCTCCATGTGCCGGGGGCCGGGCTCGCCGATCAGCACGGTGCGCATCATCGCGGCGTGGTAATGCGCGCTCACGCCTGCCCATTCCAGCGTCAGTTGATCCTGCGCCTGCAAAATGCGCCGGCCGGATTTGTAACGGCAGAGCAGGGCCTCTTCGCCTGAGCCGATGATGAAATTATTGGCCGGATAATCCCCTCCACCGGCCAGAACCGCGCCTTGCAGAGCGGCCAGAATGGCGGCCTCGTCCGCACCGGCGGCCACCAGCGGCAGGGCCGCCTCCAGCGCGTCGTCTGCAAGCAATGCCGCCCGTTCGATATGGCGGATTTCCGCCTCGCTCTTGATGAGCCGCAAATCGCTGACGATGGTAGAGGCATCGATCAACTCGCCGAAACTGACCAACTGGTTGTCGATCAGCCTTGCCGTCCGGCCTGTCATGCCGTGGGTATCGTATTCGATACCCAGACGGCAGCCGAGAAGGTCCATGTCCACCAGCAGGTTTTTCAGATCCATGCTCGGGTCTGCATTGCTGCGATCCACCCAGACCAGAATATTTTCGATGGTGGATGTCAGCCGCGCCTGCCGCAAATCGGCGGCGCGGGTCAAAAGCGCCATGCTGCCATCGGCCTTCACCACCAGCGACTGGAAGAAGCAATAGCCAAACGTGTCATATCCCGTCAGCCAATACATGCTTTCCTGGGCGAACAGCAGCAGCGCGTCGAGCTTTTCCTCGCGCATCCGGGCCTTGAGCCGCTCCAGTCGCGCGGCAAATTCTTCACGGGGGAAATGCAGCGTCATGATGCCTCCTTGACTGGAGCAAAACGGTTATATGGTTTTGTCCGTTTGCGGAAACTGGCCCGCTCACGGCCTTTCCTGAAGCGCGATGGCCGAAATCTGGCGCCCGTAATCGGGCTCGGCGGCATGGGTCGTGCGGCGATAGGAATAGAAGCGCTGCGGATCCGCATAGGTGCACAGGCCAAGACTATCGGCGGCAATACCGGCCCGTGTCAACCGTTGCGCGGTAAAGGCGGGCAGGTCGAACCAGGCGTGGCCGGGCTTTTCCGACGGGCGGAAAAAGCTTTCATAGCCCGCATCCTCAGCCACGAAACGCTCCACGAATTCCGGTCCCACCTCATAGGCGTTGCCGCTGATCGAGGGCCCAAGCGTGGCCCTGATCCTGCCGCGCTCGGCCCCCAGCCGGATCATGGCGTCTATGGTGTTTTCCAGAATGCCCGTCAGCGCGCCTTTCCAGCCCGCATGGGCAGCGCCAATAACGCCCGCTTCCGGATCGGCAAACAGGATAGGCCCGCAATCGGCGGAAAGCACGCCGAGAACGAGGCCCGGACGGTTCGTAACCATGGCGTCGGCCTTTGGCCGCTCTGCCTCGAATGGAGCCGTGACCGTCACGACATCCGGCGAATGAACCTGATGCACGGTGACGAGGCGATCTGTACCAAGCCCGAACCATTGCGCCACGCGCTGCCGGTTCTCGTTCACATGCTCGGGACGGTCGTTAGAGCCAGTGCCCACATTCAGCCCGGCGTAAATCCCTTCCGATACGCCACCCTGCCGGGTGAAGAAGCCGTGCCGCAAGCCTGCCGTTCCGGCCTGTTCAAGCAAGGGACTGATAAGGGGGGAGACAGCCATGGCAAAATCCTTCACTGCGGTAACAATGACTGCGTCATCACGCCCTGCGTCGTGCAGTGTTACCAGATTCGTCGTCCGCGACGAAAACCGCACACCAGTTTCCGTGGGCCGGAGACATCACTCTCCGGCGCGGAACGGCTGCAAGGCAAGCGCCGGGCTTGAAACGGCCAGAACCTTGAAAAGTTCACCCATGCAGCCTTCGCCAGCGCCGGCCAGCCGTTGCACGGCATCCGTCAGTTCGCGTTGCACGGCCTGCTCCTTGCCGCGTCCCAATGCGCCGGCGCGATCCTCGATGCCCAGCCCCACCAGAAAATCGCCCTGCCGCAGGCAGCCGTTCACATGCACCCCCGCCGCCATGGCGGTGCGGGCCAGATCCTCGAAATCGACATGGCTGGTCAGGTCGGCCAGGCCGGGATGGGCCAGCGGCGGATCGAAGCCATGGTTTTTGATGGCCTGCAAGGTATCGCCAAAGCCGGTGGAGATGTGGCCGTAATCGATAATCAGCGCCGTGCCGCCTTCATGCTTCAGGCGCTCGCACATGGCCTGCATCACGGCCTGTCGCGCCGGGGCGATCTCGAAGATCGTGCCGTCGGGCGGTGTGCCGCTGCCCGGCGGCAGCAATGCGGGATCCAGCCCGGCGACGCCGGTGGTAAAGGTCAGTTCGTCATCGATGCCGAGGCTGACCATGCGCTCGCGAAAGCCTGCGCCGGTCTTGACGAATTGCCGGATAGGAATGGCGTCGAACAACTCGTTCGCGACCACCAGCGCAAAACCGGGCGGCACCTCATCGAAGCTCGAATGCCAGGAAATCTTTTCGATATGGCTTTCCAGCGTCTCATGCTGCACGTCCCGCAGCCGCTGGCTGGTTTCCACCAGATGCACGGTGCAATCCCGGTAAAGATCGGGAGCAAGCCGGGCGATCACCCGCAGCATGTCGCTCATCATGGTGCCGCGGCCGGGGCCAACCTCGGCCAGCCGCACCGGGGCGGGCAGGCCATGGCGCTGCCAGGCGTGGACGACGAAAACGCCGATCATCTCACCGAAAAGCTGGCTGATTTCCGGGGCGGTGATGAAATCGCCGCCCGTGCCGAAGGGTTCGCGGGTCTTGTAATAACCGTGTTCGGGATCGGCCAGACACAAGGCGAAATAATCCGTCACGCTGAGCGGGCCATTCATCCGAATGATCGCCTTGATTTTTTCCGCGAGCGGAGTGGACATGGTTCCCTGCTCCCCGTTCATATCGTCTTTACCGCCCGCTGTGCCCGCAGGATGGCCCAGAGGCCGAGTGCGAACATGGGTGTGGACAGAACCATGCCCATCGTCAACCAGTTTCCGGCAAGATAGCCCAGTTGCGCGTCGGGTTCGCGGAAGAATTCCACGAAAATGCGCGCCAATGCATAACCGCAGATGAAAATGCCGCTTACGGTGCCCGGCGCTTTCAGAAGCCCGCCCCTGCGCCCGGCCAGTTGCACGACCGCAAACAGCACAATGCCTTCCAGCGCTGCCTCGTAAAGCTGGCTCGGATGGCGGGAAAAGGGGCCGCCGCCCGGAAAAACCATGGCCCAGGCCACATCCGTGGGGCGGCCCCACAATTCACCATTGATGAAATTGGCGATGCGGCCGAAGAACAGCCCGATCGGGGCAACGCTGGCCACGATGTCGAAAAGCGGCCATGTGGGCAGGGCGTGCTTGCGGGCAAACAGAAGCATGGCAAGGGTCGCGCCCGTCAGCCCGCCGTGAAACGACATGCCGCCATTCCACACCTGAAGCGCCAGAAGCGGATTGGCCAGAACCGGATCGAGATCGTAAAACAGCACATAGCCGATGCGCCCGCCCAGCACGATGCCGACGGCTGCCCAGACGAGGAAGTCGTCGAGATGCCGGTCCGTAATCGCAATGCTGTTTCCCGGCCATAGCTCGGGCCTGGCGATCATACGCCGGGCTACCCACCAGCCCAGCAGAATTCCGGCCACATAGGCCAGCCCATACCAGCGAATGGCAAGCGGACCCAGCGAGACGGCCACCGGATCAATCTCGGGATAGGCCAGAAGAGCGAAATAATTGGCGAGTGTCGTCAAGGTCATGCTTTCATGTGTTTGGCGGAAAATGGCCGTGCCTGCCGCACCGGTCAAGATGAATCTCGGTTCCATGCGCACAAGCGGCCCGTCATCCGCATTTTTTTGCTTGCAACGGGCCTGTGCAGTGCCTACCTCCAAAACAGGTTATTTGAAGACCTCGAAAGCACAAACAGATGGAGCATGACGATGAGCGCCGGCAGCAACCGTTTCATGGATGAGTTCGCCAAGCTGATGACGGATGCCGCTGGCGCCGCGCAGGGGGTGCGCAAGGAGATGGAACAGGCCTTTCATGCCCAGGCGGAGCGCTGGCTCAACAGCCTCGACGTGGTGCGCCGCGAGGAGTTCGACGTGATGCGGGAGATGGCCACCCGCGCGCTTGACGAAAACGAGGCGCTGAAGGCGCGGATCGAGGCGCTGGAGGCCAGGCTGTCCGGCAAGGCTGACTGATTACGCTTCTTTCGGGTCTCGCGGATTTTTCGCGTAATCGCGCCTGCAAATCAATAATCACGTTGAAAGACGGCCGCAGGTCTTGCGGCCGTTTTTGTTTTGATTCGAAAGACTTACCCACAGGGGTACCGTGGTGGTTCGGCCGGGCTGTTAACGATTTTTTATCCACATGTGGAGATTGCCAAAAAACCGAGTTGGCAGAGTCGGTTAAGCCAGGATGGCAAAGTGATCTCCAAAGCCCTGTCCACAGTCACGGGGACCAAAACGGGACTTCGGGGCTGGCGCAGACCCCCTCCCGCTATACACTGATTTTAAATGATGATTCGAAGCGGCCCGGCAAGTTTCGGGCAGGGTGCCTGCGGGTATTCTGGGGGTGACGGGCATCATTCCAAGCGTGTTTTCCGGTCAGTGCGTTGGTTTCGTCGATGCTTCGTCGCGTTCATCGTCTCACTCGATCCGGATCGAAAAGGTGCTGCATGAGGCTCATGGAACTGGAATTTGAACGTCACTCCAACCCGGTCGATATGATCGAGTTCGTTGCTTCCAGCAACGACTGGTCCTTCGAGCGCTCCGGCGAGGACGAAATCGCCATGACCGTGGATGGGCGCTGGGCCTCTTATCAGGTTTCCTTTTCCTGGATGGAAAGCTGCGAGGCGCTGCATCTGGCCTGCGCCTTCGATCTCAAGGTGCCGGACATCAAGGCCAATGAAATCCTCAAGCTTCTGTCGCTGGTCAATGGTCAGGTTCTGATGGGTCATTTCGATCTCTGGCGGCAGGAGGATGTGGTGATCTTCCGCCAGTCACTGCTTCTGGCCGGGGGAGCGGAAGCCACCAACCAGCAGGTCGAAGTGTTGCTGTCCTCGGCGGTCGAGGCGTGTGAGGCCTATTATCAGGCTTTCCAGTTTGTCGTCTGGTCCGGCATCGATGCCAAGTCGGCATTGGAAGCGGCGCTGTTCGAAACGGTTGGCGAGGCATGAGCGGCATGGCGGGCAGGATCGTACTGGTTGGCGCAGGCAATATGGGTGGCGCCATGCTGACCGGCTGGCTCAAGGCCGGTGTGGAGGGCGCGCGCATCGTGGTGATCGATCCCGGCCCCAGCGCGACCATGGCCGCCCGCATTGCCGAGGCGGGTGCCGTGCATGTGACGGCCGCGCCGGATGGACTGATTGCCGATATTCTGTTTCTGGCCGTGAAGCCGCAGGTCATGGATGCCGTGCTGCCGCCTCTCAAGCCGCTGGTGGGCAAGGATAGCGTGGTCGTATCCGTTGCGGCTGGAAAGACCATTTCCTCCATGGAGCGGCATCTCGGCGAGGCGGGCATGGTGCGTGCCATGCCCAATACGCCCGCAATGGTCGGGCGCGGCATTACCGGCGCTTATGCCAATGCCCGCGTAAGCGAAGCCCAGCGCGCGCAGGTGCATGAGCTTTTGAAGGTCAGCGGCCCGGTGGAATGGGTGGCGACCGAAAGCGACATCGATGCGGTCACTGCCGTTTCCGGCAGCGGCCCGGCCTATGTTTTCTATCTCGTCGAGTGCCTTGGCGAGGCAGGCCGCAAAGCAGGCCTGCCGGCGGACCTCGCCATGCGGCTTGCACGGGAAACTGTCGCGGGGGCTGGTGAATTGCTTTACCAGTCCCCCGACGACGCCGCGACCTTGCGCAAGAACGTCACCTCGCCGGGCGGCACTACGGCTGCGGCGCTGTCCGTGCTGATGGCGGAGGAGGGAATGCAGCCGCTGTTCGACAAGGCGGTGGCGGCGGCAAGGAACCGGGCCGAGGAACTGGCGAAATGAGCGATGGCGTGAAGCCTGAAATCGGGTTTGCCGACTTCGAGAAGGTCGATATTCGCGTTGGAACCATCATCGAGGCCGAGGAATTTCCGCAGGCGCGCAAGCCCGCATACAAGCTTCTGATCGATTTCGGGCCGGAAATCGGCCTCTTGCGGTCTTCCGCGCAGATCACCGTGCATTACACGCCCGAAACGCTGATCGGCCGTCAGGTTCTGGGCGTGGTGAATTTTCCGCCCCGCCAGATCGGCCCGGTGCGCTCTCAGGTGCTGACCCTTGGCTTCGAGGATGAAAGCGGCGCTATCGTGCTGGCCTCCGTTGCCGGTCCCGTGCCGAACGGACGGAAAATGCTGTAGTACCAATGCCCGATATTTTCTAAACGGGAATGCGGATGGTGGCCTTCAATCCACCAAGCGGGCTGTCTCCCAGCGTGACATTGCCGCCATGGCTGCGGGCGATGTCGCGGGCAATGGCAAGGCCTAGGCCGGTGCCGGAGGCATCCTGGTTGCGGGCCTCGTCCAGCCGGAAGAATGGCTTGAAGACATCCTCGCGGGATTCGGGTGCAATGCCGGGGCCGTCATCGTTGAAATTCATCACCAGCCATTTGGGTGAGTGGCGCGCTTCCACGACGACGGTGTGGGCATAGCGGCGACCATTGGTGGCCAGATTGCCCACCAGCCGCCAGAAGGCCTGCGGGCGCACGCGCACCTCTTCCTCGCCTTCAAGCGTATAGTTCAAGGTCTTTCCATGCAGTTCGAAATCCTCGCGGATGCGTTCCAGCATCTCGCGCAGGTTCAGCGTGCCGAATTCCTCTTCCGCCTCGCCCTTGGCAAAGGCCAGATAGCCTTCCAGCATGGATTGCATGGCCTCGACATCCTCATGCAGCGGTTCGAGATCCGGATTGTCTCCGGCAATGGCCAATTGCAGCTTGAAGCGGGTGAGTATGGTGCGCAGGTCGTGGCTGACGCCGCTCAGCATGGCGGTGCGCTGTTCCATCTGCCGCTCGATACGTTCGCGCATCAGAATGAAGGCCATGCCGGCGCGGCGGATTTCATCGGCCCCGCGCGGGCTGAACTGTTCCGGCATGGGCTGGCCCTTGCCGAAATGTTCGGCGGCGGTGGCCAGCGCCAGAATGGGACGGATCTGGCCGCGCAGGAAAAGGGCGGAAATGACGATCAGCACCAGAGACGTGCCGAACATCCACAGCAGGAAGATATGCGTGTTGGAGGCATAGGCCTGATTGCGGCGGGCAAAAATCCGCAAAATGCGGTCATCGAGCTGAATGCGGATTTCGATCAGCGGTGAATCACCCACGGTATCGATCCAGAATGGGCGCTTGATCTGCGTGCGCAGCTCATCGCTCAAGGACTGGTCGAGGATGGAGAAGAAGGGCTTTGGCCTTATGGCGGGCAATTCCCCGCCCTTTTCCAGGGAGGCGATCAGGCCGAATTTCTGCCGCGCCAGCAAAAGCGTGGCCTCGGTATTGTCCGGATAGCTGTCGAGCAGCTCAATGACGGCGCCAATATCGCGGGTGACGGCGGCGGAAAGGCGCTGCGTCACCATTTGCCAGTGCCGCTCCATGAACACGAAGAGCAGCACGGTTTGCAGGATCAGCATGGGCAGGATGATGATGAGAAGCGCCCGGGCAAACAGGCCGCTGGGAAACTGGCGCCGCAGCCAGCGGCTGAACCAGCGCAGGTCAAGCCAGGAAATGCGCCGCGAAAACAGCCGCCCCAGGGCCTCGCCAAAGGTCATGGCAATCAATCCCGGCTGAGGCGGTAGCCGATGCCGCGCACCGTTTGCAGCCAGACGGGATTTGCCGGGTCCTCCTCGATCTTGCGGCGCAGACGGTTGATCTGGACGTCGATGGTCCGTTCGCCCACATCGGCTTCCTCGCCCACCAGTTCGTGCCGGGGAATGGTTTCACCGGCGCGGCTGGCAAACAGCATCATGATGTCCTGCTCGCGATCGGTCAGGTGGATGACGTCGGCGCCCTTCTTCAGCTCCTTGCGCGACAGCGAGAAATTATAGGGGCCGAACATGATCTGCTCGATCTTCGGCGCGTCGTTCAGGGCGTTTCGCTTGAGGATATTGTTGATGCGCAGCACCAGTTCGCGCGGGTCGAAGGGTTTGGCCAGATAATCGTCGGCGCCTGCCTCCAGCCCGGCAATGCGCGAATCGGCTTCCGAACGGGCCGTCAGCAGAATGACCGGCGCACGGTTATGGGTCGAGATGAATTTGGTCAGTGAAATGCCGCTCTCTCCCGGCATCATCACGTCCAGCACCAGAAGGTCGAAGGTCAGGCCTTCCAGCCTGCGGCGGGCTTCCTGGGCGTCGGCGGCAACGGTCACGCGGAAACCCTGATCGCTCAGATAACGCAGCAGCAGGTCACGAATACGGGTATCGTCGTCCACGACGAGAAGATGCGGGGCGTCATCCGTCAGCATAGCCCGTTTCATGCTTACTCCTCCAGCGTCACGGTGGCGGCCTTCTCATTGCTGAGCATGGCGGCAAGAAAGGATTTTACACCGGCGCGCTCACTTTCGGAAAGCCCGTCATAGGCCCGTGCGATGCGCTGCGATTGCGGCTGGCAAAGCGCCAGCGCCAGTTCACGTCCGGCAAGCGTGGGATAAAGCCGCCGCTGGCGCCGGTCTGCCGGGCCGGTCATCTGGCGGATATAGCCGGCATCGATCAGCTCTTTCAGAACACGGGCCAGACTTTGCTTGGTGATGCCGAGGATGGACAGAAGATCGGCCACCATCATGCCCGGCCTGCGGCTGACGAAATAGACGACGCGGTGATGGGCGCGACCATAGCCGATCTTCTCCAGAATACCGTCCGGATCGGAAATGAAATCGCGATAGGCGAAGAACAGCAGCTCGATCGTTTCGAAATCGATGCTCTTGTCATCGATTTTCGGCAGGTCCGGCATGGGTTTCTGGGAGGCTTTCGCAGGAGCCCGTTTCTGCAATTTGGTCTTCCTTCTGGACGGGATGGTTCAAGCGCCATGCGTCCTTGCTGTGGATGCGGGAAACTTACGGCTGTGGCGTGAAAAAGACCATGCCCGCGCTTCTGTAGCTGTGGAAAAAGCGACAAAATTCGGGCGGGGATGAAACCAAATTGCGCCTGAAGCCTTTATGGCGGCAAAGGCAAATGAGGACGCTGCAATGCAAAAGACCATGGACATGAGCGAGGAGCAGAATGTGGAGACACGGCTGAAGCCGGTCATGATTCTGGTGTTTTCTCTCAAGCTTGCCGTGGCGGCCTTGCTGGTTGGTCATCTCGCACTGCCGCATCCGTCGATTGCCAGCCCGGAACTGGTGGCCGCTGCCCGCTAAAGCGTGTCGCGATCTTTCAGATTCGCTCCTGACGCTTTAGGTGTTTGTTTTTTCGCAGGTCGTTATCGCAAAACCGCTGCACACTTTTGCGCG
The DNA here is from genome assembly GCF_000621665.1 of Allorhizobium undicola ORS 992 = ATCC 700741. GTDB lineage: Bacteria > Pseudomonadota > Alphaproteobacteria > Rhizobiales > Rhizobiaceae > Allorhizobium > Allorhizobium undicola. The sequence goes on from NZ_JHXQ01000016.1 coordinate 60,521, forward strand.
ACATGCTTCAATGCCTCAGGCATTGCGGCTTTGCAAAATTGGCTATTCTTCTTTCCCTTCACTGGTGTAAGCCGGTGTCCAGACAATGAGAGGACGCCATGGGCAAGCTTCAAGCCGCTATCATCCCTGTTACGCCATTCCAGCAGAATTGCACGATTTTCTTCGATAGCGAGACATTGGAAGGGGTTGTTGTCGATCCCGGCGGCGATGTGGAGGAAATTACCCGGATTATACGGGAGAAGGCGCTGAAGATCAGCGAAATCTGGATCACCCACGGTCATCTCGACCATGCGGGCGGTGCGCAGGATCTGCGCGAGGCGCTGGAAGTGCCGGTCATCGGTCCGCACGAAGACGACCGCGTGATGCTGGAAAATCTCGAAATGCAGGCGAGCCGTTTCAACGTGCCGATGCGGTTGAGAAACTTGGTACCGGACCGGTTTTTGCAGGAAGGCGATGTGGTTGGCTTCGGCGAACACCGGTTCGAAGTCTATCATTGCCCCGGCCACGCGCCCGGCCATGTCATCTTCTTCAATCGCGCCGCGGGCTTTGCCCATCTGGGAGATGTGCTGTTCAATGGCTCCATTGGCCGCACCGACCTTCCTGGTGGCAATCACCAGCAATTGCTCTCATCGATCCGCGACAAGGTGCTGCCGCTGGGCGATGAGGTGGGCTTCATTTGCGGGCATGGCCCCGGTAGCCGCATTGGCGACGAGCGCCGGAACAATCCGTTCCTTGTTGGTCTTTGAAGCTGAAACATAAAAAAACCCGGCAAAACTGCCGGGCCGCTCAGCGTATGACAAATCTGGAACGAGGCAATCAGCCTGCGATTTGCAGATTGACAGCCTTCGGTCCCTTGCCGCGGCGGTCCGGTTCCGTATCGAAGCTCACTTTCTGATTTTCGCTCAAGCCGGACAGGCCGGAAGCCTGAACAGCAGAGATATGCACAAAGATGTCGGCGCCACCATTGTCAGGCTTGATGAAGCCGAAGCCCTTGTCGGTGTTGAAGAATTTTACAATGCCAGTTTCGGCCATGCGTCAGGTCCTTTTCTCTCTGTCCGGGATCGGCGGACAGCATTGCTCAGTGCCCCAAAAGGGTTTGACCGGGCGTTTCATATTTTGAGGAAAGGGCCCTGCTACCGCAGCCACCGGATATTGCGACTTATAGTCGTATTCCCCTTGTGGTTGCCCGGAACTTCTGCGTCTCCGGTGCTTATCAATTATTAGGTCTTTCCGCGCACTAAATCGCCCGAACGCAGGGAGAGTGATCGGTTTGAAACGAATTGGCAAGCGAAAGTTTTGTTAACCGCAGGGCAGCGGTGAAATGCAAGCTACGAGGGAATAGTGTTCTTTTCGTGCTGTCATGGTGGTTTTTCGCGAAAAATTTGCCGTTTCCCCGCGCAAGGGGGTTTAATTGGGCTTAAACCCCACCTTTCGTGGTAAAGTTTTTCTTTTCTAAAAGATGCGCCGTCTCTTAAGAATTTATGAATTTTTTGCCTGAAGCCTGCTCCATTCTGGCACAAGCTCCACGGCAAGCATGGCAAGGAACAGCAGGGCGCAGCCCATATAGCCGATAAATGGCAGGCTTTCTCCCAAAAGGACTGCGCCGAGCAGTGCGCCGAACAGCGCTTCGGATGACAGGAAAATGGCGGCCTGCGGTGCCGTGGTATAGCGCTGGCCAATGATTTGCAGCGTAAAGGCGGCGCCGCTGGACATGAGCCCGCCGTAAAGAAGTTGCACGGCGCCGTTTTCAATATCGGCAAGGGAAATCGGCTCCAGAGGCGCGGCAACCAGCGTGCTGCAAATGGCGGCCACGGCAAACTGCGCCAAGGCAAGCGTCATGGGGCGAGGGGTGCCGACCATCAGCCTGCCGGTCATGGTGATCTGAATGGCAAAAAACAGCGCGCAGATCATTGTCAGCCCATCGCCGATATTCATGCTTGCCAGGCTGCCGCCGCTCAACAGCAATATTCCCGCCAGACATGCCAGTGCCGCAGGCCAGATGACCCAATGCGGCCTTTGCCGGAAAATGGCGACGGCGATCACCGGGACCAGCACCACGTAAAGCCCGGTGAGGAAACTGGCATTGGTGACGGTGGTATATTTCAGGCCGAATTGCTGGAAGGTCTGGCCAAGAAAAAGCGCAATCCCCGCCAGTATGAAGCCCTTTTTCTGACGTGCGGAAAGAGGCGTGTGGCTGCGGCGCGTTTCCAGCCAGGCAAAAGGGGCCACCGCTGCCGAGGCCAGCATGAAGCGCAGGGCATTGAACCAGTTTGCTTCCATATGCCCCATGGCCGTGGACTGGGCGACGAAACCGCCGCCCCAGATGGCAGCGGCCAGCAGCAGAAGAAGATTTGCCTGAATGCGGGTCATGGTCTGAAAGCCTGCCTCTCGATCGATGAGGCTGCCGCTTACCAGCCAATCGCCCGTGCCGCAACCCCGGCGGGCAAGAGGCGGCAGGTCCTGCCCATCGGCAGACATGCAGATGCCTTTTGCCATAGCGCATCCACACGCCCTGAACGATTTTAAGTTTTCTCCGGCAGTGCCTTACGATTTGTCGCGGTTTGGCGGCAGGCGGTTGATCCAGACAACGGCAAGCCCGATGGCCGCCAGCACCACCAGAAGCCGCCTGTCGGCCAGCACGGAGAGCGAGTCCGGCACATGCACGGTTGCAGTCTGCGCGCCTGCCAAGGCGGTGCCTGCGGCGTGCAGGCTTGTGGCGATGCTGCCGGTGCTGATGGCGTCCACGCTGGTTGCGCCCGTGTCGGGCGAGGCCTCCACGGGGCGCACGCCGAGCGCCAGAAGGCAGGTGAACAGGGCAGCGGCAAGCCAGGCGTAAAAAAGCGAGCGCAGCCCGGCACGCCGGGAGGTCCGCACCGTTCCGCCATCGGCGCAATCCTGCCTTTTTTCGGCAGATGTGCCATGTTCGCGGCCGCACATTGTTCCAGGCTTCAACGAAGCGCGGAAAGACTGTGGTCCTTGCGTCTTTTGCTGTTTTGCCTGTGCCATCATCACGCTTCCTTCACTCAACCGCGAGACGATAAAAGCCTGCCGAAATGGCCGGGAAGTGGACCGAAATGGGGCAGTGCCCCGCAAAAAATAAGGCGATATTGTGGTTGGTTAATTTTGGGCGACAATACGTTAACGATTGGCGCCTGCATGGCTGTTTGACAGCTATTGGCGGGCCGGGCAAAAAAGGGTTCTTGTCCCGTTTTTGCTTGATATGACTGCATGGAATTGCCATAGAGCTTGAACCTGAAGCCACGTTTTGTGCGGCTTTTCCTTTCAACAGCTTCAGGATCATTTCCAATGGCATTCCTCGCCGACGCTCTTTCCCGTGTTAAGCCATCCGCGACCATCGCTGTTTCCCAGAAAGCGCGGGAGCTGAAAGCGAAGGGCCGAGACGTGATCGGACTTGGCGCAGGTGAGCCGGATTTCGATACGCCCGATAATATCAAGCAGGCGGCCATCGAGGCGATCCAGCGCGGCGAGACGAAATACACGCCGATTTCCGGCATTCCGGAACTGCGCAAGGCCATTGCCGACAAGTTCAAGCGCGAAAACGGCCTGGACTACAAGCCGGAACAGACCATCGTCGGCACCGGCGGCAAGCAGATCCTGTTCAACGCCTTCATGGCCACGCTGAATGCCGGTGATGAGGTCATCGTTCCGGCACCCTACTGGGTGTCTTACCCCGAGATGGTCTCCATTTGCGGCGGCACGCCGGTTTTCGTCACCGCGAAGCAGGAAAACAACTTCAAGTTGACGGCTGGGGATCTTGAAAAGGTCATCACGCCGAAAACCAAGTGGTTCATCTTCAACTCGCCGTCCAACCCGTCGGGTGCAGCCTATACCCATGCCGAGCTGAAGGCGCTGACCGACGTTCTGCTTCGCCACGACCATGTCTGGGTTCTGACCGACGACATGTATGAGCATCTGACCTTTGGCGATTTCAAGTTCGTGACCCCGGTGGAAGTGGAGCCGAAACTCTACGACCGCACGCTGACCATGAACGGCGTTTCCAAGGCCTATGCCATGACCGGCTGGCGCATTGGCTATGCGGCAGGCCCGCTGGCGCTCATCAAGGCCATGGACATGATCCAGGGCCAGCAGACCTCGGGCGCCTGCTCGATTGCGCAATGGGCTTCGGTGGAGGCGCTGAACGGTCCGCAGGATTTTATCGCCGCCAACAAGAAGGTGTTCGAAGGCCGCCGCGATCTGGTGGTTTCCATGCTGAACCAGGCCACCGGCATTAGCTGCCCGACCCCGGAAGGCGCCTTCTATGTTTACCCCTCCTGCGCCGGGCTGATCGGCAAGACCGCGCCGTCCGGCAAGGTGATCGAGACGGACGAGGACTTCGTGACCGAGCTTCTGGAAACGGAAGGCGTGGCCGTGGTGCATGGCTCCGCCTTCGGTCTTGGCCCGAATTTCCGCATTTCCTACGCCACATCGGAGGAATTGCTGGAAGAGGCCTGCAAGCGCATCCAGCGCTTCTGCGCTGCTTGCCGTTAGAACGTAATCCGACCGGCGCTTTAAGGCACAGTACAGGTCGCTTAGGCATGTGGCGTGGCCTGCCCCCCTCTGCCTTGAGGGGGAGATGTCCGGCAGGACAGAGGGGGTAAACCACACGCAAAACCGTAGCGTCGTGTCCTGTGGCTGTAAGGTGAGTTGGCCGTAAGTTGGCTGGAGCCTTTCACTGTTTCACGGAAACGGTGAAAGGCTCTAACTGTTTGTTTTTACGCATTTCCGGACGGAAAACCGGTTTCCACTTTTCTTGAAAATGCTATAGAGGCCCATGAAATTCTGAAAGAAAAGGGCGGGATGCGATGCATCCCGCCCTTTTCGCATTCAGGTTCTTACCAGCCGGGACGCGGTGACTACATCTTTGGAAATGTTCTCACCGCAAGTTTTGCCGGTACTGGCTTGGGTTTTGGTTCCGGCGCAGGGGTAAAATAGGTTTCCCGCTCACGGTAGAGTGCCGGTATGGCCAGAAGCATGACGCAGAAGAGTGCGATCAAGGTCTTGGCCGGTTCCGAGAAGGGGCCAATCCGGCCATCGATATAGCGCACGGCAAAGACAATCAGCACATGCCACACATAGACATGCAGCGAGTGGCGGCCAATGAGTTGCAGGAAGCTCAGGCTGAACAGGCTGTTGAGCATGGCAGCGGCCTTGCGGATGCGTGCGCTGTCATGGCGAGGCCCGGCAATCAGCAGCCATGCGATGGAAAAGGCAAGGGCCGCAAAGTTCAGCAGGTAAACGGGACCGAAATCTGCCCGCACTTCCATGGTGCCGAATTTCTGCAAGACGGCATCCGGTAACAGGCCATGCGCGGTGAGAATACGCAGCGGCAGGAAAAACAGCAGCACGGCGACGGCGGCCTTTACCAGAAGCGTATGTTGGGGATCGAAGACGCGCGTCCACTCGATCTGCCGGGTGGCTGTCAGGCTGCCGGCAATGGTGCCGGAGAAAAACACGATCTGCCAGCCAAGCAGGTTGAAGCTGGTGCGCAGTCCTTCCGTTTCATGCCCGGCCAGCCAGCCATCGACAGGGGAGGTCAGAAGCCGGTGCAGGCCAAGCTGGCCCGCCATCCACACCACCAACATGCCGATTGCCACCGGCGCCCAGCGGCCATTCAGGCAAAGCCAGATGAGCATGGGGGCAAACAGCATGTAGACGATATATTGCGGCAGAATATCCATGAAGGTCGGCTGGAACAGAAAGGTGGCAATCGATGCCAGCCGCATTGGATCGGTGAAGCTGGTCGTTCCCAGCCAGTCGTGCCAGATGTTCGATGCGCCGGGCAGCACCAGCCTTGCGGCAAGCACGATGAGAATGATGCCCATGGCATAGCGGTAAAGCTCGAAAGCGCGGGCAAATAGCCGGTCACGACCTGCGGCATAGCCGCTCTTGATCATTTTGCGGCCATAGACCATGCCAACCAACAGGCCGGACATGAACACGAAGCCCTGGGCATCTTCCACGAAGGTGAGCTGACGGTGATTGAACTCCACCAGCAGATAGCCGCCGGTGAAAATCAGATGGTTCAGCATCATGAAAACGAGGAAATAGCCCCGCATACCATCGAGAACATCAAGTCTTTTCACGGTTCAGGCTCCCGCTTTGCGGCAGGGGCTGCTTGATGCCTGGCCTGCCTGCTATCGACGTCGGATGGTTTCGCCTGTGGCGTGGTCATCCAAGCCAGCCCCCGCGACCCTGGGCGTGTTTCTCCACTTGCTTCGTGGTGACAATACGGCAGGCGCGTTGCAATCTCCGGCAGAACGATCTGCCCGTCATGCAATGGCTTCGGGAAAACGGCAGTATGGGGCAAAGGTTCCGGCTTCACCGCCTTGTGAGGGCGACAGTGCAGACCTGATTCAATCAGACAGGCACTCTAAAGTCCGAGTGCGGTGAGCATGATGAAAGTGGCGAAGAGAATGAAATGCGTCATGCCTTCGATGGCGTTGGTTTCGCCGTCGTTGAGATTGATGGCCGCCGCAATCAGCGTGATGGCAACCATCACCGTCTGCACCGGGCTCATGGCCATGATGAAGGGCTGGCCCGTGTAAAGCGCAATGCCTTCCATCACCGGAACCGTGAGAATAACGGTGGAAAGCGAGGCGCCCAGAGCGATATTGACGGTGGCCTGCATACGATTATGCAGGGCTGCCCTGAGAGCCGTCATGATTTCGGGTGCTGCGGAAATGGCGGCAACGAGAATGGCCATGATGGCGGGCGGCGCGCCGGTCCCTGCAAGCCCTTCGCTCAGGAAGGCCGACATGAATTCAGCCAGAATGCCGATCAGCACCACGCCCAGCAGGATGACGGTGACGGAAACGGCAACCGGATCGGCTTGTCCTTCCGCCTCGTGCGGGCTTTCCTCATCCTCTGCCTTGCCGCTGGTGCTTTTGGCGGCGCTGCTATTGCTGTTTGCCGCATTGGCCCCGCGAGGATAGCTGTAACTGAAGAAATAGCTGTGGGCCCCCACCTGCATCCGCAGGAAAAGCCCGTAAAGCGCCAGCATGGCGAAGATGGTGAAGACCGAATAATAATGCCACTTTTCATCGGGCACGAATTCCGGCACGATCATGGAAATGCCCATGGCGGTCAGGATCATCACGCCATAGGTCTTGCCGCTATCGTCATTATAGGGTTGTTCGCCATGGCGCAGCCCGCCAAGAAGCGCGGCAAGTCCGAGAATGCCATTGATGTCGAGCATGACGGCGGCATAGATCGTATCGCGGGCAAGGGTGGGCGAGGGCGCGCCCTGCATCATGATGGCGAGGATAATGACTTCAACCGCTACCGCCGAAAGGGTCAGGATCATCGTGCCATAGGGATCGCCCACCTTATGCGCCAGCACTTCGGCATGATGGGCAACCCTGAGCGAGGCAATAAGAATGCCGCCCACCAGAACGGCGGCGGCCAGCACCAGGACCAGCCGGGATTGGCCTGCCAGAGCATGTTCCAGAAAATAGGCGATGGCGGCCAGAAAGATCGGCAGGATCAATGTCTTTTCCTGGAGTATGGTCTTCACGTCCCCTGCCTTTCCGGTCCGGCTTTATCCGCCTTGAAACGGAAGAGTGCAATTTGCAGTTCCGTCCGCAAGATGAGATAGTCTTTTTGTCGGAGGGTGGTCTGCCGATGATCTTGACCACAGCCCCGGATACCGGGCCTCCGTTGTATGTTTGACGATATGCTCAAACGGCGGATTTATCCGATACCGGTTCCTGTTCGTTGGAGGAAGTCTGTAATGTACGGGAAGGAAAAACACCATGGCGAAACTTGTTTATGAAATCGTGCCGCACGACGAAGGTTGGGCCTATCGGCTGAACGGCGCCTATTCCGAAAGATTTTCCAGCCATGACGAGGCGCTGGAGGCCGCGCGGATCGTGGTGAAGGAAATGCAAATTGCCGATGAGCCGGTGCGCATTGCCTATCAGGATGAAAAAGGCCACTGGCATTCGGAAATAAGCGATGGTGCGGACCGCCCTGACGTGGAAATCGTCGATGTTTATGCCGGGACCGGAGATGTGCTTTCCCGCGAGAGCGGGCCGAGATAAATGCCTGCGTGTCTTTGTGAGACACGCAGGCGTCTGTTTGGCTTTTCTCAATCGAGGGTTGGGTAGTCGGTATAGCCCTTTTCGCCGCCGCCATAGAAGGTGGACTGGTCCCATTCGTTCAGGGGCGCGTCCTCGCGCAGGCGGCGCACAAGGTCAGGATTGGAGATGAAGGCCTTGCCAAAGGCCACCATATCCGCGTGACCGCTTTCCACGGCCTTGCGGGCGGTTTCCGCCGTGTAGCCATTGTTGACGATCCATGCCGCCTTGCCGCCAGCCTTGCGATGGCTGTTACGGAATTCTTCCCAATCGAAGGGCTTGCCGCCCATCTGGTGGTCACGCGGGCCCCCCGTTGCGCCTTCCACCACATGGATGAAGGCAAGGCCAAGGCCTGCCAGTTTTTCCGCCAGCAGATTATAGACCGGCTGCGGATCGGCATCGGCATTGTTGTTTGCCGGTGTTACCGGCGAGAGGCGAATGCCCGTGCGGCCACCGCCAATCTCCTGCACGATGGCTTGCACGACCTCAAGCGTCAGGCGAATGCGATTCTCGATGGAGCCGCCATAGGCATCGGATCGCTTGTTGCTTTCCGAACTCATGAATTGTTGCAGCAGATAGCCATTGGCGGCGTGGATTTCCACGCCATCGAAACCCGCATCCATGGCCGCGCGGGCCGCTTTGCGGTAATCTTCGATCAGGCCGGGGATTTCGTCGGTTTCCAATGCGCGCGGCACCGAGGTTTCCACAAAGCCGCCCGTGCCGTCTTCGTTGATAACATAGGTTTTCGATTGGGCAGGAATGCCCGAGGGCGAAACCGGGGCTGCGCCATTTTCCTGCAAGGAGGTGTGGGAAATGGCGCCCACATGCCAGAGCTGCGTGACGATCTTGCCGCCCTTGTCATGTACGGCGCGCGTAACGGCCTTCCAGCCCTCTATGGCTTCCGGCGTGTAAAGGCCCGGCACATCGGCATAGCCTTGCGCCTGACGGGAAATGGCTGTGCCTTCCGTAACCAGCAGACCGGCGGTGGCGCGCTGGGCGTAATAGGTCGCGGTGATCGGCAGCGGAATGGCCTTGGGCGAGCGATTGCGCGTCAGCGGCGCCATGGCAATCCGATTGGCCACATTGATGTCACCAAGCGTCATGGGGGCGAAAAGCGAAGTCATGCATGATCCTTTCGAAGACATTACAGCGCCGTGCGTTTTATCAAACGCACAAAGGACGCTGTAACATGTTAAAGCTGCTGCATAATTTTCACCTTAAATCGATTCCGATTTAAGGAATTATGCAGTAAACCAAGGCGCGAAGATGCCAAAGCATCGCCGCCTTGAAGGGATTTCGAATATCTCAACGGTGCCAGAGGGTTGAGATATTCTAAGAGGCAATATCAAGGGTCATCTTCCGTGACCTTCTATGTTACAGACCGCCTGCCAGGCGCGACAGGAAGGCGGCAATGGCCTCCTCGTCGCGTTTGTAGAAATTCCACTGGCCAAGCCGGGATGAGGTGATCAACCCGGCTCGCTGCAAGGTGGCGAGATGGGCGGAAACGGTGGATTGCGACAGGCCGCATAGCTCGAATTGCCCGGCGCAGACGCCAAGCTCTGGCGAGCAATGCGCGGCGCTGAAATGTGCCTGCGGTTCCTTCAGCCATCGCAGAATGTCTCGCCGGACAGGGTGTGAAATCGCCTTGAGGATCTCATCCATGTCGGGTGGGGCAGAGGGTGGGTCCATATCGGTCATGGGCGATATATGTATCGCAAAAATCCGATGGCAAGGGGCAGGGGTCTGATTTGCGAATGGCGCGGGCCGTTACCGCGTTCGCCCTGCGTGTGTGTCGCGAAAAAAAAAGGCGCCCGTGGGCGCCGATAGGGTGGAGGTAAGTGCCTCCAGAGGGGAACAGCGTAAAAACCACCTATAGGATAGGCATTGATGCGCTACACCAAAGAATAGTGCGGATTGCCGATTTTGCAAGGGGGGAGAGAAAAAATACCACGACCGCTCCCGCACGGCGCTGTAATAAAGCCAGCAAATCGAGAGGTTTTTTGAACGAGGCAAAAAAAAGGGGCCACCGGATTGCTCCAGGGCCCTTGAAGTTTGAAGGTTCATTAAACCTCCAGAGGGGAACAGCTGGTGCGGTGGAACTGGGAGGAAAGCCACCGTGTGCATCAGCTGAGTGCGATATGGTGGTTTTTTGTGCAGTGAACAATGCTTTTTTGTGCATGGGAGACATGCGGACGCCGCATGTCTATTGATTTTGTCGCAAATGAGATATAACGGATTTATAAAACAGCCTAGGAAATCGTTAGATTTCAAAATCTTGCGATCGCGATGAATGGGTGCGCGCGCAAGGGTCGCGGATTTCAACCGCGTTAAAAATTTCACCTTGCGAATTTTTCGGGACGGATGGCGGGGACCTGGAGCATTTCCAGCAAAAGTCTATTCGGTTTTGCTGGAAATGCGTAGCAACAGAGAGTTACAGCGCCGTGCGTTTTATCAAACGCTACAGTACACGACGCTGAGGAATTTGGCGTGGCCTACCCCCCTCTGCCTTGCCAGGCATCTCCCCCTCAAGGGGGGAGATTGCAATACGGACAAAGCGCCATTCTTCAAAGACCATTTGTGGTTACGGCCTTTTTCAGGAATTTAGGCAGGGCCTTGATCTTGCCGATCTCCCCCCTTGAGGGGGAGATGTCCGGCAGGACAGAGGGGGGTAAACCACACGCAAAACCGTAGCGTCGTGTACTGTGATCAAACGCACGAAGGACGCTGTAACACTTTAAATCTGCTGCATAATTTTCACCTTAAATCGATTCCGATTTAAGGAATTATGCAGTAGAGCCTCAGAAGCTCCAGTTTCGGGCCTTGGAGACAATGAAGTCGCGGAACACTTTCAGTTTCGCGGCATTTTTCATTTCGTCCGGATAGCAGAAATAGGTGTCGAAAGACGGCACGTCGGCATTGATCGGCAGCTGGATCAGCCCCGGATCGCGCCCGACGATGTAATCCGGCAGGCAGGCAATGCCGATGCCCAGCAGGCAGGCCCGCTTGATGGAGGTCTGGCTGTTGATCTGTAGATGCGGAAGGCGGCGATTGTCGGAGGAACGGCCCGCCACTTCCAGCCAGTTGACGTCCAGCAGGTAATTGGGTGCCGGTTCGCCAAAGGTGATGATGCGGTGGTTGTCGAGATCTTCCAGTGTCTGCGGCTCGCCATGCCGGTTGATATAGGAGGGCGCGGCATAGACATGCATATGCACGGTAAACAGCTTGCGCTGGATAAGGTCCGATTGCTGTGGCTGGCGCAGGCGTATGGCGCAATCGGCGTGACGCATGTTCACGTCCAGCTCCTCGTTGTCGAGAATGAGCTGGATGGACATGTCGGGATAAAGTTGCAGAAATTCCTGCACCTTGTCGGTGAGCCAGCCCTGGCCAAGGCCGACCGTGGTGGTCACGCGCAGCTTTCCGCTGGGCTTTTCCGTCGCCTCGGTCAGTTGCATCTTCACGGTTTCAAGCTTCAGCAACACGTCATGGGCGGTGCGATAAAGCAGCTCGCCCTGTTCTGTGAGGATCAGGCCGCGTGCATGGCGGTGGAACAGCTTGACGCCGACATCCTGCTCCAGCGCGCTGACCTGCCTGCTGATGGCCGATTGCGAAAGATGCAGCTTGTCGGCGGCATGGGTGAAGGAGCCTGCCTCTGCGGCAGCGTGAAAAATGCGCAGCTTGTCCCAGTCCAGCGGCATACCCCCACCTCTCATCATGTTGTTTACTCCGCAGCCTGGGCAGGTGCTTCTACAGCCGCCAGAAAACGTTCGGCCTCCAGAGCCGCCATGCAGCCCATGCCCGCTGCCGTTATGGCCTGGCGATAGACATCGTCGGTCACGTCGCCAGCGGCGAATACGCCGGGCACATCGGTTGCCGTGGAATCGGGGGCGGTCCACAGATAGCCGTTGGGTTTGAGCTTCAGCTTGCCTTTGAACAATTCGGTGGCGGGTGCGTGGCCAATGGCCACGAAAACGCCGTCGATCGGCATTTCGGTAACGGTGCCGGTGGTCAGTTCCTTGAGCTTTACCCCGGACACGGAAGGCGGCATGGGCGGCTTGGCGGGCGTGCCGATGATCTCATCGACCACGGTGTTCCACAGCACCTTGACGTTTTCCTTGGCAAACAGACGCTCTTGCAGGATTTTTTCAGAGCGGAAGCTGTCACGCCGGTGCACGACGGTCACGCTTCTGGCGATATGCGAAAGATAAAGCGCTTCTTCCACGGCGGAGTTGCCGCCGCCCACCACGATCACATCCTTGTTGCGGTAGAAGAAACCGTCGCAGGTGGCGCAGGCCGAAACGCCGAAGCCCTGGAAGTGCTGTTCGCTCTCGATGCCGAGCCACTTGGCCTTGGCGCCGGTGGAAATCACCAGCGTATCGGCAGTCCAGACGGCGCCGGAATCGGTGCGCACCGTAAAGGGGCGGCGTGAAAGCTCCACCTCGGTAACGAGGTCGTTGACGATTTCCGCGCCCACATGGGTGGCCTGCTTGAGCATCTGCTCCATCAGCCACGGCCCCTGGATGGGATCGGCAAAGCCGGGATAGTTCTCGACATCCGTGGTAATCATCAGCTGGCCGCCCTGTTCCATGCCGGCAATGAGGACCGGCTTCAGCATGGCGCGGGCAGCATAGATGGCGGCGGTGTAGCCGGCAGGGCCGGACCCGATAATCAACACCTTGGTATGGCGGGCAGACATTCGTTTTCCTTTCAGACGGCTGGCAGTACCCTCATATAGGCATTCCGCTGGCCGATGTGCCGATCATTTAAGAATGATCCATGCATTTGTTCAAGGGCAGCCTTGCGCTAATAACAGGGCATTTTCCCTATTGGCGCTGTAAATCATGGCATTCAGCGAATGCCTATGCCCCGGACAGCAGCAAAAGCGTCATCCACTGACATTTTCATGCGCCAGATCGACATATTCTTGCGTCACGGGCTCTGCGGCGTCATAACCGGCCTGTTGGAAGAAGAAAAGGACGGATGTCTTGTTTCGCGCCGAACTCGATGCCATCGACATCAAAATCCTCAGGGAATTGCAGCGTGACGGCCGCATGACCAATGTCGATCTGTCCGAACGGGTCGGAATTTCGGCGCCGCCATGCCTGCGGCGCGTGCGCAAACTGGAAGAAAGCGGTATCATCCAGGGCTATCATGCGCTGCTCAACGGCCCGAAACTGGGTTTCGACCTCGTGGCTTTCTGCATGGTCGGGCTCAAGCACCAGTCGGAAGCCAATCTGAAGGCCTTCGCCGCCGCCACGGAAAACTGGCCGCTGGTGCGTCAGGCCTGGATGGTGAACGGCGAAAGCGATTTCCTGCTGCACTGCGTCGCCGAAAACCTCACAGGCTTTCAGGACTTCGTCATCGAAACGCTTACCGCCAACGAACATGTCGATACGGTGCGCACCATGCTGACCATTCGTCAGGTCAAGCGGCTGGGACTGGTGGAGATTTGATGCCTTCGGCATCCGTGATCTGGCGTATCAGCGCATCGACGCTGTAAAGCCCCGTGACATCCTGCCCCGGATCGCGGAATGGACGTTTCATGAAATCCTCTATACCCTCCAGGCTGTCACCGTCTTTGAGGATGAAGATATTGTCCGGATGATAAAGCGGCTCGGATGCGACGACGCGATTGTTGGTCAAAAGCTTGCGCTGGTAGAGCATGGCTTCGAGCGGGCGAAGCGTCAATCCGCTTTGTCCCGGTTGCAGAATATCGATGATACAGCGGGCCGAAAGGCTGGCGGCAAGATAATCGCGATAGGGGATATTGGGCTTTTTCCGGTTGAGTTTGCGCTTGAAGAAGCCTTTAGGGCGGTCGGTGCGCACGAAGGTTGCCGCCGTTTTGAAGCCCTTTCCCTGCAATTGCCGCGCAAGTTCTTCCACCTGTTCGCGCCGCCCCTTGTCGCGGCCGAAAAAGCAGAAATCCGCCTCTTCGTCCGGTAATGACACATCGGGCAGGCGCGCGGCATATTGCCGGTAAAAGCCGAAGCCATGGTCGCGGCAATCCTGCGGATCGAAGGAAAAAATCGGGTAGCCAAGAGCCTTGACCTGTTGCAGCAGATGCAGCGCTGCTTTCTTCGTGGCGATCGGATTGCGCACCACCACGGCAATGTCGCGCTGCGGGCGGTTTTCCACCACGTAGTGCAGCACTTCCTCGCGCTCGTCGATCACGAAAAGCGCCTGCGCATCCCTGTCGAAAAGTTCCCGCAGGATCTGATCGTAGAGAAACTGCCGTTTGAAGGCCGGAGTGAAGCGGTAGAGCAGCTTTTTGCGGGCTTCCTTTTTCAGTTGCACGGCGTGAATGTCGAATTGCGCGGAAGAGGCCAGCGTCCAGAAAATTTGCTCGTAATCGGCAAGAAAGCTGATGCAGAAGAGATTTCTTTTGAGTTCGGCGCTGGCGGGCATGGTTTTCTCAGGCAGGAAATTGGCAGGGGCCATCACGGCTTTTATATTCCGAGAGGTTCTAGCTCTTGACGCGGCGCTTGGCAAACCTGGCCGGGGCGATCGCCGTGGTCTCGGCTCCTGCCGAGGGGTTGGTGAGCTGCTGGAGAAGCCTGTTCACGCCGTAAAGGGCGGTGATGGCGGGGTCGATGTCTGCCATGGGAGCGGCCATGAAGCGTTCCAGCCCGTCAAGGGATGCGGCTCCATCCACAATGAAGATATTGGCCGGGTGGAAGAAGGGTTCCTCGGCAATGGCGCGGTTGTTGGTCAACAGTTTGCGGCCATAAAACAGCGCTTCGAGCGGTCTCAGGGTCAGGCCGTTCTGCCCCGGCTGGAGGATGTCGATCAGGCAGCGCGCCGCCAGTGTTTCGGCCAGATAGCTTGCATAAGGGCTGTTGCGGGCTTTGCGCGGCTTGCGGCCAAACCACCGTCGTGTCGTCTGTCGGCTGTCGCCGGGGAAATGCAGGCGGGTGCTGAAGCCTCGGTCTTTCAGCTCTGCCGAGAGCTTTTCCAGAAACGGGCGGCGGCCCTTGTCGGCGCCGTAAAAGCCGAAATCATGCTGGATGGGAATATCGTGCAGGCCGGGCAGGGGTTCGAGATATTGCCGGTAATGCTCGAAGCCGTATCGGCTGCAATCCTGTGGATCGAAGGAGAGAATGCGGGTTCCGTGGCTGTGAAGGGCGTTCAGCGTGGAATGGAGTTTGGGCTTGCTGGCCATGGGGTTGCGCATGACAACCGCAACCTTGCGCGGGAACGGCATGTCCAGAAGAAATTTCAGGATGCGCGGCACCTCGTTCACCACGAAGAGCGCCTCGGAATTATCCCGGAAGCAGCGGCGGATTGCCAGTGTATGCAGCAGGCCGCGCGCAAAGGATGGCGCGAATTGGTAGAGCGGATGGCGCCTTGCCTCCTGATGGACCTGCACGACGGACAGATCGAAGCGATCGGGATCGGCCCGCTTCCAGAAAAACTCCGCATAATCCGCCCATACGCCCAGGCAGATGATCCTGCTGGTCGTGGTGCCTGCACTGCCGCTCGTCAAACCCTCATTCCCCCATCGCGCCGCCACCGACGCCGCGTTGCAAGTTTATGTCTGATGCCCCCGATCCCGGCTATTCAACCCAAACGTGGCCGTTTTATAACCATGACGCCTTGCCGGGGTAGGAAGCGTCAAGCGGCAAAAGATAAAAGTCTACTGCATAATTCCTTAAACCGGAATCGATTTAAGGTGAAAATTATGCAGCAGATTTAAAGTGTTACAGCGTCCTTTGTGCGTTTGATAAAACGCACGGCGCTGTAAATCTGCTGGATCATTTCACCTTGGATCTATTAATTATGCGCTGAGCATTTTCAGGAAAAGGGGAAGCCGGTTTTCCGTCTGAGAATGCGTAAAAACAAATAGTTAGAACGGTTCAATGTTTCCGTGAAACAATGAGCCGCTCTAACCGGAGGATCATGCAGTGCCACGAAAGAAAACCCGATTTGAGCGCTTCCTGTCCCTCAATCAGCACCGCAAGCGCTGGGGGGCGAAGAAGCATGTGGGGCCGGTGGACTTCGCGGCGCTGAAGGCGCGGCTGATCGACGGGGGCGAGGTCGTGCAGACCCGTGGCTCGGAAAAGTCGCTCGATCTGCATCTGGCCAATCTGCGGCGGGAGTTTTCCGCTCAGCCGGAGCTGGTTTTCTATCATGCCAAACTGATCGTGCTGTTGCGCCGCGAATTTGAGGTGAAGGAAACCTTTGCGCAATTCAGGGCGCTGTGGGAGGCCGAGGCGGAATTTCTGGTGCGGCATCTGAATCTGCGCTGGCTGGTTTCAGCTGCCGACAGCTTTGCCGATCACGATCCCGATCCTGCTGTCCGGGCCAGCGCCACGCTGGTTTCCGTGCTGGTCAACACCGTGAAGATCTATGAAACGGAACGGGTGCTGGCCGATCCACCGCCCGCGCCCATTTCGCCTTCCTCCATTGACCAGGTGCAGCAGGAACTCGTGCCGCTGTTTTCCGGCCTGTCCTGCTTTACCATCGGCACGGACGACACCTGGCGAAACACCCGCTGGCGCATGGATGGCCTGATGGAGCGCCCCCCGGTGGGGCTGATCCTCAAGACCGTTTTCGACCGGCTGCAAGAAGAGGACACCGCCTTCCACCGGCTGAAGCTGCTGCACCAGCGCGAGCGAACCGGCTGGTGGTCGCCGGAGGGGGAGTAGCCTCTCAATCGAAGGCGGCCAGGGTGGCAAGATAGGCGAAATCCGCTGGATCGGGCGCAAGATTGCGCCGCTCTGCATCATGCAGATGCGAAAGCTGCCTGACGCCCATGCGCAATTGCGCCCTTATGCGCCGCAGGCGGAAGGCGGCTGGCAATTTGCGCTTTTCGCCCGCGCTGCCTGCCGCTGGTGAAATGGACGAGCGCGTTTGCAATGGCAATGGCAGGCCGAAGCTCTCACAACGGTCGAGCTGCACGGCAAGCGGCGGCACGGCCTGCCAGGAGGAAAGCTCGTAAGCGGCGCAGAGCACGGCATCGGCAATGGCGGCGTGGTTTGCGGTACGGCGCAAAAGTTTTGCCGCGCCTTGCGGCCACAGCACATAGGCCGCCGCACCGGAACGGTCCTGAAAAAGCCGCCGCAAGGGCAGGGATGGATGGGGCGTGCGGGAAATGAGCTTTTTGCGGCCCCGGCTTTCCAGCGTCACATGGTCAAGGCCGGTGCAGGACGAAAGCTCGGCCAGAAAGGGCGCAAGGCGCTCGGAAAGCACCGCATCGTCTTCCAGTATCAGGGCGGGCTCGTGGCCTTGGGCAATCTTTTGCCACAGGTGGTGATGGCTGAGGAAACAGGCCTTTTCGGCGCCGCTCAGCGGACGCTCCCAGCCATTCCAGAAGGTTTCCGGCAAGGGTGGCAGCGTTGCGGTGGAAATGGCCTCGATACGCTCGAAGGCAAGGCCGAGTGCTGCCAGTTGCCGGGTCTGGAAGGCCAGCCTCTGCGTGGCGCTGGCCAGATTGATGACATAGACCTTCATGGCGATCATGCGGACGAAGGGGGCGTGAGATCTTGGCCGAGGAGCTGGCTATAGACCTTTTCCAGCCCCTCGGCCTCGCGTTCCAGCGCAAAATGGCGGCGCACATGCGCCACGCCCTGCACGCCATGCTGTTCGGCAAGGGAAGGATCGGCCAGATAGGGCCTGATGGCGTCCCGCAGGCTCTCATAGTCTCCAGCCGGAACGACGGCGCCGGTTTCTCCCGGCGCAATCTGCTCGCCATAGGCACCGGCGTCGGAGGCAACAACAGCGGTTTGCGAGGCCATGGCTTCAAGTGGGGTGAGGCCGAAGCCTTCATTGCGCGAGGGTGCAACATAAAGCGACAGGCGGCGATACCACGGCTTGATGTCGGCCACTTCTCCCAGAAAGCGAATGCGCTCTTCCAGCCCCGCCGCCTTGATCTGCTGCTTGAGAGTGTCTGCGAAGGCGGTGTGTTCTGCCGTGACGCGGCCGGAAATCACGGCGGTCCACGCCGGATAATGCGGCAGAAGCTCGATCATGGCCTTGACGAAGAGATCGGTGCCCTTCTGGTGGCGCACCCGGCCAAAGCAGCCCACGAGATAGCGTCCCGGCAGGCCGGTGGCGGTCATGCCGTCTTCGTCGGTTTGAGGCGGATGGAATAGCGCGGTATCGACACCGTGGCGAATGACAGTGTGCGCCACTTTGAGAAAAGAGCCGGATCGCCCGCTCGTGGCCACCACCGCATCCATTTTCGAGATCAGAAAACGGGTATAGCGGCTGTGATGACGCTGGGCTGCCGAGGTGAACAGCAGCTTCAGCGGCATTCGCAACACATGACGCAGGATCAGCCCCGTCAGCATTTCATTGTTGCGCCGCGCGTGCCAGATGCGGTGCGAGGCCCCTTCGGGCCGTCGCCAGAGAGCTGGCAATTGCCAGAAGGACATGGAGGGCATGTCTTCCGGCAGGCCGGGACCAAGCGTCACGACGCCCAGCCCACGCCGACGCTGCTCTGGAACGAGCTGGATCAGCGTGGAGGTAACGCCTGAAAGCCTGTATTTGAAATTAGGCGCGATGACCTTGATGCCGGAAAGCGTCTGCACGGGTGTTACCGGTTTCAACCCCAGCTAACATTGAGGATTTCATAGGCCTTCGATCCGCCGGGGGCGACGACCTCGATGCTGTCACCGGCTTCCTTGCCGATCAGGGCACGGGCAATGGGCGAAGAAATCGAGATGCGGCCGGATTTCACATCGGCTTCCTGATCGCCGACGATCTGATAGATCTTTTCTTCCTCGGTATCCTCGTCCACCAGCTTGACGGTGGCGCCGAACTTGATCTTCGAGCCGGACATCTTGGACAGGTCGATGACTTCCGCGCGCGCGATCAGGTCTTCCAGCTCGCTGACGCGGCCTTCATTATGGCTCTGGGCTTCCTTGGCGGCGTGATATTCAGCGTTTTCCGAAAGGTCGCCATGGGCGCGGGCTTCCGAGATTGCCTCGATGATGCGCGGACGCTCTTCCTGCTGACGCCAGCGCAGCTCTTCCTGAAGCTTCGCAAAGCCGTTCTGCGTCATCGGTACCTTATCAACCATTTCCTCTTCCTTCACACTCATGGCCATCACAGGCAGCCATGAAAAGAAAACAGGTTCCGAAGCGAAGCCACGGAACCAGTCGCAAATCATCCTGATCGGACTATAGCAGAACGCTGGCGCGAATTTCCAGATATTTCGAAACCGGCAACCAATGTCCCGGATCGCCGCAGGCAACCTCAGGGAGATATAATCTTCCAGATCTGCATGACAAGGCTGAGAAGCGTCATCCAGATTGCCAGGGAGACGGCAAAGGAAAGCAGCAGAAATTTCATCCTTCGCGTCATCGGGCCGCGCCCTCTGTTTGCATTGCCTTGGTGAATGGGCCTTGGCGAATGGGCCTTGGCGAATGGGCCTTGGCGAATGGCCCGGTTGCCGGCTTATCGGTTTGTGAAAAGCGCCGCTCTTTGGTTGGCGCCGCCTTGAACGCGCCATTGTAGACCCATTGGGCTCTGGTTGCAAATTCGAAAAAATGCAACTTCTTAAATAGAAAGGCGGCCTCAAGGCCGCCTCGCAGGATGGTCCGGTTCATGAAAAAAGGCGCAAGCCTCAGAAGTAGCTTTGCAGCGGCTGAACCTCGAGCTGGCCGTTCTTGAGGGCCTGAATAGCCTCTGCTGCGGCAAGGGCGCCTGCCATGGTGGTGTAGTAAGGCACCTTCTGCATCAGGGCGGCGCGGCGCAGGGACTTTGAGTCCGACAGGGCCTTGTTGCCGTCCGTGGTGTTGATGACCAGTTGCACCTGACGGTTGCGGATGGCGTCTTCGATGTGCGGACGGCCTTCCAGCACCTTGTTGATCTTCACCGCCTCGATACCCTGTTCGGCCAGGAAGCGCTGGGTGCCGCCGGTTGCCATGACCTTGAAGCCGATGGACACCAGCAACTCGATGGCGGGCAGCACGCGGGTCTTGTCCTCGTCGCGGACGGAGACGAAAACGGTGCCTTCACGCGGCAGTTCCACGCCCGCCCCAAGCTGGCTCTTGGCAAAGGCCAGCGCGAAATTGCGGTCGAGACCGATAACCTCGCCGGTGGAGCGCATTTCCGGACCCAGAAGCGTATCGACGCCGGGGAAGCGGGCGAAGGGGAACACGGCTTCCTTGACGGCAATATGCTTGAGATTGCGCGGATCGGGCTTTTTGCCATAGGCGGAAATCGCTGCATCCAGCTTTTCACCGGCCATGACGCGGGCGGCAATCTTGGCGATTGGCGCGCCAATGGTCTTGGCGACGAAAGGCACGGTGCGCGAGGCGCGCGGATTGACTTCCAGCACGTAGATCGTGCCGTCCTTGATGGCATATTGCACGTTCATCAGGCCGCCGACATTCAGCGCCTTGGCAAGGGCCGTGGTCTGGCGTTCCAGCTCGTCCACCAGCTCCTTCGAAAGCGAGCGCACCGGCAAAGAGCAGGCCGAATCGCCGGAATGGATGCCGGCTTCCTCGATATGTTCCATGATGCCGGACACGAAGACGCTTTCGCCGTCGCACAGCGCATCCACGTCCACCTCGATGGCATTGGTCAGGTAGCTGTCGAACAGCAGCGGGTTCTTGCCCAGAAGCGTGTTGATCTGCCCGGTCTTGTCGTTCGGGTAGCGCTGCTTGATGTCTTCCGGCACCAGTTCCGGCACGGTATCGAGCAGATAGGTCTGCAACTGGCCTTCGGAGTGGATGATCTGCATGGCGCGTCCACCCAGAACATAGGAGGGGCGAACCACCAGCGGGAAGCCGATCTCGGAGGCAACGAGGCGGGCCTGTTCCACCGAATAGGCAATGCCATTGTTCGGCTGGTTGAGGTCGAGCTTCATCAATAGTTTCTGGAAGCGGTCACGGTCTTCGGCAAGGTCGATCATGTCCGGCGCGGTGCCGAGAATCGGAATGCCGTTCTTTTCCAGCGCTTCGGCCAGCTTCAGCGGGGTCTGGCCGCCAAACTGCACGATCACGCCCACCAGCGTGCCGTTTTCCTGTTCGGCGCGCATGATCTCGATCACGTCTTCGGCCGTCAGCGGCTCGAAATAAAGCCGGTCGGAGGTGTCGTAGTCGGTGGAAACGGTTTCCGGGTTGCAGTTGACCATGATGGATTCGAAGCCTGCATCCTTCAGCGAGAAGGCGGCATGGCAGCAGCAATAGTCGAACTCGATGCCCTGACCGATTCGGTTGGGGCCGCCGCCGAGAATGACCACCTTCTTGCGGTCGGAAATCTGCGCTTCCGAACGCGCCGTGCCCACGAAGGGGGTTTCATAGGTGGAATACATATAGGCCGTGGGCGAGGCGAATTCGGCCGCGCAGGTATCGATGCGCTTGAAGACCGGACGCACGCCAAGCGCATTGCGCAGCATGGCCACATCCTTCGGCTTGGAGGCCGTCAGCGAGGCAAGGCGGGCATCGGAAAAGCCCATGGCCTTCAGCATCCGCAGGTTTTCGGCATCCTTTGGCAGGCCGTGTTCGCGAATGCGCGCTTCCATGTCCACGATGGCCTTGAACTGGGCGATGAACCACGGATCGATCTTGCAGCCCTCATGCACATCCTGTTCGGACATGCCAAGGCGCAGCGCCTGGGCCACCATGCGCAGGCGGTCCGGCGTCGGCGTGCCGATGGCGGCGCGGATGGCGTTCTTGTCGTCGCCCTGGCCGAGACCGGGAATTTCGATTTCGTCGAGACCCGTCAGGCCGGTTTCCAGGCCGCGCAGCGCCTTCTGGAAAGATTCGGCAAAGGTGCGGCCAATGGCCATGACCTCGCCCACCGACTTCATGGCCGTGGTCAGCACCGGGCTTGCGCCGGGGAACTTCTCGAAGGCAAAGCGCGGGATCTTGGTGACGACATAATCGATAGACGGCTCGAAGGAAGCGGGCGTCGCGCCGCCGGTAATGTCGTTTTCCAGCTCGTCCAGCGTATAGCCGATGGCCAGCTTGGCGGCGATCTTGGCAATCGGGAAGCCGGTGGCCTTGGAGGCGAGCGCCGAAGAGCGCGACACGCGCGGGTTCATTTCAATGACGACAAGGCGGCCGTCCTTGGGGTTGACGGCAAACTGCACGTTCGAACCGCCGGTTTCAACGCCGATCTCGCGCAGCACCGCGATGGAGGCGTTGCGCATGATCTGATATTCCTTGTCGGTCAAGGTCAGTGCGGGGGCAACCGTGATGCTGTCGCCGGTGTGAACGCCCATCGGGTCGATGTTTTCGATGGAGCAGATGATGATGCAATTGTCCGCACGGTCGCGGACCACTTCCATCTCGTATTCCTTCCAGCCCAGAACCGATTCCTCGACCAGCACTTCCGTGGTCGGCGAGGCATCGAGACCGCCGTTGACGATGTCGAAGAATTCCGAACGGTTATAGGCAATGCCGCCGCCGGTGCCGCCGAGCGTGAAAGAAGGGCGGATGATGGCGGGCAGTCCCACATGGTCCAGAGCCTGCGCGGCAATGGCCATGGCGTGGCTCATGTAACGCTGCTTGCGGTCCGTCTCGCCCAGGTTCCACTGGTTTTCCAGCTCGTCCAGCGCCTTGTCCAGCGCCTCGCCGGAAAGCTTCGCCTTCAGTTCGGCGCGGGCGGCTTCGTGCTTCTTGCGGTCGGCATCCTTGATTTCCGTGGCATTGGCCAGCATGGAACGCGGGGTTTCCAGCCCGATCTTGGCCATGGCTTCGCGGAAGAGGGCGCGGTCCTCGGCCTTGTCGATGGCTTCCGGCTTGGCGCCGATCATCTCGACATTATAGCGGTCCAGCACGCCCATGCGCTTCAGCGACAGGGCGGTGTTCAACGCGGTCTGGCCGCCCATGGTGGGCAAAAGCGCATCCGGGCGCTCCTTGGCGATGATCTTGGCCACGACTTCCGGCGTGATCGGCTCGACATAGGTGGCGTCGGCCAGGCCCGGATCGGTCATGATGGTGGCGGGGTTGGAGTTGACGAGGATGACGCGGTAGCCTTCCTCCTTCAGCGCCTTGCAGGCCTGGGTGCCGGAATAGTCGAATTCGCAAGCCTGGCCGATGACGATCGGCCCCGCGCCGATGATGAGGATGGACTTTATGTCTTGGCGCTTTGGCATGGCTCTATCCGTTCTCTCACCTGCGCCAAACGCGGCCAAGGTGAGGCTTCACCGGGCCGGGCGCAGATATGTGGGTCTTTTCAGGCTAGACGCGGCTTATAGGCAATAGTTTTGCGAAGCGGAACCCCGAATCTGCATGTTTACCAACAATTCCACCGGGGGATGTTTCAAGCGGGCCATTTCGGGGCATTGCGGCATTATCTCCGTGTGGCGCTTTGAAGGCGAAGGCCGTTTTGCCATGTGCCCACCGCACACGTCTGCGAGAGTTGTTGGGTCTTCGTTGAAATCACTCTTGGCGTGTAGACGCGGTTGCACTATGTCCTGCTCTTGAAAATTTCGGGAGCAAGGCAGTGATTACCGTTCATTATCTCGACAATTCGCGCGCGCATCGCATTCTCTGGCTTCTGGAGGAGCTTGGCCTGGACTACGAGGTGAAAACCTATCGTCGCGGGCCGGACATGCGTGCGCCGGAAAGCCTCAAGGCGGTGCATCCTCTGGGCAAATCGCCGGTGATCGAGGATGGCGGGAATGTCTATGCCGAAAGCGGCGCAATCATCGAATATCTCATCGAAACCTATGGCAAGGGCGCCTTGAAGCCTGCACAGGGCTCGCCGGGCCATAGCCGCTATCTCTACTGGCTGCATTATGCCGAAGGCTCGGCCATGCCGCTTCTGCTGCTCAAGCTCATCTTTTCGCGCCTGCCGCGTCAGGTGCCCTTCCTTCTGCGCGGCACGGCCAGGCTCATTTCCAAGGCCGTCGGTGCAAAGCTGGTCGATCCGCAACTGGCCGATCACATGGCGCTGTGGGAAAGCGAGCTGGCGCGGGACGGCTTTTTTGCCGGCCGTGAACTGACCGGCGCCGACATTGCCATGAGCTTTCCCGTCGAGGCAGCGCTTTCCCGCGTTGAGGTTTCCGGCCCCATGCCCGCCATGCGTCACTATCTCGAAGCCATCCGCGCCCGTCCGGCCTATCGGCGGGCTCTGGAGCGCGGCGGTGCCTATGGCTATGCCGACACCTGATCGATCTGCGCCGGTTTGCCGGAAATGGCAGGCCGGCGGGTGAAGCCGCAAATGTAATGTCTGAACGGGTTTTGGCTGAAGTTTGCCAGGTGTCTTGAAAACGACACGGGATTGGCGTAGCCATCGCGTCAGAGCATTGTCCCGGGAAAAGTGTAGTCACGGTTTTCCGTCTGGAAATGCTATAGCCGCTCACCAGACAGAACTGGAAGCGGCTTTTTTGTTTTGGGAAGCCGTCATGTCCGCCGTTCGCACCGTTGAAGAGACAATTATCGCCGATAGCTGGGGTTCGCATCTGAAAGCCACGCTTGCACTGGGCGTGCCGCTGATCGGTGCGCAACTGGCGCAGTTGGCGATCCACACCACCGATGTCATCATCATCGGGCAATTGGGGGCCGAGCTTCTGGCCTCCATGGTGCTTGCCGCGCAATTCTTTTTCGTTGTCTTCATTTTCGGGTCCGGCTTTGCCATGGCCGTCATGCCCATGGTGGCCAATGCCTATGGGCAGGACGACGTGGTTTCGGTGCGTCGCTCCATCCGCATGGGCATGTGGGTGTCGATTGCCTATGGCTTGCTGGTCATGCCGCTGTTCATGTATGCAGAGCCGTTGCTCATTGCCCTCGGGCAGGTGCCTTCGGTGGCGAAGGTTGCGGCGCATTATCTGCATATTGCCCAGTTCGGCATGTTTCCGGCGCTGCTGTTTGCGGTGCTGCGCGGCGTTGTCAGCGCATCCGGCCGGGCGGGCGTGGTGCTTTACATCACCATTGCCATGCTGGTTCTGAATGCCGTGCTGGCCTTCATTCTGGTGCTTGGCCATTTCGGCCTGCCAGCCCTTGGCATGACAGGGGCGGCCATCGTTGCCGCCTCGGTGCAATGGGCGGGCTTTCTGGCCATGGCGGCCTATCTGCAACTTCACCCCGAAACCCGCAAATACGAGCTCTTCGTGCGCTTCTGGCGCCCGGACTGGCGGGCGTTGAAAGAGGTGATGCGGCTGGGTATGCCCATCAGCGTCACCGTTCTGGCAGAGGCGGGGCTCTTCTCGGCCGCTTCGCTGCTGATGGGCTCCATCGGCACGGTGGAGCTGGCCGCCCATGGCATTGCGCTGCAACTGGCCTCCATTGCCTTCATGATCCCGCTTGGGCTTTCGCAAGCCGCGACCGTGCGGGTGGGCGTAGCGCATGGACGCGGCGATTATTCCAACCTTGTGCGGGCAGCCGTGTCCGTTACGGCGCTTGCCATGCTGATCTCACTCAGCGGGGGCATTCTCTTTCTCTTCCAGGCCGATGATCTCGGCGGCCTCTTTCTCGATCGCAGCCGTGCCGATGCCGCAGCCGTGCTGGATTATGCCGCGCCGCTGATCGTCATTGCCGGTATTTTTCAGCTCGTGGATGGCTTGCAGGCCATTGCCGCCGGATTGCTGCGCGGCCTCAAGGATGCCCGTATTCCGATGATCCTTGCATTGATTTCCTACTGGCCCATCGGCTTTGCCCTGGCCTGGATCATGGCCTTTCCGCTGGGGTTTGGAGGCGTTGGGGTGTGGTATGGCTTCCTGATCGGGTTGAGCAGTGCGGCCATCATGCTGCTGCTGCGCTTTACCCTGCTCCTGCGGCATGAAATGCGCATGGCCGTTGCGGTGGCCTGACGGCTCGACGGCGCTGTAACACTTTTCATGTTTCGCAGGAGAATCAAAAAAGCCGGTCAAGCGATTGACCGGCTTTTGAAATTTGCCCGCAATGAAAAGGATCAGCGCTCGGCAAGCGCCGGTTCACCCTTCTTTTCGCGCACCATGTTGATGAAGCGGCGGAAGAGATAGTGGCTGTCCTGCGGGCCGGGAGAGGCTTCCGGGTGGTGCTGCACGGAAAAGACCGGCTTGCCGGTGACGCGCAGACCGCAATTGGTGTTGTCGAACAGCGAAATGTGAGTCTCCTCAACGCCTTCCGGCAGCGACTTGGAATCCACCGCAAAGCCGTGGTTCATCGAGACGATCTCCACCTTGCCGGTGGTGAAATCCTTGACCGGGTGGTTTGCGCCGTGATGGCCCTGATGCATCTTTTCGGTTTTGGCGCCCAGCGCCAGACCCAGCATCTGGTGGCCAAGGCAGATGCCGAACAGCGGAATATCCGTCTTGATCAGGCTCTGAATGACCGGCACGGCATATTCGCCGGTTGCCGCCGGATCCCCCGGACCATTGGACAGGAAGATGCCATCGGGCTTGAGGGCCAGGATTTCCTCGGCGCTGGTGGTGGCGGGAACCACAGTCACCTTGCACTTCAGGCCGGTGAAGAGGCGCAGGATATTGCGCTTCACGCCAAAGTCGATGCACACGACATGGTAATCGGCATCCTTGTCCGCCAGCTCTTCGAAGCCTTCGTTCCACACCCAGGGCTTCTCGCTCCACACCGAGGACTGACCGGAGGAGGCGACCTTGGCAAGATCGAGCCCCACAAGGCCGCTCCAGGCCCTTGCCTTGGCCTTCAGTGCCTCAAGGTCGAAATTGCCGTTGGGGTCATGCGCGATGACGGCATTGGGTGTGCCATGCTCGCGGATCCAGGCGGTGAGCGCGCGGGTGTCGATGCCGGAAAGGCCGATGATGCCACGGGCCTTCAGCCAGGCATCGAGATGTTTGGAAGCACGGTAATTGGACGGCTCGGTGATGTCGGCCTTGAAGATTACGCCGACGGCGCCGTGGCGGGCGGCGGGGGTTACGTCTTCGATGTCTTCTTCATTGGTGCCGACATTGCCGATATGCGGGAAGGTGAAGGTGACGATCTGGCCGAGATAGGACGGATCGGTCAGGATTTCCTCATAACCGGTCAGGGCGGTGTTGAAGCAGACTTCCGCCTCCACGGCGCCGGTGGCGCCAATGCCCTGGCCCTCGATGACCGTGCCATCGGCCAAGACGAGGACGGCGGTGGGCTTCCGGGTGGTCCATGGGGATGTCGCGGTCATATCCATTCCTTTTCCAGCCGGTCGCGCGGCGCGGGCGCCAGGCGTCAGGCTCTAGATGTGGCAAGTGTCCTCGCGCAGCATGGTTGCGCGTCAAGGGCCCTGATGTCGATGTCTGTGCAGGCGATGGTTCATAGACGAGAAGACCTTGCCGGGTCAATTGTTCCGGCAGGCTTTTCCTGCATTTCTGCCCTGCCTTTGCAGGCCACGGCCATTGCAAGGGGCCGGAACGCTGGCTATTTACCGGCAGACTCGTTTATTTTCGCCCGTTTTACAGGGCAAGGAGAAAGACATGCTACGCGAAACCCTGACCGCAGCCCTGAAGGAGGCCATGAAAGCCAAGGATAGCCGCAGGCTTTCCACCATCCGCCTGATGCAATCGGCCATCAAGGATCGCGACATTGCCAATCGCGGCGAGGGCAAGGGCGAAGCAAGCGACGAGGATGTGTTGCAGCTTTTCGCCAAGCTGGTGAAGCAGCGCGACGAATCGGCAAAGATCTACGAGGAAAACGGCCGCCCCGAACTCGCCGCCCAGGAGCGCGAGGAAGCGGCCATCATCAAGACCTTCATGCCCGAGCAGATGAGCGATGAAAAAGTGCGCGACGCCATTGCCGCCATCATCGCCGAGATCAACGCCGAAGGCGTGCGCGACATGGGCAAGGTCATGGCGGCGCTCAAGGAGCGTTTCGCAGGCCAGATGGATTTCGCCAAGGCCTCCGGCACGGTCAAGGAATTGCTGACGAAGTGAAAATTTCGGGCAGGAGGCGGCTACTTCGTGAGCCGCTTCTGCTCGTTAAGAAAATGGCGAAGGACTGCATTAATGCGGGTCTGGTAGCCCTTGCCGGATGACTGAAAGTAATCGACAATATCGTCATCAAGACGTATCGAAATAGCCTTCTTCTTTTTGGGATAGACCATTTCCGCCTTTGACCAGTCGATGTCGATAAACTCCTGCCAATCGGGATCGTCGCGCATCGCGCGCTCTATATCGGCGTCGCTTAACGCATTCACGCGCTGCCAATCGGTGAAATCTTCACCTTGGCCAATTTTTTCTTGAATGTCCTCAGCCGAATATTTGACGATATGCTTTTTGTTCATTTTCGCGTGCGGCTCTGGCCGATATGATCCTGCAAGTCTCGCCACGCATTGTGTAAACAACGGCGATCAGCTTCAGGGTATCGGGGCAAATTGCCAGAATGCGAGCGTCTCCATTTTTGTGCGACTCAAATCTTATATGTGGACGTTGAAGTGCTGCCGCTGCGCGAACGAAATCAATGCCATGTTTATTCAGATTGATGTTCCGCTTGTTTTCATCCCACTCGAATTGCCTGAACTCTACTGCTGGCTGCATTTCTGTTTCTCACGGTCGTTCTGAAAAAACTTGTCATAGTCCCATTCCTGAGAATGACCGTGATTGGTTCGGGTTGTAATCTTGCCTGTTTCAAACCTGTTGCTCATTTTGTATATACAATTGTATGTCATGTCAATGTGTGGATTCAATCTCGAAAAACAGAAAGGCCATGGCGCGATGCGAGGCTGAGTTCTATATAACTCTCATAAATCCTAAGGTTCGCTCATGCGCTTTTCCAACGATTTCCTCGACGAGATACGCGACCGCGTGCCGATTTCGGCCGTGGTCGGCGCGCGCGTGGCATGGGATCGCAAGAAAACCAATGTCTCGCGCGGGGATTACTGGGCCTGCTGCCCCTTTCATGGCGAAAAGAGCCCGTCCTTTCACTGCGAGGACCGCAAGGGCCGTTATCATTGTTTCGGTTGCGGCGTTTCCGGCGATCATTTCCGCTTTCTCACCGATCTCGAAGGTCTGAGCTTTCCCGAAGCGGTGGAGAAGATTGCGGATATGGCGGGCGTTGCCATGCCGAAGGTCGATCCACGGGCCGTAGAGCGCGACCGCGAGCGCATGGGCCTGATCGACGTCATGGAAATGGCCACGCAGTTTTTCCAGGATCAGTTGCAGGCATCGGGCGGGGCCAAGGCGCGGGCCTATCTGCGCGAGCGGGGGCTTTCCGGCCGCACTATCGAGACATTTCGCCTTGGTTATGCGCCGGAAGGGCGCAATGTGCTGAAGGAATATCTGGCGGGCAAGGGTGTGCCGAAGGAGCAGATCGAAGCCTGCGGCCTCGTGGTGCATGGACCTGACATTCCCGTTTCCTACGACCGTTTTCGCGACCGGATCATGTTTCCCATTCTCAGCAGCCGCGACAAGGTGATTGCCTTTGGCGGCCGCGCCATGGCCGCCGATGCTCCGGCCAAATATCTCAATTCCAATGAAACCGAACTCTTTCACAAAGGTCAGGTGCTTTATAATTTCGCCCGCGCGCGGCGCGCCTTGCAGGGGGCGAACGGCGCCGCCACGCTGATTGCGGTGGAAGGCTATATGGATGTCATCGCGCTCCATCAGGCCGGCATTGAAAATGCCGTGGCGCCACTGGGCACCGCCCTGACGGAAAACCAGCTCGACCTGATGTGGAAGGTGACGCCGCAGCCGGTATTGTGTTTCGATGGCGACGGGGCGGGCCAGCGGGCGGCGTTCCGTGCGGTGGAGCTTGCGCTGCCGCATCTCAAGCCGGGCAAGACGGTGCGCTTTGCCATGCTGCCGGATGGCAAGGACCCCGACGATCTGGTGAAGCATGAGGGGCGTGAGCCCTTCGACCGGGTGATGGCGCAATCGCGCACGCTCGATGACATGGTCTGGGCAAAGGAAGTGGGGCAGGGCGGCTTTACCACCCCGGAACAGCGCGCCGAGCTTGAGGCGCGGCTGAAGCAGATCGTCACGGTCATTGCCGATGAAAATGTGCGCCGCCATTACCAGCAGAATGTGCGCGACCGGCTTTATGCGTTTTTTCAGGGGCAGGCGCCGCAGCGTCCCGCCCGCGGCAATTTCGAGCGCGGCGGCGGGCGCGGCAAATTCGAGCGGGGCGGCGCGCAGGCGGGGCCTCGCGGCGCACCGCCCATTTCCGACCGGCTGGCGCGATCAGGGCTCGTCAACCGCCAGGCCGTGCAACCGACCCTGCGGGAGAGCGTTCTGGCGCTGACCATCGTCAATCATCCGCAATTGTTGCAGGAGGATTACGATGAAATCTCGGTGATCGATTTCGACAATCGCGAGCTTCAGCGCCTGTGGCCTGCCCTGTTGACGGCGGTGGCGGAGGCGGGCGCGCAGATGGACCGTGAGGAGCTTTTACAGCGGCTGGAGGTGGCCGGTTTCGGCGAGCTTTTGAAGGCGCTGGACCAGCAGATCCGCAATGCCCGCCTGTGGACGGCCACAACCGTGGCCGCTTTCGAGGATGCGCGGGAAGGCTATCGTCAGGCGCTTTCCCTGCACAAGCGCACCAAGGCGCTGAAACGGCAGAAAGCCGAGCTGGAACGGGAAATGGGCGAAGCCGTGGAAGCGGGCGATGCCGAGCGACACGATAGCGCCATGGCCGTGCTGCGGGAGGTGCAGACCGAAATTGTGCGCATGGAAAACCAGGAGGCGATCATCGACGGTTTCGGTGTGATGTCGGGCCGGGTGAAGGGGCCGGCCTATGGGCAGGGCCACTGACGCCCCCAAGCTTGGGGAACCTTTTTCCGCTCCCCTTGTTTCGAAGCGGAAATTTCCTAAATACTCACCAGTTATCGGAGTTTTGACGCAAGGAAATCGCTTTTCCGCGATTTCAACAGGGTATTTATCCTTTTAACGCTTGACGCGGGCGGAAATTGTGGGAATCACGATTTCAAGCAAAAATGGGTGAGGAAGGTGGCCGGGCGCTTGCTCTTCGGTCTCGTTCTCTGTTTGTGTGACAAGTGCCGCACTCGGCGGGAGCCATCGTGGTTAATCGGGAATTAAACATCACTCCGTTAAAGCAATTCGAGATGAGGTGCGCCGCGGTTTTCCCAGCGGATTGTCAAGGCGGCATCGATTTTGCGTTTTTGGCCGCCAGGGCGGATAAAAGCGATCAATCTCATCAGCAGTGATTCGCAGCCGGCGGATCGGGGCGGGCCCGCCCTCGGTCTGATCGGCAGCGGAAAATGGAAGCGCCAGAGAAAGCGACGAGATACATGGCAACCAAGGTCAAAGAAAACGAAGAAGCCGATAACGAACGCGATGGCGCTTCGGACGGTCCGCTTCTCGATCTTTCCGATGACGCCGTCAAAAAGATGATAAAAGCCGCCAAGAAGCGCGGCTATGTCACGATGGACGAGCTGAACTCGGTTCTGCCTTCGGAGGAAGTGACCTCCGAGCAGATCGAGGACACCATGGCCATGCTGTCCGACATGGGCATCAACGTCATCGAGGACGAGGACGCCGAGGAACAGGCGAGCGAAGAGGGCGAGGCCGAGGAAGACGGCGACAGCGAGGGCGGCGAACTGGCCACCACCGGCAGCACCGCCGTGGCCACCACCAAGCGCAAGGAGCCGACCGACCGCACCGACGACCCCGTGCGCATGTATCTGCGCGAAATGGGCTCGGTGGAGCTTTTGTCGCGCGAGGGCGAAATCGCCATTGCCAAGCGCATCGAGGCTGGCCGCGAAACCATGATTGCGGGCCTGTGCGAAAGCCCGCTGACCTTCCAGGCGCTCATCATCTGGCGTGATGAACTGAACGAGGGCACCACGCTCCTGCGCGAGATCATCGATCTCGAAACCACCTATTCCGGCCCCGAGGCCAAGGCTGCGCCGCAGTTCCAGAGCCCGGAAAAGATCGAGGCGGACCGTAAGGCCGCCGAGGAAAAGGAAAAGGAAAGGGCAAGCCGCCGTGGCCGCGCGCCCGTGGGCGAAGACGACATTACCGATGTCGGCGACATGCCCATGCCGGAAGAAGAGGAAGAGGACGAGGACGAATCCAACCTGTCGCTGGCCGCCATGGAAGCGGAACTGCGCCCACAGGTCATGGAAACGCTGGACCTCATTGCCGATACCTACAAGAAGCTGCGCAAGTTGCAGGACCAGCAGGTGGAGGCACGTCTTGCCTGTGCCGGTACGCTGTCTTCCGGCCAGGAGCGCCGCTACAAGGAGCTGAAGGATCAGTTGATCACGGCGGTGAAGTCGCTGTCGCTCAATCAGAACCGCATCGACGCGCTGGTCGAGCAGCTTTACGACATTTCCAAGCGCCTCATGCAGAATGAAGGCCGCCTGCTGCGTCTGGCGGAAAGCTATGGCGTCAAGCGCGACGACTTCCTGACGCAATATCAGGGTGC
The DNA here is from genome assembly GCF_000621665.1 of Allorhizobium undicola ORS 992 = ATCC 700741. Taxonomy (GTDB): domain Bacteria; phylum Pseudomonadota; class Alphaproteobacteria; order Rhizobiales; family Rhizobiaceae; genus Allorhizobium; species Allorhizobium undicola. The sequence goes on from NZ_JHXQ01000016.1 coordinate 92,823, forward strand.
CGAACTCGATCCGAACTGGATGAAGTCCATCGCCAATCTGGCCGGTCGCGGCTGGAAGGATTTTGCCCGCGAGGAAAACAGCCGCATTCGGGAAATCCGCCAGGAAATCCAGAATCTCGCCACTGAAACCGGCATTTCCATCACGGAATTCCGCCGCATCGTTTCCATGGTGCAGAAGGGTGAGCGCGAGGCGCGCATTGCCAAGAAGGAAATGGTCGAGGCCAATCTGCGTCTCGTCATCTCCATCGCCAAGAAATACACCAATCGTGGTCTTCAGTTCCTGGACCTGATCCAGGAAGGCAATATCGGGTTGATGAAGGCGGTCGATAAGTTCGAATATCGTCGCGGATACAAATTCTCGACCTATGCGACATGGTGGATTCGTCAGGCGATTACCCGCTCGATCGCGGATCAGGCGCGCACCATCCGTATTCCGGTGCATATGATCGAAACGATCAACAAGATCGTTCGCACATCGCGCCAGATGCTGCATGAAATTGGCCGCGAGCCGACGCCGGAAGAGCTGGCCGAAAAGCTGGCCATGCCGCTGGAAAAGGTGCGCAAGGTTCTGAAAATCGCCAAGGAGCCGATCTCGCTCGAAACCCCGGTGGGCGACGAAGAAGATTCGCATCTCGGCGACTTCATCGAGGACAAGAACGCGCTTCTGCCCATCGATGCCGCCATTCAGGCAAACCTGCGCGAAACCACCACCCGCGTTCTGGCTTCGCTGACGCCGCGTGAGGAGCGCGTTCTGCGTATGCGCTTCGGCATCGGCATGAATACCGACCACACGCTGGAAGAAGTGGGGCAGCAGTTCTCGGTGACGCGCGAACGTATTCGCCAGATCGAGGCCAAGGCCCTGCGCAAGCTCAAGCATCCCAGCCGCTCGCGCAAGCTGCGCAGCTTCCTGGATAGCTGATCTTTACCTGCAACAAAAAACCCGGCGGAGACGCCGGGTTTTTCATATGAGCACTTTCTCGAGCCAGATCGAGTCTGTTTCAGATCTGAACGGCGTCCGTATAGGCTTTTGCGGCAGTGCTGCTATCGGTCGTTGCGCTGCTGGAGCTGTCGCTCCCGGCATTGTAGAGCGAAAGCTCGGCAATGGAGGAGGGCACATCGGCCGCAGAGCTGGTTTCAACCGACGGCGGCGGTGGCGGCGGGGGAGGTGGCGGCTCCTTCGGTGGCGGCGGTGGTGGTGTACGGCTTACCGACGAGGTGGAAGAGGCGCTGGTGGCGCTGACACTGGTCATCACGATCTCCTGACGCATTTTCATGGTGAACCCACGTTCCCTGAAAATGCCTGATGCCATGGCCTCGGCGTCATGCGTCGGTGCTGGCAGCTGGCAGAGCGCCCTCATGGCTCTGCCGGATGGAAGAGGTGTTTGCCTCTGTGATTGCCACTGTGCCGGGCAATTTTGAGAAAAGCCTGAGAGAATTATTTCTGATTTTAGTTATATGGAAAAAATATTGGACCAGCCGATCAAACGCCCCTGTGCGAAGTGGCGATTTCGCTTTGTCGCGGTGCGGACCTCAGTGTAAGGATCAGAGCATGGCTGATCTGGCACAATTGCCGCCCCGGCGGCGGGCATGGTTCATGAGGGGGCTTGCCGCTTCGCTTTTTCTGCACGGGGTGTTTGTGCTGCCGCTTCTCATTCATTTGCCCAAGCCTGCCGAGGATGTGGCGAAGGATGAGAGCATTTCGGTTTCGCTGGAGCCGCCACCTGAGCCGAAAAAGCCTGAGCCGAAAAAGCCTGAACCGAAGGTGAATTTCGATCTAAAATCCGCAGAAAAGCCGCCGGAGCGGAAGGCAGAGGCGGCAAAGCCCGCCAGCGCGAAGCAGGTCCCGGAAAAGGCGCCCTCGGAAAAGCTCAGACCCAGTGACGCTGCTGCCGCTGCAAACGCCGCTCCGCAGGGTTTTGAGTCCGCGCCACGGGACGAACAAGCGCAAAAAAGCGACGAGGCGCCGGTCCCGTCCGCGAGTGAAGCCGAAAAGCCGGGTGATGCTGGTCCGGAGGCTGGCGCGAAAGGTCAGGCGGCCAGCGGTTTGCCGGACCGGCAAAACCCGTCGGCCGCGCCAGCCTTGCCGCAGGATGTGAAACCGCCGGAGGCAAAGCTGCCCGCAGAGGCTGCGGCTTCGCCCAAAACGGTGCAAACCGGCGGCGGCATTGTCATGGAACAACGCATGACCGTGGCCGAGCCTGGCGGACCCGCCGCTGCCGTTGCGCAGGCCAAGCCTGCCCCTGAGGCGGGCGGGCAGAAAGTGCCGGTTTTAAAACCGGCAAGGCGCGTCTATTCAAAAGACCTGCTTTCGGACCCGCATGTGCGCGCAGCCTTGGGCAAGTTGCCGCCGCAGCGGCGCATCGTGCAGATTTGCAGCATTGAAATGCTGGAGCAGATCCGCCGCTCCGTATCCGGCGCCTTTCCGGATGTCATTGCCTCGTCCCCTTCCACCCGCGAAGCCATCAGTGCGCGGTTGATGGATGTGCAGGGTGCCGCCTATCGCAGCCGGGGCCGCTGGTTCGACATCAGCTATCGCTGCGAAACGGATGATAAAACCAGCACGATCACCGCCTTCAGCTTCCAGATTGGCGCTGAAATTCCCCGCACCGCATGGCAAGGGCGTCGCCTGCCGATGAATTAGAGCATTGTCCCGAGAAAAGCGTCGTCACGGGTTTTCGTCTGAAAATGGGAGAAAACAAAAGTTTAAAGCGCATGGAGATTCCGTTTGTGTCGGGATATATATATTTTAATTAATGCTTTAATATAGTTATGAAAAAGACCCGCTAAGAAGAATATGCTAAGATTTGCGGGCTAAACTGCCGCTGTCTCTGGCGTGGTAAGCTTGAAAGCCGTCCGGCTTGTGCTCATTCTCGCCAGAAGGGCTGTTGAGGCACCGGGCTTGCCTCACAGCTTGCCATGCGCTGTGGGGGTGCGGATGAAGGGTATTGTTTTTACGGAGTTTCTACAATTCGTCGGCGACATGTGGAACGAAGATCTGGCCGATGACCTGATAGAGGCTTCGGATCTTCCAAGTGGCGGCGCTTACACCTCTGTGGGAACCTATGACCATGCGGAGATGGTTCGTCTTGTTTCTGAGCTTTCCGCCCGCACCGAACGATCGCCGCAGGATTTGCTTTTCTGCTTTGGCCAGCATCTGGCCGGACGTTTTGCCACGCTGTTTCCTGCCTTTTTCGCAGGGGCGGGCGGTCTTTTCGATTTTCTCGAAAGCGTGGACAATCATATTCACGTCGAAGTGCTGAAGCTTTACCCGGATGCGGAACTGCCGCGCTTCACCACGCTTGAACGAACAGGGGACGTCCTTACCCTTCGCTACACCTCGGCCCGGCACATGGAGGATCTGGCGGTTGGTCTTATTCATGGCGCTGCGGCGCATTTCGGCAAGCCGGTCAGTGTGACGGTAATTGCGGAAGATGCGCAATCGAGCACTCTTTCTGTCAAGATGGTCGGGTAAGCTGCGATGAAGACAGATGAATCCGGTCAAGGCCAGATGGACAGGCTGCTGCGACGGCTGGAGCGGGAGCGCAGGGCCCGTGCGCAGGCAGAGACCTTGCTGGAAGAGCGTTCACGCCAGCTTTATCTGGCCAATCATGAGCTTGCCCTGCTGGCAAGCGCGCTGGAGCAGCGCGTGGAAGAGCGAACGCAGGAACTGGTGGCCGAGCGCGAACGCGCCGTGGCGCTGGCGCGGCAGGATCAATTGACCGGTCTTGCCAATCGCCGAAATTTCAATGATTTCCTCTCTGTCGCCTGCTCCCGTGTCTGGGCACGGTCTGGCCGCGTCAGCGTGTTTCTGGTGGATGTGGATGATTTCAAACATATCAACGATGCGCATGGCCATGAGGCGGGCGATGCGGCATTGACGGAGGTGGCCAGGCGGCTTTCCTGCCTTTCGCATAACGGCCTTGCCGCCCGGCTGGGCGGTGATGAATTTGCCGTGGTGTGCATTGATCTGGCGACGGAAGAGCAGGAAAAGGCGCTTGCAAAATCCATTGTGGAGACGCTGAAGCAGCCTTACGCCTTTGGCGCACGCAGCCTTTCCATTGCCGTTTCGGTCGGACATGCCAGCCTGCCGGATCATGCAAATTCCTCTGCGGAACTCATGCGACATGCCGATATGGCGCTGTTTGCCTCAAAAAAGGCGGGGCGCGCCACGGCCACCGCCTTCAACGATGATCTGCGCGACGAGGCGGAAGAGCGCCGCCTGCTGGAGCTGGAACTGGTGCTGGCGCTGGATCGGGGCGAGATCGTGCCGTGGTATCAGCCAATCGTGGAGGGGGCGGGCCGCACGCCCAAGGGCGTGGAAGTGCTGGCGCGCTGGAACCACCCGCTGCGCGGCGTGGTTCTGCCATCACTTTTTCTGCCCCTGGCGGAAGAGCGCAAATTGCTTGGCGCGATGTTCATCAGCCTTTTCCGGCAGGCGTGCCGCGAAATCGGGCCGCTGATTTCGGCTGGCAAGCTCTCCTATCTCTCGGTCAATGCCTCGCCCAGCCAGTTCCGTGCGGGCGGTTTTGCCGCGCTGATCCAGCTTCTTTTGCAGGAAACCGGCTTTCCGCCAAAGGCGCTGGTGGTGGAAATCACCGAGGATGTCATCATGACCGATCTGACCCGCGCAACCCGCGAGATCGATGAGCTGACAAGGCTTGGCGTTCGGATCGCGCTGGATGATTTCGGCACCGGCTATTCCAATATCGCCTCGCTCAGCCGCCTGCCCATCCAGTGGTTGAAGCTGGACCGAAGCCTTATTGCCCGCATAGGTGACGGGCATGTGGAGCAGGCGATCGTGCGTGCCGTGCTGGATATGGCCCGCGCGTTGCATATCGATGTCGTGGCTGAAGGCATAGAAACCGAAAGGCAGGCGGAATGGCTTATATCTGCCGGCTGCCGCCGTCATCAGGGCTATCTCTACGGCCGGCCAACGCCTTTTGATGCCCTCCGGGATTTTCTTTCTTCCCATGCGATAAAGCACGCCTCGACCGGCTGATGCCAGGGCTCGAAGATGGTCACGCATCCTCAGTCTTGAAGGGTTTCGAATATCTCAACTGCGTCAGGGTTTGATATATTCGAAAAGGGAATACCAAAAGTCATCTTCAATGACCCTTGGTATGAAACATCACTCCACCGAAGAGGCAAAGCAAAGGGCCCCCGGTTATGCCTGGCGAAAGCGCAGATTTCTCCCATGGCTGGCCCGCGTGCCCGTCATCCTTGCTGACGCTTCAGGCAAGAGCATGGGACCGCCTCAACCACGGCACGCCACCGGCAAACCGGATTTCATCTTTCAGGACTATCCCCCGTAACCCGGTCCTCAAAATGCGGGGATGCATTCGACGTGCCCAAAATTGGACTATAGATTAAAATCTGTCTACGTGACATTGTTTCGAAGCATAAATGCGAAAATAGAATAACATAATGTATATCGTTTAGCAATTCTCACTTATTTTGAAGTAAAAAATATGAATATTATTCATAATATATTGCTAATCGATAAATAAAAAAGTAAAAATCCAAAAAGGTACGATATTATGGGCAACGAAAACACGAATCCTTCCGAAGTTCTGAATAAAATCAGCAGCGCTGTGGATGATTTTGAAACCTATCTCCGTGGTAAGGAGACGGGAGAAGCCACGCTTCGCCAGAACTGGACCTATTTGCAGATATTTTCCTACTACGGTCTCAAACTGCCGCAGGATTCGGATTCGCTGAAGGCGCTCCTGGCTATCGGTCCTAACGATAAATGCGACTATAGCTGGTTCAACGCGATGCACCAGACCTATGCCAAGCTGGGGCAAAACAGCCATTATTTCATAAACACCGTGTTCAAGGACGTGACCGATCTTGGTTCGACCCTAAAGGATTTCAGCAAGGATGCTTCCGGTGACGAAAGTCTGATGGCGGCCGTTCTGGACCTGCTCGGGTCTGGCAACAACGCTCCGATGCCGGATGAAGACAGTTGCCAGGCAGCCATTGTATTGCTTCAGGAAATGAAGGAGCGGGCAGACGCTGGCGCAAAGCTTGCCTCGAAGGTTAAGGTCGATCTTTTGACCTATTCCGCGAAGCTCGTTGAAATCAGCGGCGACGTGAAACGGGTGTCCGATGCGGTAGACAAGGATGACGCATCATCCGAAGAAACTGTCAAAAAGCTTCAGGGCGACAAGGGTACCGATGGTTCGCTTCTGAATATGCTGGACAAGCTGGCCGCGGATCGTCGTGAATATGAAGAGGATGTGAAGATTGCGGCCACCACCCCCACCTATGGCTGGATCATATGCCCACCCATCGGCTTGTGGGCGGCGGCCATCGTCGCGGGCATTTATGGCAAGAAAGCCACCGATATGCTGGCGACGATCGAAAAACTGGAAGCCGACATCAAAACCGCGAGCGAATCGCTGATGCTTGCCCTGACGACGCGCAGCGTTGCAAAACTGGCGCATGACAGTCTGGCTCAGGTCAACAAGCATCTGGGGGTGGCGATCGACAAAACCAAAGCCGTTCAAAATGCGTGGGAAGGCACCTCCACCGGGCTGAACGCCATTTTGTCGTTGATTGGCAGAACAATGCTGCAAAACGATATAGACCAAACCGTAAAGCTCCAGGTCATTGTTGCCGTCCGCACTCTGGTCAATTCCGCAAATCGCCGTTGGCAGGAAATTCGCCCGGTTATCGACGCCATGACCGACAAGCCTTTCATTTCGGTGAACGCCGAGGACATGAAGTTGAGCGACTTCCTCGATAAGGTGAAGGGCGAGATTGCAGCCAAGGCATGATTTCGCCTCGGCGCCTCGGCGCCTCTGCGGCATCGGCGTGACATTTCCAAATGAAAAACCGGTTTCTACCGGTCCTGGAAACGTTCCATGCCGCGACGGCGCCTCTTCGAATTGAATGAACAACAAAATATTCAGGGCAGGCCGCGCATGGAAAACATCCCATGCGCGTCTGCTTTGCCGTGCGAGGTTGCAATAATGACCGAAACTGCATTTGACATTACGAATACGCAGATCAAAAGCTGGGGCCTGAGTGGATATGAAGACTTTAGCGAATATGGCAAGATTCGCGGACTTACCATCAAGGCAAGCGAGATTGACGCCAGGCTGAAGCCGTTCGGCTCCCGTTTTTCCGACATTTTTCTCATTGCCTGCGATAGTTTCATCATCGATTGCGACCTGACCATCTCGCAGCCTCTGTGGATTTTTTCCCGCCATGTGCAGGTGAATGGTGGGCGCTGCCTTGCAATCGAGCCTGGTGCGCCTGTGGCCAACCCCAAAGAGCGGGCCAATTTTCTGATGCTGTTTTGCCATTCCCTGGGGGGAAGTGGTTCCTTGTCTGCGGTCAGCATCGCCGATCCTTCCAAGCCTGCCGTCACGAATATTCCGCTTGTGAAATCCGATGCCATTCGGGAGATCGCCATCGGTGAAGACGCTTCCGTCACCTTTGGGGATTGGGACCGGGAATCGCAAATCATCGGGTTGGCCAGAGAGTTTCTACATCCTGGTGAAACCCTGCACGGGTGCCTTTCGTCCATATTCCAATCTGCCATCATGGCTGCAACGCTTTCGCCGGAACTGGCGATTGCGCAGTTGCGCTGGGTTGGCGAGCTTGCCGATGCTGATAAGGCATCGCGCATGATGGCCGCCCAGGCGAGGACCGAATTGACCACTCTCGTGCAACAAAGCGGGCAAACCGCCCCGGTGCCAACGGGTGACTTCACGGTTTATGCAGAGGCTGCCGCTGCCAGAATCACGGTGATGCAGGCACAATGGAATTCTTTCCAACATCTGGACAGTCTGGCGGAAAATGACGGAGACTGGCTTGCCCGTGCCCGTGAGGCCATTGAACTCAAGGCAAATGAAACGGATCTCTGCAAAAGAACACGCGAGCGGGCGCATCTGAGCTATCAGCGCGCCGATGAAGCAAATGGAGCTGCCCTCCTGCAAGTGCGTACGCTTCGGCTGGCATTTATTAAAGCCTCCAACAACTTTGAGGCGGGCATCGAAATCTGGAAAACCCAGGCAGAGACCATGGAAGCTCTCATGCTGGTCAAGAATATTTTCAGCTTCGCCGTGGAAGCCGGCAAGCTCGCATCGCTTTCGGTTTCAGCCCTTGCAAAAGACAAGACCGACCCTTCCGACGATAAGGACAAGGATGACAGTTCGACGGATGATGACGACGGGTCCACGGATGAAAAGGCTGAAAAACAGAAGTCGATGGATACGCTGGAAAAGGCAGGGAAGGCCATTTCCGGTACTGTAGGGCCGGTCGCAGAGATCATTCGCAATGTGCGTGCCCTCATGAAGATTGAAGACACGGCCAAAGCGCTTCATAAAATGGCGTCTGAAACGATGACCTCCATGAACACGGCTCTGAGCAAAACCATAACCGTTGGCCCGCTTGAAGGCCTGGATATCGTGACGGGTGGCGCGCATGTCTGGGATTTGTTCATTGCCGGCATGGATGTTGTTTTCAAAACCACGCAGTCTTCTCTGGCACCTATAGGCGGGAGCCGGGAGTTCGAAACGGCAATGCGCCAGATGGTGATCGGTGCGCGGGCCGTCAGCAACACGCGGCTGGCGCTTACGCAGGCTGAAAATGAACTCGTTCTTGCCGAACTGCATTTGGCTTCGGCGAAGAATGCAGAGGAAATCGTTGAAAAGACGTTTGCAGAAAAGAAGGCACATCTACAGCTTATCCAGGATCTGAAGCATCAGGCATTTTCGCGCCTCCTCGATACGAAGCGGGCAACACTTGTGGAGCTGCGCCACTATCGGCAGGCCATTTGCTATTTCTCGCTTGCCGAGGAACGCAACCTGCCGGATTTGCCCCGCATGGATGAAGCCGTGGCGGAATTCGTTGCGGCCGCATCCTTGCTGTCCGGTTATCAGTTGGCAATAGAACTGCTCAAGCCGGTGCCGCAAGCCGCACACCGTGTTGCCATCTCCATTCCCTTGACCGATGCCAATCATCAGGATGCAAACACCCTCGTGTTTCACGTCGATACGGGGCATCCCGATCTCGTCGATTTTTGCCGGATCCGCATCGACCAGATGGAAATCGAGCTTTTCGGCGATAACGATCAGCGCATACTCTCACGAAAGATGACCATTCAAACGGATGGCACCTATCAGGACCGCAGGGTAAATGGCGCTGTGCTGTCCTTTTCCGGAGAGCCGTGGAACCAGATGATTCACTACGATGCTTCCGGAAATATCGATGTGAGCGCAGGCACCTATACCCGCTTTGCCCAGCTCCTCTTCAAGCCTACCCCTTTCACAAACTGGACCTTGACGCTCTCCAAAAAGGATCAGGCGGAAAATGTCCGCAGGATCACGCTCTACATTTCGGGCGAGATTTCGCCCCTGTCCGCGGCAGCTTGAGGCTCGTTAGCCAGGGGATCCAGGAAAAGTGCTGTCGCGGTTTTCCGTCTGTAAATGCGGGAAAACAGACAGTTAGCGCGTCCGGTGAACCTTTGTTCACCGTACGCGCTCCAGTTGCCTATCAATCCGACTTTTTGATCGTTCCTCCAATGCCGCTTTTCATGTCATGCGGATAGATTTTCTTATTCCTTTGCTGTTCAGGGTTGAAATCGGTGAATGCTGGCTGAATACCGGGTTCCGACTGCGTTCAGGCTTGGCCGCCTAGATTTGCCTTGTTCGCTGTGCGTGGCTTTCGCGGCAGGAGCGTAAAGGCCTGCTGGCAGCAGGTGCTCGAAGCTCTTTCGTGATCAGGTGGAAACCGGTTTTCGCCCGGAAACATGCAAAGCGGGAGGTCGTTCAAGGAGAAACGCAATGACAGGCATGTTGGCAAAAGCAGCTTTGATTGGCCTGGCTGGCCTGAGCCTTCTGGGCAGCGGGCTGGCTCCCGCGCGGGCGGGAGATGTCAATATCGGCTTTTCGATCGGCTCGGATGAGCCGCAACTGGTTCAAGCCTGGGGCGATGACGATTATCGCTACGGCCCGCCGCCTCGCTGGCAGCGCTACGACCCGCCACCGCCGCCGCCGCGCTACGAGCCGCCGCGCCGCTATTGGGACGGACGCCCCCCGCGTGGCCGGGACATGGTTATCGAAGGTTTCTGCAATCCCGGCAGGGCCATGGAAAAGGCGCGCTGGCAGGGCCTGCGCCGCGCCAATATCGAGCGCGTGACGCCGCGCCGGGTTGTGGTAGGCGGTTGGCGTTATGGTGGCTATGACCAGATCGTATTCTGGAACAGACCGGGCTGCCCCTTCGCACGTTAAACCAAGCCGCTTGAGGCAAGTACCCGCGAGGTGCATTACAGCGCCGTGCGTTTTATCAAACGCACGGCGCTGTAACACTTTAAATCTGCTGCATAATTTTCACCTTAAACCGATTCCGATTTAAGGAATTATGCAGTAGGGAATTTCAGGAAAAGCAAAACCACTTTTCCGTACAGAAATCCACAAACACAGAAGCTTGGAGCGCGTCCGGTGAACCTTTATTCACCGGACGCGCTCTTGCTGAACACGTCCGCCGGGCCGTCCATTCAATGCAGGCTCACGAGACTGGCGTTGCCACCCCCCGGTGTTGCGGATCGCTCCGAATAACCACGCGTCCGGTTCAACCTGACACGCCTTGCACCTCTGCTTGAAGACGTCCACGAACGTCTGGCCGGTGTCATCATTGAGAACCTCGACTGCTGGCCTTCATCAACCGCTACGACCGTCCTGGCGTGCTGTTCTATCTCGATCCGCCTTACTTCGGGTGTGAGGATGATTATGGGAAGGCGCTGTTTGGGCGGGATCAGTTTGAGGTTCTTGCGAGGCGTTTAAAGACCCTTCAAGGACGGTTTATCCTGTCGATAAACGACCGACCGGAGGTGAGGGAGATATTCGCGGGGTTTCCGGTTGAGGGGGCAGAGTTGGCTTACTCGGTTTCTGGCGGGAAGGGGACGGAGGCACGAGAGTTGATTTACTGGAGGTGAGTGTTTGCAGGCAGAAATTTTGGAATGGCTAACGTCAGCTTAATGGATGCTGAACCTTTTAACTTCCATTCTGATCACCGGGAATATTATGGAGAACTTTACGCCCGCGCCTCTTGGGCGAGACCAAGTATGCTACTCTACGATAGGTCTAGTCAGGCAGCTTATGCTACCATGAAGTAACGAATCGTTTTCAGGGTTGGCAATGTTTCAAAAGTTAATAGACAGAGGTTTTCAGGTTGAAATTCATTCGCATGCGGAAGCTATCCTCAGCGTCGATTTTCCCGATGCAGTTACCGAACTTGAGGCAGTTGTTGGCGCCCTGTCTATCCCAATTGAAGAAATAATAGGCTCTGGCGGTGGCGAGACCCAGGGAACTCAGCGGTTGAGAAACGGCTTGGCCGATGTGGGTTGGAAAAAGCTGAATTTCGTCGTCGAAAAACGGATCAACGGAGTAGCGCGTGAAGCGATTTCGCACGAAATTGATCACGTCAAAAAATTCCCTGCAGGTGTGATCGCTTGTGAAATCGAATGGAACAACAAAGATCCTTTTTATGACCGCGATCTTGAAAATTTTAAGCGTCTTCATGCAGACGGGGCTATTTCGGTCGGCATTATAATAACTCGTGGCACCACAATGCAGGATCAGATGCGCGAGATGGTGCACCGGTTCGCTGTTGAAAAAGGCTTGAACTCACACGAAGCGGTTGAGGCATTTGGTATGGCCAGAACAGCTCGTCAGAAAAAAGAAGTGGAACGTCGGCTGAAAGCTGGCGTGTCCTATGAAGAAGCATGGGCCACACACTTTGTCTCGGACAAGTATGGAGCGGCGACCACCCATTGGGCTAAGCTTGAGGACCGTGTTCGTCGCGGTGTGGGAAATCCTTGCCCGCTGGTTCTAATCGGGCTTCCGGCATCTATCGTCACTTTTAATGAAAACATCAATCTAGCGGAAATTGCAGACGCAGAGGAGACGATGGTAGAAAAAGGAATCGTCTCCTCCGGATAACTTATTCAGCCGCTTCCAATCGATCTGTGCTGGAGTTGTGCCCATATGTCTTCCATGTGGGCTCATACGTTTCGTCGGCCTGATTACCCCAGGTGGTCCACCCTTTGCGAAGGCCGCGCCCGAACATTTCCAGATAAGGTCCCGGTGAGCAGCTTTCGATCAGCGGATACTGTTCATCTGGCTTGCGGGAATGTTCGCGTTTTCTGGTGCCGATATAGTTTACCTGAGACCGGCCTGGAGGCAGCGTTCGAGCGTTCTTTCCCCGCGTTCCAAACAGAATCAGTTCCGTAACGTTGCGGAAGTAAAAGCCTACGCCACGACCATCGGAACCGCCGTCCTTGCGGAGTTTGTGCCACACGATATTGGCCTTGTAATTGAAGCCCCATGCTTTCATCACTTCCAAGCCTTCAGGCAGGAGCGCGTTAGGGACCCAAAGGTAAAGATGCGCTGTGGGTGCACAAGCGGTTGCGACAGGAAGGGCTTTGATAGCATCAAGTTCCATGGTGCCATAGCGATTGAGACGCTTGTGCTCTGGAGCAACTTTGCCGGTCCTGTTCATAAACTGCCATGGCGGATCAGCCATAATGGTCGCGAACTTTCGGCCCGAGATAAAGTTCGTAAAATCGTCTGAAGGCGACGGAGCGTCGGTGTTGCGGTTCAGCATTCGCTTCCGATTCCCTTTTTGTTCGTTTTCCGAAACGTATGTCACTGTGGATAGAAAGGCGAGTGTAAAACGTGAAGATTGGATGGGGCTGTACAAAAATTCATAAATGATCACCTTCGTGCCACACGGCGTACGCGGCCTGGCTCGCGGAGTTCCTCTCATCCGCAACCTTATGCGTCTAAATTTTGCAGAAGAGCTTCTGGCTGCTGCGCCTCACAATCCGGCTTTTTGCGGGAGCAGGTCTAACCGGGCCAATTTTTACAAATTTCATTTTTCCGGTTTTAGGTGTCAAAATTCCGGAAGTTCGCGGCGAGCTACATTGAAAATTCTCGTTTAAAATCAATTACTTGTGGCGATTGGTGGACCCGGAGGGCCTGCTGAATTCCAAGAAAATCAGCCGCTTAACCCCGTGTGGGACGAAAACCCCGCGTCATAAAAATCAATGGCTTAAGAAAGCCGCCATCCCACTTTTTCCGGCCATTTCCGACCCCTCTTTCCTGGTCGTATCGCGGCCAGGGAGGCGCGCATGAGCGGGGCGCGGCCATTTCGGGACGTGAAGCTGCAATGGCTTCAGCAGTTGAGCTGCGACAAGGATTTGAGCGACAGCGCGCGGTCCGTGGCGCTCTATATCATCACCACGCATTTGAACGGCCACACCGAGAAGGCGTGGCCGTCCTATCAAACGATTGCCGACGCGACCGGCAAGAGCGTCAAGACCATTCAGCGCGCCGTCCGTGAACTTGAGGTCAAAGGATGGTTCGAGGTCCAGCGCGGAAATGGCGTCGGGCACAACACAGAATATCGTCCCTCAGCAGCATCGATTTTACGCGCATCGGACGCCCGCGAAAAGACGGACAAAGTTGTCACCCTTTACCCTGACAAAGGCGGTCAAAATCGTCCGGAAAGGCGGTCAGATGTGTCCAGCGAAGGGGGACAAATATGTCCACCAAACTTAGAGAAAGAAAAAATATATAAACCTAACCCGCGCGAGGACGCCCCGCCGCGCGTCGAGACGCGGCGAGCCGTCCCGCTCGTTTTCGTGGCCGAGACCAAGGTGGATCAGGTCGAGCAATGGCGCACCTGGTTGCGACGTCACGGCTTTCCCTCGATCGATGCCTTGGGCATGCGGACGGTGAAAACCGGAAAGCCCGGCTATGCCTTGCCCAGCTATTGGCCACCGGACGAGACAAGCCCGAATGCGCTGGATTGGATCGCTTTCTTCAGCAGTCGCCGTGATCACATCGCCCAAGAAACCGCCCGACAAACCAACCTTCGGAGGGCCTCATGACGGACGGCGATTTGAAGGGAGCAAGGCGACCCCTGTCATACGGCGAGCCGTCCGACAGGGAGCCTTGTGAGGGGAGGGAAGCCTCCCCTTCAAACCCCACCAAGAGCACGCGGCGATCGCCCAAAGGCGAACTCAATGCCGTCGTGGTTTTCCGCTGCACGGCATCGGAAAAGCAGGCGCTGACCGCACGCGCAGCGCGGGCCGGTCTGCCCTTCGCCACGCTGATGCGGGAAGCGCTCGGCCTCACCGAGGCGCGCCGCCGCCGTCCGGTTCCCAAGGTGGACCCGGAGCTGGTGCGCGCCGTCGAGCGGGCGTTGTCGGACACCCTTGAGCAGTTCACGATGTCGGTGAGCCTCTGGAAAATCGAAGCAAGCCATTCTCATTGGTAACCCGATGCACAGAATCTCGAGTTACGCATACCTTGAAGCAGAGAATTTTTTCTCGACATCAAGCAGATATGTGTACGGCGATGCTCGACGCGCCTTACTGCGCGCCAGATGGGTTCTCACTGCGACATCAGTAATAGCAATCGCAGCACCCGCCGCTAACAAGGTTGTTCCAGTCAGACCAGAGAAATAGGCAAGCGCACCTCCAGCTGGAACCGAAATAGTAACCGCACGTTGGGTTCCATCCCAAACAGATTGGATTGAACTGTCGCTCAATTCTCCCTTCAACGCTTCGAGCTTTGGCCGTATTCTGGTGACATAGGCGTCCCTAGCGCGCTCTTCTAACTCCCTATCAGTTTCACAGTTTGTTATCTTTGCTGATAAATCTTCGAATTGCGCCGAAAGCTCAGCTAGCTGCGTTTCACGCGAACGCCGAAATGCCAGAAGCTTGTCAATACGGACGTCAGGATCTACGCGAATTGCTTCCATAACTAACGAAACAAGCGCGCCTTTTTTGTCTGACTGAGTCGACGGCTTAACATCATCGAGCATACTATTAAGGTTTACGCCCATAGATGGCTCTTCGTTCGTTAGAGCTGCGAGATCAGTTTCTTTGGCTAAAAGTGCAGCAAGCGCAGACATGTATACCTCAGCGAAACGTCCATCAACCAATAGCCATTCACCGTCATTGTGGTAATTGCGGCCTGCACGGCGCATTCTATCAAGGAGATACGGCGACATTTTTTGAGGATGGATCATCCCATACTGGAGATCATCGAACATATCCTGCAATTCGGGAGACAGCTTTTCAGGGTGCATGGCTGCCAATCCTGCCCTTATCGCAAGACTTCTCATTTCTGGAGACAGCTTCTCCGGATGTATCCGGGCTTGCCTGAATTGATCACGGATACTCATTCCTATCTTATCAGCGTGCATGAGCGCTCGTGCATTTGGATCTGAGCCCATTCCGTCGGAGTCAAGGTCGTTTCTAAAAAAGCCCGAGTCGATTAGTCCAACAACACGCTTTCCCAGTGTATCGAGGAGATCTGGATGCAAATCGCATCTCAATGGCTCAAGAAAACCCTCTTTGTAGAGAATATTTGAATCCCGACTTTCATACGGATTTTTTACCGCGCGCGGTACAATGGTTTTGATTTCATTCCAGAACAAAACTGCCGAACGAATCCATTTTCGGTCGTTTATATCGATATGCGGATAATAAAGTGCTGCCCCCAGCATAATCCCTCCATTTAAAAAGCAACCCAAAGAAGTGTTGCAAATATTTCCACACCTGTACAGGCATTACTGAGCTTCACCGCCAGTTGGTTTTGGGCGGGCCTGATGATCGACCGCGCCCAGAGCGCCAGCCTCTGGCAGATGGGCTTGCAGATCAACCAGACCAACAGCGGCAAAGTCCTGACATGGGACGTCAACCGCCTTCAGCTGATCACCTGTCAGGCAGGGACCGGCAAAACCCCATGCCTGAAGATCGTCCAGGGAGATTGACCGATGACCGGAACGACCAGACCACCGATGACCGAGAGCCTGTCGCCGCTGGAGCGCGAATTGCTGGGTTACGTCGAGACTTTGATGAACACCTTGCAGAGCGGAACCGCGCAGTTCGAGGCGCTGGAGAAACGCTCGACCGACATAATCGAAAACCGGCAAGCGGCTTTGGAAGGATCGCTGAAATCGCTCATCGCGTCACAGGCTACCTTCATGAGCGCCTGGCTCGCCTCCGGCAATCCTTCCAGCGACACGGCCTCGACCGAGCTGGCGGAAGCGTTCGCACTGCTGGAGCAGGCCGAAACGATGCTGGAGGCGGTCGCGCCGCCGACGTAGCAGCCCGATCGCCCGCGCCCGGTCGCGGCCGTAACTGATCCTCATTTCCGTCTGGAGTTTCGATCCCTGAATTTGATCATTCAGCCCTACCGCTATGCCCTTTCCATTGCCATCGTGGCCGCCGGTTTCCTGCTGATGGAAACCGCACCGTTGTTCTGGCCACCGATCTACCAAAACGCGCGCGCCGCCATCCTGGTTATGTTTTGCGGGTTTGCGCTGTTGACGTTGGCGGGAGACACCCAGGGCCGCATCCGCAGCGCGTCGGGCTTAGCTGTGGGGGCTGCCCTCCTTGCCGCGTCTGCTCTCGCCCTTACCGACCCGACCATTGCGGCCGGCGTCCTGCTCGACAGCTTTAAGGCTTGGCGAAATGCCGGCTATTCCGGAATCGAGAGCATCCGAGGCATGGTATCGACATGGGACCGCTTCACAGAAGCGCAGAAACTTGCTTTGCAAACCAGCCTCGCCATCGGCCTGCCTGTGCCGCTGTTCCTCATTCTGCGAGCGATCTCGATAGCCGCCCCCGCTTCGTCTAGCCGGGTTTCAAAACAAGGCCCATGGCGCGCCCGATGGATGAATCGCCAGGAGTTGCGCCAGCTCCGCCACAACGATACGGGCTTGCCGCTCGGTCTCTCCGGCGGCGCAATGCTGCGCTACCGCCCCAACCCGAAGACCGGATGGCGTGCCGGCCATCACGTCGCCATCGCCGGCACGCGCGCCGGGAAAGGTGTTTCCGTCGTCATTCCCGCCATCATCGACCATGACGGGCCGGTCGCGGTCCTCGACATCAAGGGCGAGAACTTCGCCGTGACGCGCCGCTTTCGGCAGTCGCTCGGCCGCCAGGTCGTGGTTCTCAATCCCTTCGGCGTCATCGAGCCATCCAAGGACCGTTTCAATCCGCTCGACTATATCCGGCAAGCGCACCTCGTCCGCGACATCGAAGTCATTACCGAGGGGCTTGTTCGACCGGAAGGCGGAAACGGCGCGCACTTTGCCGAAATGGCGAAATCCATGATTGCCGCCGTGATCGAGGTCGTCATGACCAGGCGCGCGGAAGCCGATCGCAACCTGATCACGGTCATGGACCTCCTGTTTTCCGCAGGCTTTGAAAAGACCCTGACGGAATGGGCTGGAGCGCCGGAGACATTCGGAACCCGCCCGGCTGCCGCCGCTGCCACCTTCCTTGCAGCCGGCGAGAATGAGCGCGGCGCGATCAAGACGACGATCAAGAAGGCATTCGATTGGGCGCGTTCCGACGAACTGCGCAGTTTCATCGCTACCTCCACATGCTCGCTCGAAAACCTGTTCGAGGGCCGCGCCGACCTCTTCATGGTCGTGCCGCTCGACCAGGTTGACGCCCAGGCCGTCTTTCTCCGGCTGCTGACAAACATCATTCTTGGTATGGCCGTGCGTCTTGAAGGCGCGAAGAAGCCAAAAAAGAATGTGCTGCTGGTGCTGGACGAGTTTGTCCGCCTCGGCCGGATGGAAAAGCTGATCAACATCGCCAACGTCGCCGCCGGCTGCGGCATCGAGGCGCTATTCATCACCCAAGACAAGGGCCAGATCGAAAGCGTCTACGGCAAAGGCGACACCGCCAGCATTCTCGGCTCCTGCGTCACCACCCGCATTTTCGGCCTTGGCCGCGCCGAGTTCGAAACCGCCAACTGGGCCGCAAACGCCCTTGGCGATCAGACGGTGTTGACCCGAACGAAGCAGTCGTCCGCCAAATTCGGCGAGAGCCGCCAGACGTCTACCGCCGAGCAACGGCAGAAGCTCATGACCGCCGATCAGATACTGGAAATGAAGACCGGCAAGATGCTGTTGCTGACGGGCTCGAAACCGCCAGCGCTGGTTGACGCGATCGTGTCGCATCGGCATCCGGCATATCGGGGGAAGCTGGATCGGAACCCGATGATATAGCCGGCATCCATGGCGCTTGATCGAAATCGCTGCGAATACCAATTAGCGCGGCTTTCAGTCTAAATATGCCGAAGTTCACGGTATCGCATCGGCTCCACCGGGATTTTCCCGATCGGGCAATTTTACTCGACAATGGCGCTGATATGTTGCTATTTTCCCGATCGGGAAAGAAAAATGGCGAAACAAGTCAGAAGTCCAGCCGACATTGGCGCCCTAGTCCGCAGCATACGCAAGGAACAAAACTTGCGGCAGGACGAGCTTGCCGGCGTCGCAGGGGTTGGAGTGCGACTAATCGTCGATATCGAAGCCGGAAAACCGACTGCGCAAATCGGAAAGATTCTGCACGTGCTCGCGATACTCGGCTGTTCGATCGACATTTTCGAACCCGGCGAAAGAAAGCGGTTGGGATAGACTTTGGTATCAGCGAAACAGCAATTCTAAGGTGCTAACGCAGTCGCCGCGCTTTTCGGATTCGTGTTTGACAAAAGCCGACCTACAAAGAAATGGAATGCAAATATGATGCCTTCGAAGCTAAAGTTTGAGCGAATTCGCGTCAAGACGGGCGCTTTGCTTCTGGACATTGATAATCCGCGCTTTGGTCTGAAAGACGTAACGGAGGCGGATCAGGCGCTTAGTATTCTGGTGGAGCGAGCCAATCTTAAGGAGCTTTGGGACTCAATTACTTCCCAGGGATGGCTTGAGCTGGAACCAATGGTTTGCATTTCGGCAGACAACCTTCCTGGACATTACATAGTCATTGAAGGCAACCGCAGACTGGCTGCAATCACGACGCTGCTTGATCCGAGCCGTCTAGAAAAGAAGCTTCAAGGTCGCGTACCAATTATCTCTCCGGAGTTGCGACTGCAGTTAGAAGAGATTGAAATCGTTCTCGTTCCAAGTAGGCGGGACGCTGACGCATTCATCGGTTTTAAGCATGTAAACGGCCCGGCGAGTTGGGGATCACTCGCGAAAGCTAAATTTGCCAGTGATATGTTTATGAGGTTGATCGGCGAAAGGGTATCAGCAGATTCAGCGCTTAAAGCAACGACAGATGCATTGGGAGACACCACGACCTCAATGCTCAGAATGCTTATGGGCTTTGAAGTGTTGCAACAATCAATAGAACTAGAATTTATTAACTCTGAGCAGGTCGAAGGAAAGTCCTTCGATTTTTCGCATCTATACACAATGATGCCTAATCCCGCTACGCGCGATTTTCTTGGTTTGGGAAGTGATCCATTAAAAGCGGACAATGTCCGAAAAGATCCGGTACCGCCGGAGAAGCATGAGAATCTCAAATATCTCATGGGTTGGCTTTTTGGTGGACGAGATGTTCCGCAAGTTATCAAAGCACAGGGAACGGATCGCCCAACACTTCAAAAAGTTCTCGCTCACAAGGCCGCTACAGAAACACTAATTAAGGGGGGCGTATTAGAGCACGCCGCGGCAAAAGCAGGCTTAGACGTGGATGCGTGGAGGTCCCGTCTTATCAAAGCAGAGTCGCAGGCGAAATCGCTGCTAACCGACCTATCGGAGGTTCAAAGCAGGCTTGATGAAGGGCAAGTTCTAGATGCTATTGATCGTTCTTCCAGTCTGAAATCCACCTATAATACAATTTTGAGCTCCCTGAAGTCGTTCAATGAAGATTGAGTTTTCCCCGATTTATTCGTTTGGGCAGCAAAATATTGCGGCTTATATCCTTGAATTGTCTGCCCTAATAACGGGAGTTGGTCTTCTAGAAGATGCTCAGCCAGACTTGGCTGCGCTGCGATTGGAGTTGATTGCCGATCCGGCAGCTTTCGACCTGGAAGACGAGGCGGATTACTTGGAGGCTGAAGAGTTAGGCGCTAAAAATTTGGCCAGTGAGAAGCTTGGCTTCGCGATCACACGAGAACTTGAGAGCCGCAGGGACACTTTCGGAGATGCTTACCCATTCGTGATTGCAGGTGGATCATCTCCGAGTGTGACAGTAAAGGATGATGAGAATTTAACAGCCATCGGTGTCGCGGTCGTCATATTGAGCATATTTGACGCTTTGCAGGACAATGATGTAGCGCAAATGTCCTCGGCTGATCGCACAGCTTTCGCAAAGATGTTCGAGCCACTTTTCGAAATAATCAGCGCATATGCTCTTTCTGCTGAAATTGAGGGAGCCGTGTGGTGGGCTGGTAGAGCTCGAGGGCATACTCGCTTCTTACGGCAGCTTCGCAATATGGCTTCGTTTGTAGGTTCGGGACTAGTTCGAACGTCTGATCAACTTGAAGAAAACCAAGTTGGCGTCAACGACGGTGGCGTTGATGTTTTTGGTATTAGTACGCTCTACGGTCAAGTAAACGCCAACGCAGTTTGCCACTTACTGGGAGCAACAATACAAAAAACATCGAGACGCAACAAGATCATCGGTGCGGCTTCATTGGAGAGGTTTCGAAACTTCTTTATTAACAGACCGAATTTACAGCTATCTGGAGTTCTAGCAATACCTTTTCGCTCAACCTTGGCGGAGGCGCAAAACTGCAGAGATCAAAACTGCAGGTATTACCCACTGGATGTTATCAATAGAAATATTGGTGAAACATCAAACCGTGTGTGGCATCCAGGCTTGCTGAGATTTAGACGGATGATCGACAAACAGCTAATCTCAAAGGCCCGTCCGCTAGCCGCAGCCCTTAAAGTTTCGATTGCCGGAGTGGAGCGCGACATGCGCACCCTTTAGTGGCGTTACAACTACCTGACTAGTATTTCCATTTCCTTGCGAACACTTCTCAGGCTATAGTTCACGCTAAGGTGGTATATATTCCGTTTGGAGTATAGACTCCTTATCAGTGGATGATCATCGTACGTGAGAACCCACTTTTCACAAGTGCCAGATTGCAGAAATATTGCCAGGTCATTATGTTTTTGCTCGGTCATCGCATTGAGATACAGCCTGCTGCCTGCAGTTACATAAGGTGGATCGACAAAGTACAATGTTTGATCGGGAGCCAGTGTCGTAGATTTATCCTTAAGGAACGATAGAGCGTCTAGGTTGGATATTTTGATCGACCGCCGGTTCTCTCCAAGCCACCGAACGCGTTGCATTACAGTGTCGATGTAATACCTCGCATCTATCTTCCATCGACCGCTTTGATCGTATCCGCCGATTGGCCCAGAGCCCAAGACTATTCCGGAACGGCTCGTTCGATTTACAAAAAACGTAGCAAATCCGACATCGAAGGAATACCCAGGACCGGCATTCACTACTAAGTCTTTCATCCCCAAGAAAGTCTCTACTGACACGGGGGTCTTCGCTATCTTATCAAGAAATCTTTCATTTTCTTGCAAGATGGCCTTCCAAGCCGAGAAAATTCGTGGGTCAGCATCATTCAAGTGAATTTTTGAAACGCAGCCCTTTGCCAATAGACTGATTGCAGCTCCTGCTCCGCCACAAAATGGCTCCACATAATGCCTTTGCCTTCGCCGTGGCATCTCATCCAAAATGCTTGCAAGATAGCCCGTCAGAAACGTTTTCCCGCCAGGGTAGCGAAAAGGCGACATGTACTCTGCGGTACGTAGCTTTGGAAAGTCGAGGAGATTGATTAGAGGTAAATGCTCCATATGGCTATCCAACGACTCGTGTTCTCTCTTGGCATGCGCTTCAGCGCGGCACGCATTATCACAGGCTGTGCGTTTTGTCATTGTGGAGCAGAGCTATTCGAGATCACAGCCTCCGGTACTAGTTATGGCGTAAGCATCCGGTGAAGGCCGCGGTTCAGGCCGCTTGAGCACTTATACGCATCCTCACTGATTAGAACCCATTGGCCCATTCTCTACGCCCGATGGACATGATGCGCCAGGGCTGGCTTTCGAGCTTGCGCCAGGC
>NZ_JHXQ01000017.1 GCF_000621665.1 Allorhizobium undicola ORS 992 = ATCC 700741
TCGGATGCTTCGTCATAGGACTACTCCTAGTGTTTGCACTAGGACTTCCGATGTTCCCATCAACATCGCAAGACGGCCATCACCGGGGGCTTACGTATAACTCCACGGCATGAGTGCATCGAGATTGCAGCTCGGCCAGCCGTTGGCGATGCGCTCGAGGGTCAGGGTGAGCCAGGCCTGCGGATCGACGTTGTTCATCTTTGCGGTCTGAAGGAGCGTGGCGATTGTTGCCCATGTCCTTCCACCGCCATCGCTGCCGGCGAAGAGGCTATTCTTTCTGGTAATTGTCTGGGGCCGGATTGCACGCTCGACGATGTTGGAGTCGAGCTCGATGTGGCCGTCGGTGAGGAAGTGCTCGAAGATGGAGCGACGCGAGGTGACATAGCGGATCGCCTCGGCGAGCTTCGACTTGCCGGAGATCCGCGGTAGGGTCTTCTGCCAGAGGGCGAAGAGCTCGTTGACGACCGCAGCAGATGTCGCCTGGCGCGCCGCGACACGGACGTCAGGGCTTTGACCGCGGGCCGCTGCTTCCACCTCCCAGAGCTTTGCCATCAGTTCCACCGTCTCGGTGGCGATCCTGGAGCTGTCCGAAGCATACAGCTCGTAGAACTTGCGCCTGCTATGGGACCAGCAGCCGGCCAGTATCACGCCATCATTGCCGCCGGCGGATCGGGCCAGCTTGTTATAGGCACCATGCCCGTCCACCTGAAGGATACCGCGATAGCCACTCATATGCCGGGCGACACGATCGCCAGCGCGGCTATCTTCGAACCGATAGGCGACCATCGGCGGACCACTGCCACCGAAGGGTCTGTCATCCCGGGCATAAGCCCATAGCCAGGCCGTCTTGGCCGATCCGGATCCGGGCGCGAGTGTTGGCAACGTCGTCTCGTCAGCGAAGATGCGCTCCGCCTACTTGATCTCGGCGAGGATGTAGTCGGCCAGGATGTCGAGCTCAAAGCCGAGCTTGCCCATCCATTGGGCCATCAGCTTCCGGTCAAGCTCGACTTTGTCACGGGCATAGATTGCCTCCTGCCGATAGAGCGGAAGGCCATCGGCATACTTCGAGACCGCAATCTGGGCGAGAAGCGCTTCCGTCGGAATGCCGCCCTCGATGATATGCGCGGGCGCGGCTGCCTGAATGACGCCGTCTTCGTTTTTGAAGGCATACTTTGGCCGGCGGGTGACGATGACGCGGAACTTCGCCGGCACGACGTCCAGCCGCTCCGAGACGTCCTCTCCGATCAGCACCTTCTGTTTGCCGACATGCTCGGACAGTTCGTCTGGCTCGATCACGACTTCGACCCGTTCCAGATGAGGTGCAAAGCCCTTGCGTGGCCGGGGTGCACGTTTCCCATCGGGATGGGTGACGCTCTTGTTCACCTGGGCTCGGATTGCAGCAATCCCGGTCTCGATCTCCTCGAAGACAAAAGCCTGCTGCTCATCATCCATGCCTGAAGGCCCTAGCTTTTCCGATCGCCGGCCAAAGCGGGCGCGATCGAAGGCTTTCAGGATCTGCGTCAGTCGTTCGATGCGCTCATCGGCATCGGCGTTTCGTTCCTTGAGATCTGCAACCTCGCTCTCGAGAGCATCGGCCCGCGCCGCCTTGTCGGCCATGGCAAGGACCATGGCCTTCAGGGTCTCTACATCATCCGGGAGCTGCAAATCCGGCGGCGTCATGAGGCTGACCTGAGCACATTTTGCTCCGGTTTTCCTGCCCTTTCATGCGGCTGATTCATTTCGCCGCAGGCCTTTACCCAACAATCTCCGGCGGCTTTACCGCCACCGGGCGGACCCGTTTCCAGTCCATGCCATCAACCAGCGCCATGAGCTGGGCATGGTTGAGCTGCACCCGGTTATGCCCGATCCGCGGCCAGCAGAACTGCGCCTTTTCCAGCCGCTTGGAATAGAGACAGACACCCGATCCATCCCACCAGACGATCTTGACCCGGTCGGCCCGCTTCGCCCGGAAGACATACAGCGCCGTGCGTTTTATCAAACGCACAAAAGACGCTGTAACACTTTAAATCTGCTGCATAATTTTCACCTTAAATCGATTCCGATTTAAGGAATTATGCAGTAGAGCGAGCCGTTGAACGGATCACTGCCGGCATCACGCACCAGCGACAGCAAGCTGTCCGGTCCCTTGCGGAAGTCGATGGGATGGCTGGCGAGGAAGACCTTTACACCTGCGGGGATCATGCGGAGCGAACCGCCCGGATCACGCGCTGCAGATGAGCCTCGTCAGCATCGACGGGAGCGCGCACGACGACATCGCCAATGACGATTTCGACGCCGGAGGCGGGGCCAGGTGCGGCGCTCTGCGGTTCAACTGCCGGCGCTGTCTGTCCAGGCTCCTCACTCGCCAACAGTTCTCTGCGCCAGCGGTAGAGTTGAGACGGCAGGATCCCAATCTGCCGCGCGATTGCCGATATGTTCACACCGGGCTGACAGGCCTGCTCAACCGCTGTGGCCTTGAATTCGCCGGACCAGAACCGCCGCAACTGGCGCGGCGACCCGTCAAGGCGATCGGGCACAGCCTCGATCATTCGCATCAACCCAAGGCTAGCCGCAGGCCTAGACATAGATCCTCACATTCAGAGAACTCGTACCTCCGTAATACCCTGCCCTGCATAACTCACGCCAGATGGGGGTTCCTTGCCGCTTAACGTAAAGATCGTAATCTCACAACGACCGCAGCGCGTTGCTCCACTCGATATCGACGAAGAAATGTACAAGTGGCGGCACCTGATTGAAAACTACTTTCAAAAGCATAGCTATGCGGTCCGACAAGAGAGACACATCCTGTGCGGCTATGATCAATCTATGTGCCTCACTCATCAATTCAAAATGAATGTCCACACATTCTAAAGCCTTCCACGCATGGCATGGGCCTTGTAAACGCCAAGGATACGGACTTTTTCCGAGAAGAAGCGGAGCTCCTCCAGCGCGCGCTTCACCGGGGCGTCTTCCGGATGACCTTCGATATCGGCATAGAATTGCGTTGCCACGAAGCGCCCGCCGATCTGATAGCTTTCCAGTTTCGTCATGTTCACGCCATTGGTGGCAAAACCGCCCATGGCTTTGTAAAGTGCGGCTGGAATATTGCGCACGTTGAACACGAAGGTGGTGATGAACCGCTCTTCTTCGGACTGGCGTTTCAGTTCAACCTCATCGCGAGACAGGATGACGAAGCGCGTTATGTTGTTTTCCGAATCCTCGACATTTTCCGCCAGGATGTCCAGCCCGTAAAGCGAGGCGGCAAGGCGCGGGGCAAGTGCTGCCATGCTGCGGTCGCCCTTTTCGGCAACCTGCCTTGCGGCTCCCGCCGTATCGCCTGCCACCACGGCCTTCCAGCCATGGCTGCGGATAATCTTCCGGCATTGTCCAAGCGCGTGGATATGGCTGTGAACCGTCTTGATTTCATCGGTCTTGACGCCCGGCAGCACCATGAGCTGAAAACGGATCGGCATGAAATATTCGCCCACGATATGCAGGCGTGACAGCGGAAGCAGATAGTGAATATCGGCGACCCGCCCGGCAAGCGTGTTTTCAATCGGGATCATCGCCAGATCGGCATCGCCGTTTTCCAGTGCGGTAAAGGCATCCTCGAAAGTCGGGCAGGGCAGCGGCTCCATCGCGGGAAACATGTCCCGGCAGGCCATGTCGGAATTGGCGCCGTGGTCGCCCTGAAAGGAAATCTTCTGCATGGTCATAGTGTGTCCTCAGCAACCGGAGAGCAGGGTGCGGGCCTTTTCGAGATCGGCGGCCGTATCGACGCCGAGCGGAACCGTTTTCACGATCTCCGCGTCGATGCGCATTCCTGCCTCCAGAGCCCGGAGTTGTTCGAGGGATTCCCGCTTTTCCAGCACGGAAGGTGCCAGCTTGACGAAACGCTCCAGGGCGGCGCGGCGATAAGCATAAAGTCCGATATGGTGGTAAAGCGGCCCGTGGCCGTGCGGTGCGGTGGCGCGGGTGAAATAAAGCGCCCTCAGGCGGGAGTCGGAGAGTGGAGAGCCCACGACCTTCACGACATTGGGGTTGGTCTTTTCCGCCTCGTCCTCGATTTCCACGGTCAGCGTTGCAATGTCCACCGCAGGATCCTCAAGCGGATTGAGGGCCGCGCGGATAATTTGCGGATCGATTGTCGGCAGATCGCCCTGAACATTGACGATGATTTGCGCCTCTGCCTGCGGATCCGCCCTGGTCAGGGCCTCGAAGATGCGGTCCGACCCGGACTGGTGGTCCGGGGAGGTCATCACCACGTCGAAACCGGCGTCGCGGACGGTATCGAATACCTGCTGATCGTCCACGGCCACGATGACGCGCCCGATTTGCGCTTCGGCTGCGCGCCGCGCCACCTGTACGATCATCGGCAGGCCGGCAATGTCGGCCAGCGGCTTGCCCGGCAGCCGGGTGGATGCCATGCGGGCGGGAATGAGAACGAGCGTATGCGACAGGGTTTTATCGGGCATGAATTCGCCTTTGAAAGCAGGGTCTGTAAACGGCAAATGCGCTGCAAGTGGGGGAACATAATCCGGTTGCAACTGTCAAGTAAAAGTCTTAGCCTTTTCATCAGCAGATTCTGTTGGAGGCCTTTTGATGGAAGGGGCAGCGGCCGTTGATGGCGCTCTTTTCAGGGGGAATTTGTTTTTCTTCGCCTGCGCTTCCTTGAAAACGGCTCGAGGGCAGAATGTCGCAGCGTCAAGGGGCCTGGAATGCTGTAACGCTGTGGAGGAGGCTTGTCCGATTATGATGTTTGCGGACTGCATGGGGAGCAATCACCAATGAATTCATACATGAATATGGGCGCGGGCGCGTTGCTGGGCACGATCCTGGTGCTGATGACCGTATCGCTGGCGTCGGAAAGCATTTTTCATGCGCCAAAGCCTGAAAAGGAAGGTTACGCAATCGCCGCTGCCGAGGCGCCTGCGGCTGGCGGTGGCGGGGCTGCGGCGCCTGCGGCCGAAGTGCCGGTGGCGCAGCTTCTGGCCAAGGGCGATGCAAAGGCTGGCGAAGCCGTGTTCAAGAAATGCACGAGCTGTCATAACGCCGAGAAGGGCGGTCCAAACAAGGTCGGACCGAACCTTTGGGGCGTTGTCGAAAGACCGGTTGCCAGCCATGAAGGCTTCTCCTATTCGGCAGCCCTCAAGGATTTTTCCAAGGGCGGCGCCGAGAAGTGGACCTTCGAAAACCTGAACCACTTCCTGCATGGGCCGAAGAAATTCGTGCCGGGTACGGCCATGGGCTTTGCAGGTCTGCCGAAGGACGAGGATCGCGCCAACCTTCTGGTTTATCTGCATAATCAGTCGGATAGTCCGGCAGCGCTTCCCACGCCGTAATTGATGTTTCATGCCCCCGGCCTTCACCGGGGGCTTTTATGCGCCGTGCCTTTTGTCAAAGGCGCAAAGAGTGCTGCAACCTTGGGAAAATCTCACCGCATCAGGCTTCGTCGAAGGGCTGATCGCTGCACAGTCTGTTGCGGCCACGGCTCTTTGCCAGATAGAGCATCTGGTCCGCGGCGTTGAGCTGGTTATCGAGTGGCTCATCCGGTGCGAGTTTCACCACGCCGATCGAAGCGGTAATCCTGATCGGACCTTTGGCATGGTCCAGAGCCATTCCCTGAATGTCGCTCAGGAGTGCCTGGGCGATGGCAATCGCGCCGTCGCGGTCGGTTTTCATGAAGAGCAGCGCGAATTCCTCGCCGCCAATTCGGGCGGCCAGATAGCGGCCTTCGCTTTGGCCTTTTGCCAGAAGGCTGGCGACCGCTTTCAGCACCCTGTCGCCCGTTTCATGGCCGTAGGTGTCGTTGAGCGATTTGAAGTGGTCAATATCGAGAATGGCGATGGCGCCCTTCGTGCCGCTGGCGAGAAAATTTTCGGCGCGTTCGAAAAACAGGCGCCTGTTATAGAGCGAAGTCAGAAAATCCCGCTCCGCCATGTAACGCAGGCGTTTCAGTTGCAGAAGGGTTTCGACGTTGTTGTTGATCCGGCATTGCAATTCCTCGGGCAGGAATGGCCGGTAGATGAAATCCGATGCGCCTGCTTTCAGAAAGGAGGCCGACAGCCGCCGGTCCGTGGATGCGGAAACGCCGATGATGCGCAGCCGGTCAGAGCCATAGATCGTTTTGATTGTTTGGGTCAGTTCGTAACCGTCCATATCCGGCATGAAGTAATCGGTCACGACGAGCTCTATGGCCGGATTGCCGCCGAGAATTCTCAATGCTTCCTTTCCCGTTGAGGCTTCGAAAACAAGGAAATTCTGGCCTTTCAAAAAGCTCGAAAGTTCCGACCGCGACGTCTTCATGTCATCGACGACAAGAATGGCGGTGGACCGATTGTTGATGACGCGAACCACGCAGGTTGCGACCTTTTCAACCGACGTCACCCCGTCCTTGACGATATAATCAACCAGCCGACGCGAGGCGTAATTCTTGACCAGATCGTCGATAACCGAGGCCGAGAACAGCACGGTGGGGATGTTTTTCGAGCAAAGCAGATTGAGGATCTCTCCGTTCGGGGCATCCGGCAGGTTCATGCCGGTGATGGCCACGGTGAAGTCCTGGCTTTGCAGGGCGCTTTCTGCCTCTGAATGGCTGCGGCAATGCACAATCTCGGCAGAGACCGACTTTTGCAGATGGCTCATGAGCAGCGCCGACATGGCAGGCGAATCTTCGATGAGCAGAATACGGGGCTCGGACAATTCTTATCTCTTCGGGGCTCTGCTTGCAGCCTTGGCGGTCCATCATGAAAGACACGCCATGGCGGCAAGATTGGTTTCACAGGCCTGCCTTGCCCAAACTGCTTGCGTTGTACCCGTGGTGTCGCGCGGGAGCGGAAGAAGCCGAGGCCCCGATATAATATAGGGAAATTATTTTTAAGCGGTTTATGAAGTTACAGCGCCGTGCGTTTTAACAAACGCACAAAGGATGCTGTAACACTTTGAAGATGCTGCATAATTTTCACCTTAAATCGATTCCGATTTAAGGAATTATGCAGTAGGGCGGCCTGCGTTTCAGGCTTTTGTTTTTCCATCGCAACAGCATGGAATTTGACCTTCGCTACCTCAGGGCAGGGCTTCTATCGACCCGGCGTTGTGCGGCTTTTCCCACAGCAGTGCGGATTGAAAAAGCAGCCGTGAATAGGGGTGATGGGTTATTCCGCGCTCAAGCTCCGTTCGTGTCAGTTCATCGACGAAGGCGCCGTTCTGCATCACCAGAACCCGGTCGCACATGTGGGCGATGACAGCGAGATCGTGGCTGACCAGAACATAGGTCAGTGCGCGCTCCCCGCGCAGGTCGCAAAGCAGGTTGAGAACTTCCGCCTGCACCGAAACATCGAGCGCCGAGGTCGGTTCGTCCAGCAGCAGAATTTGTGGCTCGAGCATAAGCGCCCTTGCAATCGCCACGCGCTGGCGCTGTCCGCCGGAAAGCTGGTGGGGAAAGCGCTCACCAAAGGCGGCTGGCAGTCCAACCTGTTGCAGGGCCTGGCCCACAAGCTCGAAACCCGTTCCTTTCCCCATGGCGCGGATCGGCTCGGCCAGCACGCGCTCTATGCGATGGCGCGGATGAATGGAGCCATAGGGATCCTGAAACACCATTTGCGCCAGCATGAGTTCGGCGCGTGTGCGCTCCTGGCCAACGTTCTGGCCAGCCAATTGGATTTCACCCTGCCAATGCCTGTCGAGGCCTGCCAGCGAGCGCAGCACAGTGGATTTACCGCAGCCGGATTCCCCGACAATGCCAAGCGTTTCGCCCTTGGCGACGGCAAAGGAAACGGATTTCACCACCTCGCGGCGTTGCGCACCGCGGCCAAAGGCCACCGAAAGGTTTCTAACGTCAATCATGCCGGCCTCCCCCAGTCTCGAATGGCTTGCCGGTTCAGAACCTGCAAGCGGGAAACTGGCCTTGTCGGATCCGGCATGGCGGCAATAAGGCCGCGGGTATAGGGATGTCGTGCCTCCTCCAGCCGTTCCAGTGTTTCGATGATCTGGCCTTGATACATGACCAGTATGCGCTGGCAGAAGGTGGCGACCATACGAATATCATGGCTGATGAGCATGAGGGCGCAGTTGTTTTCGCGCACCAGTTCGTCCAGCAGGTTCAGCACCTCCGCCCTGACACCGACATCCAGTGCCGAGGTCGGTTCGTCGGCAATCACCAGGCGTGGCCGCGACAGCAGCATCATGGCGATCATCACCCTTTGCCCCATGCCGCCGGAGATCTGGTGCGGATAAAGCTGCATGGTGCGTTGCGGATCGGAAATACGCACCCGTTCCAGCATGGCCGCAGCCTGCTCGCGCGCAGCTTTCCCGCTGGTCTCCTGGTGCAGGATCACGGCTTCGGCAACCTGCTGGCCAACCGTCAGCACGGGATTGAGCGAATAGCGCGGATCCTGCATGATCAGCGCCATGCGGTTTCCGCGCATCCGGCGCAACTGTCTTTCGCGAAGCTGCAAAAGCGGCTCGCCCTCGAAATCCAGTGTATCTGCCTCGATCCGCGCCGCTGGCGGCAGAAGGCGCATGATGGTGCGGCCAAGCGTGGATTTGCCTGAGCCGGATTCGCCGACAATGCCCAGTCTTTCCGCGCCGAGATCGAAGCTTGCATGACTGACGGCCGGGATGGCGCCGCGTCCAAACTGTACGGAAAGGTTGCGGACGCTGAGTATGATGTCCTTATCGGGCATGGCGTGGGTCCAGAATATCGCGCAGCGTGTCGCCGACAAGGTTGAAAGCAAGGCTGGTGATGAGAATGGCGATGCCCGGCATGACCGCTACCCACCAGTGATCCAGCATGAATTTGCGTCCGTTGGAAATCATCGCGCCCCATTCGGGTGCGGGCGGCTGGGCGCCAAGGCCGAGAAAGCCGAGAGCCGCGGCCGTGAGGATGATGCCCGCCATGTTCAATGTGAGGCGCACCACCACTGACGGTATGCACATCGGCGCGATATAGAGAAACAGAAGACGCGCGGGCGAGGCGCCGTAAAGCCGTGCGGCGGCGACATAATCGGTATTTCGCACGATCAGTGTTTCAGCCCTTGCCAACCGCGCGATGGGCGGCCAGCCGGTCAACGAGATCGCAATGACGGCGGTGTTCAGGCCTGGTCCAAGCGCGGCTGCGAAGGCCAGCGCCAGAATGAGGGAGGGAAAGCTGAGGACAATATCCGTGATACGCATCAATATGGCATCGGTGCGTCCGCCCGCAAAGCCGGCGATGATGCCGATCAGCAGTCCCAAGGGGCCGATGATCAGCGACACCGAAAGCACGGTCTGAATTGTGATGCGCGTGCCGAGGATCAGCCGGGAGAGAATGTCGCGCCCGAATTCATCCGTTCCGGCCCAATGGCTCAGGCTTGGCGCTTGCAGCGCCTCAGCCAGATTTTGCCGCAGCGGGTCATGTGGGGCAATGAAGGGAGCGAGAATGGCGATAATAATCAACAGAGCCAGCACGGCAAAGCCGAACAGGCCCAGCGGCTCGTGCATGAGTTTGCCCAGGAAAGCGGCAAGCGCTGTTCTGGCGCGGGCGGCAAAGACTGGCTTGCCTGTGTTTGCCGCAACGGCATCGGCGTGGTTCATGGCGAGACCTCCCGTGTGCGGGGATCGAAGATGAGATAGGCGAGATCGGAGAGAAAATTCAAAACCATGAACACCAGGCCGATGACCAGCGTGCAGGCCAGAATGGCATTCATGTCGCCGGTCATCAGCGCGTTGGTCATGTATTGGCCGATCCCCGGCCAGGAAAAGACGATTTCTGTCACCACGGCCCCCTCAAGAAGGCCGCCATAGGAAATCGCCAGCACGGTGATGAGCTGGACGGCGATGTTGGGCAGGATATGACGCAACACGATCCGCAGGCTTGAGGCGCCCTTGGCGCGCGCGGCAGTGACATAATCCTGATTAAGCTGTTCCAGCGTGAAGCTTCGGGTCATGCGGGTAATGTAAGCCATGGCCGAATAGGCCAGAATGCAGGCTGGCAGGATGATGTGGGATACGGCATTCCAGAAGACTTCGTGATCGCCCGCCAGCAGGCTATCGACCAGAAGCAGGCCGGTGCGCGGCTCCACCAGACCTTCCAGATAGACATCCACCCGGCCCGGACTGCCTACCCATGCCAGCCATGCATAGAAAATCACCAGCCCGACAATGCCGAACCAGAAAACGGGAATGGAATGCCCCACAAGGGCAATGACGCGGGTGAATTTGTCGAGCAGGCTGTCCCGGAAGAAGGCGGCACTCATGCCGAGCGGCACGCCGACCAGCGTGGAGAGAATGACGGCGAAGGTGGCAAGCTCAAGCGTTGCCGGAAAGGCCTGTCCCAGATCCTGCGCTACCGGATTGCCGGTGAGAATGGCGGTGCCGAGATCGCCACGGGCAAGCGACGTCATATAAATCCAGAATTGCTGGTAGAGCGGCAGATCGAGCCCCAGCCGGGCGCGCATGGCCTGATAGGCGGCGGGATCGGCAAGTTCACCGACAATGGCGCCCACCGGGTCATGCGGCAGGATGCGCCCGATGACGAAGGTGACGACCAGCAGCACGAAGAGGCTTGCAATCAGCTGCCCCAGTCGCGTGGCAAGTTCGGGAAGGGAAAATTCTTTCATCCACACCGCCAGAGTTCGGGCATGGAAAGCCGGAGCGGTCGTGCCCCGTGTGAACCATGCCATTTTCATCACGCCCTGTCGCTGCGGTCAGGGCGTCAGTCGAGGATCGATGCCCTATCCGGGCGCCCGGCGGCCCGGCAGGGTGTGCATCAGGGTTTGTCGGCCTTGCTGACCCCTTCGATACGGGTCAGC
The DNA here is from genome assembly GCF_000621665.1 of Allorhizobium undicola ORS 992 = ATCC 700741. Taxonomy (GTDB): domain Bacteria; phylum Pseudomonadota; class Alphaproteobacteria; order Rhizobiales; family Rhizobiaceae; genus Allorhizobium; species Allorhizobium undicola. The sequence continues at coordinate 10,791 of NZ_JHXQ01000017.1, forward strand.
GAAGCGGAGTCCCCATGGTAATTCTTCACGCGGGCGCTGACGACGATGGGTTCGAAGCGTTCGAAAAGCGGCAGAACGGCTGGCTTTTGCGCAATGAATTTTTCTTGCAGCTCCTTCACCATCGCAAGTCTGCGGGTATCGTCCCGCTCCTTGTTGGCGCTTTCGCGCAGGGCATTGAGTTCGGAAATGTCCCAGGCGGAGCGCCAGACGAAATTGCCGGCGTTGTTGGCCTGTCTGGAATTGTCGGGATTGTTGGTGAAATTATCCAGCGCGCCAAGGGGTGTGGGCATGAAGGCGCTGCTTTGCGGCAGAAGAAGATCGAAATCACGCGCCCGGTGCGCGGCCACGATGTCGGCGCCATTGCCCTGCTGGATGGTGACGGTAATGCCGATCTGGGCCAGATTGGCCTGAATGGCGGTGGCCATATCCACGCGCGGTGTTTGTGAAATCGTCTTCAATGTCAGGGAGAAACCATTGGGGTAGCCCGCTTCGGCCAAAAGCTTCCGGGCCTTTTCAGGTTGCAGCGACCAATCGGGATTGGCAATGGCACCCGGCCAGTCCTGCGGCACGGGAACGTTGCGCACGCGGCCATAAGGCCCAAGGATCGTATCGGCAATGCCCTTATAGTCTATGCCATAGGCAATGGCTTCGCGCACCTGCGGCTTGGAGAGCGGTTCCTTGCCGGCATTCATGGCCAGGACGTAATAGCCGCCGGTCTTGACCCTGTCGATCGTGAAGCCGGGCTTGTTTTCGAATGTCTTCACATCGGCTGCCGTCAGGGCATTGGCAATATCGATATCGCCATGCTCCAGCATCAGGCGCGCGGCCTGGCTTTCGGGAACATGGCGCATGATGATGCGCCGAATGGCCGGCGTGCCGTCGCGATATTGCGGATTGGCTTCCAGAAGCACGATGTCGTTCGGCGACCAGCGCCGCAGACTATAAGGGCCTGATCCGGCGGTATTGGTGCGCAGCCACTCATTGCCGAAATCGTTGTTCTTGACGTGCTTTTGCACTTCGACGCTGTCAACGATACTCGAAACCCCCATGGCCAGCCGGTACAGCAGGGCCTCGGGAATGACGTTATCCGTCAGCGTGATGCGGAAGCTCGTGTCATCGGGGGCGGAAATCATCGTTTCGATATTGGCGGCGGTATAGCCCGCGCTCTTGAAATTGGTGGCCGCCGCCTGATCGAGCTTCAATAGTCTCACGAGGGAAAAAACCACATCCTTGCCCGTCACCGGGTTGCCGGAGGCGAATTTGGCAGGCTTGAGCTTGAAGGTGATGGCCTTGTCGTCGATGGTCCAGCTTTCTGCCAGTTGCGGCTTGATTTTGTTTTGATCGTTCTGATCGGCGAAGACGAGGCGGTCATAGGTGTTGGCCAGAATTTCCTGCGTCTTCACCTCCGTTCCCTGTTGCGGATCGAGGGAGAGAACCTGCGCAAGCGAGGTGCCGATGACAAGCTGATCCTTCGGCGTTGCTGCATGAGCAGGAAGGGGAGCGTTGAAGGCGAAGGTAACGGCGGCTCCCAGGACGAGGGGGGCGGCAAATCTGCGCATTGATTCCTCCAGTTGTCGGGGCCAACTCCTCAATTGGCCGGAATGTCATATTATGAATATGCGCTTTTTTGACATGTGGCAAGAGCGGAGAGATAAACTTGCCTTGTCCTTCTGCTTTGGCGCGCTTGCTCCCTGACATCACAGGACATGCCGCAGTTTCCCGCAAATACCAATGGGAATAGTGAGCGTCTCGCTGAAAAGAGTCCGTTTGAAGGCGCGGACGGGATCTGGCTGCCGGGCAGAGTGAACGTGGCCTGCTGTCTCGACAGATGATCCAATAACGAATATCTTGTAATATGAGTGCGCAACTTGTGCGATGAGGCGGTGGTTGCCCTCACGGATCAACAGGGCGCAGGGGAGGAACCGGAATGCGCAGACTGGCTTTCAGAAAACGGCTTTACCTGACATATGGCTTGTGTGTTTTGGGAATGACGACACCGGCCATGGCAAAAACCTTCATTTATGTGTCAGCCGCCACGGATGGCATCATCAATATCTACAGCATGGATGAAAGCTCCGGTCAGCTACGGGCTGCCGGAACGGCTGCTCCCGGAAAATCGGTGATGCCGATGACGGCCAGCCCGGATCGCAAGCATCTTTATGCCGTCGTGCGCTCCCAGCCTTACCGTGTCGTAAGCTATGGCATCGATGCAGACACTGGCGCGCTGCAAGAACAGGCCGTGGCGGCCCTTCCCGATAGTATGCCCTATGTCTCCGTCGAGAAGCAGGGGCGTTTGCTGTTTTTCTCTTCCTATGGCGGTAACAAGATTGCCACTTTGCCGGTGGGTCCGGATGGGCTTGTCAAGGATGGCGTCCGGCAGATGATTCCGACGGGCCAGAACGCCCACTCTATCGTGAGCGATCGCAGTGGACGATATGTCTTTGCCACCAATCTGGGCTCGGATGTTGTGCTGCAATTCGTTTTGAACGAGCAAACGGGAATGCTCGAGCCCAACACGCCGCCCGCAATCGCAACATCGCCCGGACAGGGGCCGCGGCATATTGCCGTTTCGCCAGACAATGGATCGGTTTATGTGCTGACGGAGTTGAGTGGCGAAATTTTGCATTTCAGTCTCAATGCGGCCACCGGAACGTTGAAGGCCGTGGACAAGGCGGCGATTCTTCCGGCGGATTCGGGCCTGGAGCGTGGCGTGGCGCCGCCACCCCCGCCGCCCTTCAATGCGCCCGCGGCCACCTCTCCCGCGCCTGCCGCGGCGCCACCGCGCATCTGGGCCGCCGATCTTGCGATAACGCCGGATGGCCGGTTTCTCTATGCAAGCGAACGCACGACCAGCACGCTTGCGCTATTCAGGATTATACCGGAAACCGGCTCGCTGGAGCGTTTCGGCTCGATTTCGACTGAAAAGCAACCCCGCGGCATCCGTGTCGATCCAAAAGGCCGCTTTCTCGTTGTTTCGGGCGAGAAGTCCGACATGATTTCCGTTTATCCGATCAACAGCAGCGACGGCAAGCTTGGTCCTGCCCAACGTTATCCGGTAGGGCAGGGCGCCAACTGGGTGGAGATTTTAGATTTGCCGTAATTTCGGATGGCGAGACGAATTGAAAATCCTGCGGCTCGGCGTCAACCCGCAGAACGGGTTGGCGGCCGGGACGGGGCCGCCCCCAAATCGGTTGCTTTCAAGCGGCTTTACTGTGTGATATGGCAGGCATCAATGTCTTATTGGATCGTGCGGGGTTGACGCATCGTTTCGACGCACGATCTTGTAGTGCCAAGTCGAAATTTCGGTGAAGAGGCACCCGCATCCTTTGCCGGATCGGTCCTCGGGCCGAATATGAACACGCAGGATGCACTATATGCAGGTAAAGGGTGGCCAGATTACCCAGTTTGGACGAGGGCGAATGGGCCAGCTCATCGCCTCCTACGATTGGGCATCCACCCCGCTGGGGAGCATTGAGGGCTGGTCGCAGAGCCTGCGGTCTTATGTCGAGATGATGCTGGGGCAGAAACATGCGATTTGCCTGTTCTGGGGCCCGGACCTTACACTCCTCTATAACGACGCCTACGCCCCCATATTGGGCGCAAAGGAAAACACGGCGCTCGGACGCCCGGCCAGCCTTGTCTGGGCAGATGTTTGGGAGGCCATCACGCCTTTCGTCAATCAGGCGCTTTCCGGTGAGGGCACATGGTCGCAGGAAATGCCCCTGGTGATGACAAGAAATGGCTATCCGGAAGAAACCTTCTGGACCTTTTCCTATAGCCCTCTCTATGAAAATGGCGAGATTGCGGGCATGATCAACGTGGCGCTCGATGCCACCCACGGTGTCATGGCCCGCCGGCGGCAGGATGAATTGCAGCATGAACTTGTGCATAGGGTAAAGAACTCCCTGGCTGTCACCAAGGCCATCGTCACATCCACATTGCGCAACGCATCATCGGTGCAGGTGGCGCAGGATGCCATCGGCAATCGTATGTCGGCGCTTAACCGGGCGCAGGACCTGCTGTTCAGCGTTGCGGAAAAGGCCTTGATCGCAGATGTGGTGCGTACGGCGCTGGAGGCGCATCTGGATCGCCCCGAACGTGTGGTGATGCACGGCCCGGCTCTTGATGTCTCGGCCAATCAGGCGCTTGGACTGAGCCTTGCCGTTTACGAACTGGCGACCAACGCTCTCAAATACGGCGCCTTGTCCAGCCCCGACGGGCTGGTTTCCATTGCTTGGGCGGTGGATGCGGAGGATGCGTTCAGCTTCGAATGGGTTGAAAGTGGTGGCCCTGCCGTCGAGGCGCCTTCCTCCAACGGATTTGGCTCGCGTCTGACGGGGCGGGTGGTCCCGGCCTATTTCTGGGGTAGCGCTGAAACCGACTTTGCGGTCTCCGGGCTGCGCTACCGGCTGTCAGGTCAATTGACCCAGAAGGCGTAAGGTGCGACCTGTAGTGGTCTTTGCTTTTCGTTTTGACTGCGGGGCCGCCCGGTTCCCCGCCGCACTCATCGATCCGGATTTTTTCCATGAAGCTCATCCGCAAGCTTGACCATCTTCTCAAGGTTTTGTCGGAGCGGATTTTTACGCCGCTCGATCTATCCGTGCCGCTGGTCTACAAGGCGGCCAGCCATGATGAGCGGGCGGCCATGGTGGCAAGCAATCGCCAGGACTGGACGCCGGTGACGCAAGACCATCTCTGGGGAGAGCCGGATGGCTATTACTGGTTCGCCGGGACCGTGGAACTGCCAGTTGAGGCTACCGGTCAGCGGGTTTTCGGGCGGATCGAGGCGGCTTTCGGCGATGTCATGGGGCGCAGCGATCCGCAATGCCTTGTCAGGCTGAATGGGCGGATCATTCAGGGCGGCGATGCCAATCACCGCGAATTTCCCATTGATTTCGATGCGGCGGGCGGCAGAAAATACGACCTGATGATCGAGGTGGGCACGATCGAAAATCGACGGCAGATCGGCTTTGCCGTGACGTTGCACCTTCATCACGCCGCCGTCGAGGAAGCCTATTTCGACATGAAGGTGCCGCTCGATGTGGCACGCTTGCTGCCTGTCGACGATCCGCGCCGCCATTTTATCCTGCGCACCCTTGACGAGGCGATCAACAGCGTGGATTTCCGGCCCCTTCAGCCGGAGCGTTTCCTGGATTCGCTTGAGCGGGCGCGCACCATTGCCGGGCGCATTTATGCGGCGCAGGATTTCGAGGAAAAGCCGGTCATAACCGCAACCGGACATACGCATATCGATGTTGCGTGGCTGTGGCGTGTGCGTGAAACACGCCAGAAGATGGCGCGCTCCATGGCGACGGCTCTCTCGCTGATGCAGGAATTTCCAGATTACCGCTTCATGTATAATCAATGCGTGTTGCTGGATTATCTGGCCGAGGACTATCCTGAACTCTTCGAGCGTATTCGCGGTGAGGTGCAGGCGGGACGCTTCGAAATCGAGGGCGCCCTCTGGCTTGAGCCGGATGTCAATATTGCAAGCGGTGAATCCCTGGTGCGCCATGTGCTTTATGGCGTGCAATATCACCGGGACACCTTCGGCATTCGTCCGCATATGCTGTGGCTGCCCGACACGTTCGGCTATAGCGCGGCACTGCCGCAGATCATGGAGAAGGCCGGTCTCGACAGTTTCGTGACCCATAAGCTGTCGTGGAACGATACGAACCGCCTGCCGAACGAGAAGTTTTTCTGGGAGGGCATCGATGGAACGAAGGCAATCGCCTATTTCCTGACAACCCAGCCCTATGAAAGCCAGCGGATCAACACCACTTACTGCCCGAACCTCAAGCCGAGCCATGTCATGGGCACCTGGAAACGCTATGGCCAGCAGACGGCGGGCGGAGATCTTTTCCTCGTTTATGGCTTCGGAGACGGCGGCGGCGGTCCAACACGGGAAATGCTGCACAATATCCGGCGCATGGAGAAGGGCATTCCCGGCTGCCCGAAGCTCGAGCATGGCTTCATGCGGCCTTTCTTCGAGCGTCTTATCGACGAGATGCGGAAGAAACCGCATAATTTCCCGGTCTGGAGCGGCGAACTTTATCTGGAGTTTCACCGGGGTACGCTTACCTCCGTTGCCAAAAACAAGAGAAACAACCGGCTGGCGGAAAACCGGCTGCGCGAACTGGAGGCTTTGGCGGTCTTCGTGCGGCTGAAGACCGGTGCCGCCTATCCGCTCAAGGAATTGCGCGCGCTTTGGGACATCGTGATGCTCAATCAGTTTCACGACATTCTGCCCGGTTCGTCCATCGGCGCGGTCTATGACGATAGCGATCGCGATTATGCACGCTTTTTCGAACATGCTGCCGAATTGGAGCAAAAACTGCTGGCTGGCATGGCACGGGGCCAATCCGTGTTCAACCTTCTGGGGCGCAAGCGCAGCGGTGTGGTGGAACTGCCTGCCGGTCAGCACGGCCTGCAATCCATCGAGAGGGCGGATGGCCGCCGCGCAGATCTCACATGGGTCGATAATGCCGCTCCGGCCACATTTTCAGCCCTGCCGCAACCGGGTGAGGCGGTGCCGCCGCAGGACGAATTGCGTGCCGCGCCGGCCATGCTCGCCAATGGCTGGATCGAGGCGCATTTCGACGAAAATGGACGCCTGACCGGCCTGCTGGACCGCAAGAGCGGCCGAAATACCCTGAAAGGCGGGCAATGCGGCAACCGCTTGCAGGCTTTCCGTGACTTTCCGGCGGAATTCGATGCCTGGGACATTGATTATGATTTCGAGGATCAGGTCTTCGAAATCGACCGGCTTGTTTCTGTCGAGGTCGTGGAAAGCGGTCCCTTGCGTGCGGCGCTGCGCTTCGAGTGGTCCTATGAAAGTTCGCGGATCGTGCAGATCGTTTCACTGATGGCGGGCGCGCGGCAACTGGAATTCGACACCTGGATCGACTGGCACGAACATCATTGCCTGGTGAAGGCAGCCTTTCCGCTGGCGCTCAACACCACGGCCAGCGAGGCTGAAATTCAGTTCGGGCATGTTCGCCGCGCCAGCCATCGCAATACCTCCTGGGATGCGGCGCGTTATGAATGCGTGATGCAGCGTTGGGTGAGTGCAAGCGAGGGCGATTTTGGCGTGGCGCTCCTCAATGACTGCAAATATGGCTATGATGCCAAGGGAGCAGACATCCGGCTTTCCCTGTTGCGCTCGCCCACCTATCCCTGGCCGGACGCCGACCAGGGCGAGCACAGGCTAGGATATGCCGTTCTGGTCCATGACGGCGACATCGCCGCTGTCCATGCGGCGGCGGAGGATTTCAATCTTCCGCTTGGCGTTAAGCCTGTCGCATTTGAGCGCATCGGTAGCATGGTCAGTGTCGATAATCCGGCGATTGCCGTTGAGGCGATCAAGCCCGCTGAAGACGGACAGGCCATCGTCATGCGGCTTTGGGAGGTATCCGGCACGCGGCAAACGGCGCAAATGCGCTTTGAATTTCCTGTAGAGCGGATCGAGGCTGTGGATTTGCTGGAAGAAAATCCTGTGCCGCTTGGCGATGGATCACAGCCACTACCCCTTGTTTTCAAGAGCTTCGAGATTGTCACGCTGAAGATATTCCCAGCCGGCTAAAGTATGTCGCGCAGAGCTGTGCAGCGGCTTTGCAACAAAGACATACGATAAAACAATGACTTAAAGCGATAGGGGCGAAGCTGAAAGTTCGCGACACGGTTTAAGCGGGGGATAGTCATTCTGGTGAATTGCCTTCCGCTGCCATGGGCGGGAGCAGGAGCCGTCTGTGGCACATCGGCCATGGTAACGAAAATTTGTGGAAAGGATAGCGTTACCATCACAGCCTTTGCGGGAGATTAAATGCGACATGATTGAAATACCTTCAATATTGCACTAACTGCAATTCATGCAGGCGACTGTATGGCTGAAGGATGAGATATGGCAGAGGCGTCGACGCCGCCGGCCCCGGATGGACGCGAGCGAAAAAGGCAGGAAACGATCGAACGTATCGTTACCGCCGCCTGGAACCTGTTCCTGTCGAATGGTTATGGCGAAACCACGATGGAGGACATCGCCAAGGCTGCGGATGTGTCCCGGCGCAGTGTTTTCAATCATTTCAGCCGCAAGGACGAAATACTCTTTGCCCGCATGGACCAATATGCGAGCGGCATCGCCTCGAAAATCGCGGCAAGAAGTGCTGTTGAAACGCCATTTCAAGCGGTGATTGCCGTTCTTGGTCAGGTTACGGAGGCGGCCAGACCCGCTGATATTCAGGCGATGGTGCAGATGTTCCGCCGCGATCCCGCTCTGGCGAGCGGGCGCTATGGATATTATTCACGTTTCGAGCAGGCGATTTTGACCGCCCTGCGGCAGGGCTGGGGCGGCCGCGAAACCGACGATCGGCTGATCCTTTGCGCCATGTCAACGGCTGGCCTGTTGCGGCTTTCGGTGGATCGGTGGACGGCGCGAAAAGGCGAAGGCCGGTTCAGCGATTGCCTCGACCAGCTTGCCGCGATGTTGCCGGATGCGCTGCGCAGATAGCGGGCTCCCAAGGTTTTATTCCTGAAGCGTAATCCTGTCGGTTTTCGTTTCGCTCCGGTTTGATGACGCTCTATCCGCGCATTTCCCTTGGCGTCACCGACATGCGCCTCTTCATGGTTGTCGTCAGGTGGCTCTGACTGGCAAAACCGGTGAGATAGGCGATTTCCCCGATGGGGATCGAGGTTGTTGTCAGCAGTTGCTCCGCCTTTTTCAGCCGCAACTCGATGACATATTGATGAGGTGTCTGGCCGAAGCTGGATGAAAACGCCCGCAGAAAATGGCTTACCGACATGTCCGCTTCTCGTGCCAGTCGCTCGAGACTGACATTTTCATCAAGATGTTCCAGAAGAAAATCCTGCAAATGCTGTATGGTACGCTTGGAGAGCCGAGCACGCCCCGCTGCGAAGGTGCAAGACGGTCCAGAATAGGTCCGAACGACATGCAAGGCCAGAATGGTGAGCGATGCGTCAACCGCCAGCAGGCTGGGCGAGATGGATTCCAGCTCCTCGCGAATGCCGAGCGCTATCCATTGTGCCCGCCTGTCGATCATGCGCGTGACGGGCGGGCAGAGCAGCTTGCTCGTTTTCTGTTCCGTTTGCTGGGCCAGCTCTTCCAGTTTTCGGGGCCGGAAAAGAACCACGACCTTGCTGCCCTGATTGCAGATGTTTATGGCGCTATCGGCCGTTGCAAGCTGTAATCCTATGCTGCCGGGCAGCTCCTGAAAGCCATGTTGTGCCTCGCTGAAGGCGGGCGTCAGCTTGCGTTTGTTTTGCAGCGTGACGGTGCAGACGGTGCAATCTGTTCGAAGCTTGAACTGGTTCAATGCCGGGTCAAGGCTGAGCGCCAATCCCGTCGGCGTTTTCATATGGCATCCTACATGAGCCGGGATCTTCTCGAAATCCTCTCCGTCATTCAGTGCGATGTCTGCGTGTCGTTGATTGGTTTGCATATTTTCCGGTCGCGATGCCCCTGGGCGATTCGGTAGGTGTGAGCAGAAATGCGGCCCCTCCGCATAAGGGAACATATAACGGATTTTTTTGCACCCAGTGCAATAGCAATCTTGGGGCTAACGCCGAATTTGATAAATCACAAATCAGATAACCAGCGTCGCAAGGCGTGCAAGCGCGTGAGAGAACGGCCCATGACATATAAACTTTGTTTGCCCCCATTGGCGGCGGCGTTGTGTAAGACTTTTCCCATCAAGACCGGCCGGCGTCGGCGCGGAACTGCATCTCCAGGGTGCGGTCACGGTTTCGGGGAAAGCTATGGATCTGAACAAGATCAAGATATTAATGGATTATGTGGGCCAGTCTCAGCTCGCTGAGTTGCGGGTTGCCCAGGCTGGAACGACGGTGGTTATCCGCAACAGAAAGCCCTCGGCAGATGCGGCCTTTCCGTCTTCTCCTGCGCCGCAGGCCGGCTCGACGACGGTCCCGTCCGAGCAGGCTGTCATGGTGCGCTCACCGGTTTCCGGCATTGTTCACAAGGCGGCCAGCCCCGGCGCGCCAGCGCTGGTCCAGCCCGGTGACAGGGTAGAAGCGGGGCAGGGGCTCTGCGTGCTGGAGGCGATGAAAGTTTTCACCACCGTTCCCGCCCCCGTTTCAGGACGCATTGGCCGCTGTCATTTCGCCGATGGGGCCGATATTGCCGCCGGTGACATTCTTCTGGAGATCGAGACATGAGCGGCAAAAGCCTTGCTTCGGAGCGCCGCTTTTCCTCGGTGTTGATCGCCAATCGCGGTGAAATTGCCGCTCGCGTAAAGCGCGCCTGCCTGGAAATGGGGCTGACGCCGGTGCCGATTGCCTCGCAGGCGGATGCGGCGGAGGCGCCCTCACTGGCAGAGGGTGGGCCCTTGTGCATCGGGCCGTCAACGGCTTCCAAGAGCTATCTCAATCAGGCAGCCGTTATTCTCGCGGCACGGGTCAGCGGCGCAGGCGCCGTCCATCCCGGTTATGGCTTCCTCTCGGAAAACGCCGATTTTGCCGCAGCGCTGGAAAAGGCCGGACTGGTTTTCATCGGTCCCCCGGCCTCGGCCATCCGCATCATGGGCGACAAGATTGCTGCCAAGCGGGCCATGCTGGCAGCGGGTGTTCCTTGCGTGCCGGGGCCGGGCGAACCCTTGCCGGATGATGTGGGCGTTATTGCCGCGCTGGCCGAGGAGATCGGTTATCCCGTTATCATCAAGGCGGCGGGCGGCGGAGGCGGTCGGGGAATGCGCGTGGTGCGCTCTTCGGCGGAAATTGCCGAGGCCGTGTCTCTGACGCGCGAGGAAGCGCGCCGTGCCTTCGGCAAGCCTGAACTTTATATGGAGAAATTCCTGGAAAAGCCCCGGCATGTGGAGTTTCAGGTGCTGTGCGATGAGCATGGCAATGCGGTTTGGGTCGGGCACCGCGATTGTTCGCTGCAACGCCGCCACCAGAAGGTGGTCGAAGAGGCTCCGGCCCCCGGCATCGATCCGGCATTGGCGGCGGCAACCGGCGAACGCTGCGCCGAAGCCTGCCGCCAGATTGGCTATCGCGGCGTCGGCACCTTTGAATTCCTGTATGAAAACGGTGCCTTCTTCTTCATCGAGATGAATACCCGCCTTCAGGTGGAACATCCCGTGACGGAGGAAACGGCGGGTGTTGATCTTGTTCATGAGCAATTGAAGGTGGCGCAGGGCGAGGCAATCGACATTGCGGCCTTTAGCGGAACGGCAAGCGGCCACGCTTTCGAATGCCGCATCAATGCCGAGGATCCGGAGAGCTTCGCGGCGTCTCCGGGGCGCATCACGCTGGCCCGCTTTCCGGAAGGTCCGGGCATCAGGGTGGATACGCATGTGTATGACGGCTACCGGGTGCCAGCCTATTACGACTCGCTGATTGCCAAGCTGATCGTGCACGCGCCAACGCGCGAAGAGGCGATCACGCTGATGCGCAAGGCGTTGGCCGAAACCCGTATCGAGGGGATTTCGACCAATCTGCCGCTGCATGTCAAAATCTTCAACGATCCGGATTTCGTGGCCGGTGCCGTCACTATTCACCACCTTGAAAAACGGCTGAAGGAAGGCTTTCCCGCCCATGCGTGACCGTTCCAGACCCCGCAATACACTGGGCGATCTTGCCGATCCGGCGCTCATTGCCCAATTGACCTCATGGCTTGAGGCCTCCGGCGCAGGCGAGCTGGAAATCGAAACGGCAGATGGGCAAAGCGTGGCGATTGTCCTTGGCGCCCAGCAGGCTGCCGTCCGTTCACCGCTCGCAGCCCTTTCCATCAACGCTCCCTTTGCCGGGCGCTTCCGTGTGCAGGCCGATCTTGTTTTTCCCGGCGATGTTCAGGCGAGCGCCATGCTGGGCCATATCGTCGTCGGCCCTTTGCGCCTGCCGGTAACGGCTCCTGCCGCTGGCCGGATCTCCGCCTGCACGGCTGAGCCTGATGAACTCTGCGGCTATGGCGCCCCTCTTTTTACCCTGGAGCCACTGGCATGAGCCTTTCAAATCCGAAAGCCCTGGCCAGCCCCGGCCATATCAGCCCCGACCTCGATGCGCTGGCGCGCATCTCCTTCATGGGCGCGCGTTCCTTTCTCGTCGAAGCGCCCGGCGCCTTCGATCTGCCTGGCCAGCGGCGGATATGGGCGCTCTCGCGCGAGCTTGAGGGGCGTGAAGAGGTTGCCGAAATCATCCCCGGCATGACCAATCTTCTCGTCATTCTCAAGCAGACGCCGGACGATCCCGAAGCGGTGGTGAGCGCCTTGCAGGACAAATGGCGGGCAGCACAGGGCATCGATCTTTCGGGTCGCGAAATCGAAATCGCCGTGACCTATGGCGGTGAACATGCAACCGATCTTCCGGCCTTGTGCGCCTTGAGCGGGCTTTCCGACCGGGAGGTGGTGCGCATTCACGCGGAAGGCACATATCGTGTTTTCGCTTTGGGCAGCGCGCCGGGCTTTGGCTATCTGCACGGGCTCGATCCAAGGATCCACATGCCGCGCAAGACCGTGCCGTCGCTGAACATGTCACGCGGCTGCGTGACCATTGGCGGCGCGCAGACAGGGGTTGCGGTTCTGACCGGCCCGAATGGCTGGAATTCCATCGGCTATGCTGAGCTGACCATGTTCGATCCCCATGCGGCCTCTCCCGCCATCATGGCGCCCGGCGACATCGTGCGCTTTCGCGCGGAAAGGATCGAGCTGTGATTGAAATTCTTGCCACGGGACCGCTCAACACGGTGCAGGATCTGGGCCGTCCGGGCTATCGCAAGATCGGCGTGACGGCCTGCGGCGCCATGGACACGCTGGCGCATTCCATTGCCAATCTCATGGTCGGAAACGATGTTTCGGCGGCCGGTATTGAGGTGCAGACCTTTCCCTTCCGCCTTCGCTTTGAAGAGCCCATGGTGTTTTCGCTGGCGGGTGCCGATTGCGCGGCACGACTGGACGGGCAGCAGCTTTCCGCTTTCTGGGCAATGTGGGCCGAAGCGGGGCAGGAGCTTGAACTCAACCCGCCGAAGGATGGTGCGCGGGCCTATCTGGGTTTTGAAGGCGGCATCGATGTGGCGCCGGTCATGGGGTCGCGCAGCACCTCGCTGCGCGGCGCCTTTGGCGGGCTGGACGGGCGCTTTCTGGCTGTGGGTGACAGGCTGGCGGTTGCGCCATCGGCCGGGGGGGGCTTCCCGAAAGGCGGCTTTGGCGTGACGCCTCCTCTTGAGGCGCTTGCGGATATTTTCCCGCTCGTGGCCGATGGTGTTCTGCCGGTTCGGGCTATCCCGGCGGGGGAGCATGATCTCTTTGCCGCCGATGCCGAGCGGTTCTGGACACAGGCCTGGAAGGTTTCTGCCCGCAGTGACCGTACCGGCTTTCGCTTGAGCGGGGAGCCGATACGTCCGAAGGAAGTGGTGGAAATGCGTTCGCACGGCGTCATGCCCGGCGTGGTTCAGGTTCCGCCCGCCGGAGAGCCGATCGTCCAGATGAGCGATGCCAATACGGCAGGCGGATACCCGAAGATTGCCGGGGTGCTTGAAACCGATCTCTGGCGTCTGGCGCAGGCGCGCATTGGCTCCAGCCTGCGTTTTGTGCCGGCAACCCATGCCGATGCCCGCCGGGCAGAGCTGGCGATAACGGCCTATCTCGATGACATTTGCCAGACCCGAGCGCTTCTTTTGCAGGCGCTCTCGGCCTTTGCCTGAAGAAGAGTTGGCGTGAAGAAAGAGAAAGAGATGAAAGTCGATCTGAACTCCGATATGGGCGAAGGCTTCGGCCCCTACCGTCTTTGCGATGACGAGGCGATGATGGAGGTTGTTTCCTCCGCCAATATCGCCTGCGGATTTCATGCCGGTGATCCCTCGATCATGACCCGTATGGTGCGGCTTGCCAAGGCGCGTGGCGTGGATGTGGGCGCCCATCCCGGCCTGCCGGATCGCGAGGGCTTCGGACGCCGGGAACTGCCGTTCAGCGATGAGGAGCTGCGTCAGCAGTTTCTCTATCAGCTTGGCGCGCTTTCGGCGATCGCAAGAGCCGAAGGCGTGCGGCTGTCGCATGTCAGCTTCCATGCGGCGATGGGAAACATGGTCAATCGCAGCGAGGCCCTTTCGGGCGCCATGATGGAGGCGATCCGCCTTGTCGATCCATCGCTTATCGTCTTTGCCACGGCTGGCAGCATCATCGAGAGCAGCGCAAAGGCCGCGGGCTTGAAAACGCTTACGCTTTTTCTGGCAGACCGTGGCTATCAGGCAAGTGGCGCGCTTGTGCCGCGCGGCAAGCCCGGCGATCTTGTCAAGGACGAGGCTGGCGTCAAGGCCCGCGTCAGGCAGTTTCTGCGTGACGGTACGGTCACGGCCGTTTGCGGCACGGTGATTGCCATGCCTGCGCGCTCCATTCTTGTGCATTCCGATACGCCCGGATCGCTTGAGCTGGCGCGGCTGGTGCGTGCCGAAATCGCCGCCGCCGGTGGCGAGGTCGTGCCTGTTTCGCAGCTTCTGAGCTGATCCATTTTCACCCTGAACATTCGTAACCGAAAGCCCTGACCATGCCTGCCATTGCAGACCGCCTGAAAAACGTTTCCGTTTCCGCTTCAGCCGCCATGACGCAACGCGCCCGTGACCTTGCTGCCAAGGGCATCAAGGTCATCAGCCTGTCTTCCGGCGAGCCGGATTTCCCCACCCCGCTCAATGCCATCGAGGCAGGGCACGCCGCAGCCCAGGCAGGCGATACGAAATATCCGCCGCTCGACGGTACGGTGCAATTGCGCGAGGCCATTTGCCGCAAGTTCAAACGCGACAACAAGCTTGATTATGCGGTGGATCAGATTGTCGTTTCAGGCGGCGGCAAGCAGATCATCTTCAACGCCGTGCTGGCCACCTGCAATCCAGGTGACGAGGTGGTGATCCCGTCTCCCTCGTGGATCAGCTATGCTGACATCGTGAAGTTTGCCGGTGCCGTGCCGGTCGCCGTGGATTGCCCGGAGAATAACGGTTTCAAGCTGCGGGCCGAGGATCTCGAAAAGGTCATCACACCAAAGACCAAGTGGCTGTTTTTGAACTTCCCCAACAATCCCACAGGTGCGGCCTGCTCGCGGGCGGAAATGCAGGCGATTGCCGAGGTGATGCTGCGTCATCCGCATGTCTGGATCATGACCGATGACATGTATGAGCATCTGATCTATGACGACTTCGAGTTCTGCACCATTGCCGAGGTGGAGCCGCGCCTTTACGATCGCACCCTGACGGTGAATGGCGCATCCAAGGCCTATGCCATGACTGGCTGGCGGCTTGGCTGGTGCGGTGGTCCTCGTGATCTCATTCAGGCCGTCAGCAATGTCAACGGCCAGAATTGCGGCGGCACCTCCACCATTACCCAGGCTGCCGTTGCCGCCGTTCTGGATGGTCCACAGGATCTTCTCAAGGAACGCGCCGAAGTCTATCGCCAGCGCCGCGATTTCGTGGTGGACCGGCTGAACCGGATTCCGGGCATTCGTTGCCACAAGCCGGAAGGCGCCTTCTACGTCTTCCCCAATATCGCCGGTGTGCTTGGCAAAACAACGAAGGGTGGCCGAAAGATCGAAACCGACACGGATTTCGTGCTGGCGCTGTTGGACGAACAGCATGTGACGACGGTGCAGGGTGCCGCCTATGGCATGAGCCCTTACTTCCGCATTTCCTACGCGACCAGCATGGATCGGCTGGAAGAGGCCTGCGACCGTATCCATCAGTTCTGCGCGGATTTGAGCTGAAGCAGGACCAGCAAGGCCGTGTCCGAAATGATTTTGGACGTGGCCGTGCATCACGCCTTCAATCTTGCCGTCAGCTCCAGCAGGATGGATTTGACGGCGAGGGCGGGCTCTGAAAGCTCGCTCTGGTCGGAGACGCAGAGCGAAAGGGTTTCCTCGATCTTGGGTGTTATGGCCCTGAGGACCAGCGGTTCGGACGATTCGCTGAGAACCCGCTCGGCAATCGCTTTCGGCATGATCGTCGCGGCCGTACCGGTATTGACGACGCGCGCCAGCGTGCGCACGATTTCCACTTCCGCCACGACATTCAGCGACAGGCGTGCCCGGCTGAAGGCAAGGTCCACCGCCCGGCGCACGAAATTGTAGGGCGGCGGCAAAAGCAGCGGCAGATCGTTGATGGCGGAAACCGGCAGGGGCTGGCTGCTTTCCTCTATGCCGAAGTCTCGGTGGGCGACCAGATAGAAATCCTCGGTAAAGAGCGGCTCGAATCGCACGCCCTTGATGGGGCCGGTGCCGTGGATGAGGGCCATTTCCAGCCGTCCGTTCATGATCATCTGGCTATAGGTCTGCCCCACGCTTTCCGTCAGATGCAGCAATATGCCGGGATGGCGTTTGCGGGTTTCGATGAGAAGATCGGCTGAAAGCGTGGCGGCGCTGCTGAACGGCACAAGGCCCACCGAAACACGCCCGACAAGCGTTTCTCCCGCCGCCTTTACCGCCGCTTGCGCAAGGTCCATCTGCCGCAGGATCGTTTGGGCATGGCGGTAAACGGCCCGGCCAGCTTCCGTCATGCTCACGCCTTGCTGGCTGCGCAGGAGAAGCTTTTGCTGGAAATGATCCTCAAGCTGCGCCAATTGCTGGCTGAGCGCGGGCTGGGCGATGTGCAGAACATCTGCCGCGCGGGTAATGCTGCCGGTATCGACTATAACGATGAATGATCTGAGACGCCGAATATCCATGCCATGCAATCCTTTTTACCGGCGGAGTCTGGCAAGTCGCTTGCGCCTTTGCAAGCCAAAACCTCCATCTTTTCAGGGTTTGAATAGCGGAAGGGTCAAATTCTCTTTTCCGGGCCGCACGCTGCATCGGCACTCCATAGGGGTTTCTTATCCATCCAGATTCAATCCGTCTTAGGCAGAGCGTTTAAGCTCCGCTAATCTTGTTTACACAGACAAGGGGAATAAAATGGCTTTCTCAGATTACAGGACAGCTCTCGTCACCGGCGCATCCGGCGGGATCGGCGCGGCAATCGTCGAACGGCTTTGCCGGGAGAATATCGAGGTTCATGCAATTGCCCGCAGCGGGGCTGCCTTGAACGAGCTGGCTGAACGGACCGGATGCATTCCCCATGTCATCGACGTGACCGATCGTGCCGCCCTTCAGGCGCTGACGAGCCGGGTCGATTTCGATATTCTCGTCAACAATGCCGGCGTCGATAAGCCGAAAAAATTTCTCGAAGCCGAAGATGGCGACATCGATCTTCTGGTGGATGTGAACCTGCGGGCGGTGCTGCATCTTTGCCGCATGGTGGTGCCGGGCATGGCGGCGCGTGATCGCGGCCACGTCATCAACATCACCTCCATTGCCGGCAACTATAATTTCGGCGGCAATTCCACCTATCATGCCACCAAGGCCGGGATTGCCATGCTGTCCAACCAGCTTCGCATCGATACTTTCGGCAAGCGTGTCCGCGTCACGGAAGTTTGCCCCGGCCGGGTGGCAACCGACATCTTCAACCATGTCCACGGCGACGATCCTTCGGTGCGCGAGCGCTTCATCGACGGTTTCGAGCTGCCGCAGGCGTCCGATATTGCCGATGCCATCGCCTTTGCCATTGCCGCGCCGGTTGCCGTCAATATCGGGCACATGGAAATCACGCCCACCTTGCAGGTGATGGGCGGCTTGCAGACGGCCCGTCCGCAAACGCCATCCGGGGAGGGGCGCTCGTGAAAGGTTTCGATCTCGGCGTCATTCTGGGCAATCCGGAATACGTTTCCATGCTTGTGCATGGGCTTGAGATGACCTTCATCATCGCCATTGGCTCGTGGCTTCTGGCAATGACGCTGGCTCTCCTGCTTCTGGCCCTGCGCTTTTCGCCGGGGCCGGTGGGCAACCGGCTGGTGGCGGGTTATGTTTCCTATCACCGCAACGTGCCGACGCTGGTGCAGCTCATGCTGTGGTATTTCGGCATATACACCATTCTGCCGGGAGCATTCGCAGACTGGCTTGCCAATCACTCGGCTGAAATGGCCTTTGCCGTGCTGGGGCTTGGTCTGTGTCAGGCGGCCTATTTCAGTGAAGACATGCGCTCTGGCCTGCGTGCAGTCGGGCCGGGACAGATGGAAGCGGCGCGCGCCCTGGGTCATGGCTATATATCGGCCATGCGCTATGTGCTGATCCCGCAAGGCATTCGCAATGCCCTGCCTGCGCTGGTCAATCACAGCGTATCGCTCTTCAAGAACAGCAGCCTTGCCATCGTCATCGGTGCGCCGGAATTGAGCCATGCGATCAAGGAGATCGAAAATCTCAGCTTCCGGACGTTCGAAATCTATCTGGTCGGAACGGTGGTTTATCTGCTGTTGTCGCTCATCATCATGGGGCTTGGCGCCTATCTGACCTGGCGGGCCGATCCGGCGAATGGAGCGAGACGATGATTCACGACCTCCTTTCCATCATCGACCAGTACTGGCTGCTGCTGCTCATCGGCCAATATCCCAACGGCCCCCTCGGCGGTCTTGCCAATACGCTCATTCTCTCGGCGCTTGCCATCACGCTTGCCTTTCCGGTGTCGA
Source organism: Allorhizobium undicola ORS 992 = ATCC 700741 (assembly GCF_000621665.1). Classification (GTDB taxonomy): domain Bacteria; phylum Pseudomonadota; class Alphaproteobacteria; order Rhizobiales; family Rhizobiaceae; genus Allorhizobium; species Allorhizobium undicola. The sequence goes on from NZ_JHXQ01000017.1 coordinate 29,288, forward strand.
TCCTGCTGGCCTTCGCGCGGTTGTCCCGCCTGCGCCTTCTTCGCTATCCGGCAACCGTGCTGGTCTATGTGACCCGTGGCGTGCCGCTTCTGATGCTTATTCTGTGGTGCTATTTCCTCGTGCCATTGCTGACGGGCGCCGATGTTCCGAGCTTTGTCACCATGCTGGTGACGCTGGTGATCTATCAGGGCGCGTTTCTCAGTGAAATCGTCCGGGCCGGTATCGTTGCTCTCGGGCAGGGCCAGATGGATGCCGCCCGCGCGCTGGGACATGGCTATTTCAGTGCCATGCGTTACGTCATCCTGCCGCAGGCGCTCTACAACATGATCCCGAGTATGCTGTCCACCTTCGTGGCAACCATCAAGGATACAACGCTTGGCTATGTCATCAACGTGCCGGATCTGACCTTTGCCGCAAGCCAGGTCAATAATCAGTTGCTGACCCAGCCATTTCAGGTCTTCCTTATACTGGCGCTTACCTATTACATCCTGTGCTGGTCGCTGACCTGGTTCACCCATTTCGTCGAGCGGCGCATCACCCGCCGTCGCGCGGGCCTTGGGCCCAAGCGCCGGGGCGGCGTCCAGTCCTTCACCACTCACGTTGCGGAGCCGCAGCCATGACCGAACCCGCGATCAAGATTTCCGACGTCAAGAAGACCTATGGCGATTTCGAGGTGCTGAAGGGCATCAATGCAACGGTCGCCCGCGGCGAAGTGGTGGTGATCTGTGGCCCGTCCGGCTCCGGCAAGTCCACGCTGATCCGCACCGTCAACCGGCTGGAGGAAATCAGCGAAGGCTCGATTTTCTTCGAAGGGCAGGATATTCACGCTCCGATGAAGGGTCGTGACCTCAACCATTTGCGCAGCCGCATCGGCTTCGTTTTCCAGAACTTCAATCTCTTTCCGCATCTTTCGGTGGTGGAAAATGTCTCCATGTCGCCGGTCAAGGTGAAGGGCGTCAATCCGGCGGAAGCCCATGACAAGGCAATCAAGCTGCTTGCCCGCGTCGGGTTGGCCGAAAAGGCCAATGCCTATCCGGGGCAGCTTTCCGGCGGTCAGCAACAGCGCGTGGCCATTGCCCGTGCGCTGGCCATGGAGCCGCCGGTCATGCTTTTCGATGAGCCCACCTCCGCCCTTGACCCCGAAATGGTTGGCGAGGTTCTGGCAGTGATGAAATCGCTTGCCGCCGATGGCATGACGATGATGTGCGTAACCCATGAAATGGGCTTTGCCCGCGAAGTGGCGGACCGCATCTGGTTCATCGATGCGGGCCAGATTATCGAAACGGCAAAGCCGGAAGAGTTTTTCACCAATCCCCAGCATCCGCGTGCGCAGCGTTTCCTGTCGGATCTGCGTCACTGAGGGATCATTACCAAGGGCGCCTCCCGGCAGCGGGCGGCGAGGAGGGGGCGTCCGTCACCGGGACAGGGGCGCCTTCGGGAATAAGTACCAACAATAATCAAGGAGAACAGTCGTGAAGTGCAAGTCCATCATCATCGCCGGCCTGCTTGCCGCATCAGCTCTCGTTCCAGCCGCAAAGGCCGATGTCCTCAGCGATATTCAGGCCAACAAGACGCTGCGTTGCGCAACCTTTGCCGACGTGCCGCCCTTTGCCTCGCCGGATGTGAAAACCCGTGAAATGGTCGGATTCGACGTCGACCTCTGCAACGCGATTGCCCGCGAAATGGGTGTGAAGGCCGAAGTGAAGCCGGTTTCCGTCGAAGCCCGTGTTCCTGAAGTCAAGCTTGGCCGCGTCGATATTACCGTCGCCAATCTTGCCTATACCCAGAGCCGCGCCGAGCAGATCCAGTTTTCCGACCCCTACTATCTCGCCAAGGAAATGCTGATCGTTCCGGCTGATGATGCCGGCAAGGCCAAGGCCGATTATGTTGGCCAGCGCATTGCCTCCACCAAGGGCTCGACCTCCGAAATGTCGATCAAGCTCAACAAGTCCGAGCCGCTGACCTTCCAGGATACGGCGTCCGCCTATCTGGCCGTGCAGCAGGGCAAGGCGCGCGGCATGGTGGCCAACACCATGACCACGACCAAGCTGGTCAATGAATCCAAGACCAAGGGCAAGGAAATGCGGATGATCCCCGATCCCATGCTCTATCAGCCGATCGGCATCGGCATGGCAAAGGACCAGCCTGCGCTGACGGCGAAGGTCAACGAGGTGCTGCGCAAGCTCGACACCTCCGGCGAGCTGAACCAGATCTGGGACAAGTGGCTTGGCCCGAACACCGAATACAAGATGACGCGCACCGACAAGGTCGTGCCGTTGTCCGAACTGAAGTTCGATCCGATCCCCTGATCGGTCCTTCTATCTCTCTTTTCAACATCACGCGACTGACGTGGCGGGCAGATTTGCCCGCCCGAACCATAACCTGCGAGGAAACATGGCCCACATCAAGAAAATTCCCGTTCGTCCGTCCAAGGCCGACGTTGAGGCGCTCTCGAAGTTTTCGCCCGCCACCATTCACGAAGCCCAGGGGCGCCGGGGTGCGCTGTCTTCCCGCATCAAGCCGGTGGATTACCGCATGAAGCTGTGCGGGCCTGCGTTTACCGTGAAATGCGCCCCGCGTGACAATATCATGCTGCAACTGGCCATCAATTACGCCCAGCCCGGCGACATCATCGTGGTTTCGGCCGGTGAATATGAAGAAGCCGGTTCCTTTGGCGATGTTCTGGCCAATGCCTGCCTTGCCAAGGGCATTGGCGGTCTCGTGACCGATAGCGGCGTGCGCGACAGCCTGCAACTTCGTGACCTTGGCTTTCCGGTCTTCTCGCTCAGCCTGTGCATCAAGGGCACCGTCAAGGAAACGCTGACCTCCACCAATGACAGCATCGTCATCGGTGGCGAACTGGTGCATCCCGGCGACCTCATCGTTGGCGATGCCGATGGTCTGGTGGTCGTACGCCGCGAGGAAGCCGCGGAAGTCGCGCGTCTGTCGCAGGCCCGTGAGGATGCCGAGGCCGGATATATAGCCGATTACAAGGCTGGCAAATCCGTCATCGAGGTGTCGAAGCTCGAAGCCGTGCTGAAGGCCAAGGGCCTGACCGTCGAGGAATGAGCGGCTGCGGCCGAAGCATAAAGGAAAAGGGTTGCGATGACCTCTCCATTATTCACATTGAAGGGACAGCGCGCCCTGATTACCGGTTCCTCGCAAGGCATTGGCCTTGCGCTGGCGCAAGGACTTGCCGCTCACGGCGCTGAAATTGTTCTGAACGGTCGCGACAAGGCCAGGCTTGCGGCGGCCGTGGAGCAGTTGCGCGCCGCTGGCGCCACGGTTTCGGCGGCTGATTTCGATGTTACGGAAGTCGAGGCGGTGAAGGCCGGTGTCGAAGCGATCGAGCGCGACATCGGCCCCATCGACATTCTGATCAACAATGCCGGAATGCAATTTCGCACGCCGCTTGAGGATTTTCCCGCCGACCGCTGGGAGCAATTGCTGAAAACCAATATCTCCAGCGTATTTTATGTCGGTCAGGCCGTGGCCCGGCACATGATTGCGCGCGGACGCGGCAAGATCGTCAACATCGCGTCGGTGCAGAGCGAGCTGGCGCGTCCGGGCATTGCGCCTTACACGGCAACCAAGGGGGCGGTGAAAAACCTTACCCGCGGCATGTGTACGGATTGGGCGAAATACGGGCTGCAAATCAACGCCATTGCACCGGGATATTTCAAGACGCCGCTCAATCAGGCGCTGGTGGATAATCCTGAATTTTCCGCATGGCTGGAAAAGCGCACGCCTGCGGGCCGCTGGGGCGATGTGGAGGAACTGGTCGGCGCAGCCGTGTTCCTTGCATCGAAAGCTTCCTCCTTCGTGAACGGACACACGCTCTATGTCGATGGCGGAATTACCACCAGTCTCTGACGCTGGATTTTCGGTGGGGCCAGTGGTGGTGATGGGGGTTTCCGGTTGCGGCAAATCCTCCGTCGGTGCGCGCCTCGCCGAATATCTCGATGTCAGGTTTATCGAGGGCGATAGCCTGCATCCGGCAGCCAATGTCGAGAAGATGCGGGCAGGAACACCGCTGGCCGATGAAGACCGCTGGCCCTGGCTTGCCGCGCTTGGCGAAAAACTTGCCGATGGCGGGGCGCAGCGTCCGGTGGTTATCTCCTGCTCCGCGTTGAAGCGCGCCTATCGCGACCGGCTGCGGGATCTGGCTGGCCTGCCGATCACCTTTCTGTTTCTGCAAGGAGACCGCGCCTTGCTTTCGGCAAGGCTTGGAGCGCGCAGCCATGACTATATGCCGGCCTCGCTGCTCGATAGCCAGCTTGCAACGCTGGAACTGCCCTATGGCGAGGCCGACGTTGTCACCATCGACATCAATCAGTCGCTCGAATCCATTGTCGGCCTGGCCATGAGCCTGCTGGCGCTCAGAAAAAACCGGGCGAAACGATAAACCATTCCTGAAGACGGCGCCCCGCTTGAGCGGAACGCGCAGCCGTAAAAATCTGAATTGGAGACTGACATGAGCAAGCCGGACATTCTGCTGATCGGCCCCTATCCGGAATGGGATCTGGTGGAGCTTGAAGCGCAATATACGGTCCACAAGCTTTACGAAGCGGCCGATCGCGACGCTTTCATCCGCGACAATGCCGCCACCATCCGCGCCATCGCCACCCGTGGTGAACTCGGGGCTTCTGCCGAAATTATTGCAGCCCTTCCAAAGCTTGAAATCATTTCGGTTTACGGGGTCGGCTTCGATGCGGTGAACCTCGATGCGGCGCGCAACCGTGGTATTCGCGTGACCAACACGCCGGATGTGCTGACCAATGACGTGGCCGATCTAGGGGTCGCCATGATGCTGGTTCAGTCTCGCGGGATGATCGGTGCTGAAACCTGGGTGCGCGACGGGAGTTGGGAGGCCAAGGGGCTTTATCCGCTCAAGCGGCGTGTCTGGGGCCGCAAGGCCGGTGTTCTCGGCCTTGGCCGCATTGGTTTTGAAGTCGCCAAGCGGCTGAAGGGCTTCGATATGGACATCGCCTATAGCGATGTCACGGAAAAGTCCTATGCCGACGGCATGACCTATATTGCCGATCCGGTGGAGCTTGCCCGCCATGCGGACTTCCTCTTCGTGACACTGGCGGCGTCCGCTGCCACGCGCCACATTGTCAATGCCAAAGTGATCGAGGCGCTGGGGCCGGAGGGTATGCTCATCAACATTTCCCGCGCTTCCAATATCGATGAGGACGCGTTGCTCGCCGCCCTTGAAGGAGGCAAGCTCGGTTCTGCGGCGCTTGACGTGTTCGAGGGCGAGCCGAAGCTCAATCCACGCTTCCTGGCGCTTGAAAATGTGCTGGTGCAGCCGCATCACGCCTCTGGCACGGTGGAAACCCGCAAGGCTATGGGAAAACTGGTGCGCGACAATCTGGCGGCGCATTTCGCTGGCGCAACCCTGCCGACCCCGGTGATTTAAGGAGATCGTCATGAAAGCCATAGTCATTCATGCCGCGAAGGATCTGCGTGTCGAAGAGCGAGAGGCCGATAGTCCCGGCCCCGGCGAAGTGGAGGTTGCGGTAGAAGCCGGCGGCATTTGCGGTTCGGACCTGCATTACTACAATCATGGCGGCTTCGGTGCGGTGCGCCTGCGCGAGCCGATGATCCTTGGCCATGAAGTGGCTGGCACGATCAAGGCGCTCGGTGCAGGTGTGTCCGGTCTTGCCGTTGGCGACCGGGTGGCCGTTTCCCCAAGCCGCCCTTGCAGCCAGTGCGAATACTGCCTGCGGGGCCAGCAGAACCATTGCTTCAACATGCGGTTTTACGGCTCTGCCATGCCGATGCCGCATATCCAGGGCGCCTTTCGCGAACGCCTCGTAGCCCACGCCTGGCAGTGCCACAAGGTTGATGCCGGTGTTTCTATAAACGAGGCGGCCATGGCAGAACCCTTCGCCGTGACGCTCCATGCTGTGAAGCGGGCCGGTGCCTTGACCAACAAGCGCGTTCTGGTGACAGGCTGCGGTCCAATCGGCGCCTTGGCAATCATTGCGGCCCGCGCCCATGGCGCGCGCGAGATAGTCGCAACCGATGTGATGGATGGCGTGCTGAAAATGGCGCTTTCCGTGGGCGCCGACCGCGTCATCAACGTGGGTGAGGCGCCCGAACAGCTTGCCGCCTATGCGGAGGGCAAGGGCTATTTCGATGTGCATTTCGAGGCCTCGGGCAATGAACGTGCGGTACGATCCGGACTGGAAGTGCTGCGACCGGCTTCGACGCTGGTGCAGCTTGGCCTCGGCGGCGATGTCACCATTCCTCAGAACATGGTGGTCGCCAAGGAAATCGAGATGAAGGGCACCTTCCGCTTCCACGAGGAGTTCGGACTGGCCGTTGACCTGATCAACAAGCGCCGTGTCGATCTCAAACCCTTGCTCACCGCCACCTTCCCGCTTTCCGATGCCGTTGAAGCCTTCGAAACAGCCGCTGATCGCAACAGGTCCATGAAGGTGCAACTTGCCTTCGGAACTTGAGAGCGCCGGTTGCGAGCGCTGAAAGATGGTGCGCCGCTGCGAAAAGTAGTGGCGCATTTTTCTTTTATATGCAGTACGAATAATATAGTGATTGCAGAATATCTTAAAAAATATATTTCCTATATATATTTAAAAATGTAAAAACCTTCGGAATTTAAACATTTCTTATGATTGATGCAGCAAGTCTTGGCAATTATCGATTGCGAGGCCCGAAATGTTTAGCATCAAGAGAATTCTGATCAGTCTTTTCCTCCTTCTGGGGGTAACGGTCGCCTATATGGCCGGTAGCGAGGTCTACACTGCGTATGGCCATATGAAAAATCAGCAAAATGTCGTTTCCTATGCGGAGGCCAACCGGGCCGTTTTCAATTTTCTGGTGAATTATCGCCTCGAGCGCGGTCGATCCAACACCACGTTTTTGAGCACTCTCGAGAAAACACCGGAAGTGGGCAAGGATGTTCCGAAATTCCGCGCTGCCGTCGATGAAGCCGCGGCTGAGTTGAGAACTGCTCTCGAAAATCTTTCCTCCCCGAGCGTGCGGACGCCGATCGAAAAGGCTTTGCTCGATTATCAGAATATCAAGGCAAACCGGGCAAAGATCGATGCCGAGTTTGCCAAGCCCTTGGAAAGCCGTGACAAACAGCTGAATGCCATGCAGATGAGCAATGGCCAGGCCACGCTGACACTCCTCGAAGGCGCCTCCGCCGCGGCCGAGCGTGAGATCATGGCGATGGACAGCGATATGGCTGCCTTTGTCGATATTCGTGCTTTTGCCTGGGGCGCCCGCGCATCGGCAGGCAACGAGGCCACGGTGATGAACCTTGCCTTCACCAAGGCGCGGGAACTTACAACCAAGGATATTTCCGACATCATCTCCTATCGTGCTCAATCGCTGCTGCACTGGAGCAATGTCGAGGCGATTATCGGGCATCCGGCGATAACGCCGGAGCTTAAAAAGAGCTTCCAGACGGCATCCGAAACCTATTTCACCGGCAAGACGTGGGAACTCCAGAACAAGGTGTTCGATGCGATCGTCAATCGCCAGCCGCTTCCTGTCGAGTTGCAGGAGTGGATGCCGGGCAATAGTGCGGCGCAAGTGACCATTGCAAACATGGCCGTTGCGGCCGTGAACGCACTGAAGGATGCAGCCCTGACGCGCGAAGCTGAAGCGGTTTCCAGCCTGGTGTTCTTTATCGGTCTGCTTGCCGTCGTGCTGGCGGTCAGCATCGCCGGTCTTGCCATCATTGTTCGCCGTGTCACCAAGCCGATCGGCGCATTGACCTTCTCGATGAACCAGCTGGCAGAGGGCAACACGCAACGAGCCATTCCCTTTGCGGAGAAGTCGGACGAAATCGGTGAGATGGCCCGTGCCGTTCAGGTGTTTCGCGATGCCGCGATCCGCAACGCCCAGCTTGAAGCAGAGGCCGAGGACAATCGCCGCCGCTCGGAGGCCGAGCGCGTCGAATTGCAGCGCCGGGCCGAAGAAGAGGCCAATGACCGTCTCAACAAGGCGACCGGCTCTTTGGCAAGCGGTCTGAAGCGTCTTGCCGCTGGCGATATGCTGTGTGAAATCCAGGAGCAGTTTGCACCGCAATTCGAGGCCTTGCGTCACGACTTCAACACCTCTGTCGCGCAATTGCGCGATGCATTGGTGGCCGTCGGCAATTCCGCCAGCGTGGTGCGGAGCGGCAGCAGCGAGATTTCCAGTGCTTCCGACAATCTTGCCAAGCGCACGGAGCAGCAGGCCGCTTCGCTTGAAGAAACGGCGGCCGCCCTTGAGGAAATCACCGCCAATGTAAAGGCGACAACCCACCGCACCGGCGAGGCCCGCGACATCGTGCGCAACACCCGCGCCAAGGCCGAGCATTCCGGCGTAGTCGTCGGCAATGCCGTCACTGCCATGGGCCGCATCGAGCAGGCCTCGCAGCAGATCGGCCAGATCATCGGCGTGATCGACGAAATCGCCTTCCAGACCAATCTTCTGGCGTTGAATGCCGGTGTGGAAGCCGCGCGTGCCGGTGAAGCGGGCAAAGGCTTTGCCGTTGTCGCGCAGGAAGTGCGCGAGCTTGCCCAGCGCTCGGCCAATGCCGCCAAGGAGATCAAGGCCCTGATCGCCAACTCCGCCGTGGCTGTGGGCGAAGGCGTGAAGCTGGTGGACGATACCGGCAAGGGATTGACGGAAATTGCCGACCTTGTGCAGGCCATCAACCAGCATATGGACGCCATTGCCACCGCCGCGCAGGAGCAATCCGTTGGTCTGGGCGAGGTGAACACCGCCGTAAACCACATGGATCAGGCCACACAGCAGAACGCCGCCATGGTAGAGGAAATGAATGCCGCGAGTGCTGGTCTGGCGCGGGAATCGGCAAAGCTCGGCGAGCTTCTGGCGAGCTTCAAAACAGGTGATCAGAAACCAGGCTCAATAGCTGGTGCGCCGCTTGCCACGCAAGCCCCGGCAAGAGCAGTGAACGAGCGGCCAGCAACGGTAAACAGGCCCATGCGTGCTCCGGCTGTCAGCAGTCGTGGCGGGGCTGCACTGGCGGTCAAGATGGATAACTGGGAGGAATTTTAAGGCGTCGTCCGATCCGAGAAAATCGGGGAAATCCGGGAATATTCCTCAAATATAAACGTCAGACCGGCTCAGTGTTTGCTAGTAAAGCTGAGACGCTTGTCTACTGAGGCGGAAAATAAAGGAGGCGGGGATGCGCAAGCGTCCTCGCCTCCTTTGCATTTTTCCCCGGCCTTCAAAAAATCGGCGGTCCGTGGTTGCTGGGCGTTCTTGGGTAATTCCTTATTTCGGAATCTAAACAAGCGAAAATCTGGCGCAGAGTGAGTGGGGCACGGGGTTTTCGCTACTGCATAATTCCTTAAATCGGAATCGATTTAAGGTGAAAATTATGCAGCAGATTTAAAGTGTTACAGCGCCGTGCGTTTGATAAAACGCTCGGCGCTTTAATGATGAAAAGCGGCTGGGCGCTTGCAAAAAAACGGCGTTTGCCTTCGGCCGGTTTTTTAAACACGCTAAGCTCTATTCGAAGTGCATATCTGATGCTAGTATGTCAGTAGTAAGTTTAACCGTGGGCCGGTCAATCCGGGCACGGCAATGGCTGGAGCCGATTTTTACGCATTCATCGGGAGGTTGAGCCGGGGCACCCAGAGATGGGTGGTACAGTTCACGAAAGATTTTAAGGAGCCATCTTCGAAGAGGTTGAGGGCAGGAATTGGAGTGTCTGCCCTCAGACCATTTGCTCCGAAGTTGGCTGATTTTCATATTCGGGAGGATAAAATGGTACCGCACATTCGCCGCCGGACATTGCTGGCAGCAACCGCGACAGCTGCGCTGTCCGCCGGCATTTCCCTTTCTGGTTCCACGCAGGCGGCAGGTCAGGCCGGGGCCGGGCAAGCTCAATCGCCCGGCGCTCGTGTCCGTTGGCTGGATGGCACAGCACCCGTTGTGGATGAGGGGCAATGCTGGGGGCAGGCATGGCCAAGGGGAACACGCTATGCCAAGGACGGCTATAGTCTGGTGACGGAAAGCGGTGCGGTGGCAGGTCTGCAAAGCTGGCCGCTGGGATGGTGGCCGGACGGTTCGATCAAGTGGACCGGTCATGCGGCTGCGGCAGGCACGGTGCCCGCAATCGGCGGCGTTGTTCAGCCCGGCCTCGTCCAGCCCGACGTCGCAGCAGCCAGTGCCTCCTTGCGCGTCGAAAAGGGCGAGGGTGTTACGGTAAACTGTGCAGGTGTGGTTTGGCATGTGCCGGGCCGTGGACCTGCGCTGATCCGTTCGGCCACGATCGGCAGCAATCATGTTCTGGCGGAGATCGCTCTGGTGGCCACGGCCCAGGATCAGCCTGATGACGAGGCGGGGGCGGTGAGCCGCCGCACCGCTTACGAAAGCCATATCGAAACACTGGTCGTAGAACAGGATGGGCCGCTGCGGGCAGTGCTGCGGCTTGAAGGCAACCACCGCGACGGCGAGGGGTCAGGCTGGCTTCCTTTCTCTCTTCGGCTTTATTTTCATGCCGGGTCGCAATGCGTACGCATTGTCCATAGCATGATTTTCGATGGGGATCCGGCCAAATCGTTCATTCGCGGATTGGGCCTGCGCGGGCAGGTTCCCATGCGGGGCGCCCTGCATGACCGGCATATCCGGTTTGGCGGGGAAAATGGTGGCCTGTGGGCAGAAGCCGTGCGGCCTTTGACGGGCTTGCGCCGTGACCCCGGCAAGGAGTTTCGCGCGGCGCAGATCGCCGGTCGGGCAACGCCCGATCTGGCAAGCATGGCGCCCAAGGTGCGCGATGTCTTGCAATATGTGCCCGCCTGGGGTGATTTTACCCTGTCCCAGCCTAATAGCGAGGGCTTTACGATCCGCAAGCGCACCGCTGAAGGGCATGGCTGGATCACGGCAGATACGGCAGGCCGCGCACCGGGCCTTGGTTACTGCGGTTCGCCGCAAGGGGGCGTGGCCTTTGGCCTTGGCGACTTCTGGCAACGCGCGCCGGTTCGTCTGGACATTCGCAAGGCAGGGAGCGACATGGCGGATTTTACCATGTGGTATCACGCACCCGATGCGCCGCCCATGGACATGCGTTTTTATCATGACGGGCTGGGCGAGACGAATTATTACCTTCAGAACAAGGCGCTGGATATTACCTACGAGGATTACCAGCCCGACTGGGGCACGCCGGTGGGCATTGCGCGCACGACGGAGTTTCGCATCTGGGCGCTCGCCGCGACACCTTCTCGCGACGATCTGGCCAACATGTCGGCGCTGGTGGCCAAGCCTCCGCGCCTTGTTGCAGACAGTGCCTCCCTTCAGGCTGCCGGGGTGTTCGGCATCTGGAAAGCGCCCGACAGGGCAAGTCCGGCGCTGGCGAAGATCGAGGACCGCGCCCGCAACGAGATCGACTTCTATCTCGGACAGATCGAGCAGCGCCGCTGGTACGGATTTTGGGATTATGGCGATGTCATGCACAGCTATGACAATGATCGGCATGTCTGGCGCTATGATATTGGTGGTTTTGCCTGGGATAACAGCGAGCTGTCCACCGATCTCTGGCTCTGGTATTCTTATTTGCGGACGGGACGGGCGGATGTGTTTCGCATGGCCGAAGCCATGGGCCGCCACACCGGCGAAGTGGATGTCTATCATACCGGCCGTTTCAAAGGCCTCGGCACCCGCCACGGCGTTCAGCATTGGGCTGACAGCTCCAAGCAGCCGCGCATTTCCAACGCCGCCTATCGGCGTATCTATTATTTCCTGACCGCAGATGAGCGGGCTGGCGACCTCATGCGGGAGTTGCTGGGGGCCGAGGAGCGCTTGGGCGACATCGACATCGAGCGCAAAACGGCGGATGTCGAGGCACCGGGCGGCACCCGGCCCCGTCCTCCGGCGGGACAGGTGGAAATGTCGTTCGGCTCGGTTTGGGGTTCTCTGGCCTCGGCCTGGCTTGCGGAGTGGGAAAGAACGGGGGACACACGCTGGCGTGACAGGCTGGTGGCAGGCATGGAGTCCATCGCGGCATTGCCGGATCAATGGTTTGCGGGCACGGGGTTTTATGAGCTGGCCAGCGGTCGTTATCGCAGCCAGGTGCGTGGCGTGGATATTGCCCACCTCAACGGCGCGTTCGGGGTGTTCGAGCTTCATGCCGAGTTGCTGGAGCTTGTGGATGTGCCTGCCTATCGCGAGGCATGGCTGGATTATTGCGAATATTACAATGCCTCGGCCGAGGACTTCCAGCGCAAGACCAAGGCTGAGTGGAAGCCGCGGGGCCTTCGCCAGGGTCATGCCCGGTTCACGGCCTATGCGGCGGTCATGCGCAAGCGGCCTGATCTGGCGAAACGCGCCTGGGAGGAATTTGCCAGTCAGGGTGACAGGCCCGACCGCGTGGCCTCCAACCCCGCTTCGCGCAAAGCTGGGAACTCCGTGTTGAAGCCGGTGGATGAGATCGTCGGGATTTCCACCAATGATGCCGCCCAATGGGGGTTGAATGCGATACAATTGACGGTGCTCATTCCCGAAACGGCGACCTGATAGCCGGTTGAGTGCCGGGTCTGCGGCGAGAGCCGCAACGGGACAAGAGAGTCTGCTCCGCTTTTGAGTCAGCAGTTTTCGATCAGGTGGATATGCACCGGAGTAATCAGGGAGGCGGGCGGTTGTTCTGCCCGCCCGAAATGCGCGCCCAGCGTTTCCACGGCTGTGCGCACCTCCTGGACGGGATCCTGATCGATGATGGCGTCGATCAGGCCCGCCTTCAGCAGGCTTCGATATTCCGGTGTCAATTCGTGGGTGATGAAGACGACATCCTGACGCCCAAGCGCTTTGAGAGCCTCCACCACCGGCTGTGCGCCTGCCGATGCATTGTAGACGCCGCGCAGCGACGGATTGCGGCGCAGGGCCTGATAGACAAGTTCCCCAGCGCGTTCGCCCTGTTCAAGGCTTTCCTGCACCGCTTCCATATGGCAGGCCGGGTGCCGCTCGCGCAGCACAGCCTGAAAACCGCTGACGCGCTCCTGTTGGCCCACCATGTTGAACATGCCGGCAATGGCCATGACCGCGCCGCCTTCACGGCCCAGAAACCGTCCCATCAACGTTCCGGCCAGCCGTCCGGCGCTGTAGTTGTCGGGGCCGATATAACGGTGGCTTTCAAGGCCCGGCATGTCCGTCGCCAGCGTAATGACCGGCTTGCCCGCTTCGGTGAATACGGAAAGCGCTGCCGCAATATCGGCGTCATAGGCGCTGACAATGACAATTCCATCATGATTAGCGGCAAGTCCGGTAATGCGGCGCGCCGTCTGCCCGCCGCGGGCGGGATCGATGTGGTGCAGGCGAAATTGCATGTTGAACTGCGGATAGCTGCGATTTGCCTGTTCGAAGCCGCGCTGTATCGCGGCGTGAAAGGGATTGGAGGGGGGCTGCGTCATCACGGCGATCCGCAGCGTCCGCGCGGCACGCTGATTGAGGGCGCGGTCAAGGCCCAGCTGTCTTGCCGCCGCCAGCACGGCCTTCTCGCGGGCTTCGGTCACGCCGCCGCGATTGTTCAGCACCCGATCGACCGTGGAGGCGGAAACGCCAGCGAGCCTTGCGACGTCGCTTGCCGTAGTCTTGCGTGCCATATGTGCGGATCCCATGGAAAAAATTTGAAGAGATTTCTTCAAGAATGCCGTTTTTTCCGCCCTGCGGCCAGCCTATTTTGCCACGCAAGGGTAAAAGCATGATCCGGCCGGAGTGAGATGAGGACCGGCAAGATTATGCTTCTACAAGAAAACCTTACAGCGCCGTACGTTTTATCAAACGCACAAAGGACGCTGTAACACTTTAAAGCTGCTGCATAATTTTCACCTTAAATCGATTCCGATTTAAGGAATTATGCAGTAGGGCGCCGATCTCTTTCAGTCAGATCGAAAAGCGCCCTAAATACCGGGAGGAGTATCCATGATCGAACTTGCCTTGTTTGGCGCTGGCCGTATCGGCCAGGTCCACGCACTGAACCTTGCCGCCCTTCCTGATGTGCGGGTGAAATATATTATCGATCCTTTCGCCAATGCCGCCTGCGAGGCGCTGGCTGCCAAAATCGGCGCCCGCCTCGTCGATGCCGACACCGCCTTTGCCGATCCGGCGCTGACGGGTGTGGTGGTGGCAAGTTCCACCGATAGCCACGCCGATCTCTTGCTGCGGGCCGTGGCCGAGCGCAAGGCGATTTTCTGCGAAAAGCCCATCAGCCTTGATTTTACCACGGCGGAAACCGTGGCGAAGCGCGTCGAAGCCTCGGATGTGCCGGTCATGCTCGGCTTCCAGCGCCGCTACGATCCCAATTTCCGCGCCGTGCGGGAGCGTATCGCTGGCGGAAGCAGCGGCAGGCTGGAACAATTGGTCATGCATACCCGCGATCCCGGCCCGCCGCCGGTGTCCTATGTGAAAGTCTCCGGCGGCATGTTGCGCGATCAGGCCATCCATGATTTCGACCAGGCGCGCTATATGAGCGGCGAAGAGATCGTTTCCGTCTATGCCGTCGGCAATTGCCAGATCGACAGCGCAATTGGCGCGGCTGGCGATATTGACAGCCTGCTGGTGACGATGCTTACGGCTTCCGGCACGATGATCCAGATGTCGAACAATCGTCGCGGCCCGCTTGGTTACGACCAGCGGCTGGAAGCCCATTGTGCCCGTGAGGTTCTGTTCATCGACAATCGCCCGCAGACGGATATTCGCATCGCCAGCAGCGCGGGCGAGTTGCGCGCCCAGCCGATGGATTATTTCATCAGCCGTTTCGAAGCCGCTTATCGCAGCGAGATGGTGGATTTCATCGCCATGATCCGCGATGGCGCCAAGCCGCTGGCCACCATTCGCGATGGCCTTGAGGCGCAGCGTCTGGCGGAAGCCGCGCTGGTATCGATTGCATCCGGCGCGCCGGTGCGCCTGTCTGCCGACTGGAAACCCTGAGCGAGATTTCAACGTGAACACAGCAAAGCTTCCCGCAGGCGTGCGCCTTGGCGTTTCGCCCCTGTCCTGGACCAATGACGTTCTTGAAGAACTGGGCGGCCATATTCCGCTGGAAACCTGCCTTTCCGAGGCAGCCGGGAATGGCTTTTCCGGCATCGAGCTTGGGCGCAAGTTTCCACGCAAGGCCGAAGAGCTGAAGCCGCTTCTGGACAAGCATGGCCTCTCGCTGGCATCGGGCTGGTATTCCGGCTTTCTTGCCGAGCGCGAGGTGGATGCCGAGATGGCCGAGGTGCGCGACCATGCGGTTCTTCTCAGAGAGATGGGCACGAATGTCATGGTTTACGGCCCGGTGGGCCGCATGGCGCCGGGCGCGGCGCTTGATCTTCCCATGTCGAACCGCGTTACGCTTTCGATCGATGAAGCCAATGTCTATGCCGACCGGCTGAAGGAATTTGACCGGAGGCTTGAGGGCGAATACGGGCTCAAACTTGCCTATCATCACCATCTTATGATGGTGCTGGAAACCTTCGACGAAGTGTCGCGGGTGATCGAACGCGCCCGCTGCGGACTTCTGGTGGATACCGGCCATGCCTATGCCGGTGGCTTCGATTACCAGCTGCTTTTCGAGCGTTTCGGCGATCTCGTCACCCATATCCACCTCAAGGATGTGCGGGCCGAAAGGCTGGCCGAGGTTCGCTCCGGCGACAAGACCTTCAACGAGGCGGTGCGCTCCGGCATGTTCACCGTTCCGGGCGACGGGGCGGTTGATTTTGCGCCTGTCGCGGATTTCGTGCGCAAGAGTGGTTATCGCGGCTGGCTGATCGTCGAGGCCGAGCAGGATCCGACAAAGCCCGAAGCCGAACCCAGGGCCGCCACGGCCCGCGCCTTCAACCACATCACATCGCTGTTTTGAGGAACATCATGAGCAAGACTTTGAATATCGGCCTGATCGGTTCCGGCTTCATGGGGCAGGCCCATGCGGATGCTTTTGCCCGCGCCCGGCTGCTTTATCGCAACCTTCCCGCCATCCCGCATCTCTACATGCTGGCCGATGCCAATGAAAGCCTGGCGGCGGATGCGGCAGCCCGTTTCGGCTTTGAAAAATCCACCGGCGACTGGCGCGTGCTGGTCAACGATCCGGCAGTGGACGTGGTGGACATCACGTCTCCAAACTCCTTCCACTATGAAATGGCCATGGCCGCGATTGCCGCCGGTAAGCATGTCTATTGCGAAAAGCCGCTTTCCGTGACCCTGCCGCAGGCAGAAGAAATGGCGGCTGCGGCAAAGGCCAGGGGCGTGAAGACCATGGTGGCCTTCAACAACGTCAAGACGCCTGCGGCAATGCTCGCCAAGCAAATCATCGATCGCGGCGATATTGGAACGCCGATGCGCTTTCGCGGCTGGTTCGATCAGGGCTTTTTCAATGATCCCGATCTGCCGTTTTCATGGCGTTGCACCCGCAAGGATGCCGGTTCCGGCGCGCTCGGCGACCTTGGCAGCCACGTGATTTCCGTGGCCCAGTATCTCATGGGCGATGTGGAAAGCACCATTGCCCAGACGCAGACCTTCTTCCCCACGCGACCCGTTCCACAGGGTGGTTCCGGTTATGGCGCGGCAGCGGCTGCCGACGCGCCGCGCGCCACGGTGGAAAACGAAGACCAGATCCAGGCGCTGATCCGCTTCCGCTCCGGGGCGGGCGGCACCATCGAGGCAAGCCGCGTTGCGGCTGGCAAGGTTTTCGGTATTTACTGGGAAGTCTCGGGAACGGAGGGCACGATCATCATGGATGGCGAGCGCTTCAACGAGTTGAAGATTTCCCGTTTTGGCGATCCCAAGCCGGATCGTGGTTTCAAGACCATCTATGCCGGATCGCAGGTGCCGCAGTTTTCCGGCTTCTTCGGTTTCGATTTCGCAGGCGGCGGCCTTGGCTATTTCGATGTGAAGGTCATCGAGGTCTTCGATCTTCTGCAAGGCATTGCCAATGAAGCCGATTGCTATCCGAATTTCGACTTCGGCCTCCAGAACGAACGGATCATCGATGCGATGGAGCGCAGCGTTGAAACCGGCGCCTGGGAAAAAGTCAACGCTTGAGAGGAGACAGGGTCATGAGCTTTCCGGCATCCTTGCCCGCATCCCGCATTCCCTCGCCCATGGAGGCCCCGGCTCTGCGCTGGGGCATTCTCGGAACCGGCTGGATTGCCAGCCAGTTCATTCGCAGCGTCAAGGCCCATACCCGCCAGATCATCGCGGCGGTCGGCTCCCGCAACGCGCAGACGGCAGCCGCTTTCGCGCAGACCCATGAAATCGCCGGTGCCCATGGTTCCTACGAGGCGCTGGTCAATGACGCGGCGATCGATGTGATCTATGTGGCGACGCCGCATAATTTTCATCATGAGCATGTTCTGCTTGCGCTCAACGCCGGCAAGCATGTTCTGGTGGAAAAGCCCATGGCCCTCAATAAGGCACAGGCTGACGAAATGGTGGCATTGGCCCGGTCGAAAGGGCTGTTTTTTGCCGAAGCGCTATGGACCTTCTTCCTGCCGAAATTCGATGTGATCGAGCAGATTATTCAGGCTGGCGTGCTGGGAGATATCCGCTCGGTCTATACCGAATATGGCGAATATCTGCCGACCGATCACCGGCTTTTCGATCCACGGCTTGCAGGTGGCCCCTTGCTAGACCTTGGCACCTATCCGGTTGCCATGATCGCCAGGCTGATGGGTGCCCCGGCGCAGGTGGTGGGTCTTGGGCAGGCCGATCCCAGCGGCGTGAACGGCCAGTTGGCGGTTGTCATGACGGATGCGGCGGGCAACCTCGCCACCATGGGCACATCGCCCTATGGATTTACACCGACAAATGCGGCTATCGTCGGCTCCAAGGCCACCATCCGCTTCATCAGCGAATTCAATCTTCCCGGCCCCTTCGAACTTCGCTCCCGCGACGGCGATGTGGTGTTGCGTTACGAGGAGCCCTGTGGCCGCCATTTCGACGGCCTTTACTATGAGGCTGCCGAAGTTGCCCGCTGCATTGCCGCCGGCAAGACCGAAACGCCATGCAGGCCGCTCAACGGTTCGCTGGACACCATGGCGGCGCTCGATGCCATCCGCCGGGCTGTCGGAATTGATTTCGCGGCTGCGGGCCTGAAAGAATAGGGTATCGCGTTCTCATGCCAGGGGTCATTGAAGGGCCCCTGACATGTCTCGGAAAACGGGCCTATTTTTCCTTCAGATGACCGTAGAAGGTGTCGCTGCCATAGGCCTTGCGGAAGTGGCCGGCTTGCGCAAGGCGCGGGATCAGCTCATTCATGCTGCGATGCAGGCAGTCCACCGACCCGCCGGGCAAGGTGACGAAGCCGTCTATCGCGTCTGCCTCGCTCCATGCCGTAATGGCGTCGAAGGCATCGTCTACCGTGCCGATCACCTGCCAATGGGCAGAGCCAATCACTTCGGGCCGCTTCAACAACTCTCCCAGCCGTGGTGTGTCCCGCTCGATTGCCCGCAGCAGAAGGTCAAGATGCGTGCGGCTGCGCGGCTGTGACGGCAGTGGCGGCAGGTCGGCGAGGGTCACGGGGCGGTCATCCGGCCAGTCTGTGACCTCAAGGCCGGTCATGGCCTTGAGATTGGCCATCGCCTTCACGCGGGCCGTGCGCTGATGGGTTTCGGCGAACAATTCCTCGGCCTGACGGCGCGTTTGGGCGAGGTAAAGGCTGAGTCCCGGAAGAACGAGAATATCGTCGGCGGAGCGGCCATGGGTTTCTGCGCGGGCGCGCAGATCGCGGCGCAGATCGATGGCGGCCTGCATGTCCGGTGCGGAGGCAAACACGGCATCGGCAACCGAGGCGGCAAAATCGCGCCCGGCGGGCGACGCGCCAGCCTGGATCAGAGGCAGTGGCGCGCGATCATATCCGGGCAGGGTGAGCGGCCCCTTGACGTTGAAGAATGAACCGCGATGATCGATGGGCTGCACGCGGCGGCTATCGGCGTAGCGGCCTCCCGTCCGGTCGCAGACAATGCTGTCGGCGGGAAAGCTTTGCCACAAATGCCGGACGATTTGGGTAAATTCGGCGGCGCGGGCATAACGCTCCTCTGCACTCGGCATGGTCTCGATACCGAAATTGTCATTGCCATCGAGGGCCGTCACGATGTTCCAGCCGGTTCGCCCCTTGCTCAGCCAGTTCAGCGACTGGATTTGCCGGGCAACGATATAGGGCGGGAAGAAACTTGTGGAGACCGTAGAAAGCAGGCCAATATGGCTGGTTTCACGGCTCAGCGCGGCCAGAAGCACGGTAGGGTCCATGCTGGTGAAACCGGGGCCGTTTTCCAGCGCGGCGGCGGAGAGAAAAAGCGTATCCGGACGAAACACGAAATCCAGGTGGGCAGCTTCGGCGCGGCGGGCGACATCGACATAGAAATCGCTGTCGAGCAGGTGTTCCACACGGCTGTCCTGCCGCCGCCAGCCGTCGCCGCTCAGCCATGTCGGGGCCAGCGACATGCCGATGTGAAGCTTTCTGTGCGACATGGAAACTCCTCCTGCAATGCAACGGCCGGTGGGAATGGCAGCCTGAATGAAACCGTTTCAAATGCTGCTTCTATTCCTCCACTTTACGAAGGTGCAAGCGCCTTTCGCGGACCAAATGCCGCACGCTGCACTAACCCGACTGCGGCGTGAACCGGGCGAGGACGGCGTGCTGGTCGCCGGGATAGGTGAAACGAACGAAGGTAACGGCATCCTGCTCGTTCCAGGTTCGCCGTTCCACCACAAGGCAGGCCGCGTTTCGTGCAAGATTGAGGCGGGCCGCCATGGTCCTGTCGGGAGAAATGGCACGAATCCTGTGTTCTGCCGCGCTCCACGGCACTTCCATGCGCAGCCACTGGCCGGGCGCGATGCGGCTGAAATCAGCCTCTTCAGCCTTTGGCACGATGTCGAGATTGATCAGGCGGTATTCGTGGCAAAAAGGTGCTCCGCCAGCCGTGTGCAGGCAGGAAAGTTCGAGAAGCCTTGTTTCGCCATTGGCTTCAAAATCGCCATCTTCTGCCTCTCCGCCGAGGCACAGGCGACGGGAAAGCAGTTGCAGGCCATAGGCACGGTTCAGCGAGCGGACTTCCGCTTCGATGTCATGGATTTCCAGGACAGCCGAGTGGACCTTTGGCTGGGCCACGAAGGTACCGGATTTCTTGCGCCGCTCCACCAGCCCGGCTGCGGCCAGCCGTGTCAGCACCTTGTTCACCGTCATGCGCGACACATCGTAGGATTTCGCCAGTTCCACCTCGAAAGGAAGGCGGAAACCGGGGGGCCATTCACCGGAGAGAATGCGCTTTTCGATGTCGCCCAGGATCTGCTGGTGCAGGGTGGCGGCGGGTTGTGGGCTATCTGTCATCTGGCGGTCCATTGCGTGGTGTCAGCCGGTTTATCCCAAACCGGCCACCAAGTCTTGCATTGCCCTGTGGAAGTCGCGGGCAATGGAATCGCGGCGAACGTGGCGGCCCTTTCTGACCTGCGCCTTGCCATGCACCCAGACCGTATCCACGCTGACGCCCTCTGCAAAGATCCACTGATCGAAAAGTCTCTCCGGTGCAAGATAGGCAAGTGCGGTGCAATCAAGCGAAACAAAGTCGGCGGCGGCGCCGGGGGCGAGATGGCCCGCACCCTGAAGGGCGCGGCTGCCACCGTTGATCGCCTCAGAAAACAAACGTTCACCGGTTGACTGGCCGGGCGCGGCAATGACATTGCGCGAGCGCAGATGCAGGCGCTGCGAATATTCGAGCTGGCGCAATTCCTGCGGCAGGGAAATCAGGATATTCGAATCCGACCCGATGCCGAATTCGCCGCCTTCCCGCAGGAAATCCGGTGCCGGGAAGGTGCCATCGCCCAGATTGGCTTCGGTGATCGGGCATAGTCCGGCAAGGGCCTTGCGGCGGGCCATGGCCGTGGTTTCCGCCTCGTTCATGTGTGTGGCGTGGATCAGCGCCCAGCGAGCGTCCACGGGTGCGTTGTCGAGAAGCCATTCCACCGGCCTGCGGCCAGACCATTGCAGGCAATCCTCCACTTCCCTTTGCTGCTCGGCCACATGAATATGCACCGGCCCGTTTTGAGCCAGCGGCAGGATTTCGGCAAGCTCTTCAGGGGTGACAGCGCGCAGGCTGTGGGGTGCGATGCCAAGGCGCGCTTCCGGCAGCGGGGCAAGCAGGCGGCGGCAGCGCTCCATGAGCCGGGCAAAGCTTTCCACCGAATTGATGAAGCGGCGCTGGCCATTGGCGGGTTCCATGCCGCCAAATCCCGCATGGGCGTAGAAAACCGGCAGCAGGGTAAGCGCAATGCCGGTCTGGCCCGCTGCGGCGGCAATTCTGTAGGAAAGCTCGCCAATATCGGCAAAGTGCGCCCCTTGCCGATCATGGTGGAGGTAGTGGAATTCGCCCACCCGCGTAAAACCGGCCTCCAGCATTTCCATGTAAAGCTGGCAGGCCACGGCGTGCAAATGCTCCGGCGAAAAGCTTTGCGCCATCTCATACATGACCGTGCGCCAGCTCCAGAAACTGTCCTGTCCGGGGCCGCGCATTTCCGCAAGGCCAGCCATGGCGCGCTGGAAGGCGTGGCTATGCAGATTGGCCATGCCAGGCACGATCACGGCGTGGCACTCGTCGGTGTCCTGCGGCGCCTGATTGGCCAGAAGCTGTGCGATCCGGCCGTTTTCTATGCCGATGCGCAGATTTTTCACCCATCCCTTTTCGAGAAAGGCTGCACCAGCATGGATGGTCTGCATCTGTTTGTCTCCTTATGCCCGGCCGCAACAATCGTAAAAATGCGGTTGCCAAGTGATTTTTATGTATATACATGTTTTTGCCGAAGGGAAGCCAAAAAGGGAGCAACGAGATGGATGCCGGGTTGACGATCCTGCGCAATGGGCGGCTTGCGACGCTTGCCCGATCTCACCCCGGACTGGGCGTGATCGAGCGCGCCGCGGTGGTCATCTCGGATGGACGGATCCTTTATGCCGGGCCGCAGGCCGATGTGCCGCGGGCATCGTCTTCCGGGGCTTGCGTCATCGATCTTGAGGGCCGGTGGGTCACGCCGGGGCTCATCGATTGCCACACGCATCTCGTTCACGGAGGAAATCGCGCGCGGGAATTCGAGATGCGGCTCAAAGGGGCAAGCTATGAAGAGATTGCGCGGGCCGGCGGCGGTATCGTTTCTTCGGTTGCGGCCACCAATGCGCTGACGGTGGAAGAGCTGGTCGGCGAGGCGCTGCCGCGTCTCGATAGGCTGCTAAGTGAAGGTGTCAGTACCGTTGAAGTCAAATCGGGTTACGGGCTTTCGGTCGAAAATGAGCTGAAAATGCTGCGGGCCGCGCGGGCGCTCGAGCATTTCGCGCCGGTGCGCATCGTCACCTCCTGGCTTGCCGCCCATGCCACGCCCGCTGAATACAAGGGCCGCAATGGTGACTATATAACCGATGTGGTCATTCCCGGCTTGAGGCTTGCCCACACGCAAGGGCTGGTGGATGCGGTCGATGGCTTTTGTGAAGGCATTGCCTTTTCCCCTGCCGAAATCGCACGGGTTTTCGATGTCGCCCGTGAGTTGGGCCTGCCGGTGAAGCTTCATGCCGAGCAATTGTCGAACCTCGGAGGCGCACGCCTTGCCGCCTCTTATGGCGCGCTTTCCGCAGATCATCTGGAATATCTGGACGAAGACGGCGTGGCGGCCATGGCGGACGCCGGAACGGTTGCCGTACTGCTGCCCGGCGCTTTCTACGCCCTCAACGAAACGAAAAAGCCCCCGGTCGCGGCACTTCGCAAGGCGGGCGTGCCGATGGCTATCGCGACGGATTGCAACCCCGGAACCTCGCCGCTGACCTCGCTTTTGCTGACGATGAACATGTCCGCCACCCTGTTTGGCCTGACGGTGGAGGAATGCCTGGCGGGCGCCACGCGGGAAGCGGCGCGGGCTCTGGGACTTCTCTCCGAAACCGGCACGATCGAGGTGGGAAAATCTGCCGATCTTGCCATCTGGGACGTCGAAAGCCTTGCCGAGCTTGTCTATCGCATCGGCTTCAACCCCCTTCATTTGCGTGTCTTCAAGGGACAAAGGATTGCATCATGACGATCACCCTCATGCCGGGGCAGGTAACGCTGTCGCAGCTCATGGCCATCTATTGGGATGGCGAAGCAGCCGTGCTGGATGCCTCGGCGGATGCCGCCATTATCCGGGCCGCCGGGCGTATCGCTGAAATCGCGCGCGGCAACGTCCCGGTCTATGGCATCAATACCGGCTTCGGCAAGCTCGCCTCCATCAAGATCGACGCTGCCGATGTCGCGACACTCCAGCGCAATCTCATCCTGTCGCATTGCTGCGGCGTGGGGCAGCCGCTGGCTGAAAATGTGGTGCGCCTGATCATGGCGCTGAAGCTGGTGTCGCTCGGTCGCGGAGCCTCCGGTGTGCGGCTGGAACTGATAAGGCTCATCGAGGCCATGCTGGACAGGAGCGTGACGCCGGTCATTCCGGAAAAGGGGTCTGTCGGCGCCTCCGGCGATCTTGCGCCCCTTGCCCATATGACCGCGGTGATGATGGGGGAGGGCGAGGCATTTTATCAGGGGCAGCGTCTTTCCGGCGGCGAAGCCTTGAAGCGGGCCGGATTGCAGCCGGTGGTGCTGGCGGCCAAGGAGGGGCTGGCGCTGATCAACGGGACGCAGACCTCCACGGCCCTGGCGCTTGCCGGCCTGTTCCGTGCCCATCGTGCAGCCCAGACGGCGCTGATGACTGGTGCGCTTTCCACCGATGCCGCCATGGGTTCTTCCGCGCCCTTCCATGCCGATATTCACACGCTGCGGGGCCACAAGGGCCAGATCGATGCAGGCAATGCGCTACGCCGTTTGCTGGAAGGCTCACAGATTCGCGAAAGCCATGTGGAGGGCGATGAGCGGGTGCAGGATCCCTATTGCATTCGCTGCCAGCCGCAGGTGGACGGGGCCTGCCTGGATCTCATCCGTTTTGCCGCCCGCACGCTGGAGATCGAAGCCAATGCGGTGACGGACAATCCGCTGGTGCTTTCCGACAATTCAGTGGTGTCCGGCGGTAACTTCCATGCCGAGCCGGTGGCTTTTGCCGCCGACCAGATTGCAATTGCCGTGTGTGAAATCGGCGCGATTTCGCAGCGGCGCATAGCCCTTCTGGTCGATCCGGCGCTGTCTTACGGCCTGCCCGCCTTTCTTTCGAAAAAGCCGGGGCTCAATTCCGGCCTGATGATCGCCGAAGTTACCTCTGCGGCGCTGATGAGTGAAAACAAGCAGATGGCGCATCCGGCCTCTGTCGATTCCACGCCCACCTCTGCCAATCAGGAAGACCATGTCTCCATGGCCTGCCACGGGGCGCGGCGGCTGTTGCAGATGACGGACAATCTCTTCGCCATTCTCGGCATCGAGGCGCTATGCGCCGTACAAGGCGTTGAGCTGCGCGGGCCGCTTGCGACGAGTGCCGAATTGCAAAAGGCCATGGCCGTGCTGCGCCGGGCCGTACCGACGCTGGAAGAAGATCGCTATATGGCGCCCGATCTTCAGGCGGCAGCAGAACTCGTCGGTTCCGGCGCGCTGGTTGCAGCCGTAACACCGGGCATCCTGCCGGTTCTGGAGAGCTGACATGGCCGTTTTCGAACTGGTTCAGGGCTCCTCGCCGGTCATTCTCGCCTTTCCACACACCGGAACGCTGGTTCCGCCGGAAATATGGGAAAGGCTGAACGACAATGGCAGGCTGCTGGCCGATACGGATTGGCATATCCACACGCTTTATGCCGGTCTGTTGCCAAATGCCACCACGCTGCGCGCCACCTTTCATCGCTATGTGATCGATGCCAATCGTGACCCTGAGGGCAAGAGCCTCTATCCCGGCCAGAACACCACCGATCTTGTGCCGAACACGGATTTCGATGGCCTGCCGATCTGGAAGGAGGGGGCCGCTCCGGCTGAAGGAGATATTTCCGCCCGGCTGGAGGCTTTTCACCGGCCTTATCACGCCGCTCTTGCCGCCGAAATCGAACGTGTGAAAGCGCTGCATGGCGTGGCTGTCGTTTATGATTGCCATTCGATTCGTTCGCTCATTCCCTTCCTGTTCGAAGGGCGGCTGCCGGATTTCAATATCGGCACCAATTCCGGCGCAAGCTGCGATGGCGCTATCGAAGACGCGGCTTCCGGCGTGGCGCAAACGGCAGAGGGTTTTAGCGCCATCGTCAATGGCCGCTTCAAGGGCGGCTGGACGACGCGCCATTACGGCTGCCCGCAGGAGGGTGTCCATGCAATCCAGATGGAGCTGAGCCAGAAGTCGCATCTGGCCACTGAAACCCCGCCTTTTGCCTATGACGCTGCCAAGGCGGAAAAGCTTCGTATCTATCTCCAGGCCATTTTGACGCGCATCGAAACTGCTGCAATGGCCCTTACATCCAAGGGGGAATGACATGACCAATCCACGCCACAACATCCGCGACGTGCGCGCCCCGCATGGCTCGCAGCTCACCGCCAAAAGCTGGATGACGGAAGCGCCGCTGCGGATGCTGATGAACAATCTCGACCCCGACGTGGCCGAGCGCCCGCACGAGCTGGTGGTCTATGGTGGTATCGGCCGCGCTGCCCGGACCTGGGAGGATTTCGACCGCATCGTCGCTTCGCTCACGGAGCTGAACGAGGATGAGACGCTGCTGGTGCAATCCGGCAAGCCGGTCGGGATTTTCCGAACCCACAAGGATGCACCCCGCGTGCTGATTGCCAATTCCAATCTCGTGCCGCATTGGGCCACATGGGAACATTTCAACGAACTGGATAAAAAGGGCCTGGCCATGTACGGCCAGATGACTGCCGGTTCCTGGATCTATATCGGCACGCAGGGCATTGTTCAGGGGACCTATGAAACCTTCGTGGAGGCCGGTCGTCAGCACTACCAGGGCAATCTCAAGGGTAAGTGGATACTGACGGGCGGGCTTGGCGGCATGGGTGGTGCGCAGCCTTTGGCCGCTGTCATGGCCGGGGCCTGCTGCCTTGCGGTGGAATGCGATGAGACCCGCGTGGATTTCCGCCTGCGCACCCGCTATCTCGATGCCAAGGCGCATTCTCTGGACGAAGCGCTGTCGATGATCGATACCTGGACAAAGGCCGGAGAGGCGAAATCCGTCGGCCTGATCGGCAATGCGGCGGAAATTTTCCCTGAACTGCTCAAGCGCGGCATCCGTCCCGACATTGTCACCGATCAGACCTCGGCCCATGACCCGATCCATGGCTATCTGCCTTCCGGCTGGACGGTTGGGGAGTGGCGCGAAAAGCAGGAAAGCGATCCGAAGGCAGTGGAAGCCGCTGCCCGCGCCTCGATGAAAACCCATGTTCAGGCCATGGTGGATTTCTGGAACATGGGCGTGCCGACGCTGGATTACGGCAACAACATCCGGCAGGTGGCCAAGGAAGAGGGGCTGGAAAATGCGTTTGCATTTCCCGGTTTCGTGCCAGCCTATATTCGCCCGCTATTTTGCCGGGGCATTGGCCCCTTCCGCTGGGCGGCGCTGTCGGGCGATCCTGAAGATATTTACAAGACCGATGCCAAGGTGAAGGAGCTTTTGCCGGACAACACGCATCTGCACAACTGGCTGGACATGGCGCGTGAACGCATCGCCTTTCAGGGCCTGCCCGCCCGCATCTGCTGGGTGGGTCTTGGCGACCGGCATCGACTGGCGCTGGCCTTCAACGAGATGGTGCGCAAGGGCGAGCTGAAAGCGCCCGTGGTCATTGGCCGTGATCATCTGGATAGCGGCTCGGTCGCCTCGCCGAACCGCGAGACGGAAGCCATGAAGGATGGCTCCGATGCCGTCTCCGACTGGCCGCTGCTCAATGCATTGTTGAATACCGCTTCCGGCGCCACATGGGTTTCGCTGCATCATGGCGGCGGCGTGGGCATGGGCTTCTCGCAGCATTCCGGTGTGGTGATTTGCGCCGATGGCACCGATGATGCCGCCAGACGGCTGGAGCGGGTGCTGTGGAACGATCCGGCCACCGGTGTCATGCGCCATGCCGATGCGGGCTATGACATTGCGCTGGATTGCGCGCGGGACAAGGGGCTGCGCTTGCCGGGCATTCTGGGTAATTGAACCTCGGATTGAGAGACACGTTCCCCAGGGAGGGGGCCGGATGCAGCTTTTGAAATCGGCGAACTACAAGACAGTGCCGTGGAAAAATGGCGGTGGCGTCACCCGCGAGGTGGCGCTCCATCGCGATGAAAGCCTGCATCCGGATTTTATGTGGCGGGTCAGCATCGCGACGGTTGCCGAGGATGGACCGTTTTCGGCTTTTCCGGGGATTGATCGCAGCATTGCAGTGCTGGCGGGTAACGGCATGGTGCTGGAGACGGATGGCCACTCCACCACCCTGATGAAAGACGGTGCTCCGCATGTTTTCGATGGCGCCTCTCCCGTTCACGCCCGCCTGATCGCGGGCGAGACGGTTGACCTCAACCTGATGAGCAGGCGTGGCTTTTATCGTCATCAGCTGATCCGCTTGCCAGTCGAGGGCCCGGTCCAACTGGAGGCGCAAAGCGGCCTTCGTTTTATTGTCTTCAACGGGCGGGCGCAGGTGTCGGGGAACACTTATTTTTTCACGGCTGAACCTCTCGATTGTCTGATTTGTCCCGCAGAGGGGGCGGTGCTTCAGATCGAGCCTGACGGTTTCTTCGATATTTTTCTCGTCTTCATTCATCCGGCGGCCTGAGCGAGAACTTTCCTGACAAGATTTATGCCCGCCGGAACCGCTCAGGGGCCTCGTCCGTTCAGTGTGAAACCAAGGAGGTCACACATGACAGAGCAAACATCCCCCGCAGTGGAATCGCTTGAGCAGGAAAATGCCAGACGCGGTCACGAAAGCCCGGACAAGAATTTGCAGCGTGGCCTTGAGGAAACATTTCCAGCCTCCGACCCTGTTTCCGTGACGAGAACGGATACGCCGACCGGACGTGTGGATGCCGATGACGTTGAAAACCAGCATCGGATGAACAAAGCCGCCTCCAACCCGACACCCGAAGATGACGTTCCGCATGTGATCTCGGCCCTTAACCAGCGGCAGCGCAACGAAGATGATCCGGAGTCCGAAATCCGCTATCTTCGCACAGAAATTGCCCGGTTGGAGGGCTCCCGACCCGTCGCGGCGGGCCGGACGAACGTGACGGGCGATCTATCCGGCCTGATCCGCAGCTGGCCTCTTCAGGCTGTCGCGGCGGCAGGCCTGATCGGTTTCGTCTGGGGGCTGACCCGCTAGAGCAGTTCAGGAAAAGCGAAATCCGGGTTTCGATCGGAACAGCGGTCTGACTGGCCTGTACCGAAGCCCGGTTCGGCTTTAAATTTCCCGGCATGGCAGGGCACGTCTATGAGGTCTACTGCATAATTCCTTAAATCGGAATCGATTTAAGGTGAAAATTATGCAGCAGATTTAAGGCGTTGCAGCGTCCTTCGTGCGTTTGATAAAACGCACGGCGCTGTAATCCGCTTTTGTCCTGCAATCAGCCTGTCACCTCGAAACCATTGTCAGTCAGGGAGAGCCATGTGGCGATCAGAACGATAGTCTGGGGCGAGAATATTCACGAACATGAAAATCCGGTCGTAGGCGAAATCTATCCAGACGGAATGCACACGGTCATTGCCGAAGCGCTCAATCGCGATCCGGACATTCTGGCGGAGACGGCAACTCTGCAGGAGGCCGGGCACGGTCTCTCAGTGCAACGGCTTGCCAGCACGGACGTGCTGGTGTGGTGGGGGCATAAGGCCCATGGCGCCGTCAGCGACGAGGTGGTGGAGCGCGTTTGCGCGCGTGTTCATGAAGGCATGGGTCTCATCGTCCTGCATTCGGGGCATTTCGCAAAGGTCTTCAAGCGTTTGATGGGCACGCCCTGCTCACCGAAGTGGCGCGAGGCGGGCGAACGGGAACGGCTTTGGACGGTCAATCCCGGACATCCCATCGCACGTGGCATCCCTGAGAATTTCGTGCTGGAAAACGAAGAAATGTATGGCGAATTTTTCGCGGTGCCGGAGCCGCTGGAAACGGTGTTTATCTCCTGGTTCGCGGGTGGCGAGGTTTTCCGGTCCGGTCTCACCTGGCGTCGTGGGGCAGGCCATATCTTCTATTTCCGGCCCGGTCATGAAACCTATCCCACCTATCATGATGCGACGGTGATGCGTGTTATCGCCAATGCGGTCAAATGGGCTTTCAATCCCGCGCCTGCATTTTCGGCCCTTCACGATGCCCCCAATGTGCCGGTTGAACAGGCGCTGGAGCCGATCACAGAGCGCGGCCCAAAGCTGCATAAGGCCGGAGAGGAGGGCTATAAGTGAGCGCTGCTGTCCGTCTTCTCATTCTCGGCACTGGCGGCATGGCAAACCGCCATGCCATGGAGTTTGCCACCAATAGCGACGTGCAGCTGGTCGGCGCCGTCGATGTCGATATTGCCAAGGTCAGAGGCTTTGCGCTTCGTCATGATATTGCCACCAGTTTTACCTCGCTGGACGAGGCCATCGAATGGGGCGAGTTCGACGCCGTTGCCAATGTCACGCCCGACCGGATCCATTATCCCACGACACTGCAATTGCTGGCCGCAGGAAAACATGTGTTCTGCGAAAAGCCTCTGGCCGAAACCTACGAGCGCGCCGACGAAATGGCGCGGCGGGCAGAAGAGAGCGGCCTGATCAACATGGTCAACCTGACCTACCGCAATGTTGCGCCGGTACAGCGTGCACGGCAGATGGTATTGGCTGGCGAAATTGGCCGCATCCGGCATATCGAGGCCTCCTATCTGCAAAGCTGGCTGGTTTCCAAGGCATGGGGCGATTGGGCGACAGAGGATCAATGGCTGTGGCGCCTTTCCACCAAGCATGGTTCCAATGGCGTCCTGGGCGACGTAGGTATTCATATTCTCGATTTCGCAGGTTATGGCGCGGCCACCGAAGTGGATCGGATTTTCGCGCGGTTGAAGACCTTTGAAAAAGCGCCGGGAAATCGCATCCGCGACTATGACCTCGACGCCAATGACAGTTTCACGATGACGGCCGAATTCTCCAATGGCGCCATGGGGGTCATCCATGCCACACGTTGGGCGACCGGCCATCTCAATGAGCTTCGCCTGCGGATGCATGGCGAAAAGGGCGCTCTGGAAGTGGTCCACACGCCAACGGGCAATGCACTGCGGGCCTGCCTTGGCGATGATGTGGAGAAAGGGCAATGGCAGGATCTGGACGCCGGAACAACCGCGACCAACTATCAGCGTTTCATCGAGGCGATCCGGGAGCAACAAAACCGTGAACCGAGCTTCCGCCACGCTGCTAATTTGCAGAAAGTGCTGGACATTGCCATGATGACGGAAGTGGAGCGGCGCGAATACGCCGTTGCCGAGCCTGTCGCGGTTCCGCAGATCAAGCTCATCTCCGGCTAACGCCTGGGGAGGCCATGGCGGGGGAAGAATGCACCGTCATGGCAGTTTTCAGCCTTTACCGCGTGACATCGATCACGACCCGGCCCCTGATTTCGCCTGCCATGATTGCATTGGCAAGCTGTGGCAGGTTGGAAAGGGGTTCCACCTTTGTCATGTCTGCAAGATGGGCGCGGTTGAGGCTTTCGGCAAGCCGGGACCAGGCGCGTTCGCGCTTCGCCATCGGCGTCATGACGGAATCGATGCCGATGAGGGTCACGCCGCGCAGGATGAAAGGCATGACAGTGGCAGGAAGATCGGCACCACCCGCGAGGCCGCAGGCCGCCACTGCGCCGTTATAGACAGTCTGGGCAATGACATTGGCAAGCGTGCTGCTGCCGACCGTGTCGATTGCGCCTGTCCAGCGCTCCTTCTGCAAAGCTCCGCCTTTTTCGGCCAGTGTGGCGCGTTCCACGAAATGGCTGGCGCCGAGGCCCGCCAGATAATCATGCGTCTGTGGCCGCCCGGTGGCGGCGGTGACACGGTATCCGGCAGCGGCAAGCAGGCTTATGGCGATCGAACCGACGCCTCCGGCCGCGCCCGTGACCAGCACCTCGCCCTGGCCGGGCGTGATACGGCCCCAATCCTCCAACGCCAGCACGGCAAGGGCCGCGGTATAGCCAGCCGTGCCGATTGCCATGGCTTCCTGAAGGCTGAAGGCTTCCGGCAGGCGCAGCAGCCATTCCGGCTTGACCCTCTGATAGCGGCTATAGCCGCCGCCTTCGGTTTCGCTCATGCCGAAACCATTGACGATGACCTTGTCACCGGCTTTCCAGAGTGGCGACCGCGAGTCCACGACCGTGCCGGAAAGGTCGGCTCCCGCAATGACCGGCATATGCCGGGCAATACGGCCCTTGCCGGTAAAGGCAAGCCCGTCCTTGTAGTTCAGGGTGGAGTAGGCCACCTCCACCAGCACGTCATGATCGGCGAGGTCATTGAGGTGCAACTCGCGAAACTGCCCCCTGGGCTGGCCATCCACGGTATCGATGACGACGGCGGTAAATCCTTGGCTCATTGCGCACTCCTCCTCATTGGCAGGCAGGTTGCCATGCCTTTGCGGCAGAAGCCAGATGCCATCCCTGCCTCATCTCAGGGCAGGAAAATGACCCAGGGGCAGGGTGAAAAAAATTCTGACGCATTTTCAAGATGATGGCATCGCGTAAAGTTTTCTTGCCTAATGGCGAATAACTAAAAAGGCAATATTTACATGGCGTTATGGATAATTTTATCGCTTTTTCGATGCTGGGACCGGCATGTCGGATCGCGGCATGGAAAGGAGTGATTAACCTTTATTTTTTACTTCCTTAGGAGACGAGTCTCTTTTACCGAACCGTAGGCACCATGCGCTTTCCACCAAACTCTTCCCACCCGAATGCAGACCAGACCGGCGAAGACGCGCGGTCCGTCCATCAGGCTGCCCAGCCGCAGGGTCGGGACCAGGCCGGACAGCCGCTGACGCCGCCTGAGCAACTCGAACCCTGGCACAAGGCTTTCGTGCTGGGGCCGAATGTGCGCTTCACGCGCACGCCCGAAAGCGCCATCCTCCGCCGCCGCGAGGCGGAGGCTGCTGCTGCCGCACAAGCCGCAGAAGCGGCGCAGCAACAAGCCGTTGCCGCGCCGCCCGTGACTGAAATGCCGATAACCGAGCCGGTGGTGAAAAGCCCCGCATTTTTCGGCCTGCCAAAAACCGGAGCCCCCTTGCTGATCAAGAATGTCATGAGGAAACAGGCGGACGCCCCCAGGACCGATCCTGTATCCGACGCCCCGGCCGTTGAGGCTGTGGTTGAAACCCCTGCCATGACGGCAGAACCGGTCGTGGACGCCGCAAGCCCGATTGTGGTGGACGTGGACGCCCAGAAACTGCGACAGGCTGCTGCCATCATGCGTATGCCGGAGCATATCGAAGTGCATCTACGCCACGAGGAGGAGGCGATTGCTGACGGGAAGGCTGATTCACCCCAGCCCGCTCAGCCGGCAAATTTCGCACCTGTTACCTCGTCTCATCTGCCTGCGCTGGCAATTTCGGATTTTGCATTCTTCGAAATGATGCCGGATGACATGGCGGAGCCCGCCCCAGAGGTGACAATTGCCGTAAAAGCGGCTGCACTGCCTCAGCGCCAATCCATGCCGCTCGTCGGTTCGGTGGCGGCGCTTTACAGGGAAGTGAAGCCGAAGCGGGCCGCTGCGGAGAGCGTGGCCCAGCCTCTGCCCCAATCCCTGCCGCAGCCTGTCCAGCCAGTCCATGTGGCGAGCGTTGCAGACATCCCGCCTGCCGCTCCTGGCTTGCAGACCGTCGAAATATCGTCCGAGCCGCCCCTGCGCCTCGAAGTGAGTGCACAGCCGGTGGCGGAAATCGCGCCGCAGGCCGAAACAATGGCCGTGCAGGGCGAACCGATGCCGTGGGAAGAGCCGAGTGCGGCCGCCGCATCGCTGGTCCTGACCGCGCAGCCCGCGGCTGAAATCCACCCCGTGGTGGAGACCGTTCAGGAACGTCCCCGCCAGATCGTGGAAGCCACGCCGCGCCTGCAAAGGGCGCTGGGCGGCGGCATCGAAATCGCGCGCAATCATCCGTTCGACGGGGATTTCACCTTCCCCTCGATCGATCTGTTGCAGGAGCCGCCTGCCGTGCGTGCCGAAGCCATGCTGCCGGAAGCATTGGAACAGAGTGCCGGCCTGCTCGAAAGCGTTCTGGAGGATTTCGGCATTCGGGGCGAGGTTATCGATGTGCGCCCCGGTCCGGTTGTCACCTTGTATGAATTCGAGCCAGCCCCCGGTATCAAGTCTTCGCGCGTCATCGGCCTGTCCGACGATATTGCCCGGTCCATGTCCGCACTTTCGGCCCGTGTCGCCGTGGTTCCCGGCCGCAATGTCATCGGCATCGAATTGCCCAATGCCGTGCGCGAGACCGTGTATCTGCGGGAATTGATCGAATGCGAGGATTATTGGGAGAGCAAGTACAAGCTTGCCCTGTGCCTCGGCAAGTCGATTGGTGGCGAGCCGGTGATTGCCGAACTGGCGAAAATGCCGCACCTTCTGGTCGCCGGAACCACGGGTTCGGGCAAGTCGGTGGCTATCAACACCATGATCCTCTCGCTGCTTTACCGGCTGAAGCCCGAGGAGTGCCGCCTGATCATGGTCGATCCGAAAATGCTTGAGCTTTCGGTTTATGACGGCATACCGCATTTGCTGACACCCGTGGTCACGGACCCCAAGAAGGCCGTCATGGCGTTGAAATGGGCCGTGCGGGAAATGGAAGACCGTTATCGCAAGATGTCGCGGCTCGGCGTGCGCAATATCGACGGCTATAACGAGCGGGCGGCGCAGGCACGCGACAAGGGCGAGATCATCACGGTCAGCATCCAGACGGGCTTCGACCGCCATTCCGGCGAGCCGGTCTATGAGGATCAGGATCTCGATCTGTCGCCCATGCCCTATATCGTCATCATCGTCGATGAAATGGCCGATCTGATGATGGTGGCCGGCAAGGAAATCGAAGGCGCCATCCAGCGACTGGCGCAGATGGCGCGTGCGGCGGGTATCCATCTCATCATGGCAACCCAGCGTCCCTCGGTCGATGTCATCACCGGCACGATCAAGGCCAATTTCCCGACGCGCATTTCCTTCCAGGTAACGTCGAAGATCGATAGCCGCACCATTCTGGGCGAGCAGGGAGCCGAGCATCTTCTGGGGCAGGGCGACATGCTGCAAATGGTTGGCGGCGGGCGTATCCAGCGTGTGCACGGGCCGTTCGTTTCCGACGCGGAGGTGGAGCAGGTGGTTGCCCATCTGAAGACGCAAGGCCGCCCGGAATATCTGGGCACCGTGACGGAAGAAGAAGGTGGTGACGCGCAGGCCGTGGAAGAGGTGGTGGAACGCGGCAGCACTCCTGCTTCCGCCGGAACGTCTACCAGCGATGACAGCGACGATCTTTACGAAAAGGCAGTGAAAGTGGTGTTGCGCGATCAGAAATGCTCGACATCCTACATTCAGCGCCGACTTTCGATCGGCTATAACCGGGCTGCATCCCTGGTCGAGCGCATGGAGCGTGAAGGGCTTGTCGGTGCCGCCAACCACGTCGGCAAACGCGAGATCATTGCAGGTGGCGGCGCCACCGGCGCCGGTCAGACCCTTGCAGTGGATGAAAGCGATTGAAACCCGACATACAGCGCCGTGCGGTCTACTGCATAATTCCTTAAATCGGAATCGATTTAAGGTGAAAATTATGCAGCAGATTTAAAGTGTTACAGCGTCCTTTGTGCGTTTGTTAAAACGCACGGCGCTGTATCAAACGCACGGCGCTGCAAAAACTACGTTTTGCGGCCTTTCCGGACGCAAAACCGGGTTCCAGTTTTCCTGAAAAGCTCTAATCGATGGCATGAACCTTGCCGCTGACGGCAAGCATCATCATCTCTCCCGGCTGGGGCAGCTCAAGGCGCGATAGCCGCAATTGCAACGGCGGCACCTCGGTTGCGCCATCGAGAATTGCGGTGACACAGCCCGTTGCGCCGGAAAATTCCACCTCGATAACCCGTGCAGCGACACCGTTCTTGTTGTCGAGGCCCGTGCGGCCAATCTGTTCGGGGCGAAGCATGATCCGCCCCTTGCCGTTGCCGGGTTCATAAAGTGGCAAACTCCCAAGTGCGCATTCGGCCACCCGCCCATTCACCGAGGCCTTCAATAAAATGGCTTCGCCGAGAAGAATGGCGGTCTCCGCATCGCGGGGGCGCTCATAAAGCGTGCGCGGTGGTCCCGCCTGAATAAGCCTGCCATCCCGCAGCACCGCGAGTTGATCGGCAAAGGACAGCGCCTCAGCCTGATCGTGGGTAACAAGAATGGTTGTTACTCCGGCTCTGGCAAGCACGCGGGACACGGCCTTGCGCATGGTATCCCGCAAGCCGGTATCGAGGGCGGAAAAGGGTTCATCCAGCAACATGAGCTTTGGTTCACGGGCCAGCGCCCGCGCCAGTGCAACGCGCTGCTGCTGGCCGCCGGAGAGCTGGTGGGGCCGCCTCCGCAGCATGGAGGCATCCAGTTCCACCATATTTGCCAGCGCCTCGATCCTGTCGGCGCGGTCCGCGCGGTTCCGTTCGATGCCGAAGCCGATATTGTCCGCAATGCTCAGATGCGGGAAAAGCGCCCCATCCTGCGCAACGATGCCAATGCCACGCCGATGTGCCGGCATGGAAAAGCCGTGTCCGCAGACTTCCTGTTCGCCGAGTTTCACAACGCCCTGATCTGGTGCTTCAAAACCGGCAACAATCCGCAGCAGGGTTGTTTTGCCGGAACCGGAAGGGCCGACGATGGCGGCCCTGCTTCCCGATTTTACCGTCAGGTCGATATTTTCGAGGGCGCAAACCTCGCCATAATGCTTGGAAACGGCGTGAAGGGAGAGGTCTGTCATTGGCCGGTGCTACGTCTGGATTGAGTTTGGACGAGGAGTGTCAGCGGCAGCGAAAGAATGACCATCATTACCGCATAAGGGGCGGCGGCGGCATAGTCGATCTCGCTGGTCAGCGACCAGAAACGGGTGGCAAGCGTTTCGACGCCATTGGGGGAGAGCATCAACGTGGCCGTCAGCTCGTTGGTAATGCCCATGGCGACAAGGGCGATACTGGCGCCAGCGCCCGGTGCGGCAAGCCGCATTGTCGTGGCCCAGACCGCGCGGGCAGGTGATTTGCCAAGGCTCATGGCGGCGCGTTCCAGCTCCACCGGGGCCTGGGCGATGCTTGCCCTGAGCCCGACAATGGCGCGCGGCAGGAAGAGCAGGATATAGGCGGCGATCAGCGTCGCGAAGGTCTGGTAAAGCGGCAGCGCCACCCGAACCGTAATTGTCACCAGCGCCAGGGCAACCACGACGCCCGGCAACGAGCCCACGTAATAGTGGCAGCTTTCCAGAAGTTTCTGATAACGCCCCGGTGCGCGCACCGATAGCCACGCCATGGGCGCGGCAACCATCGTGGCAAGGATGCCACCTGCAAGCGCAAGGCCTATGGATTGCGCAAAGGCGCTCCAGACACCGTCTCCCTGCCATATGGCAAGCCCGCCGAACCACAGCCAGTGCGCCAGTGTCACCATGGGTACGCCAAGCGCCAGCGCAGTGATGGCGGCCAGAAGCAGATGGGCGGGAAGAAGCCAGCCACCCAGCTTCTGGCGAACAGGGGGGCGGATCGAGCCTGTGCCGACACGGGCATACCGCTCACGCCCCCGCAGCCACAAATCCAGCCCCAGCACCAGCCCGCAGCATAGCACGAGCACGCCGCTCAGCATGTTGGCAGACGGGCTGTTATAGGCTGACTGGAAGACATCGACGATGGCTGTGGCGAA
Organism: Allorhizobium undicola ORS 992 = ATCC 700741; assembly: GCF_000621665.1. Classification (GTDB taxonomy): domain Bacteria; phylum Pseudomonadota; class Alphaproteobacteria; order Rhizobiales; family Rhizobiaceae; genus Allorhizobium; species Allorhizobium undicola. Next base: position 65,999 of record NZ_JHXQ01000017.1, read on the forward strand.
GGTGTCGAAGCGGATCATCACGAAGAGACCGTATTCGGAGAGAAGATGCAGAGCCACCAGCATGGCTCCACCAAGAACCGGCAGGCGCAATTGCGGCAGGATAACCCTGAAAAAAGCCCGCCACGGCCCAAGACCCAGCGAGGCTGCGGCATCTTCGATGGCCGGATCGAGACGGCGCAGGGTGGCTGCGATGGGCAGATAGAGAAAGGGAAAATAAGCCAGAACCGAAACCAGCACGGCGCTCCACAACCCCTTCATGCCGGGCATGATGCCAATCCAGGCGTAGCTGTGAACGAAAGCCGGAACGGCAAGGGGTGTCACCATCAGCCAGGACCAGAGGCCCGCCATGGGCAGGTCCGTTCGCTCGACGATCCAGGCCAGCGCGATGCAGAGAATGACGGTAACAGGAAGCGTGGTGATTTCGAGGAGGGCGGTGTTGACAAGAAGGTCGCCCACCCGCGGCCGGAAGACGAGCGCCTTGACGGTTTCCCAGCCCACATCGACCGTTACCCAGAGAATAAAGCCGAAGGGCAGAAGGCTGAACAGAGCGACAATGGAGGCGACAGCCAGCAGGGGCCAGCTTGCAGCCATCGCACCCCTGCGCAGGCGCAATCGTGATGTCCTGCGAAAATGATCGGGCCGCATGGGTCTGTTGTCTTGCAGCACGAAGGCGGTCCTGCGGCTTTACCATCCTTGCCCAGCGATACGGTGGCCAAGAGGGGTCGTTGATCGATTTCAGGCCCATTGGCCCTTGAAGCGATCGCTGGCGAACGCCAGCGACCACTCCATTTGGCGATTATGCCTTTCTTGAGCGAAAGACAATAGTTTCAGCCGTCGCAGAGTTAAACTCTTGTCAAAGCAGGCCCGCAGCCGTCATGAGATCCGTCACCTTCTTGCTGTTGAGTTTCGACGGTTCAACCTTTGGTGCGTCAAGGTCCTTCAGCGGCACGAGCTTATCGTTGGAGGCTGCGTCCTTGCCGACCGCATATTCATAAGACGTGCCGTTTTTCAGAATGTCCTGTCCGGCCTTACCGGTGATGAACTTCATGAATTCCTGCGCTTCCTTCATATGCTGGGTCGATTTGATGATGCCACCGCCCGAAAGGCTGACGAATGCGCCGGGATCGCCATGACGGAAATAGTGGAGGCCGACATTCCGGCTATTTTCGCCGGTCTTGGCCTGGTCGCCGAACCAGTAATAGTGGTAGATCACCGCGCCCTGAACTTCACCGGCATTCACGGCTTTCATCGCCACACTGTTGCCTTTGTAGAAGGTGGCATTTTCCTTCATGGCTTTCAGCCACCTGGCGGTTTCGGCCTCGCCTTTCAGCTCAAGAAATGCGCTGACGATGGCCTGAAAATCAGCGCCCGACGGAGAAGCGGCCCACCGGCCCTTCCAGCTGGGATCGGCAAGATCGAGCAGCGATTTCGGCAACTGGTCTTCGCTCAGCTTCGTCTTGTCATAGGCAAAGACGGTTGAACGGGCGGCAATGCCGATCCAGCGGCCATTCTCCGGGCGAAACTCGGCGGGCACCTGTTCCAGCGTCGCCTTGTCGAGCGGCGCGAACAAGCCGGCCTGATCGACCAGCGCCATGGCGGGGGAGTTTTCGGTGAGGAAGATGTCTGCCGGGGAGGCTTCTCCCTCCTGTACGAGCTGGTTTGCAAATTGCATGTCCGAACCCTGGCGCATCGTCACCTTGATGCCGGTGGCCTTGGTGAAGGCATCGATCCATTCACGCCCAAGGCTTTCATGCTGGGCATTGTAAACGACGAGTTCACCGCTTTCCGCAGCCAGCACCGGCGCGGATTGGGTTGATGCAAGCAATGCAGAGAAAATCATGGCCGTGATGGCACGGCGGCGCCGCAGGAATGTCAATTCAGTCTCCCGGGTTAAAACCTTTGAACACAGGCTTGGTACGTAATATGATCGATCCGGTCAAGTTAAGCGATGAATGGTCACAAATTTCTGATCGCAGAATTATAAGCGGTTACGCTAATATAGTTTTGATGATTATGTTATTTTGTAAAACTATTCTTGGAGCGCGTCCGGTGAACAGAGGTGCACCGGACGCGCTCCACGCTTTTATCTTCCGCATTTCCGGACGCAAAACCGACGACACTTTTGCTGGAAATGCGCTAGGCTATATTCGCGGCCTGAACCGTTGACTGGCTGGCGGCTGCGCCTTCACTGAGAGTATCGCTGCTTCCACGTACAACCACGGCATTGGAGGCGAGGTTGAGGCCTGCGGCTTTGAATGCGGCCAGCAGGCGTTTTATTCCGTCTCGCTTGATCAGGCTGGGATTGCCGGGGCGGGAGGTGAATTTGAAGCGAACCACCATGGAGGTTTCGTTCACCTCCTGAATCCCCTGCATTTTAAGGGGTATGAGGAATTCATGGCCATATTCCGGCTCTTCCAGCATGGCCAGGCCGACTTTTTTCGCTGTCTTGCGGATTGTTTCCAGATCGGCATCGCGGTCGAAGCGGAGTTCGAATTTCACCGTTCCCCAGTCCCGGCTGAAATTGGTGACGGCAGAAATCTGCCCATAGGGAACCGTGTGGATCGGGCCATTGTGATGGCGAAGGCGCACGGAACGCAGCGAAATCTGCTCCACAGTGCCTTTGAGTTTGCCGGTGTCGATATATTCGCCGATGCGGAAGGCATCTTCGGCGAGAAAGAATATGCCGGACACGACATCCTTCACCAATGTCTGGGAGCCAAAGGAAAGCGCCAGACCGAGAACGCCGAAGCCTGCCAGCAAGGGCGCGATATTGACGCCTGCCGTCTGGAGAATGGCCAGCAGCGCAACCGCCGCGACAAGGCCCAGAATGAGATTGCGCATGAGGGGCAGGGCCGTTCCGAGCCTGCTTGCCGTCTTGTTGCCATGACCATCGTCCTGGCCGGGAAGAAGCACATTCTGTGCGGGTGTGATGAGTTCGAAATATTTCCACAGAAGGCTGCACAGGGTCCAGCAGGCAATGAGAACCACTGCGAAGTTGCGCACATGGCCAAGCCACATGGCAGGATCCATTCCCGCCTGAACCAGCAGCGGTTCCCATAACAGCGTTGTGCCGTGCAGGCAAAGCAGCCAGATCGCGCCGCTGACGGGAATGGGCAGTGTCCAGTAGAAGGCGGTGGCCAGCGCGGGGCCGTTGGCCTCGCCGCGTTTTTGCGCAAGGGCGCGCAGCGAGGCGAAGCATCCGCGATCGATGATCGGCGTGACGATGAAAAGAAGCTGACTGAAGCCGCTTGCCCTGCTCCAGATTGCATCCTGAGTCGTGCCCACGACCATCAAGCCAAGCAACCAGATGAACAAGGCGGAAAAACTGTAGAAATCGGCGATGAAGGCGGCAACGGTCTTGCGCAGCCTGCCGGCATCGGCGTCGGCAAAGGCGCGGGCGATGTCATGCCGGCTTGAGATGAACCAGACCAGCTTATAGAGTGTCAGCATGGTCGAGCTGAGGAAAAGCCAGCCATCGGTTGCTATTTTTCCCAGGCCGTGAACATCTGCAATGCGTATGGTTGTGCCGGTGAAGCCGACCAGAAAGCCGAACATCGTCATCATGATGAGGTGCCATCTGGGGCTTTCTACCTGCAATAGCGGGCCTTTCTTGCCACAGTCCGAAAAAAGCAGACGTCCAAAGGCGCCATACAGACCTGTGCTGACCAATACATGGGCCATGCCAAAGGCAACCACGCGGGCAAAGGAGCCTGCATCCATGGCCATCATCAGGCCGCTGCGTGAAACGATGAAAAAAATCAGTACCGAAAGCAGATCGCCGGTGAGGCGCAGCAGCGCGAAGCCGGAGCGTGGAAGATGCGGCCTGGTGCTGAAATGTTGCAGGGCGACGTGAAAGACGATCCTGAACAGCGCTGCACCCAGAAGGCCGCCGAGCAGTGCGGAAGGTGTGGCAATGCCAAGGTGAAGCGTGGCCTGGCCTTCGCTCTGTAGCAGCGCCAGGCTATTACCCAGCGCCTCCGGAAATTCCTCAATTCCGGTGAGCGCAACCGTTGCGCCACGGTTCAACGCCTCTCCCGCATCGGCAAGAAAGGTGGAGATCGCATTCTCCGGCATCTCAAGGCCATCGGATGGTACCGTTGCGGGAGAGGCCGTGGTGGTTTGCGTTGCGTCCCCCGTTGCAGACGGCACACCCGCAACACCTTGAGCGGGTGCAAGGGAGGCCCATGCAAGGAACACGAAAATGGCGGCGACGGCACGGATAGCGCGTCGAAGGCGCGAAGCAAGGCGGGCAGGCACACGCAACAATACGGTCACTCCTTTTCGGCCCGTTTTGGCAAGGCCCGATGGTGCGCCTTGCGACGCAGGAACGGAGTGAGACTAGAATATTTGGACTGGCTTGAAAATCATTCGAACATGATTATGCCGGGAGTTTCAGGCTCCCGGCATGGTCGCGCTCATGTTTGCTCGCTGAGAGGGATGGCAGGCCGCAAGCGCGACCCGCCGCACTCCCTCTATCAATAGGGGGAGACACACTGCTGGCGCGGCCCGTAATTCGGCTGGAAGCTGTTGTCATAGGCGCGGTACGACCGGTAGCGGTTGTAGCACCACTCCACATGCGCATTGCCCGCACGGCGCGGCGCATAGCGCGGCTGCGATGCCAGTGCGCCGCCAATGATGGCGCCTGCTGCGAGGCCGCCGATAATGGCGCCCGCATTGCCGCCATGGTGGTGATGGCGGCGATAATAGCGGTCGTCATAATCACGGTGGTCGCGGCGCGGTGGCGGGCGCCAATAACGCTGCTGCTGGGCCGTGCGACGGTCATCGGCCCACATGTTTTCCGCGACCTGAACATTCTGTTGCGTAACCTTCACGGTAGGAACGGCCGGATTGGCAGACGAAACCGCCCCCGCCGGCATGACGGAACCGAGGACAGTTGCCGCCGACAAAAGTATCGCGATCATTCTGGTCATTCTGTCACCTCTTAACCTTTCTGATAGTCATATTGTCCTGTTTGCGACGTGAACCAGAGGTGAAGGAAAATAAATTCGGCTTTTCGCCCGAAACCTCCTCATCCGCACAGGTGTTCGCGAGAGGCGATGGAACCAAATCCCTCTTCCGAGGATTGTCCGGCCGGTCCCAAAAAGGAGATCCTGCCTTGAAACATCTTCTTCCTGCTCTTTTCCTCGTGGTAACGCCGGCAATTGCCCATGCCGACCCATTGGAGGATGCCTGCCGCGCCGTCTTGAAAACGTTTCTGATGAAGCCTGACGTGAATGTCGGCGTTTCGCAAACATTTCCCAATCTCGTTCCGGCGGGTGCACGCATGAGTTTCTCTGACCGTCCGGCCACCGACCCGGCAGAGATGAGCGATGTGATCGATTGCCAATTCGAAAAACCCGGAAAGCCCTTTGGCCTGCAACGGTTCTGCATCTCCAGCACTTGCTACTCGAATGACGAGCAGAACGGTGATCGCCGCCGCCGGTTCGAGGAGGTCAAATCGATCGTGGATCAGCAGATGAAGTAATGCCCGTCGATAGACCGAGCGGCACAACTGAAAGAACTGGACATTCAATTATCATGAAAAAAGCAAGTGAAAAGCCCAAGCGGCACATGGCGACCTTTGTCACGACCATATTCATTCTGGCGTGCATTGTCGGAGGCGTTTACATTCTGGGCTTCCATCCGGGAGAAACAGAACCGGAACTGCCTGGGCAGATGTCGCAGTAACCCTTTGCTGCCCAATTCCGCTGTCGAAATAGGTGGGGAAAGATCTACCGTCTCAATGTGTCCGAGGGCGATTGTCCGAAGCGGCGCCGGTATTCAATGGCAAACCGGCCTGCATGGGTGAAACCCCATCGGGCAGAAATGGAAGACACCGATTCGCCCGGTCGCGCCTCCAGAAGCTCGCGGCGAACGGCTGCCATGCGCATGTCCTGAAGGCAGGCCATGGGCGTGGTCGATTTGAAATCCTTGAAGGCTTGTTGCAGCGCCCGTACGCCAACGCCGCTTGCCGCCGCTATATCTTCCACGGAAATCGGTCTGTCGAGATGGGCCTGCATGAAATCGAGGGCGCGGCGCACCTGTTTGGGTTCTGCTGAAGCGGGCTTCTCTGCAAGAAGATCGGAGAAATTGTGCGGAACAAGCAGGCCAACCATGGAGGCGAGGGTAGCGCTCAAACCCTGCCGGCTGATTTCGGAGTCCAGCAATTCCGGCCTGCGGCAAAGCTCGGCGTAAATTGACTGGATGGAGTTGCGCAAGACAAAGCCGGTGCCGGAGGCTATATCCCACTCCGGCACGAAGGAAAGCTCTGCCGTTAACGGGCGTTCGAATTGCTTTTCCAGTGTGTGGCGAATGGCGTTGTTATCAAGAACGACGGCCAGATGCTGCCGGACGCCGCAGATCGAAAGACCGGACGCCGCATCGCATTCCATGATGGTCGCCTTTTCCGGCGAGGAAATACGCTCTCCCCGCGCATCCTTCACCAGGGCTGTGCCCGAAAGCGGCATCAGCAGGATATGCTTTTCAATGGCGTTTTGCCGTGTTGCCTTGAACACTCCTTCGTAAGAGGCAAGGGAAATTGTATGGCTGCCAAGGCTAACGCTATTCCAGCGATAATCCAGAGGGCCCGCCTGCGCATCTACCCTTACGGGTGATTGCGAACTGGAAAGGGTGAATGAGAGCGAGTCCGCATCCTTGCCCGTCACCGCCGTCTGCGCTTTCGGTTTGGATAAAGCATGGTCGGCTTTATCCGGGTCTTGCATGAGAAGCTTGTGCAACTGTTGCATGGCAATTCCTCAGCTCTGTCTGCAATAGCCTAGATCGCGTCCGGTGAAACGAGGCTCACCGGACGCGATCTAAGTTTCTGTTTTTGCAGGTTTCCGGATGAAAAACCGTAACGCCCCTCATCCCGGAAATTGTGTAAAAAGGCCTGAGGCAGAAGGGAAGCCGAAGGCGGCAGTTGCGCCGTGGCAGCCCCGGGCTTCTTCTCAGCGGAATGGCGGGCTCGAAGACGCCACCAGCATGGCTGTCGCAGGACAAGCGTACGATACTGGAAGGGGCGGAAGGGAGCGGGGGCGTTGCGTTGCTGGCCCTTTTTCTGCCAAACGATGTCCGCCTCCAGCGCGCCGTTCGATCCGATTGGTTCGGATCGGTATTCTAACCTTTTGTTTTTGAACCATAATCTTGCCGATCCTGGTTTGACTCCCGCCGGATTATGCTTCATTGGCAATGTCATGCGTCCCGAAAAATGGAGTTCAACGGCATATTTCGGTTGCTGGAAATTGATTAATGTCATGGTTTGATCGATTGTTTGGATCTTCAACTATTGTTTTGAATAAATATTGGTCGTTCCATTTTTAAATAAAAAGCTATCGATATTTTTCTGAACGTTACGGCGTATCGGTAAAATTTCCTCTTCGATTGGCGGGACCGAACCTCCCAGCCAAGGAATTCCACCGGCATGGTTGCTTCAGTATTAAGATACGAAAAGATTTTGTATATCAAAAAATGCTTCTTTTCGGACGCGCTTGTTCCTGTCCGGTTCGGCGCCGTAGTCTGCCTTTGAAACGCTCTCAAGGGAGGGCTTCGTTGCTGGTTTCGCGTATGGGTACAGGCGAGTGCCGTATTTTTAAAAAATGCGTTATCTGGATAATGTATTCGTATAGTTTATATCGCGGTTGATTTCCGGTTTTCGCGGATAATAATCGTAAATTCGGAATCGGCTAATTTACGTTAAGCATTTCCCGCGCTTTGTTAGGGTTATGTTAACCGGTATTCTTGACTTCAATGCTTTGTTTTTCTATTCATTCAGCAATAGAAAAAGGAGAATGTCATGGCAGTCGATCAGGTTTCCGCATTGTCTTCTTCCAGCGCCCTGCCGGAGGCGTCTTCCACGCAGAGCGCGTCCGAAACCGCCGCCAGTTCGTCGAAGAAGATTGATCCGAACGCGGAAAGTCAGGTTCTGGAGGCGGCGGTCTCGTCGTTCATTCCGTCGATGATGTCCAACATGATGCAGTTGAACAACAGCGTGTTCAACTTCGCCAAGGAAGCGATCGACGAAGGAAACGATAACTGATCTTGCTTAGCCGTTCGCCCCTTGCTTTCGCTGCGCCATCCCGGTGCCGCTTGCGTAGGGGATCGAGGCGGGTTGTCAGGTATTGTGTTCAAGAAGGCATCGCGAAGGATTGTCGGTGTGGTGCTTTTCCCGAGATGTTGATCGAAAAGTGCTCTAGCGCATTTTCCGCAGAATCGTATCGGGTTTTGCGCGTGGCTTCTTGATTGCCGGGGCCTGGCTTTTTCAGGCTGGGTCCCGTGCCGAAATGTCCCTTGCAATTGTGTCTGGAGTTGATTGCAATGAGTGCTGAACATTTTTCTGCCGCCGTCACGGCACTTGCGCCGTCATCGAATGAGACCAATGTCGCCAATCCCGCCGTGCAGCGGATGATGGACCTCGTGAATGGCGATGTTCAAGGGGTGGCCGATGTCCGTAACAGTCAGCCTGTTTCGCGTACGGAGTTTTCCGCCAATAGCCGAATTGCGCCGACATCCGACGGGGTGGTATCCGATGCCGTGGGTCAGGGCAGTCGCGTTGTCGCAAGCGATGGTGCTTCAGGGGGCTTTTTTCAGAAGATTTCGAATTTTCTGCTTTCCTCCACCGGCAAGGTGTCCGGTGGTGATGCCACGGTTTCGGGTGGAAATCCGGCTTCGGCAAAGAGTGGTGCTGAAAAGCTCGATCAGGCCATGGAGCGTTTCGAGGAATCGCAGCGTTTTGCAACCGGAACCGCGCTTTTGTCGTCGCTCACCCAGTCTGTACTTTCGTCCTCCAAGCGTTTGACGCAGGGGCAGTGACATGGAGAGGTCGATGCCCGCAAATGTGTTTTCACCGTCGCGTATTTCCTTTCGCCACGTTCTGTTTCTTGCCTCAGCGCTGCTTTTGGCGGGGTGCAGTGAAGATGCGTTGACGGGGCTGGATCAAAAGGATGCGCTGGATGCGCAAATTCTGCTGACCCGTGCGGGTATCAACGCGCAGATGCGCCCGGCCGATGGCGGAAATTTCACCATTGCGGTGGAGGGCGCAGACCGGGCACGGGCGCTGCAATTGATGGTCGAGGCGGGTTTGCCGCGGGAAAAGCGCAGCGATATTCCGAAGCTTTTCCCCGGCGACGGCTTTCTCGTGACGCCCTATGAGCAGAAGGCTCGTCTCGGCTATGCGACGGAACAGCAATTGGCCGAAACCTTGTCCACGCTGGAGGGGGTCGCTTCTGCGCGGGTGCATGTCGTGCTGCCGGAAGATAATGGCCGCGGGCTGGTCAAGGAAAAGGCGCGCGCGGCAGCCCTCATCCAGTACCGTCCCGGCGCGGACATCGGCGATATAGATGTCAAGGCGCGGGCGATGCTGGTCAATAGCGTACGTGGCCTGGCCTATGAGGATGTTTCTGTTGTGGTGAGCCCCTGGGCCGAGGGTGTCACCCCTGCGGCGTTGCCCGATGCCGGTGCCGGCCAGAATGTCGAGGTCAATCCTGCGGCGGAGCAGGGCAGCGGGCTCTTCTCTTTGTTGCGGGGCAAGCTGATCTTTGTTGTCGCGTCGGTTTTTCTGGCCATAGCCGGCATCATGGTTCTTTTGATGCCGGAGCGCCGGGAGAGCCGGAAATGACCCCAGCGCGGCGCTCCATGCCACCGGCCTTGATAAGGGCCAGACAAAAGGCTGATCTTTTGTCTGCGGTGGATTGGGCGGCGGCCCATGCCTGGCCGGTCACGCTTGGCGCAAAGCGGGCGGCGGAGATTTTCGCGCCGACATCGCGCCTGGCGAGGCGTGGTTATGCAGCGCTTGGACTGTCGCTTGACGAGTTCATGCTCAATGCCGGTGCGGCCGGTGCCGTTGCACTTATGCCGGTGCCCGATTTGACGGTGATTGCCCATGCCGCCGGGCTTGCCTACCACCTTCCAGCCTTTCATGGCGTGATTGCCAAGGCCGATATTGAACTGCTTGGTGTCCATCTGGGCCAGGATGCCGTGTCGCTTGCGCTCGAGCAGGCGCTCAGCGGTTTTCCAATGGCTCAGGAAGGCGTGGCGGATAAGGACGGTCCCGATTTTCCCGATATGGTGCGCGCCGACGGATGGGCGTTATTGCGCCTCTGGGGAGATCACCATGCGCTGCCCCGGACGTTGCTGTCGCGTTGGCCAAGGCATGATGCCGGTTCCGTCTCGCTTCATCTGGGCCGGGGGCTGGCCATCGTCGAGGCGCTGGTTGTCCAAAATGCAAGGGGCCGGTCATGAGTTTGGATAAGCGTATCATTCCGGCGGTTGAGATGGGTGAGCTTCTGGAAGCGTCCGCCCTTCTCGAGAAGGCGCGCGTCACACTTGAGGATGCCCGTGAACAGGCTGCCACCTTGATGAAGGATGCCCGTGACACAGGCTATCGCGACGGCCTTGAGCAGGGCCTGCGGGAGGGATTTTCCCGAACGGAAGCGGTCGTTCGAGAGGCTCACGCAGATTTGCGCAGCATGGAGGGCGAAGTTGAAGCCGTCGTGGTTCGGTCGATCGGGCTCGTACTGGGAGCGATCGAGCATGATGACCTCACTCGCAGGCTGGTTGCCAGAGCTGTTGCAGATGTCAACGAACAACGATCCCTTCGCCTGATGGTCGCGGCGGAAGACGAAAAGCTGGTTCGCAGCGCGACGGAAACGCTTCAGCCGGGGCTTGAAATCGTTGTGGATCGCTTTCTGGTCGCTGGCGAGATGACGCTGGAAAGCCCGTCCATGCGGCGACAAATCGGGTTGAAGGAGCAGATCAGCCAGCTTCTGGAGGCGCTGAGCCATGGAAGATGAACTGAGAACGGATAGGAATGATGCTGCCAGAAGGGCCGGTCATGACGCTCTCGGGCGGATGCAGGCGCGCTTGCAGACGCTTGCTCCGCGCAGGGAAAGCGGCCGCGTCACAAAGGTTTCGGGGCCACTCGTGCAGGCGCAATTGCCTGCCGTGCGCATCGGTGAGTTGTGTGAATTGCGGGAGCCGGGAGAAGGGCGCATCGGATATGGCGAGGTGGTCGGCATAGAAGGCGATCACGCGCTTCTGTCTTTGCATGGCGATACACGCGGACTGTCGCTCAGAACGGAAGTGGTGCCGACAGGACAGACGCCGACCGTCGCGGTTGGTGAATTTCTGCTGGGCGCGGTGATCGATGCCCATGGCAATGTGCTGCGCCCAGCCTTTGACCGGCAGGAGAAGGCGGGCGGCAACAGGGCGCAGCCGCTCCATTCCGATCCGCCGCCGCCCTTGAGGAAACGTGGGATAGACAGGCCTTTGCTGACGGGAATCTCCGCCATCGACGCCATGCTGACCTGTGGCGAAGGCCAGCGCATCGGTATCTTCGGGTCGCCGGGGGCGGGTAAATCCACATTGATTTCCCAGATTATCAAGAACAGTTCGGCGGAGATTGTCGTCTGCGCGCTGGTTGGCGAACGCGGGCGTGAGGTCAGCGAATTTGTGGCCGAGGTCATGCCCGGCAATGCCGCCTCCAACGCCGTGCTGGTTGTTGCAACCTCCGACCGGCCTTCGCTGGAGCGATACAAGGCTGTTCTCACGGCCATGTCCGTGGCAGAATATTTCCGGGATCAGGGCCGAAGGGTTTTGCTGGTCGTGGATAGCGTAACCCGCGTGGCGCGTGCCTTGCGCGAAATTGGGCTGGCCGCGGGCGAACCGCCGGTCAGGCGGGGCTATCCGCCCTCGGTTTTTGCTGCCCTTCCGCGTATTTTCGAGCGCTCCGGCAATGGCGAGCGCGGGACGATGACGGCATTTTACACTGTTCTTGTCGAGGGCGAGGAGCAGGAAGACCCGATTGCCGAGGAAACCCGCTCGCTTCTCGATGGGCATATCATTTTGTCCGACCGCATTGCCCAATCCGGCCATTATCCGGCCATCGATGTGCTGCGCAGCCGCAGCCGCACGATGAATGCCGTGGTGACGCCCGCCCATCGCGCTGCCGCCGACCGGGTGCGCTCAATGCTGTCGCTCTATAAGGATGTCGAACTTCTGATCCGCGTCGGCGAGTATCAGGCGGGGCGTGATGCCGACGTCGATGAGGCCGTGGCGAAGCGTCCCGACATTCTGAGATTTCTTTATGGAGAAGCCGCCGCTCCCTCTGGCATCGCCGAGGTTGAGGCCAGACTGGAGGCGTTGGCGCGATGAACATGACCTTGCGTTCCGGACCACGGGCCGTTCAGCGCCGCCATTGCGATTACGGCGGGCTTGAGCCTGCCGTCTTCGGCCTTGGCAAATACGCCGCCTCCTTTCGGCCCATCGACATCGAGGTGGCGAAGGATAAGTTGGCGCAGCCGCAGCTTTTGCGGCTGGCCTGCGGCAACCGCCGTATCGATGTTCTTCTTGCGCAAGACAATGTGCAGCTGCTGGCCGGGCGGCTTGAACCGCTGCTTGACTGGAACGAGGCAGACCCGCAGGCCAGAGCTGCCATTCTCGAATATTTCTTCGCCGATGCAATCGAGGCTTTCGAAAACCGCTGCGGTTTTCCGGTCAGTTTCGAAAGGATCGCGGCGCTGGAAGGTGATGCTGCCAGCGTGAATTTTGCTCTAGAACTGGCGTGGAACGGGCTGAATATACCGCTTGCCCTGCAACTCGACGCAGAAAGCCATGCCGCAATCCTGCGCTGGGCCAGCCTTTTGCCACGCCGCCGTCTGACCGCGATCAATGTCCCCGTTTCCATTCGCCGGGCACATTGCACGCTGACACTGGCTGAATTGCGCGCCCTGCGGATTGGCGAGGGGATTGTTCTTGGCCTGCGTCAAGCCGAACAGGCCGTTGCCGTTACGGCAGATCGTTACGCCGCCTTGTGCCGCATAGGCCCGGAAGGCGCAGTGCTAGATGGCCCCCTGCTGGGCGCCCCAACAGGAATGAAGAGGCACTTCATGATGGAAGAACAGAGTGACGATACCGATAAGGGACAAGCCCTTACCGCCGTGTCCGACATACCGATCCGCCTGGTCTTCGAAGCCGGACGCCTGGATATGCCGCTGGCGGAGCTGGAACGTATCGGCGAGGGGCATGTCTTCCCGCTGGATCGGCCTTTGTCCGATGCGGTGGATATTCTTGCCAATGGCCGCCGCATCGGGCGCGGGGAAATTGTCACGGTGGATGGCTTGACGGCTGTCCGGGTTACAGCGCTGGACAACTGATGGATCAGAGCTTTCCTCTCACTCAGGGCCTTGCCGCGATGGCGGCAATATCCTTTCTGCCGGTTATTGCGGTTGTGGCAACCTGTTTCACCAAGATTTCCGTCGTGCTGCTCATCGTGCGCAATGCGATCGGCATTCAGCAGACACCGCCCAACCTGCTGGTCTTTGCCGTCGCCATCGTACTGTCTGTTTTCGTCATGCATCCTGTGTTGCAGGAATGCTGGCAATTATTGCTGGTCAATAGCGACCGTTTCGACACGCTGGCGGGCATAACGGGAGCAATGGCAACCATTGCCCAGCCCTTGAAAGCATTCATGCTGAAATTTTCGCAGCCTGAGGTGCGGGAATTTTTCGTCGCGGCCTCCGAGAAGATCCGCGCGGGCTCGGCAGCGCAAACCCTGACGCCGGACGACGTGATGGTGCTCACGCCAAGCTTCCTCGTCTCCGAACTCACCCGCGCCTTCCAGATCGGATTCCTGATCTATCTGCCCTTTCTGATGATCGACTTTGCCGTTTCGGCCATTCTGGTTGCACTCGGAATGCAGATGATGTCGCCGACCGTGGTGTCCACGCCGCTGAAACTGCTGCTGTTCGTGGCAATTGACGGCTGGCGGCGGCTGCTGGAGGGACTGGTTCTGTCTTATGTCGGCTAGGAAAACAAAAGCTTAGAGAGCTACTGAGAAAATTGCCACAGCGCGCCGGGATATTTTGGAAAGGTGAACATGCCGGAAGATCAGGTTGCTGCCGAAATCAGCATGTCCGTCACATCGACATTTGCACTTGCCGGGCCGTTGCTTGGCATTGCAGCACTTCTGGGCGTGGTGATCGCCATTTTTCAGGCGGCAACCCAAATTCAGGAACAGACAATTTCGCAGATCGTCAAGATTTTTGCCATCTCGCTTTGTCTTCTGGCCTTTGGGCGCACGCTGGCATCGCCGCTGATCGAGCATTCTATCCACATCATGAATGATTTTCCCACCATGGTGCGCTGAGGACAGATGTTGCACGCGGGCACGGCACTGATTACCGGGGAAATGGCCGGACCTGCGGCGGCCATGCTGGGTGGGGCGCGGGCCTTGGGGATCATGCTGATCTTCCCGTTGTTTTCGCTTTTCAATATTACCGGCATATTGCGGTTTGGTCTTGCCATAGGCCTTTCCGGCCCCTCTGTGGCGCTGGCCTTTGCAAGCCTTGCGACCGGGCAGACAAGCTATTTCGATTTCGCTGCTCTCTCCTTCAAGGAATTCTGCGTAGGCGCGCTGGTAGGAACGGGGCTTGGACTGCCTTTCTGGGCTGCGCAGGCCGCCGGCGACATGACGGATATTTACCGTGGCGCCAATGCCGCCAATCTGTTCGATCAGGTCAACGCGCTTGAAACCACGCCGCTTGGCCAGTTTCTGCTTTCCGTGGCGCTGATGCTGTTCGTGGCGGCGGGCGGGATTGTCGATCTCATGGGCATTTTCTATCACTCCTTCGCCTTCTGGCCCTTGCTGGTGATGCAGCCGGATTTTCCAGGCGATGGTTTGGCGCTTATCCTTGATCTCTTTTCACGGCTGTTCCTGCTGGGTTCGGTGCTGGCCTCGCCTTTCATCATCTTAACCTGTGCGCTGGAGCTTTCAGTGGCTTTTGTCAGTCGCTCCGCCCGCCAGTTTCCGTTGGGTGACAGTCTTGCAACCTTCAAGAACCTTGCCGTGGCGGTCATTCTCGTCGTCTACGTCATGTTCATGGGCAGCTATGTCAAACAGGCCTGGGTGGGAGGATTCAACGAGCTGACCGCCATCATGGATGGAGCGCTGCGTGGGAAAGAGTGACGATACGGAAGAAAAGAGCCTGCCGCCAACGCAGGTAAAAATCCGGCGGCTACGACGCGAAGGTCAGGTGCCGCGCTCCAAAGATCTGCCTCTGGCTATTTCTCTGCTTGCCGTCACGGCCTATATCCTGTGGACCTTTCCGCAACACTTGCGCAAGCTGGCCGACAGTTTTGGCTTCATGCTGGCAGCGATAGGCGAGGATGATCCCGGTGAGGCGGTTGCGGTGGCGCTGTCGCAGACAGGGGCGGCGACGCTTCAGATCATCTGGCCGCCCATGCTGATGGCGCTTGTGGTCACGGTCATCATGTCGATCATCGATGCGCAGGGTTTTCCGATGGCCATGAAAAACATGGCGCCTGATTTCAATCGGCTCAATCCGGTCGAGGGTTTGAAGAAGATTTTTTCGCTGTCCAGCCTCTCGGAATTTCTGAAAGGCCTGTTCAAACTGCTTCTGCTGGCCGTGGCCGGCAGCGGGGCGGCCCTTTATTTCCTGAATGCCGTGTTCTGGTCGCCCGTGTGCGGAGAGGCCTGTTCCGTCAGTACGGCCGTGTATTTCATTGCGACCTTGCTGGTTATCGGCGCCTTCATTCTTTTGCTTTTTGCGGGGCTGGACATACGTCTTTCTCGCGCGCTGTTTCGCTGGGAACATCGCATGACGAAGACGGAAGCCCGCCGCGAACACAAGGATACCCAGGGCGACCCGAAGATCAAATCCGCACGCAAACAAATCGGTGCGGAAATGCGTTCTGCCCCACCCCGCAAGGCAGGCCCGCCAGATCGTCCTTCGGCTTAGGGTGTGTGGGTATTCAACGTTAGTCGGGCTGCAAACGGTAATTTGCTGGGCTTACCTGGGCTCATGTACACTAAGTACACTCCGCTCCGGTTCTCAAAAATCACCGTTTTCGCCTCGCCAAACGTCGAATACTCACCCAATCTGGATAATTTCTAAGTAAAACCGTAAATACATTTTTGCTGATAAAGCTTTAATTCAATGTTTTTAGAGCGAAATTTGTTTTGTCAAGCGCATAAATGACGATGTAAAACCTCAAAAGATGCTGAAGTATTCTTCAGGATGAAACTGGCTTGAGGAATTATACAGTCATGTGCCGCAGGCAAAAGAAAACCGCGCCGGGCGGGGCGCGGTTTTCAGTTTCTCCCATCCGACGAAGGGCGATGGATGGGAGGATGGGTGATCAGACGCCGGACTGCACGTCGCCGTTACGGGTCCAGTTTTTCACGTTGTTGAGCGTGATGTCGGAAACGAAATCGACATTCGCGGTAGAGCTGTCTGTGCGGAACAGGTTCGTGCCGTTCGCGAAGCTTCCGCCGTCGATGGTGACGTTGACGTCGAGCTGCTTGCCGCCGTTGGTGCGAACCAGCGAGGTGAAGCCGTCGGCGGAGAAGTCCTTGATGTAGATATTGGCGTCGGCATTGACCTGGAAGATCTTGTCCACGCCGCCTTCAGCCGAACCGCCGATGATGTTGACGTCCCCGGCGGATTTAACCGTCAGTGCGTCTTCACCCACATCCTGCCAATGCACGTTCTCGACCGTTGCGCCACCATAGACATGGATGCCGTCCGCGCCGTTTTCACCGAGATTGACGTTTTTGAGCGTTGCACCATTCTTCAGAATAAAGATCGGCTGCTGGCCTTCGGCTTGCGATCCGTCGCCAAGCTTGGAGGATGCCGTGTAGGTTGCGCCCTTTCCGTCAAAGACGCCGCCATCGACGACGATTGGCTCATCGACCGTGACAACCTTGCCCGATTGCGAGGTATCGGCCGTAGGAACTGTGGTGCTGCTGGTTGATGGCGTTTCTGTTTTCGTCGAGCTGTTGTCCTGGCTTTTCGATGTGCTGCCGGTGGTTTTGTCGGAAGAAGATTCCGTTCCGCCGGTGCCGCTCGGGCCTCCGCTACCCTTCGTGCCTCCGGTATCCCCGGTGCCGCCGGTGTCGCTGGAGCTGCCGGTGGAGCGGGAATTGTCCGCGCCGGAGCCTGCGCCGGTGCCAGAGCCGGTGCCGCCGGAACCCGAGCCGGTCTGACCCTGCGTGCCGTTGTCGCTGTTGGTCTTGCCCAGAAGCGCTTCCAGCAATTCGCCGATCAGGGAGCGCAAGTCGGAGGACTTGGAGCCCGAACTTGCCGACGGATCCTGAAGCTCATCGCGTTGGCCGTTGTTCAGCGGGCTGGCGATCTGGTTGCCATTGCCGTCCTTGTTGGCGCCAAGCAAGGAGGTCAGCAGGTCCTTGAGCAGGGATTTTACGGTTGAATCCATACCCTGCGTCGCCGGGCTGTTGTCGATCAGGTCGGACACCTGCTGCGCGGTCGAGGTGTTGGTCGTATCGCTCGAACCGGTTTGCGTTGCCGAATTGGTGCCGGATCCTGCGCCGGTGCCGGAAGCCTCGCTTGTCGGGCTGCCGCCACCGCTTCCACTGCCGGTGGAGGGTTGGCTGCCGCTGCCGCTGCCGGAGGCGTTGCCGGACTGGTTGCCCTTCAGGTTTTCAAGCAGAAGGGTCAGCAATTCCTTGAGGAGCGATGCCATGTCGGAATTCGCGCCATTGGAGCCGTTACTGTTGAACAGTTTGTCCACAAGCGCGCTGATGTCGTCAGTCTGATTGCCGCTGCCGGTGCCGCCCTGGGTCTGGTTGTCGCCCGAACCGCCGCCGGTGCTGCCGCTGCCGCCGGATCCGCTTTTGCCGTCGGTGCTTTGTCCGGTCAGCTTTTCGAGGAGCTGCTGAAGCAGAGCCAGAAGGTCGGAATCCATACCGGAATTCTGCGCGCTGTTGCTGAGCTTGTCGGCAATGTCGCTGAGGCTGGAGGTACCGTTATCGGTATTGGTGCCCGTGCCGGAGCCCGTCCCTGCGCTTGCACCACCACCGGCACCGCTGCCGGCACCAGCGCCGTTGCTCTGGCCCTTGTCGCCGCCAAGCTGCATCAGGAGCAGCATGAGGATCATTCCGAGAAGTTGCTTCTCGGAAGAGGCCTGCCCGGTCTTGTCCGTGGCGCTTGCGTCGGAAGTCTTGTCGGCGGCGTTGTCCGTGGCGGAGGATTGGCCCGTACCTTGCGACTGGTTGGAGCCTTCCGACTGATTGCCCTGCTTCAGGAGACTGATCAATTCCTGAAGCAGTTCGGCCAGCTTTCCTTCGAGACTATTGCCGCTATTGCCAGTTCCCGTTGCCGAAGAGGGCATGTAGGAAGACAATTGCACATTGTCGTTGCCGCTATCGGCAAAAGGCGAAGCCTTTCGCTGCGACTGGTCAAGCGTTATGCGGTTATCGCCACTGCCGCTTGTGCCGTCGGTTGTTCTATTGTTGGTTAATCTGTTGAGATCGGCGGTAATATCCAAATTTAGATTTAACATTGTATCATCACTCCACCAAATGGCCCCTTACTGACCGTTATCCGAGATACCCCGTTGACCGGGGAGCTTGATCTGTTCCTGTCTTGCGCAGGTCTTTCCTATGCTGCCCTGTCCTGTAGATTTCCGATCGTTCCAGTGACCTGGCAGGTGATTTCCTTGTCCACCTCATCGACGCCCAGCACGGGAATGAGGCATCCCTTGCTGACAAGCATGGTCTGGGTGATGAAGCGGACATGGCTTGCCACCAGCAGAACCGGATCGATGCCCTTGCGGTTGGCGTCTGCCAGTGCCTGCCTGACCTCGTCGGCCAGTTGCTGCGCCTTTTGATGACGCTGGCTCTGGTTTCCACCCTCGGGGTTTGCGTGGCAATCGGCCAGAAAACGTTCCCATGGCCCTGCCAGCGCAAAGACAGGAAGGAGACCGTTCTGGTCGAGCAGGGCATAGGCAATCTGATTGCCGAGAACCCTGCGCCCTTTTTCCGCCAGGGCGTCGGGTTCAAGCCTTGCGAAGTCGCGCAGCAGCACTTCGAGAAGACCGCGGGGCTGTGAAAGGGTAACGCCTGCATCCAGCAAACGGCGCACAACCGCTACCACGATCAGCAAGGGCACCTGCGCCTTCACATCCTGCGCCAGCTTGCCAAGCCGTGGTTCCAGCCCTGTCAGCCATTGCGCCGCATCGTCCACGCTGAAAATTGCCCCGACATGGCGTCGCACGATACGGGCCAGATCGTCGGCCACGGCCTCGATCTCGCGTTCCTCGCTGCAATCGATGAGGCCAGCTGGAACATTCTCAACCTGAACATGGATGAGCTCGTCGCCCATGCGCGGGTCGATGTTGAAGGTCGGCACCGTCACCGCGACACCGGCAACGCGGGCGGCGCGGCGGATACGCGCCTCGATCAGACTGCCGAGATTGCCGCGATCCAGCCGTTCAAAAGCGCCGGGCGAAAGCGTGGCCATGACGGGATCGCCATATTTGGCGCGATCCAGCGGCAAGTGGCCGGCGCCAATGGCCTCATTGGCATTTGCGCCCGCACCTGCCTGCTTGCCCGCGCCGTTCCGCCGCTGCCGGTAAGCGACGAGGAAGGCCGCGCCTGCCAGAAGCAGACCGATGGGAAGCAGCACGAAGCCCGGAAAGCCGGGAACAAGGCCAATGCCGAGCAGGAGAACGGCGGCCACCGCGATGGCGCGCGGCTGCGCGGCAAGCTGGCGGCCAATATCTGCGCCGAGGCTTGAGCTGCTTTCATCCGAGACGCGGGTCACGACGGCGCCTGCGGCAACAGCCATCAACATCGATGGGATCTGCGAGACCAGCCCGTCACCGATCGACAGGAGCGAATAAAGGTGGGCCGCTTCCGAAAAGGAAAGGCCGCGTTGGAAAATGCCAATGGCGAGACCGCCGATCAGGTTGACCGCCACCACCACCAGCCCGGCAATCGCATCGCCTTTGACAAAACGCAGCGAACCGTCCATGGCCCCGAAAAACTGGCTTTCGCGTTCAAGCTGCTGGCGGCGCTTTTGTGCAGCCTCCGGCGTGATGTGGCCGTTGCGCAGGTCGCTGTCGATGGCAAGCTGCTTTCCCGGCATGGCATCGAGGGTAAAACGTGCGCCCACTTCCGCAATGCGCTCCGCGCCCTTGGTGACGACGATGAACTGCACAAGCGCGACGATGAGAAAGACAACGAGCCCGACAACGACATTGCCAGCCACCACCACCGAGCCGAAGGCGTGAATGATGTCGCCGGCATGACCTTCCGCCAGCACGAGCCGGGTGGATGAAATCGTCAGCGCCAGCCGGAAGACCGTGGCGATGAGAATGACCGCCGGAAAGGTCGAGATTTCCAGAACATTGCGCAGGTAGAGCGTCGTGACCAGCACGACAAGCGCAAAGGAAAGGTTGAAGGTAATCATGATGTCGATGAGAAGCGGTGGCAGCGGCAACACCATCATCGAAATGATAACCACGAAAAATACCGCAAACAGTACATCCGTACGCTGCGTAATGGCTTGGATGGTTCTGGAGGAAAGGTTCATCGCGGCAAACTCCCACGCATCATGGCCGTCGCACCCATGCTCAGGCTTGCCTGCTGCATGGGGCGCTGGGTCTGGACGCGCTCGCTCGTGCCGTCGCGCGAAACGCTCACGCCATTTCCTTCAATGGAATCCAGCCGCCAGCCGCCCGGCAGCAAATCACCCTCGCGATAGCGCTTGCCATCCGTGCCAATCACAAAGCGTTGCGGTTGCAGGGCAGCGGCGGCAATGAAGCCCGAGAGGTCGGATGTCATGGTTGTCTTGTCGATAATGGGCAGGGGGCTGCGGCGCGACAGACTTTTGATAATATCGGCAAGCTTTGTCTTGTCCTGAAGGCGAAGTGCGCCCTGCGGCTGGCTGACCCGGATCTCTTGTGCCGTCTCCTCCACTGTCAGACCGTCCGGGAGGCGGGCCATACGTATCGTCTGGCGCAGCTCCGATGCAATGGCGCTTGCCGGTATGGATTCCCTGAGCGGGGTCATCGCCATGATCGCAGGGTGGGCAGGCTTGTTGCCATCCGGCAGCGCGCCGACGGCGAGCAGGATGGCGGCAACGAGAAACAGGCCGCCTGCCAGCCATTTCCGCCGGTCGGGTGTGCGCGCCAAGTCCTGGCTATCGGCAAGGCCGCTCAATCGGCACTCAATGTCATCGAAGCAGAGCACGCCGCTTTTCCACGCGACGAGGTCATGGGGGGTGAGCGTCTTCCCGTCGAGAATGCAGCCCTCGCGCAGCGCCTCCATTTGGAAACCCTGGCCGTGCTGATCGCGCTCGACAGTGAAGGCAGGGCGCGGCTCTGCCCCGATAATCACTGCGTCGCAGTCGGCGCTGCCGCCAACGGTCAACCGGCCGGCATCCAGATGAAAACGCGAAGAGCGCCCCTGACGGACAATGGTCAATTCCGGCCGGGTAACGCCTGATTGCCGGGGCATGACGCCGATCGGACGTTCCGAACGGCGCAATTTGCCCGTGATGGCGCGCAGCGAGGGTGAACGCATGAGCTTGAAACTCTCTGATGGATGCAGCGAAACGCTGATGCCGGAAAACGAAAATGGGTGGGATTGCGCGACAATCCCACCCAATTCTCAGATCAGCCTGGGCTGATCTTCTTGATGGCGTTGGCAACGCCGTTGATCTTGGTCATTTCGGTTGCGACCTGCAAGCTTTGCGCGGTTGCTTCGTTCTGGGCAGCCTTGAACTGCGAAATTGCAGAAGAAACACCTGCGTCCAACGTGGAGGTCGAGCCGGTTGAGGTTGACGATGTAGTTGCCATTTGCGTAGCTCCTTTCGGCTTGAGCAAGTAGAAGACTAGCTAAACATCGTTTTCATTTCAATCATCTAGTTAAAAAATGGTAAATGCGTTTTTTGGACCAGGAATTCGCAAAATGTTTTTAATGTATAACAATGGATGTTGTTAAAATAAGAATGCGCTAATAAAAATGACACTACCGTTTACCATTTGTTGACCATTTTCTTCCTTTCAACCGTGCGGGCGTGTAAGGGATTGGAGCGAGAAGAGTGGGTGCCTTCCCCACTTGAATCACCGTCAGGGGTATTTCCCATTCATGGAGCCGTTTATGCGCCGCGCTTTGTCCAAGTTTGCCGTTCTCGCCTGTCTCATCGCGTCGGGCCCGGTTCTCGCACAAGAGGTGTCGCTTGCCACGAGCGGCCGTCCGGTGAAGCTGAATGTCATGTCGCTTCCCACGCGCGATGTCGTGGATACGCTCTCTTATATGAGTGGCCTGCCGGTGATGGTTGTCGGCACGTTGAACGGGATGGTGGAAAACTGGTCGGTGGAGGCGCGGGGCGTCGAGGCCTTTTCCGCCCTTGGCCATGATCAGGGATTGTATGTCGCCTTTGATGGCGCGAAGGTTATTATTGCGGCCAACGAAAACGTCGCGACCCGCATCGTGGATAATCGCCAGGAAGGATGGAGCCGCACCCGCAGTGTCGTGGGTGAACTTTTCCCGCTTCTTCCGGAAGGAGCCATCAAACAGGATCAGGAAAGCGGCATGATCGTTCTGCGTGGCCCGGATATTGTGGTCAGGGCAATTACGGATTTGCTGGAAAGGCCCCATGACCAGCAAATCCAGATTATTCGCAGCGGCCGGACCCAGGTTGTAAAGCCGGGAATGCAGGGCTGACCCGATGGAAAGCGATTCCCGCCAATTGCAGGCATTGCTGAAGATCCGGAAAATGCGGGCGGAAAATCGCCAGCGAGCCTGTGCGGTGGCAGGTCAGGCCGTTCTTCTTGCCGAGCACGCGCTGCAACGCAATGAGGCAGAGCGCCGGGCTGCGGCCGCGGCCAGCGACAGGTTTGCAACAAGCACTCTCCTGTCGGCACGCGGCACCATATCGGGCCAGTCGATCCAAAATGTCGCCATGCAGCAACAGCAATTGCACGCTGCGGAACAATCCGTTCTTGCCGAGCGTCCCGTTCTGGAAATCCGCGTTGAACTTGCTCGCCAGCAGCAAGCGGCAGCCCGCGAGGCGCTTTTGCAAGCAGAACGCAAGGTCATGGTGATGGAAGCCGCCCTTGATGTGATTTCAGGCCGTCTTTGAAGCTTGTCATGGTCCGGCGTGCCGGATGGAAAAATTTTTCCTGACCGACGGAATTTGTCTCTAGCCGCGTCATCATTCCCATGAGCAGTGGTGAATGGGGACTGGCGGCAGATGGCGGCAATGTGATGGATGATCCGGATGCACCGCTTTTGAAAGGGGTTGCCGAGGGTGATCCCGTTGCGCTGCGCCGCATGGTGGAGCGAAAATTGCCCCGGATCCTGACACTGGCCCGTGCCATGCTGGGAGATGCCGCCGAAGCGGAAGATGTTGCCCAGGAAACGTTTTTGCGGATATGGCGTCAGGCGCAGCATTGGCAACCGGGCAGGGCGCGCTTCGATAGCTGGATCCACCGTGTTGCCGTCAATCTCTGTTATGACCGCTTGCGCAGACGCAAGGAAAGCCCAACGGACGATGTGCCGGAACTGGTTGATCCGGCGCCATTGCCCGATGCCGACGGCGCCGAAGGCGAGACCCTGCGGCTTGAGCTGGCGCTGGGGCGGATTGCGCCGCGTCAACGCCTTGCCATAACGCTGGTTTACTACCAGGGCCTGTCGAATCGGGAAGCGGCCGAGATTATGGAAACCACTGTCGATGCCCTTGAAAGCCTTTTGGCGCGTGGGCGCCGGGCGCTGCATGACTTGCTGCTGAACGAGCAGGGTGAAAGCCTGCATGGAGGAAAAACCGGATGAACGGACCAATGGACGAGCAACGTTTCCGGCAATTGCTCGATGCTTATGGGTCCCGGCGGCAATGCTGGCCGGTGGCTGAGCGGGAGGCCGCATCCCTTTTTGCGCAAACCCATGACGTCAGCGCCTTGACGGGGCGTGCCGCGGCGCTGGATCTGTTGCTGGATGGTATTGCGCCTGTCCAGCCATCCGCTGCGCTTGTCGGACGCATTCTGGATGAGGGCCAGACGGAGCTTGCCCGCAATCGGCGCCATCGCCGCTGGTGGTGGGGCGTGGGGCTGCTGGCCGTTGGTATGGCGGGCGGCATTTGCGGTGCGTTTACAGTGGCCGTCATCACGCCTTCGGCGACAATTTACGCGGACAATGGGGCCACGGCCTTCGGTCTGGTTCAAACTGATGAGTGAGATGAAACCATGACGGATTACGGGTTCCGGCGTCTCGTGTTGGGGCTGCTGTTTTTCAATACCTTTCTGATCTGCGGACTGGCCGGTGCCGGTTTCGTCTATGTCCGTCAGGATCCGCCTGCCGCATCGCCCCGCCTGCCTCTTGCGGGGGAGGATCTGCCTGCCGCCGAAAGAAAGGCATTGCAGGCAGCCCTTGCCGAGGAGGGCAAGGCGATGCGCCCAACCAGCCTTGAGGGCCGTCAGGCCAGAACGGAGGCTGCGGCTCTTCTCGGTCAGGCACAGCTTGATCCGGCTGCTCTGGCTGCGGCCCTTGAAAGGGCAAGAACGGCTGAAGTGGCAGTTCGGGCCGCCCTTGAGCGCAAGGCTCTCGAGTTTGCTACAGGTCTGACACTCGAACAGCGCAGACGTCTGGCCCAGGGCCTCATCGCGCGGGAGGCGCCCCGGCCCGTTGCCGCGAAATAATCACATTTCCGCGCCGACGGATCCGGATTTTTCCAGCGTTGAACTTTCAATCGCAGAGGAGTTTCGCCGGACCATGAGCAATAGCAACGAAATGGATGCCGCCCTTGCATTATGGCGTTTTGGCCTTGGGGCAAAGGAGGGAGGCGTAACGGCACTCGGTTCCGGCGCGCGTGATCTTCTGGCGCAAGAAATCCGTGACCAGGCCATGCCGGTGCCGCAGGGGCAGAACCTTCAGTCTACCGGCCTGCTTTTGAATGGATTTTTTGCCTATCAGGCTGAGGTGAAGGCCGAACGGGAGCAACAAAAGACCGCTGCCATGTCCATGGCCGGAGAGGGCGGTGCCGGTACTGCCCCTGCAATGGCGCCAATGATGCGGCCCGATCCGGCCGAGAAGCGGCCTTACTTTCCGCAGCAGATTCTGTTGGAGGAGGTCGGGGCCCGTTTCTCCGGCACGATCCACGAACCGTTGATCGGCTTTGGCGAGCGCCTTGCCATGTTCTGGACGAACCATTTTTCGGTGGCGGTGACGAAAAGTGGAGAAGTTCACGTATTGGCGGGCGCTTTCGAAAGAGAGGTGATCCGCCCGCATGTGTTCGGTCGCTTTTCCGACATGCTGCTGGCGGTCGAAACCCACCCGGCCATGCTGTTGTTTCTTGATAATCAGCAGTCGATCGGGCCGAATTCGCCGCAGGGCAAAAAAAAGGGACGCGGTTTGAACGAAAATCTCGCCCGCGAAATCATGGAACTGCATACGCTGGGCGTGGATGGCGGTTATACCCAAGGGGATGTGACGTCGCTTGCCTCCATGATTACCGGCTGGAGTTTTAACCGGAGCCGGGACGATCCGCAAAATACCGGCGCTTTCCAGTTCAATGCCGGCGCACATGAACCCGGTTCGAAAGTACTGCTTGGGAAAACCTATCCCGATGGTGGCTTCGGGCAGGGCCGGACGGCACTTATGGCACTGGCGGCGCACCCGGCCACGGCGCATCACCTTGCGTTCAAGCTGGCGCGATATTTCGTCGCCGATCAGCCTCCGCCGCAGATGGTGAAGTCGATGGCCGACGCTTACCTGAAGAATGATGGGAACCTCTCCGCCGTCTACCGTGCCATGATCGAGTCCGATCTTGCCTGGCAGCCGCAGCTCACCAAGCTGAGGCAACCGCTGGACTATCTGGCGGCGCTTCTGCGTACGGCAGATTTGCGCCCAAAACCCGAACAGGTGCTTTCCGCGCTCAAGGCGCTTGGCCAGCCCTTCTGGAACCCTTCCGGACCAAATGGCTTTGCCGATGTCAGTGATGCATGGGCCTCATCCGAGGGCCTGGCGACACGCATGGATGTGGCAAGTCTTTTTGCGCATCAAATTCTTGGCAATGTCGATCCGCGGCAATTCGTGGCCGACCGGTTGGGGCCGCTTGCATCCGCACAGACCCTTCAGGCTGTAGCGCGTGCGGAAACCAAGCCCCAAGGCCTTGCTATTGCCTTTCTCTCTCCCGAATTTCAAAGGCGTTGATCATGCTGTGTGAACATCTGAATCCGACCCGCCGTTCTGTGCTGGGGGCCTCCGGCGCCTTGTTTGCCTGGGCTTTTGCGCCCCGCTTCGTCAAGGCGGCACAGGCGCGCGATCCCCGCTTCATCACGATCATCCTGCGTGGGGCGCTGGATGGCCTGACGGCCGTGCCACCCATTGGTGATCCTGATTATTCAGGCTTGCGCGGCGATATGGCCATGAGCTTCCAGGGCGAAAATGCCGCCCTGCCGCTCGATGGCTATTTCGGCCTGCACCCGGCGCTGGGAAATTTTCAGCGCTTGTTTCAATCCGGACAGGCAGCTGTGGTTCATGCCAGTGCCACGAGTTATCGCGACAGATCGCATTTCGATGGACAGGATGTGCTGGAATCGGGCTTTCCCGCGCCTGGGCATGTCGAAACCGGCTGGTTGAACCGGCTGATGGAGGTTATTCCCCGCGGTGAGGCGCTCAATCCCGGACTTGGAAAAGGGGGCGTTGGCGGGCTTTCGGTTGGAGCGACCGCGCCGCTCGTCATTCGCGGCAAGGCGCCGCTTCTCGGCTGGTCTCCCGCTGTTTTACGGCCAGCGGATGCCGATCTTGCGCCCCGCCTTGCCGACCTTTACGGCGAGCGGGACCCAGTGCTGGCGGCGCTGCTTGCCGAGGGTGTGGCCACGGGGAAGATTGCCTCTGGCCTCGGTATGCGCTCCAAGGGCGGTCCGGGCGATCCCGATGGCATGGAGCAAATGGCGCGCGGCGCGGCGCGCCTGCTAAGCCACCCGGAAGGACCGCGTATCGCAGCCCTTGCTTTCGAAGGCTGGGATACGCACGCCCAGGAGACGGCGCGCCTTGCAAAACTGCTTCAGGGCCTAGACCGCAGTCTGGCGGCTTTCGAACAGGAAATGGGGCCCGTTTGGAAGGATACCGCCATATTGGTCGTAACCGAATTCGGCAGAACGGCCCGCACAAATGGCACGGAAGGAACCGATCACGGCACCGCCACCACTGCCTTTCTCGCCGGTGGCGCAATCAAAGGCGGGCGGGTCATTGCCGACTGGCCGGGATTGAAGGAAAAACAGCTCTACGAGGCGCGCGATTTGGCGCCAACCACCGATATTCGCGGCATCATCAAGGGCATTTCCGTGGATCTTCTCGGCGCCTCGCCTGAGAGACTTGTCGCATCGGTATTTCCGGGTTCTGAAAATGTCGCGCCCGTTCGTGGCGTGATCGTTTAGGCGGAGTGGACATTCGCCTTTGAACAGGCTGCAAACGGTAATGTCCCGTGCTTGCCCAGGGTTGTGTTACCAGACACGCTCCGGTTCCCGAACATTACTGTTTTCGCAACGCCCAATGCCGAATGCCCACACCCTGAACGCGCCCTGCCTATGCAGGGCGCAAAGGGGGGCCTTGCGCATCCTGAAATTCCACGGATTTCGAGTAACACAATAGAATCTGAAATTTTAGAATTCAATAATTGGTATTCGCAATAGTTTAATTGAAATACTAGTCCAAAAACAAATATATAAATTTGCTAAATAATAATCTAATTACGAAAAAAGTGTGAAAATTTATAATGAAATAATTAGGTTATGAAGATTTATATCAGATGATAGTCGATATTTATGTCAAAGATGTTTCATTATTTCGATTTCGAAAAAAATAAAGACGCAGATAGAGTCAGTGGGCGTGTATTGGCGATCGCTTCTTTTGATTTGACATCAGCAATGTCACCGGTACGCCAATCCCCATTGCCAATATGCCAATAGCTGCGAACGCTATGCTATTGTCGAGGAATGTTGCGGTATTCGTGATCAGCAATCCAAATGCCAATGGTGCGCCAGCTGTGACGGAGCGGAAAACCAATGTGACTCTCCCACCCCATGCGGCCGACTCTTCCTTGCTTGACAGGCGCTCGAAAATTGCCTGCCGCAGGCGGATACGAGACATGTTGAAACCAAAGCCAATGCAGAAGGCGGCGATGACAACATAAAGGAAGGGCAGATCCTGTGTGACGATGACATCACCGGCCACAACCGCGATACAGGCGATATAGCCAAGGCTGGTTTTATTGCCGGAACGGATAAAGGTTGCGAAAAGGGCGCCGACCCCGGCAGCAGCGCTGACCGTTCCATAAACGGCGGCGGATTCGCCCGCACGTCCCTCATAAATCAGCGGCACGAAGAAATTGAAGCCGCTTAATTGCACAGCAAGGATGCCCATGCCGATCAGCAAGAACCAAAGTCCAATATCCGCAGTTGCCGTGATGGATGTCCGCTGCGCCGTCTGGGCGACGGGGGCAGGCGTATTCTCGATGTGGAAGGCCGGGGCCACGAAGAGCAAAAGCACACTGCTTGCAAAGCTGGCGGCGATCCCGAAAAAGACATATGCCGTGCCGAAATGGGCGATGAGCAGGCCAGCGGTGGCGTTTCCGATGAAAACACCTGTTTGCAGGGCCGTTTGCGAAAGTCTCGCCGATGTCTGGGCATCGAGCGCGCCCGATACGGTCAACTGTCCCATCAATGTTTCAATGCATTGCTGGCTGATGAAGGTTATGAATGTGAGGCAGGATGCGACGACGATCAATGACAGCAGGCCGGTGTCGCTGAAGGTAAAACCGGCAAACAGGGTGATGAGCACACCACACATTCGCGGCAGCACGATCATGGCAACCGGACGGTCCGCAATGGCGCGTCGCATCGGTTTGAAGAAGAGTTGCGCGACGAACGGCACCAGATTCATCACGAACAGGACCGTTCCGATGAAAAGCGGCGACTGACCAATGCTGGCACTGGTCCAGAGCAAGGTGACGGTAATCATGCCCTCGCCAACCATTGTCAGCGACAGTAGGGCAACAAAGAGCGCCAAAGTAAGCTTCGAGAATTTCGGCATTATTCCACCTCCAGCATCTTGCCGGCCTGTTCCGTTGCGCGGATGCGCAGAATGTCGGCTTCAATCACGGCTGGATCGGGGTGAGCCAGTTCCAACAGGGCGGGGCAGGTTGCCAGATCGATGGTGCGGGCGATGTCTTCGCCCGGCTGAACAAACTGCTTCATCCGCACGAAGGACGGCAGGCTGGCAAGGAAACTGGCGCCCGGCATGGACTTGAGCGTGCCTGGCCGGTCGGAAATGAGGAATGCGATCGAGGCCGCCTTTTTCTGCTCGATGGCGGCTGACAATGCGGAGGTTTCGCCGGGAAGGTAGGCGTCGATGATGGCATCGATGAAAGACGGTCTGAAATTGGCATCGATAACCGACGTGCCGATGCCGCCATGCGCCCGTGCGGCAATCTCGACAAGAAGGGGGCCGTCCTCGGTCAGCATGACTTCGATATGGACGGGGCCGACCCTTGCGCCGACGGCGTGGGTAACGGCTTCGCAATAGGTCATAAGGCGAGGATCCAGCGAAGGGTGGTTCGGCGGGAAGAAGTCGATCTTGTCATAGATCATCGACCCGTCGCGATTGATCTTGCGATACCGGCCCACCGCAAATATCGTCAGTTTTCCGTCGGTGACGACGCCGTCAACCGTATATTCATCTCCCACCATGAATTCCTGAAGCAGCACGCCCTGGGTGTTTTGTCCGTATTTGTCGCGGCCTGATAGAATGAGCGCGGCGTGTGCAAGAAGTTCGTCCTGCGTTTGGCAAACCTTCACGAGGTCGCTGCCGGAGCTCGCTTCCGGCTTGATAACGATCGGAAACCCTATGGAATCGGCCCAGGCGAGGCAGTCTGCGATGGTATTGCACCGGGCCTGCCGGCACAACGCAATGCCTGCGGCCCGCACCGCCTGCGCCATGACGGTTTTGCTGCGGCGCTGCTCGGTCGTGGTGGGATCGTTTCCCTTTAGGCCCAGATTTTTTGCCAGGGACTCGCACAGTCTGACCCCGCTTTCCGCGCCGGGAATGAGGGCGTGAAAATCATGCCGCAGAACATCCGTCTCAAAGCCGGTGTCGCCCGCATGAAGAGCGGCCGTAAAGTTCAAGTCTGAAGATGTCACGCCGGAAGAGGAGATTGCCACACATTCAAAGCCGCGCTCCAGAATGCGCCGGGCGATGAAGTAGCCGCCCGAAGATGGATCCACCACGCCGATTTTCAGCGGGCCGTCAGAATGGCTTCTGTCTGGGGAACGAGATGCCGTTTGCACGGTCATGGGCAATTCCATCTATCTTTTGGGCGTTAAAGGGCGTTATTTCTACCATCGAATTCTAGCGTAGAGAGAGCTAAGGCGATGCCCGCATTTCCGGCCAATTTGGACACGAAAACAGACAAGCCATTGAGCCTGCTGTTCGTTGCCTATGATAACGTGACATTTCTCGATGTTGCCGGGCCAATGCAGGTTTTTCAGGCGGCAAACGTGCTTCGGCGCAAGTCGGGCAAAAGCGCGCCCTATGTCATAAAGCTTGTATCCGATGGCAATGGCCGCATCACCAGCGATGTCGGCGTGGCTTTGGAAACCCAGTCATGGCAGGAATTGTCCACGGGCAATCGAAGCATGGTGTTTGTGCCGGGTGGTCCAGGCGTCTGGGATACGCAGACGCAGGCTTCCGTGACCGCTTATCTGCGGAGCCAGCCTGACGAGGTGGAAATAGCCTCGATTTGCATCGGTGCTTTTCTCTTGGGACATGCAGGGCTTCTGTCGGGCCGGCAGGCCGTCACGCACTGGAAATATTGCAAGCGGCTACAGTCGGATTTTCCGGAAAGTCAGGTGCGGGCGGATTCGATTTTCATTCGCGATGGGCGTATCTGGACATCCGCAGGAGTCACGGCGGGAATAGACCTTGCGCTGGCCATCGTGGAACGGGATTTTGGCCATTCGCTGGCGGCCGATGTCGCGCGGGGCCTCGTCGTTTTCCTGAAGCGGACGGGCGGACAATCGCAATATAGCAAAGTGCTGGAGGTGCAGGCGGGAATTCCCGACGGGCGGCTTTCGGACCTCCACGCCTGGATAACCGATAATATGCACAAGTCGCTGTCCGTGGAGATGCTGGCTGAACGTCTCGGCATGTCAACGCGCAGTTTCGCCCGTTTTTATGTCGAAGCGACTGGAACGACGCCTCGAAAGGCCATTGAAAATCTGCGCGTGGATACCGCGCAACGAATGCTGCTGGACTATCCTCAGCTCAGCATCAAGCGCATTGCCGAAAAATGCGGCTTTAAGGATGAGGAACGAATGCGCCGCACCTTCGTAAGGCATTTCGGTGCGACGCCGTCGGAGTTTCGCGAAAATTTCAGCTCTATCCAAAAAAACTAGAGCATTTTCAGGAAAAGTGGAAGCCGGTTTTCCGTCTGAAAATGCGTAAAAACAAATAGTTAGAGCGGTTCAATGTTTCCGTGAAACAATGAACCGCTTTAGCGGGAAAAGAAGATCGCTGCTTCAGCAGATCGCCAGATCCCGGAATGCGATGAGATAAATCGCCCCTTGCGGGCCTGCCGTCGATTTATGCAGCTCGTTTCCCGAAAGGCGTAAGACATCTCCCGG
Organism: Allorhizobium undicola ORS 992 = ATCC 700741; assembly: GCF_000621665.1. GTDB lineage: Bacteria > Pseudomonadota > Alphaproteobacteria > Rhizobiales > Rhizobiaceae > Allorhizobium > Allorhizobium undicola. Next base: position 97,439 of record NZ_JHXQ01000017.1, read on the forward strand.
TTTGCACAGGTTATCGCCTGATTCCAGGGAAAATGTAATCTCGCCTTCAAGAACAATCAGGGTCTCCTCATTGGGATGCCGATGCCAGTCGTGAAGTTTTCCAGGGCCGTCGCGCTGAACCTCGATGCAGCCCTGATCGGGGAGAATGCCGATGATGTCCTCGATCCTTTCGAACCGCGCCGAAACCTGTCTCAAAATTTCTGTCATTATCGTTTCCTCGTGAATTCCTGTTGATGTGTTCCAGCAAAAATGTGTTCGGCTTTGTGCCCGTGGATGCGTAAAAACAATGCGTTGGAGCAATACCTGCCCGTACTCAGCGGATGCGGACTTTTGCCATCATCAGCGTTTTGCTTGTCTGGTTTCAGGCATTTTCGGGTTGCAGTCCGCGCGCGCAGGTTTTTTCGATCTGCGGCGGTTCGGCCTTGTCCTGCAAGCTGTGGAAAGGGCAGCGTCCCGGACGGTTTTCCTCGTCGAGAAAATATTGCTGATGTTCCAGAACGCCGGGATCGCCATAACGGCCCAGTGCCGGTGACAAGGGGATGAAATCATAGCTGGCCAGACGGTCGCGGACGGAAGAAAATGCCTTTTGAGCGGCGCGTTCCGTGCCGAGAATCTTTTCGAAAACCCAACGTGGCTGGAATGTCAGCATAAAGGAGCTTGCGCGGCGGCTTTGGCGCAAGAGATGCGCGGGGGTATTGCAGACAACGAAAACGGGCTCGCCGGCAAAGCAGAATTCCCAATGGGTGGAGTCTATTTCATCCGGAATGCCGGCCGGCCAGGGCTGCGTGTCATGCGCGCGTAATTGTTTCAGAATATGCCAGAACTGGTTTTCATACGCCTCCAGACTATCGATGGACTGAGGCCGTGTGAAGACGACGAGCGACGTGTTCGGGCCGAAATCGCGCGCGGATTTGATAAACTCCGCAAGCGCCTTTGCAAGATCGGAAACCACGATCTCGTCTTGAAAGACATAGCGAAGCTGGTCGGCCTTGTAGCCTTGAACGCCGAATATGCACGGAAAGGGGCGGGTCGCGCTTTCCATGCTGGTGGTGAATTCCGAGAAAATGATGTGTTGCCATGATCCGGGCGCATATCTGGTAAAGACATCGTTTTTTTTATGCAAAGAATTTAAGTACACTTTTATCTCCCTAAGGCGGCGATCGTGAAAAAAATAGAATAAAACAAATATTTTTACTGCCAAAATTCGTGTATTTTCTGCCACTTTCAATATCGTTTTGGTTGTGGTGAGGGTGATGTATTGTAAAATATTTGTTTTATGTTAAATATTTTATCAGAAATAATATTATTGTCCTACATAAAAATTTGAAAATATCGGCTGTCATTTTCAATGCGGACGAGGCGTTCTCAATTTGAGCTATCAGTCTTTCAAATTGTGCGCCCGGTTAGGTTGTGATGGGGCGGTCTCGCGAGTCTTTTCCGGTCGAATGTCTGGGCTTCTGCGAAGATGGGCTGATGCGTCTTGCTCGTCCGCCGATGCGCGGGAAAGGAACCGCGTTTCCGCTCCCCGTGGTTTCTTGCTTTCCCTTGATGGCGCTGTTATTGAAAACATGAAATCAATTATCATCTTTTGTGCCGCAATGCGCGCCAAGGCCTGAATGTTTTATGGATAATAGCGCTCGCCAGCTCGATCTGGTGTTTCTGGAAAACCAGAAGGGCTTGAACCGGCTTATGCGGCGTATCGTCCAGGATGCCTCCATTGCCGAGGAACTGACGCAGGAAGCCTATCTTCGCGCGCGCAAGGCGCTGGAAAGCAACACTCCGGAGCGGCTGGAGCCCTTTTTATGGCGCACGGCGCGCAATCTGGCTCTCGATCATTTGCGCCGGCACAAGCTGCGGTCCGCATTGGAGAAGCCGGGCGTTTTGCCGGAGGTGGCGTTGAATGCCGCCGATAGCCAGCCTTCCGTCGAGGAGCGCGCCATCCACCGGGACGATCTGCGGGCGGTGCGCGAGGCACTGGAAAAGCTGCCGCCACGCGCAAGGGAAATCTGGGTTCTCAGCCGTCTGGAGGGTTGGTCCTATCCCAGAATTGCCGAGCATCTGGGCATGTCGCCGAATACGGTTTTCAACGACATCAAGATGACCATGGGTTATTTGGTCGAACTGCGCAGGAGGCTTGAACGATGAATGCAGGCTGGCTCCACAGCTTCAGGGCCACCCAATCCCTGAGCGGAACGGTTGCTTCGGCCGGGCCTCACTGTCCATTGCCACGAAACGCGCCGCCGCTTGCGGATGGGTGCACTGCTCCGGCTGAACAAACGGGTGCAGGTAAATGATGCGCTCCGGTCATGACCCATCCGATTTGTCCTATGAGCACCCGGACCCGTGCATGGACCGCGCTCTGGAATGGTTTGTTCGATTGCAGGCTGAAGGGGGCAATGATTCCGGCCTTAACGCGAGGTTTTTGTCCTGGCTGCGTCAGGACGAGCGTCACGAAGCTGCATGGCAAGCCGTTACCAGCGTGTGGAATGATGACGTTATCGTTGCGGCAAGCCGTCAACTCGACGAGGCAAATACGGCTGCCACCGGCCACGAGCCGCGAAGACTGAGCCTGGGCTGGAATGCAGCCATGCTGCCTGTGGCCTCTCTGCCCCGTTTCGCAACTGGCATAATGCGTCAGAGCCGTCTGTTATCGCCTGTTGCCGTTTTGTCGGCGCTGGCCGTGGCGCTTCTGATTTTCATCACCGCTCCCGCTTTGGTTTCCACGCTCACCCTTCGCTGGCAGGCGGATTTCCGCAGCAATATTGGTAAAACGGAAGCCATAACCCTGCCGGACGGCTCAAGGTTGCAACTCGACACGAATTCGGCGGTGGCGATGGATTTTGCCGACGGACGGCGCAGTCTCCGTGTGCTTCAGGGAGGTATCTGGCTGGACGTCAAACATGATCCGGCCCACCCCTTTCGGGTTCGGGGCAGGTATAGTGAAGTTACTGTAAAGGGAACGGCGTTTGCGGTGGCGGTTACGGAGGACCAGGATAAAATTCTTTTGCAACGGGGATTGATTGAGGCCAGGCACAGTCCGGGCGACGGGGCTGTCGTGCTGCTTCAGCCCGGCGAGATGTTGACGGCAAGTCCCGAGGCCCTTTCCCCGGTGGGCCGGTTCGATGAGGCTGAGGCGCTTGCCTGGGTAAGCGGGCGCATCGTCTTGAAAAGTCGGCCATTGCGGGAGGCGCTTCATGCCATTACGCCCTATTTCGACGGCAGCGTCTTTGTGAGCAACCGGGAAATTCTCGATCATGCGGTGAGCGGCAATTTCCGCACGGATAATGCTGCCGCTGCCATCGCCGGGGTCGTCGCGGCGGCGGGGGGGACGGTAACGCATCTTCCGGGCAATTTTTTAATCATTCGCTAAAAACTCAACTTTTTTGTGAGATTGACCGAACCCGATCGTCAATGTCCGTGACGGAGCCTGCTGGGTGGCAGGTGTCCTCTGGCGGACAGCGGCGCTTTATTCGAAAGGTGCTGATGTCCTGAGTGAGGCAGCATTTCCGGCGCGATCGACGCCGGAGCATCGGGGACATGTTAATGTGTGGGCGTAAAGGGCTGAACATCAACAAGCGCATCGGTATATTTCTCGCATCGACGGCGATTATATTCCTTCAGGCGCATCCGGGCCGTGGTGAAACCGCAGCCGCCAGCATAAGGGCGAACCAGACTGTAAGTTTTTCCATTCCGCCACAAAATCTGGCAGGAGCGGTCAATGCTTTCATCAGTGCAACAGGCTGGCAGGTGGCGTTCTCCTCCGGTCTGCTGGATAACAAGCGCTCGAATGGCGTCCAGGGTGACTTGACGCCGCAGGTGGCCTTGCAACGCATATTGGCGGGAAGCGGTATCTCCATACGCATGAATGGCGCGGACATGGCAACGCTCGTTGCCGAAAGTTCGGGCGGCCAGGCGGATGGTACCACGGTGTTGCCAACAATTCAGGTGAGCGGTCCTTCCGGTGCTGTCGAACTTGGCAGTGGCGATCCAGGCGATAGCGGCACCACCAGCCTTTCCGGCGGTCAGCTTGCCGCCCGTACAGACGGCAATGATGCCAATGGCGTGCTGAAAAACCTTCCCAATGTCCAGTATCAGAATGATATAGACGACAATGCCGGTGCGACGAACCAGAGCGTTATCGATCTCAAACCACGGGAAGTTTCGATTTCCGGCGCTCGCGTTTATGAGAACAACGTGATTGTCGAAGGCATGGAGATCAATGACGTGACCGGCTCGCAGGAAAGCGAGGGAAGCGAAGAATTGCCCGATGACGACAGTCAGAGCCCGCCCAACCTCTATCGCATCTATGGCTTGCACTCCCAGACGGTCTACATTCCTTCCGAATTCCTGGAAAAGGCAACAGTCATCGATAGTAATGCCTCCGCAAAATACGGAAATTTTCAGGGCGGTGTTGTTTCCTACCAGCTCAATCAGGCCAAAAGGGACCGATGGCACGCCAGCGCCTCGCTGGATTTTTCCAGCAGTCGCTGGACAGGCTATACGCTCGGCACCGAGGACGGCGAAAATCCCAATGGTTACGATGCGCCCGAATATCTGAAGCGCAGGCTTGGCGTGACCGTCACCGGACCGCTTGCTGATAATATTTCAGTTCTCGGACAGTATAGCCGTCAAACCGCCGTGACGGAAAAGCAAAAAGCCTACCGTTATCTGGAAGAGGACAGCGTCGAGCAGGATGCTCTCAAGCAATTCTATCGCGGACAGATCAAGGCCGAAACCGATTATGGCGATTTTACCCTCGACGGTATCTACAACAGCTACGACCAATATTGGGAATCTGCCATGTGGCGCAATCTGCGCATCAATATGGGCAGTGACAGTTCTACGACGAAGCTCGAACATCAATATGATTTCGGAAATGTCAGCCTTGGCGGGCTGGCGCTCGAAAATGTCAAGCTGGAGTCCAGAGTGAGCTATGGCACCTCTGACCACTTCAATCATTCCAACAGCAATGTCGCCAATGTTTTCAAACAGGCCAGCTATTCCGGTGGCAGACGGACTTTCGAATCGAGCGAGCTGGACTGGTGCCGGACCGACCCCAGCATTACGACAGGAACGCAATATTGCTACGATGGCGGTATCGGCAATCTCGAACAGGGCCAGCAGACTTTTGGCTGGAACGAGGAACTGTGCGCCGACCTCGCGGCAGGCTCCATTCGTCTTGGCAGTGAGTACAAGTTCACCGATGCCTATCGCCGTCGGCCGGAGGACTTCACCTATTACACCACCTACACGACCAAAGCGCAGGCGGGCGTCTCCGGCTTCACCTGCAATACCTCCGAGGCATGTAGCAGCGAGCAATATGCCAGCACCAAGGCGATCTATCGAGCCTTTGATGTTTCTGCCCAGCTCAATCAGCTGGCGAGCTATGGCGAAGTGGAGCAGAGCTGGAAATGGCTGACCGTCAGGGCTGGCGCTCGCGCCACCTGGGACGATTACATGAACAATCTCGATATAGCGCCCCGCTTCGTGGCGACGCTGAAACCATACGAGGATCTCGCCTTTACCTTCGGCGCAAACCGCTATTATGACGGCCAAAGTCTCGCTTACGCCATTCGGGCCGAACAACCCAAGGCGCAGACCTATACACGAACAGCCAGCTCCGGCGTCGTTTCCGACATATGGACCGCAAGAAGCCGCAGCACTTACACCAATGAGGCCGCGGGTCTCAAAACGCCCTATACGGATGAGTTGTCGCTCGCCATCAATGGCAAGGAGCCACTTTTCGGCGGAGATTGGCGCCTGCGCTTCCTCGACCGCCGGGCAAAGGATCAATACGCCACGCAAACCAGTGGCGACAAGAACGTGCTGACAAATGGCGGAAGCGGAGCCTATCAGTCAATTTCCGCAGAATATTCAAAGGAGCTTGATACCGCTCGCATACCGAAGATGGAGCAGTTGTTTTTCAACGCTTCCGTGACCTGGGCGCAACGCGAGGTTTCAAACGACAGCTATTTCGACGATAGCCTGGAAGAGGATTACATCTGGTACCGGAACAAGTCCTATACCAAGGCCGGTTTCAATGTCGTGACGGGCAACATGGACATACCGCTGCGGCTGCAAAGCGGATTGTCCAGCGTGTGGATGGACGGCGCGCTGGAACTGTCGGTGGCTGCGAACTACAACTTTGGCTATACGGGGGCCAGAGATACGGAAACGTCGGTCGTGGTGAACGGTATCAGCCATGAAGTTTACGAGGATTTCGATTTCGATCCGACGCTGACAGTCGATTTGGCCGCAAGTTACAAGGTGGTCGAAAATGACGTGGCCGGGCTTTCGTTGACCTTCAAGGTTGATAACGTCTTTAATGAAATTGGCAATGCAGCCTCCAGTGATGATAATCCATGGATCGTTGGACGCACCGTCTGGGTTGGGGCGAGGGCGACGTTTTGATGTCGAGTTTGTCAGCGCGGGGTCGGACCGGGATGGGTTCGGCCGGCTTCCTCCTGCTTTTGTGCTTGCTGCTATGTTTTCCGGGTCGCGTTGCCGGTGCGCACGAAACCCGATGGGACCCAGCCATTGAGCGAGGACAGCTGCCGAACGGCCTTTCCTATCTGATTTATGATAGCGGAAAACCTGCCGATCCGTTCAACATCCGGCTCATCGTTCATGCCGGCTCGGTCGATGAGGCCGAGCCGAGCGGGCTCGCCCATATAATGGAACATATGGTCTTCCAGTCTACGCGGAAACATCCCGAAACCCTCCACCGCTATTTTCAAAAGATTGGCTGGCGCACCGGCGTCGAAATCAATGCCGTGACGCGCGAAACCGAGACGCAGTTCATGATCAGGACGCGCCCAAACGATGCACTTGATCTCTCCGGGGCGCTCGACCTGATGGCCGAAATTGCCTTTGGCGCGTCTCTAACGCCGGAAGATTGGGCAAAAGAGCGTCATGTCATTCTGGAGGAATTGCGCCTGACGTCCGGTACTGCGGAGCAGCTTAACCGGAAAAAGAAGGCCCTGCTGCGTGTCGGTTCGCGCTATGTTGACAGACCAACCATCGGCACCCGCCAAGGCATAGAAAAAACGACGATAGAAGATATACGCGCCTTCCGTGATCGGTACTACGTCGCTTCGAATATGACGCTTGTTATCTCCGGGCGGGTGGATGTCGCAGAAGTAAAAAGCTCCATAGAGGTGCTGTTCGGTAACGCTGCAAAAGCAGTCCGGCCAGATCGTAGCTATACCGTTCTGCCGCTGCATGACGGGTTGACTGCCGGGACCATTCAGGAGGCCAAAGGCACCACGTCGCAGGTCACATATGCCCTGCGGCTTCCCATGCCGGAGCCTGGCACAGAGCAGGGGCAAAAAGCCTGGCTGGAAAAATACATTATCGGCCAGATCCTGCGCGACGAGGTCCGTGAACTTGCCAAGGCCTGCGTCACAGACGTTGCAAGTCTTGGTTTCGTTGTTCAGGAGCCGACAGAAAGGCGTTTGATACTGGCCTTCAATGCCCGCACCGCAGATCATGACCGTGCCGCCCGACTTCTGCTTTTGACGGTGGAGCGCCTTCGACGAAAAGGCATTTCGCAGAGGGCATTCGACACGGCACGCAGGAAAGCGGCAGCCATAAATCGGGCCAATATCAAGGTCGCAACCAGCCGGACTTACGCAGATTGGGAAGACAAGCTCACCAATGCCGTTTTAAAGGGTGGGACAGTCGAGGCGCCCGTGCCGAAGGCGGAAAGAACCGAGCGCTTGCTTGCTGAACTCGATCTCGCCAGCGTGAATAAACGCCTCAAGCAGATGTTATCGGCCAATGATCGCGTTCTCATTTATCAGCTTGCAGGAAACGCGGCGCAAAAAAACCCGGATGTCAGGGTGTTTGAACGATATAGATTGCGACTGGCGTCCCTGAAAAATCTGCCGCCCCTGCCGAAGCCTAAAAACGCGGTGACAAAGCTTTCGCCCCGCACTCCCCCGCAATGGCCGGAATTTGCAACGCCCGTCCAAAGCGGACGCATCACTCAGGAGGTCAAGCGCGACGATCCATCCATTGTCGAGTGGAGCTTGTCGAATGGCGATCATGTTGTCTGGCTGAAAAAGGAAACAGCCGAAAATAAAGTCCATGTTCTGGCGCAGTCCCGTCCCGGCTTCCGCAATAGCGCGTTTTCCAGCGTGATCTCGCAGGCTGCCATCCAGCTTTACGACCAGAGCGGTTTCCGCTTCTGGACGAAGGAGCAATATGACATCTGGCAAGCTCACCAAAAACAGCGATGGGATTGGACGATCTCTGAAAGCACGCTCAGCGCAACAATTGTAACCGCGCCTGACAACCTGCCAGAAATGCTGGAAATTTACGCCGCCAAATTGCGGTTTGGCATGATAAGGCAGGAGGCGGCCGTTGATTTCAGGAGCAATCTGGCCAGGCAGCCGGCTAACGTCTCCGATGAAGTCGATCCATATCATGTGTCCTCGGCGCCGCCGGAAACCACCATTGCTGAGCATATCACCGACCAGATGCTGCAAGATGCTGCGGAAGGATTGACCTCCGCGCCCGTGCAGTGGTTTGTCGTCGGCCCTGCGCCAGACCAGATCACGCGGGATGCATTCGGTCAGGTAATCGGTGCCATCCAGCGCAACAAGACGCTCGATCCGGCGCCCAGATTGCAAAAGCGGGGAAGCGACTGGCTTGAAAAGCCCGCTACGCAGACGGGCCGGGCGCACGTGGAAATCAGTTTCTTCACAGAACATGGCTGGAGCCCCGAATCTGCGTTTCTGGTGTCTGCGCTCAATCCCATCGCAAGAGATGCGCTTAAAAACCGCCTGAGATTGGAACTGGGCGGAATTTATTCCCTGGCTTTCGACGTCCAGTTGGAGCCCGATACAAACCGTGCTGTCGGATCACTATCCTTTTTCTGCGCGCCCGAACGGGCAACCGAACTGGCGGGCGAAGCATTGAAAGTCCTCAGCGCCATGCCTGAATCTGTCCGGACGGCCAATATTACAAGGCTGCGGGAGGATGTTGAATATGCTGAAGAGAGCCGGAGACAGGATGTAGCCTCCTGGATGCGACGTCTTTCGCTAAGCTACCGTCGCTACGGCGATGCCCGCTATCTTGCTAGTCTGCCATCTCTTCCTGATAGCATTACGGAGAGGAATTTGACGCAGGCCGCAACGGAGGTTTTTACGATGGAAAATCACATCGTAACGCTGACCGGTGCCCGCGAGCCCTTCGCACAGCAGGGGAAAGAAGAAAGGTGAACGTCGTTTTCAATGTTAAATCAGAGATTTGCATCAATAATGCTATCTCTTGAAAAAACCCTGTTGACGTTTGGCGTATTGGGGCCTTATAAGCCGCTTTACGAGACGACGGCAGCGGCGCTTCTGGCGGCGGGATTGTTTGTCTCTGATTTTTCCGGCTGACGCGAGTTGGTATGACTGGTCCAGGGATGGATTGGTTCGGATGAGTTTTGACACGTTGATGTGTCTGTTATTTGACAATTGAATAGAGAAGAAAGAGAAACGTGGACGGCGGTTTCTGCGAGTTGGGGTTTGTGCCCTGACATTGAAGACAGAAGGCCTTTCACGTTTTGAAGCAAGGACACTGCTCTTACTTTTTGGAGTGAGAGAGGTGAGTTCTTGTCAATTTCGAGACAGTGATCGGCCAG
>NZ_JHXQ01000018.1 GCF_000621665.1 Allorhizobium undicola ORS 992 = ATCC 700741
TCAGCAGGCTGGAGCAATTGCTTCCCTGGAATTGGAAACCCAAGACGCTAAGTGCTCAAGCGGCCTGAACCGCGGCCTTCACCGGATGCTTACGTCTTCCCTCAGTCCTGGCCAGCCATTGCTCGGAGCTGGATGACAATCTCGCCGCTGAGCGGGACACGAACACCGGATAAGAGATCCAGAAGCAGACGTCCAATTCTCGATCCGGCCGAGGCATTCGACTTAAGGAAACCGTCGATAGACCGCATTGCAGCCTTGGGATTTGCGAGTTGAAAACCTCTTTGCGCCACGACCTTGCTCCAGGCCTCCGCAATCCAGGGCAGAGAGAGCGCCAGCAACGTGCCAGACGGATCGAATGGCGCGAGCTCCACCAGTCGATAACAGGAGATATACAATTCGAGTGGCACCATCGGCGTACCGGACATGGTCATGTTACGTATGGCGCCCATGGCGCCCCAGTAGGCATGCTCTTCTGAGGCCGATATGGTGCCACTACGAAAAGCCTCGAGTTCCTGCTCGTCAATGATTGGCAAATGCGCGTTCGCCTGGGTTAGGACCGCGTCAGCCTCTTCAAGCCGATCTCGCATGACAAGCATCGTGACGAACACCAGCGTGACCTTGGAGATTACCGACCGCCAGCCGAGGAGTTCTTGCTCGTCGAGTCTAGGCACGCGGCCTCGAGCAACATTCACAAGGTCGAGCTCACCGCCATCGTCGGCACTGATTTTCCATGCGCGCGCGGCGACAAAGTCGATCAACTTCTCATCAAACGATGCCGTTTCAAGGGATTTCAATGTCGATTCAAACTCCCCTTCCAGCAGAGCTGCGTCCACGACAGTCGGAATCCGTTCATCCCACCTGCTCGACGTCAGCATCGATCCGATCCCAGCGTCGATACCAAATAGTCTTTCGACACCTTCGAGGATAAGCCACACGAGGTCTATGTCACCACGGCGCAAATCACCTACCTGGCTGTCTGGATTGGGATTGCTGTTCATACCAGGCGGCACGGCAGCATCGACTATGCCGGCCTCACCGCGAACCTTCGAGTTCAGCCAGGAGATCGTATGTGGAACGAAAACCTTGAGAGCAAAATTTCTCAAGCTTCCTTCGGAAGGGGCGTCCTCCAGTGCGAACAACGCGTCGCGGAGGAGCATGACCGGCTTTTCTTTTTCGCCGCCTCGATATCGGGCGATCGCCTCATCTACGCTTAGTCCGATCGCCATCAGGGTCATGTCGGGCATCTCCGCCGCCCTCGCCTGTTCTCCCGCTCGCTCGAAAAAAGATGCGTCGGTCGGATGTCGTCCGAGTTCGGCCGCGCCTATACCTAGCTCGCGAAGAAAATAAGCCATCTCGACATTGCTTGCGCTGGGCGAAGAGATCAGGAGTTCGCCGACCTCAATCTGCTCGGCGTACCTTTTAAGATGAAAGAGTATCCTGGACTTGGCCCTGTCTAGTCTCCACGTCTGTCCACTTGTCTGCTGTTTGGCAATTTCGATGACGTCGAGGGCCCTCTCAGAATCTTTAAGATCCTCGTCGTAGATTACCGCCGCGGTCTCCCATGCGGCCGCGGCCATCTCGTCATCGCCGAGCGATAGCGCCTTAGTCGCCAGCGCCTCGTAGCGTTGGGCCATCTCCGTCGTGGCGGACCCGCCGGCGGCGACAACTGTCGTCCAGGGCTTTTTAAGCGCGAGCGCTCGATCTAGGGCAGGATGATCGAACGAAGAAAGCCAGAAGTCCCTCTCCTCTGCTGATATCGCGGACAGCTCGTCGAGCAGCCTATCCAGCGTTTCGATATTCTTTACCGTCGAAAACTGCCAGCCGAACATCATTTGAAGCCCGTCGATTAGCCTTGGAGTTTCCGGGGCGTCGTAGGCTTTTTCGGCCGCAAACCCTTCCTTCCGTGCTTTCGACAATCGTCCGATCATTCCCGGAAACAAGTCGAACGAGCCTGCTATCAGCAAGAGTTTGCCGAGCAGACCTTCGACAAATCTTCGCGCCTCGGGAAACGATTCCGCCTCGACGTCGAACGCCGCGTACGCTTCCGGGGCTCGTGCTGAACCGCTTGCTGCGAGGAGCAGCACCTGCATCATGCGGAGCTTGCAGGAAAGTTCCGCGCTCGTTGGGAAGATCGGCCGCGTCAGGGAAAAAGATTGCAAAAGTGGAAGGGCGGTCGCAAGCATAGGCAATTCCGCGGCCCCAGTCGTAACGACCGCCGCAAATATCGCTTCGATAGCGCCCCTCTCTTCGCCGGCCATCGCATTCAGAAGAGCGCCGTCCATCTCTAATGCTTCGAGACCTGGTCCCTTGGTTCTGAATCTAGCGATGGCGGAGTGCGCGGCTTTGGCCGCATCGGGGCCGAGAGCAGCCGGTCCGAGATTGGTTACGAGCGAAGATGGACGGTACCGATCGTTGCCGACGACGTCGATCCACGGCCCGAGAAGGCGCTCCAGAGCGCGTCCAGGCAGCGAAACCGGAACCTCCAATTCGCCCAACGTTCTAGCAAGTTCGCCGTTGAAGTCTCCGACGACCAGCGTCAGACGGCTAAGTAGCACCAGGTCGTCTTGAGGAAGCTCTGCGAAAAGCCGTTGACGAACGTCTGCACGCTCCGCCTCGATGTCCTCGTCTTGTCCCATAATAGCGGGAAGCGTTGCCAGATCCGTATTGGGCCACCCTTTTCGCTTCAGGCCGAGTATGAGCGCATGAACAAGTTGGGGATGCCCGCCGCCGGCACCATAGTATACGTATCGACCGAATGCCGATTGATGACCTTCGTGGATGGCGACCAGCTCCTCCACCTCTTCGATTGAGAAGGACGTGATCTCTTTCACCGCCGCGTCCGCCAGTTGAAGGTTTCGCCGTAGGGAAGCGGGCGGAGCCTGAGATGATGTAAACAACAGTTTCAGTCCGCTTGAACTTCGCCCCGACCAAAGTAGCTCGATAGCCCGGCGGACCTCAGGAGCTCCCAGATTTTCGACGTCGTCGAGCATCAACGCAGCGGCGTCGGAGAGGCGAGCGTCCGCGGCGGCACGACGAAGCTGTTGCGAAGTCTGGGCCGCGTCGAGCCCTCTAAACCGGGCAACCTGCCAGTCCGCCAATCCATCAGCCGCTACCATCGATGCAATCGTCGTCTTCCCATATCCGGCGCCGGCATGAAGCCAGGCCACCCCGAATTCGGCGAGCGCGTTCTGACAGGCTTTGACCAGGTCACGACGAGGAGCTAGTTCGGATACGCTAAGCGGGGACAGAGGCTCGGTCGCCGCGCTCGCCTCTACCCGACGACTGATCCCGGAGAGTGCCGCCAGCTTTTGATCGAAAATCTCCCTCGGTACCGAGACAGTGGTGGTGTCATCAAACAGACGAACGAGGTCGGCACGACGGAGCGCCCGGTCTTTTGAGACGATGACCTCCAAAACGCGCTGTAGCATTCTGGAGACTATCGATCGGGCGCTGCTCGAACTCTGGTTTCGCCGATCGCACCACGCGACAATGAGGTCCTCGAGTTGTTCCCGGAGGCCATCCAAGCTGGGCTCTCCGCACCGCCATTCGATCCGTGAGAAAAGGCCCAGACGGAGTTCTTCATCGGACGCCCCCCTTATGAAGGTCTTGGCACGATCGGAAATTTGCAGTGATAAAAGCCGCTGGCGCAGCGGTTCTGGAGCCGCGCCAAGAGCGGCTAGATGCCAATATGCAAGTCCCGACGTGCCGTTTATACGGTCTTCAAGGCGTCTTTCGAGCCCGACCTCTGAGGTTGTGAGATACTGGATGTTCACGATCCTGCCTGGATTTCGATCCTGTAGATCGAACAGTGCGTCGATCGTTTGCGCGACACTTGCGGTGTTGAGAGTGATGGCCTCGCCGGTTGCCTTGACTTGGCGAGCGTTCAAAAGATCGTGCACGGCCACCGAATAGTCTTCGGCGACCTCAAGATGCAGAACGGCGTCGTCCTGAAGCGAAGCCCAGGCTAATGCGCTCGCATAAATCTGGTAAATGTAGCCCCGAAGGCTTTCCACGGCCTGCCGGCCGGTGTCGCCGGCAACATCCGCAAATGTCATCTACCATACCTCGAATCGGATTCACCCTGCCCCGCAGGTGTAGCCAACAGCAGAGATTGGGCAATCTCGTGATAGTAGAATTGCCGTTTGATGAAACCTGCGACTACATCGACGATGTGCATCAACTGCTCGAAGCTGGGTTCGTAGCCGCGATGAGCCGACGCGTTCCCGGCGTCGGTCATCGCCTGGACCGCATCTTTGTCGGCCACACTCATCATTCCTCGCTCTACCAACGCGTCTATTCTCAGAATTGCCGGCTCCGTGAGCGTGCACGCGGCGTTGAAACGCGTGCGTACACATAACTTTTTGTCGTTATCCCGATCCCGAATCCAAATATCCGCCAGTACACACACGAGGTTCTATCCCGACTATCGACCATTAAGCAAACGGGTAGACCGCTCCCACGCCTGACTTTCGCTAGGGTCTAAGGACAAAGTTCATTCTGTTGACGCAGACAGATCATGGCCGCGGCGAGATGAACGAATCCCATGTAGCTTTGGGCGGTCTTGTCGCGTCGCGTAGCGACGCGCATGAAGTCCTTCAGCCTGCAGAAGAAGTTCTCGACGGCGTGGCGTCGTCTATAGAGTTCCGGATCGACCGTGACCTGGACGCGGCGGTGCCGCCGCGTCGGGATGGAAGCCGCGGTTCAGCGGCGCTCCAGCGCCGCTCGGATGATCGTAGCGAGGTCCGCCGCGTTGTGCAGATCGCTTCCGGCGCCGCCGCCGGAACCATCGAGGTGCTCGCCGTAGATTACGATCTCTGCGGCCATTCCACCTAGGTTCATAGCAATCTGGTCGAGGAAATACCTACTGGAGAGGAGCCGCTTGTTCTGCTCGAACACGGTTCCACCGCCGACGCCTGAGTCCTGACTAAAGCCTTTCCTTACGACGACGCCCGTCAGTGTACCGACGTCCAATGCAAGCCCGGCCGCGGCATGTCCCGCCTCACGGACGGCGATCCGCTCGCGCAGCTCTCCTTCGATCGGGCTAACCGGCGGTAGGTTCGCGCGCAGATCGTCAATGCTCGGCTCGTCGCCGCGACGGCGCGCGCCCTTTGCAGCGTGAGCAAGATCGGCACCGGTGACCCCGTCGCATTCCCGCGCTGCCGCGTCGAGCTCATTGTCGGTTACGCCATCGGCGAGATGGCCGCGCAGAGTGGCGGCCCGCGCCCTGGCGTCCGGCAGGCCGACCCTAATGTGAGTGCCAAGCCTAATCGAGATCGTGTGCGCACGGTGTGGTCGCTGCGACTTGCTGGAGCACAAAGCTTCGGTCGAACGGTTCGGCGTCGGAGTCAGCGTCTCACGTTTGAGACGAAGGCTAGCGATGGGATCCGAGCGTTTGTGCCACACAGACGGCGATCAGTGTGGAACACGGTTTCCATGTCTGGATACATCTGTGAACGAGATGGAAACGCACACATCCATGGATAGATCGATCTCACATTTTTGATCGTTGGCTTCAGGTCGGCCTTTCCTTTTGGAAAAAACATCGCGACGGCGTCACCGACAGAAGAGCTTGGCGTGTTGATTTCTGCACCCACTGGATCTCGATCCTGCCTTCGCGGACGACGCGATATCCCCTTCATCGTTGGCTGTGCGCCGGAGAAAGGGGCAACACGGCGCCGAAACGTCGTGCGGGAAAGCATTGGCCCAGCTCAAGGCTTCGATGGTCAAGAGCGGGCTCTATCGATACGCTGACATGACCGCGCTCGCGTGGCGCCCTCTCAGTGAAAACCCGGCTCTCGCCGAGCGGCTTCGCGATCGTTTCCCGCTCATCATTCTTGATGAGGCGCAGGACACCCATGGCGAACAACTCCGGCTGCTGGAGCACGTCTTCAAGCAAGACGGGGCAGCATTCCAACTCCTCGGGGACAGCAATCAGACGCTCTATGAGGATGATGGAACGGCGCCAGCCTATTGGACACCGGGCCCCGGTTGTATCCCTCTCGATACGAGCCGCAGGTTCGGTGGAGAGATCGCTGGTTTTGCAAGCCGGCTGACTGCTCGCCAGGCTCAGACGATTGTAGGCTTGGGCATACGGCCCGCGTCGAGGGTGATGTTTCTGTTCGACCAGGGTAAGATCGGCGGGGTTCTCGGAGCCTTCGCTGAAGAAGCGCGCGCGCTATGGGGCGACGATTGCAGCAGGCGCGATGTCTGGGCGGTCGCATCGCGTCACGATCTGCCCGGCAAGAAGGGGGCGTGGCAGCCGAAGAGTCTCGTCGACTATCATCCAGCATATCGCAGCGAGGGTGGTTCTCGCGGGCAGGCCAACCTCCTTTGCCGACAGCTTCAGAAGGCTGCGGTGCACCATGCCGCAGCACGCCCTCCCGCGGAGGTCAGCGAGATGCTCGCGGTCGGCATTGCCGGTTTGGCGCGTGCCCATGGGTGGAAAGCGGCGAATGATCGTCCGATCACTGCGCACAATGTTTGGGCGGCACTATCGCGTCGCGCCCTCGCTTTGCCGCGCGCAGTACGGCGAGTTTTACGGGACCATGTGCTTGCCGGCGATGCCGTGTGGGATCAGGCGGCATGGTTGGTGTTCATGGAACAGTTGTTGCCGCTCTTCAGTCCGCATCCTCAGGGCGCTGAAGCGGAAATCGCGGACTTTTGCGGTTTCGTCGCCGAACAAAAGGCCGATCCCACCGACCCCGAACGCCGCTCCACGAAACAGGTGCAGTTCGACGAACTTACATTGCGGCTGGGATCGATCCACTCGGTCAAGGGCAAGAGTGTCGACGGAATTCTCGTCGTCGAGAGCGAGGTATGGAAAGGCAGCGGAGCAGACCAGCAGTGCATCGATCTGACCACGGTCCTTCCCCGTGCCTTTGGCGTTACTGACCAGCCATTTACGGGTGTAGGACTAACGGCCGCGACGAACGTCTTCGTGGATGTGACCAGGCCGCGCGAGTTGCTTGGCCTTGCGCTGCGGAAATCGCATTCGGCGGCAGTCGCGCCGGCAGCGCAAGCGCAGGGATGGAAGGTCATCGACCTAACCACAATTTTGGGCAAATTTGACGGCAATCGGTAGATGTTTGTTCGCTTATTCTCGGGTACATGGGAGTTCGTCGGTGGCGGGTCGCCTTGGAGCCGACCAGATCGAAACGCCTTCGTGCAGGCGGCGACGCAGGCGATGCTGTCGGCGCTGAAGCGGTCGGATGTCGACTGGCGGGGCGCTCTAGGGCCACATCAGGTCTTTTCAAAGGCTCAAGCTGACGCACGTTCATCCGATCGATGGTTCTGCCGAACTCTGACAGAAGCAAAATATGAAAGTGAAACAGAATGAGAAGCGAGATACTTGCGGTCGTCTCCGTATTTGGTCGAGTGAGATTCTATTTGAGCAGTGTGCTTGGAGAAAGCATCAAGACGGACGACGACGTCATATATTGGGCAATCACGCCATTTGGTGGCGTATTGTCGGGCCTAAACAGGGACGGTCTTGACAAGATTCTTGCTGAATTGAAAACCCTTGAAGATCACCTCTCTCTAAAACTAGAAGATGATCTAGAGCTGATTGCGACCAACTTCGACGAACGGATTGGTCTTCGTACGCTCGACGTTATCCTCGATGATGACGGGTTCCTATATCGCGTTGAAGCCATGATAGACGGCCTGTGGCACACGACGGTGTTCCGGAACGTGCTCGCCGCGGTCGAGGCAAATTTCGAGCTCCCGGAACCGCTGGATCGCTACGACAAATAGGATGAGTTCAACTTTTGCGTGTTTCCCACCATTTCTGGCGTGATGGGAGTGCGTTTGAAGTTCATCAGCTCGATGATCCCAGGGTGCTCTAGGTGCAAAGCGGCACCAGGCCCATGATCAAGCTCAAGCAGCTCCATCGCGTCCAAGGCTCGGTCGAATTGATCGAGTTCTACGGCCAGTGGAAATTGAGATCGAGTTTCCGCCAAATACCTCTTCAAGGCCGATGGGAGACCCATGTCACAACACTGCTGCAAACGTACGATTCGTCGCTTCAAGGCCCTATCTGTGTCTTCGTCCATCATGTTGAAAACTTCCCTCCATGCGTCCTTGAAGGGTGGGCGTTAAAAGATGCCGGCGCAATATGGGCATCCGAGTGGATGGCATCGATAGATAAGGTTATGTTACTACCGACGACTGCCGTCCGAAGCGCGAAGGGATTAATATGCGCCGCCGGCACATCATCTTCTTAGCGGCCTTGCTTGCGGCGCCGATGGTAACCGCTGCAGACTGGAAGCCTTACACCAACGGCCGCTTCGGATATAGCGTCGACCTCCCGGCCGGCTTCAGGACAATCCTTGTGCCGGAGAACGGCGACGGCATCCGCCTCGAGAGTACGGACGGTCAAACGAAGCTTTCGGTCTGGGGGAACAACATTACAGAGGGCGGCTTCTCCGAAGAGAGCGATCTTCGCAAGAAGTTCCAGATCGACGATGGCTGGAAGCTCACCTACGGGAAGCGCGCAGCGTCATGGGCGAGTTTCTCCGGCACGAAGGGCGACCGCATCATCTACATGCGTCAGATCGCCTTATGCGACGACGCGATGGGCAACTTCACGCTCGAGTACCCGGCCCGGCAGCAGAAGCGGTACGGACCCCGATCATCGACAGGATGGTGAAGACGCTAAAGGCGCCGAAGCACTGCGAGTGATTGCAGTTGCCTCGTAACCGGTGTCCCGCTCCCACGTTGTCCTCGCCGCCCTGATCTGTGATCGGCTTTCCATTGAAAGCAACCGGAGTTTCTCCATGGAGACTACATTGGAGTTTCTCACAACCAGGAAGTCTGGACGTGAGAGCCACGGACATTGGCCTGATAAGGTCAAGGCGCAGATCGTATCGGAAAATCTTCGGCCTGGTGCGAAGGTGAATGAGGTCGCCGAACGCTTTGGATTGCGGGCGAACCGTCTGTCGACTTGGCGGACGATGGTGCAGCAGGGCAAGCTTATTCTGCCTGCACCTGAGGATGCGGTGGAGTTCGCAGCGGTAATCGTCGAACCGCCTGTTTCGGAACCGCCTATCAAGAAAGCCAGCCGTCCCGAGATCATCGTCTGGTCTGTCACCATTCGGCTGGAAGAAGGTGCGTCTGCCGCCCGCATCGCCGCTGTCGCGCGTGCCCTCTATGCTGCGCTCGAACGTGTCGAGTTGGACATGGAAGCGCTGCTCTGGTCGGACGAAAGTCGCAGCGGGAGGGTTCCGGTGGAAGCGCCGAGCTTGGAGCCCGCGTTCGATCATCGCGAGATCGAAACCGTCTAGGGTCCAGAGGGAGCTGCAATTGGCGTTGGAGACGCTCTTTGTCCGGCTAGGCGCATCGGAATTTTGCTGAACGAAGATCGCTCGCGAAATGGTGCTTACAACTTAAGAACGGCGCGATTTCGCGGGATAACAACGCAATCGGAAGTAGTTCCAGTTGCGGACGCCGGTCGCCTCTATATATTCACCTTGGAAGGTACGATTCACTTGGCAAACACGATGAATCTCACAGTAAATTTAGCTCCGATCTCGGTGCAAGGCGACTGCAGCGTTCTGATCGGTCGGCAGAGGTACGATGAGCAGCGGCTGGCGGAGCTAAGGTCGGACTTCCGAGGTACGCATGTTTTCCGCCGTGACGGACCTGACAGCATGATCGACATTCCGGTCGTTCCCGACGCCGCACCGCTCGGAAACCTCCGTGAGACGATCGACCTTCGGCGTTACCAGCGACTTTGGCCGATGCTCCTACAGGAATCTCTAATCCAGCTCCTGGGAAAACGCCCAATCCAGTCCAGCAAGCCGCTGAAGTTTCTGGGAGCCCGCAGCCCGCTGATCGAGCACCCGGACCTTCCCGAGTGGCTGCGTCGAGTGTCCGTGACGGAGATCCACACCCGGCACATCACCGTAGACGGAAAGCAGATCTACGGCATCGTATGCGACGTTCGCGCCAAGTCCTTCATCCTAGCTACGTGCTCCGAGTTGTTGAAGTTCGGCGTCACCATCTTGGGGCGCTATGTGCAGATCGAGCAGCCGGCGATCGACGAGCGGACGATGCCGAAGCGCAAGCTGATTGGCCGCGTCCGGAGCATTCAAGGGGACGACCTCCTACTTGACGACTGCGAGGCTGGTTTCGAAAAGGTGGCTGCAAACGAGGCTTTTCTCGAACCTCGCAAGGAGAACTTCGAGGACTGCGTCCGCCAGGTCCTGAAGCGCGACGCCGAGAGAGTTCTCGAGCGGTCGGCACGGGCGTCGCAAAACCTCGCAGCGGGACCGGGCAAGCTGGAGCATATCGACGGCATCATCAGGTATCTGCGGGAGAAGAAGCCGGCCGCGGTTCCCGGCTGTCATTTCGTCATCGATGCTATGCTCAACACGAACGGCCACATTTTTCCGCCGGGCGAGACGATGGACAAGCCGTTCCTTCTGTTTGATCCGAGCGGGAGCCGCAGAGAGGACTGGCCCGAGAAGGGATTGAAGGACCACGGCCCGTACGACGAGCAGGTTTTCAGTCCGAAGAGCTTGAAGATCGCAGTGGTGTGCCAGTCGAGACTCGAAGGCCGGGTCGATGAGTTCCTGGCAAAATTCCTGAACGGCATGCCGAAGGTGTTCCAACCGGGCAAGAGCTTCGCGCGCTACGGAGACGGCTTCGTCAAGCGCTTTCGCCTTAACAAGCCCGAGGTCCATTTCTTCCTTGCCGATGGCAACTCCGACGAGGCCTATGCCGTAGCCAGTCGCGAAGCGCTCGACAAGGCCCGCGACAGCGGCTTCGAGTGGGATCTCGCGATCGTCCAGATCGAAGAAGAATTCAAGTCGCTCGCCGACGGATCCAACCCTTACTACACGACGAAGTCGATCTTTCTTCGGCGCGACGTCCCAGTGCAAAGCGTCCGACTGGAAACGATGTCGCTCAGCGACAACGACCTCGTGTTTCCAATGAACCACCTGAGCCTGGCGACGTATGCGAAACTCGGCGGAACTCCATGGCTTCTTGCGTCGAGCCAGACGGTGGCGCACGAGCTGGTCATCGGCCTGGGATCGAGCACGTCATCAGAAAGCCGGCTTGGCTCGCAGATGCGGCATGTCGGAATCACGACCGTCTTCTCCAGTGATGGCAGCTATCTGCTGAGCGACCGTACCGCAGCGGTACCTTTCGAACAGTATCCTCAGGAGCTCAGGAAGACGCTCAGGAAAACCATCGAGGCCGTTCGCGCGGAAGACAACTGGAGAAGCAGCGACAAGGTCAGGCTCGTCTTTCATTCGTTCAAGCCATTCAAGGATTCGGAGGTGGAGGCGATCGAAGCCCTCACGACCGATCTGGGTCTCGGCGACGTCAAGGCGGCCTTTCTCCATATCGCCCCCGATCACCCGTTCCTGATCTTCGATCACGATCAAATGGGTATCGCGGCCCGCGGGGGCAAGAAGGGAGTTCTTGGCCCTGCCCGTCAGCTTCATATTCGTCTGAGCGACGCCGAATCCTTGGTCGTGTTTGCCGGCGCATCGGAACTGAAGCAGGTGACGGATGGAATGCCCCGTCCTGCGCTCCTAAAGCTTCATCCCAAGTCGACCTTCAAGGATATGACCTATCTCGCGCGCCAAGCTTTTGCTTTCTCCGCCCACTCCTGGCGAATGCTCTCTCCCGAACCGTTCCCGATCACGATCCGCTATTCTGACCTCATTGCAGACAGGCTCGCGGGCCTCGCCTCCGTAAAAGGATGGGATCCGGACGCAGTGACGTTCGGGGCCATTGGCCATAAGCCATGGTTTCTGTGATGATTGGTCTGGCAACCATACGCCAGGAACTGGTGCGAATCCTTGCCGAAAGCGAGGGCGCCATCCATGTGGAGGCCTTCAGTCACTGGATCCGGGACGATGACGCGGCGCTACGAGACAACGTGTCCAAGGCTTCGTCGACACCCGACCAGAACTTGCTGCCAGATCAGCTCGCTGCTCTTGGATATGGCAAGGCCGCCAATCTTCTCAACCAAGAGCAGGAAGACCTTCTGCGCAGAGAACTCGCTCACTTTTCCGGAAGGCGATTCTTTAGCGCGGGACGACCGCTTCGCGTGGAAATCGATGGCATCGCGCTGCTCGGCATCGCTTTTGCGGCCAGAGAGCTGCCTGACAGTACCTGGCTTGTCGAGCTGCTTGCGAGGTCCGCAAGGGAAGTCGGTGACGCCGCGTGGAACCTCGGTTTGATTTCCGCGGCCAACCATGTGCTGGGGGCCGGTCAACTTGTCGCCGAACCTGCGGACCTTGCATTCGCTCTGGCCCTGCGTGGTTTCGGGACGGTTACGGACGAGGTCGTCGCCAGTGCTTGGGACACCGCATCGCAACTTCCTTTCGGGCCGGGCGTCGGCATCGATCGGCTTGCGACAAGGCTGGCCGCATTCGACGGCGTCGTCGCGCTAAGCACACATGTTCGAATCGCTTCACCAGGCCTGACCGATCTGCGTCTCGCTCTCCGAGGCGTTCCAAGAGCAATGAAGCACTGGGCCTTCGAAAGCGCGCCGCGCACTCCGCGTTCCAAGATCGCAACGTGGCACATCGAAAACGAGTATCATGTCCAGTCGCTGCTTTGGACAATCCTAGCCCCGATATTTCCCGACCTCGAAGACGAGGAAAATCTTCCGTCGGTGGGCCACAAACGCCCGCGCGTCGATCTTGCCGTTCCTTCGATCCGGACGCTGATCGAGGTCAAGTTCATGCGGGGCGGCTCGCAATCGGACTTCGCAAAGGTCATTGAGGAAGTAGCCGCCGACGCCTCGCTTTATCTTAGCTCATCGATCCCATACGATCGCATCGTCGCGTTCGTATGGGACGACTCCTCGCACTCCGAGCAACACCACGAACTGCAGGCCGGCCTCGAACGGATCAAAGGCGTCGAGGCGGCCATTGTCGTTTCTCGACCGGGCCGGATGGCGCGCACGAAATGATCGGTCACAAGTATTAGTCGGCACTTCCATGAGAGAGATGCAACCGAACCGCTAAGCCGAGTGCAGTAAATATCAGTGAAAGATCGCGTGAGTTCAACTTCAAGTGAATCCGATTATCGCCGATCACTTTCTGAGATAGC
Organism: Allorhizobium undicola ORS 992 = ATCC 700741; assembly: GCF_000621665.1. Taxonomy (GTDB): domain Bacteria; phylum Pseudomonadota; class Alphaproteobacteria; order Rhizobiales; family Rhizobiaceae; genus Allorhizobium; species Allorhizobium undicola. Next base: position 13,072 of record NZ_JHXQ01000018.1, read on the forward strand.
TATTCGTTCCATCGTCACACCTCCGTCTGTCCACGTCCGGGCTTCCTAGGGCCTAGAGCTGATGCATCCATCACCTGCGCAAGCGTCGGCCCCCTCTCGACAACGATGTCCACCAGATCATCGAGGGCAATCATACAGATCAACCCGCACTCCCCCTCGATCATTGTGGGCCGACCTCGGGAGGCTGACGTCGTCAAGATGAGGAGTTGTCGCCGCGCTTCGCGGACGCGAAGCGGAATTCCGCTGGCCTGAACGATTGCTTTTTTCACAAGCGTTCGTCCATCGGGCGTACCACGAACTTTCACACTACGCACGACAAGCCTCCAGTCGGCATCATCGGCTGTGTATTCCGGTGTCATCGCGATGCCTCCTTCAGAATACGCCGGACGTCCTCACCCGTGACAGACGCCTCCTCGACCAGAACGTCCGCGATCTGCTCGACAGATGGTCGAAATCTTCTGATGATTTCTCGGCTTCGCGCCATCTCCCTAAAAAGCACCCGCTCTACACGTTCGGCGACTTCAGGATTTTTGCAGCGAAGGGCGTCACGCTGGGCAATCGTTCGCAAGTTATAATGCGCAATTCCCTCACCCATCCCAAGTTGAAGTTCCAGTACGGTTGCGACGTCGGTTGCTACGTGAAGATCAGAGCTCTCGGCCGCGCCGGCGCCTTCATAAGCGTGACCAAGAATTTCCTCTTCGGCGGCCCGACCGGCGAGTGTCATAGCGATATGATCAAGGAACTGTTGCCGATGCCAGAAGCTACGCTGATCAATCTGGAAGATTGCGGCACCGAGAGGCTGCGGCGGCCTCACTTCCCATGGAACCGCAACCACCTGCAGGACACCAACCCCAAGGTGGGCACCGACAACGGCGTGACCTGCTTCATGAATAGCCACCATCCGCCGCTCTTGTCCGACAATCAATTTAGGCTGCGGTAAGGCGCCCAATACTTCTTGGACAGAGATGATGCCGTTACCGCGGCGCGCAGCGCGTCGGGCATCGCGACCGGCCCTTTCGAAATCGGCACCCGTGAAGCCCGCCGTCGCCGCAGCAATCTGATCAAGGTCTCCTTCAGATAAGCCGCTTCCGAAATATGTTCTTGCGAGTTCACGTCTCGCGTTGGGATCGGGCAATGGAATCTCGATGTGTCGATCCAGCCGTCCCGCCCGTCTCAAGGCAGGATCAATACGGTCAGGGTGATTGGTCGCTCCGACGATAACGACCCCTTCTTGGCGTTCCGAACCGTCGATAAGCTCCAAAAAGAGATTGATGACCTGATTCCAGTATGTCTCATGTTCATTGCCGAAAAGGCGGCTGCGGTCGCTAATGCCGTCGATCTCATCTACGAACAAAATAGTCGGTCTCGCGGCGATCGCATCGGAAAAGCTGCGACGCATGGCAGAGAGAACGTCGCTAAGATACCCCGATGATTGCCAACGCGCGACCGATGTTGCGATCAAACTCGCTTCACACGTACGAGCCAAGGCCGCCGCGAAGGTTGTCTTGCCAGTCCCAGGCGCCCCGCTCAAAAGAAGGCCTCGGTCGACGTCGGTCCATTGAAGGGTTCCGTTCCTCCAGTCATGCAGGTCTTTGGCTAGTGACAGGCCCCAGGATTGGGCCTCTCCATAGCCGACCATATTTTTCAGCGTTGGCCCGGTAGGTACGGACGTTTGTGCTGTTGTCTCGGCAAGCCTCTGAACCACGTCTGCTGCTGACCTTCCAGGTCGGAACGCCGAGAACATAAGGGAGATCGGATATTCCAACATCTTCTTTGCATCGGCTAGATCAATGACCTGCCCTGAAAGCGATTTGGCGGCCGCAATGAGGTGTGCCGGTCGCACTGCATCGACATCAACGATCCGGTCGCATGCAGCCGCGACGTTGCTGGGAACGTCATAATCGTAGGGCCACAGAATCACCAGGACAGATGCCCGCCGGAACATGTTTGAAATTCCCTCGACCTCGAGTTGGCGGCGTCTACTGATCTTTGGTCCGGTCACTACGGCTTTCGCGAGTTCTGGAATGCCGGCGAGTAGGATTGCGGCAGCAGCCTCATATTCCTCCACTCTTGATCCAACTGGCAGGCGAAGAACGGCCACGACTTGCCGCTGCGATACGTTCGGGATGAACATTCCACTAAGCCTAAGAGCCTTTCTCAGTGCGATCCCGTAAGTTAAGCGTTCAAGCGTTACCGTTCGGCGACCGATTGTTCGAAGATCCATGACCGCCCCCTCACCGCTGAAACCGACGAATGACCGTCTCTGGGCACAGCATCGCATCGTCGAGTTCGACCGCGATCAGTCTATGCAGGACCATCCAGGAGACGCCGGTCATCGGCTGCACCTCCCGGAACACTCCGAACGACTCCGCGATTGTCATCGAGCCGACCTCCTCCAGAATAGAAAGCAGTCTCAGGCGATCGTTAAGCGGTGTCCTCGTCCTTGCGTAACGCAGCATGTCGCGCGCGTTCGCCAAACGATAGCCAGCCTGAATTTCGGCACGCGACACGCCGCGATAGCGATGACCGGCAAGGGCGGCCCCTTCTCTGATTTTGGGGAGCTCTAGCTTTTCAACCGCATCCAGGCAAAATTTTAAGCCTCCCTCGTATTCGACAAAGAAGTCCGGCACATGTGGTCCGAGTTCCGTGTCGAACTGCAGCGGGAGGCAGAGCCACGCGATGACATTCGGGTCAACGTCAAGGATGCATCCAAGATCTCGAGCGAGGCGCGAGCGGAACATGGGATCGGCGGAGCAACGAACTGTGCTCCTTGGATAAAAAATCTGCTTTGAAGCTTGTTCATAGGCGGCATTGAGCGCGGCCCGGATATCGATGTGCGAATAGCTCATCATGATCGTCCTGGAATAACAAAAATAGAAGCCGGTTGCCGCTCGGGCGGCTTTCCGTTCAACCTATTCGTGCTATGTGCCGGATCGTAATCATGGCGAACAAAATAAGAACAAATTCAAAAAAGTCAATTCCAATTCGTTTCAAGCCTGTAAAAATCCGGTATCGGCTCTTTAGAGGAACCGTCCACCTCAGTACGAAGACGTTACACCTCTACCGACTTCAAGCCCGACATGGTGCGCAAAGCGGAAATCATTTCAGGAAGGGGGCCGTGAGCCGACTGGCAGCTATGAGCCCGAAAGCCTGTAAAGTAGACGGTTTTGCGTCTCTCGGATCTTCACCACTGGCAGGGTCAGCATCACAGCGTCGATTCTGAGACAAAGGCACAAGATGTGCCAACGGAGCTGGTGCTTGGGGTGTGCGGGGTACGCCACACTAGGTGACGCGCGCCATACAACTCTGACTGATAGTTGATTGACTCGAATCATCTTCGGCTGTGGAATCGACCTCGTCCTGCGTCTCGGAAAGACTGCGGACACGGGGACCTATGGCAGATAATATCATCGACAAGGTGCGCGCTTCGCGTGATGGACACCAATACCACGAAGCATGGCTGGCAAGGCGCGCGCTCGGATTACTGTTGCCGCGCGACGAACTTTGCGGCATCGCAGTGGAGGGGCTTTCTGTAGAAGATCAGAAAGGTGCCAGCCAAGCCACCATCGAGATCGCGGATGCCACGTTTTACTACGGCCCTGCGCCAAATTTTGGCGATGCCACTCGCATCGAAATTGCACAATTCAAATACTCGATCGCTAAAGAGACTACTAGGTTCCTTGCCTCTGATGCAGTCAAGACGTTTGGAAAGTTCGCGAAATCGGAAGCGGCATTTCTCTCCAGGCCAGTTCAGGGAAGTTGGGCAGGCAAGGTCTATTACGCGATCTACACAAACCGCCCCATCGGTCCCGAACTGATCGAAGCCATTTCCGCTTTGGTGGCCGGAACCGTGCCTTCGAAAAAAAAGGTTCGCGCTCAATATGAGCAACTCTTGACGGTAATTCCCCTCGATGGGGAACAACGCAAGGCGTTCGCAGCTAAGGTGTCTCTCGTTGGCCAAGGCGGTAATCTGAATGCCATCGAAAAGGGAAACGCAAGGATCATAGCGGATTGGTCAGCGTCGAACGATGCTCTGGCACGTGCGAGGCTCGGCGAACTCAGGCAACTTGTGCGCAACAAAGCCGGTCATGTCGGCCAGCAGAATAACCTCATCACCAACATCGATGTATTGGCTGAACTGGAAATCGGCCAGGAAGCTGACCTGCTCCCAACTCCCCAGGCCTTTGCCGAACCCGGCCCGATTGTTGAACGTGAACAGTCGCAGCAGTTCATCGATGGCTTGGACAGTTCGGCCTTGTGGATCGTTCACGCCGCCGGTGGCGTCGGGAAGACCGTGTTCGTACAGAGCGTCGCATCCCGCCTAAGCGCGACCGATGAAATAGTGGTTTTTGATTGCTTCGGCGGCGGCGCATACCGTTCACCTCTGGATGTACGCCATCGCCCGGAACGGGGTCTGATGCACATTGTCAATGAGCTGGCTTGTCGAGGCTTGTGCGATCCGATCCTCCCCGGCGCCACCGACCCAACCGAAGTGGTGAGGCGGAGCATCCATAGGTTCGCCCAAGCGATAGACGTCCTGCGTCGCGTCCGACCTACGGCGCGTTTGATTCTCATCCTCGATGCGGCAGATAACGCCGCGATGGAGGCACGCGACCGCGGACAAGCGTCGTTCCCGCAGATGCTGCTGGAGAGCCTTTCACTCATATCCCCGCCTATCGACGGTCTTGTGTGCATCACCACGGCCCGTTCCGAGCGACGTGCATTGGCTATCGGCAGAAGCCTCTGCAACGACTTCGCCCTTGCCCCGTTCTCGGTTTCGGAGAGCCGATCCTTTATCAAGGAGCGTCGTCCCGAGGCCACGGCCACGCAGATCGAGGCGATTCACCGTCGGTCAAACGGTAATCCTCGTGTGATGGCGAACCTCATTGAGCCCGATCGCCTTTTGGCCGACGTTGATACCGCTACTACTGGCATCGACCTCGACGATCTAATCCGACAGCGAATTGAACAGGCGATCCGGCTGGCCGATGACAAAGGCAGCACTCGCCAGGAGATTTCAGCATTTCTCTGCGCCTTGTCGGTGCTTCCCCCACCTGTCCCCATCGATGAGATGGCAGCGGCATTTGGAATTTCTGTCTCTGAGGTAGAGAGCTTTGCCGCAGACCTCTCCCCGTTGTTGGAACGCACGCGACACGGGCTCATTTTCCGCGACGAGCCTACCGAAACGCTGATACGACAAGCCTATGGCCAGCAGCTCTCGCTTCTTGACGGCGTCATAACGCGACTGACGAGCGCACAGGCCTCCTCCGTGTATGCTGCCCGATCGCTTCCCGGCTTGCTCTTCGCGATGGGAAGAACCGACTTGTTGCGCGCCTTGGCATTCGATGCGCGATTTCCGCCCGAACTCGATAGCGATCTCGCTAAGCGAGCCATTCGCCTCAACAGGCTGCGAACAGCCGTAGGGGCAGCAGCCACGGATCGGGACTTCAGCGCAACGGTCGATCTATTGGTAGAACTGTCTTCGCTCGTAATCGTTGATGAGCGTGGTGAAGATTATTTACTTGAGCAGCCCGACCTTGTGGTCGGACTCGGCGATCCGGAAGCACTACGCCGCCTTTTTGAGGCACGCACCGGCTGGCCCGGTACACGCCACGCGCGTTTGGCCACTGCCTATGTCGCGGACGGCGATACGGCCGAGGCGTTCGGGCATGCCGTAAGGGCAGATGACTGGCACCGATGGCACTATGATCAAGATGAGGAAACACGCAGGCATAGCGGGCCGGACCATGACGACTATGCTTCGATCGCATTCTATCTCTTTGCCAACGGCCGTGCGAAAGACGCGGCACGCTACATTGCTCGCTGGAAACCCTATTACGGGTTCCTGATTGCAAGTCGCTTGTTTGAGCATTGCGCGGCGACAGAAGCATTCGGGAACTTGGCGAAATTCGGCGATACCCTGAATCAAGTTGTTTCTTTCGCCAACGCTCCCCCGGCATTAATCGCCGCTTCACTCACTTTCTTTCCCGACTTTCCATCACGCTCGACAGCACGAGCGCTGTTGAAGAAAGTTGCGGCGAAGCTGAAAACTGCGAAAGACCTGCCGGAGGAATTTGCGGAAACGCGACATAAAGATACTTATACCAAAGCGTTGATGCGATGCGCCATCCGTATGGCCAATCTCGGCATGGCAAGGGAACTCGGCCGCACATTGTCAGTCGCGGCACCGGACCGTTATCACATCTGGTTGCTGGGTGAGGAATGGCATATCGAACAGCTTGTTCCGTTTGCGTTGGGCCTCGCCGCTCGTTGCGCAAGTGAGTCTCGGACTGCTGAGTTCTTCGATTGCCTGCCTCAGGAACTCTGGGGACTGGTTGAAGACGACCCCCGACCTTCGACCGAGAAGGCACAACGAGACCTGCTCAATGAGCGTCTGAAGGACCTGGCAAAACCCAAAAATGAGACGACTCCTGAAATCGAAGAACGGCGCAAGAAAAGCACGCTGTCGTCTTCGGCACGGCATCATGCAGCAGACAGAATTTCCCGTGGCGTCACGCCCTTGCTTGCCCTAGTAAGGCATCTAACGGCGATGATCTCGGCCGTGAAACTTTCCGACAGGAAGGTTGCTACTTCCGCGTTCTTCGGGGCTTGGAAAGCATCTCAGTCTGCAGCAGTTGAACGCGGCTCTTACATCCCGAAAGAGCAGGTGCAGTTCACCAACGCGCTCTACAAAGGATGCGCAGTCGAACTGTTCACGGCACTCGACCTCCTCACGCCTGATTCCGCTGCGCAGTTGGCGGTATGCCTGGAGAACAGCCAAATACTGGCGCCTGAGATTGTCATTCATTTTATCAAGCGGCTGGCCGAGCGACGAGATTGCCACGCCAAAGCTGGCCAGTTGGCGGTTCTGGCTGTGCGATTGATCGAACGTGAAGATGACGTTCAACGTCGCAGCCAGTTATTCGCGCGGTTGTCGCGAGCGCTGCTGCGCGCGAACCGCCTTGAAGCGGCGCTGATTTTCAAACGCGGACTGAAGGAGCTCGACGCCATAGGCTCCGGAGACTACGACTTCGCCTATGAGTTGTTGGATTTTGCCGCCACCCTGCGCCACGGAACTTTGCCGCCGCCACTAGCGCTTCGGCTGGCCAAGATATGCGAGATCAACGTCTATGATTCGCACAAGTGGCATTGGCCACTGACAGCGAAGGCCTTTTCGAGGGTCTCGGGACCAGCCTACCTTGCGCAGATCGCTCGCTGGCACGACCGCGATAAGGTTGATCTGAGTCTGACCCTGCCCTCTGCCCTGACGCATCTCGTCAAGGATGGCGCCTTGCGCCCAGACGTCGCGGTATCACTCCTTTGGTTGGTCGATCCGCAACCTATGTGGCATTGGGGATGGAACGATCTCGTCATGGCGCTGCTTGATCAGGGTGCCAGCAATGCGATGCTGCATGAGGTGCTTGATCAATACGAGCATTCGTCCCCGGGGAGGTCGTCCAGCCGCTATCTCTACGAACTTCGCAAAGCGTTCGACGCCCATCCGAAGGTCGCCATGGCATTCACCGAACGCCTGACATCGTTCGAGCTGCGAGGTCGCTTGCCGAGAAAAATCGAAACTGAAAATCGGTCATCATCACCTGTACGTGGCGACCAGGACAGCATTCGCAGGAAAGAAGAAGCCAAGCAGCAGGCCGCATTACAAGAAGCGCTAGAAAAGGCGGATCCGCTTGATGCCGCATCGTTCGAGAGCTTCGTCGAAAAACTGGAAACACTCTCCAAGGGGCCGTTCAACAGGTCACAAGCTTACAAGACGCTTCGTGATCGCGTCGCGTACGCCGATCGCACGAAGCATCTGGAAGCGATCGTGGCTGCGCGCAACTTGGATTTGTCGGACAAGAATTCCATCTTGCAGGCAATTAAAGACGAGTGGGCGAAAGATTCGCCAACCCGACTGGCATCTCTTGCCGAGTATGGTTTGAGACTAGTTCGGGACCACGCGGAAGAGCTGCTCGGCAAGAAATGGGGCTTTGCTTCTGACCTCTTCAAACTGTCAGAAGTGACGGGCACGCCGACGGACGAGCTCGCTATCGCTTTGGTTGAAACGGCGACGACCCGAGAACTAAATGCCGCCGCCATGACGTGGCTGAGTACCGCAACCTTACTTTCAAAACGCGCCGATGCCTCGGCGCCGCGCTCCGCGCTCGAGCGATTACTTGATAGCGGTGCCGCCAGATTGGCCGATGAAATTGGCGATGGACCGTGGCGCAATGAACTTCACCCAAGCACAGACGCCGATGAGGTCGCCGCCGGGCTTTTATGGTTCGGTCTTGGCTCGCCAGTGACCAAAGAGAGGTGGCGTGCCACGCATGCGATACGATCGGTGGCGCGAAACGGGCAATGGAGAATCATCGAGCGCATGTTCTCATTGCTTGCAGCTCCCGATGCCGGAGCGTTTCAGGATCGGTCACTTCCATTCTTTAAACAGAATGCGCAGCTATGGTTCCTGTTGGCCATCGCCCGGATTGCCCTCGACTTCCCGCGCGAGATAGCGCGGTTCCGCCTCCATCTGAAGGCAATCGCATTGGATGAATCTTTCCCGCATGTCGGGCTTCGCGAGGCCGCGCGCGAGGCTCTGCAACATTGTCTTGCGGGTACGCGCAGTGCGGATGCCAAGAAGCTTCTGGTTCAAATCGCCAAGATCAATACTTCGCCGTTTCCCCTTGCCAAAACACGGGGCAGCAAAGTGCGAGATCTTCCTTGGGAACGTCCGAAAGATGCGCCGGAGCCAGAGCCTCATTTCTATGTCGATTACGACTTCGAAAAATACAAAATCGACAATCTGGCCAGGGTCTTTGGGCTCCCGAAATGGCGCATTAACGACCTGTGCCGAGAGTGGGTTCACACATGGGCGCCGAATGTGACCTCGATGAGCGATTTTTCGGGCAGGCAACGCCCCTACAGCCGGCATGGCTACTATCGACCAACCGAGGAAGCTTACCAATCGCACGGCACGTATCTCGTGTGGCACGCTCTGGCAGTTGTCGGCGGGAGGCTGCTATCTGAACGCCCGGTCACCGACGAGAGTTACTACGATGACCCGTGGCAGGACTGGCTCTCAGAGTACCGTATCACACGTAGGGACGGGTACTGGATTTCCGACGGAACCGGCCGCTATCCTTTGGTGGCGTTAAATGATCTGAAAACCGGCACCGGTTCTGAGATCGAGCGCAACCTGCCGATCAACGACAAGGCATTCCTCGCGGCGCTCGCTGGTCTTGGCGAGCCCGTGGCGGAGGGCGTTCTCGTGCAGGCTTCGTGGTCTTCACCGGACGGTGTGGATTGCAGCGTTATGTCTGGGCTCGTTAGTCCTGCACGAGCCGATATGACGGCTCTCGCCGTTGCCACGTCTCCTCCTTTTCATATGTGGCTTCCGTTTCATGAATCATATGAAGATGAGGACGACCCGAGCTTCCGTCGCGATGGCATGGAGCCCTGTGAACCGTGGGTTACGCATATACAGCGATCGGAAAACCTAGACGAGCGCGATCCGTTCGGGGCTTCTTCTGCGCTATCGACATATCGGCCAGCGCAATCCATCATCACCCTATTCCAACTTACCGCCATCGAACCGTGGTCGCACGCATGGTCAGCAAAGGATGGTTCGCTGGCATTCCGATATGATGCGTGGGGCGGTTGGCAAGGCGAAGGCGAAAATGAAAATCGACATGCCGGACACGCGCTCTATTGCGACCGGGGATTTCTTTCCAAACTCCTGACCAAACTCGATCGATCCCTTATCGTCCTAGTGAAGCTCCGCCACTATCAGGAAAAGAAGCGATACGGTGAAGAAGCAGGTGAGGATGGAAAGTTCAGGCACTCGTTCATGGTTGCGATTCTCGACAAGCACTTGAATGCTCGCTTCATCGAACCGACGGCCGCGCAAATAGAGGCCGTCTCGAAACTCGGCCAGTACGACATCCACGATTTTGCCAAACGGCTCCGGACAATTGCTGAATTGGCGCAAGGCAAAAGCCCGAAAAAGGGCGCACGTCAAAAAGCTTGATTAATTTGCGCATCCGGCTTCGCCCGTTGGGCTCTACTCGCTTCGCTCACCGAGGCGTACAAGATCCCGCTTGGCGGGAAGCGTGTCTCTGCGTAAAAGAAGGGTCCGGCTGTCTTGAGCTTGCCACCGTGGGAGGCGCGAGGCCGCCATCTGGCTCGTTGGAGGAGATCGTCTGCTTTCAGGCAAAGGCAAGCTCTGCCTGGATGTCCGCGATGGAGGCGCAAAGGGGAAATCATTTCCGCAAGGAGGCCGGTGAAAGAAGCGGCTGCGCGGTAGGGGGTCTGGGGTGTGCCTCAGCACTGAAGTTTGCTCCCGCATGCCGTAAGAGTGCCTTGGACCAATCTCTATCGGATTGCTAAGACTCCGAAAACCCACAACCGCCGCCCAAAAGAGGGAAACTGTGTTCAATACGTCAAATGCCTGCGGATGCTAGCCACTCGAATCTCTGAGGTGGGAAGAGTAACCAATGCACAAAATCAGCTATAGCTCGTCGGAATCCTCAAGTGTGCCGGGCAGATTTGCCCATTCCTTCACCGGCCTCTTTACTCCACGATCATAGGTCAGGATAAAGCGCCCATCGGTGTCTTCTACGATCTGAGGTGTTTTCTTCGCGGCGTCCAACAATGCACTGGGTTCGGTTTCCGCTTGCAGCCGAGTCCATGTATTGCTCATTCGGTTAGTGCCCTTGTAGCCCGGTCAGAGCTATTAATGTTTTGACGCCCGTTTCAATATACGGTTTTCTTCCGGTCGGTGCAAACTGATCTTTGTGTAGAGGATGCTAATCCAGCCCGACCAGTTCGACTACCCCAGCAAACGAATGCTGCTCCTGGACACGACCATCCTGAGCGCACGTGCTAAAATTCGTCCGCCCGTTGGGTTAAGGCAATGGCTAGAAGACGTTTCCAGTCTTGCCCGCTTATGCATATGTTTCCCGATCCTCATCGAGATAAAGCGCGGACTGTTCATGTCCAGAGATGCCGCTACAGTCGCTCGGGTCAGAAAAGTGATCGAAGACATAGAACAGTCCGACTTTGTCTATCTGGCTCTGGGACGCAATACCGAGGACATCTTCGCGGCAATGATGGCCACACCCGCACTGAAACGGTTCTGGTACCCAGATCCTAAGCAGAAACATCAGCGAGTCAGCCACGACCTGATGATAGCCGCGATTGCGATCACATACGGCACGCCCATCATGACCACCGATGGCGACTTCACCGAAATCCATGAACACTTCGAACTTCCTGGTGTGTACAATCCTTTGAAGGAAGAATGGTTGGTGTCGCCCGAGCCACACATCGAACTGCCGAGGCTTCGATCAGCTCCACCGGAACCTAATTTCTGAGTTGGTCGCAAACCTACCCAGATAACATCTATCGAAGACCTTCCGATACGGCAGTCTTGCGCCCGTATGTGAGCAATAAGGCCTTTCAGTTAACACTGTTCACGGGAACAAATCTTTTGCCGTTTCCAAGGTGACCAAATCAAACGCAGCCAAATGCCCAGATCAGTCAGCGCAGGGACAAACCAGACCGGCGAAATCACGCCGCTGAAATAAAATCAGGTATTTAACTATATGTTTGGCGACCCCTGCAGAAGTGGGAAACCCTAGATATTTCATGGCCTTGTCCAATGGTGGGACCAAATGTCGCCCCATTGTAATCATTTGGGAATTTAAAATCGCTTGTCGCACCATTTTCCACATTTTGAGACGCCCCCCAAGGCGGACGCACCGTCCGTAAATGGGAGGCTGGTGACCGTGACATTCCCGGCCCTGTAGCCGTTCTGGTCAGAGCGGCCATGGAAAGCGATGCGGTTCGTGGCTACTTTGGCTTGACGATCAAAGGCGATCAGGCGACGTGAGCGACCTTCATGATGATCCGGATCCTGTAAGCCTCGTGCCGTCTGGCATCATCGGCTGGGCGCCTCGATGCTACGCCGACCCGGGTGGAAGTAAAGCGGTTCACTTCTCAGGAGCCGCCGCAATCTTCTGCAACACCGCCCGCGCCAATCCAAGCGCCGTCCATGCGCTGAATGCCGCAGCCCCATATCCAAAGGCCAAGTTTTGCGCGGTTTCGGGCAGCGACATTTTCCAGAGCACGAGATGCCCGCAGCCCGAACCGAAAATTACGGAAACAGCAAATCGCTGCATGGCGCCGCGCCGGGTGCGCGGCGGGTTATAGATCAGGCCCAGCATCGTCCCGCCGATCACGCCAATGATTTTCGCCATCAACTCGGTCATTGGCTGCTTTCCCAGAACGGCGGTTTGCGCCTGGCGGCTCCCCCAGGGATAATATTGCGAACACAAGCAGCGAGGCGAGGATAACTAGGAGCCAGTCCATCGGCCAGCCCCTTGCGGCCTAATCTGCCGCCAATGATCAGGAGCACTAGCCAGTTGCATGTCTCCAGCCCCACCACATACATCCGATGATCGAACTGCCCTTGCAGCAGACCGATTTGCCCCAACGGATCACCCATGGAGTATATCAGGCTCAGCAGCAAACTGAGCCGGAATACGTTAAAAATTGCGATTTCCCAGGCCGTATTCGCGCGGGCGTAGAGTGCAAGACACACCGCCGCGTCACAGCAAAGCGTAAAAATCGGCGCCGACGACCAACCTGTTCTGGCGTAGGCCGTCGACAGCACAAAGCTGGCAGCAGCCACCTCGATCCAGCGCCGCCCGCGCGGGAGGCCAAAGCAGGCCGCCCATATAGCGCCGGCGGCCAGAGCAAGAACGTGCTGCCAGAAACCCATGGCTACCTGTCCCCGCCGCCCTGCACCGTCACGAGGCTTGCCGTGGCCGTTTCCGTGGTCGCATATGCCGAAACCGCAACAGACGAAACACCCGTGACAGCCTCCGAGAGCGCTACACCGGCTACCGCCGTGGGAATGCGCAGCTCGCAGCCGTTTGCAACGCAAATGCGGGATAGATCCTGATGGAGAAACACCACATCCGCCAGCAAGCCCCGCACGCGGCCCGGAAGCTCATGAGCCCGGTGCACGATCTCCTTGGATTTCAGCGCCCGGGCCATGCCAGCGGAAACGCCAGCCTCGACGATGGCGGTCAACTGGTGCAATTCCTGCACCAGTTGCAGGCCTGCGGCGTCGATCCGCACCATGCACTCTTCGCCTGCCGACGCGACGGTCTGCTTGTTCGTCATATCCTGCTCCATGGCTGTAAAATCGGTCAAATCTCGGTGACGCGCAGCCATGTGCTGGCCGCATAGAGTGTCGTTGCGTTTACGGCAGACAGGCAGCGCAATTGGATGGTTTTGTCCGCGGATAGCCCGCGCAGCGTTGCCATGGCGATGGGCTGATGCGCGCCATTGCCAGCGCCAGATGTTGGGTACATGATCGAGGCTTTGCCCATCCATGCGCTGTCAGTCACGTTGTAGAACTGCAAGCGGGTATCGCCGCTGCTGCCCACATTGCCCGCCGCCGCCGCCATCAACTCATATGACCGGCCTGATCGGAGAACGACATTCTGGCTGCTGGTGACAGAGATGTTGCCAGCCGTGTCAAATGTCGTCCCGAAATTGATGATGGTGTTCGCCACCACGCTGTCCTGGTCGATGGAGCCGCCAGCGAAAAAATAATCGTTCGGCCTCGCGACCAGATTGCCTCTGATAGGATAGGACTGCGTGCCTTGCGCTTGCGCCGGCATGAGACCCGCGCCGCCCTGGCTGGCGGCGCTGGCGCCAATAGCGACAAACTCCGCATAATTGCCGTTGGAACCCAGAAACGGGACCATGCAACCGGTATTGCTCAATCCCGCGGCCCTGGTGGTGTCCACCAGAAGCCCTGTGGCGGCGTGAGCAATAGCGGCGCACATTAATGGCGAAGCCATTGAGGTCGAGTGCACCGCCACATCATTGATCGCCATGGACATGCCGCTGGCATAAACGCCGCGCCAGTTGAAAATCGCTGGCAGCACTGGTCGCCACGTCGCGCCGGTTGTGCCCCACGAAAATGCGGTGTTGGCGGGAATGGCAGCATTGGCCATGGCAATCATGCCGCCGTTGGTCACGACAGGCTCATCCGCCGCATAGGCGCGGGTCAATTGCCATGGCAGCGCCACGCCGAACCACACGCCATCGCCCCGCAGAACGCGCCAATGATCGCCAGCCGCTGGCGCTGGCGCAGGGCCGGCGCGGCCGGGCGCCGAAGAGGTTGCGCCTATAAATGAGGAAACGCTGTTCCACCCTCCAAAGCTGACCATGTCACGCCACCCACACCGCGAGTGTCAGCGCCGCCGCTCCATTTGGCTGAAACCACCAATAATCTGCCGCCGCCGCCGCCAGATTATGCAGGGGCTCATAACCGGCCAGGTCAAACCACCCCTGCGCATCATTTTTAGCAGCCGGGCTCGTACTGCTCGATGTCGGCAGGATGACGCCCGAGGCAAGCTTGTTTCGAAATTGAATACCGATCGCGCTCGTTGCGCCACTCGCAATCAATGTCCATTGCCCGGCCGGGCAGTTCACAACACTCTGCGTCGTCATTGTCCCTGCTCCTCGTTCAGCGGGGGAGGTCCATAGGCCGCCCGCACCTGGTCATAAAAATTCCCGCAGAAATCCACGCGCCGGTCAGCGGCGTCAGCGGCTGCCTGCCATTGGTCCTCGCGATGCCGGGCCAGATCATCCGCGCGCGGCAATGCCGGGCGCGTGAAATGCTCCCTGCAAATTGCGGGGCGTTCCGGCAGATTGGTCGAGGCCTGCGCCACGGCCCGCGCGGCGGCGGCGTGGGCGATTTCAGCGCGCGCGGCGCTGTCGGTGACGCATCCACTCAATATCCCGGGCAGTGTAGCGAGCGCCATCAGCGCCATCGTCGGCGGACTGCGCCGCAGCGATCGTCTTTGCATCGTCTTCGTCCTGTTGCATGAGGGCTGCCACATTGCGCTCCGCCATCTGGCGCAGCGTCTCGGCCCGCGCCAGATCCTCCGCCAGCTTTTCCGCCTCGGCCCGGGCGGCTGCCAGATCGGCAACGGCTACAAGATCCTCCTTGGCAGCGTTCACGGCTTCAGCGACCCGGCCATCAATCACCTGCCCGATCAGCGGCAGGCGCAGCCCCTCGTAAGACGTGATGACAATCAGCGCCGAAATGGCCGCGCCGATCAGCAGCGCAGCCGGGATTTTGATGATGTCAGAGAGGCTGGTGGACATCACAGACCACTCACGCAAAGCTCAGCCTCGCCCATGCGGGCGGCATCGCCGTTTTCTCGACGGTTGACGAGACCCGTCACAACGTTGCCCCCAGCGCGGTTAAACCGGGTCATCGCATCGCAGCTACCGCGCCAATCCTGGCGCCGCGCCAGCGTGGCTGCTGTCGAGGTGCAGACAGCGCCGGTCCCGACATTGTATGCCAGCGAGATCGAGGCGGCGCGCCACGAGACCGGCGCAGCGTCAAAGGTTGCGATGCAGCGCCGGAGCGGAGCTTCGTAATCCGCCTTCAGGCGCTGCCACAGCATCTCCTCACATTCCTGTTTGGAATAGCTATCACCCATTTTCACGCCCTTGGTCTCGCCGTAACAAACCGTGGCAACGCCAACAATGTCGCGATAGGCGGACGTGCGCAGGCCTTCCCACGGCTGCACCAGCGCAGTGCCGGCCAGCACAACGGCCACCCCGCCGGATGCAGCAATGGCCCGCTTTGCCCGGGCCGTGGGCTTAATCTTGTTGATCGGCATCGGAAATACCCATGTCCTGTTTGATGAGGCGGAGGATCGGGATCAGCGCGAAAATGCCCGCGCTGATCATGAGGCAGGTCCACGGGTCCAACGCTTGCTGCAATTGCGGCACCAGAAATGGCGCAGCCGACAGCAGCGACGAAAACGAGGAGACGAGAACGACAGCACTACGCCGCGCCACGCGCCGCCAATGCGGCACGAGCTGCGGCCTGCGCGAAGGCAAGCGGTTCATAAGATTTTACCTATTGATTTGCCGAGGTGCGTCTAATTGCGCACGTTAATAGACCACCATGATAGCGCCGGTTGAAGTGCGGTAATTCATTCCCGCCGTTAGACCAGCAGCCGTGGCCGCAGCGTTGTCCGCATAGGTGGATAGATTGAGCATCGACGGCCGGTTGATTTCGGCACGGCCTGTACCAGAGCCCTGCACACGCAAGGCTTGGTTGGAGCCCGTGGCGCAAAGGCCAAGAACGGACGTGCTGTTGATCAGCGACATGTTGGCGGTTCGGCCAAGCCACAAGAAGGCGAGATGCGATCCCGTATCAAAGTTGGTCTGCGCCGAGTATACTACCCCGGCTTTACACCACCTATCGCCACGGCCCATGATGTGACAGTAATCAGCCTCAACGCGCACTGCTGTTGCTGCTGCGTAGACAATGAAAAGGTTTTCGTCGGTCGCAATGCCCGTTGTCAGAGTCACAGTATCGCTGCTGACGGTATAGTCCGTGTTTAGCGTTAGTTCGGTCGTACCTTTGACCACCTTAATGTACGATCCGGCTCCCGAAACGCACGAGAAGGTCTTTTGACCAGAGGTGGCATTCCCCTTCTTCGTGCTATACAAATCGTAATCCGATTGAACATCTACATCGACCGAAGACGTTGGTGCCGTCAGATGCACACCAATGGCGTTGCATCGCGGAATAACAACAGCTCGAATGCGAGAGCCATTTAGAGGCGCGTAGGGCGTACTGCTTTCTGGCGTGGTCATAATCTTGCACCAACGCGCCACGCCGGGGCCAATATCACACGCCTCTGTGGCGAATACCTCCAAGCCAATCGGCAACGTCCCGGTACTGTAGCGGTTTGCGGCTTCGCAATACCAATCCACCATGCTGACTCGATTTGCTGAGATTCGGTAATCCTGATTGGTCGAGTTGGCGATACCCGGCACTAGCTGAATGCCAGTTTTTCCATCGGCAATCTCGTACACCCGGATGCCGTTGATTTGTGCAGGCCCGCGAAGACCAAGACCAGTACTGGAGCTGCCAGTAATGCGCAAACCAAACCGACGAATTTCAATGTTCTCGAAATAGACACTTTCCGAGTATGTAGCGGCCACAGACGACGATCTTACTTTCCAATCAATACCATCTGAGCCTAAGTCATGCAGTACGATATCGCGAACAGTGACACGTACAGGTAATCCGTAATTATGCCCGATGCCATACGAGCCGACATCGTGGATATACAGTCGGGACAGCTCAATGTCCTGATTGATATTGTCCATTGAAGTGACAGCAAACCACACACCTTGCGCGGTGTTGTTTGCGCTACCGTACCCTTGGATTTCAAGGTCGGATACTCGGCCGTTCTTGTAGTCGTAAAGCGTAATTATTGCGCCAATTCCCGCCGTGGTCACAGCGATCTTTGCCTTTCGGCGCGTGGTAGCTTCATCACCAACAAGGCTAACACCGGCTGGCAGCGCAATAATCGTCGTCAAGGTGGACGATGCAACAAATGCGCTGCTTTGGACCTCGCAGCAAGTGATGGTTTCCGTCGAGGTAGCCACATTATCGCGGCCAGTCACATAAATCGTGCCGCCACCCAACGAAACCACATAGTCACGCGCAGCACGAAGGGCAGGACCACAATCGACAGCCCACGCAGACGTGAAGTGCCGCATATTCACTTTGCCATACGGCAGCCATCCCGGCATATCGCTGATGGCGGTCGCCGCAGACGACCTTTGGTACTCCAACCCTCCCGCAAATATAACAGCTCCGTCATTCAATGACGAAATAGACGACAGCGCCGACACTGCGGCGGCACGGGTCAAAAAACATCTCGGCACATGCAGCAGGAGACTGGCAGCCTCATCTGCAGCGGCGACCGCTTCATCCCTCGCCGCCTCTGCCTGCGCCACCAGATCGGAGATATCTTCATCAATCAGCAACCTGAAACTGCTGTCGCTGGAATCGATGATACCAAAAACCCACATGCCGGCGGAAAGTGCGCTGGCATTGGTGCCCTGGTTGGTCTTAATTGAGTATGCCGCGCTGCCACCATTGAAAATCACGGTGACAGGCTCTTCGCTGGTGGCCTCAAACAGCTGCCAGCCGATCAACTGATAGGAGGAGACACCGACGCGCGTGGTAACTTGAATGGCATTGGCAGTGCCCGCACCCGTATCGACGCCCCAGTTGATGCCGACAGGCAGCGGCGCTTTCCAGCTCCAGCCGCCTGTGCCGGAAGCACCGATCTTCTTCCAGTAGCCATTGTTTTCCGGGCTGGAATCGCTCCAGACAATCGCAACTGTTCCGGCAGCATGCGCCAAATCCGCATCAATCTCGGCCTTGGTATCAACCGAAAAAGTAGTGCCGGACACATTGGTGAGGGTTTTGATGGCCTCTTCCATTTCTGCGCCCCACAACTGCGCATCGAGCGGCACCACCTTGCGGGGATCACCATTGACTGCATAACCGGCAAACACCTGCCGCGCCTGTCGCGTGAACATGCGGATTTCCCTCTGGTTTAGAAAATTGTCTGAAAGGTGCGAGGCGTCAGCTGCTGCCGCCGCTGTTGTCGCTGATGAATTGCGAGAAGCTGAGCCCGCCGGATGCATTTCCATTGGTGGTGATGGCACGAACCACCCACACCACGTTCCCGCCGGATGGCCCGAGCGGGATCGATTCCGAAAAGCCGATGACGCCGCCCGGCACATAGGTGTAGCTCTGCACGACAGAGCCCCCGCGCAACAACTGCACGGCAGCCACGCGGAAATCGACAACGCGCACGGTCACGCTGAGAATAGCCGTCTGCCCATCGGCGGACGTGCCGCCGCTGACCAGTGTTGGCGTGTTGGGCGTGCCGTTATCCACTCCAACAGTCAGGGATGCAACATCGGAAAAGTCCGAGCCCTCCCCATCCTCGAATACGCGCAACCGCGCGTCGATCTGCTGCCCCAGCAGCGATGACGAAAGCACCGCATAGGCAATGCCGGACGCCTCGGTCATTGAGCGCCAGGAGGTTGGAACATCATCGGTATAGCTGCGGTAATTCGCCTCCACCGTATCCGGCGATCCGCTGACAGTGTAGGGAATGCGCAGATGCCGCGTGCCGTCGGGCGCCGTGGTCTGGATGGCATAGGTGGGCGCGGAGGGTGCGGCGATATCCGCCACATAGTTGAGCGTCGGCGTTTCTTCCGGCGCTGCGGCCTCATCGGTTTCCACGTTCCATGCCGGAAGGTCCGGCCAGATGGTGAGCGGCAACGTCACCTTTC
The DNA here is from genome assembly GCF_000621665.1 of Allorhizobium undicola ORS 992 = ATCC 700741. GTDB lineage: Bacteria > Pseudomonadota > Alphaproteobacteria > Rhizobiales > Rhizobiaceae > Allorhizobium > Allorhizobium undicola. Next base: position 32,281 of record NZ_JHXQ01000018.1, read on the forward strand.
CATCCGAATCCTCGAAAGCAATGGGGTCGATCCAGGCGATCTGCGCCTCATCGTCATATTCTGTCTGGATGCTGCAAAAACGCTTGCCCCAGGCCGCCAGCCCCACCATTTGCGTCACCACGGAAACCGTGTCCGCCCGGGCCATCAAAAACTTGCGCCGGGCAATGCGCTGCGCCTGCCCCGCATCCGGGCAATATTCCAGCTCCACATCCAGGTATTTTTCGCCGTAACGCGCCACCTCATCCTCAACAATGGCCCAGGCAATGCCGTCCATGTTGATTTCGGAGATTTCAAAATCGCGGTTCTGGCAGCGGTATTTCACCCGGCAGATGTTGGGTCGCTCTACCGCCTCCGGCCCACCCTGCCACGTGTCCTCGATGATATCGCGATCAGTAAAGGCGATTTCCGCCGTGGGCTGATCCTCGATCATGTCGAGATAGATCAGGCCATCGGCATCGAGGCGGATTTCAAGGCCGGAGCTGTCCAGCATCTTTTGCAGCGTGTCGCTGCGCTTGTCCTCGTAGGACCATGTTCCCCACAGCCGCGAGCGCTTCTTGTTGCCGTCCTTCGTCGCCACCAGTGCATCGCACTTTGCGGCGGTTTCGATCAGCTTTGTCCAGTTATAGAGCGCCGGGTCATAGAGGCGGCTGTCACGCCGCATCACATGGATAATTGCCCAGGTGCTGTTATCGTCCCACGTCCAGGTGCTGGAATCTGTTGCGCTGTGGCCGGATTGATCGGCCTGATAGACCCGCGATCCGCGATAAACCAGCTCCAGCGATGGCGTTCCGCCCTGATAGAGCGAGAGGTATTTCTTTTCCTCCAACCCAGGATTGTAGAACGTCACCAGATTTTGAAAAATCCCCAGCAGCCGGTGGCTTGAAGTCCAGTTATCGGGAAACGCGGCAATCAGCGCTGGCCACGCCGCCGCATCGGTCGTGCCAAGCTTCGTTTCCACCTTGGCCCAGCTGCCGCTTTCGCGCGGCCAGGGCGGCGAGGTCACATCGCCCGTGTCCTCATCCACCACCACCTCGTAATTGCCGAGGTAGTATTCCTCGATTGCATCCACCGGCCCCACGGCATGGCCAATCACGCGCCAGCGCGTGTCGCCATCCGTCATGCCGAAGAATTTCAGCCCTGCCGAGCGATCGCGCCCGATGGTTTCGCGCACGGGGCTTTCCTCGGTGGAATAAGTGCTTTTCATGTCGGACGGCTTTACCGAGCCCGCACGCTGGGAAAGTCCGGAAATGATCGTCCCGGCAGCCGCCAGCAGGCCGAGGCCATTCACCGCCACGAAATTCGCAATCGCGCCCGGCACGCCGATGGTGTAGAGCGCTTGAAAAATTACGCTGCCCAGCACTGTACTGATCGGATCGGCGTGCGCTGGCACAGTCAGCGCCAGCAGGGACGCCGAGCCCAGAAGCCCAATTTTCACGAATTTCATCGGATAGACCAGAACGCCTTGTAGGACCGGATCATCATCGGGCGCGTGCCATAGGGTTCGCCGCGCCAGCAAAACAGCCCGTGTTGAATGAAAATGCCACCCACCACCCCGGCCAGCCGGGTTTCAATCAGCCCGACATCGCCGGGCTGCGGATCACCATAGCCGGGCTGAAGGCCAAATTCCTCCAGCACATCGGACCACAGCGCCAGAAGGGAGCCGCGCCGGGCAATGAGCGCATGTGCCTCATCCTGGCTTTTCCAGCGCGGACGCTTCACCTTGCGGCCATGCACCCGCTCCACCCAGGCCGCCGCCCAGCTGGTGCAATCGCTTTTGCCCCACTCATAGGGCAGGTCTTGCGCCGCCTCGATATAGGCCCGCAATGCGCCGTCGATATCCGCAATCATGCCTTGATGATCTCCTGAATATCCACGCCCGCATATTGCAGCCCCTTATCCCCCGGATAGCGCCGCAACTGGCTGGAATAGGTCCAATAGCCGCCAAAGGGAAAATTCTGGCTGTGCCATAGGCTCTCCACCGTGATGGAAACGGTGCGCGTGCCGACGCCCTGCCGGTAGATTTTCGGTGCTGAAACATAGCCAGGGAACAGCTTCTTCAGTCCACCCGGCCACATTTCGAATGTTTCCTGGTCGATCAGCGTGAAATAGGCGTTGCAGGCCCGGCCCTCCATGTCGCGGGCGCTGGCCTTGACGCTTTTCACAAAATCCGCATTGGCGCCGGAAAGAACGATGTCCACCTTTGCGGCCTGCCCAAAGCGCGGATCGGTTACCGTGCCCACCTGCACCAGCTGGCGCCCCAGCGGATCGGAGACACCTTGCCACTCATAGCCGCCCAGCGTCACCCGCCCGGCCCCGCCATGCACCCGCCAGATGCTGGAATCCGTCAGCTCAATTTCAAAAAGCCAGAGCTTTGCCACATGCGGACGGCGCAGAAATTCCACGTCCGTTTCGGTAAACTGTGTCATGGCTCATTCCGTGAAATAGTCGCGGACATAGTAATCCTCGACCTCGTAAAGCGAGATCACCGTTTCCGGCATGTAGCCGGTATCGCGGGAAAGGCTGGCCGCATCCGCACTCATCATCCGCATGGCCATGACCGGCTCCAGCGTGGCAACATCATCCGTCGTCACGGCCCGCCGCAGCTGCGGCCAGATCCGGTACCAGCCCGGCTCGACAACCTCGGTCACCATGTATTTGCCGAAATGGCCGTTGAAGCCGAATTCATCGCCCATATCCAGCACATGACCCCAGAAGGCGGGTCCGAGCTTGACAAAGGTTGAATCCAGCGCCGACGCCTCAACCACCGGCACCAGCGGGTATTGCGCCGCCCAGTTCCGGTCATTGGCCCAGGGCTGCTCATTGTCCCATGGCATGCCATCGCGGATCTGCAAGGGCGTGTAGTTCGCCCCCGCATCCTCCAGGCTCATCACATCGGCATCATACCATGGCACACGGGTGGCATTGGCTCCGCCGTGCATGGCCGTGATCCAGCCCCGCAGCCGTCGCGCCGCCTGATCCTTGCAGGCCGGTAGCGTGAACTGATAGGCCCACCCGCCATAGGGCGAGGCCAAGGTCTGCATGAAGTTTCCGACAGAGGTTGTGCTTCCCGCGCCGATTGTCGGCGGCCCGGCCAATGGCTCCCAGGCGCGAATGCCAACGCCAACCGGCCAATCCAGCAAACGCGCCATTATACCGTGCCCCTCAACTGCTTGGTTCTGCTTGCCGCCACGGCCCGCTTTTCAATGCTGCCGTCCAGCTTCTTCAATGCCGCCTCCATGCGCGCCACCGCGCCCATGTCCGCGCCGCGTGCATCGATGCTGTAGAAACTGCCGCCCCCGCCGGAGCTTTTCGTCTTGCGCGGATCGTAAATATCCACCTGCTCAGTGGGGCTTTTGCGGAATGCCACCACCTGGCTATCGATGCCGCCTGCCCCGCCCGGCAGAATGCTGCCGCCGGTGGCAAAGCCCGTCAGCCCGGAAAACAGCCCCTTCAGCAGGGAGCCACCCACGCCGCTGCCAAAGTTCATGGTGCTGAACAGGCTTTGCGCCAGCGAGGAAAATACGCTCTTCGCCACATCGCCCCAACTTTTCGTGCCCTTGATGGCATCGGCCAGCCCGGAACCGATTGATGAAAACGCACTGTCCATGTTTTTCGCCAGCCCCTGGCCGGTGGCGTCAATGTCAGACAGCGCAGTTTTTGCCGCTCCCGCCACGCTGGTGGCGCTGGCCACCACGTTGGATTGCTGCCCGGAAATACCATTGGCCAGTCCCTCGCCGATATAGCCGCCGATATCGGTCATGAGCTTTGAGGGTGAGTGGATATCGAAATAATCGGTGACGCTGTTTTTGATGCCCGTGGCAATGCCAACCACGCCCGCCTTCACATTTTCCCATTGGCTTTTGATCCCGCTCCACAGCCCGGTCATGATCTGGCTGCCGATTTCCAGCATCTGGCCGGGCAAGGCAGCAAACACCTGCACCACTTGTGAGCCGAAGTCCGACATGGCCGTCACAATGGATTGAACGCCCGAAACAATGGCTTCCCGGGCGCCGGGAAAAACCGTTTCAGCAATGTTCAGCCACAGCTCCGAAAAATTATGCGCAATCTGCTGAACAGACTGGAATGCCCCCGCAAAATCGCCCGTGAACAACGCCACGATACCGGAAACCAATGCTTGCGCATTTTGCTTAAGCGTATCGAACGAGGCCTTGACGATCGAAATCGCGCCTTCCACTACCGTTGCAATGGTGGGAAACTGCACCCGAATTTCATCCCAGCTCGCATAGATGGCCGCACCGGCAGCTGCCAGCGCAGTAGCACCTACCACCACCGCCGTGATCGGCGCGCCGAGTGCTGCCACCACGGCCACCACGGCACCAAGCGTCACGGCAATCGGCCCGGCCGCAGCCGCCACAGCCGCAAACACCACCCCAGCCCGCAGCAACGCCGGGTTCGCTTGCGAAAGACTTGCCACCAGATCGGCCAGACTGGCCACGATATCCGTCATCACCTTCAGCAATCCGCTGTCGGCAATTGCAATCTGGAGGCTTTCAAAAGCGCCGGAAAGCTGTTCAAGCTGCCCGTTAAACCCCTTCATACGCGCCGCCGCCTGATCGGCAGCAGATGCACCGGCAATTTTGGCTTTGAGTTCGTCAATGCCCTTACCGCCCGTTTTCATCAACAGAATGGCCGTGCGCATGCCGTCCACGCCGAAGATGTCGTTCATGTTCTGGGAAAGCTCTTCCTGGGACAGTTGCCCCATCTTGCTTGCCAGCTCTTCCGCCACAGCAGACATGCTCTTCATAGAGCCGTCGGCGTTGTAAAACTCAAGGCCCAGCGCCTTCATGGCGTCCGCTGCGCTTTTGGATTTCGGGTTGAGCGAGGTGAGGAACGACTTGAACGAAGTCCCGGCATCCGAACCACTGGAAAACGCCGAACTTGTTGCCGTCAAAACGGCATTGAAGTCCTGAAGGGAAACGCCAAGCGCGCCTGCCACGCCGCCCGCCTGCGAAAGCGCCAGCTGATAATCCGCAAATCCGAATTTCGATTGCAGCGTCACGCCGGTGATTTGGTCAACCACCGTGCCAAGATCCTTCGCCTGCACACCGAAACTAGCCATCACATCAGTGGCCGCGTCCGCAGCTGAGGCGAGATCCGTACCCGTGGCGGAAGCCAGTTTCAGGCTGGCATCCGTCGCACCGCCCAGGATCTGCCCGGCGCTCAAGCCGTTTTTCGCCAGCATCTCCATGGCGTCGGCGGCTTCCGTAGCCGAAAAGCTGGTATCCGCACCAAGCCGCACGGCAAGCTGCCGCATCGCGGAGATTTCATCGCCCGTTGCCCCGGTCGCCTCCCCGACGCGGTTCATCCCCGCCTCAAAGTCACCGGCAGTTTTTAGCGTCAATGCGCCAAAGGCGGCTATTGGCGCGGATACCGCCGCCGACATGGTATTGCCAACTTCGGCGAAGCCTTTGCCAATGCTTTTTAGGCTTTTCATGGCGCTGGCAATATCCTTCTGGAAGCTGGCGGTATCCAGCCCCAGAGTGACGCGCAGCGCGCCAATCACCGCATTTGCCATACCCTTACCCCTTCGCCCAGGCCGCCACCTTGGCCAGCACATCGCGCCAATGCGGCGCCGCTTTCGGCTTCTGCTCTACCTTGGGCAGCAGCTTTTCCAGTTTCGGGAATTTGGTGGCTTTTTCCGGCGCATAGGCCGTGAGAAATGCCACCGTGTGCGCCAGCCACGCATGCTGGCTGTGCTCGAATTGCCGTCGGCGCTTGCACGCCGCCAGCACATGCATGATTTCGCGCAGCGTCAGCGACCAGAAATCACCCGGCGGCTGTCCTGCTTCCACCCATGCCTCAAACAGATCGCCCCAGTTCAGCGGCGAGGCGCTTTCGTCCCCGCCGCCTTCGGCTTTCCCGCGCCACCATCCTCCTGCTGCGGCATGGAGGCTTTGACGACGTCAACGATCAGCGCGCCAGCCGCCGGGATGCCGATTTCGGAAATCAGGTCTCCGGCCTCCTGGCTGGTCACGCTCGGCTGGCCACGCAACAGCGCCGCACGAAACAGCGATCGCACCCGCGACATGTTGAACTTTCCTGCCTCGCCCTCCGCAGAAAACTGTTGCAGGATCTCGCCGGTGGTCTGCCCGAATTCGGCCTCCAGCTCGCACCACTCATTGGCTGCCAGCCGGAATTCGTATCGTTCGCCATTGATTTCGCGGGTGACGATGCCGCGCACGGAATTGCTCATCGCTGGAACCCTCAGGCAATGACGTTTGCAGTCGCCGTGGTGGTCACGGTGGTCGAGAAGTCGTCATTCGCCCCCATCACATCGGCGGTGATCGGGTCACCGACATTCCCGGAAACCGGCACATACGACGTGCCTGTTGCACCGCTGATCGCGGCGCCAGCGGCCTTCCACTGCACGGTGATGTCGCTGGCACCAGCCCATATGCCGGGATCGAGTGTCAGCGGCACGCCCACCTGCGCCGTTCCCGTGATCGTAGGCGCAGTGATGTTGCGCGGGGCGGCGGCAGTAGTCATGATCGGTTCGCCGGAAACCTTGAATGTCACCGTCGCCGTCATCTTGTCATCGGTGGGCGCCGCTTTTTCATAGGATTGCCGCAGGCCGTAAAACAGCAGCTGCACGCCATTCGGAAAAGTCACGCGGCAATACTTCCGCTTGCCCTTTGCGGCCATCAGCGCCAGGTCAGAGGCAGAACCCGGAACATAGTTCATCTCGAAAGACATTTCGCCCGGGTCAGTCAGCCCCTCGATAAATTCGCGCGTGCGGCTGGGGCTCTGCATATGCGTCACGTCCACGGAATCCGTGCTGTCGGACGGCGGCGTTACGTCATAGACCTCGGACAGGTAAACAAAATCCGTGGGGGTAGCCGCATCCGCCATTTCAAAGGTGATGCCATAGCCAATGCGGGCCTGCGTGTCGGGCATGGTCCTGCTCCTCAAGAGTGCCAGATGATGAGATCGGTGGAGCGGCGAAAGACGAGTGCCGCGCCGCTGGTGGAATCCGGTTGGCTATCGCGCCGCCCGTCAATGAATGCGCCCTGCAAGCGCACGCCGTCATAGGTACCGCGCGCTTTTTCCAGTGCGTCGCTGGCCGCAACGGAAATTGCCTTGGCTACGGCAGCGCTTTCGGCATAGGCGTCAAGCTGCAGGCGGCTTTGCTCAAGACCCGTACGACCGGCTGACGCATAATCCGGGACGCCGGAAATCAGCTGCAAAATCAGGTAGGGCCGCGCAGCGCCCTGCGGCACACGCCCCCAATGTACGCGGTTGCCAATAAGCGCCGCCAGCCGCGCATCCGCCAGCAGCAAAGCCGTGACCGCCTCTTCCATGAAAAGCCTATTTGATTTTGGCCGCCTTGCGCGCCAGCCGCTGGGCGGCTTTTTCAATTTCCGTCCAAAGCTCTTCCTTGATTGTCTCCAAGGCGCGGTCTTTGTTCGCGTCCCAGGCAGGCCGCAAATGCGGCTCTGCTGCCTGATGCTCATTGCCAAATTCGGTCTGGACACCCGCCGGATCGCCACCGGGACCGGCATAGACCTCGAACTGGCTTTCTTTTTTGGATACCTTCCGCTGCCGTCGCGTCAGCTTTGTGCCGACGCCATAAGACTTCTTCAGATAACCCTTGCGCTCCGGCGCATTTGCCCGCCCAGCATCCGCAATCGGCGTTGCGGCCTTGGTCAGCGCCCGCAGCGCCACGCGCCGCCCGGTTGCCTTGGGTAGCTCGGCAAGCGCTGCCTGCAATTCCCGCAGACCCTCAACCTTGATGGATGCACCTGCCATCACTCAGCCACCGCCGTGCAATCGATTTCCAGCACCACCCGCCTGCCAATTTCGCGCGGCGGCGCAGTGACTTCATAAAGCGCTCCATCAAATTCGACTCGATCTTTTACAGAAACATCAGAGCGATGGCGAATGTGGAACGTGAGCACTGCCGTTCCCACCATCTGCTGCGCGGAAAAGCGCTCTTCGCCACGGTTGGGCCGCTGCTGCGCCCATACCGTCGCATAATCCACCCATTCGAACAGCGGCTGATTGAACGCATCGCGCCCGGTCTCGGTCCAGCGCAGCAGTGTCAGGCGACGGTCCAGTTTTCCCGCACGCATCAGAGCCCCACGCGCCGAAACGGCATCAACAGAGATTTTACCGCCAGCGAAAACGGCAACTGCGAAACCGCCGCCCCGATCACGCTTTCCTCCCGGTTTTCATACCAGCCGCCGATCAGCAGCTTGGCCGCATGGATAATCCCATCCGGAACATCGGAGGCAGCAGGCCCGTAACCGGCGGTCATCGTCACGCGCACAGCATCGCCCCGGTCATAAAGCGACGGCGCCGGAAAGGCATCGGTCCACCGCAATACGGTTCCGCAAGGCGTCTCCAGGCGCTCATAGAAAGTCGGATCGACCATCTGCTCCACATTGTCCGCATCGGAATAAACGACCGCCACCTCGGAAACATCGGGAAACGGCAGGCGAAACACGCGGCCTTCCCAATCGTCATGATCCACGCGCCATTGCTGGCTGATCATGCAACGCCCCAGGATGCCGGAATATCCGTCCAGATGGCTTTCCGCCGCCAGGATCAGCGCCTGCAGCAAGCTATCCTCTTCTGTCCGATCTGGCTCGATACGCAGATGCAGCTTCACATCCTCCAGCTCGAGAATGCGCACGGCAGGAGTGGTCAAACGTCTGGGAACAAGGCGCATGGAGAATCTCGTAAAGGAGAAAGGCAGGGCCGCATCCGGCCCCGCCAGGGGCTTGCCCAATCAGGCCTGATTGGCCTGCGGGTTGGAATCGCCATCACCTCGCAGCACCGTCGCGGCCAGCGGCGTGCCCGTGCCATGCGTGCCGGAGAAATCGGCCAGCAGTTTCAGGTAGCGCTTGTTGCCCTTGTAGCCAAAACGATAGACCGCGCCTGCCGCATGGGCTGCCACGAGAGACTTGATGATGCCGGATGAAATGCCGGTCACGCCCAGCATGTCCGCATCGGCAACGCTGGTATAGGTGCTGTCGTCATCGGAATGCGTCAGCTTGAATTCGATCTTGTTCGTGCTGTCGAAGGTGATACCCCCGATGCCGATATTCAGAATGATTTCCGCAGAATCATAGCCACGGAGATCGATGGCAGCCGGGGTATTGTCGGCGCTGTAAACGGCAGCTGCCAGGGCGGAAACTGCCGAAAGTTTAGAATGCAGATCCTGCATGGGACCAATCCTTGTGTCTGGAAAATCTGGATGCAGCTGCTACCGTGGCAGCAGCCGCGAGCGATTGGCTGTGATCAGCTGGTGGCGATCTTCAGCAGCTTGATGGCTTCGAAGTTGGCCACGCCGCCGCCAACACGCTTGGTGGTGTAGAAATGCACCTTCGGCTTGTTCGTGAAGGGGTCGCGCAGCACGCGGATGCCGGTGCGATCGACGATCAGATAGCCGCGGCGAAAATCCCCGAATGCAATCGGGAAAGCGTTTGCGGCAATGGCTGGCATGTTGTCGTCGGTGTAGACCGGCTTGCCGAGGATCGTTGCAACCTCTGCGGCCTGGGACGGCGCTTGCCAGAGGTAATTGCCCTGTCCGTCCTTCAGCTTGCGCACCGTGCCCATCGTCGCATCGGACATCAGCCACGATGCGTTGCCACGCATACCGGCCTTCAGCCCATAATAGGTATCAACCAGCGCGTCGGCAGGGTTGGACGAAGCAAACCCGCCGGCATTGCCGGACGCGATGTATCCCAGCTTGCCCCAGGCATAGCTGGCATTGGCAACCGTGTCATAGGAGAGAATGCCGCGCGGGCGCTTCACGCCATTGCCAGAAACGAAGGCGGCCCCTTCCATTTCGGCAAAGGTAATCTGCACTTCATCCGCCAGCCAGGCGCCGATGTCGACGATGCCGTCATCCAGCATTTTTTGCGTCGTCGCCGGGTTGGCGTACATTTCCATGACGGTGAAAACCAGCTCACGCAGCGTCGGAGTTGCCGTTTCCGTGCGGGCCTCCTCTTCGCCCACCCAGCCGGCGGCAGCCCCGCCCACGCTGACATATTTGTTATAGGCATCGGTACCGATCGGCATGACGGTTGCGATCTGACGCATGGCCGAGGCGACGGACAACACGCGGTCAATGGTGCGCTCGGTCTCCTTCGGCACCAGATAGCCCCCGTCCGGATCAGACTGCGTGGTCAGCGCGGCCTTGACCTCCAGATCGGAAAGGCCGTTCTCCACGCCCTTGCGGAACCACTTGTTGAAAGCGGTGAAGTGTTCGCGCTCTTCCGCCGTCACGCCGCCGTCGCCAGCTCCACCCAGCTTTGCCGCCGCCATCATGGCGTTGACATCATCGAGCGCCTTTTGCAGGCTCGAAATCTCGTTGTTGATGCGGTCCACCTTTTCCGTGGTAACAACATCGGCGAACCTGCTCTTGATGCCCTTCAGCTCTTCTTCGTGAGCGGCTTTGAACGCCTCCACGGTCTTCTTCAGTTCCGCAAAAATCTCCTGCGGGTTCCCTTCATTGCGCACGCCAAAGATGCCGCGCGCGCGGTGGTTCAAACTCATATTCATGGCTGTTGCCTCAGATTTTGAAGATGTCGATAGCCTGCCGTGTGGCGGCAATGAATTCGCCTGCATCGCGCGCGGCGTTGGGGCTTGCATCGCGCCGGGCCCCGGAATGGTTCAGTTCAGCCAGCATTTCACCGCGCTGGCTGCGGCTGAAGCCCGCTTTTGCAAGCGCGGCCTCAACCTGTCGGCGTGCCCGTACGCTTTCCCCGGCCCTGGCGCTGTTTTGCACCGCATCCGAAAGCTTCAGGCCCTCATCGATTTTGTCCGCAAAGCCGTTCTTGACCGCTTCCGATGGCGAGAGAAAGGTTTCGGCATCCATCAGCGCTTCGATGGTCTTGCGCTTGGCGCCAGTACGCGCTTCGTAAATGTCCGCCAGTGCGGCGTCGAATCCGGTGAAGGCATCGGCAGCCTTTCGAAGATCATGCTGATTGCCGATCACCATCCCCCAGGCATTGTGCACCATGATAAAGCTGCCGAGACCCATGTTGATCTCATCGCCCGCCATAGCAATGATGGAGGCTGCCGAGGCGGCATACCCCATAACATTCACCGTCACCTTCGCCGGATGCGCCCGCAGCAGATTGTAGATAGCGATTCCTTCAAACATGTCCCCGCCGGGGCTGTTGATCTGAACGGTCACATCCTGTTCACCAATGGAGCGCAATGCAGCCGCCGCCCGCTTGGCCGTGAATCCGCCACCACTCCAATAATCCTCACCGATCACATCGAAGATGGTAATGGTGTTTTCGCTGGTTGCAGCCGCTGCATGGGGCGTATCAGCCCATTGCGCCAGCACATCAGACGGGGCGTCCCAGCTAAAATTCTGCGGTCGCTGCAGGGCGGGCGCTTCAGGCAGGTTTCTGAGTGACATTGGTCGCCGCTCCGGTACTTGTCGTCGTGGGTTGTGGCAGCTCATCGCCGCCGTCGATATTGGCCATCTCCGAGAGGCTTCGTGCCTCATTCGGCGTCATCCAGGCGCGACCGCCGCCACTGCCAAGCGCCTTGCTGAGAAATTCCGCCTGATCCTTCATCGAGCCACGCAACAGCGCCCGCTCATTGAATTTCGGCATGTATTCCTGCTTTTCCGCCTCCGTCAGACAGTCGCGGTAAATCGCCTGTTCCCAGTTCACGAACTGCGGTGCGAGGCAGTATTGAACGAAGAACAGCGCAAGCGCCTCGATGCCGGAACCCCAGCTGGTTTCGTCCATCATCAGCAGCGGACGCGGCACCCCGAAAATCCGCGCAACTTCTTCAATGAGACGCCGCAGATTTTCGACTTGCTGACTATCTTCCAATGTCTGCTTGAATGGGTTGGCTTTTAACCCCTCTTCTAGCAACAGCCACTTTCCAGCCATGTCCGGGCCGGATCGCTCTTCCAGCGATTGCCGAATTGACGCCCGAACCTCCGAAGAAAGCTTCACATCGGTCTGCAGGCTTCCGCCTGCCATCATGTTATTGTCAAAAAGCTTCTGCACCGCCTTGTTGATGCTGGCAGAAAGCAAAACGGCACCTTTGGCTTGCTCAAGTTTTGATTGCCCGACAACGCCGTCACTCAAATCGAGATCGCGAATGGCCAGTATTTCGTCCTGCTGAAGAGTGGATCTGGTGCCATTACGGTTGGTCAACTCATAGGTCAGCGACCAATCCTGATTTTGCTTGGCCTGCACATGGAATTTTGCCAGCGGCTGCAATTGCAACACCCGCCCGCGTGACCGCACGATCTGGGCATAAGCCACGCCATTTTTCAAAAGCTGCGCCTGCATCAGGCGCTTGAACTCATAGGGCGTCTGCCAATTGTTCGGCGTCCGGTGCAGAACGGAAAACAGCGGGTGGTCAACCGCTTTCCCTTTACTTTCGTCCTGATAGTTCAGGTGCAAGGGCAGCATGCCGATGCTTTCACAGTGCAGGCGAACAGCACGGTTTACCGCGCCATTCCGCATCACATCTCCGCCGGGCGTCCCATCCATGGCGGCTCGCACCGCTTCCAGGAAGCGCGGATCGCGAACGCCATATTCACGCCCGCCATCCCCTTGCTGCGTGGCGTTTCGCGGCCCACCGCCCAGCATGGCACCCAGTCCGCGCAGCCAGTTCATCAGAATACCTCAATGCCTTGGGTCTCGTAGATCGAGCTGGTGTCCTCTGCGCTCATGGCGAGGCCAACGCCCATCACTGCGGCAACGATGCCGTCAATCTTGTCATTGGAGCGCCGCTTGTCTGGCACGTAATTCAGGTTCACATCGAACCGGATGCAGCAATGCCCCGCCATCCACGCCAAAATCGGGTGGCCGCCATGCTCGACCTTTTCCGCAAAGACCAACCGTTCCAATTCCTTGGTCGGCGGCCCCAATGTCTGATGCCCCTGCCGCATTTCAATTTGCAGATCGGCATCCATGCCGTCTGTCTGCAAATCACCAGCGAGCTTGCGGGCATTCCAGGGATCGAAGCCAAAGGCCTGCACGTCAAAATGATCGCATGCCTGCTTGATAGCTTCGGCTACGAAATTCTGATCGACGCTATCGCCCGGCGTTGTGTGCAGCGCGCCACTTTTGACCAGATCATGCCACCTGATCCGCCGATCCCCTTCCGCCCGCTCATCAAGCGTTGCTTCCGGCACCCAGAACAGCGGGATCAGCACCCAGCGGTCATGCTCTTCATCGGGCGGCAACACCACGACAAGCGCGGTAAGGTCTCGCGTCGATGAAACGTCACACGCTAAATAAGCCTTGCGCCCTTTGTGAATTTCCCAAAGCCGTGGCCAGCTCTTGGCATCCCGGGTGCAAGCCTGCCATTTTGAACGCGGCAGCCAGCCCGCAATCTGATCCACCCACTGATTGAGGTGATAGCACCGGAAGCGCGCCTCCTGCGCCGGCCGGCCCTTCGCCTTCTTGAACTCAGTGCGCAGAAAATCCAGTGTCGGCGTGAGGCCAAGACTGGGGTTGGCCTTGCGCCAAGCGGTTTCGTCCGTCCAATCGTCGTCTTCTTCAAGCGCAAAATGAACAACCAGTGTGGTGGGATCGTCCATATCGCCGCGCATGATCGCGACCGATTCCTCATACCACTCGTAGCCGGTCAAATCCTGCTTGCGGCCTGCCGTAGACGCGAAAAGCTCAATGGGCTGCAGGCGCGTGCCGGAACTTTGCCGCAGCGTGTCTGCCAGTTCCCGCGTTTTCCATTCGTGGATTTCGTCACCCACTGTTACCGTGGCAGACCTCCCGTGCTTTCCGTCGGGCGAGCCTGTCAGCAATTGGCAACTGCTGTTCGTTTCTGTGACGTAGATCGACTTGTCGAACAATGCGATGCGGGCATTACCAAACCGATCTTCCAGCAGACCATCCGCCTCGCGGATGATTTCTTTCATCTTCTCGAATGGTACCCGGCCCTGATCTTCATTTCGGGCAAAAACATACCCCTCCGCGCCCGGCAGCTTTTCCAGCACAAAGAACAGCACACCCAGCGCCGCGAGAAATTCGGACTTGCCGTTTTTTCGCGGTATCCAGAGGTCCAGCCGCCGGAAGATCCGCACATGCTCCACGGCCTGGCGGTGCGTCTCCGGATCCATCACCTCGATTGGCTTTTTCCAGCCAACCAGGAGCCGAACCGTGATTTCCTGCCACTTGACCAGCCGGAACGGCTTTCCCTTAAATCGGTCATTGGTCAGCCGGAAGATTTTCGGCCAGCGCTCGACAATCTTGTTTGCCTTGCCGTGATCGAACCATGCACCCGGCACCGCCGATGCCCGGCTCCATCCAGAAATTGCCCAGTCATAGGCCGGATCGTCCGCCACATCTGCCAGCCAATCCGGCAGAGGTTGGGCCAGCGGATATCTGGCAGTCATGAGAAACCCTCAATTTGGCAATTGCCCGGGCGGCGGTCCGTCCGCATCGTTCATCAGCCCAAGCGGATCTTCAAAGTCAGATGGCTCTTGCTGCCGGTTTGCCTGATTGGCCGAGGCCGGATGCGCTCCGCCCAGTGGCAAGCGCCCTTGCGAACTGTTGAAGCTTTCCACGCGCACAAGATCCTGGTCGCGAACGGGCGTGAAACCAAATTCCGCCTCCAGCAATCTCAGCGCCGTTTCCGCTTTACCCATAAAATCAATGTTTGGATGGGTGCGAATGACGGTTTCACCGTCCCCCTTTTTCACTTTAATGGCCGCGCCGCCTTTCGGCAGGTCTTTGCGCAGCTGCTCGCCTGCCGCCAGAAAGAATTGCTGCCACATGCAGTACCGCGCCAGAGCGTGCCGGTAGCCTGGGCGGCGGCGGCCTGCCGCCTTCAGCACCTCGGACTGTTGCTGCCAGATCTTGATAGCCACCTCGTAGTATTTCGGGGCGCCCAGAAAAATATCCGGCATCGGCCACGGATCATCCGGCCCAACCGGCACAGCAGCAGCGGCTTTTGCTACCGCCTCGATCTCCTTTTCAACGGCATTTCGCCGCCGTCCCGGAAACCCCTTTGCGGCTTGCGTCAACGGATCGTCTTTGCGCCGTCCCATTTTTGAAACCTTACGCCGCACCCATGTCTTATGAGGTGCACAGAAAAAAAGTTTTCCCCCAAAAATATCGCGCCCATTTTTGCAATGTGGGACCGCCGGTCATCTCGCAAGAGGCGTGGGACTTTTGGGTGGGGGGGTAGGGTTGGCACTTTTTGCCTCATCGCATCGCATGCCTGCCGCCAGGTCGAGGGCCGCTTTACTGTTCAGCCAGAGGTCATTGATGGTCAGACGGCCTGCCGCATACAGCAGCTCCAACCGCTGCTTGACGCTGTCGTGATGCCATCGGCAGCAGGACTGCCACATGGATGTGTTCCAGAACTTATCAGGATCGCCGTGGTGCGGATCAACGTGATCAACCACCGCAGCCGCTTCCGTCCTGCCTTCAGCCAGACACCCGATGCACAATGGGTGTGACGATAGGAAGGTGCTGCGCGCCTTGCTCCAGCGGTGGTTATAGCCCCGCTCCGATGCGCTGCCACGCCACCTATCTGCCTGCCGCTTCTGATCTTTGCGATTTGGCGTGCCATTGGGTCTAAACAGCTTTGCGCGCTTCATGCTTGCCTGTCAAAACATGCTAAGTTGAACTGACAACTGCTTTTTCCTGGTTTCCTTTGGAAACTGCCATGCGCATCGACTGCAAGAGCACGCGCCTTTAGGATTAGCTTTTAGCCATCTTCGCGCGACTTCGATATCTATTACTCCATGGCCTTTTTCCGCCATGACATGCAAAACCCAATCATGATCATTTCCCTCATCAATCAGAGTTACTGCTATCCAATACCCAGTAGCATCAACATGCTGATTGTTGTTTTCCATACCCTATAAACGCAAAAGGCGACCGCATCGGGCCGCCTTTCATTCATCTCATAGCTTTCGCACTGGCCGTGAATCGCTTTGCCTTTTGGCTTTGATTCACGGCTGGGGCCGACCGGCGTACCGACCTCAGGCCATTTGGCCCCGCCTGTTACGGCGTTTTCAGAGGCTCACTTCAGGATCATCAGCTTGTCCAACGAGGAGATGACTCTCACAGCTTTTCGCAGAACGCAAGGGGAACAGTTACCGGAACAATGCCGCCGAACATTTCCAGCGAAACGACCACATCACCCTTTCCATCCGAGCGGCATGAAACGATCTCACCCTTCATGCCGACAAACGGCCCATCGAACAGTTGCACACGCTCTCCACGCTGGAAGCTTTTTCCAGTTTTCACCTCCCAATCATAAGCGCCCTGATCCGCCAATGCCTTGAATCTTTTCACTTCTTCGCTTGTAATCGGCAGAGGATTTTCAAAACCGCCAACCAACGAAATGAAATGCTCCACCACCCGCAAAGCCGCCAGAACATGCCCGTTCATAGGCAGTTTTACCAGCACATACCCGTGAATCACCGGCATCAACTGGCCAGGGATCAACCTGTGTCTGCGTCGTAAATCCGGCCCCTTGCGCATGGGCACCAGTGCTTCAACGCCAAAGGCGCCCAACTGGTTTTCCACAGCCTTTTCCTTGCCAGTCATCACCCGCGCTGCAAACCAGCGCTGATGCACATGATCGCCACTGCTCATCAAGAGGCCGATTCGCGCCTGCCGATCTGCCACGCCATTGTCGCTGCGCACCAACACACCCACCGGAAAACCAACCACCGCCCTATGCTGCATCATCGTTCGTTCCTCGCGCCGCCGCCTTGAAGTTTTCCAGCGCTGCCGCTGCAGCCGCCACCAGATCCGTGCATACTTCCCCAATCGCCGGGAAATACAGCCACTCATGCCGCCCGCTGTCTGGCCACACGGGCCAGCCGCGCGCCTTGTGCAATGCAGCCCAGGCCATAGCCTTGTCGCTGTTTCTGTGCACCTTCTCGAAGCCTTCGGCAGCCTCGATCACAGCGCCTACCACCGTGCAGCCCTTGGCGTTGCCCGCCTGAGTGTCAATGAAGGAAACCTTTGGCCATCCGTATTTTTCCAGCCGCTCCAGCCGCAATTGTTTCGCCGCCTCGCCACCTGCCTGCATAACAGCCGCCTGATATGCCGACATACACGGCATTGTCTGGCTCACGGGACCGAGCAGCAACGTCAGCCGGTTAGCCATCCATGCCTTGCTGAACGGAGTTGCGAACTGACTGCTAGCCTTGATGCGCTTGGCCTCCACGACAGCACGAACCTTCTCCGCCTGCACGCTATCCAGCTTTTCCCAGCGCTTTTCGGAAAGGTAGACAGCCGCCGAGCACACCTTGCTGCGCCCTGACGCCTTCACAGCCGCCACGTAAAGTTCAGCCTTTGCCACGGCCTGACGGCGATCCGCAGCAGAAAGCCGCATCCATGCCTTCAGCGCATCCGGCTGACTGTCGGAAACATAGGTTGGCCATGCCGGGAACCAGCGCTTGAACTCACGTTCCACGGCTTTTGGATCTTTCCCAACCCCTTCCTCGCTCGCGCTCGCGCCATCTCTCTCCCTTACAGGTTCTATTACAGGTTCCCTTACAAGGTTACTGTCCAGATTCTGGACTCGGGAATCGCCATTTTCTGGACTCGGCTCCCCCGCATTTCTGGACTCGGCTTCCGCATTCCCGTGTCCAGTTTCTGGACTCGGCTTTTTGCCAGAATGCTCGGAAAATTCCGGCTCGAACGGGAAGTAGTAGCGGGTGCTTTCCTGCTTGTTCGTGCCTGCTTTGCGGCGCTGTTCACGCGCAATCAGGCCCGCCTCTTCCAGTTGGTTTAGATAGACATTGAGCGTGGAGCGCGGCACCTCGCATTGCTCCGCAAGATAGTCCTGCGAGGGAAACGCGCCGCCCTTGGATGGGTTGTGGCAATCCGCCAGATAGAGCAACACAACCTTAAGCCCAGGCTTGATGCCGCGCTGCTGAAAGGCCCAACTGGTGGCAACGTGGCTCACACCCGCCCTCCCAGCCGCACCATTTCGCGCAGCTTGCTCCGGTTGAAATGCAGGCGCAGCATCACCGTGTTGGCCATGTCGCCGTTCGGCATATGCTCCGCTTCACCGGCTGCGATTTCGGCTTGCAGGGCTTCCATGAGGTCGCCATTGTTGATCAGCCTCAGGGATTGCCCAACCTCTGCGAAATGCCGGCAGAAGAAAAAGCGAGGCTGCCGCAGCATCCATGCCGCGCGCTGCGCGGGCGTTTCAGCCACCTCCATGGCGGCCAGTCGCGCATAATCGTCCATCACGCGCCCTCCATTTCTACGATGTGTGAAATCTTGCGGCCAGGTATCCAGCCAATTCCCGCGTCTGAAGCGCGGTAAAGTGC
The DNA here is from genome assembly GCF_000621665.1 of Allorhizobium undicola ORS 992 = ATCC 700741. GTDB lineage: Bacteria > Pseudomonadota > Alphaproteobacteria > Rhizobiales > Rhizobiaceae > Allorhizobium > Allorhizobium undicola. The sequence continues at coordinate 50,549 of NZ_JHXQ01000018.1, forward strand.
TCGAACCGCTACAGTTCCGAGTGCCGCCAAAACCGTACCCGTCCCGGGTGAGGCCCCAACAGTACCGTCTGGACGCTCGAATTGGACCTTTGGTGACACGAACAATAAAGCGTCCATGCATGGCGCATACGTCTGAAACCACGGAGCCGAGGTCCGATCAGGAAAAAGCGCAATGCCATTACCGTGCCTAACGAAAGCGTTGAGCCACGGAATCAATCCGTTTCTTCCGCCAAATGGTGGGTTCATCCAAACCATACCATGCCAAAAAGGCGCGTACTTTAGACCATCGTCATGTCTTGTCAGCCAACATCTGGCAGGAACATGTCTGCGCACGCATGGTGAAGCAACATCCAAATCAAAATCACAGCCAAGTGCATCAAAAATGTATTTGGGCGTATACCATTCGTCAGTTCGCCCAACGGCCTCCCAATAAGCCATTACTCGCCCTCCAGTTCTACGATGTGTGAAATCTTGCGGCCCGCCAGCACCGCCGCCGTTGCGGCAAGCGCCGTGAGGCCCTTGTCAGTGATCCGCCATTGTGCATCATCCAGCCGGGCAATCAGTTCGCCTGCGGCCATGTCTTCAATGAGCGCCACAGCCACGCTGTCGCGCACGCCAATGCCCCGCCGCAGCGTGACGGTGTCAAATCCCTCTTCGCGCTCTGCCGCGAAAATCAGCGCGCGGGCCAGCTCCTCGCTCACGCGCTCATCCAGCGTCTTGCGCGGTGTTTTGCGCGAGAAATCCTCTTCAGGCTCAGCAAAGACCAGCGGCGAAATGCAGCCGCCAGCACCAGGCGCCAGCGGCTCCGCCTGCTGGAACTTCGCCCAGTCGACGCGGATCATCTGCGGGAAGCCGCCGCCATAGCTGCCGTCTTCATTCCGCTCCCAGATGAACCATGCGGTGTTCATCTGGGAGGAGGCCTTGTTGCCCTCCCGGCCGTCACGGTGCATCATCGGCAGGCGGCGGGTGAAAACATAGATGCGCGACGGCGGGCATTCGTCCATCGCAAAGCAGCGGTCTGGATCTTCAAAACCGGCCAGAAAATTGAGGTTCAACAACATCGCCATCTTGCGTGGCTGATGCTCCCGCAGCGCATGGGCGATGTAGGCGTTGGCAATCCCATAAGGCGGGTTGGTGACGATGTCGAAGCCATCGCCCGCCCGCACCGAGGCAAGAAAATCGCCCACGGCCTGCACCTCGCCATATTGCGTGGTAATGCCGCGATCCTCAAAATCGGCAATGGCCACCTCATAGCCCGCCGCCTCCAGGGGTCGCAGAATGGCGCCCTTGCCCACACTGGGCTCCAGCACGGCAAGGCCAAAGCTTTCCAGCGCCAGCAGTGTGTGCATGGCCTCAACGGGCGTTTCGTAAAGATCCAGCCCCCGCTCTTCATCCGAAGCGGTCTTGGTGCCGATTGCATGGCCCGCCGCCTTTTTCAGCGCCGCCCGGCTGGGTTCAAGCCCTTCGGCTATGCGTGTCTCGACAATGCGCTCCACAAAGCCGGGATCGGCCCGCGCCGCATCGCGAAGCTGCCGCGCTTCATGCAGGCGGCGCTTGTCAATGCCGACATCATTGAGGGAAAAATGGTCCGCGTCCTGGACCTTTTCCTTGTCTGGTCTGCCGCGCAGCAGCGCGCCCTTGGCCTGCGCCTCGTCCACGGCATCCGCCATGGCAATGGTGCAGATCGTTTCAATCTTCAGCGCATCGGCCTGCATGCGCCGGGCCTTTTCAATCATCGCCCGGCTGGCCTTCACACGCTCACCGGTGCGGGCAGCGGCCTTGGCCTCGTCATAGGCAATGGAGGAAAGTTTCAATGCCTGCTGCACATCGCCCTGATCAAACAGACAACGCGCCCGCTCGATCACCTCCGGCAGTTCGGCCATATTGGCAGGCAGAATGGCGGGGGCGTTCATGGCTCACCACCCCGCCCTGTTCGCGTCTTCCAGCAGGTCGCAGACTTCCTGCTCCGTGAGCTGCAAATCCTGCGCAATGGCCGTGGTATTCATGCCGCGCTGAAAAAACGCCTGCACCACCAGTTCCATGCGGCGGCGCTTGGCAGTGAGCCGCACCTGATCGTAATTTTCCAGAAGGCCGCGCGCGCTCATGATTGTGCCCCCTGGCACTCGATGTTCCAGAGCTGGGCGGTCAGTCTGGCTGGTTGCGGACAAGATTCCCAAGAAAGAATTTCAGAAGAATCCGATGCGCAAAAAGCTGCGCCACATGCAAACCGACGCACGAAACCCCCGAAAATCAGCGATTGATTTTGGGATTGCGCATCAGTTTCAAGCGCTGCCGCCCCACACTGCGGGCAGGCATGCACTCGTCTCAACTTCTGCACATGCACCTCACCCACGGTCGCCTCCCTGGGCCGCGCCGCAGTGGCTGCAATGCCGTTCGATGATTTCTGCCGTGGTCAGCGTTTCGCCACAGGCGCGGCACACGCCAAAATCCCGCTGCGACGGCTTTGCCGCCGCCAGAGTGATTTCGCGAAAATGCCGCCGGTTGGCGCGGTCGAGAATGTCTTGCACCGGCGTCATGCTCAGCCCCTCGCCTTCACGAGGATTTCTTCCACCTGCCGCACCAGCGGCAGCCCTGCGCGGATGATGTCTTCCCGTTCGCGGGCGTCGATCCGGTTATCCGCCGTGGCATCAGCCACAACGCCCGCCAGCCGGGCAGCACTGAGCGAAAGCGAAAGCGCATCACGCTCCGTCAGCCTTGCCGCGCCGTCCGCCCCCTCATCCGGCACCAGCCGGTAGCCCAGGAGCCGCGCCATTTCGGCCAAAATCACCGGCTGGCCGGCGCGAAGATCGGCCTCAACGGCAATATCGATCGGAATCAGCGATTGCGCATGATCCGGCCCAAGCGCCGCATATTTCGACAGCGCAGAAACACCAACGCGGGTCAGGGCGGCAAAGCTGGTCACGCCACCGCCCAGCACATAGGACGCCTCTGTCGCGCCCTTCAAATTGCCGATCTGCCGTTCACTGAGCGAACGCATTAAAACCTCCGGAAACAGGTCAAGGAAACAAAACGGCCAAAGGATTCCATGACGCACCCCACGCGCATGCCTTACGCATGAGCAGGCGAACGGAGACCGGAACCAATGACGGAAAAAGGAAAACGGCAGACCGGGGAGTGCGGCCCCGATCTGCCATCATGCCGCCGCAACGCAATCCCAGGCGCGACAGCAGAAAAGAACCGGGCGGCGACGGGCACGAGGCACCGCCCGGCCCCAGACTGCGGCAGAGAGCCAACCGCAGCCCGAGAGGAAACCATGCGCGCCGCAGACTGCCGGTTGCAGCCCGCGACGCGCCGTGCAAGGTTGCGCGCGCAAACAAACCGCAACCAAGGACATGAGACCTATGAACGACGAAAGACTGGAAGACGCGAAATATGTTGGCGCCTACATCGAATCGATGGAACTTGCGCTGCGCGTTATTCTCGCCAGCCTTCCCGCCAAAAACCGCGCCTATACCCTCTCGCGCCTGAACGATTTCTACGAAAATCACCAGCTGCTGGTGGAAGACAACGCGACGGACGAAAGAATGACCCGGCGCGACGCTGCCTTCGACCTGTGGGAGGCCCTGGCGGAAACCGCCGAGGAGGAGCAAAGCATCATGCGCTCTTACAATCAGCCTCAGGACTGACAGCGTTTTCAAGCACCTTGAGGCGGGCTTCCATTCGCATTTTGTCAGCCTTTTCGCGATCCAAAGGCCGTCGCACGAATTCCTTGTCATACCGGGCGTTGCGCTGTCTCTGCTCACGCAACTGAAGCGCGGGCAAAATGATGGCGAGAACGGCGCGAGCCATAAGGTTTCTGATGTGTCTGCGCATGTCTTACTCCTGTTGGGGTTGGAAAAAGAAAAGCTCTCCGGCGCATGTGGCCCGCCAGCCGGAGAGCAGTTGCCGTGCGCCGAGGACTGGAGGGAGGAGCGCACGGGTTGGGGAGAAAGGTTGGGCGCGCTCATTCGGCGGCCTCAATGATTGGCTGGACGGCGTCAACGCCCTCAAAAACGGCGGGCTTGTTAGCCTTGAGCCAGTCGATGCGATCTGCATGCATGTCTTCAGGCGTTACGGCGCCATTCGTCAGGCGCATGATCTTCTGAATAATCGGCGCGTCCGGGCTATGAGCGCCGCTTTCATAGCGCTGATAGTTGCGTGCGTGGCCTATGCCCAGCGCTTTGGCGCAGGCATCCAGGGTCATTTTGTGCGTTAGTCGCCACTCTTTGAGCCTCATGGCTCAATATATGGCTCAATTAGCCAAATATTGTCAATCAGAAATATGGCTTAAATGGCCATTACCAACAATGGCCGAAACAGCCATAATATTTAAAAAATTTGGAAACCCCATGCGTACGAAAAAACCCATTCCGCCGAATAACATTCGGGCGCTTCGCACTGCGCGCGGCATGTCCATGGATGCGCTCGGCGCCAAGATCGGCACGGACGCATCCACCATCAACAAACTGGAAAAAGGGCGCACACGGCTGGACGCCGAAAGGCTAAGGCTGATTGCGGCCGCGCTGGAGGTGGACCCATCTGCAATTTTGGAAGACGGCCCAGAACAAGCGGAGCCAGCACCGGCGGCGCGACAGGAGCCAGCACGCCAACCGGAAACCCCCATGCTGCGCATCATGGGTTCAGCCGCAGGATCCGTCATGCAGGGCACATTCCAGATGACGGACGGCCCCGTTGACTACATCGAAATGCCCCGAGCCCTGGAGCACGCCAAAGGCATTTATGCGCTTTACGTGGTGGGAAATTCCATGGAGCCGATGTTTCGCCATGGCTCGATCTGCGTCGTCAGCGAATTCCGTCCGCCGCGCGTAGGCGATGCCGTAGTGATCCAAGAAAAGAGGGGCGAAAACGCCCCGCTTCAAGCTTCGATCGGCATTCTCGAATCACGGACGAACGGCAAGGTAATGCTGAGAAAGCTCAATCCGTCGGCCATCATTGAGTTTAAGAGCGAGTATATCAGCACCATTCACAAGGTTCTGGATTTCAACGATTTGCTGGGTGTTTAAAAAGCCTACACTCAGCAAACCCACCTCATCTGGCGCACTTCTGCATAAGGTAAGCAGCATCTTCGAGTTCGTCAGCGTAGGCGCTCAAGACCTTTCTCGCCTCAGCATTTCGCCGGTCTAGCGCCTCAAGCGCTTTACGTTCTTCGCCGGCAAACTGGGAAATTGCCTTGCTCAAGTCTACAGCTTTTGTTGCCTCAGCCATGGAGCGCACTCCGGTTGCCGCATCGACAAGGGGCTTTGCCAGGTCCTTGCACAGTGCCGCTTGAGGCTGCGAATGGGCTATCGCGCTTGTCGTGAGCACCGCGAACAGGGTGATAATATGGGCTCTCACGGCAACCTCACTTTTTGTAAGCAATGCCGGTGGCGATCAGCGCTGACCAGCAATTTTTTACCAGCGCCGCCGGATCGTTATAAACCTGCACGGAATGCACAGCATTATAGCCCCGAGCCTTCGCCTGCTGCTTCATCAGGTTGAGGGCATTCTCCCTGCTCGGCTCCGGATCCCACATCTTGTTGCGGCAAGATGTGCCTATCACGCGCTGGTCTTCCTTAGCCAAAGCAGGCCCAGTCTGCGTTATCTCGACCTCTGAGACTTCTGCGACAGACGCGCGCCCTCCAAGCCCGGTGTGAACCGGGCCGACATCGTTATTTTGAGCGATGGACCCGCAGCCGGAAACGCCAGCCGCAACGACCAGCACCAGACACACCTTCAGCCAATTCCCCTTTACCTTTTTCACAGCAGCCCCCTTTGCGCGCCAGGCGCTAAATTCCCCAAAGCAAATACAACCTTAAAAATCAGCCGCTTAAACGCAATGGCTTATTTAGCCATTTTTCGGCTTGACATGAAATGGCTTATTTAGCCATATTAGCGCCATCCACCGAGCCAAGCCATCGTCGGCCCGGTGGAGATCACGCAGCCGCCGGGTGGCGCCATCAACCCCCACTCCCCCTACGCCACCCGCCATTCCAACCACTTAAGAGGCACCCATGCGCAGCATAGTCATGCAGGCCGATCCAACCATTCAGGCGAAGCCGGGCTCTTGCCCGATGCTGGAATGGCTGCCCATTGAAAAGCTGGTGGTGGATGAAACTTACCAGCGGGATTTGCAGCGCAACAATTGGAAGGCGATTCGCGCTATCGCGGAGAAATTTCGCTGGTCGCGGTTCTCACCGGTGTTTTGTGCGCCGGTGGAGGGCGGGCGGTTTGCAATCATTGACGGGCAACATCGCGTTCATGCGGCCGCGCTTTGCGGTATTGACGCCGTACCGTGCCAGATTGTGCAGATGGATCGCGCCGAACAGGCCGAGGCCTTTGCCGCGGTGAATGGTGAAGTGACCGCTATTACGACATGGAACATTTTTCGTGCGGAACTTGCTGCCGGCCATGAAAAGGCTGTGGCGCTTTGCCGCGCCGTTGAAGCTGCAGGCTGCAAAATGGCAACCAGCAACGGCAGCAAGGCCACCAAAAAGGCTGGCACGATCTACTTCCTGGCCGCCGCGCGCGAGCTGCACACCAAATATGGCGACCGGCTAACGCAGGCGCTCAGCATTTTTTTGAAGTGTAACGGTTTTGACGACAGTGCGGAGCTATGGGCGGCAAACATCATGCACCCCATGCTGGAAGCACTGTGCAGCGCGCCGCCCTTCATTGCTCACCCCGCTATTGTCACCGCCATCGACGATTTTGACGTGTGGGCAACTGTCGATGACCTGGAGGCGGAGCGTCGGCGCCGTCGATCGCTTGGCCTGCCATTGGTCAGCGGCAAGGAAATGCTCCGGGAGGCGTTCTTCAAGCATCTGGCGGCGGAGCTTTCGCCAGCACGGGTTTCGGTCAAAGCCGCCAAGACAGCCTGATCCGCTCCGGTTGCCGCAGCTCGCCGCTGCGGTTTCCCGAGCGGACCAGGAAAGGTAGACGATATGCCGAAAGACCTTGATCACACCATCACCCGCATTCCCGTTTCTGCCGAGGCTATGGCCCGGGCGGACGCTGCGATGAACCGCAGCGAGGGTGCTTCCCTGCTTATGGGGCTTGGCCTTGGCCTTGCGCTGTGGGCGCTCATTCTGACTGTTGCGTGAGGATGCCATGGTAGCCCCCACTCAAGATCAGGCGCTGGCAAATCGCCTGCGCGCCTACCAGCTGGAAAATGACCAGCTGCGCGCAGCACTGTACCGCGCGCACCGTGAGCTGGACCCGGCCACGGATCTGACACCGCAATCCCCATTTCTGGAGCTTGCACGGCTGCCGGAAGCATTGCGGCACCAGCTCCAGCTTTTCAAGGCGGAGCTGCGCAAATCATGATCGAGATCCTTCACGATGTTTATCTGGCCGCCATTGGCGGGCTGGCATGGTGGGTTAACCCGCTCACATGGTTTGGCACCGGCTTTTTCGTGGCGGCCATCGTCATCGCCACCTCAGATCACCGTTTTCATGTGCGGCTGCTTGAGGCGAGGAAGGACGTTGCCATTCAGCGCGCGGCCATTGCTTTTGCGCTCGACCTGCATCCCACCAGAGGCGCCAGTTTTCTTGCGCATTTTCAGACGGGGGCGACTGAAAAACTTTACTCCGGCTATCCCGAATGGAGCGACTACCTCGCAACCCGCGTAGCCGCTGAGCTGGATGACCGCTCATGAGCGCGCAAATCATCCCCTTCCGCCGCCCTGCCAAGACCCGCGCCTCTGGGCTGGATGAAGCCACGCTCGACCTGCTGAATGAGGCGGAAAACTGCCTTATGACGGTGATCGAGGAAGTGGACATAGAGTGCGAAAACATCCGCCACGGCGCCAACCTTTCTGAAGGCGGCGGCCTGCGCAATGGCCGCGCGGCGATCCGCGCTGCCGAACTCACCCTTTCCCTGATCAACCTGACCAGCACCCCGGAACGCTTCGGCGACCTGTCCCGCGCTGCCCGGCTGATCGTGCAATCCATGAGGACGTGATGAGCCGAACGCCGATCACATCTGTTCCTTTTCGCCTCCACTACTCGGACGGCACCACGCAAGACATTTCCGCCACCAGCGCCGCAGAAGCCCGCGAGATGGGCAAGCGCGATGGCCTGTTGATCGAGAAATGCAAGATCATCAAGGAGACAAACTGATGGCCTCACCTTATGCAACGCACCCAGGCAATGAAGAGCTTGCCCGTTTGGCCAATTCCGGCATGCATGTGAAGCAGATGGCCAAGCGCTACCAGGTGCACCACGAAACCATGCGCCACTGGCTGCGCAAACTTGGCTTGCGCGGCGATGGCCGGGGGCACTGCATTGAACCCTGCCATGCCGCAGCAGCCAAACAGCCAACCGCCGCACAAAAGCCAAAGGCGCAAAATCCGGCCCACACCTTTCCCACCACCACAATCACCACCGATACCGGCGAAAACATCACCCTGCCGCGCATTTCAATGCATGTCGCCATGCTGGAACAGCGCGCCCGGCAGGCTGCGATGATGGAGGTTTGATATGAGACAGGTTTTTTGCCCGACTTGCGACGAGCTTGTTGAGGATTCACTTGATGTTGAGCCGGAAGATATCCAGCGCATCTATCGCGCAGTTGCCGACGGTGAGCCGCAGTTACATTTGCTGCGCCTGATCTATGACGTATTCCGCGAAGGAGCGTATTTGCGCCCACCGGAGGACGAGTTACGGCTGGCAACTACCTGCAAGGGGGGGCGGGCCAATGGCTGAAGTTCCTCTTTTTCGGGCGCACCGCTCGCAACTTTTGCCCGCACTCATGGCCGCGTTTGAGGCCGTAGAAAAACGATCCGGAATTCCTATCCTTCAAAATGTGCTTTTGAGTCCAGATGGCGACCGTTTGCTGTTGCGCGCAACGGATATGACAATCGAGGTTGAGACATCCTGCGACTTGCTGGATTGTCAGATCGACACGGCGATTACGCTTTCCGGCGAGGGTTTACGGGATATTGTTCGTAGCATGCCTGAGGCAGCGGAACTGAATTTCCTGCTGGATGAAGCGCGCGGACAGGTGCGCATTCATTCTGGCGGATCGCGTTTCGCCCTGTCTTATCTTCCCGCCGCTGGCTTTCCGTCAATTTCTGAATATGCCTCCAGCAGCCGCTTCCCAATTGATTTGCAAGGCCTGATTGCCGGCATCAACCGGGTGAAATACGCCGTCAAGGAAGACAAGGCTCGCACCTACCTTTCTGGAACCTACCTGCACCCAAGTGAAGATGGCTCACAAATCGTGGTCGTGGGGTGCGATGGGCATAACCTGGGCATCTATCAGTTTGCGGCACGAACGCCGGTCAGTTTTCGCGGCATATTGCTGCCGATCAAGACGACAGCGGCACTTGCCAAACTGTTCAGCGATTCTGGATCGGATGCAGAGATCAGCGTGTCTGAAACCATGGCGCATATCGTCTGCGGCGATATCAAGCTTACCACCAAGCTGGTGGATGGGATTTTTCCCGATTACGCACGCGTTATCCCGCGTCACAACGAGCTGCGGGCGGTCGTGCATGCCGGCACGCTTAACGGAGCCATTGCGCGCGTTTGCGTGGTCGCAAAGGACACAGACAAAGACGCGGTGGAGATTAGCCTCAAGAGCGGCACGATGAGGGTTTCCATGCTCGCTCTGGATGCCGAGGAGGCGGTTGAGGATATCCCGGCAGATTACGGCGACAAGGAAATCTCGATAAAGTTCCACGGCGATTACCTGCGAAAAATGCTGGCCAGCATTAAGACGCAGGACGTTTTAATCCGTCTGTCCGATCCGGCGACTGGAGGATTGTTTCAGCCCGCCACGGAGACGGGTGAAATATACGTCATCATGCCGAGGCGGTGATGACGATGGACATCAACGACGCCCTGCCCCACCTGCCGAAAATCCGCACCGCCCTGCAATTTGCAGCGCCGGAATGGATGACCGGCCTTGATGCCGCCACGGGAGAACGTGTGATCAGCACGCGGGAAACCCCGGCGTCGCCCGTCATCGACGTGGCGAGGCTGGCCAAGGGCGCGCCGATGGATGATGCGGACCTGCTGTTGAACGCGCGCCTATGGCTTCTCGCGCTTTACACGCTGTTTTCCGCCCGCTCGCAGCAGGTCAAGCAGCTGACTGAAGAGCTGGCCGAGCTGCGCCGCCGCGCCGCCAGCCCTGGCGGCAGGGACTATGCCGCCGAATGCGCCATGACCTGCACCAGACACGATTTCCGGCGCTATCTCATCGATCGGCATCAACTGCCTGCGGACGCCAGGCAGGAGCGCATTATCACCCGCCTGCGCTCCATTCTCAACATTCGTTCCCGCGCGGAACTCAACGCCGACCCCGCCGCCGCCCAGCGCTGGCGCAGCCTCAAGGGAGATTTTGAAGCATGGAAAAAGACATGACGCCGGAAGAAGACGCATGCCCGATTTGCGAAGCAGCTCTCAAAAAAACTGACATTTGCGCCACGGACATCGAGCTTGGAATCTGCCATGCGGAATGCCTGAAGGGCTCGCCTGTCGTTGACCTCGACACAGGCAAACCACTTGCCGACGCTGAAATCGAGACATTCACCTACGGCGAGGCAATCAATCCGTCTCATCGCAACATCCCGCCCGAGGGACCTGTCGATCCGTTTGAGCCTGCCAGCTATGCGCCGGAGTTTGTGCGATTGTCGGAAAATCGACAAGGCAACTGGATGCAAACATTCACGGGCCGTAAATTTTGGCCGATTGACCCGCGCCCTGAAGACGTATGTATCGAAGACATAGCCCATGCGCTCGCGATGACCTGCCGCTACGGGGGGCATTGCAATTTTTTCTATTCGGTCGCCGAACACAGCGTTCTGATCAGCCATCAGGTGCGCGACGAAGATGCTCTTTGGGGTCTACTGCACGATGCTGCCGAGGCTTATATCTCGGACATCATCCGTCCTGCAAAACCCTTCCTCACAAATTACAAGCTTCTTGAAAACAACCTGATGTCCGCAATTTGCGAGCGGTTCAACTTGCCGCTTGCCATGCCGGAAAGTGTGCGATGGGCGGATGAGGCTATTCTGGCGTATGAAATGAAACAGGTTATGTGCGCGCCGCCAGAACCGTGGAACCTACGCTATCGCGAGATCGGCGTCAGCATAAGCGGACTTATGCCCGTCGCAGCAAAGAAGGCTTTTCTTGACCGGTTCTACGAGTTGGTGCCAGCGGCACGCGAGGAGGGCAGCAAATGAAAAACACGGATGGAATGTCGATCAGCGAGACGTTGATCCTTATGAGCGCGCGCGGCGATATTGCGCCCTTGTCGTTGAAAGATGCTCTGGCGATTGAAACCGCTCTCACCGCCGCCTTATCCGCCCAGCCGCAGACGGTGAAACAAGAAGATTGCAAGGCGTTGTTTGAAGAATGCCAACTTGCCCGCGACGAGATTGGGTTTTTGGGCTCGGTCCCCGATTGTATCCGGTATCTCGACGCCATCATCTCTCGCAAACCAAAACCATTGGTGTATGCGCCGGAATGTTGCGGCGGGGCGATAGACCCGAAAGAACGCCGCCCTCGGCTATTGGAGCATGAGGACTGCGTGTGCTGGCGATTTTCGTATGAGGATCGTATGAAAATCGACAATGGCAACGGCGCGTCAGTCCCGCCTCGCGCGCTGGCAGACGAAGGCGAGCGGCTACGCCAGATCGATTATCTCCCGATTGATCAAAGGAAGGCCCGCGCAGCACTCAAAGGAAAGGATGAGTGATGACCGACCACGAACGTATCTACCTTGAGCAGCCGCGCGCACTAGTTCGATGCTGGTGTCAAGATAACGTTTTTGATGGCGGCGGCATTGAATATGTCCGAGCCGACATCGTGGCCGCGCAATTGGCAGAAGCCCGCAACAATGCGCTGGAAGAGGCTGCCAAGGTTGCTGAAGATGAAGGAGTGACGAGTGCTGACCTCACCAGTCTTGGCGCTTGTCTTCGAGACGGCCGCATTGCCGCCGCCATCCGGGCGATGAAGGAGATGCCATGACCACTCCGGCTATCGTCAAATCCGCAGACCTCAAACGCATGGCCGACGTGGCAAAAGCAAAGGGCGTCACCGTGTGGATTGAAGCTCCGGACGGGAGGAAGATCGGCGTTTCCCCCGACCTCGACAAAATTGAAAAGTCGCGGAAGAATGCCGAGAAGGAAGAGATTGATTTCTGATGGATGCTATGCCGCGCAGACCGTTCCTGTCTCATGAGGTGACCCGCCACGGCAGGAGGGTTTGGTATTTCAAGCGCAACGGGAAACGAACCCGTATGCCCGACGAGTACGGCACGCCTGAATTCAACGCCGCCTATGAGGCAGCCCTGTCCGGCACAGCGGCGCGCCCGGCCCCGGCAAAACCCCAATCCGGCACGCTCAAGTGGCTAGTGGAGCAATACAAGCGCAGCGCCGTTTTCGCAGCGCTGGCCCCATCTACCCGGATCATGCGGGACAATATCCTCAAACAAGCCCTGGCCGATCCGAAAACTGCAAATGCTCAGTTTATCAACGTCGAGCGATCACATATCAAAAAGGGCATGGATAAGCGCGCCGCCACCCCAAACGCGGCGAATAACTTTTTGAAAACCATGAGCCATCTGTTCAGATGGGCGGTCGAGGCTGGGCACCTCGATGTCAATCCCGTGCTTGGCGTCTCGAAAATTTCAGTGAAAACTGACGGCTTCCATACCTGGACCGTTGGTCACGTCGAGCAGTTTCGCGCCTACCACCAGTCCGGCACCCGTGCCCGGCTGGCTATCGACATCATGCTCTTTCTCGGCCTTCGTCGTAGCGATGCCGTGCGGGTCGGTCGCCAGCACATGAAAGACGGCGTCATCTCGATCAAAACCCAGAAGACCGGCGAATGGGTGTATCTGCCGGTCTTTCGCCAGCTACAGGAATCAATCGACGCTGCACCGACAGGCGATCTCGCATTTCTCACCACCGAACGGGGCCAGCCCTTCGCCAGCGCAGCATCATTTGGAAACTGGTTCGCTAAACAGTGCAAGGCAGCAGGACTGCCGGACGAATGCCGAGCCCACGGTCTGCGGAAGGCCGGTGCCACGATTGCCGCAGACGAAGGAGCCACGGCTCACGAACTGATGGCAATGTTCGGATGGGCGCGCCTGGATATGGCGGAGATGTACACCCGAGAGGCCGACAAAAAGCGGCTAGCAAAGGGTGCTTCGGAACGGTTGGCGAACAGACTTTAGTCGCACCCTATTCCCCGAGCGGTCGCACCTTGAACAATATCAAACACTTAATGATATGTTTGGCGACCCCTGCAGGATTCGAACCTGCGACCTAGTGCTTAGAAGGCACTTGCTCTATCCAACTGAGCTAAGGGGCCGTTCTTGCTCGGTGGAACCAAGCCGGGGGGAACCACTACCCAAGCCCGATGGCTGAACAAGTAGCAGTCGATCAGAGTTTTTTGGCAATCTTACCGCCACTGGCCCGCACGAAATAATGCAGGCCAAGCGCAAGCGGCTGTCAGTGCGTCCAGGGCTGGAGGCGGCTGAAACGGAAATTGTCGGAATAGGACACAGACTGACGACGGGCTTCCTTGGGCTGAATGACCCGATATTCTATCCCGTTTTTCTGAGCATAGGCTTCCGCCTGCTCCTGGGTTTCGAAGGTCAGCTTCACCTGCTGGAGCATATCCGATGAGGTCGTGTAGCCCATCATGGGATCGATTTTGCGCGGCGTCGATGCGTCGAATTCAAGGATCCAGAACTGGGTCTTTGCCTTGCCGGACTGCATGGCCGTTTTGGCCGGACGGTAGATCTTCGCGGACATCTGTTCAATCCTCATTAAACGAAGAGGCGCCACCTCCCCGCAATCACCGACGATACCGGCTGAACCGTCCGCACAAAAGCTGCGCGTACCATTTCCTTGTCCTGGAAAGAAAACCTCTTTCCAAGAGAGCCGATGGTCGGAGTGGAGAGATTCGAACTCCCGACCCTCTGGTCCCAAACCAGATGCGCTACCAGACTGCGCTACACTCCGTTACCGTCGAATGAGAGCGAGATACACGGTTCACTCTTCAATCGCAACACTAAAAACCACAAACATGCTCTTCATCATGGATGGTTTTCCACGAAAATCGAGAACTCATGGAAGCTTCAACCCTTCCACGACCCGGCTGCCGGGGCCAATACCCAATGCAGCCGCACGTCCACCGTTCAGTTCGATGACATAGCGCACTTTCCCTTCGGAAGGGATAATATCCTCGGAAAAAGGTTTCGTATTGGCTGCAATCGTCCGAATCACGCCCTGCTCGTCAATAAACAGCATATCGAGCGGCAGGGGGGTATTCTTCATCCACATCATGACGTCGCGACTTGTGCCGAAGTCGAAAATCATGCCGTGATCCTTCGCCATCGTGGTCCGTCCCATCAATCCGTGCGCGCGCTCTTCATCGCTCGAGGCATATTCAAGCTGCAAGACATGCCTGCCGCCGCGCTGGTCAGCGATAACACCCTTGCCCGTTTTGAAAACCATCTCGCCCGCGAATGCCGCGCCAAGCGTGAGGATGAAAAAAAGCGCCACGAAGGCGCCTTTGATAACTGATTTCATATTTCCATCTCAATGAGCCCGACCATATGGGGCTGGATTATCCGGATGAATTTCGGCGGCCATAAGGCCTTTATCACCCTCACCGAAACGAACCAGAACCGTCTGTCCGGGCCGCAACTCGGTCAGGCCATAGCGGCGCAGTGTTTCCATGTGAACGAAGATGTCCTCGGTGCCTTCGCCGCGCGTCAGAAAGCCAAAACCCTTGGTGCGATTGAACCACTTGACCAGAACGCGCTCCAGCCCGCTGGAAGGCGTCACCTGCACATGCGTGCGCACCGGCGGCATCTGCGAGGGATGCACGGCCGTTGACTGGTCCATGGAAAGAACCCGGAAAGCCTGATAGCCGCGATCCCGCTTGTGTATGAGCGCCACGATGCGCGTGCCTTCGAGAATCGTCTGGTAGCCATCCCGCCTCAGGCAGGTCACATGCAACAGCACATCCTGCATACCGTTATCGGGCACGATAAAGCCAAAACCCTTGGCGACATCGAACCACTTCACGACGCCGGTTATTTCGATGAGGTCCATGGGCTCGTCAGCAAGCCCACTCCATTCCATGAGGCCTTTCGATGAAAAACTGTCCACCATCTTCCGTCGCCCCTCGACCACGCCCTAAGGATACGTTCCAACTGATTCCCTGAGGAGAGATTAACATTTTGTTAACCCTGATGCGCAAGCCCCAGTTTCAGTTATCAGATGAAGTTTTCCTGCATGGAGCTTGTTCGAGGCTGGCGCAGCGGTTGAGGGCGGGATGATCACAGCTTTTGCTGGCGAAATAATGGCCCCTTGAAGCTTGCCGGAGTGAGGAGCATATCCCTGTCACGAAACAATGGAGATCACCATGCGCTACCTGCACACCATGGTCCGGGTCGAAAACCTCGACGCATCCCTGCACTTTTATTGCACGCTGATGGGCCTCAGCGAGGTTCGCCGGATTGAAAATGAGAAAGGCCGCTTCACGCTGGTTTTTCTTGCCGCAGATGAGGACCTTGCCGCCGCCCGCGATAACAAGGCTCCATGCCTGGAACTGACCTATAACTGGGACAGCGAACACTATACCGGCGGCAGAAATTTCGGCCATCTTGCCTATGAAGTCGATGACATCTACGGCTTCTGCCAGAACCTGCAGGATAATGGCATCACCATAAACCGCCCGCCGCGTGACGGGCATATGGCCTTCGTGCGCTCGCCGGACGGTATTTCCTTTGAGATCCTGCAAAAGGGTCAGGCGCTTGCCCCCCGTGAACCCTGGGCATCCATGCCCAACACGGGAAGCTGGTAACAAAACCGGCCTGGCGCAAGCTTGCCGGGACAAAATGGCGTCATGTGAATCCCGAACGGCGCAAGGCCGAACCCATGGATCGATCGACATGACGTCATTTCCCACCGGACTTTCAGCAAGCCTGACCAAGAAAATGCCGGGCTACGTGCTCCGCAGCGCAACCCTTGCGCTATTGCTTGGGTCGGTCAGCGTGTTTGCTGGCTGCACCACGCAAAAGGCAGAGATTCCCACGCTGGAGGCAGATGCCGTGGGCGATGCGGATACACCTGTTCTTAATCCGCAAACCGCCACAGCCTATCGCGACCCGCTGGTGAGCGCCCAGCCGCCCAAGGCCCACCAAAAGGCGCAGGCGCAAAAGGCCCACCCGGCCAGTATTACGACTGCACAGACGGCAGCCGATGTGCAGACAGCCGGCGAAAGCGCCCAGCATATTGCCGCCCCACAGATTGCCACCCAAGCCGAAGCAAGCGCCAGCGCGACCCCGCAGGCCGCCGCCGCCAGCATCGTGCCGCAAAACATGCCGACACGCCGCTTCCAGGCAACGGTTGCCAGCGTGTTCAGCGTCCAAACCCCGGCGCAGCCGGTTGATCTGGACAGCGCAACGGCAAAGCCGCAAATGCCGGTAACTCCCACGGCAGAGCAGCCTGCCATGCCGCAAACGCGCGCGCCAACCAAGGCAGAGATTCTCGCAGGCCTTGCGCCCAATCCGCATAAGGCGCGCCAGGCGGTTCGTCCGCAGCAGCAAGCCGCCCTTCAACAATATCAGCACGGCAACATGATGGGCGCAGGCGTTTCCCCCACGCTGCAAACCAGCATTCCCACCGCCCTGCCCGCAACCTCGCAGGCAGGCGCGGCAACGCCGATGGAACAGATCGAAGGCGATCCCAAGGCGCAGCACATGACGAAAGACGGCTTTCTCAAGAAATTCCTGGCAAACTTCCGGAAAAACTGACGAGGATCGGGCTGCTCTCAACCCTGTTTGGGCCTTTTCGACCGGGAACCAAACGAAGCCAGGGCAAACTAGGCTTTCTTGAGCACCAAAATACGAACATCTTCAAGGCCCTGTCATTTTTCTGCAAAATTTCGACAGGGCCTTCTTGCGAAAAAAAACGCGCCTGACTATAAGCCGTCTCACAGCACGCGCCCTTCGTCTATCGGTTAGGACGTCAGATTTTCATTCTGAAAAGAGGGGTTCGACTCCCCTAGGGCGTGCCACTCTTTTTCTTTCCCTCCCGCCATATAGTGTTCTGTAGCCCTGCATTGTCCTGCGCATTTTTATTGGCGAAAAATAATGGTTTTTCTGCATTTTTCGCTTGCGATAGCGCCAACTTACGACTAAGAGAGCGCCACACAGCACGCGCCCTTCGTCTATCGGTTAGGACGTCAGATTTTCATTCTGAAAAGAGGGGTTCGACTCCCCTAGGGCGTGCCACTGTCTCCTCCCCTTCAAGATCATCAGCTTTTTTAAATTGCATCCTTACGCAAGCATGAGCCCGTGTTTGAATCTCATATCAAAGTTGAGAAAAATGCCAGAGCCTGTGGAAAACGCTGAATTTTCTGCTTGCGAAGAATCGGAAGCCTGCCTATAAGCGGCCTCACAGCACGCGCCCTTCGTCTATCGGTTAGGACGTCAGATTTTCATTCTGAAAAGAGGGGTTCGACTCCCCTAGGGCGTGCCACTGTCCTCCCCCTTATTCCCTCCCAGATCGTCAGTTCTTTTCAGGTTACGTTGTCGTGAGCAATTGCGGCTACCTCTCCGGCGCTTCTTATCTCACCAAGAAGCATGGAAATCATAAGACAAGCGTGTCGCGATCTTTCAGATTCCACAGTACACGACGCTTAGGCATGTGGCGTGGCCTACCCCCCTCTGCCTTGCCAGGCATCTCCCCCTCAAGGGGGGAGATTGCAATACGGACAAAGCGCCATTCTTCAAAGAATAGGTGTGGTGACGGCGTTTTTCAGGAATTTAGGCAGGGCCTTCATCTTGCCGATCTCCCCACCTGAGGGGGAGATGTCCGGCAGGACAGAGGGGGTAAACCACACGCAAAACCGTAGCATCGTGTCCTGTGTTCAGAATCGCTCCTGACGCTTTAAGTCATTGTTTTGTCGCATGTCGTTATCGCAAAACCGCTGCACAGTTTTGCGCGACATGCTTTAATAGGCCCGTGCCGCATCGATTATCCGGATCTGAATACGTCTTGCGCCCTGCCAGAGCTCCGCACTGAGCGAGCCAGCCACATGCACGCTTTCGCCCCGGCTGGATAGAAGCAGATCGCCAAGCGGCGTATCCTTGGCGCGAAACGCAATGCCATCGAGCCGCGACCCATCCATTGCTTCCAGCGTCACCTTCACATGCGAGGCGCCGATCAGGCGCGAATCGCGAATACGGTGCGCGGGAATGGCAAAGACAGGCTGCGGGTGGCCTGAGCCATATGGCCCGGCGGTTTCAAGCAAATCAATCAGCGCAAAGGTGGCGCCGGAGGCTCCGACAGCCCCATCGATCTTCAGGGCGCGATTGGCGGCCAGCGCCATGACGCGCTCCTGCGATTGCTCCTCGAAAAAGCCTCTCAACTTGCCGAGATTGGCCCGCTCAACGGTCAGGCCCGCCGCCATGGCATGACCGCCGCCCTTGACGAGCAGACCCTGCTCTACAGCGGCGCGCACCATCTTGCCCATATCGAAACCGTTGATGGATCGGCCCGAGCCCGTGCCCTTGCCGGAGGAATCGAAGGCGATGGCAAAGGCTGGGCGCTGGAACCTCTCCTTCAGCCGCGCCGCCAACAGGCCAACAATGCCCGGATGCCAGCCTTCATGCGCCGTGACGATGACGGAGGCCTTTTCGCCCGTGCCATATTCCGCCATGGCTTCCGCTTCGGCCTCGGCCAGCATTTGCGCCTCCATGGCCTGACGTTGGCGGTTCAAATCGTCGAGTTGCTGGGCAATTTCCTCTGCTTCAAGCCCGTCATCCAGGGTCAGCATCCGGCTGCCGAGCGCGGCATCGCCAATGCGGCCGCCTGCATTGATGCGCGGCCCCACCAAAAAGCCGAAGTGATAGGGCGTGACCGGCCCGCCAATTCCCGCTACGCGCAAAAGTGCGGCAAGCCCGGCATTCTGCTGGTGGCGGGCGGCGATAAGCCCCTTTACCACATAGGCGCGGTTCAGGCCTTTCAGCGGCACCACATCGCAAACCGTTGCCAGCGCCACAAGATCGAGCCATGCCAGCAGGTCAAGCGAGCGGGCAGCGCCATGGCCAATCTGGCGCAAATGGCGCTGGGTGGCCACCAGCACAAGAAACACCACACCGGCTGCGCATAGATGCCCTTGGCCCGAGAGATCGTCCGGCCTGTTCGGATTGACCAGCGCCCGGCAGACCGGCATATCCTGGCTCATCTGGTGGTGATCGATCACCACGACATCGATACCGCGCCGCGCCGCTTCCGCCAGCGCGTCGTGGCTGGTGGAGCCGCAATCGACGGTGACGATCAGCTGCGCGCCCCGTTCTATCAACTGACCGATGGCATTGGCATTCGGGCCATAGCCTTCGAAAATCCGGTCCGGGATATAGATTTCGCTGTCCACGCCGAAATGGCGGAGAAAACGATGCAGCAAGGCCGAAGAACAGGCGCCATCCACGTCGTAATCGCCAAAGATCGCCACCCGTTCTCCACGCTCTATGGCGGCGACCAGGCGCGCGGCGGCGGCATCGCAATCCGTCAGCGAGGAGGGATCGGGCATCAGGCTGCGAATCGTGGGATCGAGAAAGGCCTCCGCCTCTGCCACCCCGACGCCCCGCCCCGCCAGAACCCGCGCCACAAGCTCGGGAATCCCCTTGGATTGTGACATGGCCAGTGCACGGTTCAAGCCCGCCTGATCGAGACGCGACATCCAGCGCTGGCCGGAAACCGAGGCTTCGACATTCAGGAAGGCGCGTTCAACGGGATCGACGGGTTGTTCTGGCATTGCCCCTGATCATTTGGTGTCGGGCGGCGAAAAGCAAGGCCGCCCATCAAGGCTTAGGCCGTCTTGGGCCGCTCGATGCGAATGACCTGCGGCTCGCCCAGCAGATAGCCCTCGCTCTTGATGGCAGCGACGGCCTCGCGCACGGCGCTTTCCATCGTGGCATGGGTCACGAGGATGATCGTCTTGGCGGAATCACCTGCCGAAGGCGTTTTGGAATGTTGAACGATCGATTCCAGCGAGATATTGTTGTTGGCCATCTGCGTGGCGATGCTGGCGAAAACGCCGGTGCGGTCCACCACGGTCAGGCGAATGAAATAGCCGCCTTCGTGGCGGGTCATCTCGGCCTGCGCATAAGGCTCCAGCAAATGCGCCGGACGGCCCAGCACCGGCACTTGCTGTGCGCCCGGACGGCTCTTGGCAATATCGGTAACGTCGCCCAGCACGGCGGATGCCGTGGCATTGCCGCCAGCACCGGGGCCGACCATCAGCAATTCGCCGAGAATATCCGACTCGATCGCCACCGCATTGGTCACGCCATCCACCTGTGCGATCACCGAATCGAGCGGCACCATGGTGGGATGCACCCGCTGCTCGATGCCGGTCGCCGTTTTCTGGGCAACGCCCAGAAGCTTGATGCGATAGCCAAGATCGCGTGCGGCATGAATATCGTCGATCGAGATATTGCTGATGCCTTCGAGATAGATCTGGTCGGCGGCAATCTGGTTGCCGAAGGCAAGTGTTGTGAGAATGGACAGCTTGTGGGCGGTATCGTTGCCCTCGATGTCGAAAGTGGGATCAGCTTCCGCATAGCCCAGACGCTGCGCTTCCTTCAGGCATTCGGCAAAGCCCAGGCCCTCTTTTTCCATCCGGGTGAGGATGTAATTGCAGGTGCCGTTCATGATGCCGTAAAGCCGCGAGAACTGGTTGCCCGTCAAAGATTCACGCAAGGTCTTGATGACGGGAATGCCCCCCGCCACAGCCGCTTCGTAATTCAAAAGCAGGCCCTTGGCTTCGGCAAGCTTCGCCAGTTCCACCCCGTGGGCGGCAAGCAGCGCCTTGTTGGCCGTCACCACGTGCAGGCCACGGGTCAGCGCGGCGCGCACAGAGGCTGCCGCCGCACCCTCGGCACCGCCCATGAGTTCGACGAAAACGTCCATATCGGCCTTTTCGGCCATATCCACCGGATTGTCGTACCACTCGATGCCGTTGAGATCGAAACCGCGATCCTTGTCCTTGGAGCGGGCGCTGACGGCGGTGATGGTAATGGCGCGACCGCAGGAAACAGCCAGCGCATTGGCGCGCGTTTGCAAGATGCGGGCCAGCGAAGCACCCACGGTGCCGAGACCTGCAATGCCGATCTTGAGGGCATCAGCCATGAAACAATCCTGATATGCTTTGGATAAGGAAAAGGGCGGCCCCGAACGGGCCGCCCGGAGATGGTCACCGATGCGCGTTGAGCGAAATCACGTTATGCAGCGTGTCGTCTGCCGAAGACAGGAAGCGCTTGAGATTGCGCGCCGCCTGGCGAATGCGGTGTTCGTTTTCGACAAGCGCGATACGCACATATTCATCGCCCTGCTCACCAAAGCCAATGCCGGGAGCCACGGCCACATCAGCCTTTTCCACCAGCAGCTTGGAGAATTCCAATGAGCCGAGATGGCGGAACTTTTCCGGAATGCGCGCCCAGGCAAACATGGTTGCAGCCGGCGGCGGCACCTCGAAACCGGCCTTGCCAAAACTTTCCACCAGCACGTCGCGGCGGCGCTTGTAGACATTGCGCACCTCGGCAATGTCGGAGCCGTCGCCGTTCAGCGCGTGGGTGGCCGCCACCTGGATCGGCGTGAAGGCGCCGTAATCCAGATAGGACTTCACACGCGCAAGCGCCGCGATCAGCCGCTCATTGCCCACGGCAAAACCCATGCGCCAGCCCGGCATGGAGAAGGTCTTGGACATGGAGGTAAACTCCACGGCCACATCCATGGCGCCCGGCACTTCCAGAACGGAAGGCGGCGGGGTGTCGTCGAAATAGATTTCCGAATAGGCCAGATCCGACAGCACGATCAGGTCGTGCTTCTTGGCGAAGGCGATCACGTCCTTGTAGAAATCCAGCGACGCTACGCGCGCGGTCGGGTTGGACGGGTAGTTGATGATGAGCGCCAGCGGCTTGGGAATGGAGTGGCGCACGGCCCGCTCCAGCGGCGGGAAGAAGGTTTCGTCCGGCTCGATCGGGATGGAGCGGATCACGCCGCCCGTCATCAGAAAGCCGAAAGCGTGGATCGGATAGGTCGGATCCGGGCAGAGGATCACGTCGCCCGGCGCGGTGATGGCCTGCGCCATGTTGGCAAAGCCTTCCTTGGAGCCAAGGGTGGCCACGACCTGTGTATCGGGATTGAGCTTCACATTGAAGCGGCGGGCATAATAGGCAGCCTGCGCACGGCGCAGACCGGGAATGCCCTTGGATGACGAATAGCGATGCGTGCGCGGGTCCTGCACCACTTCGCACAGCTTGTCCACCACCGCCTGCGGGGTGGGAAGATCGGGATTGCCCATCCCGAGGTCGATGATGTCGGCGCCCGCGGCTCGCGCGCTGGCTTTCAAACGGTTGACCTGTTCGAAAACGTAGGGCGGCAAACGCCGGACTTTATGAAACTCTTCCATCTCAGACCTCGTTGAACCGCAGGCACCTCTGCTCTGCGGCTGCGGATGACCCGTTATCAACACACTCTTCCCGCAAACGGATCAGGCAAATCGGAAAGACGCTGCACTATACCGCAATCAGCAGAATTTGCGGTGGATTTTTGACGGTTCACCCTGCCCGGCCTGTTTGCAAGACACTCGAAGCATTTCATGCCGTCATTCTTCGCTTTGCGACCAAAAATTTCGCATGGCAAGCCCTAATTCTGACCTGCGGTACGGATTGCGGTGGCATAAGCCCATGGCGCACAAGCCTTCGCCGGCCGTCCTTCGTTTCTTACTTGCCCTGATCGGCGGCAAGCTTGCGCATTTCGCGCACGCGGCGATCATATTCGGCCTGCGAAATCTTTCCGGCGCTGCGCATCTGCGAAAGCGCGGTCAGCTTCTTTTCCAGATCGGCGGCATCCATATTGCTCATCTGCACATTGGCAGCCGTCAGCGGGCGGGCAAAATCGGGATAGCCATCGGGCGTGGTATAGGCGCCAGCGGGCGCTACGGCTTCCTTGTCTCCGGCGACCTTCACGTTCAGGCTGGCATTGCGGCTTTGCGGCGGTGTGCTGCTGCAAGCGCAAAGGAAAACCGCACCCGCGAGGGAAAGAGACAGCGCCACCTGCTTCCAAAACCGGTTTTCGTGGGAGATCGGGCTCTGCGTCATGGTGTTTCCGCTGTTTTGACTGATTCTTCTCGCCGTCAGGCGTCCCGACAATCTAGAACATCGAAGGAGAAAGTGGAAACCGGTTTTCCACGGAATCGGTCAGGCGGTGAAAATACGGCCTTCACGACCCCACCTCCGCCCCCCGGCCTTTTGAGGGGAAACATGCCTTGCCCACAACCTGCGCGGTTTTCGGGCGCAAGCGCTCTGGCAATCGCGCTTATTTTCGGGCAAGATCAAATGAAGCAAAAAACATGCAGGGGAGGATGTGGAAAGCCATGGCAAACGACAAGCCAGCCGCGGGCGAGAACGCCATGCCGGGCTTCGATCCGCACCTGATGGATGCCTATGTGGTGAAAGACCCGCAGGCCATGGCGCTGAACATGGCGCGCGCCATGGAAAATCTCGGCAAGGCGGCCTCGCAATGGATCGCGCCGCGTGAAAAGGGCGAGGTCATCGATCCCGTCACCGAGCCCGTCGTGGAACTGGTCAAGACCATGAACCGCGTCGCGGAATACTGGATGGCCGATCCGCAGCGCACGCTGGAGGCGCAAACGCATCTGATGAACTCGCTCTTCGCCATCTGGATGAAGAGCATGTCGCGCCTCTCAGGCGAGCAGGCCGCAGAAGAACCCGTGCGCGACAAGCGCTTTGCCGACGCCGACTGGCAGCGCAATCCCTTTTTCGACTTTCTCCGGCAGGTCTATCTCGTCGTGTGCGACTGGGCGGAAACGCTGGTGGACAAGACCGAAGGGCTGGACGATCACACCCGTCACAAGGCGGCCTTTTACATGAAACAGCTGACGGCTGCCCTTTCGCCGCAGAATTTCCTGTTCACCAATCCGCAAACCTTCCGGGAAACGGTGGCCAGCAATGGCGCCAATCTTGTGAAGGGCATGAAAATGCTGGCCGAGGACATTGCCGCGGGCAAGGGCGACCTGCGCATCCGCCAGACCGATTCCAGCAAGTTTGCCGTGGGCGTCAACATGGCGCTGACGCCGGGCAAGGTCATTGCGCAAAGCGATGTCTGCGAGGTGATCCAGTACGAGCCCACCACGGAAAAGGTGCTGAAACGGCCCTTGCTGATCTGCCCGCCCTGGATCAACAAATTCTACATTCTCGACCTGAACCCGCAAAAGAGCTTCATCAAGTGGTGTGTGGATCAGGGACATACGGTCTTCGTGATCTCCTGGGTCAATCCGGATGAGCGCCACGCCGAAAAGGACTGGCTGGCCTATATCCGCGAGGGTGTGGATTTTGCGCTGGACGCCGTGGAGAAAGCCACCGGCGAGCGCGAGGTCAACGCCATCGGCTATTGCGTGGGCGGCACGCTTCTGTCCGCCGCCATGGCGCTGCACGCGCAGGAGGGCAATAGCCGCATCGCCAGCGCCACCCTTTTCACGACTCAGGTGGATTTCACCCATGCGGGCGACCTCAAGGTCTTTGTCGATGAGGAACAGGTTGCGGGCCTCGAACAGCGTATGCGCCGTCAGGGCTATCTCGACGGCTCGAAAATGGCGACCGCATTCAACATGCTCAGAGCATCGGAGCTGATCTGGCCCTATTTCGTCAACAACTATCTGAAAGGCCACGACCCTTCCGCCTTCGACCTGCTGTACTGGAATTCCGATTCCACGCGCATGGGGTCTGCCAACCACGCCTTTTATCTGCGCAATTGCTATCTCTACAACAATCTCAGCCAGGGCCGGATGCAGCTTGACGGCAGGACCCTTTCGCTGAAAGACGTGAAGGTGCCGATCTACAATCTCGCCACGCGGGAAGATCACATCGCACCGGCAAAATCGGTCTATCTCGGCAGCGCCAGCTTTGGCGGGCCTGTGACATTCGTCCTGTCCGGTTCCGGCCATATCGCAGGCGTGGTCAACCCGCCGGACAAGCAGAAATACCAGTTCTGGACCTCGAGAAAGAAGCCGAAGGATTACGAGGACTGGCTGATCTCCGCCGAGGAAACGCCGGGCTCCTGGTGGCCGCACTGGCAAAAATGGATCGAGAAACTGAACAAGGAAAAGGTCCCAGCCCGCAAACCCGGCGGGGATGCGCTCAATGCCATTGCCGACGCACCGGGAACCTATGTTATGGAGCGGGTGTGAGAGGAAGAGGCGGCGACCGCATTTGAAATTTCCTCCCCTCGTCCCGGCGCGTCTCATTCGCCGTTATAAGCGGTTTTTATTCGATGCCACACTGGAAACGGGCGAAGCCATCACCGGCTTTTGCCCCAATACCGGCTCCATGCGCGGGCTTACGGCGCCGGGTTCGCGGATATGGCTTTCAAGCCATGACACGGCAAAGCGCAAATATGCCCATGCCTTCGAGTTGATCGAAGCGGATGGAACGCTGGTCGGCGTTCATGCAGCGCTTGCCAACCGGCTGGGGCGCGAGGCAATCGACGCCGGGCTGGTCGCGGATCTTGGTGATTATCAGCAGATTGCGGGCGAGCAGCGATATGGCGCAAAATCGCGAATCGATTTCCGGCTTTCGTCGCCCGGCCGGCCGGATTGCTATGTCGAGGTGAAGAATGTGCATTTCATCCGCAAGCCGGGGCTTGCGGAATTTCCCGATACGGCCACGATCCGCGGTACCCGCCATCTGGAAGAACTGCGGCAAATTGCCCGCACGGGTCTGCGCGCCGTCATGCTCTATGTGGTGCAGCGGGAGGATTGCGAGAATTTTGCCATCTGCGACGATCTGGACCCCGCCTATGGCAAGGCCTTTGCCCACGCCCGGGCCGAGGGCGTGGAAGCCTATGCCGTGAAATGTCGCATTACGACCGATGAAATCCGGCCGCTTGCGGCGATCGCCATGGACGAACCGCGTCTGCCTGCGGTATGAACGCCTGGCAGAACACATGGGACTGATGGAATGGTCAATTACATCGACGCGGCATCGGCACCGCTCAAGAACACCGGCGCAATCCGCCTTTACGGACCGGAAGGCTTCGAAGGTATGCGCAAGGCCTGCCAGCTTACGGCACGATGCCTGGATGCGCTGGCGGATATGGTCAAGCCCGGTGTCACCACCAGCGCCATAGATCGCTTCGTCTTCGAATTCGGCATGGACCACGGCGCCCTGCCCGCCACGCTGAACTATCGCGGTTATCGCTATTCCGTCTGCACCTCCATAAACCATGTCGTCTGCCATGGAATGCCGGAGGACAAGCCGCTGCGCGAGGGCGACATCGTCAATATCGACGTGACCTATCTTGTCGATGGCTGGCATGGCGATTCCAGCCGCATGTATCCGGTGGGCGAAGTCAAGCGCGCCGCCGAACGGCTGATGGAAGTAACGCATGAATGCCTGATGCGCGGCATTGCCGCCGTGCGCCCCGGTGCGCGCACCGGCGCAATCGGTGCGGCCATTCAGGCCTATGCAGAGGCAGAGCGCTGTTCTGTCGTACGGGATTTCTGTGGCCACGGCGTCGGGCAGCTTTTTCACGATTCGCCGAATATCCTGCATTACGGCAAGGCGGACGAAGGGCCGGAAATCAGGGAAGGCATGATTTTCACCATCGAGCCGATGATTAACCTGGGCAAGCCGCATGTGAAGGTTCTGGCCGATGGCTGGACCGCCGTAACCCGCGACCGCTCCCTGACGGCGCAATATGAACACGCCGTGGGCGTTACCGCCACAGGCTGCGAGATTTTCACGCTGTCGCCCGCCGGTCTCGACCGTCCGGGCCTGCCGCCGCTCAAGGGCTGAACGCCATGACCGGGCCGACCCGCTCCACGCCCCCTTATGATGACCAGAGCACGGAGGAACTGCATCAGGATCTTCCCGCAGCGCCCATGGATTTCGAAGAGGATGAGCGGGGTTTTTTCACCGAACAGTTCCAGACGACCAAGGCTACGGCGAAGGCAGGCACGGCAAAGCCTGCGGCAAAAGAGCCGGAACAGCATTATCACGGCCATCGCGACCGGCTGCGCCAGCGCTTTCGTGACAAAGGCGACGATGCCCTGGCCGATTACGAGGTGCTGGAACTCATTCTCTTCCGGCTCATTCCCCGCCGCGACACCAAGCCCATTGCCAAGGCGCTGCTCGATCGCTTCGGCACGCTGGCCGGGGTGTTCAACGCGCCGCTGGCGCTGTTGCAGGAGGTGAAGGGCATTGGCGAAACCGTGGCGCTCGATCTGAAGCTGATTGCCACCGCTTCCCAGCGCATGTTGAAAAGCGAGATCAAGGGCAGGCAGGTGCTGAGTTCGTGGTCCAGCGTCATCGATTACTGCCATGCGGCCATGGCTTACGAAACGCGCGAACAATTCCGCATTCTTTTTCTCGACAAGCGCAACGCGCTGATTGCCGATGAAGTACAGGGCAAGGGCACGATCGACCACACGCCCGTCTATCCGCGCGAAGTGGTCAAACGGGCGCTGGAGCTTTCGGCAACCGCCATCATTCTCGTGCACAACCACCCCTCTGGCGACCCGACCCCCTCCCGCGCCGACATCGAGATGACCAAAACGATCATCGATACCGCAAAGCCTCTGGGCATTACCGTGCATGACCATGTCATCATCGGCGCGCAGGGCCATGCCAGCCTCAGGGGGCTGCGCCTGATCTGAGGCTGGAGCAGGATTTGCACCAGCCAGCGCCTTGGAGAAAATGACCAATGACCTTTTTGCTTCACTTGCGCCATGGGGTGATGACGGCGTCGGCCCTTGCAGGCTTCTGGGCGCTGGCATCGCTTTTCCCGCCGCCTGCCGCCGCCGCGCCGCGCACCACCCTGGTTCTTGGCATGTCGGTGGAACCGACAGGTCTCGATCCTACCGCCGCAGCCCCCGTGGCCATCGGTCAGGTGACATGGCAAAACATCTTCGAAGGGCTGGTGACGATCACCGAGGATGGCAAGATCATCCCGCAACTGGCTGAAAGCTTTGAGATTTCTACCGACGGCCTGACCTATCGCTTTGCATTGCGCAAGGGTGTCCACTTTCATGACGGTGAAGCCTTTACGGCCAAAACAGCGAAATTCTCGCTTGAACGCGCAGCCAGCGACGACTCCATCAATCCGCAAAAGCGCTTTTTCACCCAGATCGACCGTATCGATGCGCCCGATGACGCAACGCTGATCCTGCATTTGAAGCAGAAAAATTCCAGCCTGCTTTACTGGCTCGGCTGGCCAGCCTCCGTCATGGTCGCCCCCGCCAGTGCCGCAAACAACAAGACCACGCCCATCGGCACCGGGCCGTTCAAGTTTGCAAGCTGGGCGAAGGGAGACCGCGTGGAGCTTACGGCAAATGCCGATTACTGGAACGCGGCAGCCCGCCCGGCCCTGGAAAAGGTAACGTTCCGCTTCATTCCGGACGCGCAGGCGCAGGCCGCCGCCCTGAAGGCAGGCGATGTGGACGCCATTCCCGAATTCGCCGCGCCGGAACTGATGGAGAGTTTCAAGGCCGACGCCCGTCTCGTCACCCGCATCGGAAATACCGAGCTGAAGGTGGTGGCAGGCATGAACAACCAGCGCAAGCCTTTCAACGATATTCGCGTTCGTCAGGCATTGATGATGGCGATCGACCGGAAAATGCTGATCGAAGGGGCCTGGTCAGGCCTCGGCACGCCGATCGGCAGCCATTACACCCCAAATGACCGTGGCTATCTGGACCTCACAGGCACCCTTCCCTACGATCCGCAAAAGGCCCGCGCATTGCTGGCTGAAGCGGGCTATCCGCAAGGGTTCAGCTTCACCATCAAGACGCCGCAAATGGCCTATGCGCCCCGCAGTGCCGAGATCATGCAGGCCATGTTTGCCGACATCGGCGTTACCATGACCATTGAGCCCACGGAATTTCCGGCAAAATGGGTTGCCGATGTTTTCAAGGCCGGAAACTACGACATGACCATTGTCGCCCATGCCGAGCCGATGGACATAGACATCTATGGCCGCGACCCCTATTATTTCCAGTATAGGAATCCTGATTTCAAGGCCGTCCTACAGGCCATAGAGGCCACCACCGACGCAAGCGAACAGGACCGCCTCTATGGCAAGGCGCAAGGCATATTGGCTGAGGAGGTTCCAGCTCTTTTCCTCTTCGTCATGCCCAAGCTCGGCGTATGGAACAAGGATCTCAAGGGCCTTTGGGAAAACGAACCTATCCCCTCGAATGTACTGGGCAAGGTCCATTGGGAAAAATAAAACCAAGAGCGAGGTTTCAGCTTCACCTCCCAAACTTCAAGTGCTTGTTTCGGCATGATACAGCGCCGTGCGTTTTATCAAACGCACGGCGCTGTAACACTTTAATTATGCAGTAGATGCAGTCATGTCCCGAACCTGCCCATGACCCATGCCTGAAACAATTTGCCGGAGCCGCCCATGGCATTGCTGCTGATCCGCCGCCTGACAGGACTGGTTTTGACGCTTCTGGGCGTATCCCTGCTGATCTTTGCCGTAATGAACCTTTTGCCGGGCGATCCAGCGGCCATCATGCTCGGCACATCGGCAAGTCCCGATACGCTGGCGGCCCTGCATGAGGTATTAGGGCTGAACCGCAGCCTGCCGCTTCGCTTCATGCAATGGCTGACGGCGGCGCTGACCGGCAATTTTGGCCAGTCCTATACTTATGGCGTGCCTGTTTCAACGCTGATTGCCGAAAGGCTGGCGGTAACGGTGCCGCTTGCCCTCATGGCCATTGGCCTGTCGCTGGCACTGGCACTGCCTCTTGGTGTGCTGGGAGCAGCCCGGTGCAACGGTTTCATCGATCATCTCTCCGGCTTTGTTTCGCGGCTATTTATCGCCATACCCGGTTTCTGGACGGGACTTTTGCTAATCCTGTTTCTTGCCGCATCCCATCCAATATTTCCCGCCGGTGGTTTTCCGGGCTGGCAGGCAGGCGTGTGGCCTGCCATCAAGGCATTGGTTCTGCCTGCCCTTGCTCTGGGGCTTCCCCAAGCAGGCATTTTAATACGAGTTACACGCGCAGCTGTGCTGGAGGTGCTGAATGAGGATTTCGTGCGCACGGCCCGCGCCAAAGGGTTGCCCAAGCATGTCGCACTCTGGCGCCATGCGGTTCCCAATGCGCTTGTGCCGGTGGTGACGATGCTTGGCCTGCAGTTCACCTTTCTCATTGCCGGAGCGGTGCTGGTGGAAAACGTCTTCAATCTGTCCGGGCTCGGACGTCTTGCCTATCAGGCGCTGTCGCAACGTGATATCATCACCATGCAGGCGGTGGTTCTGCTGTTTGCATGGCTGACTCTGTTGGTGAATTTTCTTGTCGATCTCATGCATTTGCGACTTGATCCACGGCTGAAGACCTCGATGGGCCTTACGCAATGAAAAACCGCTTTCGTCAGGCCAACCTGCTGGCAGGCGGCTTTATCATCGCCTGCCTTCTGGCGATTGCCTTGTTGTCGCAGGTCTGGACTCCGGGAGATCCCACCCGCCTTCGCATTGCGATGCGCCTCAAGCCTCCGCTCACCGCTGGCCTGCTCGGCACCGACCCGCTCGGGCGTGACCTTGCCTCGCTGCTGATGCTGGGAGCGTGGAATTCGTTGACGATTGCCACCGCAGCCGTAGCAACAGGCGGGGTTTTGGGCACGCTCCTTGGCTTGATGGTTGCCGCACGCGGCGGATTATGCGAGGCGCTGGTCATGCGTGCCAATGACGTTCTCTTCGCCATTCCCCCATTGCTTTCCGCCATGATGCTGGGCGCCGTGCTTGGCAGCGGCCGCATGACAGCCATTACCGCCATTGCCGTCTTCATGGTTCCGGTCTTTTGCCGGTTGACGCTGACAGCCGCCCGGCAAATCTGGGCGCGAGATTACTGTCTTGCTGCAAGGGCGGCAGGCAAAGGCCCCTTGCGCATCAGCATCGAGCACATCTTGCCGAACATTGCCAGCCTGGTCATCGTGCAGGCAACAGTCCAGCTTGGCCTTGCCATGCTGACGGAAGCGGGCCTCAGCTTTCTTGGCCTCGGCCTTGCACCACCACAGCCCGGCTGGGGAAAAATGCTGGCAGAGTCGCAAACCTATCTGCAACAGGCCCCATGGCTGGCAATTTTTCCCGGCCTTGCCATCGCACTCACCGTTTTCGGCTTCACCATGCTGGGGGATGGCCTGCGTGATCTCCTCGATCCAAGGTGGGCGCCGAAATGACCTCAACGCTGCTTACGGTGGAGCAACTTGGCGTCGCCTTCGCAGGCAAGCCGCCCTTGCCCATTCTACGCGACATCGGTTTTGCGCTTGCTCCGGGTGAAACTCTTGGCATTGTCGGGGAATCGGGGTCCGGCAAATCGCTGCTGGCGCTGGCGTTGATGGGACTTTTGCCGGAAACGGCCAGAGCAGAGGGTTCCATCCGCTTCGAAGGCCATGACTTGCTGAGCTGCGGTGAAAAGAAGTTGACGCAATTGCATGGCAACCGCATCGGCATGATCTTTCAGGAACCGCTTACCGCCCTCAACCCGGCAATGACCGTGGGCGACCAGATCGCCGAGGGCATGGTGTGGCACAAGGGCATAGGCTGGAAAGAGGCCCGCCGGGAAGCTGTCCGGCTTTTATCGCAGGTTCGAATGACGACTGCCGCCGAAATGGCAAAACGATATCCGCACGAGCTTTCCGGCGGTCAAAGACAGCGCGTGTGCATTGCCATGGCCATTGCCATGAAGCCCGCCCTGCTGATTGCCGATGAACCCACCACGGCGCTGGACGTGACGGTGCAGGCCCATATTCTCGATCTGTTGCGGGAACTGGTGCAAGACAATGCCATGGCCCTCATTCTCATCAGCCACGATCTCGGCGTGGTGGCCGAACTTTGCACCCGCAGCCTTGTGCTATACGCCGGAAGACAGATGGAGGAGGCACCAACCCGCGCCCTGCTGGACCGTCCGCGCAATCCCTATACCCGCGCGCTCATTCGCGCCCTCCCACGCCGACACACACAGCAAAGACCAGCCACCCTGCAAGCCATCGCGGGGGCCGTGCCGGATTTCGCCCATCTGCCGAAGGGATGCAGTTTCACCACGCGCTGTCCCCGGTGCATCGATGCCTGCGCCACCACTCTCCCCGGCTGGCGAGTGGATGCCAACGGTCGCGGCAATCGCTGCCTGCTTGACGAGAGGGACGCGCCATGACGCAGCCACCCCTTCTCGAACTGCGCCACCTCAGCCGGACTTATCGCCGCAGCGCACTGCCCGTGGCGGCTTTACGTCAGGGAATGCATTCCAGCAAAGCGTTGGACGATGTATCGCTGACCATGGCCAGCGGCACAATTCACGCCATTGTCGGCGAAAGCGGCAGCGGCAAATCCACCCTCGCCCGGCTCGTCATGGCGCTGGATCGCCCGGACAATGGCGAGGTGTTGATAGACGGGCAAAACCTGTTCACGCTTGGCGAAAAGACCTTGCGCCGCAAGCGGCGCGATTTCCAGATGGTTTTTCAGGATCCATTCTCGTCGCTCGATCCCCGCCAGAACGTCGCGACAATCATTGGCGAACCGCTTTGCCTCCTGGAGCCCCGACTGAGTACCGCCGAAAAGCAGGAGCGCATAGCGGCGATCATGCAGGCCGTGGGCCTCACGGCGGAGCAGGCAGGCCTTCGCCCGCACGCATTTTCCGGCGGACAGCGCCAGCGAATTGCGCTTGCGCGCGCATTGATAACCGAGCCAAGGCTGGTGGTGGCCGACGAGCCTGTTTCCGCTCTCGACCTTTCCGTCCAGGCACAGGTTCTGAACCTCATGACCGACTTCAAGGAAAAACGGGGCGTGAGCTTCCTGTTCATCAGCCACAATCTCGCCGTGGTCAACCACGTCGCGGACCACGTCAGCGTTCTCTATCGCGGCCGTCTGGTGGAAAGCGGCCCGGCGCAGTCTATTCTCAGCCAGCCGCTTCATCCCTATACCGCGCTTCTGGCGGCTTGCGAGCCAGATCCCTTCCGGGAGCGGCAAGGCTCTGTTCCGTTGAACGGACCAGACGACGACAGCCTCGCCGCAAGGGGCTGCGCCTTCCAGCCCCGTTGTGCCTTCGCAGTAGAGGCTTGCACGAAAGAAAGCCCTGAACTCGCCGACATTGCTCCACTACGTAAATGCGCCTGCCACAGGTCAGCAGAATTCAGAACAGAATAGATAATAATATCATCAACTTGTACCAAGATCCTGATTCAGTCTTGGCAGAAGTTGATTCAAAATCTCAACTGCGGCACTGCCGCAAAAAATGAAATTATTGACGCAATGCAACATGAGGACTAACGAAAAGGTTAGATTGGTCTGCTAAGTTTATCCGCACACAAACCTCGCACTTGCCTCAATACGACACATCGCCGGCCCGGGGCATGAACAGGAACAGAGCCTATGCAGCAATATGATCTTATCGTGATTGGCAGCGGTCCGGCAGGCCGCAGGGCTGCCATTCAGGCCGCCAAGCTGGAAAAGAATGTGCTGGTGATCGAGCGGGGTGGCCATGTCGGCGGCGTTTCGGTGCATACAGGCACCATTCCCTCCAAGACCCTGCGGGAAACGGTTCTAAACCTCACGGGCTGGCGTGAGCGGGGCTTTTATGGCCGCTCCTATCGCGTCAAACAGCAGATCAGTGCCGAGGATTTGCGCCGCCGTCTGCTCATCACGCTGGACCATGAAGTGGATGTGCTGGAACATCAGTTTAACCGAAACCGCGTGCAACAATTGCG
Organism: Allorhizobium undicola ORS 992 = ATCC 700741; assembly: GCF_000621665.1. GTDB lineage: Bacteria > Pseudomonadota > Alphaproteobacteria > Rhizobiales > Rhizobiaceae > Allorhizobium > Allorhizobium undicola. The sequence continues at coordinate 84,309 of NZ_JHXQ01000018.1, forward strand.
CGGGCTTGCCCGCTTCATCGACGCAAACCGGCTGGAAGTTACCAAGGATGACGGCGAGGTCGTGCATGTGAGCGGCAAGTCCATCCTGCTTGCGGTGGGCACGCGCCCCTATCGCCCCGCCCATATCGCCTTTGATGGCCAGTCCATTCTCGACAGCGACGACATATTGAGCATCAAGGACGTCCCCCGTTCCATGGTCGTCATCGGCGCAGGCGTCATCGGCATTGAATATGCCACGATTTTCAGCGCACTGGATACGGTGGTGACGGTGGTGGAGCCACGCGACACCATGCTCGATTTCATCGACAAGGAAATTGTCGAAGACTTCACCTACCAACTCCGCGATCGCAATATGAAGCTGATCTTCGGCCAAACCGCCGAAAAGGTGGAAAAGGACGAAAGCGGCAAGGTGCGCGTGACCCTCAAAAGCGGGCGCGTATTAGGGGCGGAAATGGTGCTGTTTGCCGCTGGGCGCGTTGGCGCCACCGATACGCTCAATCTGGAAGCCTGCGGGCTGAGCGCCGATAGCCGCGGACGCCTGAAAGTCGATCCGGAAACCTTCCAGACGGATGTCCCCAACATTTATGCCGCAGGCGACGTGGTAGGCTTTCCAAGCCTTGCCTCCACCTCCATGGAACAGGGCCGCATAGCCGCGCGCCACGCCGTGGGCGCACCCGCACAGGAACCGCCACAATATTTCCCTTATGGCATTTATGCCGTTCCGGAAATTTCCACCTGCGGGCTGACCGAGGAAGAAGTACGCCAGCGTGGCATTCCCTATGAATGCGGCATCTCCCATTTCCGCGAAACCTCGCGCGGCCATATCATGGGGCTGGAAAGCGGGATGCTGAAAATGATTTTCTCCCTCAAGACCCGTCGGCTTCTCGGCGTGCATATTGTCGGAGAAGGCGCAACGGAACTCGTCCACATCGGGCAGGCTGTCCTCAACCTGAAGGGAACGGTAGAGTATTTCGTGGAAAATACCTTCAATTACCCAACCCTTGCCGAGGCCTACAAGATCGCAGGCCTTGATGCCTGGAACAGAATGGGCGAACTGCCCTCGAAAAAGGCCTCCGCCTGACGGCAGCCATGATTGCGCCAATGGAGCATAATCCGACCGGAGTGAAACGAGGATCGACAAGATTATGCTCTAAAATGGCGCCGAAAAGATCCGGCGCCATTTCTGGTTCAAGTTGATTTGTCTGTTTTCAGAAGACATTCAGGGAAAACAAGCCGAGTTATCACACCCGCTTCAACTGAAGCCTTGAAACACCTGCCGCAATATTCAGGCCCGTGCCGGCCTCACCGCTAAGCGGCTGGAGAGCGAAGTTGCGGGAGTTTCCACCCACCAGCGCATTGGCGCCTAGACCGACACCCACGGCTGCGGATGCAGAGGCGCCGACATAGCTACCCGCCAACGCGCCATCGCCAACGCGGGTTGGCTGCGTGTTGACGACTACCCAGCTCATATAGCTTTTGCCGCTGATGCCAACGTCAAGCCCCAGCTTGCCGATCGAACCGGCATAGTGTTCGATCTTGCCCGAACGCTGACGGAATTCGCAGGAAACATTGCGCTTGGAGCCAATCAACATGCCGACGCCGCCGTCGATCTGGCATTGCAGGGTGCCAAGCCTCTGGCGCGGCTCGTTGGCGACCATTTTCTGCTGTGACGCCCGGTTATGATGGTGCGGGCTTGCGGCATAGGCCGCAGGTGCAAGCGCGATGGAAGCGGCGGCAGTTACAAGCATCAAGGTTTTCATGAGTGACATCCTTTCTTGGAGCATTGCCCGGAGAAAAACGAAATCCGGGTTTCCGTCCGGAAACGCATGAGAGCGCATTCGACCTACCCTGCGCAGACAGGCGCTTTAATATCTTGTTTTTGAGCCATAATTTTATCGATCCTTGTTCACTACGGTCAAATTATGCTCTGAAACAGAGATCTGGAGTGCTTTCATATGTCTTGAAACAGGAAAGCATTCCGGGAGGTGGAAAGCCACTCGTTCAACGCATGACCACGGAAAAGGTTCATGCAGCAGCGAGATGGAATCCACGGCGCAAACATCCACCTCCCCGCCGGAAGCCGCGCAAGCAAGACAATTCCGTAAACAAAAAAGACCGCCCTTTTGGGGCGGTCTTCCTGTGCATATTGCTCAAACCGGCGATAAATTATTCGGCATCACCTTCGGCAGCAGCCTTCTTCTTCGGCGCTGCCTTCTTCTTCGGAGCGGCAGCGTCTTCAGCTTCGGCGGCGTCTTCAGCCTTGGCCTTCTTCTTGGAAGAGGCCTTCTTCACCGGCTTGTCGTCGCCATCTTCGTCGTCAGCCAGCAGTTCTTCCTTGGACACGGTCTTGTCGGTGACATTCACCTCCGAGATCAGCTTGTCCATGACCTTCTCTTCGAAGATCGGGGCGCGCAGCGAAGCGGATGCGCCGGGCGTGTTGCGGAAGAAGTTGATGATCTCGCGCTCCTGACCGGGGAACTGCTGAAGCTGTGCGTAAAGCGCCCGCTGCATTTCTTCCTCGGTCACGTCGATGCCAGCCTTTTCACCGATTTCGGAGAGAACCAGGCCAAGGCGCACGCGGCGTTCTGCCAGCGCACGATATTCCGTGCGGGCATCTTCTTCCGTGGTCTCTTCGTCTTCGAAGGTCTTGCCGGACTGGGCAAGATCGGTGTTGATCTGACGCCAGATGTTTTCAAACTCGGCATCGACCAGCTTCGACGGCGCGTCGAACTTGTACATCTCGTCGAGCTGATCGAGGATCTGGCGCTTCACCTTCTGGCGCGTCACGTTGCCGTACTGGCCTTCGATCTGGCCGCGAACGATTTCCTTCAGCTTGTCAGCCGATTCAAGGCCGAGCTTCTGGGCCAGTTCGTCGTTGATTTCAACGGCAGCCGGAGCGGCAACGGCCTTCACGGTAATGTCGAAGGTCGCGTCCTTGCCAGCGAGGTTCTTGGCCGGATAGTCTTCCGGGAAGGTTACGGTGATGACCTTTTCATCGCCGGCCTTCAGGCCGAGAAGCTGGTCTTCGAAGCCGGGGATAAAGCGGCCGGAACCGAGAACCAGCTCTGCATCCTCATCCTTGCCACCGTCGAAGGCAACGCCATCGACCTTGCCCAGGTAATCCATGGTCACGCGGTCGCCGTTTTCGGCAACGCCTTCCTTGGTTTCGTAGGCGCGGGCATTTTCAGCGATTTTCAGAACCTGCTCGTTGACTTCCTCTTCCGAGATTTCAACGACTTCGCGCGTGACCTTGATGCCATCGACCGGCTTCAGCTCGATCGCCGGGATGATTTCGTAAGCAACCGTGAATTCGAGATCAGCGGCGCCGGACAGGATCTTGTCGGCTTCGCCCTCGTCTTCGGTCATGGAGATTTCCGGCTGCGTTGCCGACTTTTCGCCGCGCTCGGACAGGATGCTCGCCGGACGGTCACGCACGATCTCGTTGACGATTTCGGCCATGATGGACTTGCCGTACATCTTCTTGACGTGAGAGGTCGGTACCTTGCCGGGGCGGAAACCGTTGATGCGAACCTTGTCCTTGACTTCAGCCAGGCGCTCATTGGCGCGGGCTTCCAGTTCGGCAGCCGGAACGACGATCTTCAGTTCGCGCTTCAGCCCTTCAGCGAGCGTTTCGATAACCTGCATGTTCTAAACCTTCGTGTCATGGCGGCCGTGCTCCGACAGCCGGTGTTGGTGTGAGCACGTCGCCGGAATCCCTTTTCCCGGTCGCGGCACTTGTGAAAAAATCCGGCTTCAGCCTCCATTTTTCATCAAAACTGACGAAAAATGGACGCCGAACCGGATATTTTCATCGCCCAGGGGCCGCCAGCTGCAATCCTGGTGCGGGTAGAGAGACTTGAACTCCCACGCCTTGCGGCACCAGAACCTAAATCTGGCGTGTCTACCAATTTCACCATACCCGCAACACTTCAGGATCACATGCCGTTAGCATGGCCCCGCCGGAGCGCGCGTCTCTATAACACCCGTCTTGAACAACGCAAAGAAAAAATGACACTGGCGCGGCAAAAGCGGCGGACATCCACGGGTTTCGGCATACAGGCGATCATCACTCCCTCAATAGAGCGGCTCGACATGCAGCGCGCGGCCATCGAGCGTCAATTGCCTGATCTGCGCCTCGCCGCTTGCCGATACCCGCACGCTGACCGAAAGCCTGAGGGCATCCCGGCCCTGCTCCACGGCCGTGCCCTCGCCTTCGGGGAGGTAATAGCGCTCTATGCCATATCGCAGCCGCAGCTGGCGTCCGGGCGCCAGATCCTGCGGAGATATGTCGAGAGGCTCGCTTTTCAGCAGCACACTGCCGGCCCTTGGCGGCAGGGGGGAAAAGGAAGCCTCCTCCACAGTCCACCCGCCATCCGCGCCCGGCACGAGACGCACCATAGCCGAAAGGCGGCGTGCTTCACGAGGGCGCTCCCCCACCAGCTTTTCTTCCGGTATCGACGAAATATCGTAATTCAGCACGACGTAATCGCCGCGCAGCAGATCGCGCGGATCGACGGCGGTGGTCTGGAGCACGATTTCGGCGCCATTGCGCAGGATGCGGGCACGCTTCTCGATCATCACGCCCAGCACCGCACTTTGCGCGGCGGCCAGCAGGATGGCCGCCGACAGGAAGCGAAGCAGCGCAGCACGGCTATCATCCATTGCCGCCATCACGCACCCTCCTGCTTTCGCACCGCCATGAAATGCCGCTCAACCCGCAGAACCAGAAAGGCAAGCAGCGCCACGATCAGCCCGCTCATGAAGAAAAAGCCGGACGTGCCCAGAAGACTGTCGATCGTGGTGAGGGTTATATAGAGAATCTCGCCACCGAAGAGGCAATAGGCAACGGCCCGGATCACCGCATCGTGCCGCCCCTTGACCATCAGCGCCAGCACCCCGGCCCCGAACGTCAAAAGCGCAGTTGCGGCCAGCGGCAGGCCTTTTGCAAATTCCAGATTGAGAACACCGAGCCCGAAACCCGCCAGCAGCAGGGCATGGAATGCGCCGATGCCGCTCGCAGACAGACCGTGACGCTCAAGAAGCGACAGCGCGACGAAAGCAGCAAGCCCTAGGTCTTGTGGACTCTTGGGATTCCCAAGGCTGAGCAAATCAGATTCAAGACTGTCTTTTGGAGGCAGTCATGGGCGTATTGGACCGGTTGATCCTTCGGGACGAGCAGTGGGCGCGGATATCGACGCACATCATTGGTGACGAACGGACACGGGGGTCGTCGGGCCGCGACAACCGGATGTTCGTGGAAGCCGTGCTTTGGATCGTGCGCACGGGCTCGCCCTGGCGTGACTTGCCAGAGGTCTTCGGCGAGTGGAATAGCGTCTTCCGGCGCTTCAGCCGCTGGAGCAAAAAGGGCGTCTGGTGGCGTATGT
>NZ_JHXQ01000019.1 GCF_000621665.1 Allorhizobium undicola ORS 992 = ATCC 700741
GTGATGGCAGACACCGCATATGACAGTGATCGCCTACGTGCCGCCATCGCCGAGAAAGGCGCAGTGGCGGTGATCCCTAACAATCCTTCCCGCGCCAAGAAACACCCGCTGGACAAGGACCTCTATGCCCAACGCCATCTCATCGAATGCTGCTTCTCCAAGCTCAAGCACTTCCGCAGGGTCGCAACACGCTTCGAGAAAACAGCACGAAACTATCTCGCAGTCGTCACAATCGCAGCTATCGTCCTATGGATCAGGTAACTGTCCACACGACCTAGGCCGGTGAACCAGCCGGCAACGGCAATCTGTTCCGTCAGGCTATAAATCCACACCAGCCAGCAAAAGACGATGATGCAGGCTATGTGCAAGAGCGCGGGCCGCCGCACAAAACCGGCCAGACCAGTGACCAGCAGGGCCATGACGGGCGCAAGCCATCGCGCTTCGGCCACCCATTGCCACTGATTCTCATCGTAACCGGCAAAGACCAGCCATGCGCCAAGCAGGGCCGCCAAAACCGCCGCCGCAGCCGAGCGGAACAGCAGGCAGGCCGCGAAAGCCGCCGCCGTCCAGAGAGAAAGCAACTGCATCATGCTGCCGGACATGTGGTAAAGCTGACCAACCAGCGAAAGCCCAGCACCAAAACTGGCCACACCCAGAACGAGAGAGGCATCGCTCGCCGCCAGCCTTCCAGCGCTGCGCAGCCACGCGGCCAAAAGTGGAAAAATCCAGATCAGACCCAACACGCCCGCAATTTTCGCCAGCCTCGGGATGGCGTCCCAATTGGCCGCCACCAGCAACAAAAGGGCGGCAGACAATAAAACAGCCGCCAGCATCAGCAGAAGGGTCCCGGCGGTGACGAAGCGAGAGCGCCCATCATAATCCGCCATCATTGCTTCGGCCGCCTCCGGCGCCAGCAGCCCCAGCGACTGCCAGCGTTGCAGATCTTTTTTCAAGCGCGCTCTATACATGCCGGCCTGCTTTCCATTGCCACTCCGAAGACTGATGAACAACGCGCCACCGCACCATATGGCTTATGCCAAATGGCCGGAGCGGGCAAAGGAAAAGCAAGGCCGCCAGTGGAGCGCGCTACCCCTTGCTTCTCGTGCATAGCTTCCATGAGAATTTCGCACTGCACAAATCCCGTAAAATCGATTAGATATAGCTCAACGGCGAACGAGGATTTTACGAAATCCAAACGCCAGGGCGCGAATGCCTTTTAAAGCTTCAGTGTAGCCTTATCCTCCTCCCAAAGGCTGCATTGGACGGGCTGACAACCCTCCTCCTCCCAATTTGTCAGCCTTTTTCAGTAGACGCCCACCGGACCTCCTCCCCCGGTGGGCGTTTCTGCATTTGGACGACTGATTCCGAAATCGCCGTTTTCAGGGCCTGTTCGCAGCCGCAAAACAGCCACCTGCCACTTCCTCCACCAGCCTGCCTGTTTTTTGCCCAAAAACCGCCCAGGCAGTAAACAAATCCCTACAAGACATGCGCTGTATGCATGGGTGCCGCGCAGCATTGGCGCTTCTTTACGCCCATGGAAACACCTATATTCAACTCAACAGAACGAAGGGCTGGCTTGGTGGCCAGCATCACACGAGAGGCAAAGACCATGAACATCACCCGTAGCCTGAGCAACTGGCGCAAGTTTCGTCAGACCGTTACCGAGCTGGACCGCATGTCTGACCGCGAACTGAGCGATCTGGGCATCGGCCGCCAGGACATCCGCCGCGTTGCACGCCACGCTGTAAACGGCCGCTAATTTCCAAACCGACCTCCGGTTTTAAAATAGCCTCCCTCACGGGAGGCTTTTTTTATGCGTGCAATCCACCCCCATGGTTGCGGTGGTGTATGACGCCGTGCCTTTTGTCACACACACAAAGACCGCACAGCCCACCAAGTCTATCGCATGGAGATAGGCCTAGAAAACGGGCAACGCCGCCAGGATCCACGCACATGCATATTTTTGAAGCAAGAAGATGCACAAACGCATAGCAGCGGCTCAAAAATTGCACTGTTCTTCATTGCATTGCAGCAGTACAACCCTCTCAACGGCTGGGGCGGAAAAAGCCTGGACAAGCCGAACCGAGGAAAACACCATGAACCCGATCCGTATTGCCAAGAACTACATCAGCTATCGTCGTACGCTCGCCGAACTCGGCGGCCTTTCGAACCAGGCTCTGTCCGACATCGGCATCACCCGTTACGACATCCGTCACATCGCAGCCCGTTCTTTCCGTTGATTGTGTGAATGATACGGCTGTGGCGCCCTGAGTGGCAGACGCAGCATTGCAAGCAAGGCGCCCCATGTGGCGCCTTTTTGCTTTGCGGACTGAATCGCTCGGCACCTCTCAGCATCACAAAAACGGGTTTCGCCCGGCCAGCACACCCATCGACAGCATCAGGTGCAGCGGCAGGCGCCGGCACACAGATCGGTAGAGGAAACGCGGCAGCAAGCCATTGGAAGACTGCGGCGCCCGTGATATGGACGCCACCATGACACAAGCTTCATCTTCCCACTCTTCATCGCCCCTGCACGTCATTGGTGGGGGGCTGGCCGGTTCGGAAGCCGCATGGCAGGCGGCTGAAGCCGGAATTCCCGTAATCCTCCATGAAATGCGCGGCGTACGCGGCACGGATGCCCACAAGACAGACGGGCTGGCGGAACTTGTCTGCTCGAACTCCTTCCGTTCCGATGATGCCACCGCCAATGCGGTCGGCGTCATTCACGCGGAAATGCGGCTCGCAGGCTCGCTCATCATGGCCTGCGCCGACAAGCATCAGGTTCCGGCGGGCGGCGCACTGGCCGTCGATCGGGATGGCTTTTCCGAGGCCGTGACCGCAGCCCTCGACAATCACCCGTTGATTACCGTGGTGCGCGAGGAAATCCAGGGCCTGCCGCCAGCGGAATGGGGCAATACCATCATTGCCACCGGCCCCCTGACCTCGGCGGCACTTGCAGACGGCATTCGCGGCGAGACCGGCGAGGATGCCCTTGCCTTTTTTGATGCCATAGCCCCGATCGTGCATCGCGACAGCATCGACATGTCGGTTTGCTGGTATCAGTCGCGCTACGACAAGGTCGGCCCCGGCGGTACGGGCAAGGACTACATCAATTGCCCGCTGGATCAGCAGCAATATAATGCCTTCATCGATGCGCTGATCGCGGGTGATGCCGTTGGTTTCAAGGAATGGGAAGGTACCCCCTATTTCGACGGCTGCCTGCCCATTGAGGTCATGGCGGAACGCGGGCGCGAAACCTTGCGGCATGGCCCGATGAAGCCCATGGGCCTGACAAATGCGCATAATCCCACCGTAAAGCCCTATGCGATCGTTCAGTTGCGGCAGGATAATGCCCTCGGCACGCTCTATAATATGGTGGGCTTTCAGACGAAGCTGCGCTACGGCGCGCAGGCCGAGATCTTCCGCATGATTCCCGGCCTTGAAAACGCGGAATTTGCCCGTCTCGGCGGCCTGCACCGCAATACCTACATCAACTCTCCTATCCTGCTCGATCCATCCCTGCGGCTGAAATCGCGCCCTTCCCTGCGCTTTGCCGGGCAGATCACGGGCTGCGAGGGATATGTCGAGAGCGCATCGATCGGTCTTCTCGCGGGCCGCTTTGCCGCCCAGGAAATGCGCGGGCGCGAACCAACCCTGCCGCCAGCGACAACGGCGCTGGGCGCATTGCTCAACCACATTACCGGCGGCCACCTCGTCTCGGATGACGAGCCCGGCAAGCGGTCATTCCAGCCGATGAACATCAATTTCGGGCTGTTTCCCGAGCTGGAACCGGGTTCGATCGTCAAGCCTGAAGGCGTGAAGCGCTTCCGTGGCAAGGACAAGACGATCATGAAACGTCAATTGCTCGCAGCCCGCGCTCTGGCTGATTGCCGCAACTGGCTGGAAAATAGCAAATGACACGCCGCAACCTCTTGTTGCGGCGCTTTTCCGGGGAAAAACCGAGAAATCGCGACACGCTTTAACCCGCATCGGCAGCGCTGGCGGGCAGAGGAATATCCTTGGCGGCGACATAATTGCCCAGCAGCCAGAGAGAAACTTCAGCGGCATCCGCAGCAGTGGAAAAGATGTAATTGCCATTATGGGCCGGTGCATCGAGAAATTCGACATGAAAGCCCCTGCCGCTATCAAGGCTTCGCACCGTCACCCGTCCGGCCTCGATCACATGGCAAGCATAGTGATGGCGCATATTGCGCATGAAACCCGCCCGGTTATCGTGCAGCCGCACGAAAACAGCCTTGCCATCGGCAGTGGCGTGCAGGCTGCGAATGGCTTCCTGCGGATAGGCCCGACCAAATTCCATGATCGCCAGACCAACATCGCTTAGCGTTTCTTCGCCATTGCGTTCCGCCATGCGCGACGCATACCAGGAGAAGCCCATAATACCAACGAAAACAATGAGCCAGACTGCAAAGCCCACGTCAACTTCCTCCATTGTCCTTCACGGCGCATCAGCCTTTGGGCTGGGTGCGGCAAAACGCCATGGCATCTTCGCAACCAGACATATCACGCCAACCGGCTTAAAGGGTGAGGCTTGCGTGAGTTTGGACTCATGGAGAAAGATAACTCAAAATTGCCGGGTAACACTGGCCTTGAGAAGCAGGATCTGCCTTTTCCATTGGGCAGGACGCAGATTGGCGCTAAACACGCCCGCGCCGGAACGCCTTGCTGCCTTCAGCACCGGCCCCGCCAAGGCCACGGGAAGATAAGCGGGCATGAGGGACGCAGGAACCCTTCCAGCCTTGCGCGCCGATTGCAGATGATCGAGACCAAGTCCTGCGAAAGCCTCGATTGCCGCGGAGATGCGGGCGCGATCCTCTCCGGCAAGGAAGCCATCCCTATCGAGCCCCACGGCCGACAGGATCTCTTCCGGCACGTAAAGCTGGCCGCGGGCGCGGTGCTGCGGCATCAAGAGCAAGAGCCCGGCAATGGCCTGCGCCACTCCGGCATGGCCTGCCATTTCGGCATGGGCGCCAGCTCGCGATGCATCGAGTACCAGACTTGCAAGCTGGATCAATGCCGATGCCGTTTCGCCCGCATAGCCTTCCAATGCACTACGCGGGCCAATGGGGTCGTCGTAAAGATCGGTGACACGGGCATCGATCATGTTCTGAAAGGCTTCAACAGGCAAGGAATGGCGGGCAATCGTCGTCATCAGTGCCGCAGCCAGCGGGTTTGCCGCGGTATCGCCATGGCCTTGGCCTGCCAGCAGGTCTCGCCAGTATTGCAGACGGATTTCTCCAGGCAAGGCCTCCCGCACCACATCACGCACCCGCGCAAGCTCCGCATGGAAGCCATAAAGCGCGGCAAGCTCCACTTGCTTGTCCTGCGGCGACAACAGACAGGACAGATAACGATCCTTGTCAATATCACGAAGCAGCGGCAGAAGATGGCTCGCCGGGTTCAACGTTTCGGGAGAAGCATCCTGCATGATCAAACCGCGATCAGCGCTGCCGCAACGGCACGCTCTTCGGCAAGCATGACGTTATAAGTGCGCACCGCCGCACCCGTACTCATCGGATCGGAGCCTATTCCCGCCTCCTTGAGCGCAGCTTTCACATCTGCCGGGATCGGCATCAACCCATCGCCCATGCCGAACAGCAGAAACTCCACCTTTGCCGTCTCGTCCAGAACGCGCTGAATGGAATCAACGGTCAACTCCGCAAACGAGCTGACGCTCCACCCGTAAATGCCGGAGGGCAGCAGCAGCAAGGAGCCGCGATGCGACATATCCGCGAAGCGAAACCCGCCATTGCCATAGGCATCGATGGCGGCGCGACCGGGAAAATGCGCTTCGCGAATGACCAGCCCCTTCGACACGTTATGCTCCTGCCTTGCCCGTGGACGCATCCGGCCTGGCCTGCTTTTCATCCTCGTCCCGGCCACTGGAACGCAGCTTGAAGGCGATCAACACCGGCGCTGCAATGTAGATAGAGGAGAAAGTGCCCACGGCAACACCGAACAGCATGGCGAAGGTAAAGGAGCGAATAACCTCACCCCCGAACAGGAAGAGCGCCAACAGCGCCAGCAGCGTCGTCACGGAGGTCAGAATGGTGCGGGACAGCGTCTGGTTGATCGAGCTGTCGATCAATACATCCAGCGGCATCTTCTTGAAGCGGCGCAGGTTCTCGCGCATACGGTCATAGACCACCACCGTATCGTTGAGCGAATAGCCGACGATGGTGAGGATGGCGGCAATACTGCTGAGATCGAACTCCACGCCGGTAATGACATAAAGGCCGAGGGTGAGAATGACATCATGCAAGGTTGCGATAATAGCGCCAACGGCAAATTGCCACTCGAACCGCACCCAGATGTAAACGAGAATGGCCGCAAGCGAGATCATCACGCCAATCGTGGCGGACTTGGTCAACTCACCGGAAACCGAAGGCCCGACCACCTCTGTGCGGCGAAACTCATATTGGTCTTCCAGAACGCTGCGCACCTTGGCCACGGCCGATTGCTCGCCATTCTCACCTTCCTGCTGGGCCTGAAGGCGCACGAGAACGCTTTGCGGATCGCCAAAGCCCTGCACCTGCACATCGCCGACATTGAGATCGCTCAGCCGCTGGCGGATGTCGGCAATATCCGCATTGCCCTGGCGGGCCCGCAATTCCACGATCGAGCCGCCGGTAAAATCGATGCCCAGCTTCATGCCAACCGTGCCAAAGCCGGTCAGGGCGGCAAGCGACAGCGCAACCGATACGCCAAAGGTGTAGCGGCGCAATCCCATGAAGGGAATATTCGTGCCATCGAAAATTCCCGTGCGCACCCCCTTGGGCAGCAGCTTGGGGCGGCGACGGCGGACCCATTCGGCAAACAGCCAGCGCGTCAGCGTGAAGGCGGTGAAGACAGTGGTGATGATACCGATCGCCAGCGTCACGGAGAAACCGCGCACCGGACCGGAGCCGAGGAAGAACAGCACGAAGGCGGCAATCAGCGTGGTGACATTGGCATCCACGATGGTCGCCATGGCCTTGGCGAAGCCGGTCTCGATGGATTGCAGCAGTGTACGCCCGCTTTTGTATTCCTCGCGGATACGTTCATAGATCAGCACGTTGGAATCGACCGCCATGCCGATGGTCAGCACGATACCCGCAATGCCCGGAAGCGTCAGCGTCGAGCCGAGAACACTCAGCACCGCGATGATCATCACGATATTGGCAACCAGCGCCACCACGGCCAGCACGCCGAAGAAGCCGTAAAGCCCGACCATCAGCGCCACCACCAGCAGCGCCCCGATAAGGCCTGCCGAAACACCGGCGCGAATGGAATCGGCGCCAAGGCTTGGGCCGACAGTGCGCTCTTCAACCACCGTCAAGGTGGCGGGAAGCGCGCCCGCGCGCAGCAGCACGGCAAGGTCATTGGCGCCCTCGACGGAGAAGCTGCCGGAAATCTGGCCGGAACCACCAATGATCGGCTCACGGATGACGGGCGCCGAAATTACCTGATTATCGAGAATGATGGCGAAGGGCCGGCCGACATTCTGTTGCGTTGCCTGGGCAAAACGCTGCGCGCCACGGCTGTCGAAACGGAACGTCACCACGGGTTCGTTGGTCTGCTGGTTGAAGCTTGCCTGTGCATCCACAAGCTCCTCACCGGACACCAGAACGCGCTTTTCGACCAGATAGGGAACGGCCGGATCGTCCTGGCTGTAAAGAACCTCGGACGTGGCGGGCGGACGGCCATTGATGGCCTCCGTCACCGGCATGGAATTATCGACCAGCCGGAAGGTCAGCTTTGCGGTCTGGTTGAGCAGCGCCTTCAGACGCTGCGGATCGTTTAGCCCCGGCACCTGTACGATGATGCGGTCATTGCCCTGCCGCTGGATCAGCGGTTCGGTATTGCCAAGCTCGTCCACGCGGCGGCGCACCACCTCGATGGACTGCGTCAGTGCGGAAGAGACGCGGTAATCGATGCCGGAATCGGTAAGCTGGATCCTGATGAGGCCATTGCCCGCATCTTCGAAGGTCGCCTCCTGAATGGAACCGCTGGCGAAGGCACCGGTGCTGACCGGGTTGGTCAGCGTTTGCAGCGCGGTTTGCGTTGCGCCGACCTGCGTGGGATCGGTCAGGCGGAACTGCACCGACTGGCCCGTGCCGCCAAGGCCTGTGTAGCGGATATTCGCCGTGCGCAACGCATTGCGAATATCGCCGACGGTCGCCTCAAGGCGCTCCTTGACAATATCGCTGCGCTCGATCTTGAGCATGATATGCGAGCCGCCCTGAAGGTCGAGGCCAAGCGTCACGTGATAGGCCGGGAACCAGCGCGGCAGATGCTCAAGCTGCTCCTTGCTGAAAAGATTGGGCAGGGCAATGACCATGCTGGCAAGCACGGTGAGCCAGACGGCGAGGGTTTTCCAGCGAGAAAAGTGAAGCATCGGTATCACGACATCAGAAGGGAGTGAGAAAAAACCGCCCCGAAGGGCGGTTCATGATGTGAGGGATCAGTTTTCGGCCTTGACCGGTTCGCCCTTGACGCGCACCTCGGCCAGCAGGCTCTTCATGGCGCGGACCTTGACGCCTTCGGCGATTTCAACTTCGAGTTCCTTGTCGTCCACCACTTTCGTGACCTTGCCGATCAGGCCGCCGCCAAGCACCACCTGATCGCCACGACGCACGGCGTTCAGGGTTTCCTCGCGCTTTTTCATCTGTGCGCGCTGCGGACGGATCAGCAGGAAGTACCAGATGACCATCAGGGGCACGAAAAGAATGAGCATCTCGAAGCCGGAGCCCATGCCCGTTGCCGAGGCGGCTCCCGCGTCCTGAGCGAATGCCTGCGTGATAAACATCGAAAACTCCTATGAAAGAGGGGGCATCAGCAGCCCTGGAACCCCATGTTTTGGAGGCCGGAATATAGTAAGGGCCGGGGTGAATGCAACAGAAACAGCGCGCACCAGTACCAAATCCCCCGCATTTAACCTTTCGGCAAGCATTCAAGCCATGATACCGGCAAATATGCACGAACACCTTTCCCAAAACTGAGAGATAAAATGGCGGGCGAAGCCCCCAAAAACAGAGAAATAAAAAGGCGGGCGAAGCCCCCAAAAACAGAGAAATAAAAAGGCGGGCGAAGCCCCCAAAAACAGAGAAATAAAAAGGCGGGCGAAGCCCGCCGGGAGATGGCAATGACGGATCAATTGACAGAGCTTCTTTCCCAGGTCCGCAGACTGGCCGATGCCATGGAGCGGCTGGCAGGCCCGCCACCCGTTGCCAATGACCTCACCGCGGCGGATTGCTTCGTCTGGCACCCGGCAGGGCAGCGCCTGCAACCCGTCACTCAACCCAACCGGGTTGCTCTTTCGCTCATTCGCGGCGTGGACCATGTGCGTGATATTCTGCACGACAATACCGAGCGCTTCGCACGGGGATTTGCCGCCAACAATGTCTTGCTTTGGGGCGCGCGCGGCATGGGAAAATCATCGCTGGTCAAGGCCGTCCATGCCGATGTGCGCCGCACGAGCGGCACGCCGCTGAAACTCGTCGAAGTGCATCGGGAAGATGTCCACTCGCTTCCCGCCCTGCTGGAATTGCTGAAGGAGAGCGGCCTCAGGGCAATCGTCTTCTGCGACGACCTTTCCTTCGACCATGACGACACCGCCTATAAATCCCTCAAGGCCGCGCTGGATGGCGGGATAGAGGGCCGCCCGGAAAATGTGCTTTTCTACGCCACCTCCAACCGGCGCCACCTCCTGCCGCGCACCATGATTGAAAACGAGCAATCCACGGCAATCAACCCCTCAGAAGCGGTTGAGGAAAAGGTCTCCCTATCGGATCGTTTCGGCCTCTGGCTCGGCTTTCACAAATGCGGGCAGGAAGATTATCTGGCGATGATCGACGGCTATGCCGCGCATTTCAACCTGCCGATCGCGGCAGAGGAACTGCACCGGCAGGCGCTGGAATGGGCAACCACCCGTGGCGGACGCTCAGGCCGGGTCGCATGGCAATATATTCAGGATGCCGCAGGCCGCCTGAACATGACCATTGGCCGCGACAACGCCTGAAGCCAAAAAAGGCCCGGTTTCCCGAGCCTTTCTGGATCTTCCTTGAGACGCACTACCTTGATCAAGGAATGTCGAAGCCTTTGACGGATGGCAAAGCCCCCATCCTATTCCAGGAAGGTCATGGGGTTTACCGGGGTCGCATCCTTGCGCACCTCGAAGTGCAGTGTCGGCTGGGATGCGCTGCCGCTCATGCCGGAGGTGGCGATTTGCTGACCGCGCTGCACCTTCTGGCCACGCTGCACGGAAATGGCATCGGCATGACCATAGACCGTGACCGTTCCATCGTCGTGGCGCACCAGCACCGTATTGCCCAGTTCCTTCAGGCCGTTGCCTGCATAGATCACCACACCGTTCTCGGCAGCCTTGACGGGCGTGCCGCTCGGTACGGAAATATCGATCCCGTCATTGCGCTTTCCGGCAACGTTGGCGCCGAACGGCGCAACCACCGCGCCACGAACCGGCCAGCGATATTTGCCGATGCCGGTTGCCTCGGGCGCGGCAGCGCCCGGATCGGCGGAGGCAACCTCCGTGACGGATTTGGTCGGCTGCGCGACGGGTGCAGCCTGGCTGGTCATTTTCGCCGGTTCCGCCTTTGGCGCCACCGAAGCCGTGCTGACGGGCTCGGCAGCAGGGGCTGCCTGCCCGCCTGCCGGAATAACGAGCGTCTGGCCAACGCGAACCGACTGACCGTTGAGATTGTTGGCAGCCTTCAACTGATCGACGCTGACGCCATTGAGTTTGGCGATCTTGGCCAGCGAATCGCCCGGCTTGACGACATAACCGCCCGCCGGAGGCGGCGCCTTGCCATCGCCAGCGGCATTCTTGGCATTGGCGACAGCAAGATCGGCGGAGGCCTTGTCCCTGAGCTTGGGGTTATTGGGCAGAACGGCGAGCTTGTCCTCATGCTGGTCCGGCAGCGATGGCGCCTGACCGGGGGGCAGCAAGGCACCCTCCGCAGCGGCCGTGCGTGCGGGCGTGCTGCGAGCACCAAAAGTGGGGATGAGGATGGACTGGCCCGGACGCGCCGCACCGGCGGAAGAAAGGTTGTTGGCCTTGACGATTTCCTTTTCCGGCACGCCATAGCGCTGGGAAAGCGTGGCAATGCTTTCGCCCGGCTTCAAAACCACACGCGGGGCATTTGCCGTACTCCAACCATTGCCGGATTTTTGCGGCGCGGCGGGCGCAACGGATGCACTGCTCTCGGCAAGTGCCGGTTGTGCACCATTTGCGGCCGGGAAGGACTGGGCGCTCGGCGCAACCGAAGCCACCTCATGATGGGAGCCGCGAGATGAAATCGGGCCGGTGCTTGCCGTGGAACCAGAAGGCGGCGCAAGCTCCGATTTCTGCACCGAAGGCGCAAGCGAGGCCTGCCGTGCCGGCGAATAGGTCTGCTGTGCGGAAGGATAGGGCTGCGACATGGGCTGCTGGCGCGAGCCATAGCCACGGGAAGCCGGGGCAGAATTATATCCGCCACCATCAAGATCGGCCTCGGGAACCGGGGGCGGCACATTTGCGCTCCCGGTGGAGGCGGTGGTCATCGTATCCGTGCTGGAAAAGACGCCCGCAAAGCGGTTGGAATCCGAACTGCACCCGGTCGCGACGGTGGCCATGAGGCTGACCCAGAGCATGGGGGCAATCGGGATGCCTGATTTTTGAGACTGACGCTGACTCATGATACGATCCACTCACGACGCAACCATTTGTAAGATGATTAAAGCGCGTTAGTGTTACCGACCGGTTAACCCGATGTATTCAAGATGAATATTTTCAAGAAAACAGATGCTCAGACATGGCGTCTCGCAGCCGCGAAGGCCCATGGATGCGGGGTTTTCGGCGGTGCAAAAAAGTTAAAGCTTCACCATCACAGGAAGGCGGCAATCCGGGGAACGAGCGGCAGATAGGGAACTTCGAAAAGATCCTCACGGTCGAATCGGCTACCGGTGCGTGTCAGCCGCACCATCACGCAGCGCTCATCATCCAGCATGATGGGAGCCAGCAAAACGCCATTATGCACGAGCTGTTCGGTAAAGGCGCGCGGGATGGCAGGAAAGGCGCCGGTCACGATGATTCGGTCGAAGGTTCCCTCGCCCGGCAGCCCTCCGGAGCCGTCCCCATGCCGCAGAACGACGTTGCGAAGGCCGAAATTGTCAAGTCGCACCTGCGCTTCCGCCACCAGCGTGCGATACCGTTCGATGGAAACGACACGTTCGGCAAGCCGGCCCAGAACTGCCGTCATGAAGCCGCTGCCGGTCCCGACCTCCAGCACGCGGTGCGTAGGCTCCACCCGCAACCTCTCGATCAGCCGGACGGCAAGATCGGCGCCCTCCATATAGGCGCCGCAGTCTATAGGAATGCTGCGGCTGGAATAGGCATGTTCGGCCAGATGCGGCACCACGAAACGCGAACGCGGCGTCTGCTCCACCGCCGTCAGGATGTTGATATTGGAAATGCCCTCGGCCCGCAGCCGCAGCATAAGGGCAGCAAAGCCCTCTCTTTCAAGCATGGCTGTTTTCACGACTCACCCCGCAAACAAGGTGGATTTCAGCCTATCCTGAAGACTGTAGTCGGTCATATCAAGCTTGAGCGGCGTCACGGATATGCGCTTGTCGCGCAATGCGCGAATATCGGTGCCCGGATCAAACGCGCCCTTGCGGTCGCCAAAGCGAAGCCAGAAATAGGGAAGACCACGCGCATCCTGCCGCTCTTCGACGCTCAGGCCGAATTCCAGCTTGCCTTGCGCCGTCACATCAACGCCCGAAACGGCATCGGGCGCACAATCGGGAAAATTCAGATTGAGAAAACTTCCCGGCGGCATTTCCACCGCCATCAGCCTGGTGATGAGGCCGGGTGCGTGGGCTTCGGCCACCTCCCAGGGAATGATCCGCTCGCCGTCATAGTGATAGGCCTGGCTGAGAGCAAAGGAACGCACACCGTGAACCGTTCCTTCGATCGCCCCGGCCACCGTGCCGGAATAGGTGACGTCATCGGCGACATTGGCACCGGCATTGACGCCCGACAGAATGACATCCGGCATGGCTGGCAGGATGTTGCGGATGGCCATAATGACGCAATCGGTCGGCGTGCCGCGCAAGGCAAACCGCTTCTCGTCAATCTGGCGAAGCCGCAAGGGTTCCGAAAGCGTCAGAGAATGGGCAAGGCCACTCTGGTCACGCTCGGGCGCAACAATCCACACATCGTCCGAAAGGCTCCGCGCAATCCGCTCCAGAACGGCCAAGCCCTCCGCATGGATGCCGTCATCATTCGTCAGCAGAATACGCATACTCGCCCCTTGCCGCTTGGCCTTGTCAGGCCGCTTTCTCTATCCTCGTCAGCCCGCCCATATAGGGCAGGAGAACATCAGGAATAGTGACGGAGCCGTCTTCGTTCAGATAGTTTTCCAGAACGGCAATCAGGCAGCGGCCAACCGCCGTTCCGGAACCGTTCAGCGTATGAACAAAGGTGGTACCCTTGCCATCGCGATTGCGGTAGCGCGCATTCATGCGCCGCCCCTGGAAATCGCCACAGACCGAGCAGGAGGAAATTTCGCGATAGGTCTTCTGCCCCGGCAACCAGACTTCGAGATCATAGGTCTTGCGGGCTCCAAAGCCCATATCGCCGCTGCACAGCGTCATGGTGCGGAAATGCAGGCCGAGGCGCTTGAGAACCTCCTCGGCGCAGGCGGTCATGCGCTCATGCTCGGCCACCGCACTTTCCGCATCCGTGATCGACACCAGTTCGCATTTCCAGAACTGATGCTGGCGCAACATGCCCCGCGTGTCGCGCCCGGCAGAACCGGCTTCCGAGCGGAAGGATGGCGTCAGCGCGGTGAAGCGCAGCGGCAGCTTGTCCTGCTCCAGGATCTCCCCGGAAACGAGATTGGTCAGCGTGACTTCAGCCGTGGGAATGAGCCAGCGGCCATCCGTGGTCTTGAACAGGTCCTCGGAAAACTTCGGTAACTGTCCGGTGCCATACATGGCCTCATCACGCACCATCAGCGGCGAGGAAACCTCCGTATATCCGTGCTCGCCGGTATGCAGGTCGAGCATGAATTGTCCAAGCGCGCGTTCCAGCCGGGCGAGCGGGCCAGTCAGCACCGTGAAGCGTGCGCCGGAAAGCCGGGCCGCGCGCTCGAAATCCATATAGCCCAGCGCCTCGCCGATTTCGTAATGCTCTTTCGGCTCATGGGTCCAACCGGGCTTTTCGCCAACCACACGGGCAACCACATTATCATTTTCGTCGCGGCCGACCGGCACGTCATCGAACGGAATATTGGGAATGCGCGAGAGCGCATCGGCAAGCTCCGCCGTCAGGGCGCTTTCCTCAGCCTCGCGGGCTGGCAGGCTTTCCTTCAGCACAGCCATTTCGGCCTTCAGCCTGTCGGCAAGCTCACTGTTCTTCTGCGCCATCGCCGCACCGATTTCCTTCGATGCGGCATTGCGGCGCGATTGCATGTCCTGCATGGCCTGCACCACGGAACGGCGGCGCTCATCCAGTGCAATCAGGCTGGCGGAGAGCGGCTCGGCGCCACGCTTTGCCAGCGCCTGATCGAGAGCCTCGGGATTGTCGCGGATCCATTTGATGTCGAGCATGGTCGTTCCAGATCGGTTGTAAGCAAAAACGGCAGACCGCCCGGATTGGCCCGCCATCTCCGAAGACTGGCGGCCATCCGCTGCGCAATCAATCGCGCTCGGCAAGCTCCGTGGACGCAGCTTCCGCCGCCTTCGCACGATCGCGCTCCACGAGTCGCGCCGCGTAGATCGAAACCTCGTAGAGAATGATGGTAGGCAGCGCAAGACCGATCTGCGACATCGGATCGGGCGGCGTCAGCACCGCGGCAACGATAAAGGCAACGACAATGAAATATTTGCGCTTTTCCGCCAGCCACTTGCTGTCGATAATGCCGACGCGCGCCAGAAGCGTGGTGACGACGGGAAGCTGGAAAACCAGCCCGAAAGCAAAAACCAGCGACATGATGAGGCTGAGATATTCCGAAACCTTCGGCATCAGCGAGATTGCCACATCGCCCTCGCCCGGCGCCTGCTGCATGGCCAGAAAGAACCACATGACCATGGGCGTGAAGAAGAAATAGACAAGCGCCGCCCCCATCAGAAACAGAATGGGAGAAGCCACCAGAAAGGGCAGAAAGGCCTGCCGCTCGTTCTTGTAGAGACCGGGGGCCACGAATTTATAAATCTGTGCCGCAATCACCGGGAAGGCAATGACCATGGCGGAGAACATGGCAACCTTGACCTGGGTGAAGAAGAATTCCTGCGGCGCCGTGTAGATCAGCTCCGCCTTCGCCACGTCGAGATGGGCCCAGACCACCGCCCACTTGTAGGGAATGACCAGAAGGTTGAAGAGGTGCTTGGCAAAGAAGAAGCAGACTATGAAGGCGACGAAAAATGCAGCAAGCGACCAGATGAGCCGCGTGCGCAATTCCATCAGATGCTCGACCAGCGGCTGCGGCTTGTCTTCAATCTCGTCACTCATGCGTCATCCTTGTTGCCAGCCGGCTTCTTCCTGACGGATTTCTTTTTAGGGGTGATGACCTCGCCTTCGGACAGCACGGTTTTACCTGCCTCAAGACCCGCACGCGGCTTGCGTGGCTTGGCGGGTTTAAGCGCCACGTCACTGCCGCCAGTCGTCTTTTCGCCAGCCTTGCGGGGTTTGGCGGCCTTGGCCTTTACGGCCACGCCCCCCTCTTCGGCTGCCGCCTTCTTCCGGCGGGTGGCTTGCGGCTTTGCAACGGGGGCTGCGGCATCGATCGGCGCAGGCTGAGCGGCAACCGCGGTACTTTGAGAGGGCGCGCCTTGCAAAGGCACCGCTGCGGCGGGTTTTGCAGCGGAAAGCGGATCGGATGCAGCGACCGGCGCAAGCGGCGGCACATCATCGGCGGTCATCGGCAAAAGCCCGTCCAGCGGACTTTCCACCACCCTGCCCTCATCCACGGGAAAAGCTGGAGAGTGAGTCGATTTCTGCAAATCGGCCTTCAACTCTTCGCCAATCTCGCGCAGCGGGCTGATCGCTTCACGCAGAGCATTGGCCGGATGAAACCGCTGCACGTCGCCAATCGTGCGCCCGACATCTTCCAGTTCGCTCTCGCGCAAAGCTTCCTCGAACTGGGCGCGAAATTCGCCCGCGGTGCGGCGCAATCGCGACGTCATCTTGCCAAAGGCCCGCAACATGGGCGGCAAATCCTTGGGGCCGACAACCACGATCATCACGACCGCGATGACCAGCAGTTCGCTCCAGCCAATATCAAGCATCATCAGGCTCCCGGCACGGGCTCATTCTCACGGCCACAGATGGGCTCACGGCGTCGGATCGGGAAACGGCAGGCCATGACGGGCCGCGCCAGCACCCGGCGCACACAGCCTGCCTCGGCAAACTGTGGCCCGCTTCCGCTTACTTGTTGTCTTCAGCCTTGTGATCGACGGTCTTGGCGGACTGCTCGGTCTTGTCCTCATCCGCCATGCCCTGCTTGAAGCTTTTGATGCCCTTGGCAACATCGCCCATCAGTTCCGGAATCTTGCCGCGCCCGAACAACAACAGCACGATCACCAGAACGATCAGCCAATGCCACATACTGAAAGAACCCATGGGTCCAGCTCCTTATTTGTATCATTTCGATGTAAGACGTTTATGCGCCTTTTTCAAACTGCAAATTCCCTCTCAGGCCGGTCAGACCTACTGCCCACAGAAGTTTGACCGCAGAATATGCCGCCATGCCCGAATTGGCCGCTGCACACCTTGCCGCTATCCCTCATCGCGCGGAGCGAGAAGGCCGAGTTCCTCGAGATCCAGCTGGGTAATCGGATCCTCATCCGCAGAGAGTGCGTCGCCATCGCCGGGCATGGGAACATGAAAATTCGGCGGGATACGGCCCGAGAGCAGCCCCGCCCCTTTCAATTCCTCAAGGCCCGGCAAATCGCGCAGTTCCTCCAGCCCGAAATGATCGAGAAAATCGCGCGTCGTGCCGAAAGTAACAGGCCTTCCCGGCGTGCGGCGTCGCCCGCGAAACCGCACCCAGCCCGCCTCCAGCAACACATCGATCGAGCCCTTGGACGTTTGCACGCCGCGAATATCCTCGATCTCCGCCCGCGTCACCGGCTGATGATAGGCAATGATGGCCAAAACCTCCAGCGCCGCACGCGAAAGCTTCTTCACTTCCATGTCATCCTTGCGGATGGCAAAGGAAAGGTCAGCGGCCGTGCGGAAGGCCCAGTGGTCGTCCACCCGCACCAGATTGACGCCACGCGGCGCATAATGGCGCTGCAATTGCGAAAGAATCGGCCCCGGCTCCACCCCCTTGGGCAGGCGCTCCGCCAGAAAGGTTTCCGAGACGGGTGCGGCGGATGCAAAGATCAGCGCTTCCACGATACGCAGCGCCTCGCGCTGGCGTAAATCGTCAAGCGGCGCCTCTTCGGCGGTGAACAGTCCGGGATCGTCTTCCTGCCGTGTCATACATCACCTGCCAGAGGTTCTGCCGGTTTCCCGTCCATGCCGCCGCTGCGCATATAGATCGGCAGAAAGGCCCCCTCCTGCCGGATTTCCAGCTTGCCTTCCCGCACCAGTTCCAAAGAGGCGGCAAAGGCGCTGGCAATCGCCGTGACCCGCTCGGACGGATCGGTAAGATATTGCAGAAGATAGCTGTCGAGCGTCGTCCACTCACCCACCACGCCAATCATCCTGTTCAGTAGCGTTCGCGCATCCACCAGCGACCACACCCGGCGGCGCTCGATGGTTACATGCGTGAAGGCGGAGCGCTGGCGCAAATTGGCATAGGCAGCCAGAAGATCGTAAAGACTTGCCTGATAGGCGGATGTAACCCGATGTGGAACATGTTCAGGCATTCCACGCGGGAAAATATCCCGCCCCAGCCGATTGCGGTTGACCAGACGCCCTGCCGCATCGCGCATCGCCTCAAGCCGCTTCAACCGGAAGGCCAGCGCCGCCGCCATCTCCTCGCCGCTCGGTTCGTTATCCTTCGCGGGCTGAGGAATGAGCAAGCGGGATTTCAGATAGGCAAGCCAGGCCGCCATCACCAGATAATCGGCGGCAAGCTCGATACGGATGCGCCGCGCCTGTTCGATAAAGTTCAGATATTGCTCGGCAAGCGCCAGCACCGAAATCCGCGCCAGATCGACCTTCTGATTGCGTGCCAGAAACAGCAAAAGATCGAGCGGTCCTTCAAAGCCAGCGACATCGATCACCAGTGCCGGATCGGCGCTGCCGCGCTCCCCCCGTTCTTCCTGCCAAAGCTTTTCCAGCGGCGCCGCGCGGGCCGCATCATCCGGCGACGGGGTGGACGATCCGGCAGGCATCGCCATCAGACCGCCGCCATCAGCGCGGCGAATTCATCGCGCAAAGCTGCTTCATCCGCATCCTCGCCCCTGCCCAAAGCCGCCTCCACAGCCAGCGCCCGCGCAAGAGCGGCATTTTCAAGCTGAGGCGCCTCAGTAGCAACCTCAACCATTTCCTCCATGATGCCGTGGCAATGCAGCAGCATGTCATTGCCCGCCGCAACAACCGCCCGCGCCCTCTCACCAATCGTGCCACGCAAGGCATTCATCGAAAGGTCATCATTCATCAACAGGCCCTGAAAGCCGATTTCCCCGCGAATGACCTGATCGATTACGGTTTTCGACGTGGAGGCGGTAAAATCCGGATCATAGGCGGAATAGACGACATGCGCCGTCATGGCCATCAGCTCCCGGTTCAGCCGCTTGAAAGGCGGGAAATCATGCGCGCGCAAATCATCGCGCGACGTCTCCACCACCGGCAGTTCATGGTGCGAATCCGCCATGCCACGCCCGTGGCCGGGAATATGCTTCACCACCGGCAGAACACCGCCGGCCTTCAGCCCTTCGGCTGCCGCCTCGCCCAATTCACCGACAATGACGGAATCGAAACCATAGGCCCTGTCGCCAATAACGTTATTGGCGCCTTCGACCGGCACATCCAGCACAGGCAGACAATTGACATTGATGCCATAGCGGCCGAGATCGACGGCATGGAGCCGCGACATGATCCAGGCGGCACGCAGCCCCTTTTCCCGATCCTTGCGGTAGAGAGCGCCCAGGGCCGCGCCGGAGGGATAACGCGGCGCCATGGGCTCGCGGATACGCTGTACCCTGCCACCTTCCTGATCGATCAGGACAGGCGCCAGCCGCCCACCCACCGTGTCGCGAAGCGCTTCGACAAGATCGGCGATCTGCGCGCCTTCCACGCAATTGCGGCCAAACAGGATAAAGCCCCAAGGCTGATGTTCGCGAAAAAATGCGATTTCATCGGGAGTGAGAACCGGGCCTGAGCAGCCCAAAATCATGGCTTTTGCTTGAGTCATGCCATGACGATAGCGCATCGTGAACAGAAATGTAATCTGGACAACGAGACATGGCCTGTGGACGAAAAACAGACGCTCTGTCCCCTCGCCGCCCCTGGAGCGATTTTCGATCTGATTGAATCAGATCGGCGCTCCAAAATTTTCTTTTCGAAGCATAATCTCGTCGATCCTCGTTTCACGCCGGTCGGATTATGCTCTAGACGGTTCATTGTTTCACGGAAACATTGAACCGCTCTAACTATCTGTTTTTACGCATTTTCAGACGGAAAACCGGCTTCCACTTTTACTGAAAATGCTCAAATGCCCGGGCGCGTGAACGCCCCAGGCCGTAGCAGAACAACCTCCCGCCTGCCGGTGCAGGCGGGACGGTCTTGATTGCCAAATTTACCGTGGAACCGCCATGCAGGTGCCACCGGCGGCGCGATACTTCTCGCAAAGCGCCACCGCCCCCGCCTTATCGCCTGCGGGAATGCGAACACGGTAATAGGTGCCTTTGCCGGGAATATCCGCTGCCTTGATGTCCACGCCCTTGCCGCCAATCACCGATGCAAACTTGGTGGAGAGCGTCTGATAGCTCTTCTTGGCGTCAGCCTCGGTGGGAAGCGAGGAAATCTGCACGACATAACCACCTGCCGCAGAACTCGCCTGAGAAACAGGTGTCGCGGCTGGCATTGCTGCGGGCTGGGCCGTGGGTTTTACAGGCTGGGCGGCAGCCGTTTGCACCGCCGCAGGGCGCGGCGTGGGAACCGTCTGTACCGCACCGGCCTGCGAGGCTGGCGAAGGCGCTGGCGCCTGCGCCGACGGCGCTGCAAGTGCGGATTGCTGAGCAGTCGCCGGTTGCCCGGCATTTGCGGGCGCGGCAGTTTCCTGCGCCACCAGCGAGCCATCCGGACGCACGATCATGGTTTTGACCTTGCGCGGCTGGAGCGACGGATCGGCCTGCGTCTGACCTTGGGCCTGCCCCTGGGCCTGTCCTTGACCCTGGGTCTGGTTCTGTGCTGGCGCGGCGTTTGTCGCGGCGGTGCCGTTCTGGGCCTGCGCGGCGGCATCGGGATTGCCCGCGTCGTCCTCGGCCTCATTTTCCATGGGCAGATTATCCGGACCGAGCGTTCGTTGCGCCACGTCCATCGGCTCCTCGTCGGAGGAGATCAGGTTTTTCTGCGTGGGCTGATCGGTATTGGCACCGGCAACGCGATCATAGACGGCCTTATCCTGGTTTGGCACGGACTTGCCGCCGGGATCCACCGGCACGACCTTGACCGGATTTTTATCCGCCATGACGATCTTTGGCTCGTCGCTGCCAATGCCCTCGGCGCCGCCCACGAATTTCCAGGCGAGCGCCCCGCCACCGGCTACCAGCACGACGGCTGCGGCGGCAGCGACCATGACCCAGCGACGCGAAGGATTTTGCTCCTCGGGAAAATCGTCTTCATCGAACTCAACTTCCTCAAGGGGAGCGGCAGCTGCGTGCGGACGGGTGCCAAAGCTGTTGGGACCATCGAGACTGCGGCGGAAATCCTCTTCCAATGCCTTTTCGAAGACATCGAAATCCTCGCTTGGCATGGCGCGAACCTGCTGCACCATTGGCGGCACGGCAATGGCCGCAGCAGCGGCAACCGGCGCAGCCTGAGCGGCGGCAGACGCGCCAGCCTGAACGGGACGGGTGGCCTGATCGACCTTCTGTTCAAGCAAGGTCGCCAGTTCGGCATCGATGTCGAAATCGAATTCCTGACTGAGACCGGCAGGCGGCACCTCTTCCTCAACCTTGGGAAGTTCCGGGACTTCAAGATGCGCCAGATGTTCCAGCTGATCGTCCTGATCGGCAATCTCGGTAGCATCGAAGGGCAGATGATCTTCCGGGACCACCTGCTCGTCTGCGGGCGCGGCGGCAGCAGGGGCGACATCTGCCGGGACGGCGGCAAGCTCTGCCAGATCCAGCTCAATATCGTCCAGCTCAAGCTCGAAGCCTTCGCCGAAGAGATCGACATCGTCATCCGAAGCTGCAACGGGCGCAGCTGCAACCGGCGCAGTTGCAACCGGCGACGGCGCCGCGGCCATAACGGGCGCAGCCATTGCCGCGGCAGCGGCAACTGCGGCAGGCGGCGGCGGGGCATGAACGACCGGGCGCGGCGCTACCGGCTGGGTGTTGGCCTGCGCCAGTTCCTCGAAAAAGCTTGGCACTTCGCGGCGCACCGGCGCAATCGGGGCATCGGGATAGACCAACGACGCGGTTTCGACGATCGGACGGGCCGCAACCGGGCGCATGACAGGTTCAGCTTCGGCCTCAGGCGAAAAACCGAAGTCGAAATCAGCCTCACGTTCAGCAAAGGCCTCAGCGGGAATGGCCGTGACGGGTGCGGCTACGAATTCAGGTTCGCGGCGCAGCGCTGGCTCTGGCGGAACAGAGGGTTCCAGGCGCGGCTCCTGCCGCTGCGGCGTTGACTGACGGACAGGGTTGAAATTGGCAAGCGGCAGGCGGTGGCGTCCATAGCCATTCAGCGGATCGGCGCCACCACTGCGGGAGGCGGGCTCGACGACCGGTTCGGCATCGCCAACCGACCACTCCACCTCATTCGCCAGCAAGCCCTCATCGGCAGGCTCGGTTTCGCCAAATGACACAGGCTCGGCGATGGGAGCATAGACATGACCGGGAGCGCCACCAGGGTCAGACGGCAGCTGATGGCCATAAGGCTTGCCGGATTGCGACCGATCCCCCATGTCGGGAAGCTCGAACTCGTCCAGCTCTTGCAGGAGATCGTCCTGCAAATCCACCGTTTCCACGGAGGCAGGGCGCGCTTCCTTCAATTCGCCATGACGCACGGAAGGCGCCTCATAGCCTACGAGACGGGCAAGCTCCGCCAGCGGATCACCCTCCGCAAAGCCGTTGCCTGCCGACCCCCTACTATATGCCGCCTGTTTCTGCACCATACCTACATCCACTCGCTACGCGATCTTCGACATGCCAGCGCAATGTGGGTAAATGGTGATGCCTATCGCATTTCCTCCGGTGCGTCGGTGCCGGTAATGGCAAGACCCGACTTCAATACGGAAGCGACGGCATACACCAGCCCGAGTCTGGCAAGGGTTGATTGTCTGTTTTTATCGTTAACAAATCGTAATTCCGGCTGATCCTTACCCTTGTTCCAGTGCGCATGGAAGGAACTTGCCAGATCATAAAGATAAAAAGCAACGCGATGCGGCTCTAACGACTGTGCCGCAGCTTCTATGATTCGCGGATATTCGGCAAGTTTTGCAATCAATTGCACCTCGGCCGGATCGGTCACGCCATCGACGGCGGAAGCCAGCACTTCGCAAGACAGGTCGATGTCAGCAAAGGCTTCGCGCGCCTGCCGGAAGATAGACATGCAACGGGCATGGGCATATTGCACGTAAAACACCGGATTGTCTTTCGACTGTTCCGTAACCTTGGCGAAATCGAAGTCCAGCGGCTCGCTGTTCTTGCGGTAAAGCATCATGAAGCGCACGCTGTCGCGGCCCACTTCCTCCACGACATCGCGCAGGGTGACGAAATCGCCGGAGCGCTTCGACATCTTGACCGGCTCGCCATCGCGGTAAAGCTTGACGAGCTGGCAAAGAAGCACGGTAAGCCTGGACTTGCCTTCCGACACAGCCCGCGCCACCGCCTCCAGCCGCTTGACATAACCGCCATGATCGGCACCCAGCACATAGATCATCTGCTCGAAGCCGCGATCGAACTTGTCCTTGAAATAGGCCACGTCGGCGGCAAAATAGGTGTAGCTGCCATCCGACTTGATGAGCGGGCGGTCAATATCGTCACCCACTTCGGTCGAGCGGAACAGGGTCTGTTCGCGGTCTTCCCAATCCTCCGGCAATTGTCCCTTCGGCGGCGGCAACGTGCCACGATAGACATGGCCCTTGAAGGTCAGGTCGTTGATTGCGGTGCGGATCGGCGCGCCGCCATTGGCATGAAGCTGACGCTCGGAATAGAACAGGTCGTGATGCACGTTGAGTGCGGCAAGATCAGCTCTGATCATTTCCATCATCGCGGCGATGGCGCGATCCTTGACGATCGCCATCCACTCTTCTTCCGGCATGTTGTGCAGGCGCACGCCGAATTCCTGCGCCAGCGCCTCGCCCACCGGCTTCAGATAATCGCCCGGATAAAGGCCTGCGGGAATTTCGCCAACGCTTTCGCCCAGCGCTTCGCGGTAGCGGATGAACACCGAACGCGCCAGCACGTCGATCTGCGAGCCGGCATCGTTGATGTAATATTCCTTGGTGACGCCGAAGCCTGCAAAGCCCAGCAGATTGGCCAGCGCATCGCCAACCACCGCGCCACGGCAATGGCCCACATGCATGGGGCCGGTGGGATTGGCCGAAACATATTCCACATTGACCTTGCGACCCGCACCAAGCGGCGAGCGGCCGAAATCCGTGCCGTCAACGACCATGGAAGAGAGAAGGCGCTGCCAATAGGCCGTGGAAAGGCGGATGTTCAAAAAGCCCGGCCCGGCAACGGAAACCTCGGCAATATCGGCGTCCTGCTTCAGCGCCGCGCCCAGAAGCTCGGCCAGCGCACGCGGATTGGTGCCCAGCGGCTTGGCCAGCACCATGGCGGCATTGGTGGCTGCATCGCCG
The DNA here is from genome assembly GCF_000621665.1 of Allorhizobium undicola ORS 992 = ATCC 700741. Classification (GTDB taxonomy): domain Bacteria; phylum Pseudomonadota; class Alphaproteobacteria; order Rhizobiales; family Rhizobiaceae; genus Allorhizobium; species Allorhizobium undicola. The sequence continues at coordinate 23,988 of NZ_JHXQ01000019.1, forward strand.
TGGCTGGCATCACGCGGGGGCTCGACGACAATCCTGTCAAACGTGATCTCGCTTCGCTTTTCCTTCACCAGGTCAAGGGTTTCGAGGGCGTTTTTGATTCGATTTTCGAAATCGGCAAACAGGTTCATCGGATCGATCCAGACATGTGAGACAGGCGCGGCACTAACAGGCCGCGCATTTGGCCCGCTGCCTAGCGCAAATCGGGAGTATGGTCAAACAGCTGGCGATGCACACGTTCGGCATAGGTATCCGTCATGCCGGCGAGATAATCGCCCACATGCCGCGCCTTGGCGGGCGTTTCCAGCCCTTCGATGTGCTCCACCCAATAGTGGCTCTTCATCAGCTTCGGCTCTTCCATATAGGCGTTGAACAGGTCGGTCACGATCTTGGCGGCAGCCGCCCGGATGCGCATGATCTCCGGATGCCGGTAGATTTTGGAAAACAGCAGCTTCTTGATCTGCCTGTCCGTCTCGGCCATGGCATTGGAGAAGGTAATGACGGTTTCGCCCGCCTGACGGATGTCATCGCAAGACATGGGCTTGATGCGCTGAAGCCGCTCCTGGGCCACGGCAATCACATCCTCGACCATACGGGTGATCTGGCGGCGCATGATTTCATGCGTGAACCGGTCGTCGTCAAGGCGCGGATATTTATCGCGCACTTCCTGCATCAACCCCGCCAGAAACGGCACCTCCTCCAGCATGTCGAAGCTGAGATAGCCGGAGCGGATACCGTCATCTATGTCATGGGTATTATAGGCAATGTCGTCGGCAACGGCGGCGGCCTGCGCCTCAAGGCTTGCATGGCTGGCCAGATCGAGATCCTGAAGGCCGCAATATTCAACGATGGGCAACGGCACGGGGCCGCGTGTGCCCTCGCCTGCCGCCGTCATCAGCGGGCCATTGTGTTTCACCAGACCTTCCAGTGTTTCCCAGCACAGGTTCAGCCCGTCGAACTCCGCATAGCGCCGCTCCAGCTTGGTGACGATGCGCAGCGACTGGGCATTGTGATCGAAGCCGCCATAGGGTTTCAACACTTCATCCAGCGCATCTTCGCCGGTATGGCCAAAGGGTGTGTGGCCAAAATCATGCACCAGTGCCACGCCTTCAGCCAGATCCTCGTCTATGCGAAAGGCGCGGGCGAGTGCGCGGGCAATCTGCGCCACCTCTATCGTATGCGTCAGCCGCGTCCGGTAATGATCGCCATCCGGCCCGATGAAGACCTGCGTCTTGTGCTTGAGCCGGCGAAAGGCAGTGGTATGGACGATGCGATCCCGGTCTCGCTGGAATTCCGAGCGTGTGAGGCTGGAGGTTTCCGGATAAAGCCGGCCCCGGCTGGTCCAGGGGTCCGCCGCAAAAACCGCTCTTTCACCAAAACCGAAGCCCAGTGCATTTCTATCAATCGTCATGCCGTTCCATTCCTGCCATTGACGCTTTCCAGCAGCGTTTATACCTATAGCACCGCCGGGGCCTATCGGGATTTATATCGGTGGAAGCACCGCTTTGGATGACATCCGTGTAAAAATGCATGATAATCCGGCTTATCTTTCGAGTTTTTCGGTTTCTGCGGGCCTTGAACCCGTATGGAGGCAAATATGACGAATCAGAGTGTAACGCTCTCCGCACAGGCTGCAAAACGCATCAACAAGATCGTTTCCACTGAGGCGGGAAAACAGGCGCTCAGAATTTCCGTGGAAGGCGGCGGCTGTTCCGGCTTTTCCTACAAGTTCGATCTCGACGGCGCACCGCAGGACGATGACATCGTGATCGAGCGGGATGGCGCAAGGCTGATCATCGACCCCGTATCGCTGGTTTACATGGAAGGCTCGGAAGTCGATTTCGTGGACAATCTTCTGGGTCAGTCCTTCCAGATCAAAAATCCCAACGCTGTCGCCAGTTGCGGCTGCGGCACCAGCTTCTCGGTGTGACCGGAAAACCGGGTACAAATCGGCTGGAACCCCTCTTCATTCCATGGCAGGCCATCCTGACGGCCAGATGCGCCATGACCTCCGGAGCAGAGCATGAAAATCGCCACCTGGAACATCAACGGCGTCAAGGCGCGCATCGCCAATCTCTGCCAATGGCTGGAAAGCTCCGCCCCGGATATAGCCTGCCTTCAGGAGATCAAATCCGTGGACGAGGGCTTCCCCCGCATGGAGATAGAGGCGCTTGGCTATCATGTTGAAACCCATGGACAAAAGGGGTTTAACGGCGTGGCGCTTCTGTCAAAAATGCGGCCCGATGAAGTGCATCGCGGGCTTCCTGGCGACGACGCGGATGAACAGGCCCGCTTCATCGAGGGTGTTTTTTCCGTCGAGGGCGGCGTCTTGCGCGTCTGCTCTCTTTACCTGCCGAACGGCAATCCGGCGGACGACCCGGTGAAATACCCCTACAAGCTGGCCTGGATGGAACGGCTGCGGCGCTATGCCGAACAGAGGCTCGCGCTTGAAGAGCCCTTGATTCTGGCGGGCGATTACAATGTCATTCCCGAGCCGCATGATTGCCACGACCCGAAAGTGTGGGAAGGCGATGCGCTTTTCCTGCCCACCACGCGCGCGGCCTTCCGCAGGCTTGAAAATCTGGGCTTCACCGATGCCGTCCGCGCCACGAGTGATGCGGTAAAACACTATTCCTTCTGGGATTATCAGGCAGGCGCCTTCCAGAAAAACAACGGCATCCGCATCGATCACCTCCTGCTTTCGCCGGAAGCCGCGGACCGCCTCGTCTCAACCGATATTGAAAAACATGTGCGGAGCTGGGAAAAGCCCTCGGACCACGTTCCGGTCATCGGACATTTCAATTTCTGACGGCTGGGCCTGAAACCCTTTTACGCCAATATTCGAAAAAGCGGTCGCATACTCACCGTCAGGAAATCGGCCACAAATACTGCGGCCCTTCCCAAGGGCTGCCGGGCGTTATTCCGGCTGCTGCTGTACTTGGGCCACGAGCGCCACGGCAGTCCTGCGCTCCTTTTCGTCGGAAAGCGAGAAGGCGCGCTCCTGAAGGTCCTGTATCCAGCCGCAATCCTTCGGCGGGCATTTGTCGATGGCCGCCGTCATGAAGGCCAGGCCACGCGCCGCCTGCCCTTCTTCGAAAATGACGTTTCCAAACAGCGCCATGGCGCCAGCATGGCCGTTCTTGCGCGCCAGATTCAGCCATTTCTTGGCCTGCTGCACGTTTTTCTTGCCGCCCTCACCCGTCAGCAGCATTTTCGCCAGCTCAAACTGGGCCTCGGCAAAACCAAAGGTGGAAGCCGCCTGGAAATAGAGCTGACGCGCCTGTGCAAGATCGACAGCCACCGGACTGCCGGGAATACCTTCGTGATAGTAATTGGCCAGAGAGGTCAGGGCGTTGACGAAATAGACCGTATCTTCCGAACCCGGTTCGACACCCTGATTGGCGATTTCCGAATAGATCTTGAAGGCCTCGTAATCGTTTTTCACCACGCCATCGCCATCGGCATACATATTGGCCAGCGCCCAGCGCGAGCCGGTATGACCTTTTTCTGCCGCATAGCGATAGGCTTCAACGGCATCCTCGGTCTTGCCGTTCTTCTGGGCGTTGAAGCCGAATTTGAAAAGATCGAAAGGACCGGATTCCTTGCTCAGCCCGGATTTCAGATCGAAAGCCCGTACCATGGACGGATAAGCCCCCATGCCCAGCAGCAGGGAGAAGAAGAGCGCTACCGAAATCCGCCAGTCAGGTCTCACAATGGCACCGTTATACTTGAACATACCCACAACCAGAGACCTTTCCACGCGAACGCGGAGCAAACTGTAAAAGCTCCAAAAGCATAGCATATGCTTTCGAAACCGGTTTCCCGCCTGAAGCCCCCGTCAGGCTGAAGTTCACCACCGCATTTGTCCATGACACATTTTGCATGATGAATGTACGCGGCCTTTCGGGCAATACTGGGACAGCGAGCACAACCGGCAGATCGGGAAAGAAACCCCTCGTCGCGTTTCGGAAAAACGCTGCAAAGGTCATTGAATATCTTCCCTTATTTCTCACCTGATCCCGCATCCGGCGCCCCATCTCCAGCGCCGGAAAACAAGAGGTCTCCCTGCGCGTAAAAAGAGTTGCTCCGCCTTTGTGGCGGGATTCGGACAAAATGGCCATTCCCAATGCGGCACATGAACTATGACTCTTCCGTTGCGAAAAAGACACAGGCTGATCAGTCACTTTCTGGCGGTTATTCTTGGGGTTTGGGTAAATCACAAGTAAAGAAGGGCGTTTTGACACCAGAAAGCCAGAGCCGTGCCTATGAACCTGCGTCCACCAGCACGGCCCCAACCGCTTGTTTCAAACTCTTTGCTGAGCCAGGGTCTTCAGAACTTGATCTGATAGGAACCCGCCACGGCATAGGCCCAATCGCCGCCAGCCGTCGCATCGAAAGAGGCACCCTTGGAATAGCTCTGGCTGCCCGAGGTCAGGTAGCTCACACCGGCGCCGATCCGAAGGTCGCCGGGTCCGAGCTTGATCTGGGCGCCAACCGCCAGCGTCCAGGTATCGGTCATGATGTCGGCGCCGTTGCCCACACCCTTGTCCCAGGTCACGTTGACGGTGCCGGCCACGCGGTCGTTGAACTTGTGCGCTACGCCCGCCTGAATGGTCCAGCCGTCCTTCCAGAAATAATCATCCTGCTGATCGCCAATACCGGTAATGTTGTAGTTCAGCGTCTGGAGAACGCTCCAGTCGGTCCACTTCACCGAACCATAAGCCAGCCAGCCCGGCGCAATACCGCTTTGCAGGCTGAGCTTCAAAGTCTGCGGAAGCGTTCCTGTTCCATAGGCCGAAACGGGCGAGCTTCCCAGAAGTGCCGCCAGAGCGCCCGGCGTGAAATCGCCATCGGCCTCCTGCTTGACTTGCGAACGATACATCAACTGCGCGCGCATCGCATATTCGGGAATGTCGTAGCCTACCCCCAAACGATAGCCTGCCGCAGCACTGTCTTCGAGATGCAGCGTGCCGTAATAGGATTCCGCCGTGTAGTCGAAGTCCTGAACGAAACCGCCACCGATGAGGTAAAGTTTACCGGGGCCAACCTGGAAATTCACGGCACAGGTGCCGCCATATTCGTTGGTGATGAAGTGCTTCTTGGTGTAATAGTTCACGCTGCCGTCCGCAGCGCCGGAAATCTGGTCAGCCAGCTGTGCGGCGGCACCGTAATCAGACGAGGCGCCGAAGGGCTGGGTATAAGTGAAGGCGCAACCCAGCGCGCTGGAAATCTGTACCTTCGCGGCAACGCTGGGGATCCAGTAGCTATCCGAAAACGTGCCATCGGTTGATTTCGCGCCACGAATTGTATCGAATTTCCGCTCCGGAGATACGAAAACCGCCCCCGCCCGGGCATTCACCGTACCATCTTCAAAAAGAATATCCGTATCGGCTTCGCCGCGCGAAAAACCGCCCGCCTGCGCCTGAACCGTGAAGGCTGCCACCCCCAGAAGCGCCGCGATGCCCATCTTGAACTCTGAACGCATGTTATTCCCCGCTCTCCAAATCACTCTGAGGTCAGTCTATAATCGAGTTTTGAAAAAACAAACTCTCGCCACAAAAGCGGCGCGAGTCGGCCTTCATTGCAAATTTACGTAGCGTTTTCGAACGACACCCCTGTGATGGCAAGGGAAAAATCGTTTGTTCCAAAACATAACGAAAACACATCGCTTTTTAGATTATTTTTTCACAGCAGCATAAGACCGTGGCACCCTTGCAACAGCGGAAATTTTACGCACAAGGAAGATAAAAGCTGTGAAAACAGGCAAATTCATTGAAAGAACGAGCCTTTCAGGCGGGTTTTTATCGCAGCGCAAAAAAGGCCCCGGCAATTTCCAAAAAAAACGCGCGGAGCAAGACCCCACGCGCCAGAAATAAATTTGCTCAATTTGTTGCAGCGCACACCGCAGGCGTGCGCCACCGGCAGAAGGTCAACCGGCTTCCGCCACGCGGCTGAGCGCGAGCTTGAGCGAGGCAAGCTGCACCTCCAGCTCGGCCTGCCGCTCGCGTTCGGCGGCCACGACCTCGGGATTGGCATTGGCCACGAATTTCTCGTTGCCAAGCTTGGCGGCGATACGGCCCATTTCCTGTTCGGCCTTCGACACGGCCTTTTCAAGCCGCGCCTTTTCCGCCGCCACATCGATAAGAGCGCCCAGCGGCAGGCAGGCCGTTGCCTCGCCCACCACGATTTGCGCCGCCCCCTTGGGCGCTTCCGCCGCAAGGCTGATGCTTTCGACACGGGCCAGCCGCTTGATGGCAGCCTCATGACGGCCCAGCCGATCCTCGGTGACGGCGTTTGCCGCCACCACGATCAGCGGCGCGACAGCGCCTGGCGGCACATTCATCTCCGCACGCGCCGAGCGGATGCCCGAAACGATGTCCACCAGCCAGTTGATGTCGGCGGCAGCCGTAGCATCGGCAAAATCTGGAGCCGGCCAATCGGCATGGCACAGCAGGGTATCGCGGCTTTTGCCCTCGCCCGCCGTATGTGCGTAAAGCTCCTCCGTCATATATGGCATGAAGGGGTGAAGGAGCTTGTAGGTTTCTTCCAGCACGTAAGCAGCACAAGCCTGCGCCTCTGCCTTGGCGGCTGCGTCTTCACCGGCAAAAACCGGCTTCAGCAGTTCGAGATACCAATCGCAGAACTGGTTCCAGACAAAACGATAGAGCGAGGCTGCCGCATCGTTGAAACGGAAATGCTCGACCGCTTCGGTCACTTCCCGTCCGGTGCGTGTCAATTCGGTCAGGATCCAGCGGTTAACCGCCAGCGTGCTTGCCTCCGGCCGGAAGGCGGGATCGAGCTTTGCGCCGTTCATTTCGGCAAAGCGCGTCGCATTCCACAACTTGGTGCCGAAATTGCGATAACCGGCAATGCGCGCTGGATCGAGCTTCACGTCACGCCCTTGCGCGGCCATGATTGCAAGCGTGAAGCGCAGTGCATCCGCGCCATATTCATCGATCAATTGCAGGGGATCGATGACATTGCCCTTGGACTTCGACATTTTCTGGCCGTTCTTGTCCCGCACCAGCGCGTGAACGTAGACGGTTTCAAAGGGCTCGACCGGGGTGCCGTTCTCATCCTTCATGAAATGCAGGCCCATCATCATCATCCGGGCAACCCAGAAGAAGATGATGTCGAAGCCCGTCACCAGAACATTGGTGGGGTAATAGCGGGCCAGTTCCGGCGCCTTGTCCGGCCAGCCCAAAGTGGAAAACGGCCAGAGCGCGGAAGAGAACCAGGTATCCAGCACATCTTCGTCGCGGGTGAGGATTTCACCGGGCGCAAAGTTTTCCAGCTTTTCCTGCACCCAGGCCTTCCAGGGGCCCTCATGGGCAAGATAATGCTGAACGGCGGCATCCAGCGCCTCTTCCTCGGTTTTCTCCACGAAAACCTGTCCGTCCGGGCCGTACCAGGCGGGAATCTGATGCCCCCACCAGAGCTGGCGGGAAACGCACCAGGGCTGAATGTTTTCCATCCAGTCGTAATAGGTCTTTTCCCAGTTCTTCGGCACGAATTTCGTGCGGCCTTCCCGCACGGATGCCAGCGCAGGTTCGGCCAGCGTCTTTGCATCCACATACCATTGTTCCGTCAGGCGCGGCTCGATCGGCACGCCGCCACGGTCGCCATGCGGCACCATGTGCTTGTGCGGCACGATCTTATCGACAAGCCCTTCGGCTTCGAGAATCTCGACAATCTTCTTGCGGGCCGCAAAACGTTCCAGCCCCTGCAATTGCGCCCAGACCATTTCCTGTTCGCGGCTGGGTGCCAGCCCTTCAAGAAACTCGTCATTATCGGTGATGGTAACAGTGCCGTCGATATTGAGGATATTGACCATGCGCAGGCCGGTGCGCTTGCCAACCTCGAAATCGTTGAAATCATGCGCGGGCGTCATTTTGACAGCGCCGGTCCCGGCCGTCGGATCGGCATAGTCATCTGCAACGATCGGAATACGGCGTCCGACCAGCGGCAGCACGACATGCTTGCCGATGATCGAGGCATAGCGCTCGTCCTGCGGGTTTACCGCCACGCCGGTATCGCCAAGCAGCGTTTCCGGCCGGGTGGTGGCAACCACGAGATAGTCGCGGCTTTCCCACTCCGTCGGTTTACCTTCCTCGTCAAAGGCCACCGGATGAGAATAGGTCACGCCCTCTTCCAGCGGATAGCGAAGATGCCAGAGATTGCCATTGATCTCGTGCTGCTCGACCTCCAGATCGGAAATGGCCGTCAGCAGCTTCGGATCCCAGTTGACGAGCCGCTTGTCCTTGTAGATCAGGCCCTGCTTGTAGAGCGTGACGAAAACTTCCAGAACGGCCTTGGAAAGCCCCTCATCCATGGTGAAGCGTTCGCGTGACCAGTCACAGGAGGCGCCGAGGCGCTTCAACTGGTTGAAAATCATGCCACCGGATTCGGCCTTCCACTCCCACACCTTTTCGACAAAGGCATCGCGGCCCATGTCGCGACGGCCGGGAAGCTTGCGCTCGGCCAATTGCCGTTCAACCACCATCTGCGTGGCAATACCCGCATGGTCCATGCCCGGCTGCCACAACACATCCTTGCCGCGCATCCGCTCGAAACGCACCATGATGTCCTGAAGCGTATTGTTGAGCGCGTGCCCCATATGCAGCGAGCCGGTTACATTCGGCGGCGGGATCACGATGGTGAACGTCTCCGCACCCGGCTTGGCATTGGCACCGGCACGGAAGGCATTCGCCTCATCCCAGGCCTTGGCGATCTTTGGTTCGACGGAAGCGGAATCGTAGGTCTTCTCGAGCATTTTCTTGCCAGACATTTGTGGAAATCAGCGTTGTGTAAAGCGGACCCGTCCGGCAGAGTCAAGGATAATACCGAGGCGCGATGAAGCCGATACCGCCCCGCCCTGAAGGGAATTCGATTCTCTCAATCAGCTCAGGGAGTTGAGGCCGCAGAGCTGATCCCTTCAGATGGCTAATTGTGAGCTTTCAGGAGGTTGTCCATTCGGAGCAGATTTAGGAGACCGGAGTGAAACGACGATCGGCAAGATTATGCTTCAAAAAGAAAAGGTTAAAGCGCTGATCTCATTCAATCAGATCGGCGCTTTAATACTCTAACGTCGCGGCCCGCGGGCAATGCGCTCTATCTCCTCGCGCACCAGACGCTCCACCATGGTTGGCAGGTTATCGTCCAGCCATTCCTGCAACATTGGCCGCAGCATGGATTCGGCAATTTCATCAAGCGACCGGCGCTGCTGGCCATCGACAGCAGCGGCAAGCTCTTCAAACGAACGGGCAACCTGCGCGCCCGCCTGGAAGGATAAAAGATTGCGGGCTTCCGGCTGGGCTTCGGCTACGGGGGCCGCTACCGCCATCACGGGTGCCTGCGGCTGCTCACGAACAGGCGGCGCTTCATAACGTTCCGCGGCAAAGGCCGGTACGCCGACCGGGCCGGCATCGAGAGCGCCGCGCAATTCCGGCATCAGCGGGGCTGACGTCGAGGGAGAGTGGGCACGCGGCGCATTCAGCAGATGCTCCGAAGCCGCCGCCATCGGGCTGTGATGAGGCTCGTCAGCGACATTTTCGCCGCGCTCGGATGCCGCCCGCACGCGCGCTGCAAGATCGGCCAGCGAGACGTTTTTCTGCGGCGCACGTCCCGCGTCACTTTCAACGAAAGGCGTACCCGGCTGGTTGGCGGGCACCGGAAGGTCAAGTGGAGAGCCAAAGCCTTCGGCGTCTGTTTCCGGCAAGTCGGCATCGAAGGATGCCATGGGTTCGAAGCCGCGCGCGGCGGGCGCTTCATTGCTTTCGATGATTCGGCGAATGGAGGCCAGAATCTCCTCCATGGACGGTTCACGCGATACATTCGGCTGTGCCATGACTATCCCCGTTATCCTATGCAGCCGGTCCAGGAATTGTTCACGTCCGAGCCGCGAGGGCAAAACGGAGACTTTCAACCCGCTTGCCCTGCATCAAAGGCAAATCATGGGGTTTGAAAATCACCAACCGGACGATGCCGGAACGGACGCGGCCAAAGCGCATGTGACCAATTGATTCGGTTTCACTTTAGGATACGCCTTTTCGCAAGAAAATCTCTCCTGGCTCCGCGAAAGGCACAATGCACAGTTTTATCAGCCCACGGCGCCCTGCGTTTGACGAAACGCGGAAAGGACGAGCTAGTACTTTAAATCACCTGCATAATCCGTATCTTAAATCGAGTCCGATTTAAGGAATGATGCAGCAAGCCCGACCGCTCGATGCATCACTTCTTGTCCGTGGTGGCCCGCATACCGAACCACTTGTCCTTTACTTCTTCATAATGCACTTCCGGATGATACTCGGCCACCTGGAGGCCCTGGCTCTTCACTGTCAAGGCGCCGGTCGCCGCCAGAACGGCATAGCTGGCAACAACCTGATTGCTCTGATAGGTCACAAGGCTTTCCTGCGCCTCCAGCACCACCTGCTGGGCGTTAAGAACGTCCAGCGTGGTTTTCTGGCCAACATTGCGTTCCTCGATCACGCCTTGAAGAGCAAGCTTTGCCGCTTCAACCTGCTTGCGGCCGGAGGAAATGGCAGCCGTTGCAGCCTCCATCTGCGCATAGGCGGACGTAACCTGCTTCTGCACGCTAAGGCGGGCCACATCCACCTGCAATTCCTGCGCGCCGACATTTTCCTTGGCCTTGCGGATCTGGCCATATTCCGAACCGCCCTGATAGATCGGCACCTGCACGCGCGCGGTAATGGTGGCGGCGGAATAGTCACGGTCACTGGAAGGGCGGTCATCGGTGACGTGGCGGCCCACTGTTCCCTGAAGCGAAACACCCGGCAGCATGGAGCCTTCGGCCGATTTCACCTGATACTGCGCCGAGGAAACGGCATGTTGGGCGGCAAGCACGCTGGGATGCTGCATCATGCCAAGCTTGACGGCGCTATCGAGGTTGGCGGGCAAGGCCTTGGTGGCTCTTGCGGGCTGTTTGACTCCCTTGGGCGCCTCGCCCACGATCTGCACATAGGTTGCCTGGCTCTGCTTGAGCTGCGCAATGGCGGCGGCAAGCTGGGCCTGTGCGCCTGCCAGCTGCGCTTCGGCCTGCGCCACGTCGGTGCGGGTGCCCTCGCCGACCTGCAAGCGGGCCTGCGCGGCGCGAAGCTGTTCCTGAAGGAATTTCAGGTTCTGGCGACGAATATCCTCGATCTGCTGGTCGCGGGCGACATCGCTATAGGCTTCGGCGGCGGAATAGAGAATCTGGATTTCATTGGCGCGCAGGCTCTCACGGCTGGAAAGCACGTTCGATTCGGCGGAGCGCACATTGTTGAGGGTCTGGAACCCGTCGAAAATCATCTGGGTCAGGACCAGCTGGTTATCGACCGTATAGAAACTGTTCGAAAGCCCTTCGGCATAGGGCTTGAAGTGCCCCGTCGAGCTTTGCACGGCCGTACTCTGGAAGCCCAGCGTTGGCCGGAAACCTGCCTTGGCGATCGTCACATTCTCATCCGTGGCGCGCAAAGCCGCGCGAACGGAATTCAAATCGGGATTGTTGGCGTAAGCCTTTTCCATCGCCCCGAAAATGGTATCGGCGCTTGCGCTCAGCGGCTGGCCGAAAAATACCGGCAAAACGGAAAGAATGCAGGCGCAACGCCGAAACCGCGCAGCAAAATGGACACGTAAAACCAAGCCAGCCACAGAATTCTCCAACCTATCATGGCAGAACAGACGGATCGCTTCACCCTGCATGGCTCCGAAACCGAGATTCGCCGATCCGGATAGAACCCAGCGCGCCCAAGACTGTCAACGGAAGACATGCAGTCAATACCGACTAATTCTAGTGGAATCACCCTATCCTTGCGGGAGGGACATAAAACCAATGCCGTAAGGTTGGCGGTGCGGCATTGCGCGAAGCTTGCCGCAACTCACCCTTTTGCCGCGAGGTCACAAAAAAGGCCGGGAAATCCCGGCCCTGTTTTAAGGGTTCCCAATCCGGCTGCTGCCTTGCGGCAGGACTGTTCAGAACACGAATTCCGCCGCCTTGCGGAAGCCCGGAAGCGGGCGCACCGAGGCATTGAAGGAGGGCGTTCCGGCAACGGCGCCCGCAGCCTTGACGAACAGCGTGGCGCGGGCCGCATGACCGTAGCCGACAACGGCAAGGAGACGGCCGCCTTCCGGCAATTGGGCAAACAATGCTTCCGGCAGCTCTTCCACGGCGCCATTCACGAAAATGAGGTCGTAGGGACCTTCCTTCGCATAGCCGGCCTCAAGCGCGCCGCTGACGACCGACACGTTGGAACAGTCGTGGGCGGCAAGGTTGTCCTTCGCCTTTTCGGCAAGGGCGGCATCGCTTTCCAGCGCCACCACCTTGCCGGCGAGGCGCGACAGAAGCGCGGCGACATAGCCCGTTCCGGTGCCGATTTCCAGCACGCGATCCTGCCGGGTGATTTCAGCAAGCTGCAACAGCTTTGCCAGCGGCGACGGCTCCATGATGTAGCGGTCGGGGGCGATCTGCAAATCCTCGTCCACATAGGCCACGGGCTTCAGCGCTTCGTCCACGAAGTCCTGACGCGGCACGGAAAGGAAGGCCGAAAGCACGGAATGAGAGGTTACGTCCGTCGTGCGCAGCTGGCTCTCCACCATCTTCACGCGGGCTGCTTCGAAGTCGATCATTACGGTACCCGATCTTAAGCATGGGTTGCGTTCGAACATCGTGTTTAATCGGCGAAGGTCCGGCTTTCAAGACATGACTTCTCATCTCCCTTGGGCAAATGTGACATGGAAGGGAACAGAGCGGCAAAAAAGCAGTTCCGGTTCGGCCACGCCATGCTTCAGGAGACATGTCATGACCGATTTTCACAGATACCAGCCGGGCACCCATCCCGCCAACGCCCTGATCGTCAAGCTCTACCGCTCCGGCAACGAAATCCGGAGCCACTGCATAATTCCTTAAATCGGAATCGATTTAAGGTGAAAATTATGCAGCAGCTTTAAAGTGTTACAGCGTCCTTTGTGCGTTTGATAAAACGCACGGCGCTGTATGTGCGCAAGACAGCCGACAGGAGCGAGGACGACACGATCTTCCCCGGCGAGGAAATGGAGCCCGAAAAGGCCTTTCGTCTGGCCCGCGACCATGCCCGCGATGGAGCGCTCATCTATGTTGAACTGACGGAGGGCGTGGCATGGCGCAGCGAATGGGGGAAGCTGACCTGAACCTTCACCCGGCTTTTCCCCATTGCCAGCGCCCTTTAGCGGAAAAATGCACACGAGCTGCAATAGGGACTTGCGCTGGGTTCAGATCCGTTCTAAACGCCCTGCACCACACGCAGAAACTACCGGAACGGCCTCGTGGCGGAGTGGTTACGCAGAGGACTGCAAATCCTTGCATCCCGGTTCGATTCCGGGCGAGGCCTCCACTCTCTACCCCTCCCAGGTTCCTTCTATAGGCAAATACCGCTCCATGCCCGGAACCATTCGATTTCCGGCATAAGCGGCGTGATGACAGGCGAAGGCGTGGAAGCACTCTTTCCATTCAAGGCTGCCACGGCCTGCCGGTCCACGGCAGGCCGCGCTCAGATGCAATAAGGCAAGCTTCAGGCAGCGCCGCGATAGCTTCCCGAAGCATCGGCAGAACCATGGTTGCGCTGGTGCGGGCCACCATTGGCGGCGGCGGAACCGGGTTTGCGGATGGCCTTGCGACGGTTCAGCTTGAAGCGCGAGACGAGATTCTCAAGCTCCGCCGCGCCGCTGGCCAGAGCCGATGCGATGCTGGACATGGTTGCCACCATTCCGGTGTTCTGCTGGGTCATCTGGTCCAGCGCATTGACGGCGGTGTTGATTTCATTGAGGCTTGTGGATTGCTCGGCCGCCGCGCCAGCAATGGCATCGATATTGCCATCTATGGAGCGAACGAAGGTTTCAATATGCTTCAGCGCGCTGCCGGTTTCGCCGACAAGGCGCACGCCTTCCTTCACTTCCGCAGAGGATTTGGAAATAAGGCTGGAAATTTCCTTGGCGGCCTTGGCCGAACGCTGCGCCAGTTCCCGCACTTCCTGCGCGACAACGGCAAAGCCCTTACCCGCTTCACCCGCACGCGCTGCTTCTACGCCCGCATTCAGGGCAAGAAGATTGGTCTGGAAGGCAATTTCATCGATCACGCCGATAATGCTGGAAATTTCGCGGGACGCGCCGTCGATGCGGTCCATGGCGGCCACCGTGGCGTTCACGACATCGACGGATTTTGCCGCAGCCGTGCGCGCCTCGCCCACCATCTTGCGGGCATCGGCGGTGCGCACGGTGGATTCGCGCACCGTCACGGTAATTTCTTCCAGCGCTGCCGAAGCTTCCTCAAGCGCGGCGGCCTGCTGTTCGGAACGATGGGCAATGTCAGCCGAACTTGCGCTCATCTCGCCACTGCGGGCAGAGACCATGCCGGTCTGTTGCATGACCTGTTCCAGCGTTTCCTGGAACCTGGCAAGCGACTCGTTGAAGTCATCGCGCAAATGCTCGAATTCGGGAATGAAGGGCTCGTCGATCGTCATGCGAATATTGCAATCCGCCAGACGGCCAAGCCCGGCGCCAATCGCATTGATCGCCCTGACACGGCCCGAAACATCGGTGGCGAATTTCACCACCTTCACCACCCGGCCCTCTTCATCGAGAATGGGGTTATAGGTTGCCTGGATGTAAATCGGCGATCCATCCTTTGCCAGCCGCGTGAATTCGTTACTGAAAAATTCGCCGGCCCGCAGCCGGTTCCAGAAATCGGCATAATCGGGAGAGGCCACGTAATCCCTGTCGCAGAAGATGCGATGGTGCTTGCCGGTGATTTCGGCAAGCGAATAGCCAAGGGCCTTCAAGAAGTTTTCGTTGGCCGTCAGGATTTCGCCCTGCGGCGAGAATTCGATGATGGCCTGCGCCCGCGACAGGGCCGCAAGCTTGCCATTGCTATCCAGCGCCGCCCGCTTGGCGGCGGTAATATCGGTGGCGATCTTGACGATCTTGACCACCTTGCCGCCGCGAAACACCGGATTATAAGAGGCCTCGATCCAGATGTCGGCGCCGGATTTCGAAATGCGCTTATATTGGCGCTGATCGAAATTTCCCTGCCTCAAATTGTTCCAGAAGGCCTCATAGTCAGCCGATTGCACCTCTCTCGGATCGACGAATATCCGGTGATGCTTGCCGACAATCTCTTCCAGCCGGTATCCCAGCGCCTTGCAGAAATTTTCATTGGCATCAACGATCGTCCCATCGGGCTTGAAGGTAATCATCGCCTGCGAACGGCTCAGCGCCTTCAGGATGGCGGCGTCATTTCCCCAAAGAGTGTCGAGCGACATAATAGGTTTCTCCCAATCACATGGATCACATGCTACAGGATCATTCTTTAAGTGATAATTAATTTAGTATACGCAACTCAAGACGTGTCTGTTTCATTCAGGTTTTCCCTCGCTTGACGAAAGCACGGACTATTTCTGAAACACTCGTGTTTTCAATCTGATGCCAAGCTTTTCGCAACCTTCCATCTTCCCGCCTGGCCCGCGTTTCCGGATTTCTGCGTGCAGGCACATTCGAAACACAAGCAATCGAAGGGAACCGAAGCGCTTCCCGTTCATTCACCTTTGAACTCCATCATGTTCGGAAGGACGATGTTCCATGGCCCAACAACGGCCCTCGACGAACGGCCGCGACGATGTCGTTGAATATATCCCCGCACTGAGAGCCTTTGCCCGCACCTTTTGCCGCCAGCCGGAAGAAGCAGATGACCTTGTGCAGGAAACCCTCATGAAAGCCCTGGCCAATCTGGATAAATATGAGCCAGGAACAAAAATGAAGTCCTGGCTTTTTACCATTATGCGCAACACCTATTGCACTCGCGCCAAGAAGAACAAACGCGAAAGCGTGGGCGTGGACGAAAGCATGGTGGAAAAGCTCGTGACGCAGCCATCGCAGGAATGGTCCGTTCATGCGCGCGAGGTGCAATCCGCACTGGAAAGCCTGCCGGTGCATCATCGTGAAATTCTGGTTCTGGTGCTGATGCTGGGCGAGACCTACGAGGACGCCGCCGAGATCTGCGGCTGCCCTGTCGGCACGGTCAAAAGCAGGTTGAACCGCGCCAGACGGCAGTTGCTTCTGGCCCTGAACGAGCCGGAAGCACAACCGCTGGACAGCGTGGATGCATGATGACGATCACGTCACAACCGGCTCGCCCAAAATCCGGCTGTCTTCCCAAAATCCGGCCACCTCAATGGGTTGACGCGGTACTGACGCCAGCCTGATCGAAGGTGGCCATGCCGGCATGGCAAGCCGCCGCCGATTTGACGATACCGGCTGCAAGTGCGGCCCCGGTCCCCTCGCCCAGCCGCATACCCAGCGCCAGCAGCGGCGTCTTGCCCAGCTTGTCGATGGCCCGCAAATGCCCCGGCTCTCCCGAAACATGGCCGATAAGGCAATGGTCCAGCGCGGAAGGATTGGCGGCCTTGAGAATGGCCGCCGCAGCCGTGGCCACATATCCATCGATCAGCACGGGAATACGCTCGACCCGCGCCGCCAGAATAGCGCCTGCCATGGCGGCGATTTCGCGCCCGCCCAAACGCCGCATCACTTCCAACGGGTCGGAAAGATGATCGCGATGGAAATGCACCGCCGTCTTCACTGCCTCGATCTTGCGCTTCAGCATATCGCCATCCGAGCCGGTGCCGGGGCCGACCCAATCCTCCGCCGCACCGCCATAAAGAGCAAGATTGATGGCGGCGGCAATGGTGGTGTTGCCAATGCCCATTTCGCCAATGCACAGAAGGTCGGTGCCACCCGCAATGGCCTCCATGCCGAAGGCCATGGTTGCGGCGCAATCGCGCTCGGAAAGAGCTGCCTCGCAGGTAATGTCGCCGGTGGGGTAATCCAGCGCCAGATCGAAAATCTTCAGGCCGAGATCGTGCGTCACGCAGATCTGGTTGATGGCGGCACCGCCTGCGGCGAAGTTTTCCACCATCTGCTGCGTGACGGAAGGCGGATAAGGCGTGATGTTATGGCGCGCTACGCCGTGATTTCCGGCAAAGATCGCCACCAGAGGCCGCGTGACCTGCGGCGCGCGTCCGCTCCATGCGGCAAGCCACATGGCGATTTCCTCCAGACGGCCAAGCGCCCCAGCCGGTTTGGTCAACTGCCGGTCACGGGCGCGCGCTGCCGCCAGCGCATGGGTATCCGGGCCGGGCAGATCCCTGATCAACGTGCGGAAATCATCAAAAGGCAGGCCGGTAACGCTCATTGCTGTGGCTTTCTCGTCTTCTTGCAAATCGGGCTGGGATATGTGGAATTGAGTTTTGGGATGTGTCCTCGCCCACCCGAAGCTGAATATGCACATATCCTCGAACGGTGCCCTTCTTAACGGCAGGCATTGACGGCAACAACCGAAAAAGCATGGAAGCCTGCCGCTCGCAAATTTCCCTCACCTGTCCTACATGAAAGAAAACGGCTGCCGGGAGGTCGCATGAAAAGCAAGGACATGATCGACGATCTCGCCCGTTCGCTGGCATTTCTGAGCCGTTTGCCCGTATCCCCGCGTTTCTTCGAGGGGCATGACGGGCGCATGGACCGCAGCGCGCGGGCCTTTGCGCTGGCGGGCGCGGTGATCGTGGCCCCCGTTGCCCTGTTTATGGCGCTGATGGCGGGTACATCGGCAGGCGCCCTGCTTTCGGCGCTTTCAGCCCTTGCCCTGCAAGCGGCACTGACGGGTGCCCTGCATGAAGACGGGCTTGCCGATACGGCCGACGGGCTGGGCGGCAACCTGCCACGCGAGCGGGCGCTGGAGATCATGAAAGACAGCCGCAACGGCACCTTCGGGGTTCTGGCTCTGGTGTTTTCGGTTGGCTTGCGCGCCGCCGCCCTCGTTGCGCTCCTCAATACTCTTTCTCCGATGAATGCAGCGCTTTGCCTGATCGGCGTGGGGGCGGCCAGCCGTGCGGTGATGGTGTGGCATTGGCGGGCCTTGCCTGCGGCGCGGCCGGGCGGACTGGCGGACAAAATGGGCAGGCCAAGCGAAACATCATTGCACACGGCGCTGCTTTCCGGCCTCACCATTGCAATCGTCACCGTCGGACCGGCAACCTCGGCGCACGCATTGGCCAGCGCCCTTGTGGCAACGGCCTTTGCCGCCTATGGCTTCAATCAGTTCGTGCGGCACAGGCTTGGTGGCCACACGGGCGATACGATCGGCGCCATGCAGCAGATCAGCGAAATCGTCGCGCTTGGCGCCCTTGCCGCAACGCTTTGAACAGGACGCCAGGCCATGCCCGTATCCTCGCCCTGCATCGGCATCTGCCGTATCGATCCAAAAGCGGGACTCTGCGAAGGCTGCGCCCGCAGCCTGGCGGAAATTGCCGCCTGGTCCAGCCTTTCCGAAAGCGAAAGACGCCAGATCATGGCCCTGCTTGCAGGCCGCAGCGCCAGCACGCGAGAGGCAGGCCGATGAGCTTTTTCGTGCTTCTGCTTGTCTTGCTGCTGACGGCTGGCCTTTTGCTGGCGAACCGCGACAGCGGCTTTCTCCAGAACCTCAGCGATGACCAGCTTGGCGGCCTGCTGACGCTTTTGCCCTTTGCGCTGATGTTGATGGCGGCACTCTTCGCCAGCCGCAAATCCCTTGCGCGCAATCTCGGCTTCCTGTCCATGTGGGCGCTGATCGCCCTTGGTCTTCTGGCGGGCTATCAATACCGGCAGGAACTTGCACTGATAAAGGATCGCCTCGTCAGCGGCCTTCTGCCGGGCCATACGGTGGTAACGAATGCCAGCGATGGAACTACGGAAGTCCTGCTGCATCGCGGGCTCGACAACCATTTTTCCGCAAAGGTGGAAACGAACGGCGCAAGCCTCAGCATGATGGTGGATACGGGCGCAAGCTCCGTGGTGCTGACGCCGGAAGACGCCGCCCGAGCCGGGATCGATCCGCAAAGCCTGCGCTACATCACCCCGGTCATGACGGCCAATGGCTCGGCGATGGCCGCTCAGGTCCGTCTCAAGCGAGTAGCCATCGGGCCGATCGTGCGCGAAAACATCACGGCCCTCGTAACGGAACGCGGCAGGCTGGAGCAAAGCCTGCTGGGCATGAGCTTTCTTTCCACCCTCGACACCATCCAGATCCGTGCCGACGAATTGCGGCTGCGGGATTAAAAATTGGTGAAAGAGAAAACGGGGCGATTGCGTGAATGCCTGAAACACGCAAACGCCCCGAAGTTTCGCTGCTTGAAAAACGGCAGCCAGGCTTGAAAATTGATTCGTAAAGCAATTGAGCATTCTCAGGAGAATGGCCGGTATAGGCCAGCCTACGCGGTCTGATAATGAGCGCGGAGAGCCTCGAACAGCGTGACCTGTTCGCCGATCAGCGCCTTTTCGGCATCGCGGCGAACAAAGACCTTGAACATGGCGTGGCCCTCACCATTCATGAACCACACCGAAAGTGAACGGCGTCCGTGAAACATCCGGTCCACGAAGGTAATGGAGCCGCAGCGTTCCAGCCGGATGTGACCGCCAATGGGGCTGTCGCCATGGACATTGAACCAACCATGACCTTCCGAACCGGGCGGCAGGCGGCCAACCACCTCCAGCACGATGTCGGCGGTATGCACGATCATCAAAACCTCGCCGAAGCCGCCCAGCCGCTCCCAGATGGGCTGGAAGTGTTCGGCGGGCAGCGTCACGGCGCTGCCTGCGGGCAGAAGCGAGAGAATCTGCGCGGGCGTTACACCTGCCTCGCCGGCAATGGTTTCCACCACGCCATCGGGCTTCTCGGCCAACAGCGCGCGCGCCCGTTCAAGGGCATCAGGTTGAGATGTTGTCTGCATGGCCACCTCAGGCCGCAACCGGCAGCCGGTTGCCGTTGGCATCTTCGTGCTGAATCACCTGAAAACCTTCGAAATGCGGCCCGCTCAGATATTTCACCGGCGTTTCGCCCGCCCGCGCATGGGCCGCACGGAACTGCTCCGAATGCGTCCAGGCCTTGAAGCTTTCCTGCGTGGCCCAAACGGTGTGTGTCGCATAAAGCGTGTGGTCGTCGGCCTTGGGGCCTTTCAGCAGGTGAAATTCCAGATAGCCGGGAACTTCCTTCAGGCGGCCTTCACGCTCGCGCCAGACAGCTTCGAAAGCCTCTTCGTAACCCGGCACAACACGAAAACGGTTCATCGCAATATACATCTTCCCATCCTTTCCGGAAAATGGCGCGCCGCCATCGGCGGCAATCCTGCCTGTGTTGCCTTCCTATTAAAACTTGTGCATAATAGTCAAGTTAAATGTCCGGCTTCGGATGCCGCCTCCTCCCGCATCCCCGGCCTGCATCGGCATGTTTCAGGAATCCATCGATGACAAAGAAGATTATCGCCTCCAGGCTGGCTTTTGCCCTGTTCGCCTCCCTGCCCCTCCTTGCCCCATTTTCAGCTTATGGCGAAAACTACCCGCAGGCGCGCCGCATTGTTTCCGTTGGCGGCACCGTTACCGAAATCCTTTATGATCTGGGCGCGGGCGACCGTGTGATCGCGGTGGATACGACAAGCCTCTACCCGCCAGAGGCAAAGAGCAAGCCGAATGTGGGCTATATGCGCCAGCTTTCGGCCGAAGGCATCCTGGCCCAGAAGCCGGACCTCATCATGACCGAGGCGGGATCAGGCCCGCCGGATGCGCTCGCCCTTCTGAAAAGCAGTGGCATTCCGCTTGTGTCCATCGATGCACCGCCCGGCGCGCAAACCGTCGCAGAGCGTATTCGCGCCGTGGGTGAGGCCGTCGGCAAGTCCGCCGAGGCCGATAAGCTCGCCCGCGACGTGGATGCCAGATTGCAGGCACTGCAAGCCACGCTTGCCAAATCCACGGCAGAGAAAAAGAAGGTCCTCTTCGTTCTTTCCATGGCCAATGGCCGGGTGATGGCGGCGGGACGCAACACGGCTGCCGATGCGATGATCCGCCTTTCCGGCGGCGTGAATGCCGCAGGCGCCAGCGAAGGTTACAAGCCCATGAGCGACGAAGCGCTGATTGCCGCCGCCCCGGACGTGGTGTTGACCATGCAGCATGGCGCCCAGCCGATTTCGGCAGCGGACGCCTTTGCCCTGCCAGCCCTTGCGGCAAGTCCTGCCGCCAAAAACAATGCCTTCATTTCCATGGACGGGCTTTTCCTGCTTGGTTTCGGACCACGCACGCCGGAAGCCGCGCGTGAACTGGCCGAAAAGCTTTACCCGCAAGCGGCAATCCGCTGATGGCGGCGTTCGCCTCTCCCTTTCCGGGCCTGACCGGCAATGGCGACCGCTCGCGGCTTGGCGCACTCATGCTCGTGGCGCTGGCACTGCTGCTGGCAGGCGCCTGCCTGGGTTCGGTCGTCACCGGCCCGGCAAGTGTCGGCATGGGATCGCTGATTGCCTATCTTTCCGGCAGCGGGGCGCTGCCGGAACAGGACAGGATCATTCTGGAGGCCGTGCGCCTGCCGCGCACGGCGCTTGGCGCACTCATCGGGGCGGGCCTTGGCCTTTCCGGCGCCATCATGCAGGGGCTTTTCCGCAATCCGCTGGCCGATCCCGGCATTGTCGGCGTCACCTCTGGCGCAAGCCTGTTCGCGGTCGCGGCCATCGTTCTGGGCGCAGGTCAGCTTGCCCCGCTTCAGACCTTGCTGGGCGGGGAATTTCTGCCCGTCATGGCCTTTTGCGGCGCGCTGCTGACAACCGGCCTGCTCTATCTCATCGCCAGCCGCCACGGGCACACCTCCGCCACATCGCTTATCCTTTCCGGCATCGCCATTGGCGCCATGAGCATTGCCGCGACGGGTTTTCTCATTTTTCTGGCCGATGACCGGGCGCTGCGCGACATCACCTTCTGGAGCATGGGGTCTCTTGGCGGCGCAAATCTTGCCAAATGCCTCTCCGTCCTGCCGTTTCTCGCCGCGGCGCTGGCCTGCCTGCCGTTTTTGTCACGCGGGCTCGATGCGCTGGTGCTGGGGCCTGCCGCCGCTTTCCACATGGGTGTCCCGGTGCAACGGCTGAACAGGCTCTGCATTCTCTCGGTTGCCGCCGCCTGCGGCGCCTGCGTGGCCGTGGCGGGCTCCATCGGCTTTGTCGGCATCATCGTGCCGCATCTTTTGCGGCTGGTGATCGGGCCGGTTCACCGTTACCTCCTGCCGGCCTCCGCCCTTGGCGGGGCAAGCCTGCTGCTTGCGGCAGACAGCATCGCGCGCACCGTGGCCGCCCCGGCAGAACTGCCCATCGGCATCGTCACCGCGCTTATCGGCGCGCCCGTTTTCCTCGCCCTGCTGCTGACCGGCAAGGGCCGTGATCTTATGGAGGGCTGAATGATCGAGGCACGCAACCTCATGCTCCGGCGCGGCGGCAGGCAGCTCGTCAACACTATCGACCTTGTGCTGACACCAGCCAGCTTCACCATCGTCATCGGGCCGAACGGAGCTGGAAAATCCACCCTGCTCAAGCTTCTCTGTGGCGATCTCAAGCCCGATCAAGGCAGCGTGCTTTACGATGAGTGCGAAATTTCGCGCCTGAGCCCGCAAGTGCTTGCCCGCAAGCGGGCCGTCCTGCCGCAACAGTCCAGCCTCGCCTTTCCCTTCACGGCGCTGGAAGTGGTGCGCATGGGGGCCGCCGCCCATGGCGCGATAAATCAGGAAGAAGCAGCCCATGCAGCGCTGCGCCGCGTGGGCCTTGAAGGCAAGGCAGGCCAACAATACCGGCTGCTTTCCGGAGGCGAGCAGCAGCGCGTGCAGTTTGCCCGCGCTTTGGCGCAAATTCCGGCCCCACGCATCGATGGCCGCGCCACCGCGCTGTTTCTCGACGAGCCCACCGCCAGCCTCGACCTTGGGCAGCAGATCGCCCTATTGGACACCGCCAGACAGTTCGCCCGCGAAGGCGGCATCGTGTTTGCCGTACTGCACGACCTCAATCTGGCGGCGGAATTTGCCGATCACCTCGTGCTGCTGCAACAGGGCCGCATCATCGGCCAGGGCAGGCCGGAGGCCGTGGTGCGGGAAGACGTCATTCACGCCGTCTACGGACTTTCCGGCGCGGTTGGCCGGGTGCCGAGCACCATTCCCTTCGTGCTGCCACAGGCACGCCACGCCGCCGCCTGAAACAGCAATCGCTTTCCGGCCGGAACTTCATCCCACGCCAGCGCTTTTCCACGCGGCGGGGCTTTCCGTCATGGAATTGCCCCGGCCCATGTTTTACAGAAAATGCGGGCGCGGCATCGATTCGCCGTCATCAGGCCTTCAGCGTCTTTGCGTCGGCAGCGAATTTACAGGTCAGGGCACCCCGTTTGCGGGCCTTGCCATGAAAGGGTAGTGGGAAACGTGACGAACAGGTTCTTCATTCGTATTGTCCTTGTCTGTCTCATTGCCTTTTCAGCAACAGCCATCCATGCCCCGCTGCTGACACCGGCTTTCGCGCAAGACAGCCTGTTTGCCCCCGATGACCCTGTGAGCCAGGCGCCCCAGACGCTGGCCAAGGCCCAAAAGCAGATCGATGCCACCAATGCCGCCCTTTCCAAACCCACGGAAGACGACCGGCAGCTTACCACGCTGAAATCCCAGCTCGACGATCTCCAGGCGCAACTCACGGCACTGCGTGGCGACGTGCAACCGCGCGCAGACGACATTGCCAACCGCCAGAAGGAAATGGGCGACCCGCCAAAGGACGGCCAGCAGGAAGCCAGCGACGTCACCCAGCAACGCAACAAGCTGGCGGCCCAGAAAACCCAGATCGCCACGGTTATCAGCCAGCTCGACGATGCGTCGAACGCCATCAACGCGACCTCCGCCAAGATCACCGCCATCCGGCGCGATCTCTTCACCCGCGAACTGATGACGCGCACGGATGTGCCCTTCGACCGGCTGGCCGCTGCCGTGCAATCCATCGTGCCGGAAATGAAACGCTTCGCCGAGTTGATCGGCGGCTGGGCGGGGTTTGCCTGGCGTTTCAAGAAGGTTCAGCTTGCTTCTGCCCTGCTGCTGTCGCTGGTGCTGGCCGTAGGGATGCGCCTCACGCTCAATCGGATTTTCGGACCCGTCATCCAGCGCGCAAGCGTCGAGAACGACCCATCCTATATGAGCCGCTTTTCGCTGGCCTTCTGGGTCACGACCATTCCCACGCTCGCGGTCAGCTTCTTTCTCACCAGCAGCTATTTCTTCCTGGAAGCCTTCAACGTGCTGCGGCCGGATATTTCGCCCATTGCCGGCAGCGTTATGGCCTTTGCGGGTCTCGTCTACTTTGTCTTCCGGCTGGGGGACGCCCTTTTCCAGCCCTCCAAGCCAAAATGGCGGCTGGTCCGGGTGACAGACCGCGGCGCAAAGCTGTTGCTGGCCGCCCTTGTCGGCATGTCGGTCATCAACGGGCTGGATTATGTCTTTGGCTCGATTACCGAGACCCTGGGCTCGCCGGTCGATCTCACTGTTTTCAAGGGCTTCGTCTCCTCCTCGCTCATCGGCTGCATTCTCTTGGCCATGTCCTTTGCCCGGCCTCTCGTGCCGAAGGGCAAGGAAGCGCAGGCAGCGGGCCGTGGGCGGCCATGGCACCGCTCCACCGCCCTTGCCATGCGTCTTTGCGGCATCGGCATCATTCTGGCCAGCGTCAGCGGCTTTATCGGGCTTGCCCGCTTCATTTCCACCCAGCTCATCCTGACCGGCGGGGTGATTGCCACCATGTATATCGGCATCCGCTCCGGCCGGGCCGTCTCGGAGCGTGACCGTTTCGCCGATACGATCATTGGCCGCTACCTTCAAAGACGCTTCAACATGGGGCCGGTGGCACTGGATCAGGTGGGTATTGTCGCAGGCCTGCTCATATACATGTCGGCGCTGGCTTTCGGCATTCCGCTCATCATGATGTCCTGGGGCTTCCAGCCACCGGATATACAGACATGGTTCTACAACCTCTTTGTCCAGATCAATATCGGCGGCATGAGCATCTCCATCGTCGGGATCTTCAGCGGCGTGGCGATCTTCTTCGTCGGTCTGGTGCTGACGCGATGGTTCGAAAAATGGCTGGACGGCAACGTCATGGCCCGCTCGCAGGTGGATGCGGGCGTTCGAAACTCCGTCAAGACATCGGTAGGCTATTTCGGCGCCATCATCGCGGCGCTGATGGCGCTTTCCGTGGCCGGTATCAATCTTTCCAGCCTTGCGCTGGTGGCTGGCGCGCTCTCGGTCGGTATCGGTTTCGGCCTTCAGAACATCATTTCCAACTTCGTCTCCGGCCTTATCCTGCTGATGGAACGCCCCTTCAAGGTGGGCGACTGGGTGGCCACCGGCACCAGCGAAGGTTTCGTGCGCCGCATTTCCGTGCGCGCCACGGAAATCGAAACCTTTCAGCGCCAATCGATCATCGTGCCCAATTCGCAGCTCATCAACGCATCGGTGGGCAACTGGACGCACCGCAACAAGCTGGGCCGGGTGGACGTGCCGGTGACGGTAAAGGCTGGCAACGATCCGCGCCGCATGGTCAACCTGCTGAAGGACATTGCCACCAATGTTCCCGGCGTACTGCGCAATCCCGAACCCGTGGTGGTGTTCAAGGACTTCAACGAGGCCGATCTGAACTTCGAGGTCCGCGTTTATGTTGCCGATATTCTCAGCGGCCTTTCCGTGCGCACGGAATTGCGGCTGGGCGTGTTCGAGCGCTTCAAGCTGGAAGGCATTTTGCAGGAAGACCCGCCAGCCGAAGAAGACGCCGAACTGGTGGATGGCATACTGCCGCAGACCCTGCCGCCTGAGGGCGATGACAAGACACCCCGCAGCGTCAAGCTCGGCCGCCTTGTCCTTGGCGTTGCCGCCCCCAGCCATTTCGATCCGCGCCATATCATGCATCTGCTGAAGGACATTGCCGCTTCCACACCCGGCATTGCCGAAAGGCCGGAGCCGCGCGTGATCTTCAAGGATTTCACCGAAGCCGAATTGCAGTTCGAAATCCGTGCCTATGTCGAGGATCTGCGCGACGGGCTTTCAGCCCGCAACGACCTGCGGCTGGCGATTTTCCAGCGCTTCAAACAGGAAGGCATTCTGCATGAAGCCGCTCCCGCCATTGGCCACGAACTGGTGAACGAGCAGGAATAGGCGTTGCCTTCAAACACGGCCTGGATTTTTTGATGCTCCAGGCTTTTTTACGCATTTCCCGGTGAAATGATTTAACACCGCCGCACCGCGAAAACGGCCATGTCCAGCATGAACGAACCATCCGGTTCAATTGCGAAGACCTGCTGAACCTCCGGCGCCGCCGCCTTTTGCAGCAGCCGGATGGCATCCACGAGGGGCTTTGGCGTGGCCATGCGGGCAATCCAGCTTGCAAATTCCATGCGCGTGCGAAACATGTGGCACCGCTCTACGCCGAACCCTGCCCGCGCCAGCTTCTCATGCCATTCCGCCGCGCTGTAATTGCGCACATGCGAGGTATCGCGCAAAAGTTCAATCGTCTGCAAATGGGTATCGAGCAGCGGTCTTCCCGCCGCGATCACATCCACGAACACCGCGGGACTTGCCCGTTTCAGCACCCGCGCCGCCTCCCGCAACCCGGCATCCACATCCTGCCAGTGATGGGCACTGAAGCGGCTGGCGACGAAATCAAAGGAGGCGTCCTCGAAGGGCAAAGCCTGCACGGAAGCCTGCTGCACATGCAGATTGGCAAGGCCCCTCTGGCGCGCCACCCCGGCAACAGCCGCCAGCATGTCACTGGACAGATCCACCGCCACCACTTCATGGGCATGGGCGGCCAGCGCGTAAGCCACATGACCACCACCGCAACCCAGGTCCAGAGCCTTTGCAGGCCTGATGTCACCCGCCAATTGCGCGATATGGCGCAGGTCTTCGCCAGCGGCATGAACGGCACTTTCGACATAGGCCGCCGCTCGTGGGCCGAATTGTGATTGCACGTGATGGTCGTGAGAGGTTGAACTTTCAGTTCCGGTTGGTGTCGCCATGAATCCATTCCTGCTAATAAATTGCGAGGGTTACTGCATAATTCCTTAAATCGGAATCGATTTAAGGTGAAAATTATGCAGCAGATTTAATGCGTTACAGCGTCCTTTGTGCGTTTGATAAAACGCACGGCGCTGTAATGTGCGCCGTTTTCAGCGCTGCGAGCCCATGATGACTGAAATTTATACTGGTACAATATAACACTTTATCCTATCATAAGAACTGACATGCTTGAGCTGGAACAGCGTAGACTGCTTGGAGAATTTGTCCGGTCCCATCGGGAAAGACTGGTGCCTGACGGGCTTGCCGGGCGCAGACGGACACCGGGACTTCGCCGCGAGGAACTGGCGGAACGCGCCGGGATAAGTCCCACATGGTGCGCCTGGATTGAACAGGGCCGCCAGGTGCAGGCCTCACCACAGGCGCTTGCGCGGCTTGCCGTGGCACTTGAACTGACACAGGCAGAGCGCGCCTATCTTTTCGAAATGGCCGACCGGCGCGACCCCGACAGCCAGCAAAACGAATATGGACAGGAGGCGCCTGCCTCCGTGATTGCCGCCGTTTCAGCCGTTCCTCATCCGGCCTATGCGCTGGACAGATACTGGAACGCCTGCTCGTGGAATTCCGCAGCCGCCGCGCTTTTTCCCGAATGGCTTGCACAGGAGGCCAGCGAGCGCAATGCCATGCGCTTCGTGTTTTCCCACCCCGCTGCCCGGCAGATCATTATGGATTGGGAAGGCCGCACCGCCAGCATGATGGCAGAGTTTCGCGCCGATTACAGCCATGCCCAGCGCGACCCTCTCTTCAGGGATCTGGTAGAGGCCATGCGCGCCGAAATCCCTCTGTTCGAAACCGTCTGGCAGCAGCAGAATGTCATGGAGCGCGAGGGCGGTGAACGGGCATTTCGCCATCCCGAACGCGGCATCCTGCATTTCCGGCAATTCAACTATCGCCCCGCCGACCGTCCGGATTGCAGGCTGGTATTGCTCTTCCCGGTCTGACGATGCTTTGCCTCGCCTCTTTTGTTGTTTGTTTTTCAGTTAGCCACAAGGTCTACTGCATAATTCCTTAAATCGGAATCGATTTAAGGTGAAAATCATGCAGCAGATTTAAAGTGTTACAGCGTACTTCGTGCGTTTGATAAAACGCACGGCGCTGTAAAGCCTGTCGCGATATTTCAGATTCGCTCCTGACGCTTTACGTCATTGTTTTGTCGCATGTCGTTATCGCAAAACCGCTGCACACTTTTGCGCGACATGCTTCAGCGATTGCACCGCACCAACTTTACCGTTTTCTTGTTTCATTAAGCATCGATCCCGAATCCGTTTTTCAGATTAATATTTCAGCAATTGATGATTTTTATATTGCCCTCAGATCACTAATTTTTGAAGGCAAGCCATGACCTATCTCGGCGTTTCCGGAATGCAATACTCCGGCGAAAAGTTTCCGGATGCCCGTATTATCGTTGCAGAAGACTCCAATGTCTTCACTTCGATGATCCGCCAGAGATTGAAAGAGATCTTCAATATGGATGTGGAAATCTGCCGCACCTATGAAGATCTGATGATGGCCAACGAGCTGAACGACACGCCCGTGACGCTTGCCATTTCCAATATCAACCTTCCGGGCGCCGAAAACGGCGAAGCGCTGGAATATCTGGTGGATTGCAATATTCCCACCATCGTCTTTACCGGCACCTTCCACGAGCAGACCCGCGAGAAGCTGCTCTCGAAGGATATTGTCGATTATATTCTGAAGGACAATGTCTTTGCCGTCGAGATGCTGGCCGAATCGGTTTGCCGCTTCCTGACCAATCACCGCCATCACGTGCTCATCGTCGATGACAGCCCCACCGCCCGCGCACTGCTTTCCAGCCGCCTCAAGCGCTATAACTTCCGCGTCAGCACGGCCGACAACGGTGCAAAGGCTCTGGAAACCCTGAAGGCCAACCCGGATGTCGGCCTTGTGGTGACGGACTACAACATGCCCGACATCGACGGTTTCGAACTGACACGCCGCATCCGCGCGGTGCGCGGCTCGCACGAGTTGCGCATCATCGGCGTATCTTCCTCCACCGATCGCCTGCTTTCCGCACGCTTTCTGAAAGTTGGCGGCAATGACTTCATGCTGCGGCCCTTTATCGATGAAGAGTTCTATTGCCGCGTCAACCAGAACCTCGACACGCTGGTCCAGATCCGCGCCGGACGCCAGAAAAGCTCGGCAGCAGCCTGAGAAGAACCCGGTATAAGTTTCGGACATATTTCACGTTTTAAAACCGTCTGCCGACCGGCAGGCGGTTTTTGTGTTTGTATAAAAACAAATGATAAATTCCGCGGGCACCGTTGTGCCAGCGCGGCAGCACCTGCTTCTGGGCGAAAGCGGCGCGCTACACATTTTCGGCAAATGCTCTATATTGCAACCTGCTCCAGCGTTTGCTTCTCCGGCAGGGTCGGCGCTCGTCCTGTGGTCATGCACGGGGGGCCAATCCTTGTCATCCCTCCAGCCCATGCGGATCGAATGTCAGCCATTATTTCCATTGAAAACCTGCAAAAGACATATGCATCCGGTTTCACGGCCCTGAAAGGCATCAGCCTCGACATTGCGGAAGGTGAAATTCTCGCGCTGCTCGGCCCCAACGGCGCGGGCAAGACCACGCTGATTTCGATTATTTGCGGCATCGTTCAGCCTTCTTCCGGCAAGGTGCTGGTTTCGGGCCATGACGTGGTGCGGGATTTTCGGCAAACACGTGCGCTGATCGGGCTTGTCCCGCAGGAATTGACCACAGACCAGTTCGAAACCGTGTGGAACACGGTCAGCTATTCACGCGGTCTTTACGGCAAGGGCAAGAACCCCGCCCACATCGAGAAGGTGCTGCGCTCTCTCAGCCTCTGGGAAAAGCGCGACTCCACCCTGCGCCAGCTTTCCGGCGGCATGAAGCGCCGCGTGCTGATTGCCAAGGCGCTGTCGCACGAGCCGAAAATACTGTTTCTCGATGAACCCACCGCAGGCGTGGACGTGGCGCTGCGGCGCGAGATGTGGAGCCTTGTGCGGGATTTGCGCGACAGCGGCGTCACCATCATTCTCACGACCCATTACATTGAAGAAGCAGAGGAAATTGCCGACAGGGTGGGCATCGTCAATGGCGGTGAACTGGTGCTGGTGGAGGAAAAAACGGCTTTGATGCGCAAGCTGGGCGCCAAACAGATGCTGCTGGAGCTGGCCGAACCGATGAAAAGCCTGCCCGGCAGGCTGGATGACTGGAAGCTCAGCCTTGCCCAGGAGGGCCGCCGGATCGTCTACGATTATCAGCCCCAGGCCGATCCCGACGCCCTCACCCGGCTTCTGGCCGCGCTGGAAGCCTCCGGCGTTCAGGTCACGGATATTTCCACCCGCCAGACCTCGCTCGAGGATATTTTCGTTTCGCTGATTGGGGATGCCAAGCCATGAACTTCCACGCCATTTCAGCCATTTACCGCTTCGAGATGCACAGAATGGTGCGCACGCTGCTGCAAAGCATCGTTTCGCCGGTGGTATCCACCTCGCTCTATTTCATCGTCTTCGGAGCGGCGGTCGGCTCAAAAATGCCGGTCAATATGGAGGGCGGCTATGGCAGCTTCATCACGCCCGGCCTCATCATGCTGGCCCTGGTCACGCAATGCATCAGCAATGGCGCAAACGGCATCTATTTCCAGAAATTCACTGGCACGATTTATGAAGTCCTGTCAGCACCCGTTGCCATGAGCGAAATTCTGATTGGCTATGTCGGCGCCGCCGCCACGAAGGGCGTCATTCTCGCGCTCATCATCCTTGCCACGGCCACGCTGTTTGTTGACCTGCGGATCGATCACCCGCTGCTGATGCTCGGCTTCATGGTGCTGACGGCGCTGTGTTTCAGCCTCGCCGGCTTCATCATCGGCATCTGGGCACAGAATTTCGAACAGCTCAGCCTTGTGCCCATGCTGGTCATCCCGCCCCTCACCTTCCTGGGCGGCACATTCTACTCGATCGGCGATCTACCGCCCTTCTGGCAAACTGTCAGCCATTTCAACCCGGTCTTCTACCTCGTCAGCGGCTTCCGCTGGAGCTTTTTCAGCAAGGCCGACCTAAACCCGCTTATCAGCATAGGCATGGTGCTGATCTTCATGACGCTTTGCCTCGCCATTGTCACCTGGATATTTCGCAGCGGCTACCGCCTGAAAAACTAGGGTATGTGGGTATTCAACGTTGGGCGGACTGCAAACGGTAATTTGCTGCGCTCCCGGTGCTCATGTACATTAAGTACACTCCGCTCCGGTTCTCGCAAATCACCGTTTTCGCCTCGCCCAACGTCGAATCCCCACATACCCTAGAGAATACGGCTCTTGGAACAGGACATAACTCTTGTCCGTAGCGCCTTGGATAGAGCCGCCCAAGGGATGCCGAAACTTGAGTCGCAATCGCCCAAACCGCAGTTATCCACAGTAATCCACAGCTATTTTTGCAAGATTATGCGAACAAACAGAGAATATTGCACTCGAAGCGATGGAACAAAATGAGATCGGCAATTCAAGCGTGAAATGGTTGAATCACAGCTATGCAAATCTTCAACCGGCTCAGAACCACTAACAAAGCGAACGGGGTGTTGTGATGGCTGCGCACCTGCAAAATTTGCAGCATCATCGACCACGGCTTCCAGACTGCAAACGCAGTCATGAAACACTACCACGCCCTGCATAAAGCACTGACTGATAGCGCCGGGGCGGAGATGGACAATTGATCTGAGGAAGTTACGTGGCGACTCTCAGACTTACTGACGACGGAGAACACACCTTCCCAATACGCGCATAGCAATCGCGCAAGAGCCGAAAATTAAGATTTGAGCAAAAAAGCGGAGAGGCAAGGAGCCCCAAAAATCAAGCCCTGCTTTCACATAATTAAAATACGGGGCGACCACCCTAAACGACGCAGCCATTGCCACACAAGCTAAAACTGGCCACAGTTTTGAAGCGCAAAATGCAATCACGATTACTGCAATGATGAAAGCAACCCAAACTGGGTCGTGCGTAGAACCAATGAATGTACCGAGTACAACAGCAAAAAATGCCATTGCGCTCCACGAAGCCTCACCCAACAGTGCTCCTAAAAAATCCATTCTTGCCACTCGACATATCCATCAAACAAAGCAGCTCCATATCCATAAAATCAGATACAGGATGGTCGGAAACATGTCGGAAATTGGTCGGAAACACCAGCTAAGTCATTGAAAAATGGTGGGTGATGTAGGGCTCGAACCTACGACCCGCTGATTAAGAGTCAGCTGCTCTACCAACTGAGCTAATCACCCGCCTTTTTGTGCGCCGCCGTGTGTTCCGGTGGCGTGAGAGGGCATATAAAGGGGTTATCCCGCCTTGTCCAGCCGGGTTGGCGAAAAAAACACGTCAACTGCGGGAGAAAATTGCATTTATCCATCAAGCCTTTGAATATTATACAAAAAGACGTCCTGAAGCAATCATCGTCGCCTGACCGCCGATCCGGGCGCGAAACAGCTTTCCTTCCTTGGTGTCGATATGAAGATGGATGAAGGAGGGGCGGCCCATTTCCACGCCCTGCTCCACCAGCAGCGGGTGGTGGCCATCCGGCAAGGCATCGAAATGCTGGATAGCGCCGGAAAGGGCCGCGACGGCACCGCCCGTCGCGGGATCTTCCGCGATGCCCATATCGGGTGAAAACATGCGCGCGTGGAAATTCGCGGCGTGGTGAACCCCGCCCCGGCAATAGACGAAGGCAGATGTCAGCGCACCCTCACAGAAGGGGGCAACCCGCTCCCACAGATGCGGATCGAACTCCACACTTTCCACGCAGCCAAGATTATGCACGGGTATCAGCAGAAATGGCACACCTGCTGTCCAGATGGAGGGAATGTGGTTCTCGAAGCCAAGATCGCTGACTTTCAGACCAAGCGCATCCGCAAGCCCCTGCCGGTCCAGCGGTAGATGGATGCTGGAGGGCACGAGGGGCAGGTCGAATTCGGCAAAGCTTGGCTCGTTTTCCCGAAGGCTCACGGCGCAGCGCACCGGGCCAACCGTTTCCTCCAGCACGGAAACGAGATCGAGCGGTGCGCTGTGTTCGTTTCGCGCCCGCTCGGCAAGCGCAATTGCCGTGCCGACCGTGGGATGGCCGGCAAAGGGCAATTCCCGGCCGGGCGTGAAAATTCTGACGCGGGCTGCGTGAGCCGGATTTTGCGGCCTTAAAACGAAGACCGTTTCGGAGAGGTTGAACTCCCGCGCAATCGACTGCATGGCCTCATCGGTCAGGCCCTGCGCGTCGAACACCACCGCCAGCGGATTTCCACAAAGCT
Organism: Allorhizobium undicola ORS 992 = ATCC 700741; assembly: GCF_000621665.1. Lineage (GTDB taxonomy): Bacteria > Pseudomonadota > Alphaproteobacteria > Rhizobiales > Rhizobiaceae > Allorhizobium > Allorhizobium undicola. The sequence continues at coordinate 57,209 of NZ_JHXQ01000019.1, forward strand.
TCTCGGCTGTGAAAACATCGTAAACGCAGTAATCCCTGGCCAATCACGCCTCCATGCAACGCCACAATCCGGCATGACACCGTATATCAGCGAGACTGCACGACTGCGCAAAAACGCGCAAGCTGCATCGTCAATCTGCAAACAACCAATGCAGCAGCGGCTTCATGGCCGGATTGAAGGGATAGCGCCCTTCATCGCCCCGGCGCAGCAGCACGGGACGGGCAATTTCCTGCTCATGATCGGTTTCCATATGGCGGTAAATCGCCTTTTCCACCTGATCCGCCGTCAACGGCATCCGGAAGATCCTGAAAAGCGTTACCCGCCGCCCCAGACGCAAGCCGCGAAGCGCGCCATCCGCCTCGGCCATCCCAAGGTCCAGGCCGGTTTCTTCCCGCACCTCGCGGCGCATATTGGCCTCTATATCCACCCTGCCGTCCACCACGTCTTCCAGCTCCAGAGAACCCGCCGGGCAATAGACCTGACCGGGATTGGCCGTATGCGCCGCCATTTCCACCGCCACCAGCGCATTATCCGCCGTGATGATCACCGGAAAACAGAAGACATGATAGCCCGTTTGCAGCGCCGGACTGCGCCGCCAGTAAAGCATAGCAGCATAGGGCGTATCATGGGCCTGCCCGCAAAGCCGTCCCTGATGGATGCCAAGCGTGGAAAACAGCAGGAAACGGCCATTGAACAAGGCGGGATTGGCGGCAACCTCCTGCTCCCAATTCGCGGCCACCGCCTCGCGATGCGCCGCCAGAAATGGATGCTCGCCCGCAAGAACCTCAAGCGCCGCCGAGGAAAGGTCAAAGATCTCGCCCTCCGCAGGCCAGGTTTGTAATTCGTCGCGAAGGGCATCCATGCTCGTCTCCTGCTTGCCTTATGACCGGCTCTCACTTTTCGGCCGATGGGTTTTTTCATCGCATCGGATTGCCCGAAAACCGGTTCCCACTTTTCGGCCGATGCTTTTTTTCATCGCATCGGATTGCCCGAAAACCGGTTCCCACTTTTCGGCCGATGCTTTTTTTCATCGCATCGGATGATCCGAAAACCGGTTCCCACTTTTCGGCCGATGCTTTATACCCGCGCCCCGCTGGCAAGCAGCCGTCCAAGACGCGCAATGCCTTCCTCGATCATCGCCTCATCGGCACGCGAGAAGGAAAGGCGGATGGTATTTGCCCCGGAACGATCGGCAAAGAAAGCCTGACCGGGTACGAAAGCCACCTTTTCGGTTTTGACAGAGTGCGCCAGCAGTTCTGCGCCATCCATGCCCTCTGGCAATGTCAGCCATATGAACATGCCGCCTTCGGGCCGCGTCCATTGCACGCTTTTGGGCATATGCCGCTCCAGCGCCGCCAGCATGGCATCGCGGCGGGCGCTGTAGGCCGCCTTGATGCGGGCGATCTGGCCTTCGAAGATTTCCCCGGCAACGCGGGCAATGGCAATCTGGTTGAGCGAGGGAGAATGCAGGTCCGCGGCCTGCTTCATCAGCACAAGCTTGCGGATGACCTCGCCGCTGGCGACCACGAAGCCAACCCGCAGCCCCGGCGCAAGGGTTTTGGAAAACGAGCCAAGATAAATCGTCCGGCAGTTCTCGATCGAACCCTTCGCGGCAATCTCCAGCGCCAGCACCGGCGCCACAGGCTCACCGTCATATCGAAGGTTCTGATAGGCCGCATCTTCAAGAATGGCCACATCCAGCTCTTCGGCCAGCGCCAGAAGCCGCTCGCGGCCGCTCCGGTCAATCGTTTCGCCGGTCGGATTGGCGAAATCGGGAGAAACATAGGCGAATTTCACTTTGCCGCCACAGGCAGCCGCCTTTTCGCTGTAGCTTTGCGGCGTGCGGTTGCCGGCAACCGAAAGCTGGTCAAAATTCGGCTCATAGGCATTGAAGGCCTGCAAGGCGCCGAGATAAGTGGGCCAAGGCACCAGCGCCGTATCCTGCGGGGACAAAAACAGCTTGCCCAGATAATCCAGCCCCTGCTGCGAACCGGAGGTGATGAAAATATTGTCCACGCCGCAGGCAATGCCAAGCTTTGCCATTTCCCCGCTCAGCCAGCGCCGCAGCGGCAGATAACCCTCTGAAACCGAATATTGCAGCGCCGAAGCCGCCTCGCCATCGGCAAAGATACCCGCAAACGCTTTTTGAAATGCTTCGGCCGGGAAAAGATCGGGATCGGGAATGCCACCGGCAAAGGAAATGATTTCCGGCTGATCCAGAAGCTTCAGCAGTTCCCGGATTTCAGAGGCGCGCATTCGCGATGCGCGCGTGGCAAGAAGTTGATCCCAGTTCACCATCGATGTTTCCTCCAGGGTCTTAAAGCATTTCCAGCAAAAGTATATTCGGTTTTGCGTCCGGAAATGCGTCGAAACAGACAGTTAGAGCCTTTCACCGTTTCCGTGAAACAGTGAAAGGCTCTAACGCAAATCCATGCGTCTCAATTGTGGAGGCAAGGCATCACAGAATCAGCGATATGTCAACAATACTGACCTATCACTTCGCCAGGCTCATGCGGCCCGGCGCTGGGGCGCCGCCGGCGCCTGATCAATGGTGAAGGTTCCCACCAGCTGGAAAAGGCCCTCGGCTTCCTGCGAAAGCGCATGTGTTGCTGCCGTCGTCTCTTCCACCATGGCGGCGTTGCGCTGCGTGCCCTGATCAATCAGGTTGATGGAGCTGGTAATCTCGCCAAGGGCGCCGGATTGTTCCTGCGTGCCCTGCACGAGGGCTGCGACATTGGCGCTGAGTTCAACAACATCGTTGACGATCTTGTCCAGCGCCTCGCCGGTGGCAGCCACGAGATGCACGCCTCTTTCCACCTGGGAGGTGGAGGTGCTGATAAGGCCGCGAATTTCCTTGGCGGCATTGCCGGAGCGTTGCGCCAGTTCGCGCACTTCCTGCGCCACCACGGCAAATCCCTTGCCCGCCTCGCCCGCGCGGGCAGCCTCCACCCCGGCATTGAGGGCCAGAAGATTGGTCTGGAAGGCAATCTCGTCTATGACCCCCAGAATGGTGGAAATCTTGCGAGAGGATTGCTCGATCTCATCCATGGCAGCGACCGTATTGCTCACCACCTCGCCGGATTTCTCGGCATTGTCACGGGTCTGCTCCACGAGCTTACCCATATTCTGTGTGCGTTTGGCCGCTTCCCGCACCGTGGTCGTCACTTCCTCCAGCGCGGCAGCCGCCTCCTCTATCGAAGCCGCCTGCTGTTCGGTGCGCTGGGCAAGATCAGCCGCAGCCGACGCGATTTCGCGAGTGTTGGAAGAGATGGAACAGGCACTGTCCGAAACATTGGCCAGCGTATCGTTCAGCTTGGCCAGCGCCAGATTGAAATTCTTGCGGAGCGCTTCCATTGTGGGAACGAAAGGCTGGTTCAGCGTCTGCGTCAGATCGCCATGCTCAAGTGCGGAAATGGAGCGGCCGAGCTGGTCGATTGCCACCATGCGGCTGGTGACATCGGTGGCGAATTTTACCACCTTCACCACCGTCCCGTTCGTGTCGAGAATCGGATTATAGGAGGCCTGGATCCAGAGGTCGCGGCCATCCTTGGTGAGGCGGCGAAACTCGTCGGCCAGAAACTCCCCCGCCGCAAGCCGCCGCCAGAACTGCGCATAGTCCGGCGATGATGCATAAGTTGCGTCGCAGAACATGCGGTGGTGCCGGCCGACAATCTCATCCAGCCGATAGCCGGTCGCCTTGCAGAAGTTTTCGTTTGCCGTCAAAATCGTGCCATCGGGCCGAAATTCGATAACCGCCTGCGAGCGGGAGATGGCGGCAAGCCATGCTTCATTCTCGCGGCTACGCAGCACATTTTCGGTAATGTCCACCGCATATTTGACGATTTTGTAGGGCTTGCCGCCCCGAAAAACCGGATTATATGAAGCTTCAATCCAGACGTCACGCCCGCCCTTGCCCTTGCGCATGAATTGTGACCGCTGAAAATGCCCGGCTCGCAGATCATTCCAAAAGGTCTTATAGTCAGCACTGCCCGCATAGTCGGGATCTACAAGCATACTGTGATGATGACCTTTCAGCTCCGCAAGGGAATAGCCGATGACATTACAAAATGTTTCGTTTGCATTGAGGATGGTGCCATCCAAAGCGAACTCGATAACGGCCTGGGACCGCCTGAGCGCCTCCGTTTCAGCCATTGCATCCCGAACCGAACCAAACATCACGATCAACCTTTCATGCCCCGGAGATGCGAGCCGCCCAAGCCCTACATCTAATTGAGCATCATCAAATAAAGTTATTAAGCTAAGGCAAATATCGTGGTGAAATACCACCTGAAGCTGAGGAATTTTTCGGGTGAAACATAAAAAATCCATTAATGAGGAAGGGGCATATTTCACACTCTCTGCTGTTTCGGCAGAAACGGGGCTTAGCAAACTTCTGCTGCACGCCTGGGAGCGGCGCTATGAAGCCGTTACGCCACAGCGCACGCAAACCGGCCGGAGGCTTTACACCGCAGCGCAGGTCGAAAGACTTAAACTCCTGAAAGAATGTACTGATTTCGGCCTCAGGATCAGCGCCATCGTGCACGTCCCCGACGATGAACTGCGAAGATTGATGCTCCGCCATCAGGACAGGCTAAGGCTTGCTCCCTTTCTCGAACAGCTAAATACCCTGGATTCCACCGGGTTCGAAGCCTTGCTGCGACAGGAACTGCAAGCACGCGGAATGCGGGAATTTTGCGGGGGCTTTGTGCTTGATCTGTTACACGAGGTGGGCCAATTATGGTCTGACGGCAAGCTCTCCGTGGCCGGTGAGCACATGGCATCGGCGCATATTCGCTCCCTGCTTGGCGAGTTCCTGACCCAGCCCGTGCCGCTGCGCTCGCAAACCCTGTTTCTTTTTGCCACGCTTTCCGAAGAAGCACATGAACTTGGCGCCCTTCTGGCGGCCGTCATGGCGCATCTCAATGGATTTCGCGTGCTCTATCTGGGGCCGGGCCTGCCAAATGACGAGATTGCCGCGGCAGCGCTCACCTCAGGCGCCCGGCTTGTCTGCCTGAGCAGCCTGATCCGCCGCGGCGCCCAAAGCCGCAAACGCATTGAAAATCTCAGGGAAATCCTGCCGCGCCATACCGAGCTATGGCTTGGAGGCCCAGGCTTTGCCGACCTCTCACCTCTCGCAGGAACCCGGCATATTGCTGACCTCTACGAGTTCGAAACAATAGCACGGCTACGTTTCAGCGCTATCGAACATAAAAGATAAACAAAAACCGGACCGGGCCTCAAGAGCCCGATCCGGCGCATTTGCGGGCCTTATCGACAAGCTTGTTCTTGCCGATCCCCCGCGATGCCAAAGGCACGCAAACAAAAAACGGGGATCGGCAGGTCTGGATCACAACTTTTATTAGTTGCGAGCCTTATCGACCAGCTTGTTCTTGCCGATCCACGGCATCATGCCGCGCAGCTTTTCGCCGACTTCTTCGATCTGGTGCTTGTCGTTCATGCGACGAATGCCCTTGAAGCGGGCAGCGCCCGAATGCCACTCCTGCATCCATTCGGCAGTGAACTTGCCGGTCTGGATGTCATGAAGCACGCGCTTCATTTCAGCCTTGGTTTCGGCGGTAATGATGCGCGGACCGGTAACGTATTCGCCCCACTCGGCCGTGTTGGAGATCGAGTAGTTCATGTTGGCGATGCCGCCTTCGTAGATCAGGTCCACGATCAGCTTCACTTCGTGCAGGCACTCGAAATAGGCCATTTCGGGCGCATAGCCACCTTCGACCAGCGTTTCGAAACCGGCGCGGATCAGCTCGACGAGACCGCCGCACAGAACGACCTGCTCGCCGAACAGGTCGGTTTCGCATTCTTCCTGGAAGGTGGTTTCGATGATGCCGGAACGGCCGCCGCCAACGCCGCAGGCGTAGGAAAGAGCCACTTCAAGCGCATTGCCGGAGGCGTTCTGGTGAACGGCCACGAGGCAGGGCACGCCGCCGCCCTTCTGATATTCGCCACGAACGGTGTGGCCGGGGCCCTTCGGCGCGATCATCACCACGTCAACGGACGCCTTCGGCTCGATCAGGCCGAAATGCACGTTGAGGCCGTGCGCGAAAGCAATCGCCGCGCCATCGCGGATGTTCGGCGCAATATCGTTCTTGTAGATGCCGGCCTGCAATTCGTCCGGGGTTGCCATCATCAGCAGATCGCCCCAGGCGGCAGCTTCAGCAACGGTCATGACCTTGAAGCCGTCGGCTTCGGCCTTGGCGGTGGTCGGAGAACCGGCCTTCAGCGCGATGACGACGTTCTGGGCGCCGGAATCCTTGAGGTTCAGCGCATGGGCGCGGCCCTGCGAGCCGTAACCTACGATAACGACCTTCTTGGATTTGATGAGGTTCAGATCGGCATCACGATCGTAATAGACGCGCATTTTATGTCCTTCCCTATGCTGTCTGTGTGGGTGTTTGTTGATGTGCCGGATTGCCCGGTCAAGTTTTTTCCGAACCGTAGAGGACAAGAAAGGCGCTCACCGCCTTTCTTACCCGAGACGGAAATTTTTGCGCATCGGGCCGCTCGCCAAGCAGCAGCCGCACATGCAAATCCGAAACGATGAGGCCGTAAAGCGTGCGATAGGCATCCTCGCCATCATCGAAACGCAACAGGCCATCACGACGGCCAGCATCGAGAAGCGCCCGCGCCCGGCGATCGATCTGGCGGCGGCCACGCTCCAGCAAAAGCTGGCCAAGCCTGGAACCGTCGCGGCTGGTCTGGCCAATTGCCAGCCTGTTCAGCGCCAGTGAAACCTCACCGCCCAGCACGTCCAGAAGGTCGCGACCGAAGAGTTCGAGATGCTCCATCAGCGTCTGGGCATTCAGGCGCTCGCCGGTCCGCTCGAAGGTGCGAACCTTGCTGGCCTGATAGGAAATCATCGCAGAAAGCAGCCCGTCGCGATCACCGAACCACTTGTAAAGGCTTTCCTTGGAGCAATTGGCCGCCCGCGCCAGCCCGGCTGTCGTCAGCGCCTTGTCGCCACCTTCCACGAGCAGGCGCAATGCCTCGGCCAGAACAGCGCTCTGGCGAGGCGAAAACTCTCCCGCTGCCTGAAGCTCGACCGACACTGCCCTTCCTCCCGCGATTGCCCTGAGGCCATTCCCGATAACGCCCGCCAAGACTGGCGTTCCAAATCATGTACCGTACGGTACGGTTCTGATTAATGATCCAGTGCGCTTTCGTCAACTGCTTTCTTGGAGAGGAACGGGCGCTGAGCGGGATTCTCACAAAAGCGTGTCCGTCTTATCGGGCCTCAACCGAATGCCGTTCGCAAAAATGCCGCCTTTTGCTCCAATTTCAACATCGAACCGAACGGTTCGAATTATGCTCCCTTCCTCCCAAGGAGAATTTCCATGAAAGCCATTTGCAACGCATTGCTGTTTTGTCTTGCTCTTTCAGCCCTTTCGGCCTGCACCAGCACTGGACAAAACGACGGATATGCTGGCACAAACTCCCGGCCCCACAGCCATAACCGCTATGTTCCCTGAAACCTGAAGGCCCTTCATGCCAGGCTTGCCGCTGTTTTCGTCTTTGCGCACCACATATTACGGCATTGCCGTTGCGGCAGCCCTGACAGGCGCCTGCCTTGCCCCACCCCTGTCAGCGGCAGCGGCCGAAAACCGCTGCGGCTGGATCGTCAACCCCACGCCCGGCAATTACTGGCTGGATGACGCGAAGGGCACCTGGATCATCATGTCGCAAGGCATTCCCGATGAGCCGGAGGGCGTGGACAAGATCGGCGATCTTTCCGCCGGGGACTATGTGCGCACGAACGGCAATTACGGCTATGGCTGCACCTGCATGAACGTGGACACCGCCAATCGTGACGGCGTGGGCGTCATCACCGCCATTCACAGCGTCAAGCCATTGGCGCTGGCCCGGTGCCGCGCCGACAAATCCCTGCCGAAACCGCAGGATTGAAGCAAGGATCTTCGCTCTAACATATTATTTTTTAAAGATAATCTTATCGATCCTCGTTTCACTCCGGTCGGATTGTGCTCTATACGGCAAAATCAACCGGCACCGCGCTTCCGCTCTTCATGGTTTCCATGGAAATCGATGCGTTGACGTCGAACAATTCCAGCCGCCGCACCAGCCTCCTATAGACCACATCGTAATGCTCCACCCGTGGCAGAACGATCTTGAGGATATAATCATAATGGCCGGTGAGGCGGTGGGCCTCGACTATCTCGGCAATATCGCCGATGGCGCGGCGAAACTGCTCGGTCCATTCATCTGTGTGATGCGCGGTTTTCACCAGCGCATAGACCGTGGTGGGCAGGCCAATCTTTTCCCGGTTCAAAACGGCAATGCGCCGCTCGATATAGCCCAATTCCTCCAGCCGCTGGATGCGCCGCGAGCAGGCCGACACTGAAAGCGCCACCTTTTCAGCCAGATCGGAGACGGGAATGGAGGCATCCCGTTGCAAAAGGTCCAGAATTTTCCGGTCACGTTCATCCAGCACGCCGCTTATCCCCTGTCAAAATACGCCTTATCCCATAAAATTTGCGCAATAGACTCTATAGACGCTGATTTTTTGCGTGAGAAGTTCCTGTAGCCGGAAAAAACGCAAATACAAGGCGAGGTTTCCACGACAAGATCAGCCTGACGCATAAGATTAGAAAGAGGAATTATCCATGAAAACCATCGGCTTGATCGGCGGCATGAGTTTCGAGAGTTCGGCGATCTATTATCGCCTGGTCAACGAGGCGGTCCGCGAGTCGCTGGGCGGGCTTTCTTCGGCACAGGTCATCATGCATTCGGTGAACTTCGCCGAGATTGTCGGCTATCAGACAACGGGGCGCTGGGACCTCGCCGAAAAGGCGCTTGCGGACTGTGCTGCCGGGCTTGAGCGGGCGGGTGCAGACTGCATTCTCATCTGCACCAACACCATGCATCTGATTGCCGACCATGTGGCGGCCAGCATTTCCGTGCCCCTCATTCATATTGTCGATGAAACCTCGGCAGCAATCAAGGCATCGGGCTATCGCCGCCCCCTGCTGCTGGCAACGCGCTACACCATGGAACACGGCTTCTACACCAATCACATGCGCGCCCTTGGTCTTGATCCGATGGTGCCGGATGCCGAGGACCGGCAAACCGTGCATGACGTGATTTTCAAGGAACTTTGCGCTGGCCGTGTCGAGGCCGCCTCACGGGACGCCTATCTGGCCATTATCGAAAAGGCGAAGGCAAAAGGGGCGGATTGCGTCATTCTTGGCTGCACGGAAATCTGCCTGCTGCTCGATCCCGACCAGCTTTGCCTGCCGGGATTCGACTCCACCCGCATCCATGCTCAGGCAGCCGTAACCTTCGCGCTCTCGGGCCGGCGCGAGAAAATGGTGGCCTGAAGGCGTTATCCGCCCGCCATATCGAAACGCTTGCGGGCCTCTACCACGGCCTCGTGATTGACAAGCGCGAAATCGATCAAAGATTGCAGGGCCTGCACCAGCGCCGCCCCCAGCGGTGTCAGGCGATATTCCACACTTGGCGGCTTGGTGGGAAAAACCTGCCGGGCCACATAGCCGTCCCGTTGCAGGTCTCGCAGGGTCTGGGTCAGCATCCGCTGTGAAATATCCGGCACGAAGCGCCGCAATTCCCCGAAACGATAGGGCTTTTGTGCAAGCGCACCGAGAAGCAGCGTGGACCATTTGTCTCCGACATGGGAGATGACGGAACGCACCGGACACACATCCTCCAGTTCCCGTGCCTTGCCGCTTGCCCCGCCAAAGGATGCGATGTCCACCTGCTGCGTCATGAATGCCGGTTCCTTTTTTGTTACCACGCGCGTGAAAACTGCCTTCTTTACATCTCATCCCAACGCGACAATGTAAAGCTGGTCTCCAAAAGAGATCAACACGCAAACCGTGACAGTAACATGCCGAAAGGGCAGACATGACAAGACATCTCGTCACCGGAGCCTCCGGCCAGCTGGGGCAGGCCGTCATCCGGCACCTTCTGGAAACGAGCGGCGTGGCGGCCAGCGACATCGTTGCCGTCAGCCGTGACATTTCAAGACTGGAGGGGCTGAAGGCGAAAGGCATCGAAACCCGTGAAGCCGATTTTTCCGCGCCTGAGGGCCTGGCCGGAGCCTTTGCGGGCGTAGACAACGTGCTGATCATCAGCACGGACGCCATAGGCCACCGCGTGGCACAGCATCAGGCCGCCATCAATGCGGCGAAACAGGCGGGTGCGGCACGTCTTTTCTACACGTCCATGCTGGAGCCTGCCACATCGAAGGTGATTTTTGCGCCCGAACATCAGGCAACCGAAGAGGCTATCCGCGCCAGTGGCCTTGCCTTCACCATTTTCCGCAATGGCTGGTACATGGAAAATCTCTTTGCCGCCATGCAGGGCGCCTTGCCCATCGGCAGATGGTATAGCTCCGCCGCCGAAGGCCGCACCTCCTATATCGCCCGCGATGATATTGCCCGCGCCATTGCTGCCGGGCTTGCCGCACCGGAAAGCGACAACACCATCTATTCTCTCACCGGACAAGAGGCCCTCACCAATCAGGACATCGCAGCGCTGATTTCCCGCATCACCGGAAAGCCGCTCAGCCAGTTCACGGTCAGCGACGAGCAACTGGCCGAGGGGCTGAAAGCCGTTGGCCTGCCTGCCGAGGTGGTGCCGCTGCTGGTATCCTTCGACACGGCGACCCGCGCCGGCGACCTCTCGGCCATCTCCGGCGACGTGGAGCGTCTTACCGGCACGAAGCCGCAAACGCTTGAAGCCTTTCTGGAGGCCCACAAGGAAAGGCTGGGGCGCTAGAGCATTTTCAGGAAAAGTGGAAACCGGTTTTCCGTCCGGAAATGCGTAAAAACAAACAGTTAGAGCCTTTCACCGTTTCCCTGAAACAGTGAAAGGCTCTAAATCATCTCACGACGTTGAGCCGGGTTCCCTCCCCCGCAGAACCTACACCGGCTCACCGCAGGCATGGCGGAAACGGCGAACCGTTTCCGCCATGCCGAACTCAAGCGCGTCCGCCGTCAGCCCGTGACCGATCGACACTTCCGCAAGGTAGGGAATGCGCCTTGCCAGCGCAGGAAGATTGGCAACGGTCAGGTCATGGCCGCCATTGACGCCCATGCCAAGCGCATGGGCCGCATCCGCAGTCCGGCCCAGAAGGTCAAGCTGAACCTCTGCCTTTTCCGGCGCATCGTAACATCCGCCATAAGGGCCGGTGTAAAGTTCAATTCTGTCGGCGCCGGTGGCCTTTGCCTTTTCGACAGCGCCAGCCTCGCCGTCGCCGTCGGCAAACAGCGAAACCCGCAAGCCCTTGCGCTTCAGCCGCTGCACAACGCCCCGCAACAGATCGCCATGGGCGGCAAAGTCCCAGCCGTGATCGGAGGTGGCCTGCGCGGGATCATCGGGAACCAGCGTGACCTGATCGGGCTCGATGGCTTCGCAAAGAGCCAGAAAATCCTCCCCCGGATAGCCTTCCATGTTGAATTCCGCCCCCGGAAATTCATCATCGATCAAGGCGCGCAAAACCGGCAGATCGCTGAAGCGGATATGCCGCTGGTCCGGCCGGGGATGCACCGTCAAGCCATGGGCGCCCGCCAAAAGCGCCAGACGCCCGAAATGCCGAACATCCGGCCAGGGCAAATCCCGGCGGTTGCGTAACATGGCAATTGCGTTAAGATTGACGGAAAGCTTTGCAGGCATCAGCATCGATCCCGGAGGTTGACGTCATGGCAGAAAGCAACTCTGCCATAACCAGGAAAATTGACTTTTTCTAATGCCTTATCCTGCCGAACACCAACAAGTTTCGCCAATCGATGGATGATATTTTCTGATACTTGAACCGCCTACACCATAAAAGAGAGTTCTATCCCCATCAAAACCGGGGGTTTGAATTTTAGTTTAATTGATGATAGCTTGATTTTCAGTAGTTTACCGCAGATCGGGGGCGATTCCTGCGGTATACATGCGTAGCAGGCTTTGCGTGAAACGGGGAACTCATCGCAACGGGAGATGCCGCATGGAAGGACAACAGCCGTCCATCCTTTCCAAGCCACATTCGGCAGCACAATTTCAATCGGGACTGGGCTTCCTGCCCTCCGTTCCGCTACCGGACGACATTCCGCCCGAACCGGTGGGCATTTCGGACATGGCCAACCTGTTTGGCGTTACGCATCGCACCTTGCATTTCTACGAGGAAAAAAACCTGCTGTCCGCCAGCCGGATCGGCCTTATGCGGGTGTATTTTCACCGCGACATCGGCCGCATGGCCGTCATCAACACCTGCCGGGAAACAGGAATGCCGGTGGCCGCCATTCAGGACCTGATGGGCGAACTGGCCGAAGCCGCCAGCCAGATGGAGGCTGAGAGCCTGCTGAATGCAGCCCTCGAAGACCGAAAGCGCGAACTTGTTTCCGCGCAATCGCTGATCATGCGGCAAATGCAGCAGATCAACGGCCTGCTGACACGGGCAGACGACAACAAGGACCAGCCGGACGTGCGCATTCCAGACCCTGCCATCGATTTCAACGACATGGAACATCATTGCCTCAGCCTTATGGCGGAGGGTTACAGCCCGCCCCGCATATCCCGCAACATGCAACTGACGCCGGAGGCCGTGCAGACGCTGGAACAGAACATCATGCGAAAACTTAAAGCCACGAACCGCTTTCAGGCCGTTGCCAAGGCTGTGCTTCTGGGGCTTGTCGCCTCCTGAGAAACGCCGGAAAACGGAAAATTCCCCCGCCCCTCTTTAACGAACAATGGTCAGCGTCTCGGCGGCGCGTGTCACGGCGGTATAAAGCCAGCGCTCGCGCGTATCCCGGAAAGCCCAGCTTTCATCGAACAGCACGACATTGTTCCACTGCGAACCTTGCGCCTTGTGCACCGTCAGCGCATAGCCAAAATCAAACTCGTCATAGCGCTTTCGGGTCGTCCAGGGAATTTCGGTTTCAAGCTCCTCGAAAGCCGCCTTCAGCAGCTTGATCTTGGCCGAACCGCGGTCCATGTCGTCGTCTTCCGGCTTGATCAGCAGGTTGATACCGGGCTTGACGGTCTCGCGGGAGGAACTCATGACCTGCCACAGCGAACCGTTCAGCAAGCCCTTGACCTGATCATTGCGCAGGCAGACCAGCTTGTCACCGGCCTGCGGATAATCCACCGTGAAACCTTTCAGTTCGCGAAGCCGCTTGTTGTAGCGTCGCCGCGTCTTGTTGGTGCCAACCAGAACCTGATCGGCCCCCAGCACGAGATCCTGATTGACCTCGTTGCGGGAAATAACCCGCGCCTTGCCATAATCGCCGTGCGCGACCTCCTGTCCTTCGCGGATCTGCATGGCAAGCTGAATTATGGGGTTGTCCCGCGCCTGACGATGGATTTCCGTCAGCAGATAATCCGGCGCCTGCTCGGTGAAAAAACCGCCGCCCGTGACCGGCGGCAATTGTCCCGGATCGCCCAGCACAAGAATGGGCGTGCCAAAGCTCAGAAGGTCGCGGCCAAGCTGCTCGTCCACCATGGAGCATTCATCGATAACGATCAGTGCCGCCTTGGCCACCGGGCTCTGCCGGTTGATCGAAAACATCGGCGAAATCGAGGTACGCCCCGTCTCCTCATCCTCCACCGCTTCCTCGCCCCGCGGACGGTAGATCAGCGAATGAATGGTCTTGGCATTGGAGGCGCCGCGCGAGCGCAAGACCTGCGCGGCCTTGCCGGTGAAGGCGGCAAAGAGCACCTCGCCGTCCACATGCTCGGCAAAATAGCGGGCAAGCGTGGTCTTGCCTGTCCCCGCATAGCCAAACAGCCGGAAGATCGGTTGCTTTCCCTCCTTCAGCCATTGGGAAACGGCTTTCAGGGCTTCATCCTGTTGAGGCGCAAATTGCATGGCTCAGGAGATGCGCGGATTCGAGCCGCAATTGCAAGAAGAAAAGGAGAACATCAACCGTTGTGATCGGTCATTCCAGAGAGCGGCCGCCCGCTCTTCTGAAATATTACCCCTTCAGACAGGCAGCAAGATCGGCACTGCTTTCCTCTTCGCCGTCGGGGCCGAAGGCGTCATAACAATCGGCTGCCCATTCGCCATGGGCGTCGAGCATCACGCTCTGCTGCGGATGTATTGCCGGCAGACGCGCAGTCTTGTTCGGGTTGACGTGAGTATAACCGGCGGCCGGCTCTTGCTGGAAAAGCTCGCTGGCCGCAAGACCGGCTGGAACCATCAAACCCGCGATAAGGACAATCACTGCTTTCTTCATGGCAGGCTCCCTTTGTTACCTGCCCGTTAACGCGGCATTTACGGTTTTGTTCAACCGGCTTGCGATCACAGCCCTTCACGAAATGAAAAAGGCCGCCCATTGCTGTGAACGGGCGGCCCATACTTGCAGCTAAAGAAGCGTTACATGCCCTGCGCGCCACGATTCATGGCGGCAATGCCGGTGCGACACACTTCGTTGAGGCCAAGCGGTTTCATGATCGACACGAACTGATCGATCTTGGAAGACTTGCCGGTAAGCTCGAAGATGAAGTGATCCACCGTCGCGTCCACCACCTTGGCATGGAAGGCATCGGCCAGACGCAGGGTTTCGGCGCGCATTTCGCCGGTGGAGACCACCTTGACCAGCGCCACTTCGCGCTCGATGGGCCGCTCCTGCCCAGACTGGCGGGCGCGAACCGTCAGGTCCACCACGCGGTGAACCGGCACGATGCGCTCAAGCTGCGCCTTGATCTGCTCCAGCACCTGCGGTGTGCCGCGGGTGACGATGGTGATGCGCGACAAATGCGCCTCGTGCTCGGTTTCGGAAACGGTGAGGCTTTCGATATTGTAGCCACGGCCGGAGAACAGGCCGATGACGCGGGCAAGAACGCCCGGTTCGTTGTCCACCAGCACCGAAAGCGTGTGGCTTTCGATGGAGGCGGTTTCGGTGGCGATGAAATAGGCGGAGCCGGTTGGCTGTAGATGTGCGTTCATGATCCTAGATCCCCCTGATCAGACGAGCTGACGGCCCTTGCTGTCGATTGCCGTGGCAACGGCTTCGTCGGTGGCCTCATCCGGCAGCAACATTTCATTATGCGCCTTGCCGGAGGGGATCATCGGGAAGCAGTTGGTGAGGTTGGCCACCCGGCAATCGAAGATCACCGGCTTTTTCACATTGATCATTTCCTGAATGGCGCCATCCAGATCCTCCGGCTTTTCGCAGCGCAGGCCAACGGCGCCATAGGCTTCCGCCAGCTTCACGAAATCCGGCATGGCTTCCGTATAGGAGTTGGACAGCCGGTTGCCATGCAGCAATTGCTGCCACTGGCGCACCATGCCCATATACTGGTTGTTGAGAATGAAGATCTTCACCGGCAGATCATACTGGATGGCGCAGGACATTTCCTGAATGCACATCTGGATCGAGGCGTCACCGGCAATATCGATGACCAGGCTTTCGGGATGCGCCACCTGCACGCCGATGGCGGCGGGGAAACCATAGCCCATGGTGCCGAGGCCGCCCGAAGTCAGCCAGCGGTTCGGCTGTTCGAAGCCGTAATATTGCGCCGCCCACATCTGATGCTGGCCCACTTCCGTGGTGATGTAGGTATCGCGATCCTTCGTGGCCTCATAAAGGCGCTCCAGCGCGAATTGCGGCATGATGACATCGCGCGAGGGCGTGTAGGAAAAGGACTTGCGGGCCTTCCAGCGGGCCACGCTTTCCTTCCATTCCGCCGTCTGGGCCGCGTCCGGCTTTTTCGGCATGGCCCGCCACAGGCGCACCATATCTTCCAGCACATGGCCGACATCGCCGGTGATCGGAATATCGACGCGCACATTCTTGTTGATCGAGGACGGATCGATGTCGATGTGGATTTTCTTGGAATTGGGCGAAAAGGCATTGAGACGGCCGGTAATGCGGTCATCGAAGCGCGCGCCGATACAGACCATCACATCGCAATCATGCATGGCCATATTGGCCTCGTAGGAACCGTGCATCCCCAGCATTCCCAGCCAGTTCTTGCCCGATGCCGGATAAGAGCCGAGCCCCATCAGGGTCGAAGTGATCGGGAAATCGGTCAGCGCCACCAGTTCGCGCAGCAGGCGGGACGCTTCCGGGCCGGAATTGACCACGCCACCGCCGGAATAGATGACCGGACGGCGGGCGCTGGCCATGAGTTCGATTGCCGCCTGAATGGCGCGGGCATCGCCCTGCATCTTCGGCTGGTAGCTCTTTTGAATCGGGTGGGCTTCCGGCGGCACATAGGTGCCGGTGGCAAATTGCACGTCCTTGGGAATATCGACGACCACCGGCCCCGGACGGCCCGTCTGGGCAATGCGGAAGGCTTCATGAATGGTGCGGGCCAGATCGTTCACATCCTTCACCAGCCAGTTATGCTTGGTGCAGGGGCGCGTGATGCCAACCGTGTCGCATTCCTGAAAGGCATCCGAGCCGATCAGCGTGGTCGGCACCTGCCCCGTCAGGCACACCAGCGGCACGCTGTCCATCAGCGCATCCTGCAAGGGCGTGACCGCATTGGTGGCGCCGGGGCCGGAGGTGACGAGCATGACGCCGACCTTGCCGGTGGAGCGGGCATAGCCTTCCGCCGCATGGCCGGCCCCCTGTTCATGGCGCACGAGAATGTGCTGGATCTCGTCCTGCTGGAAGATCTCGTCGTAAATCGGCAGCACAGCGCCGCCCGGATAGCCGAATACGTGTTCGACACCATTATCCTTCAGCGCTTTCAGAACGATTTCCGCGCCGGTCATCCGATTGTCCTTGCCCGTCATGCCTCTTCCCGTTTCATGTTCTTGACTTAGGGGGATGGAGTAGCTGCTACCCCGGTTCTGGCCATAAAAAAAGGCCCCTTTGAGGAGCCTCGGTGTCGCGCATGGGTGGCTGATGCCTGACGGTCACACCGTCATGCCCATGCGCGTTCCCACCACGATAAGTACGTTAAACTTTGCCATGGGTGCGATTGATAAACATCATGCAAGCCAGCGTCAACGCCGAGACGGCCAGAAATCCGGCAAAAGCAGGATTTTTTTAACCCGACCCGGCAAATTCCCTCAAGAATGGGGGTATAGCCATACACGGGTTATTAAGGGGCGGCGTCTAAGTTCCATTTCTGGGTATAATGCGCCTCCGCACGCATCCGGCAGGCGCGAAAAGACATTTTCAAAAACAGTGCCGCCTCATTTGCGGTTCATGTGTGGAGCAGGTCTTGCGCGATTTCGAGCACTCCAAACCCGGCCCCGCGGGTGAAATGGAACGGCGGGACACCCTGAAGCCGGGCAACCGCTTTCTTGGCAGGGTCGTGGCCTGTAGCGGCTCTCGCGCCACAATCGCCGCAACCGCAGAAGCGGGCAGCACCGAGCTTCCGGAACTGTGGTCCGTGGGGCGCCTCATTTCCATCAGCGTCAACCAGAACCGTGTCGTGGCGCTGGTCTATTCCATGCAGACATCAGGACGCCAATGGGCCGAGCAGCAGGATAACAGCTTCCTGTTCGAAGTGGAGCTGATGGGCGAGGTCCACAAGACGCCGGGGGGAACGGAGGAGTTTTCCACCGGCATTTCGCAATATCCGCATCTGGGCGCCATTGCCCACCGTATCCGCGCCGCCGATCTGGCGCGCATCTATGCCTCGCGCGCCGGAGGCAGCACGGTTATCGGCCATCTCAGCCAGGACAGGAGCATCGAGGCCGCCATTCACGTGCCCACCATGCTGTCCAAGCATTTCGCCGTCGTCGGCTCCACGGGTGTGGGCAAATCCACCGCCGTTTCGCTGCTGCTGCACAAGGCGATCCAGCACGATCCCAAGCTCAGGGTTCTCATTCTCGACCCGCATAACGAATTTGCCGCCGCCTTTCCCGATCAGGCCATGGTGATCGATACCGACACGCTGGACCTGCCCTTCTGGCTGATGCGGCTGGATGAATTCACCGAGGTTCTCTATCGCGGCCGCCCGCCCGTGCCGGAAGAGCTGGATGCGCTGCGCGATCTGATGCCGGAAGCAAAGCGCGCCTTTCGCGGCTCGGACGCCAGCCTTGTCCGCCGCAGCGAACGCACCGCCTTTACCGCCGACACCCCCGTTCCCTATCGCATGGCAGACCTTCTGGCGCTGATCGACGAGCGCATCGGCAAGCTGGAAGGGCGTGACGAAAAACCCTTCCTGCGCGCCCTGAAAATGCGCATCATGGCCGCTGTCAACGATCCGCGTTATCGCTTCATGTTTTCCAATAACACGATCAGCGATACGATCATGGAAACCATTGCCCATGTGTTTCGCGTGCCGGGCAACGGGCGGCCGATCTCCACCTTCCAGCTCTCCGGCATCCCCTCGGAGGTGGTCAATTCGGTCGCCTCCGTGCTGTGCCGCATGGCTTTCGAACTGGCACTCTGGTCGAATGGCGCCATCCACATGCTGGTGGTTTGCGAAGAGGCGCACCGCTATGTGCCCGCCGATCCTTCGCTTGGCTTCTTCCCCACCCGCCAGGCCATTGCGCGTATTGCCAAGGAAGGCCGCAAATACGGTGTGTCGCTCGGCATCGTCACGCAGCGGCCGGGGGAGCTGGACCAGACCATCCTTTCGCAATGCTCCACCGTGTTTGCCATGCGCCTTGCCAATGACCGCGACCAGGACATCATCCGCTCGGCCCTGCCGGACAGCTCGATTTCCACCACCAGCTTCATTTCCTCGATCAGCAATGGCGAGGCGATAGCCTTCGGCGAGGCCGTTCCCGTTCCCATGCGCATGTTGTTCGAGCGGGTGGAAGAAAAGCGGCTGCCGCGGCCGGCCGGCACCGCCGCCCGAATGAATGACGAAGCTCCGGAAAACATGGATCTCAGAGAGATTATTTCGCGGATGCGCTCCACCACCGAGCCGGACATCAGCGCCTTCCAGCAATCCTTCACCGCCGCTGAGCAGCATAGGCAAGCGCTGGCCAATGACCCAACGGTCGATCCCTCCACCCCGATAGAACCCTACCGCCCGGAAATGTTGCCTGGCCTTGAGTCACCCGTCTCACCGGGGGCGGGCTTTCGGCCGCAACCTGCCCACGCCCAGCCCCGGCAGGGCGACCATGGCAGCATGTTTGCCAGCGCACCCTCGCCCGCCGCTCCCCGGCGCGAAACCGGCATGAGCCTGCGCGACAGCATTTTGAAGCGGCCGCTGCGGGATTGACGGCTGCGTGCTTTCAGGGCTGGTTGCGGCGGGCGGCATCGGCCAGAATGCTCAGATGCCGCTCGATCAGCGTCAGAAAGGCGATGGTGCCGCAAATGAGCGCTGCGACCACAGCCCCGCCAATCGCACCGAAGATCGCGCCGGGAATGGAAAAATTGCCATCGTAATAATAATAGGCGCTGCCACCGGCGCCCCCTGTCATCGCCCCCACGACGATGATGACAAGAGCAAACAGAATATTCAGCGTTGAGAGCGTACGGGCCAGAAAGCGGTTCATGGGAACATCCTCGACAGACGAAAAAACCGGCGGCGCAGCCCCGGCTTCTGCGGCAGAAACAAGCACGCCGCGCGGCCTTGCGCAAGCACCCCTCACCTTGCGTCAACTTACCCTTTCCCAGCTTTCATCCATCTGGTTGCGAAACCACGTCATTTGCCGCTTGGCATATTGGCGGGTCGCGGCAGAGGCCTGCTCCACCGCTTCGGCACGGCTCAACGTGCCATTCAGCATGGCGGCAATCTGCGAAACGCCAATCGCTTTCATAACCGGCAGATCGGCAGGCAGGGACTGCGCCAACAACGCACGCACTTCCTCCACGGCGCCCTCCTCCATCATCGCGGCAAAGCGGCGGTTGATGCGCGAATGCAACAGCGCGCGGTCCGGAAGCACCACCATTTTCAACGCGCTGTGCGGATCGACCAGCATCGGGCCGGTCTTTTCCTGAAAATAGGCAATCGACCGGCCGGTTTCCTCCAGCACTTCCAGCGCCCGGATGATTCTCTGGCCATCGGCGGGGTTGAGCCTTGCCGCCATGCCAGGGTCACGCTGCATAAGCTCGGCATGGAGGCATTCCGGCCCTTCGCCATCGGCCCTCTGGCGAAATCTTTCCCGCGTGGCGGCAGATATGGGCGGCATCTCGGAAAGCCCCCCCGTCAATGCCCGGAAGTAGAGACCCGTGCCGCCGATAATGATCGGCAGGCGGCCCTGCCTGCGGCAATCGGCCAGAACGTCGGCCACCTCGCGCAGCCAGTCGCCGGTGGAATAGGCGGCGCCTGCCGGTACATGGCCATAGAGCAGATGCGGCACGCCATCCATATCCGCTTGCGAGGGCCGGGCCGTTACCACGCTGAGCGTGTCATAAACCTGCATACTATCGGCGTTAATCACCACACCGTCATGGCGGCGCGCAAGCTCCAGTGCCCGCGCGGACTTGCCGCTGGCGGTCGGCCCGGTTATCAGGATCGCATCAAAGTCTGTCATAGGGTTCTTCATCATGGCCTTCGTTGCCACGCTTATCGCAAATCCGTCCAATCCGGCAATCACATCTGACCTTGCCGAACAGGCCGCAGCCGCCATTTCCGCCTCCGGGCTTTACTGGCTGGCCGATGGCGTGGCCTGCGATCTTGCCGTGCAGGATGGCGCCGATCTGGCGGCTTGTGAAGAGGCGCTGCGCCGCGTCATTGCCGGGGAACCCATCGATCTTGCCATTCAGAATGCCGAAGGCCGCCGCAAGGCCTTTCTGATTGCCGATATGGATTCCACCATGATCGGCCAGGAATGCATCGATGAGCTGGCCGCCGAAGTTGGATTGAAGGACAAGGTCTCTGACATCACCGCCCGCGCCATGAACGGCGAAATCGCCTTCGAGCCGGCCCTGCGGGAGCGGGTGGCGCTGCTCAAGGGCCTGCCGATCGGCGTTGTGGACGAGGTGATCGCAAAGCGCATTACACTCACCCCCGGCGGGCCAGAGCTGATCGCCACCATGAAGGCACGCGGCCACTATACCGCGCTCGTTTCCGGCGGCTTCACCGTCTTTACCGCCCGCATTGCCGAAAAGCTCGGCTTCCACGAAAACCGCGCCAATATTCTGCTCGAAAAGGACGGACATCTGACCGGCGAAGTGGCCGAACCCATTCTGGGCAAGCAGGCCAAGGTAGATGCCCTGCTGGACATTACAGCCCGCCTTGGCATTTCACCGGAAGACTGCATGGCCGTGGGTGACGGCGCAAACGATCTGGGAATGCTGGGCATTGCCGGGTCGGGCGTTGCATTGCACGCCAAGCCCACCGTTGCCGCCCAGGCAAAAATCCGCATCGACCACAGCGACCTGACCGCCCTGCTCTACCTTCAGGGTTATCGCAGGACGGATTTCGTCACCCCATGAAAATCCTCGAGACAGATCGCCTGCTTCTGCGCAACTGGCGGGAAAGCGACCGCGATCTGTTTCGCGAAATCAACCGCGACCCCAAGGTCATGGAGTTTTTTCCCATGCGCCGCAGCCATGCGGAAGCGGATGCGATGATGGACCGCATCCGCCAGCTCATCACGCAAACGGGCCTGTGCTTTTACGCCGTCGAGTTGAAGGAAACGGGCGAGCCCATGGGCTTTTGCGGCTTGTCCGATGCCATGCTCCCGGACCTGCTGCCCGAGGGCACGGTGGAAATCGGCTGGCGGCTGGCCACGCGCTTCTGGGGCAATGGCTATATTACCGAGGCGGCGCGGGCGCTTCTGGCCCACGCCTTCGACCAGCTTCACCTTGCGCAGGTCGTTTCTTTCGCCGTTCACACGAACAGGCGCTCCATTGCCGTCATGCAGCGCATTGGCATGGCGCATCAGCCGGATGGCGATTTCGACCATCCCCGCGTGCCGGACAGCCACCCCCATCTCAAGCGCCATGTGCTTTACCGCATGACCGCCGCCGAATGGCGGCAGATGCAAGCTTAACACAATGGTTGAAGTGACGGATTCACTTTGCAAGCATCACTGGACAAGCTGCTGAAACGACTCGCATTTACTGGACGGACGGAAGCCATCCTTGGCTTACTCACTCCAGCGGGATCGCCACGAAGCGCAGATCGCCTCTGGCATTCGCCACCATGAGATGGGCGCTGCGGCGGCCGTCATTCTTCAGCTTGGCCAGCTTTTCAGCCAGCACCTCGGGCGTATCGACGAATTCCTGGCCAACCTCCACGATCACCTCGCCAACTTTCAACCCCTTCTGCGCAGCCTGAGAGCCTGGCTCGACGCTGGTAATCAGCAGGCCTTCCACACTTTCGGCAATGGAGTTGGCGGCGCGGTTTTCGTCATCGAGTGTCTCTAAGCCAAGACCCATGATGCTATCGGCGGCCTCGCCCTGCTCCGCGCCATCCTTGCCCGGTGCATTCGGATCAGCCTGTTCCTCGCTCTTTGCGTCCGGCTTTTCGTCCTGCATTCTGGCAAGCCGCACCTTCACCGTCTGGCGCTTGCCATCGCGGAAGATCACGGCGTCAATCTCCTGATCGATCGGGCTTTCGGCCACACTGCGCACGAGATCGCGGCTCTCCGCCACATCCTTGCCGTTGAAGGAAATGACGACATCGCCCACCTTGAGCGGCCCCTTGGCCGATGGCCCGCCATCGATGATGCTGCCGATCAGCGCGCCACGGCCAGCCTTGATGCCTGCCGCTTTCGCCAGATCGTCGGGCACCGGTTGGATGCGCACGCCAAGCCAGCCGCGCCGCGTTTCCCCATATTGACGAAGCTGGTCGATGACATTCTGGGCAAGTTCGGTCGGCACGGCAAAACCGATGCCGATGGAGCCGCCGCTTGGCGAAATGATCGCCGTGTTGATGCCGATGACCTCACCGGCCATGTTGAACAGCGGGCCACCCGAATTGCCCTTGTTGATGGCGGCGTCGGTCTGGATGAAATTATCGTAAGGCCCGGCATTGATATTACGCCCCCGCGCCGAAACGATGCCAAGCGTAACCGAACCGCCAAGACCGAAGGGGTTGCCAATCGCCATGACCCAGTCACCGATGCGCATCTTTTTCGAATCACCGAACTTCACGGCCTGCAAGGGCTCCGGCGGCTCGACCTTCAGCACGGAAAGATCGGTTTTGGTATCCGTGCCGACAAGCTTGGCCTTGAGCTTGGAACCATCGGCAAAGATGACCTCGATGTCGTCGGCATTTTCAATGACGTGGTTGTTGGTGACGATATAGCCGGAAGGATCGATCACGAAGCCCGAACCCAGCGAATTCACCTTGTGATTGGGGCCATCGCCGCCGCGATTCTTGAAAAAGTCCTCGAAGAGATCCTCGAAGGGCGAGCCCTTCGGCACCTGTGGCACGGGGCTGGTTTCCTCGTCCTTGACATTCTGCGAGGTGGCGATGTTGACGACCGATTGCAGCAGGCCTTCGGCAATATCGGAAACCGGCGCCGGGCCGGTCAGCTTGGCATTGGCCGCAGGCGCCCCGCCCGGTTGGGCGCCAAGCGCGGTTTGCGCGAAAGCCGGAAAGGCCGTCTCGCCCGCCATGCCCGCGGCCAGCAGCAGACACAGCCCCGTCATGCCAAGCCCCCGCATCCGGAGGCTGGACGGATAGGGGCAAGCGCCCTTCTGACGCGGGTTCGTTGCGGCGCGCTGCTTCATCGGCTTCCTCTGCGAGACATTCGAGTGCGGGGCATCATAGGACGTGGCGCTTCAAACCGAAACGGTGGACCATGACTTGTTCACGCTATCTTGAGGGCAAAAGAGCATTTTCAGGAAAAGCGGAAGCCGGTTTTCCGTCTGAAAATGCGAAAAAACCAAATAGTTAGAGCATTTCCAGCAAAAGTGTATTCGGTTTTGCGTCCGGAAATGCGTCGAAACAGACAGTTAGAGCCTTTCACCGTTTCCGTGAAACAGTGAAAGGCTCTAGAAAGGCCGCCGCACGATTGAACCAATAAAAAAGGGCAGCCCGTGAGCTGCCCTCTGCAATGGATCGCGATAGCACTCAAGGCTGGCGCGGCTGAACCGGGGCGGGCTGAGGTGCCGTACCCGTTTCCGAATTGAAAAAGCGGAAGAACTCCGAATTCGGCGACAGGACCATGCTCGTACCGTTGGTACCAAGCGCCTGATTATAGGCGCTCATCGAGCGATAAAACTCGAAGAAGGCCGGATCGCGCTGATAGGCATCGGCGAAGATACGGTTACGGTCGGCATCGCCCTGACCACGCAGGATTTCCGACTCGCGCTGGGCATCCGCCTGCAATTCCACCACCTGACGGTCGGCAATGGCGCGGCGGCGCTGACCTTCTTCGTTACCACGTGCGCGGATCAGTTCGGCCTCGGCCAGACGCTCGGAGCGCATACGGGCATAGGTCTGCTGCGAAACCTCCTGCGTGAGGTCCGTACGACGAATGCGGACATCCTCGATCTTCAGGCCAAGGTTCTCGGCATCGGTCTTCAGATCGGCCGCCACTTCCTGCATCATCTGCGAGCGCTCTTCCGAAAGGGCGGCCTCAAAACCGCGCTGACCATAGACGCGGCGCAGCGAGGCATCGAGACGGGTGCGAAGGCGCGATTCCGCCGTTTCGCGATCGCCGCCGCTGACGATACCGATAAAGCGGCGCGGATCGGCGATGCGGTAGATGAGGAAAGCATCCACCTCATAGAATTTGCCGCCGGAAACCTGCACGCGGATATTGTCGAGATCGAAGCGCAGGGCCTGATCGGAGACAAGCTGCACGCGGTCCACGAAGGGCACCTTGAAGAACAGGCCAGGCTCGCTGTAGACGGCCTTGATCTGGCCGAAACGCACCACGATGGCCTGCTGGCGCTGGTTGACGACGAAGATCGAGGAATAGATCAGCAGCAGAATGACCGCCAGACCGACCAGAACAGACATCAGACGATTGGTCATCTTACTTGCCTCCCTGCGTCTGCTGGCTGCCCATGCGGCCGATTTCGTTCAAGGGCAGGTAAGGCACCACGCCCTGCTGGTCATCCACGATAACCTTGTTCGACTTCTTCAGAACCTGCTCCATGGTTTCAAGGTAAAGACGCTTGCGCGTCACATCCGGCGCCTTGGTATACTGGTCGTAGATGGAGACGAAGCGCTGGGCCTCACCTTCCGCTTCCTTCACGACGCGATCCTTGTAGGCTGCCGCCTCTTCGCGGATCTGCGCCGCCTGACCACGGGCCTGGCCGAGACGCTGGTTGGCATATTGGTTCGCCTCTTCCACGAAGCGGTCCTCGTCCTGCTCGGCGCGCTGCACTTCGTCGAAGGCATCGGCCACTTCACGCGGCGGTGCTGCATCCTCGATGGCCACCGAGTTGATGGCGATGCCAGCCCCGTAGGTATCCATGGTGCCCTGGATGATATTGCGCACATCGAAGGCGATCTGCTGGCGCTGGTCGCGGAAAATATCCTGCGCGGGCCTGCGGCCCACCACTTCGCGCATGGCGCTCTCGGCCACCTGCTGCAAGGTTTGCGGCGGGGTTTCGAGGTTGAAAAGATAGGCCTTCGGATCGCTCACCGTATAAAGCACGGAGAACTGTACGTTGACGATATTCTGGTCTCCGGTCAGCATCAGCCCCGCCGTGGAGGTGGATGAGGCGCGCGCGCCAATATTCTGCTGCTGCTCCGTGACCTTGACCTTTTCGACCGTCTCGAAGGGCCAGAGATGGAAATGCAGGCCTTCGCCGGAAATCTCGTCCTTCGGCTTGCCGAAGCGCATTTCCACGCCGCGTTCGTCCGGCTGCACGGTGTAGATGGCCTGGCTGAGCCAGAAGCCGCCCAGCACAAGCGCCAGCACCACGGCCACGCCGCCATTGCCGCCACCGGGAAGCATGTTCCGGAACCGGTCCTGCCCCTTGCGAATGATGTCTTCAAGATCCGGCGGCTGCTTGCCGCCGCCATTGCCGCCACCGCCACGCGGGCGGTTCGGTCCCTGTCCCCAGGGCCCTTGATTGTTACCGTTGCCGCCGCCCCAAGGACCGCCGCCGCCGTTCTGATTGCTCCAAGGCATTCAAACCTCTTTGGTCGAAAACTCCCACGCCCGCAACGGTGACGTTTTCAGGTCAACCACTGGGATTGTTCCCGTTATAGGTATCGCGGAACCCGCTTTCAACGAGCCCCCCGAAACTTCTTCCCGTTCTCTGAAAAATAAAGGGTTAAAGCATAATCCGACCGGAGTGAAACGAGGATCGACAAGATTATGCTTCAAAAAGGAAACGTTAGAGCGCCGATCTGATTCAATCAGATCGAAAAGCGCTCTAACGGCGCTGTCCTGCGGCGATAAACCGCGTATCGTGTCGCATGGTCGTCTCGCTCGCCGGCGGGAATCGCGGTTTCTTCCACAAGGACAAACAGTGCCGGATCAATTGCCGGGAAAAACGTGTCGCCATCGGCAATATCGGCCTCAACATGCGTCACATGCAGGCAATCGGCCAAGGGCATGGCCTGCCGGTAGATTTCCCCGCCGCCGATCACGCAGATTTCATCGACGCCCAATGTCTGCGCCAGCGCCCCTGCCCGCGTAAAAGCCTCACTCAGACTGCCAACCGTTTCCACACCCCCCACATCTATGGCTGCGCCACGGCTGACCACGATATGCGGACGCCCCGGCAAAGGACGGCTGCCAAAGCTCTCGAAGGTCTTTCGGCCCAGAACCAGAGGCTTGCCCATGGTCAGCGCCTTGAAGCGCTTGAGATCGGTGGAAAGCTTCCACGGCATATCCCCATCGCGGCCAATCACATGATTGCGCGATACCGCCACAAGGATGGAAATTTCCGCCATGCTCTTCCTCCCGCAGTCATTACAGCATCGGCCTGATCCGAAAACCGGTGCCCACTTTTCGGGCCGATGCTTTTTTTCGCGCATCGGCTGATCCGAAAACCGGCATCCACTTTTCGGGCCGATGCTTTTCTCATGCATCGGCTGATCCGAAAACCGGTATCCACTTTTCGGGCCGATGCTTTTCTCATGCATCGGCTGATCCGAAAACCGGCATCCACTTTTCGGGCCGATGCTGGACCCCAGCTTTTACGGATTTCTGCCAGGATGAAAAGCGCGGATGGACCTGTCAGGCCCGACCCGTTTTTGCATCCACGCTCAACGAGCCACCGCCAGCGATGAAGATGTAGAGGAAGACGAAGCAGAACAGAATGGCCGCATCACCGCCATTATTCACGGGGAAGAAATTTTTCGGTGCATGGCCAATGAAATAGGCGAAAGCGCAAAGGCCGGACGCCAGAAAGGCCGCCGGGCGTGTGAATAGCCCAATGACCAGCAGCACGCCTGTCACCAGCTCGATCACACCCGCAATCCAGGACAGGCTGAACATGGCCGGGCTCATCTGCGAAACCGGAAAGCCCAACAGCTTTGCAGTGCCGTGCTCAAGAAGCAGGAGTGCCGCTATGATGCGCAGCACGGACAAGACAACAGGCGACCACGATGTCAAACGACCGGAAAACATGACAAACCCTCTCAATAATAAAGATGAAGGCTATAAAGCCTGTCCGCATGACACTGTCACCGGCGCCATGCTCACTTCCTCGTGATAATTTGTCATCTCACCCGCAAAAATGCCGATCAAACGGCAATTGGCGCCTTGATCGAGGGGTCGGCCACATAATTTTCCAGCGTGAAATCCTCAAAGCGGAAGGCAAAAAGATCGTCCACCGCCGGATTGAGCCGCATGGTCGGCAAAGGCTTGGGGCTTCTGGTCAATTGCAGGCGCGCCTGCTCGAAATGGTTGGCGTAAAGATGTGCATCACCCAGGGTGTGAATGAAATCGCCCGCGCGAAGGCCCGTCACCTGCGCCACCATCATCGTCAGCAGCGCGTAGGAGGCAATATTGAACGGCACGCCAAGGAAAATATCGGCTGAGCGCTGGTAAAGCTGGCAGGACAGCCTGCCATCGGCAACATAAAACTGGAAAAGGCAATGGCAAGGCGGCAGGGCCATGTCATCCACCTCTGCCGGGTTCCAGGCGGAAACGATATGGCGCCGGGAATTGGGATTCTTGCGGATCCCCTCGACCAGATTGGCGATCTGGTCGATATGACCACCGTCACCGGCAGGCCAGGAGCGCCATTGCGCGCCGTATACAGGCCCGAGCTCGCCGTTTTCATCGGCCCACTCATCCCAGATGCTCACCCCGTTTTCTTTCAGATAGGCAATGTTCGTCTCGCCTTTCAGAAACCACAGCAATTCATGGATGATGGAGCGCAGATGCAGCTTCTTGGTGGTCAGAACAGGAAAACCTTCCTCGAGGTCGAACCGCATCTGATAGCCGAAAACCGAACGGGTGCCGGTGCCGGTGCGGTCGCCGCGATCCGTGCCGTTTTCAAGCACATGCGTGAGAAGATCGAGATATTGCTGCATATAAGCCTGCCTTTTGGCGCCTCGTCTCGCACGTAAATCGCGCGATGTTTCGCGCACGCGCATTCGAAACCGCGGCGTCTCTAAAGCGCAAGTCTACAATTCGGGCAGCGGAGGGGGAAGTCGCTTTCCCGATAACCAACAGAATAAAGCAGACAACAGTCCGGTCTTCAGCGGCAAGCCGAAATATGCCCATGCATCGCGCCTGTTGAAAAAACGCGATGCATGGCGCGCAGCAGGCCGTCAGCTCGGAACAGCCGCATCCGTATAGCCGTGCAGTTTGCGGTATTCATCCACCCCGGCGCGGATCGCGGTCCAATCGGTCGGCGTCAGCACTCTTTCCGCGTTATCGTCCTTATAGGGAACGCCATTGCGGTCGGTCTGGTCGGACTTGATGTAATACAGGGACATTTTATTATCCAGCAACCGGGTCAGGTCCTGATCCAGCGCATCGCGATTTTCATTGAATTTCTTTTCCTGAAGCGCGACGTTGTAAAGCGTGTAACCCACCCATGCCGCCCACGACACGATGGCCGCCCCGGTAAAAATGGTTGAAAAGCCAAGCGGCAGGAAGCGTGTGGCAGCGCTGGCCGCAGCACTGGCGCTACGCCCGAAGGTCGAGTTCGCCAGCATTTCGGCAATGCCCGTCACGCCTTCCACCACGCCCACCGTATCCGCAACCGTGCCAATGCCCATGAAGATCAGCGATCCCGTATCGGTTCCGTCGCGCACCGCCTTGAAGAACTGGTAGAATTCGACGGGCGCCCAGGCAACCGCACCGACGCCGCTCAAAACCGTGGCCGTGTTCTTCAGCATCGAGGAGACGACACGCCGCTCGGCCGCGACCAGTTCCGCATCCGCCTGGAAGAGCGAGCCCAAAAACGATTTGGACTGTTCAACCGCAAGCCCCGCACCTTTCAGCACGCTGGCAAGGCTGGACATGCTGTGCAGCACCACAATGCCGATATTATCCCAGGTGGGATTGTTGAGGTTCGTTCCCGCCCAGACCGCACGCGCCCCGTTCAATATGCCCGTGACGCCGGCAATCAACGATTCACGGTAATTCTCAAGCCCCACCCCGGCAGGCGGTGTCGTCACCGTTTTGCCCACCAGTTCCGTCAGCTGGTTTTTCAGCGTCTCGATACTGCCGCCGGGCTTCATCAGCGACCAGGCCGCCGAAATCAGCGTGGTGATATTGGCCTTGTAGGCCGTGAGCGCTGTCTGGTTATCCTTGAAATAGGTCTGGGCCAGCGCCTCGATCGACGGTGACAAAATCTTCGAAAGTCCCGCGCTCTGATCCGCGCCCGAAATCACCAGCGGGGCAATCACCGACGTGTTCTCGCCCTGAACATTGCCTTTCACGAAATCGCTCAGCCGCGTGGCCATGCTCGCCATGCTTTTCGTCCACTCGTCCGCATCGACAGTTGCGGGATTGGAACGCATGACCTCGTCG
>NZ_JHXQ01000020.1:0-32665 GCF_000621665.1 Allorhizobium undicola ORS 992 = ATCC 700741
ATGTCGATCGGCAGCGCGCCGATCTTCCAGCGATAGAGAAGATCGTTCAGGCAATGGCCGAAGCGCGACACCATCAGCAGCACCTTCATGCGCTGGCTGGCATCGTGGAAATCGACATCCATCGCAAATTTCGCGGCAATCGGCTCGAAACCCTTGACCAGCGCCTCGCGCGCCACACCCTCTTCCGAAATGAAGCTGACGCGCATGAAGAATTTGCCCGTGCCCAGATCGTCGAATTGCGAACTATCGACGATATTGCAGCCCTTTTCCGTCAGATAGCCGGAAATCGCCGCGACAATGCCGCGCGTCGAAGGACATGTCACCGTCAAAACATAGGTCTTCATCATCGTCTCCGGCGGGACGCCCGATTATTGTCCCGGTTCATGAAGGCACATGCCGCGCAAGAAGCGGCATCCTCGGGTCATGCCCGAGGATGCCGGTCGGACAAGGCATGGCGCGTGTCAGATGTCGAGTGTGGTCTGGTGTTCCCAGGCGGTGAACTGCGAGCAGTAGCCGTTCCACTCGTCCTGCTTGAGCTTGAGATAGGCCTTGGAGAAATCCAGCCCCAAAGCCGCCTGTAGTTCTGCGTCGGCCTCATAGGCACGCAGGGCGTCAAGAAGGTTGAGCGGCAGTTTGGGCGCATTCGTCACCAGATGCCCCTCCCGATACATGTCTATATCGTGATGAGGGCCCGGATCGGCATCGCTTTTCAGGCCAGAGAGGCCAGCGGCAATGATGATCGCCTGCAACAGGTAAGGATTGACGGCTCCGTCCGGCAGGCGAAGCTCGAAACGGCCAGGCCCCGGCACGCGCACCATATGGGTGCGGTTATTGCCTGTCCAGGTCACGGTGTTCGGCGCCCATGTGGCACCGGAAATGGTGCGCGGCGCGTTGATGCGCTTATAGGAATTGACCGTGGGATTGGTAACGGCTGCCAAGGCCGAGGCGTGTTTCATGATGCCGCCCAGGAAGGTCTTGCCTTTGGCAGAGAGACCAAAGGGCATGGCCTTGTCAGCGAAGGCATTGGTGCTGCCGTCGAGATCCCAGACCGAGATGTGTGCATGGCAGCCATTGCCGGTCAGGCCCTTGAACGGCTTGGGCATGAAGGTGGCCCGCAGCCCATGCTTTTCGGCTACGGATTTGACCATGAACTTGAAGAAGGAGTGCTTGTCCGCCGTCTTCAGCGCGTCGTCATATTCCCAATTCATCTCGAACTGGCCATTGGCGTCTTCATGATCGTTCTGGTAGGGCTTCCAGCCCAGTTCCAGCATATAATCGCAGATCTCGGCAATCACGTCATAGCGGCGCATCAGCGCCTGCTGATCGTAACACGGTTTTTCCGCACTATCGAATTCGTCGGATATTTTACTGCCATCGGCGGAAATCAGAAAGAATTCCGGCTCCACGCCCGTCTTGACCCGAAGTCCCATGGATGCCGCTTCTTCGACCAGCTTCTTCAGGACCACCCGCGGCGCCTGCTCCACCGGCCTGCCGTCCATCACGCAATCGGCGGCGACCCAGGCAACGTCCTTCTTCCACGGCAGCTGGATGACGGATGCTGCGTCCGGCACGGCGAAAAGGTCGGGATGGGCAGGCGTCAGATCCAGCCATGTGGCAAAACCGGCAAAGCCCGCGCCATCCTTCTGCATGTCGGCGATGGCCTCGGCCGGGACCAGCTTGGCGCGCTGGGCGCCGAACAGGTCGGTGTAGCTGATCATGAAATATTTGATGCCGCGCTCACTGGCAAATTTCACAAGATCCTGTGTCACGTCGTTCCCCTGATTTTTTGGATTTGGACACATATTAGAGCGTCTCAATGTTTCACGGAAACACTGAAATGTTCTAACTCTTTGTTTTTACGCATGTCCTGACGGAAAACCGGATTCCACTTTTCTCGGGACAATGCTATAGATGAAAAAATGTCCGCGCCCCTGGGAGGAATGCGCGGACAACTGATCTCAAAAACCGGCTTTGCCGGGATACCAACTGGTTCCGGCCAGCGGCACCTGCGCCATGGCGGCGGCTTCCATCGTCAGGGCGCAGAGGTCTTCCGGCTCCAGATTGTGCAGTCGGTTATGGCCGCAGGCGCGCGCGATCGTCTGGGCTTCCAGCGTCATCACCTTGAGATAATTGGCAAGGCGGCGACCGGCGAGAACCGGGTCGAGACGGGCGGCCAGTTCCGGGTTCTGCGTGGTGATGCCTGCCGGGTCCTTGCCTTCGTGCCAGTCGTCATAGGCGCCTGCCGTGGTGCCGAGTTGTCTGTATTCCTCTTCCCACTTCGGGTCGTTATCGCCAATGGCAACCAGCGCCGCCGTGCCGATCGCCACGGCATCGGCGCCAAGCGCCAGGGCCTTTGCCACATCCGCACCGGACCGAATGCCGCCGGAGACGATCAACTGCACCTTGCGATGCATTCCAAGATCCTGAAGGGCCTGGACGGCGGGGCGGATACAGGCAAGCGTCGGCATCCCGACATGCTCGATGAAAACATCCTGCGTGGCCGCCGTGCCACCCTGCATACCGTCCAGCACCACCACATCGGCACCGGCCTTCACCGCAAGGGCCGTGTCGTAATAGGGTCTTGCGCCGCCCACCTTCACGTAGATCGGCTTTTCCCAATCGGTGATTTCACGCAGTTCGAGGATCTTGATTTCCAGATCGTCCGGGCCGGTCCAGTCCGGGTGGCGGCAGGCAGAACGCTGATCGATGCCCTTGGGAAGGTTGCGCATATTGGCCACGCGATCGGAAATCTTCTGGCCAAGCAGCATTCCGCCACCGCCGGGCTTTGCGCCCTGGCCCACGACCACTTCGATGGCGTCGGCGCGGCGCAGGTCTTTCGGGTTCATGCCATAGCGCGACGGCAGATATTGATAGACCAGGGTCTGGCTATGGCCGCGCTCTTCATCGGTCATGCCGCCATCGCCCGTTGTGGTGGACGTACCGGCCAGCGTTGCGCCGCGTCCAAGCGCTTCCTTGGCATTGCCGGAAAGTGCGCCGAAGCTCATGCCGGCAATGGTGATCGGAACCTTCAGATGGATTGGCTTCCTGGCAAAGCGCGTGCCGAGAACGACGGACGTATCGCATTTTTCGCGATAGCCTTCCAGCGGGTAGCGGGAAATCGAGGCACCGAGAAACAGCAGGTCGTCGAAATGCGGCACCTTCCGCTTCGTGCCGGCGCCACGAATATCATAAATGCCGGTGGCGGCGGCGCGGCGGATTTCCGCCAGGGTGTAATCGTCGAAGGTCGCGGATTTGCGCGGCGGCGTATTGGGGTTGTGATAGCTCATTTTCTGCTCCGCTCAATACGCTTCGGCATTGTCGATATTGAAGTTGTAAAGCTTGCGGGCCGAGCCATAGCGCTTGAACTCTTCCGGCTTCACACCGGTCACGCCCGCCTTTTCCAGAAGTTCGGCCAGCTTTTCCAGATGCTCCGGCTTCATCTGTTTTTCGACGCAATCGGCACCGAGGCTCTTGACCGTGCCACGCACGAAAAGCTTGGCCTCGTAAAGCGAATCTCCCAGCGCCTCGCCCGCATCTCCCAGCACGACGAGATGGCCGGACTGCCCCATGAAAGCAGACATGTGGCCGATGGAACCGTGGACGACAATATCGATCCCCTTCATCGAGATGCCGCAGCGCGATGCCGCATTGCCCTTGATGACCAACAGCCCGCCGCGCCCGGTAGCACCGGCATATTGCGAGGCGTCGCCTTCGATGACGACCGTTCCCGACATCATGTTTTCCGCCACGCCGGGACCTGCCGAGCCATGCACGGTAACGGTGCCGCCGTCGTTCATGCCAGCGCAGTAGTAGCCGACCGAGCCCTTCACCTCCACGGTGACGGGACTGTCGATGCCAACGGCGACCGCGTGATGGCCGCGCGGATTGCGGATCTCGAAATTCGTATCGTTTGCCCCCGATGTAACCGCGTGAAGGGCGCTGTTCAGCTCGCGCAACGGAGTTTGGGAGAGGTCGAAGACAGGCATGGTTATCCTCTTGCGTTTCAGGCCGCCTTGGCGTGATCCCAGAAATAGACGGTGGCCGGTTCAGGCTCCCAGACGCGGGCATTCTCGATGCCCGGCAGGTTGACCAGCGCCCGATATTCGGAGCCGAAAGCCACGTATTGATCCGTCTCGGCCATGACGGCAGGCTTGCAGGCAATCGGATCGCGCAGCACGCCAAACCCTGTGCGGGTGCCGACAACGAAGGTAAAGAAGCCATCAAGGTCGGAAAGCGCGCCGGTCAGCGCCTCGCCCAGATCCTTCCCCTTCTCCATTTCCGAGGTGAGATAAGCGGCGGCCACTTCAGAATCGTTCTGGGTCTCGAATTGCATTCCCTGGCGGATCAGCTCACGGCGCAGATTGTTGTGGTTGGAGAGCGAGCCGTTATGCACCAGGCACTGGTCGGGGCCAGTGGAAAAGGGATGAGCGCCCAGCGTGGTGACGGCACTTTCCGTTGCCATGCGGGTATGGCCGATGCCGTGCGTGCCGCCCATGGTGCGGACACCGAAACGCGCAACGACATCCTTCGGCAGACCGATTTCCTTGAAAATCTCGACGCTTTCACCAGCCCCCATGATACGGATGGAGGGGCGGATACCAGCCAGCGCTTCGCGCACTCCGGCCACCTTGTCGGACGCCACTTCGATGACCGCATGGGTGCTTTTCACCGTGACGGAGGCGGCAAAACCGGCCTTGGCCAGCGCCTCTTCCAGCCCTGCGAAATCCGCCTGCGGCGTGGCGGACTGAACCGTCACCTTGCCCTTGCCGGACCCCGCGCCGCCATAAATGGCGATGCCGGCGGAATCGGGTCCGCGATCCGTCATGGTGATCAGCATATCGGACAACAGATTGCCTAGCTGAGGTTCGAGACTCTTGTCCTTCAGGAACAATCCAACAATGCCGCACATGGCCGCCATCTCCGTTTCTCGATGGAGATATGGCTATCACCGGCAAAACGCTAAATCAACCCTCAGGAATATTTTTTTCCTCTTAGGCAACTATTTCTGTTGCGGGTATGAAATGATCGACAGGTAGCGGGCGGGTAATTTCACCAGCTGCTCCGGTCCGTGCGGCGCGTCGGCATCGAAAAACAGGCTGTCGCCCGGCTGCATCGGATAAAGTTTCTCCCCATGGCGATAGACCACCTCGCCTTCCAGCATGTAGAGAAACTCCATCCCCTCGTGCTGGAAGGTCGGAAACACATCGGACTCGGTGTTCAGCGAGATAAGATAGGGCTCCACGGTCACGCCGGATGTGTTGTTTTCGATATGGCCCAGCAGACTGTAATGATGCCCGGCACGGGTGCCACGCCGTTCCAGATGCACGCCCTCGCCGGCCTTTACGAAGCTTGCGCTGCGTGGTTCCTCATAGCCCTTGAAGAAAGCGGTAATCGGCACGCCAAGTGCTGTGGAAAGCGATTGCAACGTTCCAAGCGAGGCGGAGATATTGCCATTTTCGATCTTCGACAACATGCCCACCGACATGCCGGTGGCAGCGGCCACATCGGCCACCGTCAGGCCGAGTTTCTTTCGGAAGGTGCGCACCTCGTGGCCGATCGCCATTTCCAGATTGTTGGCGCGTGGCTCGCGGACCGCATGTGGGTCTTGCGCCAGCGCCAGTTTCGCGGCGCGCTCCGACTTGCTGTCCTTGACCATTCTAGCTTCCACCTGATTCTGAACTTACGACTTTCTAATCGATTTCGGCTGCATTCCAAAATGCGCACGGAAGGCCCGCGAAAAATGCGAGCTGCTGGAAAAGCCGGTAGCAAAGGCAATCTCGGAAACCGACAGGGGGCTTTGCTCCAGCAGCTTGCGGGCATGGGTCAGGCGAATGGCGCGGTAACGCTCCAGAAATGTCGTGGCGAGTTCGCTGGCGAACAACCGGTCCAGATGGCGGGGTGTAACAGCGGCCAGCCGCGCCATGGCCTGCCGGGAAAGCGGGTTCTCAATAGTGCTTTCCATGGCCTCCAGCACAGCCACCAGTGCGGGATGCCGCGTGCCGAAACGGTCCTGGCTGGCGCTGCGCTGCGGGCCTTCAGGCTCGGCGACTGCCGTATGCAGGTACCAGTCCACCACCCGTGTGGCAAAGGCGGCGCCCAGGCGTTCGGCAATCAGCGCGTGCATCATATCCAGCGCCGCCACCCCGCCACCGCAGGTGATCCGCTCGCCGTCCAGCACATAACGGGCCTGTTTCGGCTGCCGCTCGGGAAAGGCTTCCGCCAAGGCTGCGGCATATTCCCAGTGGATGGTGAAGGCATGATGGTCCAGCAATCCCGCCTGCGCGAGCAGATAGGAACCGCCCGAAATCCCGCCAAGCCGCACCCCCTGCCGTGAAAGCCGCCGCACATGCGGATAGGCGGCGGCGACAGAGTGCCAGTCAGAGGGATTGCCGCCGGCCACGACGAAGAGGGTGTGGAGGGGATATGGTACGTCCGCAAGCGTTCTGCACGGCACGGCCAGACCGCAGGACGCCACCACCGGCGCCCCATCCACCGAAAGCGGCACCACCTCGTAAAGCGGGCTCTGCGCCAGAAGATTGGCGGCCCGCAGCGGCTCGGTCGCCGAGGCATAGGACATCAGCGCAAAATTCGGCGTCAGTAGAAAGCCGATGGTCTGGGTGGCGGAAGAGACGTGTGACATGTCTCGATTTTATCTCTGAATGTCTCATTCATGCAATTCCATTTCTCCAAACTGTAACAGTCTCTCCGCATCTTCATGACAAGAGACCGAGGCGATGCGCTTTTCCGCTCTTTCCATTCTTCTGAACGGCCTTCGCGGCAATCGTCACTGGTCCGCCCATTGGCGGCAGCCGGAGCCGAAACCGCATTATGACGTGGTGATTGTCGGGGGCGGTGGGCATGGGTTGGCGACAGCCTATTATCTCTCCAGGGTCTTCGGCATCGAAAACATTGCCGTGCTGGAAAAGGGCTATGTCGGGTCAGGCAATGTCGGACGCAACACCACCATCATCCGCTCCAACTACCTCCTGCCGGGCAATAATCCGTTCTACGAATTCTCCATGAAACTCTGGGAAGGATTGGAACAGGATTTCAATTTCAACGCCATGGTTTCCCAGCGCGGCGTGCTGAACCTTTACCATTCCGATGCGCAGCGGGATGCCTACACCCGGCGCGGCAATGCCATGCGTCTGCATGGCGTGGATGCAGAACTGCTGGACAGGGCTGAGGTGCAGGCCATGCTGCCCTTCTTCGATTACGAAAACGCCCGTTTCCCCATTCAGGGCGGCCTGTTGCAACGGCGCGGCGGCACAGTGCGCCATGATGCCGTGGCCTGGGGCTATGCGCGCGGCGCCGATAGCCGCGGAGTTGACATTATCCAGAATTGCGAGGTGACAGGCATTCGCCGTGAAAACGGCAAGGCAACTGGCGTGGAAACGACACGCGGCTTCATCGGCTGCGGTAAGCTGGCCTTGGCGGCGGCCGGAAATTCTTCGCAGGTCGCACAGATGGCCGGGCTGAAGCTGCCCATGGAAAGCCACGTTCTTCAGGCCTTTGTCTCCGAGGGGCTGAAGCCGTTCATCGATGGGGTCGTCACCTTCGGTGCAGGGCATTTCTATGTGTCCCAGTCCGATAAGGGCGGTCTCGTGTTCGGCGGCGACATCGATGGCTATAACTCTTATGCCCAGCGCGGAAATCTTGCCACCGTCGAACATGTGGCAGAGGCTGGCAAGGCCATGATCCCGGCCCTGTCGCGCATCCGGGTGCTGCGATCCTGGGGCGGGGTGATGGACATGTCGATGGATGGATCGCCGATCATCGACAAGGTGCATCTCGACAATCTCTATCTCAATTCCGGCTGGTGCTATGGCGGCTTCAAAGCCACGCCCGCCTCCGGCTATTGCTTTGCCCACCTGATCGCCAGGGGCGAACCGCATGAGACCGCCCGTGCCTTCCGGCTGGATCGCTTCGCGCGCGGATACGTGATCGACGAAAAGGGCCAGGGTGCCCAGCCGAATCTTCATTAGCGCATTTGCAGCAAAACCGTGCAGCGGTTTTGCGTCCGGAAATGCCTGAGAAATCTTAGGGTCAAAACTCAATGGCAAGTCTTATCCCCTGCCCCCATTGCGGCCTGCGGCCGAGGGAAGAATTCACCGTCAAGGGCGCGGCGCTGTCACGGCCCGATCCTCAGGCCGGGCCGGACGTCTGGTTCGACCATGTTTATCTGCGCGACAACCCGCGTGGCGCCTACGAGGAATATTGGCACCATACATCCGGCTGCCGCCGCTGGCTGGTGGTGAGCCGCGACACGGCAAGCCATGAGGTGCATGGCGCACGCGATGCCGCCCAAAAGGAGGCCGCAGAATGACCTCTTCCCGTCTATCCAAAGGTGGCCTGATCGACCGAAGCAAGGTGGTGAATTTCACCTTTGACGGCAAAAAGTACCGGGGCGCCTCAGGCGACACGCTGGCCTCGGCGCTTCTGGCCAATGGCGTGCAACTGGTGGGCCGCAGCTTCAAATATCACCGCCCGCGCGGCATTCTCACAGCAGGGGCTGCCGAACCCAATGCACTTGTCACGATTGGCTGTGGGGGCCGCTCCGAACCCAACACCCGCGCCACCATGCAGGAACTTTACGAAGGGCTGGAAGCGCAAAGCCAGAACCGCTGGCCAAGTCTCGAGCGCGACATCGGCGCAGTGAACGGCCTGCTCTCGCCTTTTCTGAGCGCTGGCTTTTACTACAAGACCTTCATGTGGCCGGGAAAGCTCTGGGAAAAGCTCTACGAACCCTTCATCCGCAAGGCAGCAGGGCTGGGCAAGGCAAGCCACGAGGCCGATCCGGACGCCTACGAGAAATGCTGGGCGCATTGCGATCTGCTGGTGATTGGCGGCGGCATTGCCGGCCTTGCAGCCGCACTCACCGCAGGCCGCGCCGGTGCGCGGGTGATGCTGGTGGACGAGAATGCCCGTCTCGGCGGCGGCTTGCTGGCTGAAACGGCGCTGATTGACGGAAAAGCCGCCTCCGACTGGGTATTGGAGGCGAATGCAGAACTGGAAAGTCTGCCGAATGTGGAGGTTCTCCCCCGCGCCACCGCCTTTGGCTGGTATGATGGCAATGTCTTTGGCGTGGTGGAGCGGGTGCAGAAGCATGTGGCCCTTACCGCCGCCCATCGCCCGGTCGAGCGCCTGTGGCGGATCATTGCGCGGCAAGCCATTCTCGCAACCGGCGCGGAAGAGCGCCCGCTGGTCTTTGGCGGCAATGATATTCCAGGCGTCATGATGGCGGGTGCCATGCGCAGCTATCTCAACCAGTTTGGCGTGGCACCGGGCAGGAAAACCGCAATTTTCACCAGTAATGACAGCGGCTATGCCCTTGCCGCCGATCTCGAAGCCGCAGGCCTTGAGGTGGCGGCGCTGATCGACAGCCGCCGCGAGGCGGCGACCCCATGGGCAGGCAAGGCGCGGCTGGTGCGCGGCGGCTTCGTCTCCGATGCCTATGGCGGCAAGGCGCTGACGGGCATCGACCTTTGGCGCGAGGGGCAGACCGAGCGGCTGGAGGTCGATGCGCTGGCAGTGTCGGGCGGTTTCTCGCCCATCATTCATCTCGCCTGCCATCGCGGCGGCAAGCCGGTCTGGTCGGATGAACATGGTGCCTTTCTCGCCCCCGCCGGCCTGAAGGGCCTGACGCTGGCCGGTGCGGTGAAAGGAGAATGCGCGCTGGCGGCGGCGATGGCCTCCGGGGTTGAAAGCGCGCAAGAGGTGCTGGCGCGGCTTGGCTTTTCTTCTCCGGCATTGGCAAGCCCGATCATCGAGCAAGCCTATCCGGCGCATCCTGCCAAGCCGCTCTTCACAATTCCCGGCGTCAAAACAAAAGCCTTCGTGGACTTCCAGAATGACGTCGCCCGCTCCGATCTCGGCCTTGCCGTGCAGGAAGGCTATGGCCATGTGGAACTGGCCAAGCGCTACACCACCAACGGCATGGCGACCGATCAGGGCAAGCTTTCCAATGTCAATGCCATCGGCCTCTTGGCCGAAGCCCGTCATCTCTCCCCTGCCGAGGTCGGCACCACAACCTTCCGGCCCTTTTACACACCCGTATCCTTCGGGGTCCTGGCGGGAACCTCGCATGGCAAGCATTTCCAGCCGGTGCGCAAATCGCCCCTGCATGACTGGGCGGCGAAAAATGGCGCAACCTTCGTGGAGACGGGCCTGTGGTATCGCTCGGCCTGGTTTGCGCGGCCCGGCGAAACCGGCTGGCGTGAAAGCGTGGATCGGGAGGTGAAGAATGTCCGCCGCAATGCCGGGATCTGCGATGTCTCGATGCTGGGCAAGATCGAAATATCCGGCGCGGATGCTGCGGAGTTTCTGGATCGGGTTTATTGCAACGCCTTCCTGAAACTGCCGGTCGGCAAGGCGCGATATGGCCTGATGCTGCGGGACGACGGTTTCATCTATGATGACGGCACAACGAGCCGCCTCAGCGAAGATTGTTATTTCATGACCACCACCACAGCCTATGCGGCTGGCGTGATGAACCATCTGGAATTCTGC
Organism: Allorhizobium undicola ORS 992 = ATCC 700741; assembly: GCF_000621665.1. Classification (GTDB taxonomy): domain Bacteria; phylum Pseudomonadota; class Alphaproteobacteria; order Rhizobiales; family Rhizobiaceae; genus Allorhizobium; species Allorhizobium undicola. The sequence continues at coordinate 10,510 of NZ_JHXQ01000020.1, forward strand.
GCACAGGCTCTGTGGCCGGAACTGGACGTGCGGCTTGCTTCCGTGACCGATCAATGGGCACAGATGGCATTAGCGGGTCCAAATTCCCGCGCCATCATGCAGGAGATCGTCGATGAGGACATTTCCAACGATGCGTTTTCTTACCTTGGGGCAAAGGAAGTCTCCCTTTTCGGCGGACGGCTGAAGGGGCGGCTATTTCGCATCTCCTTCTCCGGCGAACTGGCCTATGAACTGGCCGTACCCGCTGATTTCGGGGAGGCGACTGCTGACGCCCTGATGGAAAGAGGCAAGCCGCATGGGTTGATGCCCTATGGCATCGAGGCGCTTTCCGTGCTGCGCATCGAGAAGGGCCATGTGACCCATAACGAAATCAACGGCACCGTGGTGCCCGCCGATCTCGGCTTCGGCAAGATGGTGTCGCAGGCAAAACCGGACTTCATCGGCAAGCATATGCTGTCACGCGAAGGATTGAGGGATCCGGAGCGCCCGCAACTGGTTGGCGTGCTGCCGGTCGATCCGGCCAACAGCTTCCGCACCGGTTCGCATATCCTGAATAAGGATGCCGCCGCGTCGCTGGAAAACGATCAGGGTTATATCACGTCTTCCTGCTTCTCGCCGCATCTGGGCTCCACCATCGGGCTGGCGCTCGTCAAGGGTGGCGCATCGCGACATGGCGAGAAGGTGCAGATCTGGAACGCACTGCGCAATGAATATGCAGAGGGACAGCTGGTCAGCCCGGTTTTCGTCGATCCCGCCCATGAAAAGCTGAAGCGCTGAGGAAGAGCGAGCATGACGGAATTTCAGATCATTCCCCGCCCGGCACTGTCACAAAAGCAGAGCCTCAACCGTCATGGCGTCGAAATCGAAGCCTTGCGGACAGGAACCGTCCTGCAATTGCTCGGTCGCTACGCACCGGACGCCGTGGCTGTCGTGACGGAGGACGTCCTGCCATCAGGGCTTTCTCTGCGCAGCTTCTCTCCCGGTCAGTGGTTCGCAGTCGGTTCCGACCCGCTGCCAGAAGATGAAATGCAAGCCCTTGCGCTTCGCCTCAAGTCAAAAGCCGACATTGTGGACCAGAGCCACGGGCGCGTCCGGATTTTGCTGCGCGGCTTCAACGCAAGGCGCGTTCTGGCCAAGGGCACCGCCCTCGATCTCGATCCACGGGTCTTTCCGGTCGGCGCATCCGCCCCGACACTGATCGGCCATATCGGCGCGCATGTCACATGTGTGGAAAAGGATGCCATCGAACTTATGGTGCTGCGCAGCTTTGCCGAAAGCCTTTGGCACGATCTCGACCAGATGAGCCTGGAATTCAGCTGATCCCTTGAAAGCGCTGATGCGCTTTTCTTTTTGAAGCATAATCCTGTCGAGCGCGGGCGCAAGAAGCCGCTCGCGCCCAAGGCGCGCCTTTCACTCAGCTTGCGAACACATGCGCTGCACCCGCTTCGAAGCACAGCCACACAGGCATTCCGCGTTCGATCCCCGACATCACCTCGCTGCCGAAAGGCACCCGGACCGAAACAGGCGTGTCTCCGGCCAGCCGTGTCGCAACATGGATATTGTTGCCGAGGAAGGTGATGTCTTCAACCGTGGCCGCCAGGGCCTGTTCGCGCTTCTGCCGTGAGAGGGAAATCCGCTCCGGACGCAGCATCAGTTGCGCCGCGCTACGCTCCGCGCCGACGCCATGCAACGGCACATCCGGCACGATCAGATCCCGACCGACGGATATGTCGGCCTTGCCATGGCGGGACGTCACCACCTCGCAGGGAATGAAGTCGCTGTCGCCGATGAATTCCGCCACGAACCGCGTGGAGGGATTGGAATAGAGCTGCTCGCCCGTGCCGATCTGGTCTATGACGCCTTTCGAGAATACCGAAATCCGATCGGAAAGGCGCAGCGCCTCTTCCTGGTCATGCGTCACGTAGAGGATCGTGACCTCCGTCTGCTGGTGAATGCGACGGATTTCGAACTGGATTTCCTCCCGCAGCTTCTTGTCCAGTGCCGATAGCGGCTCGTCCATCAGAAGAACCGGTGGATCATAGGCCAGCGCGCGGGCAAGCGCCACCCGCTGCTGCTGGCCGCCGGACATCCGGGCGGGCTTGCGATCCTCAAAGCCGTCCAGCCGCACGAGCGATAGCATTTTGCGCACGCGCGCCGTAATATCGGCTTTCTGCCAGCCCCTTACCTTCAAGGGAAAGGCGATGTTCTCGCCCACGGAGAGGTGCGGAAACAGCGTGTAACGCTGGAAGACCATACCGATATTGCGTCGATGGGAAGGGGTTTCGAGAAGCGTTTTTCCTTCCAGCAGAATATCGCCGCGGGTCGGCTGATCAAACCCGGCAAGGATGTAGAGCGTCGTGCTCTTTCCCGAACCGGACGGTCCTAGAAAGGTCATGAACTCGCCGCGTCCGACATTCAGCGTCACGTCGTGAACAGCCACGACCGGGCCATATTCCTTGCGAATGTTGCGGATTTCAAGAAACGGCGTCATTCCTTCATTCCTTTTCCTGGTAGATTTTCCGAAAGGGCGGAACCCGGCCTTCCGCGCGAAAACGCCTCAAAACAGCTCGTTGGCGTCTTTCACTGTTTGCGTGAGGCAATGAAACGCTCCAGCGCGGCGGCCAGAAGCATCAAAAGCAGCGTGATGAGGATGAGCAGCGTCGATGCGGCTGCAATGACGGGCGTCAGGTCCTGACGAAGCGTTGACCAGATCTTCACCGGCAGCGTTTGCAGCGTGGGGCTTGCCATGAAAATCGCCAGAACCACCTCATCCCAGGATGTGAGGAAGGAGAAGATGGCGGCAGAAAAAATGCCATGGCTGATACAGGGCAAGGTGATGCGGATGCGCGCCTGAAGCGGTGATGCACCACAGAGAACGGCTGCATCCTCGATCGACTTGTCGAAACCTTCGAGTGCGCCGGTCAGGGCGAGAATGGAAAATGGCAGGGCGACGATCAGATGCGCGATGACGAAGCCGAACGTCGTTCCGGCAAGCCCGAGCTTCAGGAAAAAGGCATAGAGCGCGACCGCCAGCACCACCACTGGCAGGATCATCGGCGTCATGAACAGGGCGCGCAGCGTGTTGCGGCCGATGAAGCTGCCCCTCACCAGGCCGAAGGACGCGACAAGGCCGATCAGGACGGAAAGCACCGTAACGATGACCGCGATACGAAAGCTGGTCCAGGCCGATTCCAGCCATCGCGGATCGGAAAACAGCGCAGCGTACCATTTCGTGGTCCAGGCTGGCGGTGGAAAGATCAGCCATTGCGAAGACCCGAAGGAAAGTGCCGCAATGAAAAGGATCGGCAGCAGCAGGAAGGCCGAGGTCAAGGTGGTGATGCCAATCAGCAACCACTTCCAGCTGCCCAGCGTATTGAAGTTCAAAAGCATCTCAACTCCTCCCGTTTCCGGCCGCACCGAAGAGACGAAGCTGCAAGGCGTAAAGGCTGAGCGTCACGGCGAGCAGCACGAGCGCCGCTGCACCACCCATGCCCCAGTTGACCAGCGACTGGACGAACTGGGCAATCAATTCCGCCAGCATCATGTTTGCCGTGCCCCCCAACAGCGCGGGCGTGACGAAATATCCAAGCGACATCACGAAGACCATCAGCCCACCGGAAACGACGCCGGGCAATGCAAGCGGCACCAACACCTGCCTGAATGCCTGCCAGCGCGTTGCCCCGCAAAGGGCCGCCGCTTGCAGCAGCATCGGGTCGATCTTGCGGATGACGCCATAGAGCGGAATGACGATGAAGGGCAGCATGATATAGGTCATGCCGATCGTGACACCGACCAGGTTATTGACCATGACCAGCGGCGTGTCGATAAGGCCCATGCCTATCAGCGCCTTGTTGATGACGCCAGTGCGCTGCAACAGCACCATCCAGGCATAGGTCCGCGCCAGGAGATTGGTCCACATGGACAAGAGCACGATGCCGAAAACGATATTGGCCGCCCTTTTCGGCATGATGGCCAGCGCCCAGGCAACGGGAAAGCCGACAAGCAACGCGATCACCGTGACCAGCGCCGACACGAAGAAAGTATTGAAGAAGATCTTGAGATAGGTGGAGCTTCCCAGGAGCGCGGCATAATTTTGCAGTCCGGTTTCAGGCTCGGTGAAACTGCGGGTCAGAAGCGCCACGACGGGCAGCACGAAGAAGACAAGGACGAGAAGAAAGGCGGGAAGCGTCGGTAAAAGACCCGCCGTCAGTGCCCGCGTTTTTCGACGCACCGCCTTATCCTGTTGCTTTTCCATCAAGGCAACCATCACCGACACTCCGGCTCTCCAGTTTCAAGGGAAGGCTACTGCATAGTTCCTTAAATCGGAATCGATTTAAGGTGAAAATTATGCAGCAGATTTAAAGTGTTACAGCGTCCTTTGTACGTTTGATAAAACGCACGGCGCTGTAACGATCCGCTCGTACCGATACGACATGCCGAAACCCGAGGTTCGCCCCCCTTTCGTTTCTGCATGATGCGGCATGGCCGGTTCAAACCAGGGGCCATCGAAAATGACCCTTGGTTTTCCGTTTTGAATTATCTTACAGCGCCGGGCGTTTTATCAAACGCCCATAGAGCGCGGTAACACGTCTAAAATTGCACCCTGATCGGTTCGGGATGAAACAGGGTTCGACAAGATCGTGCTTCAATAAAGAAGGTTCGGTTGCCGATCTGTTTCAGCCGGATCGAAACGCGCTTCAAGCGAAACACGCCTTCGGGATGATGGAAATGCCTTCATGGCAAGATGGGTGAACACCTTTGCGCATTGGCGTTATTTGGCCTGCCAGGCATACCAGCGCTCGCCGATTTCATCGCGATGTTTGGCCCAATAGGCCATGTCGGCATTGACCTGCGAGGCAGTCTGGCGATCCGGCAGGGTCTTGGCGATGGCTGGATCCATTAGCGCAGGCGATTTGGTATTGGTTGGCGCATAGCCCGTGCCGGCCGCCATCTCCGCCTGGCCCTCTGGCGAAGCGGCAAAGGCAATGAATTTCATTGCCGCCTCCTTGTTTTTCGTGCCCTTCGGCACGACCAGCGCGTCTGCGGCGGTGATGTTCTGCGCCCAGGACGTCTGCACATTGACGCCGGTTGCCGCAAGCGCCGTCAACCGGCCATTCCAGAACGAGCCAAAGGGCGTTTCCCCCGAGGCCAGCAATTGCTGCGACTGCGCCCCACCCGACCACCAGACGATGTCCTTCTTGATCGTATCCAGTTTCTTGAAGGCGCGGTCGAGATCGAGCGGATAGAGCTTGTCGGCGGTCACGCCATCGGCAAGGAGCGCTGCTTCGATCACGCCGGGCGCCGACCACTTGTAAAAGGTGCGCTTGCCCGGAAACTTCCTCGTGTCGAAGAGGTCGGCCCAGCTGGTCGGGCAGGTGGAGACGACATCCTTGTTGCAGCCGATCACGAAAGAATAATAGAAGGAGCCGACCGAATAATCGGTGACAAAGCGCGGATCGAGCGCGCTCTTGTCGATAAGGGAAAAGTCCAGCTTTTCCAACAGCCCCTTTTCGCCAGCCTGGATGGCGTAGTCGCCCTCGACATCCACGACGTCCCAGGTCACGGCTTTCGCCTCGACCATGGCTTTGATCTTGCCGTAGTCGGTCGGGCCATCTTGCAGAACCTTGATGCCTGACGTGGCGGAGAACTTGTCTGCCCAGGCGCTTTTCTGCACGTCCTGCGTGGTGCCCCCCCAACTGGTGAAGACGAGATCGGCGGCAAAGCTCGTTCCGGAAACCCCCAGAAACACGGCGAGCGAGGCTATGACAGTTTTGGCTTTCATGTTCTGTTCCCTTGTTTTCTTGATAACGCTTCTATTGGCTTGCGCATTTCAAAGGCATCCGGCAAACCTCTTGCGGGTTTCTCGCTCCGGCTGCCGGCAGGTTCAATGGCCCCCCAACGCTTCTTTCAGGAAAGGGGCGGGCTTCATGATCTTGTTTTCGGCAAGTTCTATCAGGTCACGGATCCTTGGCAGAAAGGCCTGCCAACGCGGATCGGCAGCCAGTCTGGCGCGCCGTGCCTCCCGGTCATCGAGGCTCGCAAACGCCCAGATGTGAACGATCTCGTTGATCGGCCCGATCTCGGAAAAATAATAGCCGACGAGATGGCCAAGATGTTCTTTCTGGATTGCGATGCCCTCCTCGCCGACAGCCTTGAGATAGCCGGGGATCGCACCATTCTTCAGCCGGTAAGTGCGGATTTCATAAAACATCACGTCACCGCATCACGAAGGGGTCGGGGAAAGGCGCATCTGACGTATTCAGCCAGACGGTTTTTGTCCGGGTATAATCGAGCACCGCCGCCATGCCGCCTTCGCGGCCGTGGCCGGACAGTCCGAAACCGCCAAAGGGCGCTATCGGCGAAACGGCCCGATAGGTATTGATCCAGACAACGCCCGCCCGGATGGCGCGGCTCATGCGGTGGCCGCGCGCGAGGTTATTCGTGAAGACGCCGGAGGCGAGGCCGAAACGTGTTGCGTTGGCGATGCGCACGGCCTCCTCTTCCGTTTCGAAAGAAACGACCGAAAGGACCGGCCCGAAGAATTCCTGCTCCAGCGAGGGTGAGGCGATACCGTCGCAATCCAGTATCGTCGCCGGATAGAAATTGCCTGGACCCTGCGGACAAATCCCACCGGTTATCACGCTTGCACCGGCAGAAACCGCAGCATCGACCAGACGCACGACATGATCGAGCTGGCGGCGTGTCGCCAGCGGCCCCACTTCCGTTGCCATATCCAGCGGGCTGCCTATGCGGATCGCCTCCGCCTTTGCTTTCAGGCGGGCGAGAAACCCGTCCTTGACAGAGCGCTCGATGATCAGCCGTGATCCAGCAACACAGGACTGGCCTGTGGCCGCGAAGATGCCGGCAACCTGCGCATTGACGGCGCTCTCGATATTCGCATCGGCAAACACCACGAAGGGAGACTTGCCACCCAGTTCCAGGGAGGTGGAGGCAAGATTTTCCGCCGCGTTACGAACCACGTGACGGGCCGAATCCGGACCGCCCGTAAACGCGATATGCGCCACATCCGGATGGCTGGTAAGGACGGCGCCGCAGGTCGCTCCAAAGCCGGTGACGATATTGACGACACCGGGCGGGAAGCCCGCCTCATGCACCAGCCGGGCAAATTCCAGAAGCGGCGCGGGACCATCCTCGGACGCCTTCAGGACGAGAGTGCAACCGGCAGCAAGGGCCGGTCCAATCTTGACGGCCGATAGAAACAGCTGGCTGTTCCAGGGTACGACCATGGCGACCACGCCAACGGGCTCGCGCCTGAGCCAGACATCCATGTCAGGCTTGTCGATGGGCAGGAAAGATCCTTCGATCTTGTCGGCCATGCCCGCATAATAGCGATAGTAATTGGCGACGTAAGCGATCTGCGAGGAGGTCTCGCGGATGATCTTGCCAGTATCCCGGCTTTCCAGCTCCGCAAGAACCGAGGCATTGGCGGCAATCAGATCGGCAAGCTTGTACAGGAGTTGCCCGCGCTGGCTGGCCGTCATCTTTGCCCATGGACCCTCGTTGAGCGCCCGGTGTGCGGCCTTGACGGCACGATCGATCGTCGCTTCGCGTGCTTCGGGCATATGCGCCCAGGCTTTACCCGTCGCCGGATCGAGGCTCTCGAACCAGCCCTCGCCATCCTGGAATTGTCCGTCCACGTAGAGCTGGAAACGCTGCATGAGCACTACCCCTCGAAAGCCGGCATGACATCGCGAATGAAGCGTTCCAGCGAAGCCTTCTTTCGCTCGAAACTCATGCCTGTGTCGATCCAGAACGAATATTCGTCATAGCCCAGCGCCTCATAGGTCTTGAGCGTTGCGATCACATCATCGGCCGTGCCGATGGGCAGGTTGGCCTTCATGACTTCGGGCGAAAGATTGGCGTTGGCGGCGATTTCGGCTTCGCTCAACCGCTCTATCAGGCCCTGCCGGATGGGACGCTCGTTTTTGAACCACGCAAAGAAGTAATTGTAATAGATGCTGATTTCCTTCGCTGCCAACTCTACGTCCGCGGCATCTGAAGCCACATAGGTATGCTGCAACAGCATTATTCTGGGACGCGGCACCTGCGGAGCCTTTTCACAGGCCGCATTGAACCGATCCATCAGGCTTTCCACTTCGGCAAAACCGTTCCAAAGCGGTGTCACCTGCACGTTGCAGCCATTCGACACCGCAAATTCGTGGGAGTTCGGATCGCGCGCGGCAATCCAGATGGGGATGTCCTTCTGCAATGGCCTGGGCGCCGATGTCGTGGCAGGGAAAGTCCAGAACGCGCCGTCATGGGCGTAATCGCCCGCCCATATGCCTTTCACGGCAGGCACGAGTTCGCGCATCATCTGCCCTGCCGTCCAGGCATCGAGGCCCGGACGAAGACGTTCGTATTCGAAATTATAGGCACCGCGTGCAATGCCGAGATCCAGTCTGCCATCGCTGATGATATCCGTCATTGCGGCTTCGCCGGCCAGCTTGATCGGATGCCAGAAAGGGGCAATGGCGGTTCCGACCCCCAGGCGCGCATTTTTCGTGCGGCGCGCCAGATCGGCAAGATTGACGAACGGGTTGGGCGCAATGGTGAAATCCATTCCATGATGCTCGCCCGTCCAGATCCCGACCATTCCGGCCTGGTCGGCGATTTCACACAATTGCACGAACTCGTCGTAAAGCTGCTTATGCGTCTGGCTGGCATCCAGCCTTTCCATATGGACAAAGAGAGAAAATTTCATGTGCGTGGATGCCTTTATGCGTGCCGCGCGATGGAGTGAACACGTCCGCTCGTTTCATCGCCAACATAGACGCCGAAATGACCGAGTGAACTTTCCATGACAAAGCGATTGATAATCTCGGCCGTGGCCGCGCTTTCAAAAACCTGGCCGCCAGCCTGCGTGAGGGGGACAAAGCAACCGTTGCGGGGCTCGCCCTCTTCCGCCGTGGCCCGGTAAACCACATGATGCCGGCCATTCGTCTTGTCTTCGTAAACCGAGTAGAGGAAGCCGATGCTGACCGGCAGCCCGGTGAGTTCTGCAAGCGCGCCGTGAAGCGCAGTCAGGGGGTCGCCTGCCTCGGCATCGCAGCCCGGAAGGCTTTTCACGTCTTGCCCGGCCAGCAGGATTTCGCCACGACGCTCGATAATGGCGCTGAGGTGCAAATGCCCCTCTGCTGCCGCACTCACGGCCTTGGCGGCAAGCGCCGGAATGAAATATTTGCCCCGCGCATAACCCAGCCCACTCCTTTCGCTATTCTCGAAGGCCTCGACCTTGCCCAGCAGGATTACATGATCCCCCGCCTCCACCACCTGGTGAAGGCTGCAATCGAACCAGGCCGCCGCGCCACCCAGAACAGGAGATCCGAAAGGACCGATGGCCCAGTCGATACCGGCAAAGCGATCTTCCGAGGGGCGTGCGAAAATGTTGGAAATCGCCTCCTGCGTTTCCGCCAGAATGTTGACGGCAAAGCCCTTTGCCGTCGTCATGGCCTGGAAATTGCGGGAGGTGCGGGCAAGACAGACCAGCAGCAGCGGCGGATCCAGAGAAACGGAAGCAAAGGAATTTGCCGTGAACCCCAGCGGCTTTGCACCATCGCCCATGGATGTCACCACCGTGACACCGGTGGCAAAGGATCCAAAGGCGGAGCGAAGCGCACGTGGATCGAAACCTTCACTCATGCACCCGTCTCCTTCATATCCAGCCATTCCAGCATCAAACGGTTCACCGTCTGAGGCGCCGTCAGGTTCACCATGTGGCGGTGGCCCTCGATGATATGCGCAACGCCTCTGGGCGCGCAGGCAGCCATTTGCCGCGCCATGTCAGGCGTGGAATTCGGATCGCCGCTGCCCGTAAGGAAAAGCGCCGGGCACGCTACCTGCGGCCAGGCATCGGCATAGGTCGCATCGCCTCCGGCAAAGGCGCCGTAAGCCGTGGCATAGGCGTCCCGATCCATTGCCATCAGCCAGGATCGGGTCAGGCTGCGCGGCAGGCGGCTTGCTTCGTCATCGTCGAACCAGCGCTGAACCGGACCATCTACGTCTATGCCTGCCGCCTTTATGGAAAGCGCCCGCGCCTGAACGGCGTTTCGCGAAGCCGCGTCACGGCGGTAAACGCCATTCAGCAAAGCAACCCGGCAGATGCGCGCCGGAAAGGTTGCGGCAGCACCGCCCGACACCAGCGCCCCCATGGAATGACCCGCAACATTGATGTGCTTGAGCTGCATCACCTCCAGAAAGCCGCCGAACCAGGCCACGAAGGCTTCCAGGCCGCTGCCAGGCGCAAGCGGCACGCTCTGCCCGTGCCCAGGCATGTCAACGGCAATAACCCGATGGGTCTTGCTCAATACCTCGATCTGCGGCGCCCATGCTTCCAGCCGCATCCCGACACCGTGAATGAGAACGAGCGGCTCGCCTGTTCCGACTTCGTGAAAGGCCGTTCCGTCCCGGGCAATGCAACGATCGAAAGGGGCGGCCAGCTTTGCGGGATCGGACATGGAGGAGACTGTCATCGTCGCCTCCACCCCTCAAACGCCAGCCGGATTGGCAACGTCCTGCCCGAGATCGCGCAAATCCTGATAGCGATCACCTATGCGATGGTGCGGGCGTCCGCCTACGGAGGCGCCAAGTCCGACGACGATTTCATCTGCCGCAGGCGCATCCGGGATAGCCGTTTGAATGGTGAGGTAATGGGAACGACGGCCTTCGTCGTTCTTGTCCATCAGCGGGATCATGATCGGGCAATTTGCCGGGCCGCGCGTATTGGTGAAAGCGAGATAGGACTTCGCACCAACCGCCGAGCGGTAATGATTGCCGAAGCGGAGTGTGTGAATGAGTCCGGAGGCATGTTCGATCTCGCCATCCAGCCCAACCACGGCCACTTTGCCGTAGCCTTCCACGGCATCGCCTGAGCCAACGGCATCGATAATCATCTTCGTCAGCAGCGCTCCAAGCACGGGGGCAGCCGCGTGAATTTCAGGCTTGAGGTCTTCCACGAAGCCGCGGCCAGCCCAGGGGTTTTTCACGACAGCGAAAGCAGAAAACAGCTTGAGAGGTTGCGGCGCCAGCTTGCTCCCCTCGATCAGCGTGGATTCCACCTGTAGCAATGTCTTGCGGATCTGAATTGGCATCTGGTTCCCTCACTTCTTTTGTGTGATGGTATGCCATAATATAATCGTGTCAAGCGACCATGGATCCAGCGAATGCGAAAAAGCACTACCCATAATTAAAAACCAATATTTTCAATGCCATAGAAAGAAAACAACATGCAATCAGGCGCATATCGCCAGCAAGCGGACCTCAAAGATCCCCCTGGACATCAAGAGCATTTCCGAATGTCAGGCTTCGCTTTCGGCCTTTTGCGATGCCAGCACGGTCTCGGCTATGGCGCAGGCCGCCGCCACATGGTCAAGAGCCGCCTTGGACGCGCCCTCTCCATCACCGCGACGGATGGCCTCAACGATGCGCTCCATCTGCTGCGGACCTTCGCTATCGCGATTGCGCGTCTTGATCGTCATGGCCCGCAAGTGGTTGATCCGGACCGTCAGCAGGTTGACGATGCCCCAGGCAACGTGCCGGTTTACCTTGCTGAACATGGTTTGATAGAACGCATTGGTATGGGTGAGAACGCCATGCATATCCTTGACGGCATAGCTCTCGCGGATAGAATGAAGAGCAACTTCAAGGGCTTTTACCGTGTGGGGATCGCGTTGCTCGGCACAGAGTCTGGCCGCCATACCTTCCAGCGCGCCGCGAATCTCATAGATCTGCCGGGCCTCATCCAGATCCAGTACCGCAACGATCGGCCCCTTGTTCGGCTGATTTGACACCAGGCCTTCAGATTCGAGATGGCGCAAAACCTCCCGGACAATCGTGCGGCTCACCCCCAGTTGCGCGCAGAGATCACGCTCCACAAGGCGGTCTCCGGGCTGAAAATAACCTTCGACAATGGCGTCACGTACCTTGTCGAGAGCCAGTTCGCGCAAGGTTTTAGCTGGCCGCTCTACTTTTATAGCCTTTGGCTCCAGCGTCCGGCTCATCTCATCCTCATCTCGCTTACAGCCGGCTGCCTCTGCTGCCAGCCTGTGTCATATACGGATGTATAATATGGTGTGCCATCATTCCAGAGGTTTTCGCCCTGCAAACGGCAATCACTCATGCCTGCTGATGGATTTGTTTTCACGGATTTCAGGAAATCCTCCCATTTCTCATGAGAAAGCGCAGTCCTCAACAGATGAGCGCCGTCAAAATGATGTGTATTGGCTTGCCCGATGTAAAGGTGCATTCTGCTTGGCATATTTCGGCCAGATTGTGCTGTCGTTATCATCTCCAAGCCGCTTTGTCCCGCCGCGGTGGATCCCAATCGAATCAGGTGAAAAATGCCGCCAAGCCCGTTCTCCCGTCCTCGCCGTCACCTGTTGCAATGCGCGGTTGGCGCAGCCGCATTGCCCTTTCTGCCGCGCCACGCCGCCGCCCTGGACGTGCCGGATGAGCCGAAATTGCATCATCAGGATTATGCCGCCCTGCGTCAGCATTTTCGCACGCGGCTGGTGCAGAAAGGACCGGCCCCCGATAAATTTGAGCCATTGACCCCGCCAGCCGGGGCCGAGCGCATATTCTATCGCTCCGGCCGTGACGGAGAGCTTACGCTGACTGCGTGGCTTTCGCCCTACAAGCGCAAGGCCGAGCGGATGCCAGCCGTTCTTTTCCTGCACGGCGGCAATGCCATGGGGGCGGGTCACTGGCACCCGCTCAAGGCCTATATAGATGCCGGTTATATTGTCATGATGCCCTCCATGCGCGGCGAAAACGGGCAGAACGGCAACTTTTCCGGTTTTTACGATGAAGTCGATGATGTGCTGGCCGCAGCCGATCGCCTCGTCCATCTGCCCGGCGTCGATCGCGAAAGGATTTTCCTCGCCGGACACAGCGTTGGCGGCGTGCTGGCCATGCTCGCTTCCATGAGCAGCCACCGCTTCCGCGCCAGCGTGCCGATCTCCGGCAATCCCAACGCCTTCCGCTTTTTCAGCCGCTATCCGGAAGACATTCGCTTCGACGACCAGGACAAGCGCGAGTTCGAGGTGCGAAGCGCCCTTTGCTATGCCGGCAGTTTCAAAGCCCCGACCCTGCTGCTGCACGGCACCGAGGAAACGCATTTCGAAGATGGCACTGCCCTGCTGCTGAAACGCGCCTCCAGCCTGCCCATCACCGTGACCGCCAACACCATTCAGGGCAATCACACCTCGGCCATTCCCGGCGCCGTGGATGCCAGCATCGCCTTTTTCAAACAGGTCGCCGCCTGAGCAGGCGGCACTCTCGCCTCCGCCCTGCCCCTGCCCCTGCCCCTGGCCCTGCCCTCGCTCAACGACCTGCTTTTTTGACGCAGGTCGTTATCGCAAAACCGCTTCACACTTTTGCGCGACCTGCGGTACACCCGAAGAAAACCGGCAGAGTATCATCATGAGCGAGACAGTAACCCTTTATGAAGCCATTGGCGGTGATGCCACGGTACGCGCCCTGACGCAGCGTTTCTACGCATTGATGGACAGTTTGCCCGAGGCCGCCCGCTGCCGGGCCATCCATCCACCGGATCTGCGCGAGAGCGAAGAGAAGTTTTACGAATATCTCACCGGCTATCTTGGCGGGCCGCCGATCTATATGGAGAAGCGCGGCCATCCCATGCTGCGCCGGCGTCATTTCGTGGCCGAGATCGGGCCACAGGAACGCGATGAATGGATTTACTGCTTCCGCCGCGCCATGGAGGAAACGATCGCGCATCCCAAGCTGCGTGACATCATCTGGGCGCCTATTGAAAAGCTGGCCTTTCACATGCAGAACAAGGACTAATTCCATGATCGGGGCAAAAATGCCGCATCGCCTGCTCGTGCTGTTTGCCGGATTGTTCGGGGCCTGTGGCGTCGGGCTTGCGGCGGCTGCCGCCCATGTCAGCGGCGGCGCAAATCTTCTGGCGCCAGCTTCGGCCATCGCGCTGGCACATGCGCCCTCGGTGCTTGGCCTCTACCTTGCCGTAAAGCACCTCAAGACCGCCCTTGCCGCAGCATGGATCATCTCGGTGGGCGTGTTGCTTTTTTGCGGAGATCTCGTCGTCAGGCAATGGACAGGACACAGCCTGTTTCCCATGGCAGCGCCCAGCGGCGGCATCTGCATGATGCTCGGCTGGATAGTGGTGGCGGCTGGCGCCTTTCTGGCGTCACCCTAAAGCGAAAATTACTGCATAATTCCTTAAATCGGAATCGATTTAAAGTGAAAATTATGCAGCAGATTTAAAGTGTTACAGCGTCCTTCGTGCGTTTGATAAAACGCACGGCGCTGTAAATTTATCCGCGACGGCGCAAATCGGCCTGTTCCGGTTGCTTGACCGGAAAGGCAATGATTTCAGCCGAAACACCCGCCAGAATGCGCGAGACCGGCAGGGCATTGCGCGAAGGCGCGCGCTCATGCAGTCCGGGAAGCCGCAGAATCCTTGCCGTCTGGCCCTCTTTTTCCGTCATGGACCGTCATTCCTTTCGTTCAGCGTCTGGAGCGCGCGCTCCAGGCTGGACTTCGAGCCATTGCGCAACGGAATGAACGTCTTGCCGAATTTCTTGCAGCCGCTCTTTACCCGCAGACATGCATCGTGACTGATACAGTCGATGGGGCAGAACACGCAGTCAACCGATGGCAGCACCGTATCGATGCGCGAAACCGCTTCCCGCAGGCCGCCATCGTGATGGATCAACTCCGCACCGAAATTCGTGGCAATCTGGCGCAGATGCGCCACCTGGCAATCCCGCCCGCCCACATAAAGAAAGCTGCGGATTTCCGCCTGAGATGCCTTTGCCTCCTGGGCCTCGATCTCCGCTGGCTTCTTCTCGGCCTGCTTTTTCTTTTTGCCCATGTTTTTCGCCATGTCGTCCCGTTCCTCAAAGATACGCGGCGGCAGCGCCAGCCCTCATGCGCGCCCACCCCTACCGGGGCAGGCTCTCTTCTGTTGCGCGGACATTACAAAACCTGATAAAAAGAGTAAAGTATATACCTGACATTTTTCATCATGTTTTTAACGCCGCCCGTACACCGTGGGCAAAACCCGGTCTGGACCGCGCTCTCGGGGAAGGAGAAAGAAAAGGAAAAAGAAATGCACCCAGTTACAGCGCCGTGCGTTTTATCAAACGCACAAAGGACGCTGTAACACTTTAAATCTGCTGCATAATTCCTTAAATCGATTCCGATTTAAGGAATTATGCAGTAAAGCCGTGGGGACCGGCCCTGCTAAAGAAAAAATTTATATATTTGTTTATATTTTTGCATATGCGTAAGATCGTTAACGCTCGTTCCACCATAGCAGGAGATGCCGTGGAACCGAACGCAAGGTTGCCGGATTTGGGGCATCGGCAAAGCATAATCGTAAAATATACTGCGTAGACGGGAAGCGATTTAGACAGTCCGGTCCAGACGGGCTTTGGGGGGCAGAACATGACTATAGTGGAACTGAAAGCAGGCCTGCACGGCATAAAACCTTGCATCATGCACCGCTGACTCCGGCGGGCGTTGACATGATGCGACGGTTTTTCCACCGCCTCCTTTCGGCAATGGTCGAATTTTCAAGCAGCCTGCACCGGCGGCTTGCCTTTCACTGGCCTGCCATCATTGTCTGTACCGCGGTTTTCGGCACCACCATTTACGTGGACCAGCAGCAGCGTCACAGCTTCATGGAAGACAGCCGCGCCACCGTGAGCGAGCGTCTTGCCACGCTGCGCGCGCGCCTTGAAGGCAATCTGCGCACCAATATGAAGCTGGTTCAGGCGCTTTCAGCCTATACCGAGGCGGAAAACAATCTCGGTCGCGCCCGATTCGAGCAATTGAGCAAGCTTTTGCTGACCGGGCCATCGCAATTGAAGAGCTTTTCTCTCGTTGGGCCGAGTGTCGGCGTCTTCACATTTCCCCCGGCCCCAAAAGGGCTTCCCGAAGGTTATTACGACGAGGCCGAGGAAAAAGAAGCGCAAAAGGCAACGGCCCGGCGCACGGCAACGGTTACGGGTCCGGTGCTATCGCCGTCAGGCGCGAGGGTTTTCCGGATTTTCCAGCCGCTCATTCTCGACGAACCGCGCGACGATCACTCTTTCTATTCCACCCTGATCGGAACAGTCGATGCCGAGGAACTCTTCAGGTCGAGCGGCCTGCTGGATTCGGAGATTCCCATCGACATCGCCCTTTATTCGCCGGGGCGAGATAACGAGGGCCAGATGGTGTTCGGCGATCCCGGCATCGTCGGCGGCATGACGGTGAACATGGACGTGAATTTCGGCGCCCAGAGCTGGACGCTGGCCGCCGCCCCGCATAACGGTTGGCAAGTCGCCCCGGTCGATCTGTGGCACCACCGCATCATCATGATGCTGCTGGCCATGGCGGTCATCACGCCGGTCTTGTGGGTGGCGAGCCTGCTGCGCGAACGGCACGACCACATTGCCGTTCTCAATCATCAGCGGGCGGAATTGCGCACCCTTTCCAAGCGCCTGCATATTGCGCTTCGCGCTTCGAAGATCGGCGTCTGGGAACTGGATACCGAAACCGAAACCCTCAATTTCGATGACAGGATGCGGGAATTCTATGACATCGACGCAAGCCGCGACCTCAGATTGGCGGATTGGGTCAACGCCATCCATCCCGACGATGTGGAGGATCTGCGCCAGGCGCTGAAGTCTTCCGTTCGCGGACGGAGCAATTTCTCCGCCCAGTTCAGGGTCATCGGCAAGGATGGGGAATTGCGGTATCTGCGGGCCTTTGGCACCACCTATCGCGATGCGCTGGCCAAGCGCAAGGTGGTGGGCGTGCACTGGAACGTCACGGATGACGTGCAATTGCAGCAGGCCCTGAGCCGGGCCAAACAGGATATGGAGGCGCAGAACCGCGCGCTGGAGGATGCGCGCCGCGCCATGGAGCACGCTTCGCTGCACGATCCGCTGACCGGGCTTGGCAATCGCCGCTTTCTCGATACCGCGCTTCAGACACTGGAACAGCAGGGGCGCTGTCTGGAAATGGCCGTGCTGCATATCGATCTCGACCGCTTCAAGGAGATCAATGACACGCTTGGCCATGCCGCAGGCGACGATATGTTGAAACATGTGGCAAGCCAGGTGCAGGCGATGATCGAAACGGGAGACATTGCCGCGCGGATCGGCGGCGACGAATTCGTGCTGGTCGTCGATTGCAAGAACGACCGGCGCGACATCCGCAGGCTGGCAGAGGCGCTGATTGCCGCCATCAACCGCCCCCTGACCTGCATGGATCAGGAATGCCGCATCGGCGCCAGCATCGGCGTGGCAAGGCCGGTGGACAATGCCGCATCCAGCATGGCGCGCACGCTGGTCAATGCCGATATTGCCCTTTACGAGGCAAAGCGGCGCGGCAAGAACCGCATGGAAGTCTTCAACGAGCAACTGAAAACCGCCACTCTTGCCACCAAGAAGACCGGCGATGCCATATTGCGCTCGCTCGAAACACAGGATTTCATTGCCCATTACCAGCCGCAATTCGATGCCCGCACGCTGGAAATCGTCGGCGTGGAGGCGCTGGCGCGCTGGCGTCATCCCGAACGCGGCCTGCTTGCCCCTTCGGAGTTCCTGTCGGTTGCCGAAAGCCTGAATGTCGTGGCGATGATCGACAAGACCATTCTGGAGCAGACGCTGGGGGAAACGCGGCGCTGGCAGGATGCTGGTTTCCAGCCGCTGCATGTTTCGGTCAATATTTCCGCGCAGCGCCTGTTCGATTCCAGCCTGATCAGCCGTCTTCAGGATCTCAGGCTGCCGCCGGGCGGCCTCACCTTCGAGCTCCTGGAATCGATTTCCTTCGATGACCGCGACGAAACCGCCGCCACCACCATCAACCGCATCAAGGCGCTGGGAATCGACGTGGAAATCGATGATTTCGGCACCGGCTATTCGTCGATTCTCAGCCTGCTGAAACTTTCACCCCGCCGCCTGAAAATCGACCGGCAACTGATCCTGCCAGTGCCGACCAGCAAGCAATTGCGCCGCCTGATCGGCTCGGTGGTCGAAATTGGCCGGGCGCTCGGCATCGAAATCGTTGCGGAAGGGGTGGAAACCATGCGCCACGCTGAAATCCTGCGCGATCTTGGCTGCCAGACCTTGCAGGGCTATGCGCTGGCCAGGCCAATGAGCGCGGACGACCTCTTTCAGCTTCTGGCCGAACGCCACAGGCAAGGCGATGGCCGGATTATCGCTTGATCCGACCGGAGTGAAACGAGGATCGACAGGATTATGGTTCCAAAAGGAAACGTCAGAGCGCCGATGTCATTCAATCGGATCGAAAAGCGCTCTACTGCATAATTCCTTAAATCGGAGTATCGCCTGACATCAGGGCGAATCGTTCAGGGCGTTTTCGGCACGAGACTGCCGAGAAACAGCTCTTCCAGGAAGACAGCCGCCTCCTCGAAACGGTTATCGCAGGGGCTGCCAGACCCAAGCACGGCGCGAACCTGCACATCGAAATCGGCATAATGCTGCGTCGTTGCCCAGATCGAGAAAATCAGATGGCGAGGGTCGCAATCGCGCAGCTTGCCAGCGGCAATCCAGCTGCGAATGACCTCGGCCTTTTCATCGACCAAAGTCTTCAGCGGACCCTTCAGCACATCTTCGATATTGGGCGCGCCTTGCAGGATCTCATTGGCGAACAGCCGGCTCTCGCGCGGAAAGTCGCGGGCCATTTCCAGCTTGCGCCGCAGATAGCCGCGAATTTCCTCGGCCGGATCGCCAACGGCATCGAAGGCCCGCAGCGGCTCCAGCCAGTTGGTCAGCAGCCGGTCCATCAAGGCCCTGTGCATGGCCTCCTTGGTGCGGAAATAGTAAAGAAGATTGGGCTTGGACATGCCCGCCACCTCGGCAATCTGGTCGATGGTCGCCCCGAGAAAGCCGCGCGAGGAAAACACCTCCAGCGCCGCCTCCAGAATCACCTCCTGCTTTTCCTCCTGAATGCGCGTGCGCCGCTGGGTCTTTGCCGCCCTCGCAATGGCCATGACCTCACCTCCCCCTTCCCGCAGGCTGAACGGCCCGCTCGCGGACGCCGCCCGCCTTGTCTCATCTTGCCTGCAAAACCGCATTTTGCCCTTGAGCCTGCCCGGAGAGACTGTAATCTTTACCAGCCGGTCAAGCACGTTCAATGTCCGGCACATGACAATGACCCCGGCAAAACTGCAAGCGAAATCTGACCCTTTCCAAGGCTTGGGGCGGGCCTGTTTCCGGTCCGGCATCGGAACATGCGGCAAAACAAGGAGTGAGCGGAATGCATGTGAATCCGGCTTTCATGGACATTTCTCCCGAAAGGACAGAACCATGACGCTCCGGCCCGGCGCCAATCTCACCATCGATGGCCAGCGCCTGTGGGAAAGCCTGATGGACATGGCCCTGATCGGCCCGGGCGTTGCGGGCGGCAACAACCGCCAGACCCTGACCGATGCCGATGCTGCGGGCCGCCGCCTCTTCCAGCGCTGGTGCGAGGAAGCGGGCATGACAATGGCCGTGGACCGGATGGGCACGATGTTCATGACGCGGCCCGGCACCGATCTGCAGGCCCTGCCCGTTTATATCGGCTCGCATCTCGATACCCAGCCCACCGGCGGCCGGTTCGATGGCGTTCTCGGCGTGCTTGCCGGGCTTGAAGTGGTGCGCAGAATGAACGATCTCGGCCTGAAAACCCGCCATCCCATCGTTGTCACCAACTGGACCAATGAGGAAGGCGCCCGTTTTGCGCCCGCCATGCTGGCCTCGGGCGTGTTTGCAGGCGTGCATTCGCTGGACTACGCCTATTCCCGCAAGGACCCGGAGGGCAAAAGTTTCGGCGAGGAATTGCAGCGCATTGGCTGGCAGGGCGAGGAAGAGGTTGGCGCGCGCAGGATGCACGCCTATTTCGAATATCACATCGAGCAGGGTCCGGTGCTGGAGGCGGAAAATCGGCAGATCGGCGTTGTCACCCATTGCCAGGGCCTGTGGTGGCTGGAATTCACCTTAACGGGCAGGCAGGCCCATACCGGCTCCACGCCGATGGCGCGGCGGATCAATGCAGGCCTTGCCTTCGCCAGGATCGTGGAACTTGTGCAGTCGGTGGCCATGGCCGAACAGCCGGATGCGGTGGCTGGCGTCGGGCAGGTCTTCTTCTCGCCCAATTCGCGCAATGTGCTGCCGGGAAGCGTGGTCTTCACCATCGACCTTCGCACCCCCTCGCAGGAAAAGCTGGACCGGATGCGCGCCCGCATCGAAGCGCAGGCGACGGAGATTTGCGCGGCACTTGGCGTGGACTGCGCGGTGGAAGCCATTGCCCATTTCGATCCGGTGACATTCGATCCGGTCTTGACAGGGCGCGTCCGCGAGGCGGCGGAAAGACTGGGCTATAGCCATCGCGATATGGTGTCCGGTGCAGGCCACGATGCCTGCTGGGCGGCGAAAG
Source organism: Allorhizobium undicola ORS 992 = ATCC 700741 (assembly GCF_000621665.1). Classification (GTDB taxonomy): domain Bacteria; phylum Pseudomonadota; class Alphaproteobacteria; order Rhizobiales; family Rhizobiaceae; genus Allorhizobium; species Allorhizobium undicola. Next base: position 30,946 of record NZ_JHXQ01000020.1, read on the forward strand.
CGGCACCCGCCACCATGATTTTCTGCCCCTGTGTCGAGGGAATTTCGCATAACGAGGCCGAGGAGATTTCGCCGGAATGGGCCGCCGCCGGCTGCGACGTGCTGCTTCACGCCGTGCTGGAAACCGCGATCGTCGTGCAATAAGATCACAGCCCATTGCAACCGGCTTGTGGCGCACCCATGTGTTGACCGGTTATCACATTATCGTGTGCTCCCGTATGTTCGGGGGCGCCGAAAAATTGTCAGGCGCGGCAGCAACGCTGCGACGCCTGATCCAGACGGCTGTTTTCCTTGCAAAACGCCGGGCAGAGAAACAGAACGATCCGCGCTCATCAGCGGGTCAAAAGTCGGAGCGGCCACCGCGTGCGGGCCGAAGGGGGAGAAGAGTGAAGATTGACAGGATCATCACCATGACGGCCATGGCGCTCTGCCTTTCCATGGCAAGTGTGCAAGCGGCGGACACGCAGCCGGCCGCCGATGCGCGGCTTCCGGCAATCACCGTCACAGAGGTCGTCAAGCGCGAGCTGACCGAAAGGGTGGTGGCCAGCGGCACGATCCGCGCCGTGGAAGAACTTTACGTGCAACCACAGGTCGATGGACTTGCCGTTCGCGATCTTCTGGCAGATGTCGGCGCGCGTGTCAGCGCGGGCCAAGTTCTGGCCACGCTGGACGACAATACGCTGAAACTGCAAAAGGCCCAGCTTCTGGCCAACAAGGCCCGCGGCGATGCCTCGCTTTCGCAAGGGCGCATCCAGCTTGCCGATGCGCAAGCCAGTGCTGCGGAATCCGAGCGGCAATTGAAGCGCGGTCAGGCGCTTGTCACCGGCGGCACGATTTCCACCTCGCAACTGCAACAGCTTGAAACTTCCGCCATCAATGCCCGCAACCGCGTGGCCACGGCCAGTCAGGCCATTGCCATTGCCGAGGCCGAGCTGAAAGCCGTGGACAGCCAGATCGACGACATAGACCTCAAACTCACCCGCACCGAGGTCAAGGCGCCCTTCGGTGGCGTGATCACGGCCCGCAATGCGCGCATCGGCGCCATCGCCGCCGGATCCGGCCAGCCGCTTTTCACGCTGATCCGAGACAATGCGCTGGAACTGGTGGCCGATGTTTCGGAAAATGACATCGTGAAAATGAAGCCGGGCCAGAAGGCGGAGGTCAGCGTTCCGGGCCGTGCAACGCCCGTTTCCGGTCAGGTTCGGCTGATTTCACCGGCTATCGACGCCACCACACGGCTGGGTGCCGTGCATGTGGCGCTGGATGACGATGATGCCGCCCGACAGGGCATGTATGGCAATGCGTCGATCATCCTTTCCAAGGTCAATGGTCTTGCCCTGCCGCTGCCCGCCGTCACCACCCGCAAGCAGGACGCCAGCGTGCGCGTGGTGCGCGATGGCGTGGTGCATCAGGTGGCCGTGCAGACCGGCATCGAGGAAAACGGCTTCATCCAGATTACCAGCGGCCTTGCCGCAGGCGAACTTGTGGTGGCCAAGGCAGGCGCATTCGTGCGCGACGGCGACCGCATCAAGCCGGTGCGCGAGGACTCTGGCGCCGACGCCAAGACGACGGCCTCGACGAAATCGCCATGACCCGCATCGGACCGAAAAGTGGTTTCCGGTTTTGGGGCCATCCGATGCGCGAAAAAAGCCATCGGACCGAAAAGTGGTTTCCGGTTTTCGGGCCATCCGATGCGCGAAAAAAGCCATCGGACCGAAAAG
>NZ_JHXQ01000020.1:32675-86983 GCF_000621665.1 Allorhizobium undicola ORS 992 = ATCC 700741
CGAAAAAAGCCATCGGACCGAAAAGTGGTTTCCGGTTTTCGGGCCATCCGATGCGCGAAAAAAGCCATCGGACCGAAAAGTGGTTTCCGGTTTTCAGAGGTATAAGATGCCGGTCCAAGAAACGAAAGCGGGTGCGCTTTCCTATCCGCAAGCGCACTTCCATTCCTTTTCCGCGTCAACTGACGGACAGTCGCCATGAACTTTTCCGCCTGGTCCATCCGCAATCCGGTTGCTCCGCTTCTCGGTTTCTTTCTATTGATGGTTCTGGGCATCCAGTCCTTCAACAAGCTGCCGATCACCCGCTTTCCGAATATCGATGTGCCCAGCGTGTCCATCACTGTGAAGCAGAGTGGTGCTTCGCCTTCCGAGCTGGAAATGCAGGTGACAAAGGAGATCGAGGATGCAGTGGCCTCGATCAACGGGGTGGATGAAATTCAGTCTATCGTGACCGATGGCGTATCGACCACTGCGGTCGTCTTCCGGTTGGAAGTCCCCACCGAACAGGCGGTTCAGGATGTGAAGGACGCCATCGACAAGATCCGCGGCAATCTTCCCGCCGATGTCGATGAACCCATTGTCTCAAAGGTGAATGTCGAGGGGCAGGCCATCCAGACCTATGCTGTGACCGCACCCAGCATGTCACTGGAGGAGCTGTCCTGGTTCGTGGACGACACCATCAAGCGCGCGCTTCAGGGCGAACGCGGCATTGGCCGCATCACCCGTATTGGCGGGGCCGACCGCGAGGTGCGGGTGGAGCTGGACAGCGACCGGCTGAACTCCTACGGCATCACCGCCGCCGATGTCTCGCAGCAATTGCGCGGCACCAATGTGGATATAGGCTCAGGCCGCGGCCAGATTGCCGGGGCCGAACAGGCCATTCGCATTCTGGGCGATGCCCGCGACGTGCGCACGCTTGGCGACACCACGATTGCGCTGAAGAATGGCCGTTTCGTCAGGCTGGCCGATCTTGGCCGCATCTACGATACCTATGAGGAGCAAGAATCTTTTGCGAACTTCAACGGCCAGCCCGTCGTGACCTTCGCCGTGTTCCGCGCCAAGGGCGCATCGGAAGTCTCGGTGGCCGAAACCGTCACCCAGACGCTTGACAAAATACGGGCCGACAATCCCGAAGTCGGTATAAGCCTGATTACCGATGCCGTCTATTTCACCCACGGCAATTACGAGGCCGCCATCGATACGCTGCTGGAAGGCGCGATCCTTGCGGTGATCGTGGTGTTTCTCTTCCTGCGCAATTGGCGGGCCACGCTGATCTCGGCTATTGCGCTGCCGCTTTCGGCCATTCCCACCTTCTGGATCATGGACCAGATCGGCTTTTCGCTGAACCTCGTCAGTTTTCTCGCGCTGACGCTGGCCACCGGCATTCTGGTGGATGACGCCATTGTCGAGATCGAAAACATCGCCCGCCATATCAAGATGGGCAAGACGCCCTACCGCGCCGCCATCGAGGCAGCCGACGAAATCGGGCTGGCGGTGATTGCCACGACATTTACCATCATCGCGGTATTCGTGCCGGTCTCCTTCATGCCGGGCATTCCGGGGCAGTATTTCATCCAGTTCGGCCTGACGGTCGCCTTCTCGGTTTTCTTCTCGCTGGCCGTCGCACGGCTCATCACGCCGCTCATGGCAGCCTATCTCATGCGGGCGGAAGATGCCGCCGGCGACCACGAGCATGACGATGGCCGCTTCATGCGCGGTTATAACCGGCTGGTGGCCATGACCACCCGCCGCCGGTCTGCGCGCTATCTCACGCTTGCAGGCGCCTTTGCCTTTCTCATCGGCTCGGTCATGCTGCTGGCGCAGGTGCCCGGCAGCTTCCTGCCGCCGGAAGATGCCGGACGCATCGTGCTGAACGTCGAACTGCCGCCCAATGCCACACTTGAGGAAACCGACAGGCGCACTACAGCTATTTATGAGGCGGTCAAGGATCTCGACGGCGTGGAAAGCGTGTTCGTTCTGGGCGGGGTCTCTGCCAAGGGCGATCCCGAATTGCGCCGTGCAACCGTCACCCTCAATCTGGTGAAGATCGAGCATTCGCTCGTCAAGACCCTGGTCAATTCTACGGTCAACGCCATTCCGCTGCTTGGGACCCATCTGCCGAAACTGCCGGTGCATGGCCGCACGCGCCCGCAATGGGCGGTGGAGGGCGATGTCTTTAACCGCTTGCAGCATATTCCCGATATTCGCGTTCAGAAGCTCAATGATCGCGGCGAGCGGGATCTCACCTTCAACTTCCTGTCAAAAAATACCGATGACCTGAACGAAGCAGCCAGCCTGCTGGTTGCAAAACTGAACACTCGCCCGGAACTGGCCCATGTCCGCTCCGACGGTTCACTGCCGCGCCCGGAACTGCAAATCCGGCCGAAGGGAGATGAAATGGCGCGTCTCGGCATCACGCCGCAGCAGGTTTCCCAGACTGTGCGTGTCGCAACGATTGGCGATAACGATGCGCAATTGCCAAAAATCTCGCTGGACGACCGGCTGATCCCGATTCGCGTACAACTTTCGCTGGATGTACGGCGCGATCTTGCCGCAATCAGGGCATTGAAGATCCAGACCGCCAGCGGCGCGACCGTGCCGCTCTCCACCATTGCCGACATCGATTACACCGAAGGCGTCAGCTCGATCAATCGTAACAATCGCAACCGGGTGGTGTCCATCGGCGCGGATCTGCCCCAGGGTGGCGCTCTCGATACCGCCACCGCCGCCTTCCGTCAAACAGTGGCCGAAGCCAATCTGCCCCCGACGGTGAAGCTCGCCGAAAGCGGCGACACCAAGATCCAGAACGAAATGCAGCAAAGCTTCGTGAACGCCATGATCATGGGGCTGTTGCTGGTGCTGACCGTGCTGATCCTGCTGTTCAAGGACGTCATTCAGCCCTTCACCATCCTGTTTTCGCTACCGCTGGCCATTGGCGGCGTGGCGGTCGGGCTGATCGTCACCAACAACCCGCTCTCCATGCCGGTGCTGATCGGCATTCTGATGCTGATGGGCATCGTGACCAAAAATGCCATTCTGCTGGTGGATTTCGCCATCGAAATGCGCCGTCACGGCATGGACCGGGTGGAGGCGATGATCGAGGCCGGCCGCAAGCGCGCCCGCCCGATCATCATGACCTCCATTGCCATGTCGGCGGGCATGTTGCCCTCGGCGCTGGGCGTGGGCGAAGGCGGTTCATTCCGCTCGCCCATGGCCATTGCCGTCATTGGCGGCATCATCGTTTCCACCATCATGAGCCTGATCGTCGTGCCCGCCTTCTTCCTCATCATGGACGATTTGTCACGGCTGCTTGGCTTCCTGTTCAGCCGCTTCGTGGGTAAGAAGGAGGAGGAGCCCGAAACCCTCGACAGACCGGAACTGACGGCACTTGCCAGAGAAAATGCCCACCGGATCGACAGGATCGACCAAAAGCTGCGCAAGCTGAACGAAAAGGGCATCCGCCCCGGCGCGGCAGCCGAATAGAGGATTTCCAGAAAAAGTGGAAGCCAGCCCCTATACTGGCAGGCTCGCCCGTGTGTTTTTTTTAGAAAATCATTCATTTTGCATGGTGCGTTGATCGAAATCAACGCACCATAAAGGGCTGCTTGTAGGCTAACCTCGTCGAACAGGCGGCGAAACCGGAAATCGGGCATTGAGCAGGACTGTCAGGGAAGAGTGCTCCACCAGGCGCGGTTTCAGGTATTCCGGCAGGTTTTCCTACCGGAAAGGCCGTCTGGTCGGCAACGGTCTTGAAGCGTGATACGCTTGCAAATGGACCGTCGGTCACAGGCATTCCGGAAAAGGGAGGATGACTTTCCGCCGGAGCCCAAACGGAAAACGAAGCCTCCGCCACAGATCAGCACGGAGGATCCGAAAGGAGCTGGCAAGCCGTGAACAAGGTTTTGAACTTTAACATGCGTGATCGCAACACTCTCATTCGATCGCCGCTCGTCTCCTGCCTCAGCCCCAATTCCATGGCGCGCATGATGGAGCTGGCGACGGTGTTGAACTTCGAGTCGCGGGATATTCTCTTTCGCGAGGGTGAACGCGCCGATTTCTTCTATTGTGTGCTCACCGGCTATGTTCGTCTTTACCGGCTGAACCGCGAGGGCCGCGAAGCCGACATCCGGGTTTGCGGCAGCGGCGATACCTTTGCCGAATCGCTTCTGGCCGTGGGCGGCACCTATCATTACAACGCACAAGCAGCCGAAAACGTGACTTTGGCCCGCTTCGACCTGCAAAAGGTGCGCGCGCTGGCCGAAAAGGAACATGACGTCGCCAACGCCATCATCCAGTGCCTCTCGGCCTGCCTGCGCAGCACCATGGATTGCGTGGCCAATGACCGGCTGCAAACGGCGCCGCAGCGGGTGGCGCAATATCTGCTGGACAATTGTCAGGAGGGTGCCGGAACCGCCTCCCTTCGCCTGCCCTTCCAGAAAAGCCTGCTGGCCGGCAAGCTGGGGCTTGCACCCGAAGCCTTGTCACGCGCCTTTTCCACGCTCCGAACCTGCGGCGTGACGGTTCGCGGACGCATGATCCAGATCAGCGACGTCAGCGCCCTGCGCCAGATCTGAGCATGGCCCTATGACTGTGAAGTGGCGCAAGAATGGGCCGCTTCACAGTCATTTTACAATCCGCCATTTTGCCGGAGGAAGGCAACGACCTCCGCCACGCCATCGCCGCGCTTGAGGTCGGTGAAAACATGCGGCTGGCCAGCGCGCATCCGGTTGGCGTCGCGCTCCATGATCTCCACATCCACACCGACATGCGGGGCGAGATCCTTCTTGTTGATAATCAGCAAATCCGATCTGGTAATGCCCGGACCACCCTTGCGCGGAATTTCCTCCCCCTGACAGCAGGAAATCACATAGATCGTCAGATCGGCCAGATCGGGGGAAAAGGTCGCGGCGAGATTGTCACCGCCCGATTCGATGAACACGACATCGAGATCGGGAATGCGGGCGGTAAGGTCGGCAATCGCCTGAAGGTTGATCGAGGCATCCTCGCGAATGGCCGTATGCGGACAGCCGCCCGTTTCAACGCCGACGATCCTGTCCGAGGTCAGCGCCTGCATCCGGATCAGCGCATCGGCATCCTCGCGGGTGTAAATGTCGTTGGTGACGACGGCCACCGAATAATCATCCCGCATGGCCTTGCACAGCTTTTCCGTCAACGCCGTCTTTCCGGAGCCGACAGGTCCGCCAATCCCCACCCGAAGCGGTCCATGTGCCGATTTCATCTTGCCTTCCTTTTCCTTGCTCACGAGCGAAAAAGCCGCGTCGCCTGCGTTTCATGCCGTGCCGATACCATGTCGGCCATGACCGTTGCGCTGCCGAGAGCGTCCAGAGTGGTTGTAGCCGCCCGCTCAGCCATGCGCCCCATGTCATTTTCCAGCCCCGCCAGCACGGCAAGACCTTGCCTCTGCCCCATCACGCCAAGCCTGATGGCGGCAGACACCATCTGTGAAACAGCCGCATGAAGATAGGCGGCAATGGTGGCCGCAACCTCGATGCCGTTCAACGCGGCAACAGCCCCGACCGCGACCGGATAGGCCAGCCGAAGGGGCAGCCCCTCCAGTCCCGCCACCGGCCAGGCGCAAGCCGCATCGCGAAACGCCATGCCAAGCCCCATGGTTTCCTGATGCCGCTCCTTCGAGCCCGAAAGCGCTTCGGCAAGCTCGGCAATGGCGGCAAGCTGTGCCGGACTTCGAGCGCTGCGATGGGCTTGCGCCAAAAGCACGGCATCGTTCCACAACAGGCCATGACAAAGCGCGGTTTGGGCCCAGGCGTGAAGGTCCTGCGCCCTCACGACAAGGCCATCATGCACGGCGCGCTCCAGCCCGCCCGACCAGGCAAATCCGCCCACCGGAAAAGCAGGGGAAAGCCAGGCCATCAGGCGAAGCAAGGCGTGATGATGAGGGGCCGTGGACGACATTGCGCCGCCGTCAGTGGGCGTGGCCATGATAGGCGCCGCGAACCGGCTGGAATGGCTCGCTGACCTCACGAACCGCCGCGCCCAGACCCTCCAGCATGGCCCGAATGACCGGGTCACGGGGAATGAGCAAGCGTTCCGCCGCAATCTGCGCGGGAAGATGGCGATTGCCCAGATGCCAGGCAAGCTCAAGCAGATGCAGCCCGTCGCGGCCCTCCACGGCGTAGAGTTTCTCTTCTGCCGCCTTTACCTCGATGAGATCACCGTTTTCGAGAACCAGCCGGTCGCCATCTGTCAGTGTCACCGTCTGGGCGAGGTCCAGCATGATCATCTCGCCATTGTCGAGATGCAGCAGCTTTCGGCGCAGATGGCGCAAATCATGGGGAAGCACGACACGATCGACCGGCGGATCGGATGGCTCGCCGACGGGCAGGACAGAAAGGACGCGTAGCATATGCACTCCAAAATAGCTGCTGGAGACATTGCACAAAATGGCGGCATTTCGCAAGCTGCGAATTGCCGCGAACCTCTCTTCATCGGCCCGCCTGGGCGCGGCAGGGCCACTCTTTCACGTCATCCTCATGCACCACGAGATTCCGGCCTGCCGCCTTGGCCCGGTAGAGGGCGCGGTCGGCGGCTGCATAGACGCTTTCCATGCGGCGATCCTTCTCGAATTCCGCAACGCCTGCCGAAATCGTCACACCGATGCTCTGGTTGTCGTAATGCAGCGGCAGGCTGGCAACACGGTTGCGCACCGCCTCAATAACCTGAAGACGCTCCTTGCGCGCTCCACCGTGCAGCAGCACACCAAACTCCTCGCCGCCCAGTCGCGCACAGACATGGCCGGCGCGACACAGCTCCTCCAGCACGGCGGAAACGGCGCGGATCACAAAATCGCCCGCACCATGGCCATGACAGTCATTCACCGACTTGAAATGATCGAGATCGATGATGGCAAGGCTGGCCTGCCCCCTGGTTTCGTCCAGCACCTCGGAGAATGCCCGCCTGTTCAGCAGGCCGGTCAGACCATCGACGCGACTGAGATGCTCGTAGCGCGCCTTGGCCACGGCAAGACTGCGCACCTGCGAGCCGACACCCGCCCCGACCACCGCCGACACGAAGCCACAGATCAGCCAGGACATGGCAACGCCCAGCTTGAAGGCTTCTCCCAGCGGCATGTCGAGCAGGCCCAACGCGCGACAGACCGGAATGGCAAGCAGCTGAAGCATCAAAGCGAGCGAAATGGACAGGAACATCAATCGCAAGACAAAGTTAAAGACATTCCCGCGCCGGGCAAGGTCTTCAAACCCCTGGCGCAGACCAAGCCAGTCTTTCAATCGAATCACCATCGCCCCCTGCGTTATTAACCATTGGGATAGGGGGATTTTCTTGGTGCATTGCTAAAATGATAGTTAGAAATCTCTTAAAATTAGAAGGAATGCGGGCAGCCGTCGAAAACGGAAGATTGTGCCCGAGCTACATCAGACTCAAAACCCGGCGATTTTCCGCAAAAATACGCAGACCCAAAGCGCTTGAACGGCTGATCCGCACTGAAAATCCCGCCACCGGACCGAAATGCGCAAGTCGATGCTGCATCCAATTGTCGCGACTGAAATTATTGGGCTCACATCAAGTTGATGGCCCGCATTGCGACACGCAGGCGTTTATCAGGCGAAGACGGAAAATAATTACTCAACCATAAGTCTATGACTCTTATCGGAAAATTTGCAAGCGCCAGATCGTCGAGGCGATCGATGCCCAAAAAAAGCCGGATGCCGGGGTTGAAGTAGGAAGCCGCTCGGACCTAAATGCAATCTATTGGCGAATTAATCTTTTCGTAACCAAAAAAATGCGCATCCGGCTGAGGGAGGAAGGCCGATACCGTTTTTCTCAAGCCTGGAGATGAAGTCCATGGTCAGCAAAACATCCGTGCCTGACGAGACAGTGAAGCAAAGCAGCCCGAAATCAGACGACGCAACCTGTCTGTCCATTCTCGCGCCCACCCGCTACCCGTGGCGTTTCAACGCCCCGCGATCCAGCCGCCACAAGATTGAAAACCGCAATTTCGCGCCGATGAACTATGTGTCGCCCAAGCTTGAGGGCATCACAATGTTTCAGCCATGGCCCTTGAAGCGTTTCGATCTTGTCCACGCCTTCAACCGGATTCCCTTGACGCAAACGCCCTTTGTCATTTCCTTCGAATCCCACATGCCGCGCGGCTTCGGAATCGAACATACCGGCTTTTACCGCTTCATGACCAACCGCCTCCTCAGCGACCGCTGCGTCGGGATCGGGGCGATTTCCAACCATGCCCGGCGGATTTTCCTGCAAACCCACCGCAACCATCCCCAGCTTGATATTTTGCGCCGCAAGCTTTTCCTGCGCTATCCCAATATTCCGATCGAGAACCGCCGTGACGATCATGACAACGCTGTCATGGACCCGATCAAACTGGTTTTCGTCGGCAATCACTTCGGTCGCAAGGGCGGCTGTGTGGGCTTGCGCATGGCGGAACTGGCGCTGGAGCGGGGAATTTCGCTTGAAGTGTCGATCATTTCCAGCATGGAAACCGGCGCTGCCTCCTGGACAGACCCGCTGACACCGGGCTATTTCGACAGATACCTGCAAATGCTGCGCCTGCCCAATGTGCGACATTACCAGAACCTGCCGAATGGCGAGGTGCTGGCCATTCTCAAGCGCTCGCATTTTTCGCTGCTGACGACGTTTTGCGATACATTCGGCTTCAGCGCGATTGAATCCATGGCCAATTACGTGCCGGTCATCGCAACACGGCAGGCAGCCCTTCCGGAATTCATCGCTCACGGCAAGAACGGCATTATGCTGGATATGGAAACCAACGCCATCGGCGAATGGAAACATATCGGCGCCAACCGTTCGACGCCTGAATTTGCCGATGTCTTTTCCCGCGAGATCGAGAGAATGGCAGAGCAAAGCCTTGAGGCGGTCACGACGCTGGCCAGAGATCGCAACCGTTATGCGGCCATGCGCGAAGCGGCCTATGCCACGGCCCGGACGATGTTTTCCGCCGATGACGCAAACCGCTTCTGGGACGACTTCTACGTGGAGGCCTGGCAGGCCTACCACCACCATGCCGGCGCCCATGGCTACTCGCAGGGGCCATTTACAGGATCGCGCTGATCTAGAGCATGTCGCGCAAAAGTGTGCAGCGGTTTTGCGATAACGACATGCGACAAAACAATGACTTACTGCATAATTCCTTAAATCGGACACAGTACACGACGCAGAGGAATTTGGCGTGGCCTACCCCCCTCTGCCTTGCCAGGCATCTCCCCCTCAAGGGGGGAGATTGCAATGCCGACAAAGCGCCATCCTTCAAAGACTATTGGCGATGACGGCCTTTTTCAGGAATTCAGGCAAGGCCTTTATCTTGCCGATCTCCCCCCTTGAGGGGGAGATGTCCGGCAGGACAGAGGGGGTAAGCCACACGCAAAACCGTAGCGTCGTGTACTGTGTAAATCGGAATCGATTTAAGGTGAAAATTATGCAGCAGATTTAAAGTGTTACAGCGTCCGTTGTGCGTTTGATAAAACGCACGGCGCTGTAAGGTTAAAACAGGAAATAGCGCTGGGCCATGGGCAGAACCGTGGCCGGTTCGCAGGTCAGCAATTCGCCATCGGCCCGCACTTCATAGGTTTCGGGATCCACCTCGATATGCGGCATCAGGTCGTTATGGATCATCGAGCGCTTGGAAATGCCGCCCCGCGTGTTCTTCACCGCCAGCAATTGCTTTGAAACGCCGAGCCGGTTGGCAAGCCCGCCATCGATTGCCGCCTGGGATACGAAGGTGACGGAGGAGTTGGTGCGCGCCTTGCCGTAAGCCCCGAACATCGGCCGGTAATGCACCGGCTGCGGCGTGGGAATAGAGGCGTTGGGATCGCCCATGGGGGCTGCGGCGATCACGCCGCCCAGCAGCACCATATCCGGCTTGACGCCGAAAAAGGCCGGGTTCCAGATGACGATGTCGGCCCGCTTGCCGACCTCCACCGAGCCGATCTCATGGGAAAGCCCATGGGCGATGGCGGGGTTGATGGTGTATTTGGCAATATAGCGCTTCACGCGGACATTATCGTTCTCGCCGGTTTCCTGCGGCAGGCGGCCGCGCTGGCGCTTCATCTTGTCTGCCGTCTGCCAGGTGCGGATCGCCACCTCCCCCACCCGGCCCATGGCCTGACTGTCGGAAGAGATGATCGAAAAAGCGCCGATGTCATGCAGAATATCTTCCGCCGCAATGGTCTCCTTGCGGATGCGGCTTTCGGCAAAGGCAATGTCTTCAGGGATCGACGGCGACAGGTGATGGCAGACCATCAGCATGTCCAGATGCTCGGCCAGCGTATTGACCGTATAAGGCCGCGTCGGATTGGTGGAAGAGGGAATGACATTCGGCTGGCCGCAGATCTTGATGATGTCCGGCGCGTGACCGCCGCCCGCCCCTTCCGTGTGGAAGGCGTGGATGGTGCGGCCATTGATGGCCTTGATGGTGTCTTCCACAAAGCCGCTTTCGTTCAGCGTATCGGTGTGGATCATCACCTGCACGTCATATTGATCGGCCACCGACAGGCAGCAATCGATGGCGCCGGGCGTGGTGCCCCAGTCCTCGTGCAGCTTCAGCGAGGTGGCGCCGCCCAGCACCATTTCCTCCAGCGCGCCGGGTAGCGAGGCATTGCCCTTGCCCGCAAAGGCAAGGTTCATCGGAAAGGCGTCCGCCGCCTCGATCATCCGGGCAATGTGCCAGGGGCCGGGCGTGCAGGTGGTGGCCAGCGTGCCATGCGCCGGGCCGGTGCCGCCGCCCAACATGCAGGTCAACCCGCTCATCAGCGCCTCTTCGATCTGCTGCGGGCAGATGAAATGGATATGGGCATCCATGCCGCCGGCGGTCACGATCTTGCCCTCGCCGGCAATGGCTTCCGTGCCGGGACCGACGATGATGTTGACGCCCGGCTGCGTATCGGGATTTCCCGCCTTGCCGATGGCGACGATCCGGCCGTCCTTGAGGCCAATATCGGCCTTGACGATGCCCCAGTGGTCAAGGATCAGCGCATTGGTGATGACGGTATCCACCGCGCCATCGGCGCGCGTCACCTGGCTCTGGCCCATGCCATCGCGAATGACCTTGCCGCCGCCGAATTTCACTTCCTCGCCATAGGAGGTGTAATCCTTTTCCACCTCGATGAAGAGTTCGGTATCGGCAAGCCGGATCTTGTCGCCGGTGGTGGGGCCGAACATGCTGGCATAGGCAGCGCGGGACATTTTGTAGGGCATGGGTCAGACATCTCCGTGCAAGGTGGAGGAATGGGAGGAAGAAGAGTGAGTGGAGCCGAGGCGCGACAGGCGGCCTGCGGCAACAAGCGCATCGATCAGGCGCTTTTCGGCGGCAAAGGGGTGGCCCTCCCAGCCTTCATGGGAAAAGCCGGTGAGCATGATTTTATCCTGCCGATAGGCGGGATCGTTCAGCAAATGGGTAATGACGATCATGCCGCTGCTTGGCACGACGCCGGGATCGCCATCATGGAGGCGCAATTGCGCCACGGCCTCTCCATGGATCGCACCCGGTATCACCACATGCTGCTTGCCCTGGCTGGCGCAAAGACCGGCGAAGGCCGCGGTATAATCGTCGAAGAAGTCGTCGAGTTCGGGGTGACGGGCCAGAATGCCCGTCCGCAGGGCTTCGAAATGGGCGGGATCGCGCACCATCCACAGGGCGCTGGCCGCTTTCACCGCTTCGCTGGCGCGCCACGTCTCGTCCTCAAGCATGGCCTTCGCCGGGCGGCCGGTATTGCACAGCGCGACAATGTCGGTGCGCCGACCGGCGAGACCGAAATTGCGGCAGCCATTGAAGCGGATGACCATGTCGCAGGCATCGATGAAAGGCGCGGCATCCGCTGCCACCTCGCCATTGCCAACAATCATGATCCGTCGAGAATGCCTCACCCTAGCGTCCCGTTTCCTTGTAGAGTTCCTGCAATTCGCGGGTCCGCGCCTTGGTCAGGTCGGTCAGGCAGCTTGCCACCAGCTGCGGCTCCATGCTGCCGCCACGGGCCTGGAAGCCATAGGTATCGCAATGGCCATCGCGATAATCGATCCAGGCGCGCTGCGCCTTTTTCAGCGCATTGACCGCGCCCACCTTGTCCTCGTCGGTATCCTTCCAGTAGGTATCCTGCTCCTCAGCCCAGGCCATGGCGCGCTTGTAGATGCGGTTCAGATCCCGGTCAGCCCGGTTATAGTCTTCACCGGCGCAGAAATTCATATCCTGCTGGGTCTGCGGATCGGTGCAGTTGAACTTCGGCTGCTGAGCGCCTGCATCCACCGGAAGGACGAGACCGGACAAAACCACCGCGAGCGCGGGCAACAGGATTTTCATCACAGCTTGCCCATGACCTGCTGGCGAAAGCCATAAACCGCGCGTTTGCCGGAGAGTGGAATGAGTGTCACCTCACGCGCCTGCCCCGGCTCGAAGCGCACCGCCGTTCCTGCGGGAATGTCGAGGCGCATTCCCCGCGCCTTTTCCCGCTCGAACACCAGGCCGGCATTGGTTTCGAAGAAATGGTAATGGCTGCCCACCTGCACCGGGCGGTCGCCGGTATTGGCCACCTTGAGGGTCACGGTTTCAAGACCGGCATTCAGTTCGATCTCGCCTTTGGCGGCAATGATTTCACCGGGGATCATGCTTTTCTCCTTCGGATCAGGTGGCAGTTTTCGGCAGGCAGCCTTGCGCCTTGAAGACGCGAAGGGTGGACGCCGGATTATTGACGAGCTTGGCCTCAGGCCGGACGGGACGGCGCACCAGTTCACCGCCGCAATTGGGGCACAGGCCCTTCAGTTTGCCTTCGGCGCAATCGGCGCAGAAAGTGCATTCGAAACTGCATATCACCGCATCCCGGCTTGCGGGCGGCAGGTCACGGTCACAGCATTCGCAATTGGGTCTGAGCGCCAGCATGAACCTCACCGGATCGGTTCGTGAACAGTCACCAGCTTGGTGCCGTCGGGAAAGGTCGCCTCCACCTGCACGTCATGGATCATCTCGGCCACGCCCTCCATGACTTGAGCACGGGTGATGACATGGGCGCCAGCCTCCATCAGCTCGGCCACGGCCCGGCCGTCGCGCGCGCCTTCCACCACGAAATCGGTAATCAGCGCAATGGCTTCCGGGTAATTGAGCTTCACGCCGCGCTCCAGACGGCGACGCGCCACCATGGCTGCCATGGAAATCAGCAGCTTGTCTTTCTCTCTCGGGCTGAGGTTCATAATCGCTCCATTTCAAACCACGGAGGGAAAGCCGTGCTTTCAACACTCCGCATCAACACCATATCCTGCCGCGCTTTCAAAGATGCCAGACCTTCGGCACGGCACCCCCATCGCGCAGCACCGAAAGCATCGGCACCAGAAGCTTGCGCAATGCAAAACCGTCGGCTGCGGCCAGCCGCGCCACCAGCTTGCCGTTCCACTGGCTGATCCCGGCATCGCCGTCACCGGCGAGCCGCCGCAGCGGCTCCAGCCAGGCTTCCGCCTTGTCGCCAACATAAAGCAGGGTTGCGAAGGCGGCATGACCCTTCAGCACAGCCGGTTGCGCCGCAAGTTCGGCTACCGGCCCCGCCTCTTGCCCCGGCAGGGCCAGATCCTCGGCATGGATCAGCCTGCCATCGCGGCGAATGCGCCAGCGATCCCGCACCATGCCGTTTATCACGCTTTCACCGCGCGCCGTGCGGCCGAGAAGAATGGCCTCGACGGCAACAAGCTCCGCGTCACCTTCCAGATCGACCTCCAGACGGCGGGTTAGCGAGGCCTGATCGAAGAGGATGGATTCCTGCGGCAGCCAGTGAACCGCCGCGCCCGCACCGGCCCTGATGGCGGTGTTGACCTCCGCCGTATCGGCGGCGGCCCTGTAGATTTTCTCGCAGGCCTGCGTGGTCAGCGTCAGATGGGTTCCCGGCCCGGCCTCGAAGGTCCAGTCCAGCCGGTCGCCGCCGGTCAACCCGCCGGAGGAATTGATCAGCACCGCCTCCATGCGGCCATCGAAGCTTTCGGGAATGCGGATTTTCGCGCAGCCTTCCTGATAGAAGGTCGCAAGGCGCGTTCGGCCATCCAGAGCTTTTGTATTGAGCCGTCCGCGCCCGCGGGCCCGTTGCGGCTTGATGTCAATGGCGTTTTGCACTGCGTTCCCCGTCTGCCGTGGACGGGGCTTTGCGCCCTTCTGACCCGGCAATTGCTTGACCGCGATTTTCCACGAAAATCAAGCTGTTTCAAGCAGAAAGGAACGCGAAACAAAAAAGACCGGCACCACTGCCTAATTCCTTAAATCGGAATCGATTTAAGGATAAAATTATGCAGCAGATGTAAAACCCTACAGCGCCGTGCGCCATATATGGTGCACGGCGCTGTAGGGTGCCATTCTTTGAATTGTGGGCAGAAATGCTCAGAGCGCGCGCGCGGAAATCGACTCTTCCGCCTTGGCAGGCTGCGGCTTGGCCTTGGCCGTAGAGGCTTCACAGGCTGCCGTGGTGGCGGCAATCGCCGCATCTTCCTTAGCCTTGGCCTTGGGCGCTGTGGCGCAATCATCGCTCCTGGCAACGGCATTGGCGACAAGATTGCCGTCCCGCTGGTCGAAAAAGGCCCACATGCGCCGTGCGGCAAAGACCTGCCGCTGCGGCTCGCCGGCATTGGCCGAAGCAAGGGAAAAGCCGATATTGGCAGACGGCCAGTCATGCGTCTGATCGGCAATGGTATAGGAAAGAATGCGCGCGCCGCTCTTGCAGCCGGCAAATTCCATGGAGGAGACGCCCGCCCCCTTCGTCAGCCGTGCCTGCTTTTCGCAACCCTCGAGATCGGCCCAGCGGCTGAGCGCGGTTTCCCCGCCATATTGCCAATAGGGCTTGCCGCCGCCCGCATAAGGGTTGGTATTGTCCTTGAGCCCCCAGAAGGCGATGATCGATACCGGCTTTGCCGGATGGCAGCTTTGCGGATCGGGCAGCCACCGGCCAGCTTCCTGCCGTGGATAGCCAGCCCTGAGGCTCATGACGAAACCGGCGGCGGAAAAATCCGCATTGCCGTTGCAGATATATTGCGACAGCATTCTCCCGCCGCCGGAATAGCCGGAGGCATAGATGCGGGTGGCATCCACGCAGAATTTCGCCTTCACCTGCGCCACGGTATCGCTGAGATAGGCGGCATCGTCAGGCCCGTCCGCATTGGTCACGCCGGGCACGTTCCAGGCATGGGTGCCCTCCAGCTTTCCCGCAAGACCGCCTTGCGGCGCAACAACGATGAAACCGGCTTCCTTCGCCACCTCCGGCCACTGGCTGCGGCCCATCTGGTCACGCGGGAAACTGTTCGATCCATGCAGATCGAATACCACGGGAACCCTGGTCTTTGCGGTGTAGTTCGGCGGAATGAAGACCACCGCCCGGCGCTCGATGCCGCCGGACTGGAAGGTCAGATCCTGAAAACCGGCCCGCACCGTCACGCCGCAGCCGGAGGCCTGCGCCTGAGCCATGGAGAGCCCAAGCCCCAGCGAAAGGCAGGTAAGGATGGAGAAGAGACACGCACGCGAAAACGCCGCCAGCGCCAGCCGGCTGGAAATTGCAGTCACTGTCATTCGAAGGTCCGTTGCCAAAAGCAGTTTCAAACCGGCAGCTCTCTTTATGGAGCTGCCGAACCGTCGCGAAGCCTTTCCGCCTGAGCGGTGTCTATGGCCGAACTTCGCAGTTGCGGGAAAATACCACATGATCCCATATTAGCAACGGCAGGCGCCCAAGAAAATATCAATGCTGTCTTGCAGCCTTCACAATCCGTGAAGAGATGACAAAATGCCTTGTTCACACCGTCAGATGCCGCCTGGCTTCCTCGGTATCCAGCACGTCGGCAGGCCCTTCGTGAACGATCTCGCCACGATCCATGATATAGACGTGATCGGCAAGCTCGCGGCAGAAATCCAGATATTGCTCCACCAGCAAAATGGCCATGCCGGTGCTGTCGCGCAGATAGCGGATGGCACGGCCGATGTCCTTGATGATCGAGGGCTGGATGCCCTCCGTCGGCTCGTCCAGCACCAGAATTTTCGGGCGTGTCACCATGGCGCGACCGATGGCGAGCTGCTGCTGCTGACCGCCGGAAAGATCGCCGCCGCGCCGGGAAATCATGCTTTCCAGCACCGGAAACAGGCTGAACACGTCATCGGGAATGCTGCGCTCCTTGCGCGAAAGCGGGGCATAGCCGGTTTCCAGATTTTCCTTCACCGTCAGCAGCGGAAAGATCTCGCGCCCCTGCGGCACATAGCCCACGCCATGACGCGCCCGGTTGAACGGCGCCATGCCGTTCAGCAGCTTGTCTTCGAAGCGGATTTCACCGCCAGACACCGGATGCTGGCCGGTAATGGCCCTGAGCAGCGAGGATTTGCCCACCCCGTTGCGGCCCAGAACACAGGTGATCTTGCCCATCGGCGCGGTGAGGCTCACGCCCCGCAGGGCCTGGGCGGCACCGTAATGAAGATTGACGTTTTCGACATTCAGCATGATTACCGCCCCAGATAATTCTCGATGACCTTCTGGTCGGAAGAAACGAAATCGATCGATCCTTCCGCCAGCACGGAGCCTTCCGCAAGGCAGGTGACTTTCACGCCAAGATCGCGGATGAATCCCATGTCGTGTTCCACGACGACAACGGAGCGCGTCTTGGCGATCTCGCGCAGCAGAATGGCGGTTTCCGCCGTTTCGGCGTCGGTCATGCCCGCCACCGGCTCATCCACCAGCAGAAGCTTCGGTTCCTGCGCCAGCAACATGCCGATTTCCAGCCATTGTTTCTGGCCATGGGAGAGGTTGGCTGCAAGGTCGTTCCTGCGGGCGGTGAGCCGCACCGTATCGAGAATGGTCTCGATGCGGTCGCGATCTTCCGCCGTCAGCCGGTAGAACAGGGTGGAGAAAACCCCGCGCGGACGGTTCAGCGCCAGTTCCAGATTGTCCCAGACGGTATGGCTTTCAAACACCGTCGGCTTCTGGAACTTGCGGCCAATGCCAAGCTGGGCGATTTCCGCCTCGTCCTTCTTCGTCAGGTCGATCTTGCCGCCATCGAAGAAAACCTCGCCGCTGTCAGGTCTTGTCTTGCCGGTGATGATGTCCATCATCGTCGTCTTGCCCGCCCCGTTCGGGCCGATAATGGCGCGAAGCTCGCCGGGCTCGACCGTGAAAGACAAGGAATTCAGAGCCTTGAACCCATCGAAGGAGACGGAAACGCCATTGAGGTAAAGCAGGCTGTTGGTGGTCTTGTCCGACATGGGTCTACTCCGCGGCCTGTGGTTTTGCGTCAAGCACTGCCCGATGCTCGCGGCGCGAGCGCATGGCCTGCGTTATGGTGCCGACAATGCCCTTGGGCAGGAAGAGCGTGACGGCCACGAACAGCCCACCCAGCGCAAACAGCCAGAATTCCGGGAAAAGGCCGGTAAACAGCGTCTTGCCGCCATTGACCAGCACCGCACCGATGATCGGGCCGATCAGCGTGGCGCGTCCGCCCACCGCCGTCCAGATAACGACTTCGATGGAATTGGCGGGCGCGAATTCACCCGGATTGATGATGCCGACCTGCGGCACGTATAGCGCGCCCGCCACGCCCGCCATCATGGCCGAGACCACGAAGGTGAAGAGCTTCATATGCTCCACCCGGTAGCCGAGAAAGCGCGTGCGGCTTTCGGCGTCGCGTATGCCGACCAGTACCTTGCCGTATTTCGATCTGACGATGGCCGAAGCCAGCAGGAGCGACAAGGCCAGCGTCAGCGCGGTGATGGCGAAAAGAGCGGCGCGCGTGCCATCGGCCTGCACGTTGAAACCGAGAATATCCTTGAAATCCGTAAGGCCGTTATTGCCGCCAAAGCCCATATCGTTGCGAAAGAAGGCCAGAAGCAGCGCATAGGTCATGGCCTGCGTGATGATCGACAGATAAACGCCGTTGACACGGGAGCGGAAGGCAAACCAGCCGAAGACGAAGGCCAGCAGGCCGGGAGCAACCAGCACCATGAGGGCGGCGAACCAGAACATGTCGAAGCCGTGCCAGAACCATGGCAGTTCCTTCCAGTTCAGGAAGACCATGAAATCCGGCAGGATCGGATCGCCATAGGTGCCGCGCGGGCCGATCTGGCGCATGAGATACATGCCCATGGCATAGCCGCCGAGCGCAAAGAAAGCCCCGTGCCCCAGCGAAAGAATGCCGCAGAAACCCCAGACGAGATCGAGCGCCAGCGCCAGCATGGCATAGGTGAGATATTTGCCGAACAGCGCCACCAGATAGGTGGGCATGTGCAGCGGGCTCGTTTCCGGCAGGGCCAGAGACAGCACCGGCACCACCACGGCAAGCGCCACCAGAATGGCGATGGCCACCAGGATCCTGCGATCGAGTGCGCGAAGAAGAAACGCCGTTATCATGCGTCCACCGCCCTTCCCTTGAGCGCGAAGAGACCGCGCGGTCGTTTTTGAATGAAGAGAATGATCAGCACCAGCACGAGGATCTTGCCCAGCACCGCGCCCGCATAGGGCTCCAGGAACTTGTTGAGAATGCCGAGCGAAAAGGCCCCGACCAGCGTGCCCCAGAGATTGCCCACACCGCCGAACACCACCACCATGAAGCTGTCGATGATGTAGCTCTGGCCGAGATTGGGCGAAACGTTATCGATCTGCGACAGCGCCACCCCCGCCATGCCGGCAATGCCGGAGCCGAGCGCGAAGGTGAAGGCATCCACCCAGGGGGTGCGAATGCCCATGGAGGAAGCCATGCGACGGTTCTGGGTAACGGCGCGCATTTGCAGACCGAAGGCGGAGCGCTTCAGCAGCATCAGCAGCGCCACGAAAACGGAGAGCGAGAATGCCAGAATCCACAGCCGGTTCCAGGTAATGGCCAGCCCGCCGAGGTCGAAGGAGCCGGACATCCAGCCCGGATTGCCCACTTCCTGATTGGTGGGGCCGAAGATGGAGCGCACGAGCTGTTGCAACATCAGCGAAATGCCCCAGGTGGCCAGCAGCGTTTCCAGCGGACGGCCATAGAGAAAGCGGATGACACAGCGCTCGATGGCAAACCCCACCGCGCCTGTCACCAGAAAAGCCACCGGCAGCGCAATGGCCAGCGACCATTCGAACAGGCCGGGTGCGTGCGCCCGGATCATCTGCTGCACGACAAAGGTGGAATAGGCCCCCAGCATGACCATTTCGCCATGCGCCATATTGATGATGCCCATCACGCCGAAGGTAATCGCAAGACCAATGGCCGCCAGCAGCAGCACCGAGCCCAGCGACAGGCCATAGACGATGTTCTGCACCGCCTCCCACAGGCTCAACTTCGTCTCGATCCGGCCAATCGCCTTGTCGATGGCGCTCGCAAGCGCCGGGTCCGCATTGGCCCTGAGCGGCTGGAGAACGGCCAGCGCATCCTGCCCGCCAAGCCCTTCCACGGCCTCCACCGCTTGCAGCTTTGCCTCCAGCGGGCGGTCGGAGCCCAGAATGGAAACGGCGCGGGCCTGTTGCAGCAGCTTTTTCACCTCGCCATCCTGCTCGGAGGCAAGCGCGGTTTCCAGAAGGTCGAGATTATCGGCGCCCGGCGATTTCAAAATGGTGGCGGCGGCTTCCAGACGCTTTGCCCTGTCCGGGCTCATCAGCGTCAAGCCGCCTTCAGCTGCGGTGATGGCGCGGCGCAGCGTGTTGTTGACCTTGATCTTGGTCAGCGCGCCCTTGGCTTCCTCGCCGGTTTTTTCGCCCGTCAGCGGATCGATCAGCATCAGACTGGAGCCCGCCGCCTTGCCGATGAAGACATTGCCATCGGATTTGCGCAGATAAAGGTCTCCGGCGCCGAAGGCTTCCAGCGCAGGCACCACGCGCGCATCGCCCGTCTTGCCCAGTTCGCCGACGATCTTCTCGGCCTCGGTGAAATTCGCCGTGCCGAGCGCCTTGATGAGGGCAGCCGGATCATCCCCGGCGCTGGCGGGAAGGCCGCCGAGCATGACGCCCAGCACCATCACCAGTATCTGGATCGATCGAGAAAACATCTTTGCCCTTTCAGGATCAAGAAATGCCACCCTCCGCTTCCAACGGGAAAAGGCTGCGGGCAGAGGCCCTGCCCGCAGCACGTCGGTTGGGGGTGGAACGGGAAACGTGGATTACTGACCCTTGCCGCCGCACTTGCCGGTGGCAACGTTGAAGTTGCCGCAATTCATCGGCATCCGCCAATCGGAGATCAGGTCCTTGCTGTCGGGCAGGAAATCGGACCATTCGTCGCCCACCACTTCCGGCGTCTGGGAAACGACTTCGAACTGGCCGTTTTCCTGGATTTCGCCAATCAACACCGGCTTGGTGATGTAGTGGTTCGGCATCATGGTGGCATAGCCGCCGGTGAGGTTCGGCACGGACACGCCGACCAGCGCGTCGATTACCTTGTCCTGATCGGTGGTGCCTGCCTTTTCGACCGCCTTTACCCACATGTTGAAACCGAGATAGGCGGCTTCCATCGGATCGTTGGTCACGCGCTTTTCATTCTTGATGAAAGCGTGCCAGGTTTTGATGAACTCGGCATTGACGGGGGTATCGACGCTCTGGAAATAGTTCCAGGCGGCAAGGTGCCCCACCAGCGGCTTGGTGTCGATACCGGCCAGTTCTTCCTCGCCCACGGAAAAGGCGACGACCGGAATATCCTGCGCCTTGACGCCCTGGTTGCCGAGTTCCTTGTAGAAGGGCACGTTGGCATCGCCATTGACGGTGGAAACGACGGCGGTTTTCTTGCCAGCCGAGCCGAATTTCTTGATCGCGGCCACTTCCGTCTGCCAGTCGGAGAAACCGAAGGGCGTGTAATTGACCATGATGTCTTCTTTCTTGACGCCCTTCGACAGAAGATAGGCTTCAAGAATCTTGTTTGTCGTGCGCGGATAGACATAGTCCGTGCCTTCCAGCACGAAGCGCTGCACGCCTTCGTTCTGCATCAGGTAATCCACGGCGGGAATAGCCTGCTGGTTGGGAGCAGCACCCGTGTAGAAAACGTTGCGCTCGCTTTCCTCACCCTCGAACTGCACGGGATAGAAGAGCAGCGAATCGAGTTCCTTGAAGACCGGCAGAACCGACTTGCGCGACACCGACGTCCAGCAGCCGAACACGGCGGCAACCTTGTCCTTGGAAATCAGCTCGCGGGCCTTTTCGGCAAAGAGCGGCCAGTTGGAGGCCGGATCGACCACCACGGGTTCCAGCTTCTTGCCCAGAACGCCGCCCTTCTTGTTCTGCTCGTCGATGAGCATCAGCATGGCGTCCTTCAGCGTCGTTTCCGAAATCGCCATGGTACCGGAGAGCGAATGCAGGATGCCGACCTTGATGGTGTCATCGGCAGCAAAAGCGCCGTGGAAAGCGGTGGAGGACATGATGGCGGCAACCAGCGCGCCGCCAAGCTTGGCCTTGAAAGTCATGATGGACCCCTCTTGTCGTTAAAGCATACCGTCAGCCCTTGTGGATGGGCCTTAACCGTTGCTTCACCAACTATGCTGCGCCGCCGCAGAAAACGGCATACGTCAATTGACGTATGGCGAGGGGAAATGCGGATTACCAGACGAAGCTTGGATCGGGACCGATCTCCAGATGCACGCTGATGCCGAGATATTTCTCCAGCCGGTCGTTCAGCGCCGATTCCATCTCGTCGAGCTTCTTCACGCCCTTGACCATATCCCAGATGCCAAGGCCCATGCCCGCCAGCGAGGCAACGAGCCCCGTGACCGTGCCTGCCACCGACAGCCCGACCTTGAGGGCATTGGTCGCCTGGGCGATGAATTCCGAGGAGGTGACGGCAGCGGCACTGAAGACGCGCGGCACGACATTCGTCAGCTGGATCGCCACCTCGGAAAAGCCGATGAGGCTGTTGGCCACGGCCGCCGCGCCGGTGAGAATTTCCAGCGCCGCGCGCGGCTCCTCCCCGGCCTTCAGCGAGCGCGAGGCGGAAAAGAAGCTGAGGCCCGCCGTGGCAAGACCGCCAATGCCGCCGATGATCTTGCCGCCTGCCTCGAGGTTCTTCGGATTGATGAGCGAGGAAACCGTCCGCCCCCAGCTGCCGGAGCCGGTGCCGAACATGCTGAACGGCTTGCCAGCGGCATCGAGGTTTTTGGCAAGGCCTTCCGTGGTGAGGCCAACGATCTGAACCGCATTGGCCATGGCGCCGGCAATATCCTGCGGCTGCCAGGTCTGACCGGTGCCAAGGCTGCGCGACACCAGAACCGCGCTTGAGGCCAGCGCCTGCACGGCGTGCGCAATGCCCGCCTTGTAGATGTCATTGTCCAGACCGAGGGGGGCCGGGCGTTCGGAAAAGCTCCTCTGCACGCTTGCCAGCGCATCGTCCACCTTCATGCCCGAACGCATCAGGGTGATGACGGAATTGAAATTGCGGGTGATGTCCTGCGCGTAATTGCTCTGGATCGCGGGGCCGAACATCTTGGAATTTCCGGCATTTTCGCCAAGGAAGGTCAGCAGCATGGCCTTGACCACCGGCTCGATGGCGGCATTGGTGCCGTTCGCACCGGCCGCAAACGCCGAAAGATCGCCCGCCGTGCCGTCGCCAATCAGCATGTCATTCGTCATGCTTGCCAGCGTTGCATTGGCCGCCCCCATCATATCACGGGTGAAATCCTCAGGCAGAATACTCGTCAGCGTCTTCAGTTCCGAGCTGTAATCCACCAGCGCGTCCTCTTTGGACTTGCCCGCTGCAAGCGCCCGATCGACCGCCTTGCCGCCAACGATGTCTTCCATGAAGGTCATTTCAAGCCGCGTTTTCATTTCGGCATTTTCCGGGCGCGCCACGTAATCCTTCAGCACCCTGGCGGTCAGTTCCTCCATATAGGAGGCGGTGGCGCTGTCCTTCGAAAGCGCATCGATCCGTTCGTCGATCGCCTTGCCCGCCGATTCGCCATCGGGGACGCTATCGCCATACTGGTCCATATAGGCGTTGAACTGGGCCTTGATTTCCGAGAGGTCGATCAGCAGGGCGGCCTTCTGCTCGGTCGTCAGACTGGCAATATCCTTGACGCTTGCCGGATTGACGAAAGCGCGATCGACACCCGCCATCGCATCCTTGAGCAGCGAGAATTTCGTATTTTCAAGTGTTGCAAGGTCGGTCGTATAGGTATCGGAGGCTTTTGCCCGGCCCATCCAGTATTCGCTGAGCTTTACGTCCGCCTGACTGACCGAGGTCGGCGCGACCGTATCGGCATAGGCGCTTGCATCGACGCCGGGCAAGGCATCGCCAGCCGAGCGGTCGCGGTCGAGATAGCGTTTCGTCAGCTGGTCGGCCGCAGACAAACCTTCATATCGATTGTTGGGATCGACCTTGCGTGTGGACGTTGCGGCATTATCATTTTTAACGAGATCACTATAATTTAGAAAATTTGAAGATGAATCCGTTTCCACCTTGCTCGAAGAGGAGCTTTCGACAGAATTGACCATGGCACGCCCCACACGTAAATAAGGGCATTTCCAGCAAAGCCACGTCAAGCCCTGCCGGAAATGCGTTAAAAAAAGACGTCAGAGCATTGCAATTGAACCAATGTTCGCGAGGCAGCCCTAACGTAAAGAGAATTTTACGTGGCCGTTATTGCCAGCATTTTGCAACAGAGGCATGACAGCGCCCTTATCGCGCGGGATCGAACCCCGCCCGCCCGGTTTGATCTTGCTTTCCGCAACCAAAACGCAAGCGTGCCGACTTCCGCTCTGCCGCAGCTTGCAATGCGCGCTTACAACAGGGATTTCTTAATAAAAATCCGCGAAATTATTGTCATTTCCTAAAAATGCGCCATATGACGACGGTAAAGAGCATATATTGCATTGTCGCATTCGGCAGGAAGCCGGGTTTGCGCCGCGGGGAAAATGAATGGATTTTTCGCCTGTCAGGCAGTTCTTGCGCCGCGAAACGGCCAGTCTGCATAAGGACCTGGACCGGCTCGTGGGGGAGTTTTCATCCCGATCCGCCTATCAGGCCTTTCTTGCCGGTTCGGCCGGGTTTCGCCTGCCGCTGGAGGCTGTGATCGCCGCCCATGACCTGCCCGACGCTTTCGGCCAATGGCGGCCAGCGCTTGTGGGGTCCGACATCATGGCCGATCTTGGCGATCTCGAGATGACGCCCCGGCCTGTCTCGCAGACAGAGCCTGCACCAGAGCGCACCGAAAACTGGCTTGGCATGATCTATGTTCTGGAAGGCTCCAGCCTTGGAGCGCAACTGCTTGCGCGCCGTGCAGCCGAGCTTGGCCTGTCGCAAACCTTTGGCGCGAGGCATATTTTCGCGCAGGCCAGGAACATTTCCAACTGGAGGGCGTTTTCGGGAATTATGGACGGAATGCAAATTTTGGACTGGCAGGCCTTGTCCGACTCAGCGATCCGAACCTTCCGTTTCGCCTATCGCGCCTATGAAAGTAGTCTGGAATGCCGCCTAGCATGACCGTCGATCTGACCAACTGCGATCGGGAGCCGATCCATATACCCGGCAGCATCCAGCCGCATGGATGCGTGCTTGTCTGCGACGGCGAAATGCTGACGGTCCTGAGCCATTCGGCCAATATCGGCGAAATTCTCACAATTACGGGGCAGGTCAACACCCGGCCCCTGCACGATATTCTCGGCGACGAGGTAACGCATGACCTGCGCAATGCGCTGGCGGCGGCGCCAGACGCCTCGCGTCCGGCCGTCATCGCGCATATCCGCCTGCCGAACGGACGTTTTTTCGATGCCGCCGTGCATCGGCTGGGCAGTATCGCGATCATCGAATTCGAACCCTCGCGCGGACGCACCCAGCCCTTGCAGCTTGCCCGGGAAATGATTGGCCGGATCAAGGACATAGACGATATAGACAGGCTGATCCTCACCTCCACGCGGCTCGTGCGCGCGGTGCTCGGCTATGACCGGGTGATGATCTATCAGTTCGAAAATGACGGCTCCGGCAAGGTGGTCAGCGAGGCGCGCCGCGCCGATCTCGAAAGCTTTCTCGGCCAGTATTTTCCCGCCTCCGATATTCCCCAGCAGGCCCGCAGGCTTTATGTGCAAAACCCGATCCGGGTGATTTCCGATGCCCGTGGCCAGCGTGTGCCGCTAATGCCCGATCATGATACGGGCGGCGCGCCGATCGATCTTTCCTATGCGCATCTGCGCAGCGTTTCGCCCATCCATCTGGAATATCTTCGCAATATGGGGGTTGCCGCCTCCATGTCCATTTCCGTGCTGGTCAATGGCAGCCTGTGGGGGCTGATTGCCTGCCACCATTATTCCCCGAAAACCCTGACCATGTCCGAGCGGATCGCGGCGGAAATTTTCGGAGAATTCTTCTCGCTGCATCTGCTTGCCCTCAAGCAGAAGCGCAAGCTGGACCTGGCCAACGACGCGCGCCGCTCGCTGGACCGTTTCCTGCAAACCGCCTCCCACTATGCCAATGTGGAGGAGCTGTTTGCCGCCTCGCTCAACGATTTTCAGACCCTGTTTTCCTGCGATGGTGTCGGGCTTTGGATGAACGACGCCTGGACGGGCGTGGGCAGTACGCCGCCACAGGCCGAAGTGGAGCCGTTGATGCGCTTTATCAGCGGCGTCGCCGATGGCCGTATCTGGGCAACCCATATGCTCTCGCGCCAGTTTGCCCAGGCCGAACGGTATCATGAGGCGGTTTCCGGCGTCATGGCCGTGCCGCTCTCGCAGATCCCGCGGGATTACCTGCTGTTTTTCCGCAAGGAGCGCCTCCAGACGCTGAACTGGGCGGGCAACCCCGACAAGTCCTACGAAACAGGACCGCTGGGCGACCGTCTCACCCCGCGTAAAAGCTTCGCCATCTGGAAAGAAACGGTCCACAGGCAGGCCGATGCCTGGACGGACAGCGACCGCGAGATTGCCGAAGCCGTCCGTTCGGCCACGGTCGAAATCGTGCTTCGCCATAACGAACTGATGCGCGAAGAGCGCAACAAGGCCGATATTCGCCAGCGCATGTTGAACGAGGAACTGAACCACCGCGTCAAGAACATTCTGGCCGTCATCAAGTCGCTGGTGGGCGCGCCGACCAAACCGGAACAGATATTGACCGATTATGTCGGTTCGTTGCGCGGGCGTATCCAGGCGCTATCCCACGCCCATGACCAGGTGATCCGCGGCAGCGGTGGCGGGCAATTGCGCGAATTGCTGAATGCGGAACTCAGCCCCTATCGTGAAAGCGTTATTTCCATTTCCATGCAGGGACCAAGCATTCTTCTGGACAGCCGCGCCTATGCGGTGACGGCATTGGTCATCCACGAGCTTTCGACCAATGCCGCAAAATATGGCGCGCTATCACGCCCAACCGGCAAGCTGGAGATTGAATGGGCCTGGACCGAAGGCGGCGATTGTGAAATTCACTGGCGCGAAAGCGGCGGGCCGGAAGTGCGCCCTCCGCGTGCCAAGGGTTTTGGCTCCGCCCTCATCGATCGCTCCATCCCCTACGACCTTGGGGGCAAAAGTACCGTAAACTATGAGGCTGACGGCTTGAAGGCGCAGCTCATCGTGCCTGCACGCTTCCTGTCCGGCTTCCTCGAAAGAGAAGAGCAAACCGCAAATCCGATGCTTGCAAAGGAAAAAGCCAGCATGGTCACTGCCGATCCACAGACCACCATTCTTCTCGTCGAAGACCAGATGCTGATTGCCATGGATGCCGAAATGATGCTGGCCGATGCCGGATTTTCCCACATCGTCACCGCCGGTTCCGCCAACGAGGCGCTCAACGAAATCCGCAGCAGGCTGCCGGATGTGGCCGTACTGGACATCAATCTCGGCAACCATACCTCCGTGCCCGTGGCCGAGGAGCTGCACCGGCGCGGCGTGCCCTTCATTTTCGCCACCGGCTATGCCGAACGCAGCATCATTCCCGAAGAGTTCGCCGACGTGCCGGTCATTGCCAAGCCTTACGAGGGCAACGCCCTGCTGCACGCGCTTCTGGCGCGGCTGAAGGAAAGCAGAAACCGCACGGATGCCCTGCCCGACAGCGTTTAGAGCATTCCTATGAAAATGCTCTACTGCATAATTCCTTAAATCGGAATCGATTTAATGTGAAAATTATGCAGCAGATTTAAAGTGTTACAGCGTCCTTTGTGCGCTTGATCACAGTACACGACGCTACCCATTTGCGTGTGGTTTACCCCCCCTCTGTCCTGCCGGACATCTCCCCCTCAAGGGGGGAGATCGGCAAGATCAAGGCCCTGCCTAAATCCTTGAAAAAGGCCGTCATCACAAATAGTCACTGAAGAATGACGCTTTGTCCGTATTGCAATCTCCCCCCTTGAGGGGGAGATGCCTGGCAAGGCAGAGGGGGGTAGGCCACGCCACATGCCTAAGCGTCATGTACTGTGGCGTTTGATAAAACGCACGGCGCTGTAAAAGCGGTTCGTTTCAAATGTCCGGGCCTTTCCGTTCGATGCGTTAAGACGCCCGGCATCACGCCTTGCTGTTTCTCAGCTTTTCGGCTTCGGCATAGAACTTCTTTTCCCACTCATTATGGTTATCCAGCCCCTCGCGGATGAAGGGCGTGAAAATGGCAAGGTTCATCAGGCACCAGTTCACGAAACGTGCCGGAAATTTCATGGGCTTGACGAAATCCACGAACAGCACCACGCGGGTCTGATCGGTATGGTTCCAGGCCTCGTGTTCATAGGCATCGTCGAAAATCAGCACCTTGCCCTCTTCCCAGTGGCAGATCTGATCCTTGACGCGAATGGCAAGCTTGTCACGCGGTTCCGGCACGATCATGCCCAGATGCAGACGCAGCACGCCATTATAGGGGCCGCGATGGGCCGGCAGGTGCTTGCCCGGCTCGAAGATCGAGAACATCACCGTCGTCAGTCCCGGAATGGCCTGCATGGCCTTCCAGGTTTCAGGGCAGGCCTTGATATTCGCCTCGGATTTCACGCCGAAACCCAGGAGGAAAAAGGTCTTCCAGTTATTGTCGGAGGAAATCGTCTTCACATCCGTGGAAATGTCCTGAAAGCTTGGAAGCTCGGCCTTGCGCAGCATGATCTTGTCCAGCTCGGCGCGGATGGCGGGATAGGCCTTCTCCACCTCTGCCACCCAGGGAAAGGTCGCATTGTCATAGACCGGCGGATTGCCGAGCTTTGCATATTTGTAATTCAGCGTCTCCGCCCAGGCGACGATGCCCATGAAAAAGCGGGTGATGCGGCTGGGCCGGTCCATGGGCGCAATACCGTCCGTGCCGAAGGATTGCGTATCGGTTTTGGGCATGAGGGTCTTGGAAGGCGTGTCCATGGCAGCACCGTGACTTGAGGGAACAATATTGACGTGAAGTGATGATGGGCGGAATTCGACAAAATCAAGACAAAAACACGTTCCTACAGGATTTTGTCTGTAAACTGCACTTTTGCTTGCTTGCAAAAGCGACTGCTTATCTGAAAAATGCCTCTCGACCTTTTTAACGGCTTTGCTCCAGTCAGAGGCTTCATGGCCGCCCGCCAGCGCATCATTCCCATACGCCGCCAATATAACCGCTGGGTGGCAGACCAGACGCTGGAAGACTATGCCCTGCGTTTTACCGCCAAAAGCGCAAGGCGCTTTTCCTCCAGCCGGATTTCGCAAACCGCGATCGGCGCGATTTCCTTTCTGGCGCTGGAAGCAATCGGCGGCACGATCACGCTGTCCTACGGCACCACCAACGCCTTTTTTGCCATTCTGGTGGCGGCCCTTCTCATGCTGCTGGTCGGCGTGCCGATCAGCCGCTATGCCATCCGCGAAGGCGTGGATATCGATCTTCTGACCCGCGGCGCGGGCTTCGGCTATATTGGCTCCACCATTACCTCGCTGATCTATGCCAGCTTCACTTTCATGCTCTTTGCCATCGAGGCATCGATCATGACCGGCGCGCTGGAGCTTGCCTTCGGCATTCCCGCCTCCCTTGGCTATATCATTTCGGCCATCGTGGTCATTCCGCTCGTCACCTATGGCATTCAGCTCATCTCGCGCTTCCAGCTCATCACCCAGCCCGTCTGGATCGTGCTGAACATCGCGCCCTTCCTGTTCATCGCCCTGATGGACTGGCAGAAATTCGAGCTTTGGCTGAGTTTTGCCGGGATTGCCCACGACAATGCCTTTTCAGGACAAGCCGCCCCCTTCCGGCTGGCCGAATTCGGCGCGGCATCCGCCATCATTCTGGCGCTGATGCCGCAGATCGGCGAACAGGTGGATTTTCTGCGCTTCCTGCCGCCACGGGTGAAGCTGAAACTGCATCACCGCATCGCCGTCTTCCTGGCAGGCGCAGGCTGGGTGGTGCTGGGCGTGCCGAAGCTGCTGGCAGGGTCTTTTCTTGCGGTGCTGACGCTTTCCGCCGGCATACCGGCCAGCGAAGCGGCCGATCCGGCGCATATGTATCTCACCGCCTTTGGCTATATCCTGCCCAACCACACGGCGGCGCTGCTGCTGATGGCCGGCTTCGTCGTCATCTCGCAGCTCAAGATCAATGTGATGAATGCCTATGCCGGGTCGCTGGCCTGGTCCAACTTCTTCTCCCGCCTCACCCACAGCCATCCGGGCCGCGTGGTGTGGCTGGTGTTCAACGTTTCCATCGCGCTTTTGCTGATGGAGCTTGGCATTTACCGGCTTCTGGAAGCAACGCTTGCCATCTTCTCCATCATCGCCATGGCCTGGCTTTGCACGCTTTCCGCCGATCTCTTCGTCAACCGCAAACTCGGTCTGGCGCCCCCCGGCATCGAGTTCAAGCGCGCCCATCTCTATGACATCAATCCCGTGGGCTGCGGCACGCTGCTGCTTTCGGCAGGCATTGCACTGGCGGCGCATTTCGGCCTGTTCGGGCCGCTCGCCGCCTCGCTTGCCACCTTCATCACGCTGATTGCCTTCCTGATTTCCCCGCTCATCGCCTGGGCAACGGATGGCAAATTCTATCTGGCCCGTAAACCGCGCGCCAGCTGGAAAAACGCCACCGCCATCACCTGCTCCATCTGCGAGCACCCTTTCGAGCCGGAGGACATGGCGTGGTGCCCGGCCTATGCCGCGCCGATCTGTTCGCTCTGCTGTTCGCTGGACAGCCGCTGCCATGACATGTGCAAGCCGCAGGCCCGGCTGGATGCACAGGCCGGTTTCGTGGCGCGGCAGGTGCTGCCGGACAGGATCATCGAAACGCTGTCCAGCCGCCTTGGCCGCTACGCGCTCACCGCTGTCATTGCCATCTCGCTGATCGGCACGATTCTGGCGCTGATTGCCCATCAGGTCTCGGCTGCATCACCGGAAACGGCGCTGGTGGTGAACCGCACCATCCTCATCGTCTTTTTCGTCTTTGCTGTCATTGCCGGTATTGCTTCATGGTTCTACGTGCTGGCC
The DNA here is from genome assembly GCF_000621665.1 of Allorhizobium undicola ORS 992 = ATCC 700741. Classification (GTDB taxonomy): domain Bacteria; phylum Pseudomonadota; class Alphaproteobacteria; order Rhizobiales; family Rhizobiaceae; genus Allorhizobium; species Allorhizobium undicola. Next base: position 62,978 of record NZ_JHXQ01000020.1, read on the forward strand.
CATGACAGCCGGGTGGTGGCGGAGGAGGAATCCTTCCGGCAGAACAGCCTGCTGCTCAAGGAAATCGCCGCCCACCAGAAAACCGATGCCGCGCTGCAAGCCGCAAAGGAAACGGCGGAAGCCGCCAACCGCGCCAAAAGCCGCTATGTGGTGGGGCTTTCCCATGAATTGCGCACCCCGCTCAATGCCGTTCTGGGTTATGCGCAATTGCTGGAGCAGGACGAAACCATTCCGGCGCCGCGCCAATCGGCCATCAAGGTCATCCGCCGCTCCGCCGATCACCTCTCCGGGCTGATCGACGGGCTTCTCGATATTTCCAAGATCGAGGCGGGCAAGTTGCAGGTCTTTTCCAACGAGCTGAACCTCAGCGATTTTCTCGATCAGATCGTGGACATGATCACGCCGCAGGCAGACGCCAAGGGGCTGACCTTCACCCACCAGCGCGCCCGCAACCTGCCGCGCTATGTGCGCGCCGATGAAAAGCGGCTTCGGCAAATCCTCGTCAACCTGCTGTCCAACGCCATCAAGTTCACCGATAGCGGCAGCATCGGCTTCGACATTGTCTATCGCAGCCAGGTTGCCACCTTCACCATTTCCGACACGGGCCGGGGCATTGCCGAAAAGGACCTGTCGCGGATTTTCGAGCCCTTCCAGCGCGGCGAAGCCGATAATATCCGCCCCATGCCGGGGCTGGGTCTGGGGCTGACCATTACCCGCCTGCTCACCAATACGCTGGGCGGCGAGATTGCCGTGGAGAGCGAGAAGGACAAGGGCACGACCTTCCGTGTCCGCCTGCTGTTGTCGGCCGTCGAGCGGCCCTCCACCGCGCCGCAGCCGGAGCGCAAGATCCTCTCCTATACCGGCCCGCGCCGGACCATCGTGGTGGTGGACGACAATGAAGACCACCGCGACCTGATGCGCGAGGCGCTTTCGCCGCTGGATTTCATCGTGCTGACCGCCAATAGCGGCCCCGATTGCCTGACGCTGATCGAGGGCGTGCAGCCCGATCTCTTTCTCGTGGATATTTCCATGCCCGGCATGAATGGCTGGCAACTGGTGGAAAAGCTGCGTGATCTCGGCCAGAGCGCGCCGATCCTGATGCTGTCTGCGAATATCGGCGACAGCAGCGTGCGCGAACCCGGATCGAGCGGCCATAACGATGCCATTACCAAGCCGGTGAATGTGCAGAAGCTGCGCGACAAGCTGGCGCTTCATCTCAAGCTGCAATGGGTCTATGCCGATGCCGCCCCGCCTCAGCCGAAGCCGAAAACCTCCGCGCCGCTGAAAAGTCCGGGCACGGACCACATCGATGAATTGCTGCGGCTGGCGGAAATCGGCTATGTCCGCGGCATAGACGCCAAATTGCAGGATCTGGCCCGCATGGCCGATCACCAGCCCTTTGCCGATCATCTGAAGCCCTTCCTGCAAGCCTTCGACATGGCGGGGCTGATCAGGACGCTGGAACGCTTCCGAAGCGAGAAAGAGGACGACCGTGGCTGACAGCCCTTCCCCCCGCGACATCGTGCTGCTGGTGGATGACAGCCCCGAAACGCTGGGCTTTCTTACCGATGCGCTGGAACAATCCGGTTTTTCCGTGTTGATCGCCACATCCGGTCAGGCGGCCCTTGGCATTGCCGAGCGTATCAGCCCAGATCTCATTCTGCTGGACGCCATCATGCCCGGAATGGACGGTTTCGAGACCTGCCGCAGGCTGAAGGCCAATAATGCCGTGGCGCAGGTGCCGGTGATCTTCATGACGGGCCTTACTGAAACCGAACATGTGGTGAATGCGCTGGGGGCTGGCGGCGTCGATTACCTGACCAAGCCGATCAATATCGACGAGCTTCGCGCCCGCATCCGCGTGCATCTTGCCAATGCCCGCTCCGCCCGGAGCGCGCGCGTGGCGCTGGATGCCGCAGGCCGCCACCTGATGGCGGTAAAGGGCGATGGCGCAATCCACTGGTCCACGCCGCAGGCCACGCGCCTCATCACCACCGCAACCGGCGCGGAAAACGGTCTTGCCGCCGTGACCGCCACCATTGCCGGATGGATGGCCAACCGCGCAACGCAAAACACCAGCCGTGACGCCAGCTTTTCCTATCCGCCGCAGGGACAGGCCAGCCTGACGCTCACCTTTCTTGGCGCCATCGGCCCGGACGAATATCTCTTTCGCCTGACCGCCGCCGACAATCGCCGCCAGGACGAAGCCCTGCGCGACGCCTTTGGCCTTACCTCCCGCGAGGCGGAAGTGCTGCTGTGGATCGCACATGGCAAATCCAACCGCGACATCGGCGAAATTCTGGGGCTCTCAGCCCGCACGGTCAACAAGCATCTGGAGCAGATCTACGTGAAGCTCGGCGTGGAAAACCGCGCCTCTGCCGCCGTCAAGGCCGCGCAAATCATGCATGGAGCGTGACGGAAAAACGAGCACGCTTTTGCGCGAAAACACAGTACACGACGCTTAGGCATGTGGCGTGGCCTACCCCCCTCTGCCTTGCCAGGCATCTCCCCCTCAAGGGGGGAGATTGCAATACGGACAAAGCGCCATTCTTCAAAGAATAGTTGTGATGACGGTGTTTTTCAGGAATGTAGGCAGAGCCTTGATCTTGCCGATCTCCCCCCTTGAGGGGGAGATGTCCGGCAGGACAGAGGGGGGTAAACCACACGCAAAACCGTAACGTCGTGTACTGTGAATACAAAAGCACCGCCCATCCTTGCGAACGGGCGGTTCTGAATGGTCCAATGTGCCGGTGCCGCGATCAGGCAGCCTTCAGGCCGCTTTCCCGCGGGATTTCCACATCGATCTCCAAAAGCGAGACATGCTCGTCGCGATCGACCTTGATGCGCACCTTGTCACTGTCGATTTCGACATGTTTGGCGATCACGGCAAGGATTTCCTCGCGCAGCACGCCCACGAGATCATGGCCGAGATAGGCGCGCTCATGGGCAAGCAGCACTTGCAGCCGCTCCCGCGCCATGGGCGCGGACTGCTGCTTGCGAAAGAGGTTGAAAAGACTCATGCGGCCCTCCGAGCGAAGATCTTGCCGAACAGGCCGCGCTTTTCTTCCGGAATCGAAACCGGCACGCTTTCGCCTGCCAGACGGCGAACCGCTTCAAAATAGGCCTGGGCGGGCGCCGATTTCGGCTCTGCCAGCGTGACCGGCGCGCCGACATTGGAGGCCTTGAGAACATCCATGCTTTCGGGAATGATGCCGAGAAGCGGGATGGACAGGATTTCCAGAACGTCGTCCACCTTCAGCATGTCGCCGCGCTGGGCGCGAATGGCGTCGTAGCGCGTCAGCAGCAGATGCTTTTCAATGCGCTCGCCGCGCTCTGCCTTCAGCGTCTTGCTGTCCAGCAGGCCGATGATGCGGTCGGAATCGCGCACCGACGACACTTCCGGATTGGTGACGACCACGGCAATATCGGCATGGCGCATGGCAAGGGTCGCACCGCGCTCGATACCTGCGGGGCTATCGCAAATGACCCAGTCGAAATGCTTCTTCAGCTCTTCGATGACCCATTCCACGCCTTCTTCCGTCAGATTGTCCTTGTCGCGGGTCTGGGAGGCCGGCAGCAGGAACAGCGTATCGATGCGCTTGTCGCGGATCAGCGCCTGCGGCAGCTTGGCATCGCCCTGAATGACGTTGATGAGATCATAAACGACGCGGCGTTCCGCGCCCATGACCAGATCCAGATTGCGCAGGCCGACGTCGAAATCGACAACCACGACCTTTTCGTTGCGCTGCGCAAGGGCTGCGCCCAAAGCCGCTGTGGAGGTTGTCTTGCCGACCCCGCCCTTGCCCGACGTGACGACGATTACCTTGCCCATCTTGATCTCCTGTGTTCGGCTTGCCGATAGTGGAACGCCCGACCTGCGGGCGAAATTCAAAATTCATTGTCTCAGCCGAAGCTTGCGCGAAACCGCCAAAAGGGGCGCAAAACCTGACCTTGCGTCAATTCAATTTCGTTGCGCGAATCGTGTCTTCTTCCAGCCACATCTGCACGGGCTGGCCGACCAGATCGGCCGGAAGATCCTCCGCCATTTTATAGATGCCATCAATGGCGATCAGTTCGGCCTCCAGCTTGCGGCAAAAAATCCGCGCCTGCGCATTGCCCACCGAACCGGCCATGGCCCGCCCGCGCAGCGTGCCGTAAACATGGATGGAGCCGCCGGCGATGATTTCCGCGCCGGAGGCGACCGAGCCGATCACCGTGACATCGCCCTCGGTAAAAATCACCGACTGACCGGATCGAACCGGTTCTTCGATAATCAGCGATTGCAAGGCAACACGCTGCGGCTCCGGCGTCTCTACGACAGTCGTCTCCGCCTTCACCTCTTCCTTGCTTTCAGGCGCTTCGAAGGAAGGTTCCGACTTCTTGATCTCGATATCGGAAACCGGCCTGCCGCCCTTGAGCACCGGCGGCATACCGGCCTCTACCTGGGCAAAACGGGCGCCTTCCAGCCCCATGATGGAAACCTTGCGACCGGCCAGATCGGCAATCAGCCCCTTCAGCTCATCCTTGCTGATTGGCAGATCCGTAACATCCAGCACCACGGGCCGCCCGAGGAAAAATCCCGCAGAGCGCGAGGCAAGATCGTCCAGCCGCAAAAGCCAGTTGTCCAGCGGCAAATCGGGAGCAAGCACGACCGCCAGAAAGGAGCGGCCTTTTATCCTTATGGAACGCGCGTCGGTCGTCAGCACTGTCTTTTCATCAGGGGGTGCCGCCATTGCGGGCGCACGCCCCTTCCCTGTTGGTTACGCCCTGTCGCGCCGCGTCATGGGCGTCGATTCGGGCCATTGGTAAACAAATCGTTTACAGGGAATTACGGCTGATTTGGTTAACAAATAGTTAACGCCGGGCGATTTCACGCCAAAGTGTTAAAGTTTTTCCGCAGCGCGACAAAATGGATACATTTATATAAAACAGTACCTTAGCAAAGACAGGACAGTGCCAGCCCACAAGCCGCCGTTAACCAATCGACGGCCAAGCCCTTGAAACAAAAAGCCCGGCATCGCTGCCGGGCCTCCATTCGCGGTCTTCGAAAATTATTTGTTTTCGAAGTAGGTGTATTTGCCGTCCGGACCCTTTTTCCAGGTGTACATGACGTAGTCCGGGCGGGTGATGTCACCCTTGGCGTCGAAGCCGATATCGCCGATGACGGTCTTGAACGGACCCTTGGCCTTCATGGTGGCGGCAACCTTTTCCGAATCATTGGTGCCGGCAGCCTTGGCAGCATCGGCAATGATCTGGAGGGCGGCGTAGGAGTAGAGCGTGTAGGCTTCCGGCTCGAAACCGGCGTCGCGGAACTTCTTCACCACATCCTTGGCGTTGGCGTTGTTACGCGGATCCGGCGGGAAGGTCATCAGCGTGCCGTTCACGGCATCGCCCGCGATGGAGGCAAGCTCGTTGGAGGTGATGCCGTCGCCGGACATCAGCGTGGCCTTCAGGCCCTGATCGGCCATCTGGCGCATGATGAGGCCAGCTTCGGTATGCAGACCACCGTAATAGACGATGCCGACACCGGCTTCCTTCATCTTGGCGATGAGGGCGGAATAGTCCTTTTCGCCGGGCGTGATGCCTTCATAGATCACTTCCTTGACGCCAAGCTTGCCCATGGCCTTCCTGGTTTCATCGGCAAGCCCCTGACCGTAAGGGGTCTTGTCATGCACCACGGCAACCTTCTTGTCCTTGAAGTGGTCGGCAATATACTGACCGGCAACCGCGCCCTGCTGGTCGTCACGGCCGCAGGTGCGGAAGGTGTTCCACAGGCCGCGCTCGGTGAACTTCGGGTTGGTGGAAGCAGGCGTGATCTGGAGAATGCCGTTTTCGGCATAAACTTCGGATGCCGGAATGGAGACGCCGGAGTTGAAGTGACCGATCACGTATTTCACGCCGTCGGCGGCGAATTTGTTGGCAACGGAAACGCCCTGCTTGGCGTCGGAAACGTCGTCGCCCAGAACGATCTTGATCTTTTCGCCGTTGATGCCGCCAGCAGCATTGATGTCGGCAGCAGCCTGCTCAACGCCCTTCTGGAGCTGCGCGCCGAAAGCAGCGTTCGGGCCCGTCAGGGGGCCACCGACGCCGACGATAATGTCGGCCCGTGCCGCGCCGCCGAAGGCAACCATGGCGCTCAGGGCCACGGCTGAAAGAAGCGACTTCTTCATTCTGTTACTCCCAATTTTTAGGCGGGTCTGTTTCAAGCTCCGGTGCAACGCCCACCATGACTGCATCGGAAAACCGTTCCACTCTCGATCTTCGCTCCTTGCGCGCCCTTGCGGACAAACGCAAAAATGAAGACGTTTTCTTCCACCGTGAAAGGCAGAATTCAAACATAGCCATGGCGTTAAGCCTTCAAAAGAAAACCTTCGCCAGTTATTTTTCTTCGTTGTCTGCCATAATCTTTCGATCAGGCAATTGTTGATCGATGATTTTTCAAGCACCATTCTTACAGCAAGGGAACATTACTTGAGAAGTGCATTCCCGCGCTGCGCCGAAGCATGATTGATCGCCATCAGAGGCGATAATCATCACGCTGTCAATCTTTCTTCTTCCAGGAAAACGGTGAGGTTTTTTCATAAAGCCAGTAATAGTTATGCACCATTTGACCCGTGCGCCGCACCCGATAGCCTGCCGTGGCAAAAGCCAGCAGTGTCACGGCATCGATAAGGTAGTAGAAGCCGTCCAGCATGGGCCCCTGGAACAGGGCATAATGCAGGAATCGCATGGCCAGGCACAGAAGAAGCGTATAGATCACTGCCTGCGCATAGACGCCCCAGCCTTCGGCCACGGCCTTGCCCGTGCGCCACGCAGTCCAGAAACCCAGCAAAACGACGAGCAGGCGCAGCACCATGCGCACCCCGGTATCCGTCTCGAAAAACAAACCCTGCATTTTTCTTCTCCCGCCGCCCCGACGGCGTTTTGGGGGACTTTGCGTCCCTTTCTTGTCGATGGAGAACCGCCGCCAGGCCTCATGGTAGCAGAGGCCGAAACGCCGGTCCTTGCGTTTGTGCAAACCCGGTTCAGGCCCGCTCAGTGACGCCCGCCCTCCAGATAGGCCGCACGCACCTGCGGATCGGCCAGCAATTCGCGCCCGGAACCGCTCATCGTCACCTGGCCATTGACCATGACATAGGCGCGGTCCGAAAGCTTCAGCGCCGCAAAGGCGTTCTGCTCCACGAGGAAGACGGTCAACCCCTCTTCCTGGTTCAGCTTCTTGATCGCCTCGAAAATGCCCTTGACGATCAGCGGCGCAAGCCCGAGCGACGGCTCATCCAGCAGCAGCAGCTTTGGCCGGGCCATGAGCGCGCGACCGATGGACAGCATCTGCTGTTCACCGCCGGAAAGCGTGCCGCCGCGCTGGGCCTGACGCTCCTTGAGGCGCGGAAAAAGCTCGAAGATCTTGGCCACATCCTCATCGAAATATTTGAGGTTGTCGAGCCCTGCCCCCATCTGCAAATTTTCCAGCACGGTCATGCGCGGAAAGATGCGCCGCCCTTCCGGCGACTGGGCAATGCGGCGGCGGGCGATCATATGCGTCGGCATTTTGGTGATGTCCGTGCCGTCGAAAATGATCTTGCCGGAGCGCGCCTGCGGGCTGCCGCAAATGGTCATCATCAAGGTGGACTTGCCGGCCCCGTTGGCGCCGATCAGCGAGACGATCTCGCCCTTGTGAACATCCACATCCACGCCGCCAAGGGCGCGGATATTGCCGTAATAGGTCTCGACACCCTGTACTTTCAGAAGCGGTTCGCCAGACATTATTGCTCGCCTCCCGCAACGGCTTCCACGTCGGAAATTGCCTCGTCCAATTCTTCATCCTCGACACCCAGATAGGCCGCGATGACCTTCGGGTCGTTCTTCACATGATCCGGCGTACCGTCGGAAATCTTCTTGCCATATTCCAGAACCACGACGTGATCGGAGATTTCCATGACCACGGACATGTCATGCTCGATCAGCAGGATGGAGGTGCCGTTATCGTCGCGAATGCCGTTTAGCAACACGTTGAGCGCCAGGCTTTCCTTGGGGTTGAGACCTGCCGCGGGTTCGTCCAGGCACAAAAGCTCCGGCCCGGTGCACATGGCGCGGGCAATTTCCAGCCGCCGTTGGGCGCCATAGGGAAGATCGCCCGCCGGATCATCGGCACGATCGATGAGATCGGCCTTTTCCAGCCAGTAGCGGGCCTTTTCGATGGCTTCACCTGCCGCCCTGCGGTATCCCGGCAGGCCGAGAAGGCCAAGCACGGTATAGCCCGAGGCGCGCATCAGCTCATTATGCTGGGCCACCAGCAGGTTCTCCAGAACAGTCAGGCCGGAAAACAGCCGGATGTTCTGGAAAGTACGGGCAACCTTGGCCTTCTTGGTGATCTCGAAATCGGTCAGACGCTCCAGCAGGAACTCCTTGCCGCCGCGCTGTTTGAGCGTGATCATGCCCATGGTCGGTTTGTAGAAGCCGGTGATGCAGTTGAACACCGTCGTCTTGCCCGCCCCGTTCGGGCCGATCAACGCGGTAATCTCACCGCGTTTTGCCTCGAAGGAGAAGTCGTTGATCGCCATCAGGCCGCCGAATTTCATCGACAGGTGATCGACCGTCAGGATTGCGTCTTTGCTCATGGTATCGGTTCGCGAGGTCATCAGCCGTGACCTTCCTTGGTGAAGCTACCGGAGACTGCCTTGCGTTCTTTCAGGAAGGCGGTCGGCTCTCTGCTGCCCACAAAGCCGCGCGGCTTGAACAGCATGACGATGATCATCGCCAGTCCGAAGAGCAACATGCGGTAAAGCTCGGGCGTGAAGTCCGGCCCGAACACATGCTTGAGGAACTCCATTTCGCGCAACAGTTCCGTGCCGCCCACCATGACAACGGCAGCAACCGCGATGCCCGTCAAGGAGCCCATGCCGCCGAGAACGACAATCGCCAGAATGACGGCGGACTCGAGGAAAACAAAGCTTTCCGGCGAAACGAAGCCCTGACGTGCGGCAAAGAAGGAGCCCGCAAAGCCGCCGAACATGGCGCCGATGGCAAAGGCCGTCAGCTTTGTCTTCACCGTGTCGATGCCGAGAGAACGGCAGGCGATCTCGTCTTCGCGCAATGCTTCCCATGCGCGCCCGATGGGCATACGCCGCAGGCGGATGGTCACATAGGCCGTCAGCAGGCAAAGCGCCAGAATGAGATAGAAGAGGAAGATCTTGTAATAGGCCGAAGACATGGGCAGGCCGAAGGTCTTGGCAAAGCCATGCGCGGAGGCATCGAAGGGAATGCCGAACAGCGTGGCCTTGGGAATGCCCGAAACGCCGAAAGTGCCCTGCGTGACATCCGTCCAGTTGATCAGCACAAGCCGGATGATTTCACCGAAGGCGAGCGTGACGATGGCCAGATAGTCGCCGCGCAGGCGCAGCACCGGAAAGCCCAGCATAATGCCCCAGAAGGCGGCCAGAATGCCGGAAATCGGCAAGAGCAGCCAGAAGGACAGGCCGAAATGCTGCGACAGCAGCGCATAGGAATAGGCGCCCACCGCGTAGAAGGCGACATAACCCAGATCCAGCAGACCCGCCAGACCCACGACGATGTTCAGCCCCCAGGCCAGCATCACGTAAATGAGGATCTGGATGCCGAAGTTATCGACATATTTCAGCGAGCCCTGCGGCCCGGTGATCGAAACGACGATCAGCGGATAGAAGATCAGGGCCAGAAGCGCGAGCTTCAGAAAATGTTTCTTGAAGAAGGACGGATTGGCATCCGCCTCGGAAACCGGCATGGCGGCGGCCCGCGCCTTGCGCGCCCGCGACCATGGCTGGAAAAACGCCACGATGGAAAAGCGGCCAATTGCGGCGATAGCCACGAAAATGGCCAGAAGGCCCCAGCGCGGATACCAGATCAGGGTATTGGAAATATCCTGATCCGTCTTGATGCCGATATAGAGAAGGAAGAGGCCGAAAGCGAGGACGCCTGCGAACACGCCTTCCTTGATGGCCCGGCCGAAAGTGGCGGACGGCGCTTGATTGATAGCGTTGCTGGACATCGATCAGACCTTTTCGACTTCCGGACGGCCCAGAATACCTGTCGGCTTGAAAATCAGCACGAAGGCGAGAATGGCGAAGGTGGCGACATCCTTGTAGGCAATGGTGAAATAGGCGGACCAGAGCGACTCGATCAGGCCGATGAGCAGACCACCGAGAACCGCGCCCGGAAGCGAGCCGATGCCGCCAAGAACCGCCGCAGTGAAGGCCTTGACGCCGGGAATGAAGCCATCGTTGAACGAGGCAACCCCATAATACATCAGATACATCGTGCCCGCCACGGCAGCCAGCGCCGCACCCATGATGAAGGTGACGGAAATGGTGCGATCAACATCCACGCCAAGCAGAGCGGCCATCTTGCGGTCCTGCTCGGTGGCGCGCTGGGCGCGCCCCAGCGGCGTCTTGTTGACGATATACCAGAAGGCCGCCAGCAGCACCGCCGTGACCAGCACGATGATGATCTGCTTCAACGAGATGGTGATGTCACCGAAATGATAGACATCGCTGACCAGCGCCGGGATCGGCTTGTTGCGCGGGCCCTGGCTGACCTGGATAAAGTTGGAAAGCGCAATCGACATGCCGATGGCGGTGATGAGGGGCGCCAGACGGAAGGAGCCGCGCAAGGGGCGATAGGCCACGCGCTCGATGGTCCAGTTCCACAGGCCGGTCATCAGCATCGAAACGACGAGCATGATCAGCAGCGCGAGCGCCACCGGAATGCCGGCAAAAAACGAGGTGAGTATCAAAAAAACGATGAGCGCGGCGAAGCCGCCAAGCATGAAAATGTCACCATGGGCGAAATTGATCATGCCGATGATGCCATAGACCATCGTGTAGCCGATGGCCACGAGGCCATAGATAGATCCAAGAGTCAGCCCGTTTATGAGCTGCTGGACGAAATACTCCATTTGCCAATCCCCCGGACGACCGCTTTTTGCGGCCTCCATTTTATTCCCCGCCGGGTATGCCCCTTTCGGGTTCTTGATCTTGGGGCGATTTGATAGCCTTTTCGACAAAAATGTGAAGCCTGAAAAGCCTTGTACGGCGCACTTTTCTGTCAAATGCTCATTAATTGCACATTTACACTGTGAAACGATCAAAAACAGTCACAAAATGCTTTTAAAATGCGCATTTGGCTAAAGTCTAAACAAATAGAATCGCCAGAATTGAAGGGTGAGGCCGTTTCAATTCAGGCGAGGAAACCAGCCGTCAGACCGTGGACGCGCCCTGCCGCCATGATTTCCTCATAGACGTAGGCGGCAAAGGATCGCGGCACCAGAAGATCGAAACCATCGCCACCACGCGCCAGCAGCACGACCGGAACCTGATGGAACAGGCTGCACGCCGATTGCCCCGCGCCAAAAGCGTCCGGATGCAGATCCAGCGCCAGTGCGCTATTGAGCAGCCTGCGGCTGTGCGGCCCCGTCAACCGCAGCACGGCATAGGCATCGCTCTTTGCAATCACCGCCACCTCCGGCCCAGATGCCTGCCGCAGCAGCGCAAAAAGCGCCTCAGGCGTCAACTCGGTCGAAAAAGCCACCCACTGGCCGGGAGAAAGCGGCAGAAAATCAACCTTATCGAGCAGCGCGGGCGAAATATCCGAAAGCACCGCAAAAATTGCCGGACGCACTGGAACAGCAAGATGATTGACGCCCGCAACAGCCGAAAACCCGGCAGCAAAATCCTCCAGCGGATGACGCTCGACAAACAACATGACCTCTTGACCCTTCTCATCAGACCCGCGATGGCGTCGCGGACATCACGGAATCCGAAAACCGAAAACCACTTTTCGGTCCGATGCTTTATCCCACGCATCGGATCGCCCGAAAACCGGAAGCCACTTTTCGGTCCGATGCTTTATCCCACGCATCGGATCGCCCGAAAACCGGAAGCCACTTTTCGGTCCGATGCTCTAAACCCTCATTTTCCTGTTCTCCGGATCCACGAACGCCGGGCTTACCACCTTGGCCAGCACTTCGCTGCCGCCCAGGCCGTCCCATACGAGAATGGTCTCGCCCATGCGTTCGCGGCCGGATTTCAGCAAGCCAAGCCCGATGCAACTGCCGATCACCGGGGAATGGCAGGCGGAGGTGACATGGCCCTGATTGTTGACGGCTGAGGCGCGCGCACCTTCTTTCAGGAGCTGGGCACCGGCGCGAAAAGCCTGTTCGGGGTTGAGAGGCTGCAAGCCGATCAGTTGCGGCCGGTCGGCTGCCGTCAGCCCGAAGCGCGCCGAGAGGCGTTTACCGATGAAATCCGGCTTCTGCGCGCGAAAAAGCCGCCCCATGCCAAGGTCGTCCGGCGTCGTGCGCCCATCCATCTCGGCATGGGTGAGAAAGCCCTTTTCGATGCGCAGCACATTCATGGCCTCCACGCCGTAAGCGGCGATACCCTGCGGCGCGCCAATCTCCAGCAGCGTATCGGCCACCGCCTCGCCGCAGCCTGCCGGAACGGCCAGTTCGAAAGCAAGCTCACCGGAAAATGACAGGCGGAAGAGCCGCGCCGCAAGCCCTCCCTTCAGCGTGACATCGGCGGCGCTCATTGGCGGGAAGGCTGCGTTGGAAATATCGTCTTCCACCAGATCTTCCAGGATCAGCCGTGATTTCGGCCCCGCCAGCGCCATCATCGCCCATTGGTCGGCCACGGAAAGCAAGGAGACCCGAAGCTCTGGAAACAACACCTGCGCGGCAAATTCCAGATGGGCAAGCACGGCCTCTGCATGGCCGCTGGTGGTGGTGATGAAGAAATGCTGTTCTGTGAGCCGCGACACCGTGCCATCGTCGAGCACCATGCCATCTTCCCGCAGCATCATGCCATAGCGGGCCTTGCCAACCGGCAGGCCCGAGAAGCTGTTGCAATAGACCCGGTTGAGAAATTCCACCGCATCCGGGCCGAAGAGTTCGATTTTTCCGAGCGTGGAAATATCGCATAATCCGGCATGGGCGCGGACCGTCAGCACTTCGCGGTCCACGCTCTGGCGCCATTGCGTCTCGCCCTCGCGGGCAAACCAGGCCGAACGATGCCAAAGCCCCGCTTCCACGAAGCGCGCACCATTCTTGCGCGCCCAACCGGCCAAAGGCGACTGACGCAGCGGCCTTGCCCTTTCGTCCCGGAAGCGGCCTGCCATGGCGCCGAAGGAAACCGGCGTATAAAAGGGCCGGAAGGTGGTGGTGCCGGTTTCGGCAATGGAGGTGCCGCGCATTCCTGCCAGAATGGCGGCGGCGTTGACATTGGAAAGCTTGCCCTGATCGGTGGCCATGCCGCTGGTGGTGTAACGCTTGGCATGTTCCACGCTGCCGAAGGCCTCCCGCTCCGCAAGGCTGAGATCGGCCACATGGACATCGTTTTGAAAATCCACGAAGGCCTTGCCGCGGGAGCCCGGCACATACCAGAGGGGCATGTGGTCCGGCAGGCTTTCCGCCTCGATGGTGGGCAAGGGCGTGCCATGGGCCTTGAAGCCCAGATCGGCAAGGGCGTGAACGGCCTCGGCCTGTCCGGAGGCAAGGCAGGCGGAAAGCGTCGTCTCACCGGCGGCGGCACCGGCAATGCGCAGTTCCGACGTGGCGGATTGCACCAGAAACGCCTGTTTTTCTGCCGACCAGACCGGCTTTGCGCCACGCTGGCAGGCCAGATGGATGATGGGAGAAAAGCCGCCGCTCATGGCCAGCGCATCGCAGGCGATTTCCTGTGCGTGGCCCATGCGCTCGGCCAGCACCGCGCGGATGCGTTTCCGGCCGAACGTGCCCGTCACGCTGGCCCCCTTCAGCACCGGCACGCCGGGCGGGGCCTGATCTGGCGCATCAGGACGGGGATCGATCAGCGCGGCAATGCCGATGCCGCAATGGCTCAGCGCGCTGGCCAGACGGTAGCCGGCACTGCCAGTGGCAAAGATCGCGACATTTTCTCCCGCCGCCACGCCGAAGCGGTTGAGATAGGTGGTCATGGCGGAGGCCGTCATGATGCCGGGGCGGTCATTGCCGCCGAAGACCAGCGGCCGTTCCTCAGCACCGCTGGCCAGCACCGCCCGGCGCGCGACAATGCGCCACAACCGTTCCACCGGCACCTCCGGCAGCATCTGCCCGCCCTGGGGCTGCACTTTTTCGACAGCGCCGAAGACATTGTCGTCATACCAGCCGAACACGGTGGTACGCGGCAGAAGCGTGACATTGGGGCTTGCGCCTAGTTCCTCCAGCGCCTGCCGCAGAAATTCGCCAGCACTTTCATCGCCAATCGCGCGGCTTTCGCTCAAAAGCCAGCCGCCCAGGCGAAAATGCTCATCCGCCAGCACCACGCGCGCGCCTGCGCGTGCCGCCGTCAGCGCAGCACTCAGCCCCGCCGCACCCGCACCGATAACCAGGAGATCGCAATGCAGCCAGCACTTCTCGTAGGAATCCGGATCCGCCTGCATTCCGGCCCGGCCAAGACCGGCAGCACGGCGGATGAGCGGTTCATAGACCTTTTCCCAGAAGGGCTTGGGCCACATGAAGGTCTTGTAATAGAAGCCCGCCCCCAGCAAGGGCGAAAAAAGCCCGCTGACAGCTCCGAAATCATGGGCAAGCGTTGGCCAGCGGTTCTGGCTTGCCGCCGTCAGCCCCGCCTGCAATTCCACCATGGTTGCCCGCGCATTGGGTTCGCTGCGGCCATCGCGGCCAAGCGTTACCAGTGCGTTCGGCTCTGCCGATCCCGCCGTTACCACGCCGCGTGGGCGGTGATATTTGAAGCTGCGGCCAAGAAGCAGCACATCATTGGCCAGCAGTGCCGAGGCAAGACTATCACCCTCCACGCCCTGAAGGGATTTGCCGTCAAAGGAAAAACGAAAATGGCGGGCGCGATCCACATGGCCGCCGGTGGCCAGCCGAAAGGCGCTCATGGCTTGCCTCCCCGGCGCTGGCCCGCATCGGTCACGGCATGAACGGCGTGGGAAAGATTATCCCGCTCGACCACCAGCCAGCGGCGGCAGCCGCCCGCATGGTGCCAGAACTCCCGCATCAGGCCCATGGAATTTCGGCGTTGATAGACATAATCGTGCCATTCCTCATCGGGTGCGGCCGAAGCCGGGCGACGAGGATCGGCATCGCCACGAATGGTGAATTCCTGGCTGGGGCGGATGCCGCAATGCGGGCAGGCGATAAGGCTGGCCATGAGGGTACTCACTGAAGGTTGGGCTGCGGCCCGTGGCCGGATTCATCGAGCGCAAAGCCGCGGCGAAACCGGTCCAGACGGAAGGCGCGCGCCAGATGGTGCGGCTCGTTGCGGGCAATGAGATGAGCAAAGCAATAGCCGGACGCTGGCGTGGCCTTGAAGCCGCCATAGCACCAACCGGCATTGAGATAGAGATTGTCGATCGGCGTGCGGTCGATGATGGGAGAACCGTCCATGGTCATGTCCATCGCCCCACCCCAGGCCCTCAGCGCTTTCAGCCGGGACAGGCCGGGAATGAGGGCAATTCCCTCCTCCATGGTTTCCTCCACCGTGGCCAGATTGCCGCGCCGCGCATAGGAGGAATAGTGATCGATGGCCGCGCCGAAGACGAGGCCCCCCTTGTCCGATTGCGATATGTAGAAATGCCCCGCCCCATAGACCAGCACGTGATGGATGACTGGCTTGACCGCCTCGGTAACAAAGGCCTGCAAGACATGGGTTTCGATGGGCAATTGCAGGCCCGCCATGGCGGCCGTGACGGAACTGTGGCCGGCCGTTGCCAGCGCCAGCTTGCCGCAACCGATGAAGCCGCGGGAGGTTTCAACGCCTGTCACCTCGCCGGCTGCGTTGCGGCGAATGCCCGTGACCTCGCAATTCTGGATGAAATCGACACCGCAGGCATCTGCCCCCCGCGCATAGCCCCAGGCGACGGCATCGTGACGGGCCGTTCCGCCGCGCCGCTGAATGAGCCCGGCCAGAATGGGAAAGCGGGCATGGGAAAAGTTCAGATAGGGCATCTGCTTTTGCAGATCCTCGCGGGTGAGCATCTCCCCATCCACGCCGTTCAGCCGCATACGATTGCCGCGCTGCACCAGCGCATCGCGCTCGCCGTCGGAATGGGCCAGAAACACCACGCCGCGCTGCGAGACCATGGCATTGTAGTTCAGCGTCTGTTCAAGCCCCTCCCACAATTGCATGGACATTTCATAAAAGGGAATATTTCCATCCAGCAGATAGTTGGAACGAATAATCGTGGTGTTTCGCCCGACATTGCCGGAGCCCAGATAGCTTTTTTCAAGAACCGCCACATTGGTAATGCCGAATTCGCGGGCAAGATAATAGGCCGTGGCCAGCCCATGCCCGCCGCCACCGACAATCACCACATCGTAATGCGGCTTTGGCTGCGGATCCCGCCACTGGCGCGGCCAGTGCCGATTGCCCGAAAATGCTTGCCGGAAAAGCGAGAAAGCCGAATAACGCATAAAGAACCCTGCCAATTTCAAGGGGATAATGCCACAGCTTCGCCCCCTTCGGAAGATCGGCCCTCACGCAAGAGCAAGCTTCCCCCAGTTCCGCGCATGAACACCCCCACACAAGCTCCATCTGCGACGATAGCGGGCTGAGGCGTCGGCTCTACACCTCGTCTCCGGAAATTTGACAGGGGCTGAACAGGCAATTAACAATACCAAGGCTGATAAAAGGGAAAATCGTGGACAGGGAAACCTTGAAAGAAGGACAGGACCAGTCTTTCGCTCATCCGGACAGCAATGTGATTGCCCAGCCTCTGCTCGTCAGCCGGGAGGCGCGCATTCGGCTGAAGGGCCATGATCCGAAGGTTTTGTGGTTTACCGGGCTTTCCGGTGCTGGCAAATCCACCATCGCCAATGCGGTGGAAACCAGCTTGAACGATTGCGGGGTCCATACCTACATGCTCGACGGCGACAATGTGCGCCATGGGTTGAACAAGGATCTCGGCTTTTCCGACGCCGACCGCGTCGAAAACATTCGCCGGGTGGCGGAAGTGGCCAAATTGATGGCCGATGCGGGACTGGTGGTGATCGTTTCCTTCATCTCGCCGTTCAAGGCCGATCGCGATCTGGCGCGGAGCATGATGCGGGAGGGCGAATTCGTCGAGGTCTTCATCGATACACCGCTGAAGGAATGCATCCGCCGCGACCCGAAGGGCCTGTACCGCAAGGCAATTTCAGGAGAAATCAAACATTTTACCGGCATCAGCTCGACCTATGAGGCGCCGGAAAACCCTGAACTGCGCCTTGTCACCGCCAACGCTTCGCCACGCGAACTCGCCCGCAAGGTGGTGGACCTGATCTGCCCGCAAAACTGAGCGGATGGCCGGTTTCCACTTTTCTAACGACAATGCATTATCAGCCGTGCGGGCGCTCACGGTTTTTTCCTGGAAATGCTCTAGGTTTCGAAACAGAATTGAACAGGACCGTAGGCACAAGCGCCGTCCTGTTGCCGCATGGCGGTGGAAAGGCATTGTAGATGTTGGAGATTTTTGAGCAGGCCGCGCTTCTTGCCGGGCGGGAGATCATGGAGGTTTTTCATCGCGGCGCCACCATCCGCAACAAGGAAGACGCCTCCCCCGTAACCGAAGCCGATGAGCGCGCCGAAGCCATCATCATCGCCGCCTTGGCCGAAGCCTTTCCAGATCTTCCCGTCGTGGCCGAAGAGGAAGTGGCGGCAGGCCGCATTCCGCAAACCGAAAGCGGACGCTTCATTCTTGTCGATCCGCTTGACGGAACCAAGGAATTCATTCGCAAAAGCAACGATTTCACGGTCAATATAGCGCTGGTGGAAAATGGTGTTCCAATGTGTGGCGTGGTTTACGCTCCCGCCAGCGGCACGCTTTACAGCGGCATGGGCGAAGCCGCCAGCCGCCTTGCCGTCAGCGCCGATTTCAAGCCGCTCGACCGACAGCCCATCCGTGCCCGCTCGCCCCAGACCGGGCTGGTGGCCGTCGCCAGCCGCGCCCATAGCGGCGCAGAAACCGAGGCTTTCCTGCAAAGCCGCGCCATTGGCGACACGCGCTCGGTGGGCTCATCGCTGAAATTCTGCCTTGTGGCCGAGGGCGAGGCCGATGTTTATCCCCGTTATGGCCGCACGATGGAATGGGATACCGCCGCCGGAGATGCCGTTTTGCGCGCCGCAGGCGGCATGACGCTGACCCTGGATGGCAAGCCCCTGCTTTATGGCAAGCGCAATCAGGCTGATGACAGCGACTTTGCCAATCCCTTCTTCATCGCCTGGGGCGCCAACTGGCGCGCGGAAGTCTGCGGGTGATTTTCATTTAAAATCAGCAGGGGTGCAGCCAATTGCTTCACCCCTGCCCGCCATGACCGATAATTCAACCTCGACGCAGCATCCATTCGAGGTTGAAACCCATGAGCGATACCAGCGCCCGCCTGAGCCTTCCCTTCATTCTGCCCTCGCAGTCGCAGAAGCATGTGACCCATAACGAAGCTCTGCAAATTCTCGATGCCGTCACGCAGCTTGTGCTGGAAAGCAGCCTTGCCGATCCGCCCGCAAGCCCCGCAGAGGGCGCCGCCTATGCCATTGCTACTGGCGCCACCGGCGCCTGGGCCGGGCAGGATGGCAAGATCGCCGCCTGGCAGGATAGCGCCTGGACCTTCCTTGCCCCGCAAGCAGGCTGGCTTGCCTGCCTGCGCTCCACCGGCAAGGTCATGCTTTATGGCACGAACGGATGGCAGGATCTGCCGCTGCCGTCGATTGTCTCGGTATCACAGCTCGGCGTCGGCGCCACACCGGACAGCACCAACCGTTTCAGCATTTCGTCTCCGGCAAGCCTGTTCAACAATGCCGGCGGCGATCACCAGCTCAAGATCAACAAGGCCGCTGCCGGAAACACCGCCTCGCTGCTCTTCCAGTCCGGCTGGTCCGGGCGCGCCGAAATGGGCCTTGCCGGTTCCGACAGTTTCGCAATCAAGGTCAGCCCGGATGGCGGCACCTGGCTCACCGCCCTCTCCGTCACAGGGGCAGGCCAGATCACCCAGCCCAACAAGCCCGCCGCCCGCGCGCAACTCAGCGCATCGACCCTTGCCATCACCAATGGGCTGGCCACCGGCTTCGACAACCTCGCCCTCACCCAGGGCGGCGTAGCACTCAGCGGCAGCATTGCCGGTGGCGGGCAGGCGCTGGCGGCGCCGGTGGAAGGCCTCTACGCCGTCAGCCTCTCCATCGCAGGCACCAGCGCCAGCAGCTATGCCGCCTCGCTGGTGAGCGATGCAGGCACGGAATTGCTCAAGCTTTCCCCCGGCACGGCATCGGCTTTCGACAGCAACCGCATGGTGCTGGCCAAATTGTCGGCCGGAACACTTCTCAGTGTCAAACATTCCGGAACGGCCACTCTCGGCGCCTCTGGACGCACGGTGGCACTGGATATGTTTCTGCTTTAACCCCCGCAACCGGCTGCACCAAAAGCAGAAACAGTATCGTTTTCGTACAAATAGTCCCAAGAATGGCGTTTCATTCAGAGAGGTTAACCATTGGTTAAGATTAAGAATGACGATAAGACACTTCCGTAATACATCACTGGGTGAGGAGTTACGGTGAGGGAGGATTTTTATCCCTTCGCGCCGTCAATGCGTGAATTTCCGCGTCGGGGGCCGGCGGGGGCGCTTGCGCATCCTGGAACATGGCGGGGAAACGGCGGAAAGGCGTCAGCATTTTCGGCCGGGCATCAAAGGTCACATTCCCGCACAGGCTTTCGCGTTGTTCTTGTTTCTGGAGGCTTGGATGGTTGTCCCGCATGTGCAGCAAGGCTTTCGCCCGGAGCGGGGCGTCCGGCGCAAGGCCCGGCAGCATATTTCCAACCGTCAGAACGGCGCCACCGGCCATCCGCGCCACAGCGCCCTGCATCTGATTGCCAAACGCAGCCTCGATATTGGTGTGTCTGCAATGGCGCTCGTCATTCTGCTGCCCTTGATGCTGATGATCGCCCTTCTGATCCGCCTGGACAGCCCCGGCAACGCGCTTTTTACCCAGGCACGCTGGGGCAAGGGCATGAAGACCATCCGCATCTTCAAATTCCGCACCATGTATATCGAATGTTGCGACGCCAGCGGTATACGCCAGACCGTGGCCAACGATCCCCGCGTGACCCGCGTGGGCGCTGTCCTGCGCCGCACCAATCTCGATGAACTGCCGCAATTGCTGAATGTGCTGCTGGGCGACATGTCGCTTGTCGGCCCGCGCTGCCATGCAATCGGCATGTTGGCGGCGGGGGTGCCCTACGAGCACCTCGTGCCCGATTATCACCATCGCCACCAGATGCGCCCTGGCATAACCGGCCTTGCGCAAATGCGCGGCCTGCGCGGCCCAACGGATCGCCCCGCCCGCGCCCGTGCCAGAATTGTATCCGATCTTTATTATGTGGAAAACTTTTCCTTCTGGCTCGACCTGAAAATCATTGCCGGAACGCTGAAAGCCGAATGTCTCAACAGCTCCGGTTTTTGAGCAAGCTGTCGGCGGGCCGGAGAAAGAATCCAAACCTGATGCATCGAAATGGAACATCGACCCTCGCCAACCGCGAGGCATGGCGGCACATTGCGTCAGGAATGTTTTCCACACAGCAGGCCTTCGAAATCGCTTTAACAGAATATTGCCAGTTAAACGGGAAAATCGCAGGCATATCTCAGGTCTTCTGCCAGCGTAACGGTATCTATCTCTTGGAAAATCTTTAAAAATTTGCGCCAGTAGAATGAGATGATGTTGGGCTGTTTCGGTAAAATTAAAGATATAATCTTTAAAGTCCATTCACCCATCCCCCTGCTTTACATGCGGGTGCGGTTGGCAGGGGGCGAGCCAAGGCTAGAGCAGCACTTCAGCGACACGCGCCAAATCCCTCAAATTCTTATTAAATTGTTACCGACAGCTTAGGTAATTTTTAAAGGTGCGGCGCTAAAGTCGCGCTCTGTGGTCTTGAGTTTGTATTAGAGAGTCCAATGACCGAAGCGATACGCCCGCGAGTTAAATACGTTATCGGCCCGGATGGCAGCCCGTTGACGATTGCCGATCTGCCGCCCGCAAACACCCGCAGGTGGGTTATCCGCCGCAAGGCGGAAGTTGTTGCTGCCGTGCGCGGCGGCCTTCTGAGCCTCGAAGAAGCCTGCGAACGCTACACGCTGACCGTGGAAGAGTTCCTGTCCTGGCAGTCCTCCATCAACGATCACGGCCTGCCGGGCCTGCGCACAACGCGCATTCAGCAATATCGCCACTAAGGCATTTGACCCCGGAAGGCGGAAGCCTTGGCAAATGTCACACCAACACGCCGGGCTTGATGTGCCGGGCGTTGCTGCGCGTGAAAGCCATGATCGGTTATGAAAGCGGAAACGTCACAGGGTTTCCGCTTTTCTTGTGTCTGAAGCATGGTTCTGCCTCCCGACACGGATAGGCGCGAGAACCATCGTGGTCGTCCAGCCCCTCCCCTGCAAGGCGATACGCCCGGCGCTCAACTCCTCAACAGCCTGCCCGCACCGCACTTTGGCAAGGATCAAAATCAATTCCGGTTTGTGGAATTACAGCGCCGTGCGTTTTATCAAACGCACGAAGGACGCTGTAACACTTTAAATCTGCTGCATAATTTTCACCTTAAATCGATTCCGATTTAAGGAATTATGCAGTAGAGCCTTCCCAGGAAAAGTGTCGTCACGGTTTTCCGTCCGGAAATGCGGGAAAAAAGCCTGGAAACGCCGTTCGAGCGGGATCGCTCGTTCAAAACCCGCATTCAACCTTTGAGCCAGGGCCGCAGGTCACCAAGGCTCGAAGATGCTCTCGCATCCTCGCCCTGGAAACATATCGATAATCCTGATTGGAACGACGCCGTGAAATTTCCACGAAAGACATCCAAAGCGCATCTGCGATGATCTTTGGTTCGGGGTGTCGGCGTCGATAAACCTGCCGGCGAAGTCGTGCCGACAAGACGAAATCCTGCCATCAGGCGCGAGCCCTCTGGCCTCCATCCCGTTCCTCGAGAGCCGCAGCTTTCGAGTATTCGGCTTCCGCCTCCTCAAGCGCGAGTTCGGCAGCATCCTGCTGAACCTTCAATTCCCGAATGGAAATCTGCAAATTATCGGCCCGCTGACGCGCCGCCTTTGCAAAGGTCGGATAGGCAAAATGAGAGGGGTCCGTAATACCCGATTTCTTTTCCTCAACGGAGATCTGCGTCTCCAGCTCCTTCGCCATTCGTTCGAATTCACTCATCATCAGCTGCAACTGCTGCAACTGCCGACGCTTCTCCGTGACCTGAAATGCCTTCAGGCGAACTAGGCTCTCACGCGACTTCATACGCAATACTCCCGAGATGCGAGCAGCCCCGCTTTTACTCAGATTTCAACATCGCCCGTGCGCATACAAACGAATCAGCCCCGAAAAATCTCGCGGCGTTAACAAAAAACTACCTTTAGTAACCTTTCGTTTACGGGCATCGTTAATGATAAGGACGATCCTTTAAGGGTCGGTAAATGCCAAGGTCCAAAATTCAGGACACTGACAATGATGAGTCAATTGAATCGCTTGGGCGGGTTTCCTCCCAGATCGATTCATCTGTGGCGATGGGAATTAACAGAGGAATCAGGAGGCTAGCCTTTTTGCTTAATAAATTCGATACGCCTTGCCAGAGTGAATCAGAATTTGTTAACCATTTGGTGGCAGCCTTCAAATCAGGCAACGACTGGATCCGTATCGCGTAGGGGGCCATTCTTGACCTTTCGGCGGCGGTAAAGGGGATAATTATGCGGGTTCTACTCATCGAAGACGACAGCGCCACAGCGCAGAGCATCGAACTGATGCTCAAGTCCGAAAGCTTCAACGTCTACACCACCGATCTTGGTGAGGAAGGCGTCGATCTCGGCAAACTTTACGACTACGACATCATTCTTCTCGACCTGAACCTGCCCGACATGTCGGGCTATGAAGTGCTGCGGACGCTGCGCCTCTCCAAGGTCAAGACGCCCATCCTCATCCTGTCTGGCATGGCGGGCATCGAGGACAAGGTGCGGGGCCTGGGCTTCGGCGCGGACGACTACATGACGAAGCCTTTCCACAAGGACGAGCTTGTTGCCCGTATTCACGCCATTGTCCGCCGCTCTAAGGGCCACGCCCAGTCGATCATCGTCACCGGCGAACTGATCGTCAATCTCGACGCCAAGACGGTTGAAGTCGGTGGCCAGCGTGTTCATCTGACCGGCAAGGAATATCAGATGCTGGAGCTGCTGTCCCTGCGCAAGGGCACGACGCTCACCAAGGAAATGTTCCTGAACCACCTCTATGGCGGCATGGACGAACCGGAACTGAAGATCATCGACGTCTTCATCTGCAAACTCCGCAAGAAGCTTGCCAATGCTGCCGGTGGCGCCAATTATATCGAAACCGTCTGGGGCCGCGGCTATGTGCTGCGCGAGCCGGATGGCAGCGAATATATGGAAACCGCCTGAGCCTGAGCCTGAGCCGCCCCGACCGCCCGTTTGAAAAGCCCCGCAAGGGGCTTTTTGATTGCCATGCGCCCAAACCGGCAAACGCCGCCCGTCATGGTCACAGGACAGAACGCTACTGCATAATTCCTTAAATCAGAACCGATTTAAGGTGAAAATTATGCAGCAGATTTAAACTGTTACAGCGTCCGTTGTGCGTTTGATCACAGTACACGACGCTTAGTCATGTGGCGTGGCCTACCCCCCTCTGTCCTGCCGGACATCTCCCCCTTGAGGGCAGGGGAATCGCATATGGGTTTCAAGCTATTGAATGATTGAGGCAAATCGCTTCATCTTCCTCCGACTGATTCGGAGGGTTTGATGAAAGGATTTGCCTCTTTGTTTGGATCTGTTCCTGATCCTCGTGCTGCCAATGTGCGCCATCCGTTGAACAGTATTTTGTTCATTGCGCTTGCGGCGGTGCTGTGTGGTGCAGAGACGTGTCAGGACATGGCTGATTTCGGCGTTTCCAAGCGCAAGCTCTTAAAAGAGATCATACCCCTGCCTTATGGCGTCCCAAGCCATGATGTGTTTTCCAATGTGTTCAGGCA
>NZ_JHXQ01000021.1 GCF_000621665.1 Allorhizobium undicola ORS 992 = ATCC 700741
AAACCGGTTCCCACTTTTCGGGCCGATGCTATCGCGCCTTCATGCCGCATCGGCTCAGTCCGAAAACCGGTTCCCACTTTTCGGGCCGATGCTATGGCCCCTCCCCCGCCATCGCCCTCCTGTGGCTGATGGCGTTGGCGGTTGTCCCGACACCCGTGGCGCAGGCTACGGAGCCGTCCCACGGTTCTGCTCGCGCCTGCGGCCCGTCGGCGCAGGAAAGCCTGCTTGAGCCTGCCTCCGGCGTGGACGACAGTCTGGCGCTGGATTGCCGCGCCAGTCTTTCAGGGCAGGATCTTGTCACGAAGGAACTGGTCTTCGAGGGGGAAAAGGCCAGCGGCGCGGGTATTGATTGCCATGGCGGCACCATCGGCATTCCCGGCCATGTGCCGAAGGGCGCACCGCCCACCATAACCATTCGCTCCGAGCCGCAGGAAGACGGTGGCTGGAGCGTGCCGCACGATATTCACATCCGCAATTGCAAGATTTATGGCTCCATCGTCATCATGGGCATGGGCGGCAATGGCGAGGCGGAGGCCGTGCGTCTCTCTTCTCTCACGCCGGGCCACACGGCCCGCGCCCAGATGGCGGCACCCCATCACATCGTGATCGACAATGTTACGCTGGTGGCGGCCGGACCGGTTCCGCTTTATCTTGCGCCCGGCGTTCACCATGTCGAGTTCAGCCATTCCATTGTCACCGGCCATAGCAAGAATACAGCCCTCTATCTCGACGCCGAGAGTGGCCAGAACGTCATCACTGGCAATCGTTTTGAAATCGGCACGCGCAATCGTGAAGTCATCGCGGTGGATGGCTCGGCACACAATGTCATTTCGGCAAACAGCTTTGTAGAACCGGCTGGCGGCGGCGTTTTCCTCTATCGCAATTGCGGACAGGGCGGCACGATCCGCCACCAGACCCCGCAATATAACCAGATTACCGGCAATCACTTTCTCTATCGCGAAGGCGCGCCCTCGCACCCGGCCATCTGGCTTGGCTCCAGCAGCATCGGTCAGGCGCTTTATTGCTATCAAGACCCGTCGCTGCCCTTCGGCAGCGGCGCCGATAACCGCAGCTTTGCGGATTTCAACACCGTTACCGGCAATGACATAACAGGTGCGGGCAGCGAAACCATCCGGGATGCAGGCGCCTCCAACACCGTTGGAGACAACCGCTTCAAACCGTGAAGGCGCCCTGCATTTCCTCCAGAATGGCGCAGGCCGCGGCAAGCGGGTCAGCCGCCTTGACGATTGGCCGCCCGACAACCAGATGGCTTGCGCCTGCCTGAATCGCATCCGCCGGGGTCATCACACGCTTCTGGTCGCCCTTGTCGGCGCCTGCGGGGCGAATGCCCGGCGTGACCACCGCCAATTCCGGCCCGACCACGGCGCGCACCGCCGCAGCCTCTTCCGCCGAGCAGACAATGCCGCCCATGCCGGTGGCGCGGGCCTGTTCTGCCCTTTTGAGCACGAGGCTGCGCGGATCGGCCTGATAGCCTGCCTCGATGAGGTCGCCGCTATCCATGGAGGTCAGAACCGTCACGCCCAGCAGGCAAAGTCCCGAGCCACGCGCTGCATCCACAGCCGCGGCCATGGCCTTGGGATAGGCATGGATGGTCAGCATGGTCATGCCCATGCGCACAATGTTTTCCACCGCCGAATGCACGGTGTTGTCTATATCCAGGAGCTTCATGTCGAGGAAGACCTGCTTGCCGTCACGGGCAAGATCACGGGCAAATTCCAGCCCACCAGCGAATGTCAGCTGATAGCCGATCTTGTAGAAGCTCACATCCTCGCCAAGCTTCGCCACCAGCGTTTCCGCCTCGGCAATCGTTGGCACATCCAGCCCCACGATCAATCGATTGCGCGCCTGCATTTCCAGCTCCTTTCATGACCGGCAGCCAAAGCCCCAGGGAAAAGCTCTTCACCCGCCTTTTCGAATGGCGTCCAGTCGCACGAGATGCGGCAATCCGCAAGGGTGAAGCTGAAGAGATTGCCCGCCCCCTAAACTCACTGTTTCTTCGCCTTTGCGGAGAGAAAGCCGGAAAACAGGCACTTCAGGATCAATCCTGATCTGCGGATGGGTGATATAGACGCCAAACACCGATCAGGTCCGGCGGTAGATCCACAGCTGCGCGGGCGGCAGGTTGCGCACCATGAAATCGAGATGCTGGATATGGTAGCTGCCGCCGCGGGCAATGACCGGCGAAACCGGACCATAGGAAATCTGCACCACGGGACGCCCGCGCGGAATGCGGTTCAGCAGATCTTCCACCAGCCGGATGCGCTGGTCCATTGGAAAGCTCAGCAGCGGCACGGCGGAGATTACGCAATCGAATGTCGCGCCGGATAGCGCGCCCAAGGTGTGATCCAGATTGAAGGCATCGCCGTGAATGAAATTCACGCCCGGAAAGCCCGCCTTGAGGTGGCGATAGAAATCCTGGGAATATTCCACCGAAACCAGCTTTTCCGGCGCAACGCCATGGGCAAGAATGGCCTTGGTAATCGCGCCCGTACCCGGACCAAGCTCCAGCACCGGCAGGCCGGATTGCGTATCGATGACGCTGGCCATGCGGCGCGCGGTGAAGGAGGAGGTTGGCGCAATGGCCCCGACTGCCTTGGGCCCCTGCATCATGCCCTTGAAGAAGCGTATCTCTTCATCAAACTTCTGCTCAAGACGCTGCTTCAGATTGAATTTCATCCGCGACTTCCTCCATGCTCTTCCAGTTGCGCCAATCATTGGCGCGTGCGCGGCATGTTGGCGTTATTTTTCGTAAAGACAAGAGGTCCCGACCCTTAAAGACAAAGAAAGCGGCAAACCGATGCCGATCTGCCGCTCTTTTCAAATCTCTTTATAAGCGCCCCCCCAAGGAGCCTCGGACGGCATTGCCGTGGCGCAAGAAACGACTTGGCCCACGGCGGCTTGTCCGTCACCGATCCCGTCTTGCGGATCAGACCCGCATCGGCATCAGGACATACAGAGCGTCGTCGCCAGCCGTATCGCGGATCAGCGTTGGCGATCCGGCATCGGCGAGAAGGAAAATCGCGTCTTCGCCCGAAAGCTGGGCGGTGATGTCCAGCAGATATTTGGCATTGAAACCGATTTCCATGGCATCGCTTTCATAGCCAACGGCGATTTCTTCCGTGGCGCTGCCGGAATCGGGATTGTTGACGGTGAGCGTCAGGTGGCCATCGTTCAGGGCCAGTTTCACGGCCCGGCCGCGTTCGGAGGAAATCGTCGAGACGCGATCCACCGCCTGGGCGAAGCCCTGGCAATCCACGCGCATTTCCTTGTCATTGGCAGTCGGGATCACGCGCTGGTAATCGGGGAAGGTGCCGTCGATGAGCTTTGAGGTCATGACGATTTCACCGATGGTGAAGCGGATCTTGGCATCCGACACCTCGATGGAAACAACGAGGTCTGGATTGTCGATGAGCTTTTGCAGCTCGCCCACCGTCTTGCGGGGAATGATGATGCCCGGCATTCCCTCCGAGCCGGAGGGCGCCTCGACATCGGCGCGCGCCAGCCGGTGTCCGTCGGTGGCAACGGCCCTGAGCTTCAGCGCGCCAGCCGCCTCGATCGTGTGCAGGTAGATGCCGTTCAGATAATAGCGGGTCTCTTCGGTGGAGATCGCAAACTGGGTGCGGTCGATCAGCATCTTGAGATCGGCGGCCTTGAGCTTGAAGGCATGACTGAAGCTTCCGGCGGTCAGATCGGGAAAATCGCTTTCCGGCAGGCATTGCAGCGAAAATTTCGAGCGGCCGGACGTCACCGTCATGCTCGCGCCGTCAGCGGCGGTGGATAGCAGCACCTCGCCGCCATCGGAAAGCTTGCGCACGATTTCGTAAAGAAGATGGGCCGGAACGGTGGTGGCGCCCGCCTGCTCAACCATGGCAGGCGTGCCTTCGATGATTTCCAGATCGAGGTCGGTGGCCTTCATGGCCAGGGTGTTGCCCTCGGCCCGCAGCAGGACGTTGGAGAGGATCGGAATGGTGTTGCGCCGCTCGACGACCCGGTGAACGTGATTGAGCGATTTGAGGAGATTGGACCGTTCAAGAGTAATACGCATTGACGCTGCCACTTTCGACCTTGCGATCCTGAAGGCGGATCGGTTCTTAAGTCCCGGTCCTTCGGAACCGGAGAATGGGACGGGCAAAATGGCAGGAAAACCACTCCAAATGCAAGGGCCTGCCGGGCATCGGCTTTCGAACTCCCCGTTTTCCTCAGGCTTTGCACCTTGCCGGAGCGGCAGAGCTGGACCATAAGTCAGTTCCACCGGCGCAACAGCACCACGCCGATGAAAACATGTGCAAGGCAGGATGGGCCGTTGAAGGACGAAGACACCAGGGCGGACAGACCGCAGCGCAGCTTCCGGCTGAATGACAGCCCGGTTCAGGCCCGCCCGCTGGAGGCCGCCCTTTATCTCGTGGCAACGCCCATTGGCAATCTCGGCGATATTACCCTCAGGGCGCTGGAGGTTCTGGCGGGGGCGGACGTGCTGGCCTGCGAGGATACCCGCGTCACCCGCGTGCTTCTGGACCGCTACGGCATCGCCACCCGGCCCTATGCCTATCACGAACACAACGCCGCAGACGTGGGCCCAAGGCTCATCGAGGCGCTGGCCAGCGGCAAATCCGTGGCGCTGGTTTCCGATGCCGGCACGCCTCTTGTCTCGGATCCTGGTTACAGGCTGGCCCAGCTTGCCATCGAGGCGGGGCTCAAGGTGGTGCCGCTCCCCGGCCCTTCGGCGCCGCTTGCCGCCCTTGTCGGCTCGGGCCTGCCCAATGATGCCTTTCTGTTTGCGGGCTTCCTGCCCAGCAAGGACAAGGCGCGACGTGATGCTCTGGCCGGATGGGAAGATGTCCCCGCAACGCTGATCTTCTTCGAAAGTCCGCATCGCATCGGCGCCACGCTTACGGCAGCGGCAGAGGTTCTGGGCGCAGACCGCCCCGCCTGCGTGTGCCGGGAACTGACCAAGACCTTCGAGGAATTCCGTCGCGGCACGCTTGGCGAACTGTCCGGCTTTTACGACGATGACAGGCAGGTCAAGGGCGAAATCGTGCTGGTGATCGGCCCGCCGCTTGCCCCGCCGCCCCCCGCAGAAGAAGATGTGGACGTCCTGCTTCTGGAGCTTGCCGCAACGCTGCCCGCGCCGAAGGCTGCGGCGGAAGCGGCACGGCGCACCGGCCTTGTCCGCAAGGATCTTTACCAGCGGCTTTTGGACCTGAAAGCTGGAACATGACGCAATGAGCGGCCGCAGCAGGACGACGGGCTCAAGGCAGGACCGGCGACGGCGCAAGGCCGAAAAACGCGGGCGCATGGCCGAGTGGCTGGCCGTTGCATTTCTGCTGATGCGGGGCTATCGCATTCTGGCGCTGCGCCACAAGACCCGCTTCGGCGAGGTGGACATCATTGCCCGCAAGGGCGATCTGGTCGCGCTGGTGGAGGTCAAGGCCCGCGCCAGCGAACAATTGGCGCTCGATGCGGTAAGCCATGAAAGCCAAAGACGGATCCGGGCGGCGGGCGATGCCTGGCTTTCCCGGCAGAAACAGGCGCATCTTCTATCCATCCGCTGCGACATCATTGCCGTTATGCCGTGGCGCTTGCCACGCCATTTTGAAAATGCCTTTTGAAACAGGGCTTGCGACCCTGAACCAGACGTCTGTGGCTCAGGCTTACAGCGCCGCGCGTTTTATCAAACGCACAAAGGACGCTGTAACACTTTAAATCTTCTGCATAATTTTCAGGAAAAGTGGAAGCCGGTTTTCCGTCTGAAAATGCGTAAAAACAAATAGTTAGAGTGCCCGCCGGTCGCCGCTGCGCAAGGCGTTGCGCAAACGGTAAAGCGTGGCAAGCGGTCCGGGAAAAGGTTTGCGCAAAAAGGCAATCTTGCGCACATAGGTGTCAACCTGCCATGTGGCCCAGGTACCACCCTTGAAATAGGCAATGTCACCGGCCTTCAAAAGACGGCTTTGCCCGTCCTCTCCGGTCACGTCTACCGTACCTTCCAGTATCATCACGGTTTCATCCCAGCCGAAATACCAGCGAAAACGGCCTGCCGTGCAATCCCAGACGGCTGTCGTTCCGGCCTCGTCGGCGCTGCGGGAATGGTCTGCCACGCGGGCTTGCGGATCGCCTTCAAGCACCCAGTCCGGATTGATCGGCGCGGGCCGCATTTCAAGATCGCCCGCGGGCGCCGCAATGATTGGCGGCACGTCTTCCCGGCCACGGTTCGCAACCATCATCAATCCGGCAATTCCGGCGACAAGCAACTTGATCGGCATTTACGTCCCCCATGAACGCCGACATTCTAATGTGGGAGCATCGACACCGCGTTAACGCGGTATCGATAATTTTCGCGAAATGAGCATTCGCCAGCAATCGGCCCGCGCGGTCTCAGGCCAGCGTCGTGGAGACGGAAACCGCAGAAGCTTGCGAAAGACCCAGCTCCAGCCGTCGCCCATCCGCACCGAAGAAATGCAGTCTGGCCGGATCGAAACTCAGCACCATGTCCTCCGAAAGCTCGGCGCCGACCGGCAGGGAAGCGCAGAGCGCCTGCGTGCCGATGCGGCCATGGACAAGGCGCGAGCCGCCCAGTTCCTCGACATAATCCATGCGGAAGGGCAGACGCGGCATCCCATCGCGCACCGGACCGAGATCTTCTGCCCGGATACCCACTGTCACATCGCCGGAATGAGCGGCCTGGGCGGAAAGGGTCAGGCTGATCGGCCAGACGGAAAGCAGATTGCCATCGATACGGCCATTCAGAAGATTCATGGCGGGAGAGCCGATGAAGCTCGCCACGAAGGTGGAGGCCGGACGATGGTAGACCTCGAGCGGCGTGCCGATCTGTTCGATGCGGCCGCCATTCAGCACCACCAGCCGGTCGGCCAATGTCATTGCTTCCAGCTGGTCATGGGTCACGTAAAGCGAGGTGGTGCCAAGGCGCCTTTGCAGTTTGCGGATTTCGCCGCGCATGGACACGCGCAGCTTGGCATCCAGATTGGACAGCGG
Source organism: Allorhizobium undicola ORS 992 = ATCC 700741 (assembly GCF_000621665.1). Taxonomy (GTDB): domain Bacteria; phylum Pseudomonadota; class Alphaproteobacteria; order Rhizobiales; family Rhizobiaceae; genus Allorhizobium; species Allorhizobium undicola. The sequence goes on from NZ_JHXQ01000021.1 coordinate 7,012, forward strand.
CTCGTCGAACAGGAAGGCGGCAGGCTTGCGCACGATGGCGCGGCCCATGGCCACGCGCTGGCGCTGGCCGCCGGAAAGTGCGCGCGGCTTGCGCTCCAGATAGGGCTCCAGCTCCAGCATACGGGCGGCTTCGGCCACGCGGGCGTCGATCTCCGCCTTGGGCGTCTTGCGGTTCTTCAGGCCGTAGGCCATGTTCTGCCGCACCGTCATATGCGGGTAGAGCGCGTAATTCTGGAAAACCATGGCGATGTCGCGATCGGCGGGCTCCACCTTGTTGACCACGCGCTCGGCGATGCGCACCGTGCCTTCCGAAATGCTTTCCAGACCCGCCACCATGCGCAGCAGCGTGGACTTGCCGCAGCCGGACGGCCCCACCAGCACGATGAACTCGCCATCGGCAATCTGGATGTCCACGGCACTGACGGCCCTGACACCGCCGTCATAGATTTTCGAGACCTGGTTGATGTCGATGGATGCCATGACCGGCTCCTTTACTTGTCGGTTTCGGTGAGGCCCTTGATGAACCAGCTCTGGAACACCACCACGATCAGCACGGGCGGCACGAGCGCCAGCACGGCCAGGGCAAAGGCCTCGTTATAATCAGGGATCTGCGCGCCCACCCAGACTTGCAGGATCTGCTTGATGCCGCGCATCAGGGTGAAATAGCCTTCATCCGTGGTCATCAGGATCGGCCAGAGATACTGGTTCCAGCCATAGACGAACATGATGATGAAAACGGCGGCGATCATGCTGCGCGACAGCGGCACCAGCACATCGATGAAAAACTTGAACGGACCCGCGCCGTCTATGCGCGCCGCCTCCAGCAATTCATCCGGCACGGAACGAAAGAACTGCCGGAAGAAGAAAGTGCCGGTGGCCGATGCCAGAAGCGGCAGGATGAGGCCGGTATAACTGTTCAGCAGATGCAGCTCGCTCATCACCTGATAGGATGGCAGGATGCGCACTTCCAGCGGCAGAAGCAGCGTGGTGAAGATCATCCAGAAGGCCAGCGTCGAAAAGCGGAAGCGGAAATAGACGATGGCATAGGCCGCCATCATCGACAGAACGATCTTGCCGATGGCAAAGCCGAGACCGAGAATGAGCGAGTTCATCATCATGCTCAGCCCTGTCACCTTGCCGTTGAAGCCGGCCTGGGCAAACAGCACTTTGTGATAGGTCGCACCAAACTGGTCGCCCAGCGACAGCATCAGGCCCTTCTGGTGAATTTCGGGCGCCGAATGAGTAGAGGTGGTGAAAGCCACGATAACCGGCGCCAGCATGACGAGGCAGCCGGCAAGCAGGATGAGGTGGTCGAAGAATTTCGTCTTGTACATGGCATCACCCGTAATGCACGCGGCGCTCGATGAAGCGGAACTGGATGAGGGTCAGCACCAGCACCACGACCATCAGGATCACCGATTGCGCCGAGGAAGAGCCGATGTCATTGCCGCGGAAGCCATCGGCATAGACCTTGTAGACCAGCGTTATGGGGTTATCGGCGGGCTTGTCCTTCACCATCACGTCAATGAAGGCAAAGGTGTCGAACAGCGAATAGGTCATGTTGATGACCAGAAGGAAAAACGCCGTCGGCGTCAGAAGCGGCAGGATCACAGTGAAGAAGCGCCGCGTTCCTGACCGGCAATCCAGAACGGCCGCCTCCCGCACGGAAGCCGGAATGCCTTGCAGGCCCGACAGGAAAAAGATGAAATTATAGGGAATATGGCTCCAGACAGCGATGGCGGTCAGTGCCACGGCGGTATCGAAATAGTTCAGCCCGACCTTCATGTCCCAGCCGAACAGCGCCACGAATTTCATGAAGGGGCCGATATGCTGGTCGAAAAACATGGAGCCGATGAAGCCTGACACCGGCGGCGCGATGGCATAGACGAAAATGAGAATGGTCCTGTAGGCCGACTGGCCGCGTATGACCGCATCCGCCTTGACCGCAAGGAGCAGTCCGAGGCTGAGAACGAGAAAGGTGACGACGATCGCGAAGACGAAGGTGAAAAGCGCCACGCGCCGGTATTCCGCCGAAGACAGCACATCGGTATAATTGGAAAGCCCCGCGAAGGTGGATCCGAAGCCGAAGGGATCCTCGATGAACAGCGACGAACGAATGGCTTCAGCCGCCGGCCAGTAAAAGAAGATCGCCACGATGGTCAGCTGCGGCAGAAGAAACAGATAGGGCAGATATTTCGATTCGAATTGCACGCGCTTCATGGCGTCTTCCTCACGTCAATGACCGGAGGCGCCGTTTTACAGCGCCTCCGGACCGGATGTGTTCCAGAGAAGGATCAGCCAGCCGTCTTGGCGAAGCGGGCCAGAAGCTCGTCGGCTTCCTTCTTGATCGTCTCCATGGCGGCCTTGGGCGTGGTTTCGCCGGAGAAGATCTTGTTGTATTCACGCTCCATCACGGCGCGGATCTGCGGATAAAAGCCCATGCGATAGCCCTTGTCCCATTCCGCACCCGGCAGCGAAAGCTGCTTGATGCCAACTTCGGCAACCGGCTCCTTCTCGTAATAGCCGTCCTTCTTGGCCAGTTCGTAAGCAGCCTTTGTGATGGCCACATAACCGGTGGACTGATGGTAGAAGGTCTGGATTTCCGGCGAGGTCAGGAAGTTGAAGAAGGCGGCCGTGCATTTGTTTTCCGCTTCCGGCTTGCCCGACATGGCAAAGAGCGCCGCGCCACCGATGAAGGAATGCACGCCCGCACCCTTGATGGAGCCCCAGTAAGGCAGGAAATCTGCCGAGAAGGGAACGCTCGCCGTCTTCTTCAGACCACCGAAGGAGCCGGAGGAGCCAATCCAGAAGGCAGCCTTGCCTTCCTCGAATACTTTCTGGTTATCGTTCCAGGCAGCGCCGTAATAGGCGAAATAACCCTTGTCCTTCCATTCCTTCAGCTTGTCATACATCATCACATGGTTCGGATCGGTGACATTGATGACCGTATCCTTGACGCTGTCATAGCCGTTGTTGTTGGAAGCAAACTGGATGTTGTTGCGCGAGAAGAAATTCTCGGTGAACTGCCAGGTGAGCTGCGACTGGATCAGCGGAATATAACCGGCTTCCTTCAGCTTCGGCGCAATCTTCTCGAACTCTTCCCAGGTCTTCGGCGCCTCGACACCGGCCTTCTTCAGCGCATCGGTGTTGATATACATGATCGGCGCCGAGGAATTGAACGGCATACCGACGAACTTGCCGGTGGAATCGGCATAGAAATACTTCACGCCTTCGATAAAGGCGTCGCGGTCGAACTTGTAACCGGCCTTGGTGATCAGGTCTTCAGCCGGAATGACGGCGCCCTTGGCGTTGATGATGGTGGCCGCGCCCGCATCGAACACCTGAAGAATGTTCGGCTGCTGGCCGGACCGGAAGGCAGCGATGCCCGCACCCAGGGCTTCCTCGTAGGAACCCTTGGACGTCGGCGTCAGCACGCATTCGCTCTGCGCGGCATTGAACTTCTGGGCGACCTCGTTGATCACTTCGCCATTGCGCCCGCCCATGCCATGCCACCAGGAAATATTGGTGGCCGCAAAGGAAGAGGTGGCCGAAACGCTCACGGCCAGCGCCGCCATAGAAAGCTTCTTGAACATGGATTGATCCTTTCCGCCGGAATCGGGGTTGGACCAAGCCATTAGTGAGGCAAGATGACAGGCGCTTGAACATTTTATGACGGGTTTATTACAGGAATTGAGCGTGGCATATTCAAAAACCCCGGAAATACATGGGTTTTTACGACAATTTGCGGCGTTCCCGTAATTTCGGCCGACATCTTTAAGCACTTTCGGAAATTCTATTCTCTTTTTGTTTCATTTTTACAACTCATCACAACCTGATTCCACCCGGAATGGGCTAATGTTCCGTTATTGTTCTTGTTATTGCGGATTTTTCGTGACATGGTTGCTATCTCCCGCCTGAGTTGAGAAACGTTGCAGGCAAGGTGGGCAAGCGTTTGAGGGCACAATGGTAGCACGGGTCAGTACGGTCGCATTTCAGGGAATAGAAGGTGTGCCGGTGGACGTTCAGGTCATGGTGGCGCCCGGCAAGGTGGGGATGCAGATCGTGGGCCTGCCGGACAAGGCCGTGGCCGAAAGCCGCGAGCGGGTGCAGGCGGCCCTGCACGCTTCCGGCCTTGCTCTTCCGGCCAAACGCATCACCATCAATCTTGCGCCCGCCGACCTTCCCAAGGAAGGTTCGCATTTCGATCTTGCCATCGCGCTTGGCCTGATGGCGGCGATGGAGGCCATTCCGGCGGATGCGGTTTCCGGCTATCTGGTGATCGGCGAACTCAATCTCGACGGCACGATTGCCGCCGTGGCAGGCGCGCTTCCCGCCGCCATGGCGGCAAATGCCATGGACAAGGGCCTGATCTGCCCTGCCGATAGCGGGCCGGAAGCGGCCTGGGCCGGCGAAGACATCGACATTCTCGCCCCGCGCAGCCTGATTGCGCTGGCCAATCACTTTCGCGGCACGCAGGTTCTGTGGCGGCCGCAACCGGCCTCCCGCGCCCTTATCGGCAATCTGCCGGACCTTGCCGACATCAAGGGTCAGGAAAGCGCCAAAAGAGCACTGGAAGTGGCTGCCGCGGGCGGTCACAATCTGTTGATGGTCGGCCCGCCCGGCTCGGGCAAATCCATGCTGGCGGCGCGGCTTCCCTCCATTCTGCCCGTGCTGCAACCGTCGGAACTGCTGGAGGTTTCCATGGTCCACTCCATCGCCGGGCAATTGTCCGGCGGGCGATTGTCGGACCGGCGGCCCTTCCGCACCCCGCACCACTCCGCCACCATGGCAGCCCTGGTTGGCGGCGGCATGAGGGCCAAACCCGGCGAGGCTTCGCTTGCCCATCACGGCGTGCTGTTTCTCGACGAGTTTCCCGAATTCATGCCCCAGGTTCTCGACGCGCTGCGCCAGCCGATCGAAACGGGTGAATGCATCATTGCCCGCGCCAATCACCGCGTATCCTATCCGGCCAAATTCCAGCTCGTCGCGGCCATGAACCCCTGCCGCTGCGGCATGGCGGGCGAGCCCGGCCACACCTGCGCACGCGGCCCGCGCTGCGTGAGCGATTATCAGGCCCGCATTTCCGGGCCGCTGATGGACCGTATCGATATTCGCATCGATGTGCCCGCCGTTTCCGCCATGGACCTCATCAAGCCAATGGCCGCCGAAAAAAGCGCCGATGTCGCCCGCCGCGTGGCCAGGGCGCGCCAACGGCAGATCGACCGGCTTTTGGCCCTGGGAGAAAGAAACGTTTCGACCAACGCCGCCTGCTCCACGGCACTGATCGAAAAAATCGCCGCACCCGATGCCGCCGGCCTGCAATTGCTGCGTGACGCGGCGGAAAAGTTCAAATTCTCCGCCCGCGCCTATCACCGCGTCTTGAAGGTGGCCCGCACGCTTGCCGATCTGGACGGGGCCGAGAACCTTGGCCGCCTGCATCTGGCGGAGGCGATTTCCTATCGCATCCCCGCCGAGCGGCTTTCGGCAGCCGCATAAAACAAAAAAGCCGTCACGGCAGGAGGCGGCGCCGTGACGACTTTTCTAATGGTTGGACAAAGGCCCGGAGAGGGGGATAAGGCCTTTGTCCTGACGTCTGAAGCGGCGGGGGACGAGCCAGCTTTCAGACCGCGACGCTTTTTGTTGCGCCGGTGAGTTCTAAATGCGCCCCCAAATGTGTCTTTTCAAGGGTTCCCAGATTACAATGCGGTAAGCTTTTCGTGATGAGATTAAAAAATCGTCACTTTTGTCCAGCACCTCACAAACTACTGAAAAAGCGGGCCTGAAAACATATCCGCTGAGCGCATTTCCTGCCGCATCCGGTAATTCCGGCAGCCGCCCTGTCGCGGTTTCCGCCGTCTCCCATATTCCTTTGCTTGCGTATTTCCGTTGCCCCCCGATTTACCTTAACCTGCGGGCGCGCTATCCCTGTGCCCATGAAAAAAGGCGATCATCTCTTTCTCGTTGACGGCTCCGGCTTCATCTTCCGGGCCTTTCACGCGCTTCCGGCGCTGACACGTAAATCCGACGGCCTGCCTGTGGGTGCGGTTTCGGGCTTTTGCAATATGCTGTGGAAGCTTCTCACCGATGCGCGCGATACCTCCGTCGGTGTCACGCCCACCCATCTTGCGGTGATCTTCGATTATTCCTCCAAGACATTTCGCAAGGAAATCTATCCGGATTACAAGGCCAACCGCTCCGCTCCGCCGGAGGATCTGGTGCCGCAATTTTCGCTGATCCGTCAGGCAACCCGCGCCTTCAACCTGCCATGCATCGAAACGGAAGGCTTTGAGGCCGACGACATCATCGCCACCTATGCCCGCGCGGCCGAAGCCATCGGTGCGGATGTCACCATCGTTTCCTCCGACAAGGATCTGATGCAGCTCGTCACCCCGAATGTCCACATGTATGACAGCATGAAGGACAAGCAGATCGGCATTCCCGAAGTCATCGAAAAATGGGGCGTGCCGCCTGAAAAGATGATCGACCTGCAATCGCTGACGGGCGACAGCACCGACAATGTGCCGGGCATTGCCGGGATTGGCCCGAAAACGGCCGCACAGTTGCTGGAGGAATTTGGCGATCTCGACACCCTTCTGGCCCGCGCTGGCGAGATCAAACAGGCAAAACGACGTGAAAACATTCTGGCGGGCCGTGAGCTTGTGCAAATTTCCCGCCAGCTTGTCACCTTGCGCACCGATGTGCCACTGGACATGCCGCTCGATGCGCTGATGCTGGAAAGGCAGGACGGCCCAAAGCTCATCGCCTTCCTCAAGGCCATGGAGTTTACCAGCCTGACACGCCGCGTGGCCGAAGCCTGCGATTGCGATGCCTCAGCCATCGCGCCCGCCATCGTGGCCGTGGAGGAAGGTGCTGCCGCCCACGGACCGGACCTCGACCCGGCAGGAACCGGAGCGAGCGCCGCGCAGGCGGCTGTTTCCGTTCCCCCGCAAGGCGAGACGGCGAAAGGCGCCACGCCGCAGGATCTCGCCGCTGCCCGCCTTGAGGCTTTCGGTGGCAAGGAGATCGACCGCAGCAGCTATGTGACGATCCGCGATCTTGCGACGCTTGAACAATGGATCGCGGCAGCGCGCGAGCGCGGTCTGGTGGCCTTCGATACGGAAACCAATTCGCTGGATCCCATGCAGGCCGATCTGGTCGGCTTTTCGCTTGCCCTGCAAGACGATGCGCTCGATCCGGGGGCGGTGGCCATCCGCGCGGCCTATGTGCCGCTTGGTCATCGCAAGGGGCAGGACGACCTGCTGGGCGGCGGCCTCACGGAGGGGCAGATCCCCATGGCCGAGGCGCTGGCCGCCCTGAAAGGACTGCTCGAAGATTCCGCCGTGCTGAAAATCGCCCAGAACCTCAAATACGATTATCTGGTGATGAAGCGGCACGGCGTCAGCCTGCAAGCCTTTGACGATACCATGCTGATGTCCTACGTGCTGGAAGCCGGCCAGGGCAATCACGGCATGGATAGCCTTTCCGAACGCTGGCTCGGCCACACGCCGATTGCCTACAAGGACGTGGCCGGTTCCGGCAAGAGTGCCGTCACCTTCGATTTCGTCGAGATCGACAAGGCAACCGCCTATGCCGCAGAGGATGCCGATGTGACGCTGCGGCTTTGGCTTGTCCTCAAGCCGCGGCTTGCGGCCGCAGGGCTTTTGCGGGTCTATGAGCGTCTCGAACGCCCGCTGGTGCCGGTTCTGGCGGAAATGGAGGAGCGCGGTATCACCATCGACAAGCAGATTCTTTCGCGCCTTTCCGGCGAGCTGGCGCAAAAGGCCGCCGCCTTCGAAGATGAGATTTACGAGCTGGCGGGAGAGCGTTTCAACGTCGGCTCCCCCAAGCAGCTCGGCGATATTCTCTTTGGCAAGATGGGCCTTTCCGGCGGCTCGAAAACCAAAACCGGCCAATGGTCCACCTCCGCTCAGGTGCTGGAGGATCTGGCCGCCCAAGGCGAGGCACTGCCGCGCAAGATCGTGGACTGGCGCCAGCTCACCAAGCTGAAATCGACCTATACGGATGCCCTGCCCGGCTATGTGCATCCGCAAACCAAGCGGGTTCACACCAGCTATTCGCTGGCTTCCACCACGACCGGGCGGCTTTCCTCCTCCGAGCCCAATCTGCAAAACATTCCGGTGCGCACGGCAGAGGGCCGCAAGATCCGCACTGCCTTCATTGCCAGCCCCGGCCACAAGCTTCTGTCTGCCGATTACAGTCAGATCGAGCTTCGCGTTCTGGCTCACGTGGCAGAGATCCCGCAATTGCGCCAGGCCTTTGCCGATGGCGTGGATATTCACGCCATGACGGCCTCCGAAATGTTCGGCGTTCCGGTAGAGGCTATGCCATCCGAGGTGCGGCGGCGCGCCAAGGCCATCAATTTCGGCATCATCTATGGCATTTCAGCCTTTGGCCTTGCCAACCAGCTCGGCATAGAGCGCGGCGAGGCGGGCGATTACATCAAGCGGTATTTCGAACGCTTCCCCGGCATTCGCGATTATATGGAAAGCACCAAGGCCTTTGCCCGCGAGCATGGCTATGTGGAAACGATTTTCGCTCGCCGCGCCCATTATCCGGAGATCAAATCCTCCAATCCTTCGGTACGCGCCTTCAACGAACGCGCCGCCATAAACGCTCCGATCCAGGGTTCGGCCGCCGACATCATCCGCCGCGCCATGGTGCAGGTGGAACCGGCCCTGGAGCGGGCCGGTCTTTCGCAGCAGGTGCGCATGTTGCTGCAAGTGCATGACGAACTGATTTTCGAGGTAGAAGAGGCGGCGGTAGAAAGCGCCCTGCCCGTCATCGTCTCCACAATGGAACAGGCCACCATGCCAGCCCTTTCCATGCGCGTCCCGCTCAAGGTGGATGCCCGCGCTGCCCACAATTGGGATGAGGCACATTGAAAGGCTGAAGGAAAAATCAGCGACGGATCTTCCCTCCGGAAATGCGGGAAAACAAAATCTTACAGCGCCGTGCGTTTTATCAAACGCACGGCGCTGTAAGATTTTAAATCTGCTGCATAATTTTCACCTTAAATCGATTCCGATTTAAGGAATTATGCAGTAGAGCGTCGATCTGGTTGAATGAGATCGACGCTCCAAGGCACTAGAGCGGTTCATTGTTTCACGGAAACATTGAGCCGCTCTAACTATTTGTTTTTACGCATTTTCAGACGGAAAACCGGCTTCCACTTTTCCTGAAAATGCTCTATGCAGTGACACACCCTCAAAGCGCAATATCGAGTGGCGGCAGGTTGGCGCGTTGACGAATATCGGCCTGCGCCTTTTCCGCCTTTTCGATCACCGCCCCGACATCGACGCCGACAAGCCTGCCCTCTCTCTTGCGGATAATGCCATCGATGATAACCGTATCGACATTGGCTGGCTCGCCATGCTGAACGATCTGATAACTTGGGTTGGTGTTGGCGGCAGGCAGCATGTTTGGCGCATCGGTGCGGATGAGAATGACGTCTGCCCTCTTGCCCGGTGTCAGTGTGCCGATCTGATCGGAAAGACCCAGAACGTGGGCACCGCTCAGCGTGCCGACACGAATGGCGTCACGGTAGCTGAACGCCCATTTCAGACCCTTATGGGCAATACCCAGAAGATCCCCGGTCATTTTATTGGCTTCCACCTGCTGGATGCGGCTGGAATTCACCACGGTCCTGAGGCAGGCGAAAGGATCGGCGGGCGCCTGGCAGGTCACGTCGATGCTGAAACTGATATTATCCAGCGAAACCCCACCGGACAACATGGGATAGATCGGCGGCAGACCATTGCCGATCATCGGGTCGGTGGCAGGGCAGAGCGCAACCCCAATCTTCTTTGCGGCAATCAGCCGGACGGCTTCCGGCGGCAGGCCGGGTCCATGCGTGAAGATGAATTCCGGCCCGAGCAAATCGGGAAAGGCCATGAAACTACCGTGGTCGGTAATCGGCCGCAGACCGAGTTTGCGCGCCAGTGCAACCTGCGGCACGAAATGCTCGCCCGCACCGTCGAGGATCATGCCAAGTCCCAATCGGCCCTCGCCATTGGCGGCAATCCAGTCCAGGGCGCGCTGAAGATCGGCAGCAGGCGTGGGAACACCGCGAACGACGCCCGTATAGCTCAATTTGGCGCGAATACCGGCATCGGCCAACGCCTCCAGTTCAGCCTGCACGTCGTTGTAATCCCGCAAACCATGCGACCAGTTGTGGCAGGTGGTAATGCCTGCATTGATCGCTTCGAGGGCGGCATATTGCACGGCCGTATTGTGATCTTCCACCGAATAGAAGGGCAGGAGATCATGGCGGTTGAAGTAATCGGTGGCGTCATTCACCATGCCGCGCCACAGGCTGTTCCACATATGCCAGTGGGTATCGACAAAGCCCGGCATGACGATCATGCCTGCGGCGTCGATCAAATCGGCCTTCGGCGCTTCTATATGCTCGGCGACGGCGACGATCTTGCCGTCCTTGATATGGACATCGCCCTTGACGAGGTCCTTCATGGCCGGATCGACCGGCAGGACATAGCCGCCACGCAGCAGGATCTCGCCCGAAGAGGGCTTTGCGCTGGACGTCCCGGCGGCGGCGGGGCTGGAAATCCCGCTCGCCAAAAAAGGTCCAAGAACGGTGGCGCTCATGGCCGCAAGGGCATGGCGGCGCGAGAGTTTGGGTGTTTTCGGATTGCAGCAGTCACACATGTTGTCTCCCCCGGATCAGGCAACCAATTCGCACGGTATTCGCGCAATGGCTGCAAAGCAAAGGACGGCGCCGCGCCATCGCAATGACTGGCGCGCAGCTGCAAGTCCCCGTTTATCTTGCAATTTCATCCCGGATACCGTGCAGCAGACCCCGCCGCGCGCACCGATGACAGCACCGCTTGCCGGTCGAAGACTGAAGGCATTTCCTGCCGGGATTGTGAAGGAGAGGTAACAGCACGTTCGCGCTGCAATCAAATCGTTTCCAGCGCGAGCCTGTATAAGCGCGGTTTATGTTGCGCGTGCACATCGGCAAGACAAAGCCTGATCCTGGCCCGCAACCAGGCCAGCCCCGGATCATCCTGCAAGCGGGAATGCCACTGCATGACGAGCCGAACCCGCGGAATGGCGATGGGCGGCTCGAACAGTTTGAGATCACAGAAGGAGCCGTACAGCTCTGCCGTCATGCCCGGCAGCGTGGCCAGACGCCTCGTTCCGGAAATGAAAAACGGCACGAGGGAGAAATTGTCGAGCTTCACGGCGATCCGGCGGGCAACGCCGTACCGCGCAAAAAGGCGATCCGGCAGATAGGGCCTTGCCATGGGCCTGACAAAAACCTCGATATGGTCTGCGGCCGCATAATCCTCGAGCGTGATGGCATCGCCATCCCAGCTTTTCGCACAGGCGATGACGCAATGCTCCTCTTCAACCAGCAATTCGCGCGGGTGGTCCGGGGAGCAGTGAATTTCCGGCACCACGACCAGATCGACCTCTCCAGACTCCAGCCGCTCGCCAAGATTTCCGGAGGGCGTGGCAATCTCCAGACGCAGGAAAGGGGCAAGCTGGGAAATCTGCTGGAGCGGTTTTGCCAGCAGCCCCGCAACCACCGTGTCGGCTGCAAGCAGGCTGAAATCACGGTCGGCGACATCCGGGTCAAAGCTCGGAGGGGCTATGATTGTCGCATCGATGCTGCGCAGCATGTTGGCCACGGGCGCAGCGAGCGTCTCGGCCAGAGGCGACAGAATGGACTTGCCATTGCGGGTAATCAACAGCGGATCGCCGAAATACTGGCGCAGACGCGCCAGGGCCGCACTCATCGCAGGCTGCGTCACGTTCACCGCGCCTGCCGCACGCGAAACACTTTGCAGCCTGAGCAATGCGTCCAGCGCCACCAGCAGGTTGAGGTCAAGTCCCCTGTATTTCATCGCTCCCAGTCCGCACAGCCCTCAAGCATTTCCAGAAGAAAAACGAGTTCTTACCTCCGCAAATGCCCTACAGCGCCCCTGCATTTCAACAGAAGCAGGGGCGCTTTGTTCCTCAAGGTGAATTTGAACACTCCTGCCCCGGTTAGTTCCATGGTCTATTCCACCTGAAGCAAAGGTATTTTTCAATCGGAGATCCCGATTTTATTGGTAATCCACCCAGACGCCGCCGAGATCGGCCGAGCGAACGCAATTTTCCACCCAGCGCACCCCTTCCACGCCAGCCTCTATGCCGGGATAGCGAATTGTCGCCAGACGGGCCATATCGTTGTCGTTGCAGGCCTCCATGGCGATTGCGAAGCGGTCGTAGAGGTTGGCCCAGGCCTCGAACAGGCCTTCGGGATGGCCGCCGCCAATCCTGTCATCGGCAAGCGCGTTCGGGTGGAGATAGCCCATGCCGCGCTCCAGAATACGCACCGGCTCGCCCTGAACCTCGAAGCGCAGCTGGTTCGGTTGCTCGTCCCACCATTCGATGGATGCTTTCGAGCCGACGATGCGCACCTTCTGGCCGTGCATGGAGCCACAATTGATGGCGCTGGACCAGACAGTGCCGAAGGCGCCGTTATCATATTCCATCAGGGTCATGGCATTGTCTTCAAGCGGTGCGCGGGTCTTCACGAAGCTTTGGCGGGCGCAAAGCAGCCGCTTGATATGAAGATGCGGCAGGATGACTTCCGACAGATAAAGCGGATGCGTGCCAATATCGCCCAGCACATAGCTCGGCCCGGCAAATTTCGGATCGACGCGCCAGCGGGCGGCGGGATTTTGCAGTTCCACGGCCTCGTTGTGAAAACCATGCGCGAACTGCAGGTTGACCAGACGAATATCGCCGAGTTCCCCCGCGGCCACCAGTTCGCGGGCATGTTCGATCACCTGATGGCCGCTATAGCCGTAAGTAACGCCGACGATACGGCCGCGCTCCTGCGCAATACGGCGAAGGTCTTCGGCCTCGGCCACCGTGAAGCAGAGCGGCTTTTCGCAAATCACATGCAATCCGCTTTCCAGCGCCGCCCTCGTGATCTCATAATGGGTATTGTTTGGCGTCGCGATCGAGACCGCCTCTATCCCATCGGCACGCTTCGCCTCCTCTGCAAAAAGCGTGCGCCAGTCGGCATAGCAGCGCGAAGCGTCGAGCCCGAGATCCACGCCGAAGGCACGTCCGCGCTCGGCATCGAGGTCGAAGGCACCTGCGACCAGCTCGAAATAGCGGTCGCGAAGGGCAGCACATCGATGGATGTAACCGATCTGGCTGCCACGCCCACCACCCACCATGGCCCAGCGCAAGGCCCGTTTCGTCTGACGAGTTCCGTAAATCATGATCTTTATCCTGAGCTTGTGGTGTCGATCTTGTGGCAAGGCGCAAGAATGAACAGGCGTCCCACCTTGCAGAAATCAAAATATCTCAATAATATCGGTATCTTGAGATATTAAAAAAGGAATGGTCAGGGTCATTGACCGTGGCGCCCGCCTCTTCCTGGGAGCCTTTCACTGTTTCACGGAAACGGTGAAAGGCTCTAGCTGTCTGTTTCGACGCATTTCCGGACGCAAAACCGAATACACTTTTGCTGGAAATGCTCTAAGAGCCGAGGCAGGTTAAAAACCGACGCTTCCAAGATAGTCGCGGCTGAGCTTCACATCGGCAAGGCTGCCGTCCGCATTGCGCGGATCGCGCTCCTGCTCCACGGTGATGAAGCCCTGATAGTCCAGTCGCGTCAGAAGGTCGCGAATGGCGGGATAATCGATGCAACCCTTGCCGATCGGGCACATCACGCCTTGCGCGCAGGCTTCGAAAAAACGAATTCGCTCACCCATCACGCGCTCGAAAACCGGCCTGTCTATATCCTTGAAATGAATGTAGTCGAGCCGGTCGGCGTATTTTTCCAGCGTTGCCACCGGGTCCATGCCCGCATACCACGTATGTCCGGTATCCAGGCAGAAGCCCGCAACCTCCTTTGGAATATCGCGGGCAAGCCGCTCGATCTCGTCTTCAAATTCGATATAGCCCCCGGCATGGGGGTGAATGGTGGCGCGCACGCCATAGGCCGTGCGGGCAAGATCGGCAATGGCGCGGATATTGTCCATCATGCCCTGCCAGTCGCGGTCATTCAGCCGGGGGGCGCGATCGCTGTGACCGGCGGCATAATCACGCTCGTCATGGCCCCAGTCCATGACGGTCAGATAAGGGGCGGGAAAGCGCTGGCCCGCCGCCTGCGGCGGACGCGGCAGCTTCGTGATCAAGGCGCAGATCTCATGCGTCTGACGCAGCAATTCCTCGCGATTGTCCGGCGAAACGAGGTCATGAAATATCGTACCCGCGACGATATAAAGACCCCGGCTGGTCAGCGCCTGCGATACCTTGCCGATGTCGAGCGGCACATAGCCATAAGGCCCAAGCTCCATGCCGCCATAGCCTGCCGCCTTTACCTCGTCGAAGACAAGCTCCCAGGCAGGCAGGTTGGGGTTGCGCACGTCGTCAACGCCCCAGCAGCACGGGGCCGTGGTGATGGTAATGCTCATGATGGTTCGGTCCTTCCTCGGCGCCATGGGGTGAATGGCGCCCCTCCACGGCCAGAATTAGCGATTCCGGCCTGCTTTACAAAGCGCCGTTTTGATGGGATTCCATCAAAATCGGAGAGAGGGCGTCAATGGTCGGACGAAAGGTCAGCATTGCCGATATAGCAACCGCCGCCGGCGTCTCAACGGCAACGGTGGACCGGGTGCTGAACAGGCGCGGCGGCGTGAGCGCCATGAAGGAAGATCGCGTGCTGGCCGCCGCGCGTTTGCTTGGCATGGATCGCGCCCTCGACCGGCCGCCATCCCGGACGCTCCGCATTGCGGTGCTGATCCAGACGCCGGCCAATCCGTTTCATGCCGCGCTGCGGGAAGGGCTCGACCTTGCCGCGCGGATCTATGCCGCCTTCAACATGCAGTTCTTCGTGCATCACATCGACCCGAAAAACCCGGCGGGTATTGCCGCCACCGTGCGCGAATGCCACGCCTATAACGGCCTCATCATCACCAGCCCCGATGACGAGCGCATCCGGGAGGCGATAAAAGCCCTGTCACGCACGATCCCGGTGGTTACGCTGGCCACCGATGTGGCCGGTTGCGGGCGGGCGGCCTATATCGGCCCTGACGACCATAAGTCCGGGCGCGTCGCGGGCGACCTCATGGGGCTTTTCTTAGGGCAGGAGGGCGGACGCCTGCTGATTGTCGCGGGCTCGCGCGACATTACCGGCCATCGGCAGCGGGAGGCCGGATTTCGACAGATCATCGCCGAACGCTATCCCGCCTGTCACGTCATGGCGGTGCTTGAAACGGGCGAGGAGCAGGCGGCGGCAGGGCGCGTGGTGGAAGTTGCATTCCGGCAGGATCCGGCCCTGCGCGGCATCTATCACCTGTCCGCCGGAGCAGGCCCCATCGTCGTGGCGTTGCAGCGGCTTGGAAGGCTCGCCGATACGGTCATCATCACCCATGAATTGACGGAGGATCGCCGACGCCTCCTCAAGGCGCGCAGGCTTGCTGCCGTCATCGACCAGCAACCGCTGCTGGAGGCACGCATGGCGGTGGAAACCATGGCAAAACTCCATGGACGCATGGCGGGCGAGGCCGCTTCCGTCGCCACCGACATCCAGATTTTCCTTGCGGAAAATGCTTGATACATCCACTGCCTGAGACAGGTCCCCGAACCAGGCGAGAAATGCAGGTTTCAAAAGCCTGCCGAAAGCCCGGTCAGCGGGAAAGGAGCGTTTCAATCATCTCCACCAGCAGGCCGCCTGCCTTTTCCAGCGCCCCGGAATTGTCGATATGCACCACATGGTAATTGCCGTGGAGGGCGAGGGAAGCGCGTGACAGCCTTGCCAGAATATCACCCCGGCTTTCGCGCCCGCGCGCTTCAAGCCGGTCCGCCAGCACCTCGGGCCTTGCCGTCACATTCACCACCGTCATGGCCCTGAAGACGCGGGCGAAAAGCGGCAAAACCGAGCGCGAACCGTTGACCACCACGATCCGCCCGTTTGCCACATGCCCGCCGACATCGGCGGGAATGGCATAGCGCAAACCATGGGCCTGCCACTCCACCGAAAAGAGGCCCTGCGCCTTCATGGCATCAAATTGATCCGCGCAAAGCGGCTGATGGTTTTCTCCTCCAGCCTCGGCGGGACGTGTAATGAAGCGGCGCACGAAATGGACGCGACGATCGTGAAGGAAATGATTGCGGGCGAAATCGATCAGGCTGTCCTTGCCCGCCCCTGACGGCCCCACCACCACGAGAAGGCAGCCTGCGCCCTGATCCGGATGCGATGAATTATCCCCCATGGACCTTACTAGAGCGCCTTTCGATCTGATTGAATCAGATCGAAAGGCGCTCTAACCTTTTCTTTTTGAACCATAATCTTGTCGATCCTCGTTCCACTCCGGTCGGATTATGCTCTAGGCCACCCGCTGGCCCTGCCGCCAGACGCCCCGCACCACGGGAACATCCGTCATGGCCTCGACACGCACCAGATCGGCGCGCAGACCGGGCGCGATCCGGCCACGATCGTCCAGCCCCACGGTCCGTGCCGGGGTGGCCGTCACCATGGCCAGCGCCTGCGGCAGGCTGATGCTCTCGATTGTTTGCGCCAGCAAAAACGGCGCATAGATCAGGCTGAAGGGAATGTAATCGGAAGACAGCACGTCCAGCACGCCGTGCCTGGCGAGATCGGCTGCGGCGATATTGCCGGAGTGTGAGCCGCCACGCACCACATTCGGCGCTCCCATCAGCACGCTCATGCCAGCCTGATGCGAAGCCACCGCCGCTTCGAGGCTGGTGGGGAATTCCGCAAGCCGCACGCCATGGCCACGCGCCTCCTCCACATGCTCCAGCGTGGCATCGTCGTGGCTTGCCACGGTAATGCCGCGCTCGGCGCAAAGCTTTGCCAGGCAATCGCGATGCGGCTGCGAATAGCGCGCCGATATGGCTTTTCTGGCGGCGACGAACGCGGCAAACTGCTCATCGCTCAGGCCGCGCCTGGTCTTGTAGTAGAGTGTGTATTGCTCCATCGTCTGAAACTGCCGCTGCCCCGGCGAATGATCCATGAGGGAAATCAGCCTGACCTGTGGATCCGTTTCGAAATCCGTGAAATGCTCCAGCACATTGGCAGAGGCCACCTCGCAGCGCAGATGCAGGAAATGCTCGGCCCGCAGCCGCCCCTCGCGTCCGGCAAGCGCGATGCCATCGGCCATGGCGCGCATTTCGCCCCGCTCGAAGCCGCCCTCCTCGTCGGAACCCAGCCGCAGGCAGTCGAACACCGTAGTAATGCCGGAAGCCGCCACCTGCGCATCATAGGCCTGAATGGCCGCCATTTTGTGCCAGCGCACGCCAGGGCGTGGCGAGTAGTGGCTTTCCAGATGATCGGTATGCAGTTCCACCAGTCCCGGAATAAGAAAGTCACCGCCAAAATCCTCGCCGATCCGGCTGGCGCCTTCGCCCACCTCGGCAATCACGCCATCGCGTATCACGACAGTACCGCCCGGCAGGATACCGTTTTCCAGGACGACCGTTGCATTGTTGAAGACCGTTTCGTTCGTCATCGCATCCTCATGAACCGCCTGCGGCGTGACCGCTCAAAGGCAGCCATGTCTGAATGGTAAAGTCTGCGCCAGGCGCCTTTTCCTGAAAAAGCGCCAGCCCGCCAATCGTAAGGGGCTTGCCGATGAAAGGGGCGAAAATCCGGCGCAGACCGGCATCCACCGCCTCCATGGCCTCATCCGGCACCGGGCCGGTGAGCGTCATATGGAAGCGGAATTCCTCCATGACATAGGGATAACCCCAGCGCGCCAGCAGCGCCTGTTGCGCCGGGCTCAGCAAATGCGGCTTGCGGCGGGCAAGTTCGGCCTCGTTCAACGCCGCACGAAACGGGTCGAACACCTTGACCACATTTGCGGCGAAAGACTGGAGATCGCCATAGACCGCATCAGGCACCAGCGCAAAGAACCGGCCGATCCGGCCAAGGGTCAGGCAAGGAATATCGAAAGGCCGATTTTCGGCGCAGAACCGATGAAGCTGCGCCACAAGATCGGCCTCTCCCATCCCGTCCGCCAGCCGGAAGGGCGCCTTGAGGGTTGCGTGAAAACCATAACGGCGCGGATCGGCCGTCAGCGCGCAGGCTATGCCGGACGAAAGACCATCCCATGCTGGCGTTTCGGGCGCGGCCTCGCCGAAGGGGTCTCGGCCCAGCCAGCCGGAAGCAGCCCTGCTCAGCGCGTCTCCGGCGGGAGGCGTGTAATAAATTGCATAGCGCAAAGGTCGTATCCTTGAATCGATTCCCCTTATTGTGGCCCGGCGCATCGCGCCATGACAAGGCCCTCGCTTCCCCTATCCGGCAATGCACGTCTCAAACTGAGGCGGCCCCGCCGTGCAATCATGACGTGCCATTGAAACTTTCGTAATCTCTGCGCGTTATCATGATCACATTGCTCCATATGAGGGTGGCGTCATGGAAGTCGAAATGATGTTCGGACTTTTCATCTCAGTCATGATCGGCGCGCCTGCAATTTGCGCGCTCTGGTATGCGGGCCGCCCGGGAGACTGAAATCCATCCCCATCCCCATCCCCATCCCCATCCCCAAAAATGGTCACGCGCCGCAATATTGCGCTGCGAAAAGTGATTGTGCGCTTCGTCAAAAATTTGTCATGAAGCAAGGGAAGCTTCACGCTTCGTTATCACTTCGCACCAACAATGGTGCAACCGGTGCATCGATGCGCCGGAGGCCGGAGAAGTTTTGCACATGTGTCGCTGGGCAGCCTATCGGGGAGAGCCGCTTTTCATCGAGGAACTCGTGTCCTCTCCTGCACATTCGCTCATCGAGCAATCGGTCTGCGCCACCCGCGCCCGCACCTCTACCAATGCCGACGGCTTCGGCCTTGCCTGGTATGGCGACCGCGCCGAGCCGGGACGTTTCCGCGATGTGTTGCCCGCCTGGTCGGATTGCAATCTGAAAAGCATTGCCCGCCAGATCCGCTCGCGGCTGTTTCTGGCGCATGTGCGCGCCGCCACCCACGGCGCCACGCGGCGCGACAATTGCCATCCCTTCGTCTTCGAAAACTGGTCCTTCATGCATAATGGCCAGATCGACCACTTCGACCGTATCCGCCGCTCCATGGAGCAGATGCTGGACGACCGGCATTTCGGCGCCCGCCACGGCACGACGGACTCGGAGATGCTCTTTCTGCTGGCCATGCAGTTCGGGATGCAGGAAAGGCCGCTGGCGGCCATGGCGGAAGCCATCGGCTTCGTGGAGGGCCTCAGCCTGCACATGACGGGAGAGACGCGGGTGCGCTTCACCGCCGCCTTTTCCGATGGCGAAACGCTTTATGCCGTGCGCTATTCCACGGACGAATTTGCACCCACGCTCTATGCAGGCCCGATGGGACCTGCGGGCGGCTATTGCATCGTTTCCGAACCGCTGGATGACAATAGCGAAAGCTGGGTGGAAATTCCGGCTGGCAGCGCCGTCATCCTCGGGCAGGACGGGCTGAACATCGCCGATTTCCAGCCCGATGGCGCCCGCCTTGCAACCCCTCAGCGCGAAATGGCCTGATTGGTCCCAAAGCGCATCTGTCTCAGCCTTGTAAATGCGCGACCAGATTGACCGTCTCTTTCTGAAAAAGCCGCGCAGACGGCGATAGCGGCGTATTGGCTGGCCAGATCAGACCAATCGGCTCGATGGCCAGTGTCAAAGGCAGGGGAAGGATTTGGCACAGCCCCTGCTCGCGCCAGCTTTCCGCATGATTCTGCGTGACCAGCGACAAGGCAGGCGTTGCCTGCAAGAAAGCCGTGAGATAGGGCAAGGAGCCGATTTCCACCCGCATTTGCGGAAATGGCAGACGAAGTTCCGATAAGAAGTCGGCAAAGTGGTTGCGCGTCGGCGTGCCCGGCAGGGGCAGGCACCACAGGCACTCCATGGCCTCCACCCAGCTGATCCTTGCCCTTTGAAGCAGCGGATGCCCGGCGCTGGCAACCACGACATAATGGGGAGATGGAATGGCCATGCCTTCCAGATCGGAAGCCATCAGCCGCGGCACCATGCGTCCAAAGGCAAGATCCACCCGGCCCGTTCTGAGCGCCTTCAGCACTTCCGGCAGGGTTTCCTCGTATAATTGCAGCGTCACGCGCGGATATTGCACCTTCATGGCGGCAAAGATTCGGGAAATGACCGGAGAAATGGAAAGCGCCTGCGCACCGATGCGCAAAAGGCCCGCACCGCCCTCAGCCACCAGCGCCACCTCATCGCCCAGGATTTTCAGCTCACCCAGAATGCGCCGCGCCGCCTGAATGACCTGCTGGCCCGCAAGCGTCGAAACCACGCCACGCCCGCGCCGCTCGAATAGCTGAACACCTGCCAGTTGCTCCACCTCCCCGACCATTTTGGAAATAGCCGCCTGGGTGACGAACATGTCCTCCGCCGCACGGCTGATGCTGCCGCGCTCCTCAATGGCGAGAATGACCCGCAACTGCCTGAGTTTTAAGCGCTCCACCCAGTCCGTCTTCAAACCATCACCTTTTCAGCATGTGTTCCTGCCACACCACCCGCTGGTATGCAGGGCTTCTGTTCCATACTATAACCAAATTGTAATAGTATATGGATGGCTTTTCAATTTTCGCGCGGTTTTTCTCCCTTTATCAAAAGAAGCGTCGGAGCAATCGGGCAAGATCAGCCCTTGAAAACCTCCGATATGAACCAAAAACGGGGAACGACCATGACGACCCTTACCTCTGAGCATATCAAGGCTCCATCACGCACGCGGGTAATTTCCGCCGTCTCCATCGGCAATGCGCTGGAATATTACGATCTGACCCTCTTTACCTTCTTTGCCGTGACGATCGGCAAGGTAGCCTTCCCTTCAGCCGATCCGACGGCGCAGATCCTGTTGTCGCTTGGCGTTTATGGCACTGGCTATTGCGCCCGCCCGCTGGGAGGATTGCTGATCGGCATGTTCGGCGACCGCTACGGGCGCAAGGCCGCCGTCAACCTGACACTGCTTTTGATGGCTATCGGCACGATGATGATCGGCCTGACGCCAAGCCATGACGCCGCTGGCGTGCTGGCGCCCATCGTGGTGATTGCCGGACGTCTTTTGCAGGGCTTTTCCGCCGGGGGCGAGACCGGCGCGTCCACCACGCTTCTGGCGGAATCCGCCCCGCCCAATGAACGCGGTTTCTTTGCAAGCTGGCAACTGGCCAGCCAGGGTCTGGCCGTCGTCATCGGCGCGGCCATCGTGTCCAGCCTCAATACGTTTCTGTCCCCTGAAGCCATGAATGACTGGGGCTGGCGCATTCCCTTCATCCTCGGCATTGTCATCGTTCCGATCGGCCTTTTCCTGCGCTCGGCGGTGGAAGAAACGCTGGATGTCGATACCGCCAGCAAGGCCCGCGCGGAAAATCCGGTGGGAAGCGTCATCACGCTGCACTGGACACGCACGCTCTGGGCGGTGCTGGCGCTTCTGGGGGCCAATGCCGCCTATGTCATCCTCAATCTCTATGTGCCAACCTTCGGCGTGCGCGAATTGCACATGTCGCCGGCCACTGCCTCAACCGCCGCGCTGGTGGGCGGCATTTCCATGGTGATCTTTGCACCGCTCGGCGGGCTGCTCAGTGACCGCTACGGCCGCAAACTGCCGCTGATCCTCTCACGCATCGCCATTCTGGCGCTGGTCTACCCCGCCTTTCTGGTGGTGGTCGAAACGAACAGCCCCGCCGTTCTTCTCATCATGGTCGCGGTCATGAGCGCCATTCAGGGCCTGGGCTCCGGACTGATGATCGCCATTGTCGAGAATTTCCCCAAGACGGTCCGCGTGACCGGCCTTTCGGCGGCCTATGCCATCGGTGTCATGCTGAGCGGCGGTTTTGGCCAGATGATCGTGACCTGGCTGATCTCCACCACCGGCAGCAAGCTGGCGCCCGCCCTTTATGTCATTCTGATCGGGGCATTTTCCCTGATCGGCGTGTGGAATATGTTCAAGCCACTGCAAACGGAAAAGGCCTGACAGCATGAAGAACACCCGCACCCTGCCCGACATCGTTGACCACCACGCAGAACCCTTCGTGGCGCTCGCCGACACCATCTGGGCAATGCCGGAAATCTGCTACACCGAACACCGCTCGGCGGCAGAGCATGAGGCCATGGCCCGCGCCGGCGGCTTTCGTGTCACCACCGGCATTGCCGGCATTCCAACGGCACTGATGGCGGAAGCTGGCGAGGGCGGACCCGTCATCGCCATTCTTGGCGAGTATGACGCCCTGCCCGGCCTCAGCCAGGAAGCGGGCGTTGCGCAGTATCGGCCCGTGGAGGCAGGCGGCCATGGTCATGGCTGCGGCCACAACCTTCTGGGCTCTGCGGCGCTTCTGGCCGCCACCGCCGTCAAGCAGTGGCTGGAGGAACAGGGCCTGCCCGGACGGGTGCGCTATTATGGCTGCCCCGCCGAGGAAGGTGGTGCCGCCAAGACATTCATGGTGCGCGCGGGCGCCTTCGACGATGTGGATATTGCGCTTTGCTGGCATCCGCATTGCTTCACGGAGGTGACACCGCCGCATTCGCTGGCCAATACCCGCATGGATTTCAGCTTTACGGGCCGCGCCTCGCACGCTGCCGCCTTTCCGCATCTGGGGCGCAGCGCACTCGATGCGGTGGAGCTGATGAGCGTCGGCGTGAATTACATGCGCGAGCATATGCCAAGCGACGCGCGCATCCATTACGCCGTTCTGGACACTGGCGGCGTTGCGCCAAACGTGGTGCAGGCCCATGCCAGGGTGCGTTATTCCATTCGCGCCACGGACCTGCCCGGCATGGTGGAACTGGTGGAACGGGTGAAAAAAGTGGCCGAAGGCGCCGCCCTGATGACGGAAACCCGCGTGGAGGCCAGCATTGTCAGCGCGGTTTCGAACCTGCTTGGCAATACGCCGCTGGAAACGGCCATGAACGACGTGCTGACGAAGCTTGGCGGGGTGAGCTTCGACGATGAGGATCGCGCCTTTGCCGCCGCCATTCGCAAGAGCCTGAGCGACAACGACATTGCCAGCGCCTTCAAGGGCGTTGGCCTGGAGCGCAACGACGATGTGCTGTTCGAGGGCGTTGTGCCGCAGGCTTCGCCGCGCCAGTTGATGATGGGCTCCACCGATGTCGGCGATGTCAGTTGGGCCGTGCCGACCGTGCAGGCCCATGCCGCGCTTTTTGCCATCGGCACGCCGTTCCATTCCTGGCAACTGGTGGCGCAGGGCAAATCCCCCGCCGCCCACAAGGGCATGGTTTTCGTGGCAAAGGCCATGGCGATGGTGGCAGAACGCGCCCTCAGCGAACCGGCCCTGATTACCGCGGCAAAACAGGATCTCGACCGCCGGCGTGGTGGCCATGCCTATCAATGCCCCATGCCGCCAGACGTGGCCCCGCCGCTGACCATGTCGCTGAAATGAAAAATGGCCGGTCAAACCGGCCATTTTCAGAGCATATTTACAGTGTTACAGCGTCCTTTGGCCGTTTGATGAAACGCAGGACGCTGTAA
This sequence comes from Allorhizobium undicola ORS 992 = ATCC 700741, assembly GCF_000621665.1. Lineage (GTDB taxonomy): Bacteria > Pseudomonadota > Alphaproteobacteria > Rhizobiales > Rhizobiaceae > Allorhizobium > Allorhizobium undicola. Next base: position 30,496 of record NZ_JHXQ01000021.1, read on the forward strand.
CAGCTTCTGGTATTACGCGGATTTGCCAGACTCGTCGCCGGCCGCTTCCGTCTTCGGGCCGCCCTTGGCAACACCCACCATTGCGGGGCGCAGAACCCGCTCGCCAATGGTGTAACCGGCCTGTACCACCTGAACCACCGTATTGTTGGGAACATTCGGGTTTGGCACTTCAAACATGGCCTGATGGAAATTGGGATCGAAACGCTGGCCTTCCGGCTCGATCTTCTTTACACCGTGGCGCTCAAGCGTGGAAAGCATGGCGCGCTCGGTCATTTCCACCCCTTCGATCAGCGAGGCAAGACCGGCTTCGGCTGCGGCGCGGGCTTCCGCCGGAACGGCTTCGATGGCGCGGCGAAGATTGTCGGACACCGCCAGCATGTCGCGGGCAAAGCCGGTGACGGCGTAGCTTTTTGCGTCCTTCACATCGCGTTCGGTGCGGCGGCGCAGATTGTCCATGTCGGCGGCCAGCCGCAGGAAACGGTCGCGCAGCTCGGAATTTTCCGCCTGAAGCGCGGCCAGCGGATCTGGCGTTTCGACCTTCGCCTCGTCTGCTGCCCCTCCGGCGTTCTGATCGCTATTGTCGATTGCGGCTTGCGCCGGGGCCTCGGCCGCAGCAGCGTCAGGTCCGTTCTTGGTTGTGTCATCGGTCATGACGTTCTCCGGTATGCATGTTGTCCGGTCCGCATATCAGCGTTCGGACCGTAAAAATCAAGACTTCGTGTTGAGGAGAATGACAGGCAGAAGCAATGGAAGACGAAGGTGCACGCCTTCAGCCTCCCTTGCGGGACAGCCGCGCCATGATCTGGGCGGTATAATCCACCATGGGCACGATGCGCGAATAGTTCAACCGCGTCGGTCCGATCACGCCGACGGCGCCGACGATCCGGTCATCGCCATCGCGATAGGGCGCGACGATCAGCGAGGAGCCGGAAAGCGAAAACAGCTTGTTTTCCGAACCGATGAAGATGCGCACACCCGGCCCCGTTTCCGCGAGGCTGAGGATTTCGATCAGGCTTTCCTTCCGCTCCAGATCGTCGAACAGCAGGCGCAATCGATCCATGTCGTCCGTGCCACCAAGGCCTTCCAGCAGGTTGGCGCGCCCGCGCACGATCAGCCGGGTGGGCTTGTCGCCCTCCCCGCCGGACCAGATCGCCAGCCCCCGCTCCACCAGGTCGCGGGAAAGCGCATCCAGCTCGTATTCCACCTGGCCTTTCAGTTTTTCAAGCTGGCTTTTCACTTCATGCAGCGTCTGGCCCGCCAGATGCGCATTGAGGAAATTGGCCGCCTCCGTGAGCTGCGAGGCGGTAATGCCCGCCGGAAGCTCGATGATACGGTTTTCAACCTGGTTGTGTTCACCCACCAGCACGGCGAGCGCCTTGGTGGGCTCGAGCCTTATGAATTCCACATGCTTGAGAACCGGATCGGACTTGGCGGCAATGACCAGACCCGCCCCACGCGACAGGCCAGACAACATGCGGCTGGCCTCGTTGAACACGCCTTCCATCGACTGATCGTCTTCGGAGGGCCGGATCTGGCGCTCGATGGAGCCGCGTTCCTCGTCGGAAAGACTGCCGACCTGCATGAACGCATCCACGAAAAATCTGAGCCCGATCTGGGTGGGAAGCCTTCCGGCACTGACATGCGGCGAATAGATCAGCCCCAATTCCTCCAGATCGCTCATCACGTTGCGCACGGAGGCTGGCGAAAGCGCCATGGGCAGAATACGCGACAGATTGCGCGAGCCGAGCGGCTCGCCCGATTCGAGATAGGATTCAACGATACGCCGAAAGATTTCCCGCGACCTGTCATCCAGGCCCGCCGAACCCTGCATGTCCCTGATCGTGCCGCTGCCCATCCTGCCTTCGAAATCTTTTCTGAAATCCGGTCTTCTTGCGAAAACCGATGTTTGCGTTCCATCACCTGTCCTGACCAATATAGTTTGTCCGCTTCGCTTAACAACGGTATTTTAACGGCCTTTCGGCCGGGCTGCGGCTTTTCCTTTGCAAATGGCGCCAAGCGCTCGTAGAAGGCAGCGGAGTTCCCGACATGCGAGGCGCCAGGCCTGCTTCGGGCAGGATGGTGCAAGCGACCTCGCGGGCGCGGGCTTTTGGGAGAAGAGAATGCGGCCTTCAGGCAGAAAAACCGACCAGATGCGCAAGGTGAGCTTCGAGCGCAATGTTTCCAAACATGCCGAAGGCTCCTGTCTCGTCAAATTTGGCGATACGCATGTGCTGTGCACCGCAAGCCTCGAAGAAAAGACCCCGCCATGGCTGCGCAACTCCGGCAAGGGCTGGGTGACAGCCGAATACGGAATGCTGCCGCGCGCCACGGGAGAGCGCATGAAGCGGGAAGCCGCTTCCGGCAAGCAGGGCGGCCGCACGCTGGAAATCCAGCGGCTGATCGGCCGCTCGCTGCGTGCGGTGGTGAACCTGGAAGCCATGGGCGAGCGCCAGATTTCCATCGACTGCGACGTGCTTCAGGCCGATGGCGGCACCCGGACAGCCGCCATCACCGGCGCATGGCTGGCCCTGCATGATTGCCTGAAGTGGATGGAAAACCGCAACATGGTGAAGGTGGAGCGCGTGCTGAAAGATCATGTCGCCGCCATTTCCTGCGGAATTTTTGCCGCCCAGCCGGTCATCGACCTCGACTATCTGGAGGATTCGGCAGCCGAAACCGATGCCAATTTCGTCATGACCGGTTCAGGCGGCATCGTGGAAATCCAGGGCACCGCCGAAGGCAAGCCCTTCAGCCAGGAAGAATTCCTGACTTTGCTCGATCTTGCCCGCAACGGCATTGCCGAACTGGTGGATCTGCAAAAGCAGGCACTGGCCTGAGGGGGCAGACGACTGCAATGGCCCTGCCGCTCGAAGCCGTTCTGGAAACCGCACTCTACGTCGATGATCTCGATGCGGCAGAGCGGTTTTATGGCGGGCTTCTGGGCTTTGAAAAAATCCTGCGGGAGGGCGACCGTCATGTCTTCTATCGCTGCGGGCCCGGCGTTCTGCTGATTTTCAATCCGGCAGAAACCGTCAAGAGCCCGCCGGAAGGGGCCCTTCCCGTGCCGCCTCATGGAGCGCGCGGCCCCGGACATGTCTGCTTTCGCGTCAGCCGCGAGACAATGGAGCCGATCCGCACAAGCCTCGTGGCGGCAGGTGTGGCGATCGAATCCGATTTCAATTGGCCGAACGGGGCACGATCGATCTATTTCCGCGATCCGGCGGGAAACAGTCTGGAATGCGCCGAAGCACGGCTTTGGGGACTTTGACAGGACAGGACATGCGCAAGCTCGACACCAAAACCATCGTGGTCGCCAGCCACAATAGCGGGAAAATCGCCGAAATCGCCGATCTCATCGGCCCCTTCGGCTTTTCCGCCAGATCCGCCCGCGAGCTGAACTTTGCCGAGCCGGAAGAAACCGGCACGACCTTCGAGCAAAACGCCGCCATCAAGGCGCTTGCCTCGGCCCATGCTTCCGGCCTGCCATCGCTATCGGACGATTCCGGCCTGGTCATCGACGCACTGGACGGCGCGCCCGGCGTCTACACGGCCAACTGGGCGGAGAATGCCGATGGCAGCCGCGATTTTGCCATGGCCATGGCCAAGGTGGAACAGGCGCTTGCCGACAAGGGCGCCATGGCGCCTTCTCAGCGCCGCGCCCGTTTCGTGAGCGTGCTGTGTCTGGCCTGGCCGGATGGGCACACGGAAATGTTCCGCGGCGAGGTGGAAGGCGCCATTGCCGCGGCCCCGCGCGGCACATCCGGCTTCGGCTACGACCCGATTTTCCAGCCGGAAGGCCATGAGCGCACCTTTGGCGAAATGACGGCCGAGGAAAAGCATGGCTGGAGGCCCGGCCAGCAGCAGGCGCTATCGCACCGCGCCCGCGCCTTCAAGCTTTTCGTCGAAACCTGCCTGGACGCCTGAGCATATGGCCGAACCCACGTCTCTTCTTCTGCCCGATACGGGTGAGCCGGGTTTCGGCATCTATATTCATTGGCCCTTCTGTGCAGCCAAATGCCCCTATTGCGACTTCAACAGCCATGTCCGCCACCAGAAGATCGACCAACCGCGCTTTGCAGCTGCCTTTCTGAAGGAAATGCAGGAGATGCGCGAGTTGAGCGGCCCGAAAACCGTGACCAGCATTTTCATGGGCGGCGGCACGCCTTCGCTGATGGACCCGCAAACCGTGGCCACCATTCTCGACGGTATTGCGCGCTTCTGGAACGTGCCGCGCGGCATCGAAATCACCATGGAAGCCAACCCGACCAGCGTGGAGGCAGAGCGGTTTCGCGGCTACCGCGCCGCCGGTGTCAATCGCGTTTCCCTTGGCGTGCAGGCTCTGAACGACCGCGACCTGAAATTTCTGGGCCGTCTGCATTCGGTGGAAGACGCGCTGAAAGCCGTGCGGCTTGCCCGCGAGATCTTTCCGCGCATGTCCTTCGACCTCATCTATGCCCGCCCGAACCAGACGGTGAGCGAATGGGAAGAGGAACTGAAACAGGCGATTTCCTATGCTGTCGATCATTTGTCGCTCTATCAATTGACCATCGAGGAAGGCACGCCCTTTTTCGGCCTGCACAAGGCAGGCAAGATCATTACTCCCGATGAAGACCGTGCCGCCGAACTCTACGAGGCCACGCAGGACCTGACCGCAGCTCAGGGCCTCCCGGCTTACGAGGTCTCCAATCACGCCCGTCCCGGCGCGGAGAGCCGTCACAATCTCACCTATTGGCGCTATGGCGATTATGCCGGTATTGGTCCGGGCGCCCATGGCCGCTTGTCTCATGGCCCGGCCAAACTGGCCACCGCCACCGAGCGCAACCCGGAACGCTGGCTGGAGCAGGTAGAGGCCCGTGGCCACGGCATGGTGGAGCAGGAAGCGCTCAACCGGGACGAACAGGCCGACGAATTGCTGCTGATGGGCCTGAGGCTCAGGGAGGGCGTCGATCTCGCCCGTTGGCAGGAGCTGTCGGGGCGCGATCCGGATCCGGCGCGCGAGCAATTTTTACTGGAACACGGTTTCATAGAACGGCTTGGCAATTCCCGTCTGCGCTGCACGCCCAAGGGAATGCTGGTGCTGGATGCTGTCGTTGCCGATCTGGCCTGCTGAACCCGGCCGGAACGGGCTGACCATTTTCCTGAATTTGGCGGGACCTATACAAAAAACCCGGTGAGGCTTCACCGGGTTTTTTCGCATGTCATGGTCCTTTGCCGCCGGCTCTTCCCGAGCAAGGGCCGGCGCCTGATCGCCGGCAAGCCGAAACAGCTTATTCGTTGATGAGACGGCGCAGGAGTTCGATTTCCTGCGAAAGCTTCTGATCGCCCGCAATCAGTTCCTCGATCTTGCGCACGGCATGAAGAACCGTCGTGTGGTCACGGCCACCGAAGCGGCGACCGATTTCCGGGAAGGAACGCGGCGTCATGGTCTTGGAGAGATACATGGCAATCTGGCGCGGCTTGACGATAACCCGCGTGCGGCGGTTGGAGACCAGCTCCTGCCGCGACACGTTGTAATGGCGGGCTACGATGCGCTGGATGTCTTCGATGCGCACGCGCTTCTGATCGGAGGCGCCGACCAGATGCGCCAGAAGCTCATCGACACGGTCAACGGTCAGATTGGCTTCGAAGGAGCGGCGGAAAATGAGCTGGTTGAAAGCTCCTTCCAGATCGCGGCCGCTGCTGGCGACATGGCGGGCCACGTGGGAGAGAATTTCCTCAGGAATATCCAGCGCCGGATCTTCGCGGCGGGCATTGTCCAGACGGATCTTCAGCATGTCGAGGCGCATTTCGTAGTCGGGCGCCTCCATCTCGATGGCAACGCCGCCCTGAAGGCGCGAACGGACGCGCTGGTCAAGGCTTTCCAGCTCCCAGGGAGCCCGGTCGGCGGCCACGACAACCTGCTTGGCGCTGTCCAGCAGCATGTTCAGCAGATGGCAGAACTCATGCTGGATGGTCTTGCCTTGCAGGAACTGCATGTCATCGATGATCAAAAGATCGATATTGCGCAGCGAGTCCTTGAGCGTCAGCGCGTCATTGTCGCGGATGGCGGTGGCAAAGCGCCACATGAAATATTCTGCCGTCAGATAGACCACACGGGGTGCACGCGGGCTGTGAATGGCCGCATTGGCAATCGCCTGTAGCAGATGGGTCTTGCCCAGGCCGACGGAGGAATGGATGAAGAGGGGATTGAAGCGCACCGCGCCCGCACCGGCTTCGGCGATCGTCTTGGCAGCCGCAACGGCGACGCGGTTGGAAGCGCCCTCGATGAAGGCGTCGAAGGTGAAGCGGCTGTCCAGCGGCGAACCGAAGAGCGGTCCCTGCGCGGGGGCGCGCTGCGGCTGTGCAATGGCGGGAGCAGCGGCGGACAGCGGCATGGCGGTGGAAGCGGGTGATCGCTTCTGGGCCGCGGGCTGGGCGGCAACCTCGACCGCAGGTGCCCGTTCCTCGGCTGCACGGCCATTGCGGCTGGCGCTGCGCACCAGGATTTCCACCTTGAGAATGGAGGGATCTTCAGCCTGAAGGATCGTCGTGAGAAGATCCAGGTAACGGTTGTTGATCCACGACTTCAGGAAGGTTGTGGGCACGGAAAGCCGGATCACGCTTTTGGAAGCCGAATGCAGCTTCAACCTGCCGAACCAGCTGGCAAAGACATCGGCGCCGACCTGCGCCTTCAGACGGGCCGAAAACCGTTCGAACAGGGCATCATGCATGATCTTGGAGGTTTCCTGTGCCGCATCCGGGCAAACGGCCTCTGTCGCCGTGCGCGCCTCGTCCCCGTTGGCCGCCGCACTTGCCGTCACCATAGTCATTTGCATATCGCCGCCTTCCACTTCTCTCAATGTGCCGGGCAACTGCCATTTTGCCCGACGCCTTATAGTCCTGCATCACGGCCTTATCGGACGTGACGTCGTATCCCCAGCCACATCGCTCCAGAACGGAACAGAGTGTGGCGCTCTCCTGCTGCGCCTCATCAGCGCCTAACCACGTTCCCTCATCCTCGTTCATGAGGAGCGTGGCGATCTTATTCTTGCCGCCCACGGCTGGATGAATATGGCGCCCCGAGGGGCAGAAAGCCAAAATCCACCTTTCCCGAATCCGGAGACCGGGGCAAAAAACGGATCATGTAAGATAAAAACGGAACAGGATTGATCCGCTTCAAGAGGATGCTGCCAAGCCAGACGCCCTTTGCTTCCGGTCTCTTCAAGCTGCCCTGCAAGCCTCTCGTAAAATCATTTAGGCAGGATCGGAGGCCGAGATCAACAATGAATTTTACCTAAAATTAAGTGCCCGGCATTGACTCTGGGGACGACATCTGTGCCCCGAAAAAATGCAAAAAAGAATCGCTTTTGAATCAAGGAGTTTTAGGCCCCGCCAGAAAACAAGCCCTTTGAATCGTCAAAAATAAAAAATTCTCTTGACTCGAAATTGGCATGACCTGCCGTAAAGGGAAGCCAAGGCCAATAAGGGCACCTTCATTAATCTATTGTTTTTTCAGGATTTTTAGTGTCATGCGAGTGACATGTCCGGCACATTGCCAGCAAAACGTGTATAATATTAAAAAACACGCAAAAAGCCCGGCTTGCGCCAGGCTAATCACTCACAAAAATTTGAAAAGCCGCGAAAGCGGCAGTTTCATCAGGCAGCGGGAGCTGCCAGAGCCTTCACGCGGCCAGCAAGACGCGAGATCTTGCGGGAAACGGTGTTGGCATGGATCACACCCTTGGAAGCGGCGCGGTGCAGCTCAGGCTGGGCAGCGCGCAGGGCTTCTGCGGCGAGCGTCACGTCACCGGAAGCGATGGCTTCTTCAACCTTGCGGACGAAGTTGCGAACGCGCGAGCGGCGGCTCTTGTTGATTGCAGTGCGGCGAGCGATCTTGCGGGTCGCCTTCTTAGCCGACGTTGTATTGGCCATGGATGCCTCTCTTGAATATCAACCAAACCTCTGCCTGCCGCCAGACTGTTGCGACCCGTCAAACACGCATATCGGGATGCAATTGCGGAATAAGCAGAAGCTTTCCTAACTGTGGCCGGGCATATAACTGGAAAGAGCGCCCCCGTCAACGCGATTCCGACTCTGCCGCGCTTTTCCTTCATCTGCCGCATCGGCGGCGGCAAAGGCCGGGGCGGATGGCTTGCCTCATCTGTCGGTAAACGTCGCCTTGCGCTTCTCGATGAAGGCGGCCATGCCTTCCTTCTGGTCTTGCGTGGCAAAAAGCGACTGGAAAAGGCGGCGCTCGAGATGCAGCCCCTCATTCAATGAGAGCTCTGCGGCACTGGCCACGGCCTCCTTGGCCATCAGCACGGCAGGCTGCGAGAAGGAGGCGATCTTTGCCGCAGCCTTCAGCGCTTCCTCGATCAGGCTTTCAGGCGGCAATATGCGGGCCACCAGTCCGGCGCGCTCGGCCTCTTCTGCGTCCATCATCCGCCCGGTCAGCACAAGGTCCATGGCCTTGGCCTTGCCCACGGCCCGGATCAGCCTTTGCGTGCCGCCCATGCCGGGAATAATGCCAAGGCTTATTTCCGGCTGTCCGAATTTGGCACTGGTATCGGCGAAGATCATGTCGCACATCATGGCAAGCTCACATCCACCCCCCAGGGCAAAGCCCGCGACGGCGGCAATGATCGGCTTGCGGAAACCGGCCACCTCGGCCCAGCCCGACAGAAAATCGCCCTTATAGATGGTGGCGAAATCCAGCGCCTGCATTTCCTTCACGTCCGCGCCAGCGGCAAAGGCCTTCTGCGAGCCGGTGAGCACCACGGCGCGCACGGCCTCGTCCGTCTGGAAGGCGGCAAGCGCCGCAATCAGCTCCGTCAGCACCTGTGCGTTCAGCGCGTTGAGCGCCTCCGGGCGATTGAGGCGGATGAGCGCCACCGGGCCGTGGCTTTCGAGAATGAGGGTCTGCGGGGTCATGCGGGGTCCTTTCTCTTGGTCCTGCGGATGAAATCACATCTGGCAATCCGGGCAGTAGAAGGTCGAACGCCCCGCCTGAACGATGCGGCCGATCGTGCCGCCGCATCCGGGATGGCGGCAGGCCTGCCCTTCGCGATCATAGGCATTGAAGCGATGCTGGAAATATCCGAGCGAGCCATCGGTCTGGATATGATCGCGCAGCGAAGACCCTCCAGCCTCGATGGCCTCGGCGATGACGTCGCGGATGGCGATCGTCAGCCGCTCCAGCCCGTCTGTCTTGCCGCCGTCCGGGGCAACCAGCGTTCCTGCGGCGCGCTGCGGCGACAGATGCGCCCGCCACAGCGCCTCGCAGACATAGATATTGCCGAGCCCGGCAATGGTTTTCTGATCGAGCAGCACCGTCTTCAGCGGCTGGCTGCGCCCGGCAAAGCGCCCGGCCAGAGCTTCAGCGCTCAACATATTGCCCAGCGGCTCCGGCCCAAGTCCCGCAAAGGCGGCGTGGCTGTCCATCAGGCGGCGCTCCACCAGATCCATGAAGCCGAAACGCCGGGGATCGTTGTAAATGACGCGAATGACCGATCCCCCTGTCCTCTCGAGATGAAAGATGACATGGTCATGCTTCTCGTCCTTGGAGCGGGCATGGTGAAACTCCCCCGGCATGTCGGTCTGCCTGCCCTCGTCGATACGGTAGGAGCCGGACATGCCGAGATGGGAGATAACCGAAAGGCCGTTTTCGAGATCGATCAGCAGATATTTTGCCCGCCGCGACAGCGAAACAATGCGCTGGCCTTGCGTTTTTTCCTGCAAATCCGAAGGCAGCGGAAAGCGTAGATCCGGCCGCCTCAGTTCGAGGCGGCGAATGGTCGCGCCCTCCATGAATGGCGCCAGACCGCGTTTTACCGTCTCTACCTCTGGCAATTCCGGCATGGGGGCTCCATCTTTCTGTTTCGGCGCGGGCCGCAATGGGTTAAGGACGGGTTCCGGCTCCCTTTGGCGTGCTGGCGATACCTAACCTATCAAGCGCCTTTCCGCCACTGCCGGAAAGGCTGAAGAAGTGGAGAGATCCGATGGCTGAGAACCGCACCTCTGCCGATGGCGGCATGGAAACATCCTATGGTTTCCGCAATGTGGCCGAGGGCGAGAAGCAGGGCCTGGTCAACGAGGTCTTCCACAAGGTGGCCAAACGCTATGACATCATGAACGACGTGATGTCGGCGGGCCTTCACCGGCTGTGGAAGGATGCCATGGTCGCCGCCCTGCATCCGCGCCGCGACCCGAACTACAAGGTTCTGGATGTGGCTGGCGGAACCGGCGACATTGCCTTCCGCATCATCGAGGCCTCCCGCCGCCTGGCCCATGCCACCGTGCTGGACATCAACGGCTCCATGCTGTCGGTGGGAGAGGAAAGGGCAAAGAAGCGCGGCCTGTCGCAAAACCTCAGCTTCGTGGAGGCCAATGCGGAGGAACTGCCTTTCGAGGATGGCCGGTTCGACGCCTATACCATTGCCTTCGGCATTCGCAACGTGCCGCGCATCGACAAGGCCCTCAGCGAGGCCCATCGCGTGCTCAAGCGCGGTGGCCGGCTTCTCGTGCTGGAATTTTCCGAGGTCGAGATGCCGCTGCTCGATCGCGTTTACGATGCATGGTCGTTCAACGCCATTCCCCGCTTCGGCAAGATGATTACCGGCGATGCCGAGCCCTACCAGTATCTGGTGGAATCCATCCGCAAATTCCCCAACCAGAAGGATTTTGCCGCAATGATCGAAAAGGCCGGTTTTTCACGGGTCGGTTTCACCAACTATACCGGTGGAATTGCCGCACTGCATTCCGGCTGGAAGATGTGAGCTGCCGATGCAGACCTCTCCCCTGCCTGCTGCCCCCTTTCTTGCATAAAGGAATGCGATGAGCCCCTTCAGCGCCTATTTCCGGCTGGCGCGCGTCGGCTGGATCCTTGTCCGGGAGGGCGTGGTCTCCGCCCTGCCCTCCGAAGGACTGCCGCCCATGGTGGCGCTTGGCAAGCGCGCCGTTTCCGCCTTTGCCCGCAAGCGCGCCATGCGCGTGCACCGTGCCGAACGCCTTTCACAGGCTATCGAACGGCTAGGGCCGTCCTATGTGAAGATCGGCCAGTTTCTGGCAACCCGGCCCGATGTCGTGGGCGCGGAACTGGCGCAGGATCTGACGGGTCTCCAGGACCGGATGGCCTTTTTCCCGACGGATGCCGCAAAGACCGCCATTCGCGATTCTCTTGGCCGGACGATCGATGACCTTTATGCCGATTTCGGCGAGCCCATCGCCGCCGCCTCCATTGCCCAGGTTCATCCCTGCATGGTGGCGACCGGCACGGGGTTGACGAAAGTGGCGGTCAAGGTCGTGCGTCCGGGCGTCCGCCGTCGCTTTGCCGCCGATCTTCAGGTCATGTATCTCGTCTCGCATCTCCAGGAGCGGCTGCTGCCGCATATGCGCCGCCTACGGCCCGTGGAAGTGACGCGGGCGCTGGAACAGACGACGCGGCTGGAAATGGACCTGCGGCTGGAGGCCGCCGCGCTTTCGGAGCTGGCCGAAAATACCCGTAACGATCCCGGCTTCCGGGTTCCCGTCGTGGATTGGGAAAGAACCGGCCGCGACGTGATTACCATGGAGTGGATCGAAGGCGTCAAGATGTCGGACGTGGAGGGCCTCAGAGCTGCCGGTCACGATCTCGACCGGCTGGCCGACAGTCTGATCCAGTCCTTCCTGCGCCATACGCTCCGGGACGGTTTCTTCCACGCCGACATGCATCCCGGCAATCTTTTCGTCGATCCGCAGGGCATTATCGTGGCGGTCGATCTGGGCATTTCCGGCCGGCTCGGCAAGAAGGAGCGGCGCTTTCTGGCAGAAATCCTCTATGGCTTCATCACCCGCGATTACATGCGCGTGGCGGAGGTGCATTTCGAGGCGGGCTACGTGCCGGGCCATCACAATGTGGCCAGTTTTGCCCAGGCCATCCGCGCCATCGGCGAACCCATCCATGGCCAATCGGCGGAAACCATTTCCATCGCGCGGCTGCTCAGCCTGCTGTTCGAGGTGACGGAACTGTTCGATATGGAGACGCGCCCGGAACTGGTGATGCTGCAAAAGACCATGGTGGTGGTGGAAGGCGTCTCGCGAATGCTGAACCCGCAATTCAACATGTGGAAGGCATCCGAACCGGTCGTTGGTGAATGGATCCGCGACAATCTCGGCCCCAAGCGCCTCGTCGGCGACATGCGCGACGGATTGAAAGCGGCCTTGCGCGTGGCGGAAGCCCTGCCGGACATTGCCGCGAAAACCGAGAAGTTCCACGGAGAAGTCATGCATATGAGCGAGCATGGCCTGCGTTTCGACGCCGCAACCGCAGAGGCGATCGGCAAGGCAGAGGCCCGCCATGCGCGCTCGGGTCGCTGGGCCTTGTGGATCATTGCGGCAACGCTTGCCTATATCGCATTCCGGCTGTCCTGACCCTTCGGAAAATTTTTATCCCCCGCCGGAACCAATGAGGGCTGCGGACGTTTGAGCCGTGAAAGTGGACGGGTGTTTCCGGGCGAGGAATTTTCGCCTTTGATGAAGGCACCCTGACATGCGATTGAGTTCCGACGGGAGTGGACAGGTTCAGATCGGGCCTGTCCACTCCCGTCGTGCTGCGTGAAGGGGTGAGACGGCGGTGTGCGTATTTTCAGATTTTCGATGCCCGGCCGTAAGGCCACAGCATGAAGGGAAAAGGGCCGGTGAAGCCTTGCCGGTAATATCCGGCGTCATCTGCGCCATTGGGCCTGACGGTTGGCCGAACGCGGCTTTCCGCCCTTGCAGCGCCGGAGGCTTGCTTTGATGTCGGCCACGCATCGGATCTTCATGCGCTCGACCATGCTCATGCTGGCATTGGGCGCGCTTATCCTTTTCAGCATCATTGCTTCCTCCATCTGGCTGCTTGGCCGCACGCAGGACATGTTCGACGTGGTGGTGCAGGAGCGGCAAGTCCGCCGGACCATCGCGGACCTGCTCCAGAACCTCACCGATGCGGAAACAGGGCAGCGCGGCTACATCATTACCCAGCAGCAGGATTTTCTGCGGCCCTATACCGATTCCGTCGGCGATGTGCGCAATATTCTGGCAAATCTGGACAAGCAGATGGCGAACCAGCCGGAACGGGCCCGCCAGCTGCCGCAATTGCACCGGCTGGTGGACGCCAAGCTCGGCGAACTGGAAGCCACGCTCAACCTCGCACGAATTGGTCGAATTCAGGAGTCGGTCGATGCCGTTCGCGGCGGCTTCGGCAAGAACGCCATGGACGAGATTCGCCAGCTTCTGGAGACCATGCGTGATACGGCCGACATCAGCCTGGACGAAGGAATTGCCGCGCAAAAAAGGGCCAGCAACTGGCTGACATGGTTTACGCTGGGCGGCGCCATCGCCATCGTGGCCGTGCTGGGCGGCGCGCTGGCAGTCATCATCCAGCATGTCCGCGAGCTTTCACAGGCGCGGCAGGAGGTCGAACTGCTCAATCGCGGCCTTGAGGCGCGGGTGCAGGAGCGTACCGAGGATCTCATTCAGGCCAATCAGGAAATCCAGCGTTTCGCCTATATCGTGACGCACGATTTGCGCGCACCGCTGGTCAATGTCATGGGCTTTACCGCGGAGCTGGATACGGCATTGAAGTCGCTGCAAGCCTATGTGCTGTCAGAGGGCGCGCAGTTGAGCGAACAGCAGATTGCCGATGCCCGGCTTGCCGCCTCCGAGGACCTGCCGGAAGCCATCGGCTTCATACGGTCCTCGACCCGCAAAATGGACGGGCTGATCAACGCCATCCTGAAGATTTCCCGCGATGGCCGCCGCCAGCTCAAGCCGGAGCCCGTCAGTCTCAACGAAATCCTTCAAACCACCGCCGCCAGCGTGCAGCACCAGATCGGCGAAAGCGGCGGAAAGGTGGACATATCCATCGACGTGGACATGATCGTTTCCGACCGGCTTTCCATCGAGCAGATTCTCGGCAACCTGTTCGATAATGCGATAAAGTATCGCCGCCCTGAAATTCCATTGAATCTGGCCGCAAGAACCGTGCAGGACGGAAGACATTTCATTCGCATTGACATAAAAGACAATGGGCGGGGTATCGCGGCGGAAGACCACGAAAGAATATTCGAGCTTTTCAGGCGCTCCGGCCAGCAGGACCAGCGCGGCGAAGGCATCGGTCTTGCGCATGTCCGCTCGCTTGCCAGAAATCTTGGCGGCGAGATTACCGTCACATCGCAATTGGGCGCAGGGTCCACTTTCACGCTGCGTCTGCCCAGAGACCTTTCAAAGCTTGTACGGAGTGAGACATGAAGGCGGTTGGCAAGGAAGTAACGATCGTGATGGTCGAGGATGACGAGGGCCATGCCCGCCTCATCGAAAAAAATGTGCGCCGCGCCGGCGTCAATAACGAGATCGTTCCCTTCACCAACGGCAATGCCGCACTTGACTTCATTCTTGGCCAGAACCGCTCCGGCGAAGCCTCGAAGGATCGTTACCTGCTGATCCTTCTGGACCTCAATCTGCCGGACATGTCGGGAACCGACATTCTGGAAAAGGTGAAGAACAACCCCCATACGCGCCGTCTGCCGGTCGTTATTCTGACCACCACCGACGACGAGCGGGAAATTCAACGCTGCTACGATCTGGGCGCCAATGTCTATATTACCAAGCCGGTGGATTACGACAATTTCGCCAATGCCATCCGGCAACTCGGACTGTTTTTCTCCGTCATGCAAATTCCCTGAGGCGACCCGCACCGGCATGAATGTCCGCATCCTTTATCTCGATGACGATCCCGCCATTGCACGGCTGGTGCAGAAGACGTTCAGCCGCAGCGGCCATTCCGTGACCCATGCGGAAGATCTGGAGCGGGCGCTGGAGCTTCTGGTGGCCGACAAATTCGACGCCATCGTGCTGGACCATTACCTGCGCAACATGACGGGCCACGACGTGCTGGCACGCCTGAGGGCGGAAGGCATTTCCCTGCCGGTGGTCTATGTCACCGGCTCGAACGAGGCGGAAATCGCGGTCAACGCCATCAAGGCCGGTGCGTCGGATTACGTCATCAAGAGCGTGGGCGAGGATTTTCTTCCCCTGCTTCTCAGCGCCATCGAGCAATCTGTCGATAATGCCCGTCTGCGGGCCGAAAAGGCCCGCGCCGATGAGGAGATCCGGCTTGGCAAGGAACGGGCGGAGGCCCTGCTGGCGGAGGTGAACCACCGCGTTGCAAACAGCCTGGCGCTCGTGGCAAGCCTGATCCGTCTGCAAACTGCCAATAGCCGCAGCGAGGAAGTCAAGGCTGAACTTTCCGAGACGCAGGCCCGCATCACGGCCATTGCCGGGATGCATCGCAGCCTCTACACATCCCACGACGTCAGCCGGGTGGACGTGAACATCTATCTTGCCAATCTCGTCGGCGAGATCGCCAGCTCGCTTGCAAGCCCCGACCGGCAGATAAACCTGAGCGTGGAGGCCGATCCGATTTCGCTGAAGTCCGACAGGGCCGTCTCCGTGGGCATGATCGTGACGGAACTTGTGACAAATGCCTTCAAATACGCCTATCCAGACACCGGGGGCGACATTCGCGTGCGGCTGAAACGGTGCAGCGACGCGCAGGCCTTGCTGACCGTTGAGGATGACGGCATCGGCATGAGTGCGGATTCTCTCCCGAAAGGCACGGGGCTCGGCGGACGCATCATCAAATCCATGGCGGCATCGCTTGGCGCCGGGCTGAGCTATGCGGCTGCGGCCAAGGGCACCGTGGCGCACATTCCCATCGATCTTGAGCCAATAAGTCTCACCTGATGCCTGCCGCCATCCCGCAGATCCGCTCGATCACCACCGGGCGCGATTTCGGGCATTCGTCGCCGATGGTGTAAGCGGCTGCCAGCTGGCTTGCGGCACGCGCGCCGCCGGTTTCATCTCCGGCATGAACAAGACCGATGACATCGCCGCGCTGGACAGTGCTGCCGACGGCCAGGAGTTGGCTGAAGCCAACCGCAGGATCGATGCGATCCGTGGTGCGGCGGCGCCCGCCGCCCAATTCGATCACCGCCATGCCGATTTCCCGCGTGGCAACACTGTCGATAAAGCCATCGCGGCCCGCAAGAACGGGGATGCGCACCGGCGCCTTCGGCAGGCAGGCCTCCGCCCGCTCCAGAAAATCAGCCGGGCCGCCAAGACCGTGCACCATACGGCCAAAGGCTTCTGCCGCATAACCGCTGGAAAGGGCGTGACGCACATGCTGCCCTGCCTCATCCAAGGTTGCCGCAAGCCCGGAATTGACCAGCATTTCGGCGCCCAAGGCCAGTGTCACCGCCTCCAGACGGCTGCCGGTCTTTTCGCCCCGCAGCAGGCAAACGGCGTTCAGCACCTCCACGGCATTGCCCGCGGCATCGGCAAGCGGTTCATTCATGTCTGTCAGCAGGGCGGTCGTTTTCGTGCCCGCGCCATTGCCCACGTCCACGAGAGAGCGGGCCAATATCCGTGCAGCCTCGATATTCGCCATGAAGGCGCCATTGCCGACCTTCACGTCCAGTACAAGGCTTGAAAGTCCTGCCGCCAGCTTCTTGGAAAGAATGGAAGCAGTAATCAGCGGCACGGATTCGACCGTTGCGGTCACATCGCGCACCGCATAAAGCCGCTTGTCGGCAGGGGCAAGCTCGCCCGTCGGACCAATGATCGCCGCCCCCGTTTCAGCAACGAGCTGCCGGAAAACCTCAGGCGGCGGCTGAATATCATAGCCGGGAATGGCTTCCAGCTTGTCCAGCGTGCCGCCCGTATGGCCAAGCCCCCTGCCGGAAATCATCGGCACGGCCAGTCCGCAGGCCGCCATCAGCGGGGCCAGCACCAGCGAAACATTATCGCCAACGCCGCCGGTGGAATGCTTGTCGCAAACCGGCCGCGCCAGTCCTTCCCAGCTCAGCACATCGCCGCTGTCACGCATGGCAAGGGTGAGCGCCACGGTTTCCTGCGCATCCATGCCGCGCAGAAACGCCGCCATGGCGAAGGCGCCGATCTGCCCTTCGGAAAGCTCATCGCTTGCCAAGGCCTTGACGAAGGCCTCAATCTCGGCGGCAGAGAGAACCTCGCCATCACGCTTGCGGCGAATGATCTCCTGCGTCAGCATCTCAGTACCCCGCCTGCGGCGTGGAAAATGCCGTGCCGGACAGGACAGCGTCGATGTCGTTCAGCAGGCCCGAAGCGCCAAAGCGGAAGGTGGAGGGCATGATCCAGTTTTCACCCATGATGGCGCTGGCGTGGCGGAAATAGAGCGCGGCATCCGCCACGCTGCCAATGCCGCCCGCAGGCTTGAAGCCGACGTTGCGCCGGCTGTCGCGAATGACCTGCAACATGATGTCGGCCGCTTCCAGCGTGGCATTGACGGCCACCTTGCCGGTCGAGGTCTTGATGAAATCGGAACCTTCGGCGATGGCGATCTCCGAAGCACGGCGGATCAATTGCGGATCTTTCAGTTCGCCGGTTTCAAGAATGGTCTTGAGCAGAACGGACTGGGGGCAGACGGCCCGCACGGCGCGCACCATCCCGGCCACGGCGGCCTCGTCGCCTTCCTTGAAACGGCGATAGGGAATGACGAGATCGATCTCATCCGCGCCGTCGGCAATGGCCTGCACGGTTTCCCGCACCACCTCGTCAACGGCAAGATCGCCAGAGGGGAAGTTGACGACCGTTGCAATGCGGATCAGGCCATTCTCGCCGAAAATTGCCCGTGCCTGCGCCACGAAGCGAGGCCAGATACAGATGGCCGCCGTGGCGCCGTGGGCGGTCTGGGCACGAGCGCACAGCGTTTCGATTTCCGCCGCCGTGCAATCATCCTTCAGGTTTGTCAGGTCGAGAACCGACAGGGCCACGGCCGCGCATTCCCGCAATTCGCGATTATCCAAGGTCTCGTCCTCCGGCTGCTTTTGGTTTCGTTACAAGCCAGTCAACATTCGTTTCAGAATGAGGGCCAGCTTTGCTCCGCCGAGAGGCGCCATGTCCTTGGTTTCGTCATGGCTCAATTCGGCGCCGGTCATGCCTGCCCCATAATTGGTGATGACAGAGGCCGCGGCAACCCGCAAACCCAGAAAACGCGCCAGAATAACCTCCGGCACGGTGGACATGCCCACGGCATCGGCTCCCAGAAGGCGGGCCATGCGGATCTCGGCCGGGGTTTCAAAACTCGGTCCGGAAAACCACATATAGACGCCGTGATGCAGGCTGATCGCCTCTTCATGGGCGGCCTGGCGCATGGCTTCTGCCAGCGCGCCGTCATAGGCCTCCGTCATGCCGACGAAGCGGGCATCGCTTGCCTCGCCGATCAGCGGATTGAGGCCGGAATAATTGATGTGGTCGGTGATCTGCATGACCGAACCGGGTGCCATGTCCTGGCGCAGCGAGCCCGCCGCATTGGTGAGGATCAGGCTTTGAACGCCAAGTTCCTTCAGGACGGTCAGCGGCAAGCGCATGGCGCCGGCATCGCCCTTCTCGTAATAATGCACCCGCCCGGCCAGCATGATGACCGGGACGCCGTTCAGATGACCCGCCACAAGCTCCTTTGCGTGCCCGGAAACCCCGCCCGCCGGAAAGCCGGGCAGGTCGGCAAAGGGAATGCGCACCGCATCGCTCACCTCATCCGCCAGCCCGCCAAGGCCGGAGCCGAGAATGATGGCAATGCGCGGCAGAAGGCCGTTCAGCCGGTCCACCAGAAGGTCGGTTGCGGGCATCATCCGAGAATATCCGTCTCGAAACTGAAGGGCAGCAGCTCTTCCATGGTCATGGTTTTCTGCACCCCCGTTTCATCGCAAAGATAGATCAGCGTCCCGGCATCCGCAAATTCGCGGATCTTCTGGCGACAACCGCCGCAGGGCGGGCAAAGCGCCAGTTTTTCGGCGATCACCGCAATCTCCCGGATCTTGCGGCCTCCGCCCATGACCATGCAGCCAATGGCCGTGGGCTCGGCGCACCAGCCCTGCGGAAAGGACAGGTTTTCGATATTGGCGCCCGCATAGATCTTGCCATCATCGGCCCGAATGGCGGCGCCCACCGGAAATTTCGAATAGGGCGCGTGGGCCTTGGCCATAGCCGCGCGGGCAGCCTCGAAAAGATCATGCGCCATCAATCACCGCTCCTTCACATAGGGCACGCCGCCCGCCTTTGGCGATCTTGCCGCACCGATAAAGCCAGCCAGCAAAATACAGGTGAGGATATAGGGCAGTGCCTGGAAAATCTGTACCGGCACTTCACCAATGCCCGGCACCGCCTTGCCCTGCATGAAATTGGCCAGCGCATCGAGAAAGCCGAACAGCAAGCAGGCAAACATGACCGGCACCGGCTTCCATTTGGCGAAGATCAACGCGGCAAGCGCGATATAGCCCTTGCCCGCCGACATGTCCTTGATGAAGGCCGCCGATTGCGCAATGCCGAGATAGGTTCCCGAAAAGCCGCAAAGCAGTCCGGCAACGATCACGGCCCGGTAGCGCAGCCATTCCACGGAAATGCCCGCCGTATCCACCGCGCCCGGATTTTCGCCAACGGCGCGCAGCCTGAGGCCAAAGCGCGTGCGATAAAGCACCCACCACGACAGCGGCACGGCAAGGAAGGCAAGATAAGTGAGGATGTTGTTGCCGGAAATGACATTGGCATAAAGCGGACCCAGCACCGGCACATCCCTGAGCGCATCGACGCCCGGAAGAATAATGGGCAGGAAGCGTGCATCCGCGGGCAATTGCGGCGTACGCCCCCCCTGGCCGAACCAGGCCTGTCCCAGAACCACGGTGAGCCCCGCCGCCACGAAATTCAACGCCACGCCGGAAATGATCTGGTTGCCGCGATTGGTGATCGAGGCAAATCCATGAATGATGGCAAAGACGATGGAAACACCGACGCCACCGAGAAGCCCGGCCCAGGCAGAGCCGGTGAGATAGGCAACCACGGCAGCAGCAAAGGCGGAAGCCAGCATTTTCCCTTCAAGGCCGATGTCGAAAATCCCGGCGCGTTCGGAAAAAAGCCCTGCCAGCGCCGTAAAGATCAACGGAATCGAAAGACGCACGGTGGAGCCGAGAATGGAAACCAGCATGTCGAAATTTTCCATGATGCCGGCTCCTTACGATTTCTTGAACGACAGATAGAGACGCACCAGCGCCGGACGGAACATGAATTCCAGCGCGCCCGCGAACAGAATGACAAGGCCCTGGATGACCACGATCATGTCACGGGTGATGTTGGGCATGTCGAAGGACAGCTCCGCGCCGCCCTGATAAAGAACGCCGAACAATATCGCCGCAAGCAATATGCCCAGCGGATGGCTGCGGCCCATCAGCGAAACGGCAATGCCCACGAAGCCCGCCCCGCCGACGAATTCCACCTGAAGCCGGGCAGACGCCCCCATGACGGGATTGAGCGCCATCATGCCCGCCAGCGCCCCGGACAGCAGCATGGCGATGACCACGATGCGCGTATAGGAGATGCCGGCATAGGACGCCGCCGAGCGGGAAATGCCGAGCGTGCGCATTTCATAACCCAGTCTGGTGCGCCAGATCAGCACCCAGACCGCCACGCACATGACAAGGGCGATGATGAAGGAGATGTTGAAGGGTGCCGCCCCAAGCTTCAGGCCGAACATGGCCATCAGCCAGTCAAGCTTGGGCAATTGGCCGCCCTCCAGAAAGGTGCGGGTTTCCGGCGCCATCTTGCCGGTCACGCGCAGCACATTGACGAGGAGGTAGACCATCAGCGCCGAGGCGATGAAATTGAACATGATGGTGGTGATGACCACATGGCTGCCGCGCCGCGCCTGCAACCAGGCGGGTATCAGCGCCCAGGCCGCGCCGAAAACCGCTGCTCCCAGCACGGCAACGGGCATGGTGACATACCAGGGGCAATAATGATCGAGCGCCAGCGCCACCAGCGCCGCCCCCAGCCCGCCGACATAGGCCTGCCCCTCGGAGCCGATATTGAACAGGCCCGCGTGAAAGGCCACGGCCACGGAAAGCCCGGTGAAAATGAAATTGGTGGCATAAAACAGCGTAAAACCGATGCCCTCGCCGCGTCCCAGCGCGCCCTGCAACATCAGCACCAGCGCATCCCAGGGATTTTCACCGATGATCCAGACGACAAGGCCGGAAATGAGAAAGGCAAGGATCAGGTTGATGAGCGGCAGCAGGCCGTAGGTGATCCAGTTCGGAAGGGGAATGGAAGCAGTACTCATCAAAACCTCAAGCGGCAATACCGGCCATCATCAGGCCAAGCGTCTGTTCCGTGGCATCCGCCGATTTCTCACCGACGATCCGGCCTGCAAACATCACCAGAATCCGGTCGGAAAGCGCCCGGATCTCGTCCAGCTCCACCGAAACCAGCAGCAGCGCCTTGCCTGCATCGCGCGTTTCGACAATGCGGCGGTGGATGAACTCGATGGCGCCTATATCGACGCCGCGCGTCGGCTGGCCGATCACCAGCATTTTCGGATCGCGTTCGATCTCACGCGCCACGACGATCTTCTGCTGGTTTCCGCCGGAAAAATTGGCGGTCTTCAGCCGGGCGTTCGGCGGGCGAATATCGTATTTGGCAATCTCCACCTCGGCGGCAGCACGGATCGCCGCCGGATCGAGGAAAGGCCCCCGGCCGTAGCGCGGATCGCGATGATAGCCCAGAATGGCGTTCTGGCTTTCCTCGAAGGGCAGCACGAGGCCCATATGATGGCGGTCTTCGGGAATGTGCCCCATGCCCAGACGCCGCAGCATGGCCGGATCGAGACCGGACACCTTGCACCCCTCCAGAAATATCTCTCCCGATACCGGCTTGCGGATGCCGGTAATGGCTTCCAGAAGCTCGCTCTGACCATTGCCCGCCACGCCGGCAATGCCGAGGATTTCACCGGCGCGAATATCGAAGGACACATCATCGACCATGGTCACGCCGCGAGCGTCCTTGACGGTGAGGTTGCGCACTGAGAGCAGCACTTCTCGCGGCTGGGCGGGCTTCTTGTCCACCCGCAACAGCACGCGGCGGCCAACCATCAGCTCGGCCAGCTCCTCCACGGTGGTTTCGGCGGTCTTGCGGGTGGCCACGATCTCGCCGCGCCGCATGACGGAGACCGTATCGGTAATGGCCATGATCTCGCGCAGCTTGTGGGTGATGAGAATGACCGTCTTGCCCTGATCGCGCAGGACACCGAGAATTTTGAACAGGTGATCGGCCTCGGCGGGCGTCAAAACCCCGGTTGGCTCGTCAAGAATCAGGATTTCGGCGCCGCGATAAAGGGCTTTCAGAATCTCGACACGCTGTTGCAGACCGACCGCAAGCTCCTCGATGACGGCATCGGGATCGACCTCGAGGCCGTAATCCTTCTCAAGCTGCTTCAGCGAGGCACGGGCGGCATCCGAGCCTTTGGCCAGCGATGCGCCGCCCTCGGCTCCCAGCATGATGTTTTCCAGCACGGTGAAATTTTCGACCAGCATGAAATGCTGGTGAACCATGCCGATACCCGCGGCAATCGCCGCCTGACTGTCCTTGATCGTGGCCGCTTCACCGCCAACCTTTATGACGCCCTCATCGGCCTGATAGAAGCCGTAGAGGATCGACATCAGGGTCGATTTTCCAGCCCCGTTTTCACCAATGATCCCGTGTATGGAGCCCTTGGCAACGGTGAGGTTGATGTTCTTGTTGGCGTGGACCGGACCGAATTTCTTGTCGATCCCGATCAGTTCAATCGCAGGCGCCTGAACCACGTCATAAGCTCCAGAAAATGCGGCGGATCCGTTCATTTACGCAAAAGTGCCGCGCTCATTGAAAAGCGCATCGCATGTTTCGCAGGGCGCCACAAGATTTGCCGCTGAAACAGGCAGCAGAAAAACTTGAACAACAAAGTGTCAGCATGAAAAAGGGCGCAGGACGACGCCGCCCTGCACCCTTTCAAACAGCTCAGCCCTTCGGGCAGGCGTTGTCGCTCATGTAGTCATGCACCTTGATCTTGCCGGCAATGATGTCTGCCTTTGCCTTTTCGACGGCAGCCTTCATGTCAGCGGTGATCAGGGCCTTGTTGTTGTCGTCGATTGCCGCCATGACACCTTCTTCCTTCACGCCAAGCGACTGGGTGCCGCCGGTGAACTTGCCGTTCTTCGTATCCATGAAGGCATTATAGACGGCGAGATCCACGCGCTTGACCATGGAGGTCAGCACCGAACCCGGATGCAGATGGTTCTGGTTGGAATCGACGCCGATGGAGAATTTCTTGTTGTCGGCAGCCGTTTGCAGGGCACCGATACCGGATGCACCGGCTGCGGCGTAGATCACGTCCGAACCCTGGTCGATCTGGTTCTTGGTGAGTTCACCGGCACGAACCGGGTCGTTCCAGGCAGCGCCCGTGGTGCCAACCATGTTCTGGAACACTTCGATCTTGGCATTGGCAGCGCGCGCGCCCTGCTCGTAGCCGCATTCGAACTTGCGGATCAGCGGAATGTCCATGCCGCCGACGAAGGAGACCTTGCCGCTCTTGGAAGCCATGCCAGCCAGAAGGCCGACGAGGTAGGACCCCTCTTCTTCCTTGAAGGTGACAGAGCGGACATTCGGCTTGTCAACGACAGAATCCACGATCACGAACTTGGTATCGGGAAACTCGCCAGCCACCTTTTCCATCGCCGAAGTCCAGGCGAAGGAAACGGCGACAACCGGGTTATAGCCGCGCGAGGCGAAGTTGCGGATGGCCTGCTCGCCCTGCGTATCGCTGGTCGGCTCGAAGTCCCGGAACTTGATGCCGGTTTCCTTGGAGAACTTCTCCGCGCCATTGGCGGCTGCTTCATTGAAGGATTTGTCGAACTTGCCGCCGGTGCCATAAACCAGGGCGGGCTGTAGATCGGCAGCAAGCGCCGAACCCGACATGGCGACCATGGCAAAAAGCGAAATAAGGGATTTCTTCATTGTGCAGCCCTAGTGTTGCTATTGATGTTTCCAGCACCGGAAGGCCGCTTTGCCGCGTCCATCCATGCGCCTGCCCCCTCTCAAGGATCTGGCTGGCGCGCATCCTTGCACGGCTTTTCGAAAAATTCACCAGATTTTTTTCAACTGGTAAACAATAGCAAGCTGCATAATCTCCAAAAATTATGCAAAGCGCAGAAAATAAATGGAAGCAGGATTCCATTTTAAAAACAGAATCTTGCTTCCTACTTGCAAAATATCATCGTGATCTTTCCAGGCTCGCGCCAAAAAATCAGGCGCAAGTCTGGCGGCCAAGCTCAAACGCTAGGCAATCGGGCAGGCAACGCCGGTGCCGCGCAATCCACAATATCCATTCGGATTTTTGGCAAGATATTGCTGATGATACTCTTCTGCGTAGAAGAATGGGCCAGCATGAGCAATTTCGGTTGTAATCGCAGCCTTCCGTCCCGCTGCGACCAGGGCCTGCTGGAAGGTGTCACGCATGGATTCGGCCTTTTTCACATCGGCCTCCGCGTCAGCATAAATGGCCGAGCGGTAGGTCGTGCCAATATCGTTGCCCTGCCTCATGCCCTGTGTCGGGTCATGCGCTTCGAAAAAAACCTTGAGCAGATGGTCGAGGCCGACCACATTCGGATCATACACGACCTTGACGACCTCCGTATGGCCGGTCAGGCCCGTACAGGTCTCCTCATAGGTCGGATTGGGCGTAATGCCGCCCTGGTAGCCAGCCGCCGTGACCCAGACGCCGGGAATATTCCAAAGCAACCGTTCAGCGCCCCAGAAACACCCCATGCCGAGATAGATGACCTTCATGCCCTCGGGATAAGGGCCTTTCAACGGCCGCCCCGATACATGATGATATTGCGCCGTCTCAAGCGGCTGCGGCCGTCCGGGCAAAGCCGTATCCACGGTTGGCATGATGGTCTTTTTGCCGAACAATCTGTCGAGTAGCATGTCGAACTCCTTTCAACAGCGCCGCCCTGGCAAAAGCCATCGCGACTGACGTGGTCGAACCCTTTTCACCATTTTGCCGGATAAAGACGGACTTCAGGCCGCAAATCGGCCAGCCGGGGCCTGTCGTCTATAACCCATCATCCACAGCATGAGCGAAAGCCCGAGCAAAACGGCAAAGCCGGGCTGGTGCAGAATGGCAATTTCCAGCGCTTCCCAGCTCTGGCGTCCGAGATAGGTCTCGCAGAGATCACGCATCCGCGTGAGGCTCGATGGATCTGCCGAGATCCACAGACTTTGAAAATCCGTCGTGACGATCGCGGATGACGCCACCGATTCAATCGCGTCCACCGTGGCCGCGATCACCGCCAGTACCAGCGCAACGAAACTGATGAAACGCAAGAAGAAGCGCACCACACCCGACTCCCGCCCGAGGGAAAATAACACACTGCTTTTCGCCTGCTATCACGGCCCACCCTCGGCATTGCAGTTTTCCCGCTCGAGGTGTTGACCGCCTCCGCCCGCCCATACCGCGTCTCGGGCTCTGATCCAGGACCATGATATGGGGCCACTCCCCCGGCATCGGCAATAGGGATGGACGAAAAGTTTGGATGGCCTGCAAAAAACTTTCATAATCGCCTTGCGCCCGGACGAATCCTTGGTATATGTCCCGCCCACCAGCCGGGGCGAAACTGCCCGCAGGCCTGGACGGACAGGTGGCCGAGTGGTTTAAGGCGCACGCCTGGAACGCGTGTGTACGTGAAAGCGTACCGAGGGTTCGAATCCCTCCCTGTCCGCCATTTCTCTCTGAATTCAGGTAGATAGCAATCGTTTCAGCACATCGTAGATGCGTTGATCGGCCATATGCGCGACGTTGAAGCGCAGGAAGCGGGTTGCGGTCTGGTGGACGCTGAAAATGTTTCCGGGCGCCAGAAGAATATTGGCCTCCATCGCTGAACGGGCGATCCGGGCGGCGTCCTGCCCTTCCGGCAGCCGGCACCAGAGATAGAAGCCACCGCGTGGCACCAGCCATGGCGTGACATCGAGAGCGCTCAGCTTTTCCGCCACCTTTTCCCGCAGGCGCATCAGGCGGGTACGGGTCAGTTCCATATGCTTGCGATAGCTGCCACCTGTCAAAACCGCGGTGATGGCTTCGGCAGCGAGCGGATGATAACCACAGAAGCTGGTGGCGATCTGCAAATCCACCAGCGCCTCTATCATCTCTGGCCGCGCCGCGATGTAGCCACAGCGCAGCGATGCTGACAGCGTTTTGGAAAAACTGCCGATCCTCACTACATGTTCCAGCCCGTCCAGCACCGCAAGCCGGGGCGAATGAGCAGGCTCCAGATCGGCAAAAATGTCATCCTCGACAACCGTCACGGAATGGGCGGCAGCAAGCGTCAGCACCCGGTGGGCCGTGGCGGGCGACATTGTTGCGCCAGTCGGATTATGGAGCGCCGAATTGGTGAGATAGAGGCGGGGTTTGTGGGTGGCCATCGCGCACTCCATCGCCGTGATGTCCGGGCCAGAGGGCGTATAGGGCACGCCCGCCACCTCGACATTCAAAGCGCGAAACAGGGCGCGGAAGTTGAAGTAGCACGGATCATCCACCAGCACCCTGTCACCGGGCTTGAGCAGCAGGCGGCAAACGAGATCCAGCGCCTGCGTGCCGCTCCCTGCCAGCAGCACCTGATCGAGAGAGGCCGCCAGGCCCTCCTCCGCAAAACGCCCAAGCAGCACCCGCCTGAGGCCGAGTGGCCCCCGAACGGCACCGTAATCGGCCAGCATGGCATCGCTGCTGCGGCCAAGGCCGCGCAATGCCTTGCGAAAGGCGTCATTTGGCATCCAGTCTGCCGGAAGCCAGCCGCAACCGGGCTTCAGGGTCGAAGGGTCGCTGGCCAACGCCTGCCGCGATACCCAGAAGGGATCCACATCCCGACTGGCCGTTTCCACCCGCTCCGAAAGCGCAAGCGGCCGGGCGGCGCCGCCAGCCACGAAGAAACCAGCCCCCCGCCTTGCGCGAATGGCGCCCTCAGCCGCCAACCGGTCATAGGCTTCCGCCACGGTGGACGGCGAGACACCCATGTTTTCCGCCATATGCCGGATGGATGGCAGACGCTCATCCACACCCAGCGCACCACTGAGGATCTTGCGGCGTACAGCCTCCATCACCGTCTGGGTTCGGGAACGTGCGTGAGAGGTCATGAGGGACGTCCATGAAACTGTATGGTTATACTTTACCATACAGTACAGCTAAATTGTATGGTTTTGTCTCTGTCTTGTGCGGCAGGCCGGTCGTAAAGGCAAGGGCATGACACCATCAATGGCCTGCTTTGATTTTCGATACAACGCCGTGCGTTTTATCAAACGCACAAAGGACGCTGTAACACTTTAAATTTACTGCATAATTTTCACCTTAAATCGATTCCGATTTAAGGAATTATGCAGTAGATCCTGGAAAGCGGCAGAGGGAGGAAACAATCATGCAAAGCAAGACATCCGGCCTTGGAAGCGGCCTTCTCGGTGTTTTCATTTTCAGCGGCTCATTACCCGCCACGCGGGTTGCCGTTGCCGATTTCAGCCCATTGTTCCTGACGGCGGCGCGGGCGTCCATTGCAGCCAGCCTTGCGGGCTTGCTCTTGCTGCTGCTGCGTCAACAGCGCCCTTCGCTGCGGGATTTCCGGGCGCTCACCATCGTCGCCCTCGGCGTGGTGCTGGGCTTTCCCTTGTTGACGGGGCTTGCCCTTCAGCACATGTCATCGGCGCAATCCGTGGTCTTTATCGGGCTTTTGCCGCTGGCAACGGCGCTTTTTGCCGTAATCCGCGCGGGGGAAAGACCAAAGCCCGCCTTCTGGATGTTTTCCGTCCTCGGCGCCCTGACGGTCGCCGGTTTTGCCTTTTCGCAAAGCGGCAGTGGCTCCGGCCTCGGCAACGGGCTGATGATTGCGGCCATCATCGTTTGCGGCCTTGGCTATGCCGAAGGCGCTTCGCTATCGCGTCGTCTTGGTGGCTGGCAGGTCATCTCCTGGGCGCTGCTGATCGCCTCGCCGATCATGCTGGCGATTGCAGTGGTAAATCCGCCCGCGCAATGGGGCGCAATCAGCCTCGATGCCTGGCTTGGCCTTGGCTATGTCTCGGTCTTCAGCATGTTGATCGGTTTTATTTTCTGGTATCGCGGCCTTGCCCTTGGCGGCGTGGCCAGCATTGGCCAGTTGCAACTGCTTCAGCCCTTCCTCGGACTTCTCTTGGCGGGACTTGTACTGCATGAAGCGGTGGCGTGGCCAATGGTCGCGGCCACTGCCATCGTGGTCGCCTGCGTGGCTGGCGCACGCCGGTTTGCATAACCGTGCATGGCGCTCTCTTCGCAAATCCGGGCAGGCGGCCTGTCGAAGGCTCAGCGCCGCCAGCGCCTGCCATCATGGCTGACACCATAGCTGGCGGGCGTGCGAGCATAGGCTGCAAGACCGGCAAGAGCCGCCTGGGGATGGGTGACGACGAAGGTGGGAATGGTCTTCATCAGTGCGGAATGCGGCGCCTTGTCTTCGAAAGCGGCGCGGAAGGCAGGCAGCTTCAGCGCAGGAATGATCTTCTGCGAGATTCCCCCAGAGAGAAACACCCCGCCGCGCGCCATGAAGATCAACGCCAGATCGCCCGCCAACCGGCCGAGATACGTGGCCAGCAGCTCGAGCGTTTCCACGCAAACCGGATCGGAGCCGCTCAGGCCATGGGCGGTAATGTCCGCCGGATCCGACCATTCGGGACTCTTGCCATCCGCCACGCAGATGGCCTTGTAAAGATGCACGATGCCGCGTCCGCAGATGATCTGCTCGCCGGAAATCCGCCCCTCGATGGTTTCGATATGGGGGAAGATTTCGTAGTCTCGCTTGCTGCGCGGCCCGATATCCACGTGGCCGCCCTCACCGGGAACGGGAATCCAGATATGCTGGGAATAAACGAGGCCGCCCACGCCAAGGCCCGTACCGGGGCCAAGAACCACCCGCGAGCCAAGCGTGGTCTGGGAAAGCTCTCCGATTGCCTCACGGTCGTTTTCGGCAAGCGAAGCGGCAGCCAATGCCTGCGCCTCGAAATCATTGACGACGAGAACATCCTCGAAACCGAGCTGCTCGATCATGCCCTTCGGGCGGATGACCCAATCGCAATTGGTCAGCGGAATTTCATCGCTCTTGATCGGCCCCGCCACGGCCAGAATGGCCGAGCGCGGCTGAACCGAGCTCTTGTCGAGAATGCACTCCTGAATGGCCTGATCGATCGTTTCGAAATCCGCCGTTCGAACAGTGGGAAACTCCCTTGGCGCGGCGTAAACATCGGTCAGGATCCAGAATCGCGCATTGGTGCCGCCAATGTCGCCGATCAGGACCGGAAAGGGAATATGCTCGTTTTCAAGATGTTTGGCCATTGGAACGTCCATCTGGGGCAGTTTCCGTCAAAGTCCAGCGGCTTTTCGGGAAAATTCGCTGTAGCTTGTGGGCGGCCCAGGCAAAGGCAAAGCCGCTCCGGTTTCTGGTTGGCGCAGAAGGCAGACAGAACCACCTATCCGATTGCAGGCAGAAGGGTATCCGCCGTCGCCCGGTTCAATGCCATTGGCGTATCATAAAGGATGGCAAGACGCATCAGCGCCTTCACGTCCACGTCATGCGGCATGGGGGTCAGCGGATCGACGAAGAAGATCAGCATGGCCACCTTTTCCTCGGCAATCATGGCGCCGATCTGCTGATCGCCGCCCAATGGACCGCTTTTCATCAAGGTGACATCGAGGCCGGGGCAAGCCTGAAGCACTCTGCCGCCCGTGGTGCCGGTGGCAACGATTTTCCAACCGGCAAGCAGGCCTTGATGGCGGCTGGCAAATGCGGCCATCTCGTCCTTCATCTTGTCATGGGCGATCAACGCAATCGTCCGACGCTCCACCATCTCCGGCCTCCAACGCTCCCGCACATTCCAGCGATCGTCCACGTCAGCGGAACGCGGAATTCAATCGATTTGAATTCCTTCTACACAGGCGCGGCCCAAATGAAAAGCCGTCAGCGCGCCGCGGGCAAAGGCACATCATCCTCGGGCACGGGTGCGCCACCCGTCTTCGGCGCCAGATCTTTCGCGGTGGCGGAAACCGGCACGGGGCCGGGATCCACATAGGCGGCCACACCGCCATAGGTGGCGTGGGCCTCGTCCACCACGGCGGGCTGATCGAGAATGGCAGCACAGGCTTTCGGCAGATCGGAAACCATCATGGGGCGCGGCGGCGGTGCGGGCTTTGTGGGTGTTGCCGGCTTTTTCGGCTCCCACGGCTCCTTGGTAAACCACCAGGCCAGCGATTTGTCGCAGCCGTCGCCGGCGGCCACCGGGGCCTGCGGCTTGCATCCGGCCGCCCCCGCCGGGCAGGAAATGCGAATATGGAAATGCGCGTCATGGCCATAGAGCGGACGGATCTTGCCCATCACGGCGCGATCTCCGGTCCAGCTATCGCAAAGCTTCTTCTTGATGGCCGGGTTGACGAAAATCCGCTCGACTTGCGGATAGCTTGCCGCCAGCATCAAAAGGCGGGCATGGGCGGGCGTCCACGCCTTTTCGTCGATGGTCAGGAACTTGTCCTTTTGCAGCATCGAGACGAAGGGCTTGTCCTCTCTTTGCTGAACGCTCAGCCGCTTGGCGGGCATGGGTGTCAGCCAGACGTCGGCATCCAGCCCGAGCTGGTGGGAGGCGTGACCATTGACCATCGGCCCACCGCGTGGCTGGGCAATATCGCCGACCAGAAGTCCCGGCCAGCCGACCTTGGGCGCATCACGCGACAATTGCTCCAGCAGGGAAATCATCGCCGGATTTCCCCAGCGGCGGTTGCGGGAAAGGCGCATGGCCTGCCAGTTCGGTCCATCGGTTGGAAGCGCCACGGCCCCGCTCATGCAGCCCTTGGAATAAAAACCATAGGGTGTGGCAGGTCCGGCGGTGGGTAGCTGCACAGCTCCGAAGGCCTGTTTGGCAGGCTGGTCCTCACCGGAAAGAGCCGGGGCAAGATCGGCCACAAGCAGCAAGCCGGATAGCGCGAACGCAGACAACAGGCGGGCAGGATGGGCCAAGGTCTATCTCCTAAAGTCTCTTTCCGAGAAAAATCGAAAGCTGTTTTCCGTCCGGAAATACATAAAAACAGGGTGTTACAGCGCCGTGATTCCGATTTAAGGAATTATGCAGTAGTGCGATTCCCAACTGGCGTGAAGCATAAAATCGCTCAAGAAATCATCCTCTTCATAGCTTTGGACGGCCGGCTGCGGAAGCCGGGCCGCCATCAATTCCATCGTCATCAATGCCTCGTGATGAGCCGCGCATATTTACCCCTGCCCGATTTCCCGATACCTCAAGGGATAGATTGGGCCAAGGGAGATCAGGCGCTTTATGAACCGGATGAGGATCGTGCTTTCCATGCTGGCAATGATCGGCGCCTGCTGTCTGGCCGCCACCGGGCAAGCGGGGCAGGAGCTGCAATGGCGCCACGCCATCGGCATTATAGAGGCCCCGAAATATGCCGCTGGCTTCGAGCATTTCGCCTATGTCAACCCGCAGGCGCCGAAGGGCGGCGAGGTGAAGCTTTCGGCCAATGGTACCTATGACACGTTCAATCCGGCGCTCGACAAGGGCAATCTTGCCGCAGGCCTTCTGCCACGCGCCTCGTCGGTGACAGAAACGCTGTTCAAGCCTTCCATGGATGAGGATGGCACGAGCTACGGGCTTCTGGCCGAGGCCATTGCCTATCCGGACGATTATTCCTTTGCCAAATTCCGGCTGCGGCCCGAAGCCAAATGGGCCGACGGCCAGCCCGTCACCCCGGAAGACGTGGTCTTCAGCTTCGACAGCTTCAAGGAGCTTCATCCGCTTTACACCACCTATTACGCCCACGTCATCAAGGCGGAGAAGACCGGCGAGCGCGAAGTGACCTTTACCTTCGACCAGAAGGGCAACAAGGAACTGCCGATGATCGTCAGCGAGCTGGACATTCTTCCACGCCACTGGTGGCAGGCGAACGGGCCGGACGGCAAGCCGCGCGACATTTCCCGCACCACGCTCGAACCCATCCTGGGTTCCGGTCCCTACCGCATCGCCGCCTTCACCCCCGGCAGCACGCTGCGCTACGAATTGCGCGACGATTACTGGGGCGGCAATCTCAATGTGAATGTCGGATACAACAACTTCCGCAGCATCATCTACACCTATTACACCGACGATAATGTAGAGTTCGAGGCCTTCCGCGCCGGGGATGTGGATTACTGGATGGAGACGACCGCGGCGCGCTGGGCCACCGGTTTCGATTTTCCCGCCGTGAAAAGCGGCAATGTCCTGCGGGCGGAACTGCCCAATCCCTATCGTACCATGGGCATCATGCAGGCCATGGTGCCGAATATGCGCCGGGACATGTTCAAGGATGCGCGCCTGCGCGAAGCACTGCTCTATGCCTTCGACTTCGAGGAGCTGAACCGCACCGTCTTTTACAACGGCTACAAGCGGATCGACAGCTTCTTCTGGGGCACGGAGCTTGCCTCCTCCGGCCTGCCGCAAGGGCGGGAACTGGCGATGCTCAACGATCTGCGGGACAAGGTTCCGCCGGAGATCTTCACGAGGCCCTACAGCAACCCGGTGGGCGGCACACCGGAGAAGCAGCGCGACAATCTGCGAAAGGCCGTCGGCCTGCTGAAGGAGGCAGGTTATGAGTTGCGCGGCAACAAAATGGTCAATGCCGCCACGGGCAAGCCGCTGGCCTTCGAGCTTTTGCTGAGCAGCCCCCGGTTTGAGGTCGTTGCGGTGCCCTACAGCAACATGCTGCGCAAGATCGGCATTGAAATGACCGTGCGAACGGTCGATTCCTCGCAATATATCAACCGCCTGCGCAGCTTCGATTACGACATGACATGGACTGTCTGGGGGCAGACGCGAAATCCCGGCAATGAACAGCGGGAATATTGGGGCTCTGCCTCGGTCAACCGTCAGGGTGCGCGCAATTACGCCGGCATTGCCGATCCCGCCATCGACGCGCTGATCGACAAGGTGATCTTCGCCCGCGACCGCGACGAGCTTCTTGCGGCGACCCATGCGCTGGACAGGGTGCTGCTCGCCCATCACTATGTCGTGCCGATGTATTATGGCAACACCGCCCGGATTGCCTATTGGAACCGGATGAGCCACCCTGCCGATCTGCCGCAATTTGCCATAGGCTTTCCCGACATCTGGTGGTCGAAAAACCCTTGAGCATCATGCAGGCTTTGCAAGGAGCGCCGTCAAAAGATACCAATATGGCGAATGATTCGGCTCCTTCCCGATGGCCGGGCCGATTTGACGAGATGCGAGGAAAACGATTGGCAAGACCCCGCCGCCCCTTTGCCGACCCTGATGTGTTTGCGTGGCTTTCAAAACCACATTACACGACGCTACGGTCTTGCGTGTGGTTTACCCCCCTCTGTCCTGCCGGACATCTCCCCCTCAAGGCAGGGCAATCGCATATGCGGAACAAACATGGAATCTGCGAGCATTTGTTCTTGCAACGATTCCGTTTTGTTCGCCCTTCGATTCCTCGAAATCGGTCATATGCGATTGCCCTGCCCCTCAAGGGGGGAGATCGGCAAGATCAAGGCCCTGCCTGCATTGCTGAAAAAGGCCGTCACCACACCTATTCATTGAAGAATGGCGCTTTGTCCGTATTGCAATCTCCCCCCTTGAGGGGGAGATGTCCGGCAAGGCAGAGGGGGGTAGGCCACCCGACATACCTCAGCACCGTGTACCGTGTTTCAAAACCCCGTAGACTGTCCAGCACCCTGTTTTCACGCCTTCCTGCACTGAAAACCGGTTCCCACTTTTCGGTCCGATGTTTGAAATCTTTCCGGGCGCATCGGATGGATCCGAAAACCGGTTCCCACTTTTCGGTCCGATGCTTGAAATCTTTCCGGACGCATCGGATGGATCCGAAAACCGGTTCCCACTTTTCGGTCCGATGCTGTGTGGGAGCCGCCGCCTGATGGGTGCCTATATCCTGCGTCGTCTGCTGTTGATGATCCCGACCATGATCGGCATCATGGGCATTTCCTTTCTTGTCATCCAGTTCGCGCCGGGCGGTCCGGTGGAACAGGTCGTGGCGCAACTGACCGGTCAGGGCGATGGCGCCGATCAGCGGCTGTCCGGCGGCGGCGACATGCAGGGCCTTGGCGGTGATGACAGCTCGCGTTATCGCGGATCGCAGGGCCTGGACCCGGCGCTGATCGCCAAGCTTGAAAAGCAGTTCGGTTTCGACAAGCCGCCGCTGACCCGCTTTCTCGATATGATGTGGAATTACAGCCGCTTCGATTTCGGCGAAAGCTTCTTCCGCAATGCCCGCGTCACCGACATCATTCTGGAAAAAATGCCGGTTTCGATCTCGCTTGGCCTGTGGGTGATGCTGCTATCCTATGCCATTTCCATTCCGCTTGGCATTGCCAAGGCGGTTCGCGATGGCTCGCGCTTCGATGTCTGGTCTTCCGGCATCATCGTGGTGGGCTATGCGGTTCCGGGCTTTCTGTTCGGCATCCTGCTGATCGTGCTGTTTGCCGGTGGCTCCTTTTACAACTGGTTTCCGCTGCGCGGCCTGACCTCCGACAATTTCGACAGTTTGACACTGCCCGGCAAGGTTCTCGATTATCTCTGGCACCTCACGCTGCCGCTGACGGCACTTCTGCTCTCGGCCTTCGCCACCACCACCCTGCTGACGAAGAATTCCTTCATCGACGAAATCAGGAAGCAATATGTAGTCACGGCCCGTGCCAAGGGCTTGAGCGAACGGCGCGTTCTTTACGGTCATGTGTTTCGCAACGCCATGCTGATCGTCATTGCGGGCATTCCCGGCGCCTTCATCTCCGCCTTCTTCACCGGCTCGCTTTTGATCGAGAATATCTTTTCCCTCGATGGGCTAGGCAGGCTTGGCTATCTGTCCATCGTCAACCGTGATTATCCCATCGTTTTCGCCACGCTCTATATCTTCTCGCTGCTCGGGCTGGTGGTCAGCCTGCTCTCCGACCTGATCTATACCTGGATCGATCCGCGCATCGATTTCGACAGGAGGGATGTCTGATGAGCGCCCCTGCCGCAACCGCGCCGAAAAAGCCGTTTCTCTCGCCAACCACCCGCCGCCGTTTGCAGAATTTCCGCGCCAATCGCCGGGGCTTCTGGTCCTTCTGGTTGTTCATGCTGCTGTTTTTGCTCAGCCTTGGCGCGGAATTTCTGGCCAATGACAAGCCGATCCTGGCCTCCTACAAGGGCGAGATCCTGTTCCCCGTCTTCGTGAACTACCCGGAAGAAAAATTCGGCGGCTTTCTGGCCGTGACGGATTACCGTTCGGCCTTCGTGTCGGACGAGATCAATGCCCATGGCTGGATGATCTGGCCGCCCATCCGCTATTCCTACCGCACCGTCAATTCGGAAATCCCGCATTCGGCACCCACCGCCCCCTTCTGGCTGATGAGCAAGCAGGAACGCTGCTCGGCCTATCCCAAAGGCGCTGATGACCCCAATTGCATTCTCGGCAACATGAACTGGCTTGGCACCGACGATCAGGCCCGCGACGTGGCGGCCCGGATGATCTACGGCTTTCGCGTTTCCGTGCTGTTCGGTCTGGCGCTGACGCTGGCCTCGGCGCTGGTCGGTGTCACGGCCGGGGCCATACAGGGCTATTTCGGCGGCTGGACCGATCTTCTGATGCAGCGTTTCATCGAAATCTGGTCCTCCATGCCGGTGCTCTATATCCTGCTGATCATTTCCTCCCTCCTGCCGCCCGGCTTTTTCATCCTGCTGGCCATCATGCTTCTGTTCTCATGGGTGAGTTTCGTAGGCGTGGTCCGGGCGGAATTCCTGCGGGCGCGCAATTTCGAATATGTCAATGCGGCGCGGGCGCTGGGGGTCGGCAACTGGACCATCATGTTCCGCCATCTTCTGCCCAATGCCATGGTGGCCACGCTGACCTTCCTGCCCTTCATTCTCTCCGGTTCCATCACCACGCTGACATCCCTCGATTTTCTGGGACTGGGAATGCCGCCCGGCTCTCCCTCGCTCGGCGAGCTGATTGCTCAGGCAAAGCGCAATCTGCAAGCGCCCTGGCTTGGCATGACCGCCTTCTTCACCATGTCGATCATGCTGTCGCTGCTGATTTTCGTCGGCGAGGCGGTGCGTGACGCCTTTGATCCGAGGAAGACGTTCCGATGAACAACGTGCTTCTCTCCGTTCGCGATCTTTCCGTCGCCTTCCACCACGATGGCAAGGAAAGCCTTGCGGTCGCCCATTCCAGCTTCTACATCGCGCCCGGCGAAATCCTGGCGCTGGTGGGCGAAAGCGGCTCCGGAAAATCGGTGTCGGCGGCTTCCATCCTGCGGCTTCTGCCCTATCCGGCGGCCAGCCATCCTTCCGGCCAGATTTTCTTCGAAGGCAAGGATCTTCTCAAGCTCAGCGATGCCGAGCTGCGCAAGGTGCGCGGCAATGACATCACCATGATCTTCCAGGAGCCCATGACCTCGCTGAACCCGCTGCACACCATCGAGCAGCAGATCGGCGAAATTCTGGAACTGCACCGGCAGGCAAGCGGCAAGGCGCTTCGTCCGCGCATTCTGGAATTGCTGCGGCAGGTTGGCATTCGCGAGCCGGAAAAGCGGCTTTCCGCTTATCCGCACCAGCTTTCCGGCGGGCAGCGCCAGCGGGTGATGATTGCCATGGCGCTGGCCAACCGCCCCAAACTGCTGATTGCCGATGAGCCGACAACCGCGCTCGACGTGACGGTGCAGGCGCAGATTCTGGAACTTCTGGCAGGCCTCAAGCGAGACCATGGCATGTCGATGCTGTTCATCACCCATGATCTCGGCATCGTGCGGAAATTCGCCGATCGCGTCTGCGTGATGACCAAGGGCCAGATCGTCGAAACGGGGCCGGTGGAGGCAATTTTTTCCAATCCGCAGCACGAATATACCCGAAAGCTGCTGGCCGCCGAACCCAAGGGTCAGCCGCCCGCAAGCGATGCCGCCCGGCCCGTGGTGATGGAGGGCAAGGACATCCGCGTCTGGTTCCCCGTCAAGGCAGGCTTCATGCGCCGCGTGGTGGATCACGTCAAGGCGGTGGACGGGGTGGATGTGACGCTGCGCGCCGGCCAGACACTGGGCATTGTCGGCGAATCCGGCTCGGGCAAGACCACGCTTGGCCTTGCGCTGGCCCGCCTGATCGGCTCGAAGGGCTCCATCCGTTTCGAGGGGCAGGCCATCGACGGCTCTTCCTTCAAGGCCATGCGGCCGCTGCGCGAGCGGCTTCAGGTGGTGTTTCAGGATCCTTACGGTTCGCTCAGCCCGCGCATGTCGGTGGGCGAGATCATTGCCGAAGGGCTGAAGGTGCATGAACGCAGCCTTTCGGCCCGCGAACGGGATGACCGCGTTGCCTGGGCGCTGGAGGAAGTGGGGCTCGATAGCGCCACGCGCTGGCGCTATCCGCATGAATTTTCCGGAGGCCAGCGCCAGCGCATCGCCATTGCCCGCGCCATGGTGCTGAAGCCGCGTTTTGTCATGCTGGACGAGCCTACCTCGGCGCTGGACATGAGCGTGCAGGCGCAAGTGGTGGATCTGCTGCGCGATCTGCAACAGCGCCACGATCTGGCCTATCTGTTCATCAGCCACGACCTCAAGGTGGTCAAGGCGCTCGCAAACGACCTCATCGTCATGCGCATGGGCAAGGTCGTGGAGCATGGCCCGGCGGAACAGGTTTTCCGCGCCCCGAAAGAAGATTATACCAAAGCACTGCTTGCCGCCGCCTTCGACCTCAAGGCCATGAATATCGGCGGCATCCGGCAATAACCCTTCGCATGTCCACCCGCATTCCCAAGGATCTCCCCATGTCTGCCAAGCGTCCCGTGGTTATCGACCTCAAGTTTTCGCGCGTCGCCATGGATGAGGCCTTAAAGGACGCCTTTCCCGACCGCGAGGTGATTGACCTCGCAAGACCGGACCATGCAGGACGCGACCTCGGCTCTGCCGCCTATGCGCTGTTGTGGAAGCCCGATCCCGCGCTGTTCAAGCGGGCAACCGCGCTGGAGGTGCTGTTTTCCGGCGGCGCGGGCGTCGATCACATTCTCGCCCTGCCCGACCTGCCGGATCGGCCCATCGTGCGCTTCGTGGACCGCAGTCTCACCGACCGGATGAGCGAGTGGGTGGTGATGAACTGTCTTTATCACCTGCGGCAGATGGCGGCCTATCAAAAGCAGCAGCGTGAAAAGATCTGGCACGAAATTCCCCTGCAACCGGAGGCCCGCGACGTGACGGTGGGTGTCATGGGCCTTGGCGTTCTCGGCGAGGACGCCGCACGCAAGCTGAAGGTCATGGGTTTCAATGTCATTGGCTGGTCGCGGCGCAAGAAAACGCTGGAAGGGATGGAAACCTTCGATGAAGACCATATGGACGATTTTCTGGCACGCACCGACATTCTCGTCGGGCTTTTGCCGCTGACCTCGGAGACGCGCGGCCTTTACGACAGCAGCCTCTTTGCCCGGCTGCGGCAAGGCGGCCCGCTTGGCAAGCCGGTGTTTCTCAATGCTGGCCGCGGCGGAAGCCAGGTGGAGGCGGATGTCATCATTGCCCTGCAAAAAGGGGTTCTCGGCGCTGCATCGCTGGATGTTTTCGAAAAGGAGCCGCTGGCCGCCGACAGCCCCCTCTGGGCAATGGAAAATGTCGTCATCACACCGCACGCCGCGGCCGCCTCCGATGTTAGCGCGCTCATCCGCCATGTGGAGGCGCAAATCCACCGTTTCGAGGCCGGAGAGCCACTGGAGCATGTCGTTGACCGCTGGGCGGGTTATTAAAGCATAATCCGACCGGAGTGAAACGAGGATCGATAAGATTATGCTTCAAAAATAAGATGTTAGAGTGCCGATCTGATTCAATCAGATCGGCGCTCTAAAGCATTTACGGACGGAAAACCGGAAGCCACTTTTCCGGTAAATGCTTTGCTCCAAAGCAAGCCACCGGAACCTTGGCACCTGCGCAACGTTTGAAGGTGACACCACCTTGCGCAGGAGAATCGCCATGGCAAGCCCGCTCGACAACCGGAAGATTGAAACGGCGAACGAAAGACGCGCCATCGAGCAGGGCGTGAGCGAAACCGAGGCGCGCCAGGGCTTTCGCGGCAAGCCGGTTCTCATCGTGCTTCTCGTCGGCATCATCCTTGCCATCGTCTTGTGGATTCCCGCCGAGTGGTGGGGGCATTCCATCGCACCACCCACCGACCCGGCAACCGAAACCACGCGCCCGACGACGGCGCCGCAGCAGCCCGAACAGCCAAGGCCTGCACCCTGACCAATGGCGGTTGGCCCGCCGGAAAACACGGTTCTTTCTCTGTTTTCGTCAGCCTACTGGACTTTGTTCCTGGTTTTTCTGATAAGGACGCAGTCAAGAGGACGGGCGGCGAGGACCGATGGCGAAGACAGATATAGCAAGACGTGTCTATAACCACGCCTGGAAGCTCGACCCGATCATCCGCAGTCTGATCGACACGGATTTCTACAAGCTGCTGATGCTGCAAATGATCTGGAAGCTTTATCCCGATGTGGACGTGACCTTTCAGCTCATCAACCGCACCACCCGCGTTCGGCTGGCCGAGGAAATCGACGAGCAGGAATTGCGCGCCCAGCTTGACCATGTGCGCAGCCTGAAGGTCAGCAAGAAGGAGTTGATCTGGCTGGCGGGCAACAGCTTTTATGGCCGCACCCAGATTTTCGAGCCGGAGTTCCTGAGCTGGCTCGCCGATCTGCAATTGCCCCCCTATGAATTGTCCAAGCGCGACGGCCAGTATGAGCTGACCTTTCGCGGACGCTGGGTGGAAACCACGCTCTGGGAAATTCCCGCCCTTGCCATCGTCAATGAATTGCGCAGCCGCGCGGCCCTGAAATCGCTGGGTTATTTCACGCTGGACGTGATCTATGCCCGCGCCAAGGCGAAAATGTGGGAAAAGGTGGAGCGGTTGAAATCGCTTCCGGGCCTGAGGATTTCCGATTTCGGCACGCGGCGGCGCCACAGCTTTCTGTGGCAGCGCTGGTGCGTGGAGGCATTGAAGGAAGGCATTGGCGATGCCTTTACCGGCACCAGCAACGTTCTTCTGGCCATGGATTCCGACCTTGAAGCCGTCGGCACCAATGCGCACGAGCTTCCCATGGTCGTAGCCGCCCTTGCCCGCAGCGATGAGGAACTGGCTGCCGCCCCCTATCAGGTGTTGCGGGACTGGAACCGGCTCTACAATGGCAACCTGCTGATCGTGTTGCCGGACGCTTTCGGCACGGCCTCCTTCCTGCGCAACGCGCCCGCCTGGGTGGCAGACTGGACGGGCTTCCGCCCCGACAGCGCGCCGCCGATAGAAGGCGGCGAAAAAATCGTGCAATGGTGGGAAAAGATGGGGCGCGATCCCGCCCAGAAGCTGCTGATCTTCTCCGATGGGCTCGATGTCGAAGCGATGATCGACACCTATCGGCATTTCGAAGGCCGAGTGCGCATGAGCTTCGGCTGGGGCACCAACCTCACCAATGACTTTGCAGGCTGCGCGCCTGAGGAAAATGCCGGGCTGATGCCGATTTCCATCGTCTGCAAGGTGGTCGAGGCCAATGGGCGCCCCGCCGTGAAGCTTTCCGACAATCCCCGCAAGGCAACCGGCGAAGCCGCCGAGGTGGAGCGCTATATCCGCTTTTTCGGCAGCGAGGACCGTATCGATCAGGACGTGCGGGTCTAGAGCATTTTCAGGAAAAGTGGAAGCCGGTTTTCGGTCTGAAAATGCGTAAAAACAAATAGTTAGAGCGGCTCAATCTTTCCGTGAAACAATGAACCGCTCTAGCGCTTGTCCCTTTCGGCCTCGAGCCAGACGGCCAGTGCCCTGATAATCTTCAACCTCAGGCTACTGGCCCGTGCCATGGCGCGCAAAAGCGCCTTGCCTTCGCCGGGAAACCCTATTTCAGCCATCAGGCGCTCCGGCGTCATCCCTTTTGCCCGCATGATTGCTTCGATATGATGGATGGCTTGCGGGCGCAAATAGCGTCCATCGGCGATGCCATGAAAGGTCGCCGTTTCGCAAGGCAGTTCGCCCCGGCCCATCAGCCAATCGAGAAAGGCGGCCCGCTCGCCATCTTCTGCCTTGTTCCAGCTATTTTGCAGCTTTTCCAACCGGCTGCGCTCATCCCGCAGGCCTGCAAGTTCCAGCGCCTTGCGCGATGAACCAAGACGCCCGGCGGCAAGATCTGAAAACAGGCCGGGAGCAGCAAGCCGCAAGGCCCGCTCATCTTCCGCCTTCAACACATGGCGCTTCCTGCGGCCCATTCTTCACCCTGTCTTTATCGAGACTATTCCGAGCAACGGCATAAAGCATTGCCAGGAAAAGTGCGAAGCGGTTTTCCGTCCGGCAAGGCGCAAAACAAAGAACCAACCATTGCCAGGAAAAGTGCGAAGCGGTTTTCCGTCCGGCAAGGCGCGAAACAAAGAACCAACCATTGCCAGGAAAAGTGCGAAGCGGTTTTCCGTCCGGCAAGGCGCAAAACCTACTGCATAATTCCTTAAATCGGAATCGATTTAAGGTGAAAATTATGCAGCAGATTTAAAGTGTTACAGCGTCCTTTATGCGTTTGATAAAACGCACGGCGCTGTAATCACACCGGCCAACCGCACAAACCCCAGGAACGTGACAATTGATTCTGGACAAATCGGGTCGTATTTTCTATAGGCCGTAACTGTATAACATTAAGGACTCTCCCATGCTGAAGACCCTTGGCCGCACGGCCACCGCCCTCTTCCTGACGCTCGCGGCAAGCGGCGCAATCGCGCCTGCCCGGGCAGAGCCCGACCGCATCGTGGATATTGCCGCCCCCTTCGAAATCACCGGGCTCGACCCGGCCAAATCGGGCGAGATTTTCCTGCGGATGAATATCGTTGAAACACTCGTGGACGTGGACGGACAGGGCAAGGCCATTCCCGGCCTTGCGCGGGACTGGCAAGTCTCGCCCGATGGCCTCGTCTGGCGGTTTCGGCTGCGCGACAATGTTCGCTTTCATGACGCCACGACGATGACGGCCAAAAGCGTTGCCAGCGCGCTCACCATCGCACGTACAAAGCCCGGACTGCTCGCCAGGGCGCCAATTGCCACCATCACCGCCGAAGGCGATGCCCTCGTCGTCATCACGCTGACCCGGCCCTTTACCCCGCTTGCGGCCTTTCTGGCAGAGGCACGGGCGCAAATCCTTGCTCCTGCCTCCTATGAGGGCAATGAGGTCACGGCAATCATCGGTACAGGCCCCTTCCGCCTGACGAAAATCGAGGCGCCGCAAT
Organism: Allorhizobium undicola ORS 992 = ATCC 700741; assembly: GCF_000621665.1. Lineage (GTDB taxonomy): Bacteria > Pseudomonadota > Alphaproteobacteria > Rhizobiales > Rhizobiaceae > Allorhizobium > Allorhizobium undicola. Next base: position 72,666 of record NZ_JHXQ01000021.1, read on the forward strand.
CGCTGTCCGTCACCCGTTTCGGCGATTACTGGGGTGAAGAGCCTGCCATCGAGAATGCGCGCTATCTCTCGGTTGGCCGGGCGGAAACCCGCGCGCTGATGGCGGAAAGCGGCGATGCCGATTATGTCTTCAATCTCGATCCGGCCAGCCGCACGCGGCTTGGCAAATCCGCCGCCGTCAAGCTTCTTTCCGTGCCCATTCCGCGCAGCCTGCTGCTCAAGGTCAATGCCGGTAATCCGCTGCTGGCCGATCTTCGCGCCCGACAGGCCCTGAGCCTTGCCATCGACCGGGAAGGTCTTGCCGCCGCCATCCTGCGCTATCCCGCTGCCGCTACCCAGCTTTTTCCGCCAAGCCTTGGCGGCTGGCACGAGGCAGACCTGCCGCCCCTTGCCAGCGATCCGCAGAAAGCCCGCGCCCTTCTGGCCGAACTTGGCTGGAAACCGGGTGATGACGGCATTTTGCAAAAAGACGGCAAGCGCTTCTCGCTGATGCTGACGACCTATCCCGACCGGCCTGAACTGCCATTGACGGCAGCCGTCCTGCAAGAGCAATTCAGGGAGATCGGCGTTGAGCTGACGATCGATTCCACCAATTCCAGCGAGATACCCGTTCGTCACCAGGATGGCACGCTGGCGCTGGCGCTGATGGCCCGCAATTTTGCCCTCGCCCCCGATCCGCTTGCCACCATGCTGGGGGATTACGGCCCCAAGGGTGGTGACTGGGGCTCGATGAACTGGTCGAACACCAGTTTCGATGCCGCGCTCGACGGGTTGAGCCGCAGCAGCGATGCGCAGGAGGCGCAAGCCCTGCGGCAAAAGGTGGTGAGCATCATCCAGCAGGAACTTCCCGTCATTCCGGTGGCCTGGTATCAGCAGAGCGTTGCAGTTTCGAACCGGCTCGAGAATGCGCAAATCGACCCTTATGAGCGCAGCTTCGGCCTGAAATCCATGCGGTGGGCGCCCTGATGGCCAAGATGCTGCAAACCCTCGTCCCAAGGCTTGCCGCAAGGCTGTTGCAGGCCTGCATGGTGGCGCTTCTGGTTGGCGTTGCAACATTCCTGATGGCCCGCTCCCTGCCGGGAGACATGGCCTATCGGATAGCGGCAGGGCGCTATGGCTATGACATGGTGGACAGGGATGCCGCCGCCAAGGTCGCAGCCGAGCTTGATCTCGGGCAATCCTCCGCCGCAGCCCTTTCCTCGTGGTTCGGCGACCTTCTCCGGTTCGATCTCGGCACCTCTCTGGTGACAGGCCAGCCGGTCGTGCGGGAAATCGCCCATCAGCTCAGCCACAGCATGACGCTTGCCCTGACGGCCATTCTCCTGTCGCTTTTCATCGGTCCGCCGCTGGGTATTCTTGCCGGATTGCGGCCAAACGGTCTCCTCGACCGCGGCCTTTTCTTCATCTCGACCGCCTTGAAGGCCTTGCCGCAATTCGTCATCGGCATGGTGCTAGTCATGGTCTTCGGCGTTACGCTGCAAATCCTGCCTGCTGCGGGCCATGACCATGGCGCACATCTTATCCTTCCCGCGCTGACGCTGGCTTTGGGACTTGCGGCCATGTCGAACCGCGTGGCCCGCGATGCGACGGTAGCCGTGGCAGGATCGGCCTATTACGGATTTGGCCGCATCAAGGGGCTGAGCGACCTCAGGCTTTTTATGCGGCACGGCCTGCGCAACATCGCCGTGCCTGTCGTGACCTATCTCGGCCTGCAATTCATCTACCTTGTCGAAGGCGTGGTGGTCGTGGAAACGCTGTTTGCCTGGCCGGGCATTGGCCACGCCCTCGTCCACGCGGTCTTTGGCCGCGACGTGCCGATGATCCAGGGCACGGCGCTGGTCATGGGCCTGATGTTCGTGGCGCTGAATGCGGCGGTGGACCTTGCCTGCCACCTGATCGATCCGCGCCTTCGCCAGGGCAAGGTCTCCGGCGCGAGGAAAACGCCATGACGCTGCTCATCCCATCCCCGCCACAGCCGCGCTTCTGGACTATTTCACGGCTTGCCGGAGTGGCCATTCTGGCAGCGATGCTGGTCTTCGCCTTCGCTCCGCTGGTAGCCTCTGGCGCCGATCCTTATCGCCAGACGCTTCGGCTGGCCTTGCAGCCGCCGGGCGCTGCCGATCTCTTCGGTTACGACCATCTTGGCCGCTCCATGCACGCACGGCTGGCGGCGGCCCTGCGGCTATCGCTCGGCCTTGCGCTGCTCTCGGCATTGACGGCCATGGTTCCCGGCACGCTGCTTGGCATTCTTGCCGCATGGCGGGGCGGATTGACCGACAGGGCCTTCTCGCTGCTGGCGGAAGCCATGCTTGCCCTTCCGGGCCTGCTCATGGTGCTGATGCTGACCGCCATCCTGCCCGGTGAACCCGCCATGCTTTATCTTGGCATTTCACTGGTTCTGTGGGTGGAATTCTTCCGTCTCGCAAGGGCGCTGGCCCGGCCGGTCCTGTCCTCGTCCGCGGTGGAAGCAGCCAGACTGCTGGGCTTTGGGCCGTGGCACCTGCTCAGCCGGCACCTCTGGCCCGCAATGGCGCCGATGATGCTGACCGTGACCGCCTACAGCACCGCCACCGCCATCATGGCCATCGCCGCGCTCGGCTTCGTCAGCGTGGGTGTGCGCCCGCCAACGCCGGAACTGGGGGCCATGATGATCGAACTTCTGCCCTATTACGAGGAGGCGCCCCATGCGCTGCTGCAACCCATCGCCGGAATTTTCCTGATGGTCCTCTCGCTGCAACTGATTGCCGGAAAGGAACGCCCATGAAAGCACCGATGACTTTCAGCCAGCCTGAACGGCCATTGCTTTCAGCCCAGCGCGTGGGCGTCTCGTCACGCGGACAGGTCCTCGTCAAGCCGCAGTCCCTTGCACTTTACGCCGGGCGCTGCCTGACGATCGTGGGTGAAACGGGGTCCGGTAAAAGCCTGCTGGCCCAGGCGTTGATGGGGCTCTTGCCGCAAGAGCTCGAAGCCTCCGGCACAATGACGCTCGACGACCGCATCCACGATCTCGGCGCATCGCCCCGCCAGGCCCTGCGCCCTCTCTGGGGACGGCGTGTTTGCATTCTGCCGCAGGAGCCCATGCTGGCGCTCGATCCCACCATGCGCGCCCTGGCACAGGTGGAGGAAGGGCACCGCCTCGTGCGGGGCCTTTCCAAGGGAGCAGCGCGCCAGCAAGCCCGTGAAGACCTGCAACGGCTGGATCTTGCCGATGCCTCGGCAAAGCTGCCCGGCCAGCTTTCCGGCGGCATGGCCCAGCGTCTGGCCTTTGCCGCGGCAAGAGCGGCAGGCGGTTCCATCCTGATTGCCGACGAGCCGACCAAGGGCCTCGATGCCTCGCGCTGCCGCGAGGTGCTGGCCCTCTTGCGGCAGGAACTCGCCAAAGGCGGCGCGCTGCTGCTCATCACCCACGATCTTGCCCTGGCCCGCGCCCTTGGCGGGGAGATTGCCGTGATGCTGGAAGGGAGCATCGTGGAACGCGCGCCTGCGGAAGACCTCTTCCTGCATCCGGCCAATGCCTATACCCGCCGCCTCATTGAAGCCGATCCCGCCTGCTGGCCAAGCGCCCTGCGGCCGCGCGCAAAACGGGATGGAAAGCCATTGATCGCAGCCCGTGACCTTGCCAAGCAACGGGGTGGACGCAGGCTTTTTTCAGACCTGTCCCTCGACATTCAGCCCGGCGAGATCATCGGACTTTCCGGTGAAAGCGGCGCTGGAAAAAGCACGCTCGGCGATATTCTTCTGGGATTGGTCACGCCGGATGCAGGCAGGGTGGAGCGTCATCCTGACATGGGCCGTTTGCGGTTCCAGAAAATCTATCAGGATCCGCCAGCCGCCTTTGCCCCCTCCCAACGGCTGGGCCAGGCCATGGACGATGTGGTGCGGCGGCACGGGCTGGACGCACGGCAGATCCCCCCGCTTCTCAAGCGGCTGAGGCTCGATGCCGCGCTTCTGACACGCCGCATAGATCAGGTCTCGGGCGGGGAATTGCAGCGCCTGGCGCTTCTCAGGGCGCTTTTGGTCGATCCCGTCTTTCTTTTTGCCGACGAACCCACCTCCCGGCTCGACCCCATTACGCAAAGGCAGATCGTGGAGCTTATGGTGGAACTGGCGCGGGAAAGAGGGCTTGCCCTGCTTTTCGTGAGCCATGACACCGCCCTGCTGCAAGCGGTGTGTGACCGCATCCTGCCCATTACGTCTGAAAAGGCGGCGGGCTGAGCGAGGCATCGCGCCCGCACATGATTTCGATCAAGGCGGGCAGAGCCTTGCGGCGAAATGGCCGACCTTCGTTTCCCTTTCCATGATCGCCAGCCTCGTCACGGCCTGAACGAAAGGCGACCGGTTGACCGGGCAAGGCAAAGGACGAAATCGCGCCGCACTGGTCAAAGCCGCAAGGAGTGGCTATAGAGCCCAGTGGAGACCGGAAACAGCATGAACCCCGGTCGATACGTCGCGGCACGATTGCGCCGCCAACCGAATGCGAAAGGCCCTGCTTGAGCGCGTCCCAGAAGCCCTCCCTGCCCGTCACGTCGGAAAGCATAACCGCCGTGCTGAAACGGGTTATCGCCGAAAACGGCCGGGACCATGTCCGTGGCTATGTTTTTGCCATCGTCTGTCTGGCAACCGTGGCGCTGACCACCGCCTTTACCGCGTGGATCATGGAAACGGTGATCAACGAGGCTTTTGCCAACAAGCGGGCGGATCTGGTCTGGATCATCTGCCTTTCCATCTTCGTGGCCTTCAGCCTGCGTGGCCTTGCCAGCTATGGACAGGCAGTGGCGCTGTCGAAAATCGGCAACAACATCGTCTCCCGCTATCAGAAACGGTTATTCAACCACCTCATGTCGCTATCCATGGGCTATTTCAACGAGGCGCGCTCCGCCCACCTCGCCGCCCAGATCAGCCAGAACGTCAACGGCATCCGTGACGTGCTGAACCTGACCGTCACCTCGACGGCACGCGACCTGCTGAGCCTTGTCGGCCTGATCTTCGTGATGATCTCCAAGGACTGGGTGCTGACGCTGATCGTCTTCGTGGTCGCACCGCCAGTTCTCTATTCGCTGCGCTATATTTCCCGGCGATTGCGCAAGGCCACCACCGATTCCGTTCTGCTCAACAGCCGCGTGCTGGGCGCCATGCAGGAAAGCATCCAGGGCATTGCGGTCGTCAAGGCCTTCACCATGGAAGGCGAGCTGGGCCGCAAGGTGGAAGGCATCATCGACAGCGCCGAAAATCGCGCCAACCGCATCGCACGCCTGTCCGAGCGCACCTCGCCCATCACTGAAAGCTTCGCCGGACTGGCCATTTCCGCCGTGATTGCCTATGCCGCCTGGCGCAGCATTGCCGGTGGAATGCTGCCGGGGGCGTTTTTCTCTTTCATCGCCGCACTGCTCATGGCCTATGAACCGGCCAAACGGCTGGCCAAGCTGCAAATCCAGATGGAACGCGCCGTTGTCAATGCGCGGATGATCTATGCCATTCTGGACACGCAACCGCACCAGCGCGACAAAGCCGACGCCCGCGAATTGCAGGTGAGCGAGGCGCGCATCGAGTTTCGCGATATTCACTTCTCCTACGGGACGGGTCCGGAAATCCTCAAGGGCGTGAACATCGTAGCCGAAGGCGGCAAGACGACCGCGCTGGTTGGACCTTCCGGGGCAGGAAAATCAACCATCATCACGCTCATTCCGCGCTTCTACGATCCGCCGCGCGGCCAGATCCTCATCGATGGGCAGGATATAGCCGACGTCACCAAGGCCTCGCTTCGCAAGCATATCGCCTATGTCTCGCAGCAGCCCTACCTGTTCGAAGGCACGATCCGCGACAATATCCGCTATGGCCGCCCCGATGCCACGGATGCGGAAATCGAACAGGCCGCTCGCCTTGCCTATGCGCATGATTTCATCATGGCGCAGGCCGAAGGCTATGAAACGCCAGTGGGTGAGAACGGGCTGACACTTTCCGGCGGTCAGCGCCAGCGGCTTTCCATTGCCCGCGCATTGGTGCGCAACGCCCCGATCCTGCTGCTGGACGAAGCCACCTCCGCCCTCGACACCGAATCGGAAGCTGCCGTGCAAAAGGCGCTGGACGAAGCCATGAGCGGACGCACCGTGGTGGTGATTGCCCACCGGCTCTCCACCGTCGTCAAGGCAGACAAGATCGTGGTCATGCAGGAAGGCCGTGTCGTGGAGGAAGGCAGCCATGACGCGCTTGCGACGAAGCCGGATGGGCTCTACGCTCGATTGAACAATTTGCAGGCGACGGTCAGGAAGGACTAAAGCATGACAGGGCCGATGAAGCTTGTGGTGGTGGGTGCCGGTGGCCGCATGGGCCAGGCGCTGATCCGCATCATTTCCGAAACCAGAGGCGCGGTCTTGCACGCTGCCGTGGCACGACCGGGCTCATCCGTGGTCGGCAAGGATGCCGGCGAAATCGCCGGTCTTGGCGCCCTTGGCATACCTGTCACCGACGATGCTCTCTCCGCCTTTCTCCACGCCGATGGGGTGATTGATTTTACCCGTCCTGAAACCTCCGTAGAATTTGCCGCCTTGGCTGCGCAAGCCCGGATCGTGCATGTCATCGGCACGACCGGCTGCTCCGACGAGGACGAGGAGAAATTCGCCGCCGCCGCCCGCCATGCGCGGATCGTCAAATCCGGCAATATGAGCCTTGGCGTCAATCTTCTATCGGTTCTGGTCAGGCAGGCGGCAAAGGCGCTGGAGGCGTCCGGCTGGGACATCGAAGTGCTGGAGATGCACCACAAGCACAAGGTGGATGCTCCATCCGGCACGGCGCTGCTTCTGGGAGAGGCCGCCGCAGAGGGCCGCGAAATAGCGTTAAAAGACCATTCCGTGCGGGTGCGCGATGGCCATACAGGCCCGCGCGAGACGGGCAGCATCGGCTTTGCCACGCTCAGGGGCGGGTCGGTCATCGGCGAGCATTCGGTGCTGTTTGCAGGCGAAGGCGAGACGATCACCCTTTCGCACAGCGCGGGCGATCGCACCATCTTTGCCCGCGGCGCCGTGAAGGCCGCCCTCTGGGCGCATGGGCAGGTGCCGGGCTATTATACCATGCTCGACGTTCTCGGACTTTCACAAGATGCTGTGGAAGGCGTGTGAAACCCGGCGGTTTACGATTGGTTCTCGAACGTATTTGCGAATGGGAATGTCCGGGCATACCCGTCCCGGTCAACGGGATCATCGAAGCGGCGAACGGCAAGCCCCACGGTGATCGGGATTTTTGTTGCTGCATTGCGGTGAAAGCCGATTTTCGCCTTTCTCTGCGATGCTCCAGATGTCAGAGAGGAATGACAGGATGAGCGGTACTCTTGTGCTGGTGCGCCATGGCCAGAGCGAATGGAATTTGAAGAACCTCTTCACCGGCTGGCGCGATCCGGACCTGACCGAGCTTGGCGTGCAGGAAGCCAATGCAGGCGGCAAGGCCCTCAAGGAATACGGCATCAAATTCGACGTTGCCTATACCTCTTCCCTCATCCGCGCCCAGAAGACCTGCGCCATCGTGCTTGAAAATGTCGGCCAGTCCGGCCTTGAAACCATTCGCAACGAAGCGCTGAACGAGCGTGACTATGGCGACCTTTCCGGCCTCAACAAGGATGACGCCCGCGAAAAATGGGGCGAGGAGCAGGTGCATATCTGGCGCCGCTCCTATGACGTGCCGCCACCCGGCGGCGAAAGCCTGCGCGATACCGGCGCGCGCGTCTGGCCCTATTACATGACCGACATTCTGCCCCGCGTGCTGCGCGGCGAGAAGGTGCTGGTGGCCGCCCATGGCAATTCGCTTCGTTCGCTGGTCATGGTGCTGGACAAGCTGACCAAGGAAGAGATCCTCAAGGTCAACCTCGCAACCGGCGTTCCCATGGTCTACACGTTCAATGCCGATTCCACGGTCGCATCGAAGGACGTTCTGGGCGACATGTCCGGCGCGCATTGATTGGCTGAAGCCCAGGCCTGTTTCAACGGGCTGACAGAGGGAGGTGTGGGGAACCACGCCTCCCTTTTTCGTGGAAGATATGTCGTGTTTCGATAACGGCTCTGTAATACCAAGGCTCGAAGCTTTTGTTTTCCCGCATTTGCGAACGGAAAACCGTGACGACACTTTTGCTGGAAATGCTCTAGGTCGTGTGGACAGTTACCTGATCCATAGGACGATAGCTGCGATTGTGACGACTGCGAGATAGTTTCGTGCTGTTTTCTCGAAGCGTGTTGCGACCCTGCGGAAGTGCTTGAGCTTGGAGAAGCAGCATTCGATGAGATGGCGTTGGGCATAGAGATCCTTGTCCAGCGGGTGTTTCTTGGCGCGGGAAGGATTGTTAGGGATCACCGCCACTGCGCCTTTCTCGGCGATGGCGGCACGTAGGCGATCACTGTCATATGCGG
>NZ_KK211328.1:0-1132 GCF_000621665.1 Allorhizobium undicola ORS 992 = ATCC 700741
ATCGAGCCCGACGGGCGCAAGACCCACCATCTCAGACATTTCCTGCTCTCCAGGGAAATCAGTGCCGAGGCTTTCCTGCGGGTAGTCAGGGCGCACTGGACGATCGAAAACCAGTTACACTGGGTACTCGACGTAGCCTTCTGTGAAGATGCGGCCCGTAATCGCAAAGACAACGGCCCGCAAAACCTCTCTATCTTGCGAAAACTCGCACTCAACATCATCCGCCAGCACCCAGACAAAGCATCCATCCGACGAAAAATCAAAAAAGCGGGATGGGACGATCAGTTCCTCATCTCAATGATCGCTCATATGCAATAGCCCTGCCCTCAAAGGGGGAGATCGGCAAGATCAAGGCCCTGACTAAATTCCTGAAAAAGACCGTCATCACACCTATTCATTGAAGAATGGCGCTTTGTCCGTATTGCAATCTCCCCCAATGAGGGGGAGATGCCTGGCAAGGCAGAGGGGGTATGCCACCGGACATACTTCAGCGTCGTGTACTGTGGGGTCTTCCTTTTTCGAATATCTCAAGCCACCGGCGCGGTTGAGATATTCGAAATCCCTTCAAGCCTTGGGGTCAGACAAACTGGCTGAGGCCCGGAACGGAGGCGACCACCTCGTCAACGGTATCGTTACCGGCATGTTCACGGGCAATGGCCATGGTCTCGCGCGCCAGCGCGGTGATTTCGCCCATGCCGAGGCCAAGGCTCATCAATTGCTGGCCAAGCCCCATGATGCCGCCGCCCATGGCGCTCATCAACCCGCTCAGCAGGCCGCCGCTCTTGCCCTCGCCATTGTGCTGGGCCACCAGTTCCGGCGCGCCGGGCATGGCTTCGATCATCCGTGCCACCGCGCCGTCATCGGCCTCGCGCTGCAAGAAGCCCAGCATCATGCCAAGGGCCTTTTCGGCCACATCCGGGGCAATGCCGACATTCTCGGAAATGCGGGTGACGATTTCACTCATGATCTTCCTCCAGTTTTTACGTTGACGTCAACGTAAACCAACCTGCGTCCCGACTCAAGGGGCGACCACGCCCTTCTACCCCGTTCTTTCCCCCCATGACAGTCATGCCCCAAGCCGCATGTCGTCATCGCAAAACCGCTCCACACTTTTGGCAACGACATGCTTTTT
>NZ_KK211328.1:1287-76439 GCF_000621665.1 Allorhizobium undicola ORS 992 = ATCC 700741
CGACATGCTTTTTGCAACGCATGTCGTCATCGCAAAACCGCTCCACACTTTTGCGCGACATGCTGTATCCTCCCCCCAAATCACCCAGAAAAAAAGGAGAGGCCATGCCCCAGACCGGCGATATTTTTCTTGGAGCAAGCCGCACTGACGAAGGTGGATTTCAGGCGGCCGAATATCTGGCGCTGAAATTTGCCAACCGTCACGGCCTGATCACCGGCGCCACCGGCACCGGCAAGACCGTGACCCTCCAGGTGCTGGCAGAGGGTTTTTCCGCCGCTGGCGTGCCGGTCTTCTGTGCCGACATCAAGGGCGATCTTTCCGGCGTGGCAGCGCAAGGCGAGCCAAAGGATTTTCTTTTGAAGCGCGCCGGGGAAGTGCAGCTTGCGCCTTATGATTTCACCGGCTTTCCGGTGATCTTCTGGGATTTGTTCGGCCAGAAGGGGCATCCGGTGCGCAGCACCGTGGCCGAGATGGGCCCGCTTTTGCTGGCCCGCCTGCTTGATGCCAGCGAGGCGCAGGAGGGCGTGTTGAACATCGCCTTCAAGATCGCCGATCAGGGCGGGCTTGCCCTGCTGGATCTCAAGGATCTGCAAGCCCTGCTGACCTATATGGCCGAGGAGGCGGAGGCGCTTTCGGCGCGTTTCGGGCTGATTTCCAAGGCCTCCGTCGGCTCGTTGCAAAGGGCGCTTCTGGTGCTGGAGCAGCAAGGGGCTGCACATTTCTTTGGCGAACCGGCCCTCCCCGTCACCGACATCATGCGGATTGCACCGGACGGGCGCGGCACGATCTCGGTGCTTGCCGCCGACAGGCTGATGCTTTCGCCACGCCTTTATGCCAGCTTCCTGCTCTGGCTTTTGTCCGAACTTTTCGAGGAACTGCCGGAAGTGGGCGATCTGGACAAGCCGAAACTCGTTTTCTTCTTCGATGAGGCCCATCTTCTTTTCAAGGATGCGCCGAAAATCCTGATCGAACGGGTGGAGCAGGTGGTGCGCCTTATCCGCTCCAAGGGTGTGGGCGTCTATTTCGTCACCCAGAACCCGCTGGATGTGCCCGAAACCGTGCTGGCGCAATTGGGCAACCGCGTGCAGCACGCGCTGCGTGCCTATACCCCGCGCGAACAGAAAGCGGTAAAAACCGCCGCCGAAACCTTCCGCGCCAACCCCGCCTTCGACACCGCAGAGGCCATTACCGCGCTTGGCACCGGCGAGGCGCTCGTCTCCACGCTGGAGGGCAAGGGCGCGCCCGCCATGGTGCAGCGCGTGCTGATCCGCCCGCCCGCCGCCCGCATTGGCCCGCTGAGCGATGGCGAACGCGCCAGCCTTCTTGCGCAAAGCCCGGTGGCCGGTCTTTATGAAGCGGTAAAGGACAGGGAATCGGCCTTCGAAATCCTCCAGCGCCGCGCCGAAAAGGCCGCCGCCGCCGCAGAGCCCGAAAGTGCTGCAAGCCGCTGGAAACTGCCGGGCTTCGAAGACGAAGACGCCCCCTCCCCCGCCACAAGGCAGCGCGGCAGCGCCCGCCCGCGCGAAACGGTGATCGAAGCCGCCATGAAAAGTGCCGCCCGCTCACTGGCAAGCCAGGTGGCCAACCAGATAGGCCGCGCCCTGGTGCGCGGCATTCTGGGCAGTTTGAAGCGCTAGAGAATTTTCAGGAAAAGTGGAAACCGTTTTCCGTCCGAAAATTCGTTATAACAGCGACTTAGAGTAATGTAGGTGAGCTCCTGCAAAGTACACGACGCTGAGGAATGCCGGGTTGGCCTACCCCCCTCTGCCTTGCCAGGCATCTCCCCCTCAAGGGGGGAGATTGCAATGCCGGCAAAGCGCCATCCTTCAACGAGTATTGGCGATGACGGCCTTTTTCAGGAATTCAGGCAGGGCCTTCATCTTTCCGATCTCCCCCCTTGAGGGGGAGATGTCCGGCAGGACAGAGGGGGGTAAGCCACACGCAAAACCGTAGCGTCGTGTACTGTGGAGCCCCTGCTCACCGGAAACGCTCTAAAACGTAAAACCCCGAAGCGGCCGCCTCGGGGTTTTACTGACTGCATCACAAAGTGCCGATCAGGCGAGCTTTGCCGAGACTTCCGTGGAGGTGCGCATGGCGTGGCTGTAGGGGCAGACGATATGGGCGGCTGCGACCAGCTTTTCGGCAACATCACGCTCTACGCCCGGAATTTCAACGGCGATCGACACTTCGATGCCAAAGCCGGTGCCGTCTTCACGCGGGCCGATGCCCACCGTTGCCGTAACCTTGGCGTCTTCCGGCACCTTCACCTTTTCCTGCGCGGCAACATATTTCAGCGCGCCGAGGAAGCAGGCGGAATAGCCTGCGGCGAAAAGCTGTTCGGGATTGGTGCCGGTTGCGCCGTTGCCGCCAAGCTCCTTCGGCGTGGTCAGCGTCACGTCCAGCACGCCGTTTTCCGAAATGGCGCGGCCTTCGCGGCCGCCCGTCGCAGATGCCCTGGTGGTGTAGAGAATTGCCATGATCGTCTCCATTCTGGATTTGGCAGCGGCTTTCGCTGCGGATGGATTTTATGTAGCACGCAATTTAATTGTGCGCAATAGATTTTTGCGCATTGATTTCCCCATCGGCTATTGCGATAGATTCTCATCATGACGGATGATCTTGAAGCCTATCTGACACTGGACCAGCAATTATGCTTTGCCCTTTACGGGGCAACGCTGGCCGTGACCCGCACCTATAAGGGGTTGCTGGAGCCGCTGGGGCTGACCTATCCGCAATATATCACGCTGATGGCGCTGTGGGAGAAGGATCACCAGAGCGTCAAGGCGCTGGGCGAAAAGCTGGGGCTGGATTCCGGCACGCTTTCTCCGCTGCTCAAGCGCATGGAACAGGCAGGCTTCATTGCCCGCCAGCGCCATGCCGGAGACGAGCGGCAGGTGGTTATATCCCTGACGGATGAGGGCGCGCGCCTGAAACACGAGGCAAGCAGCGTCATGGCCAGCCTGGGTGCCGCCATGGGCTGCGGGCTTGAGGAAATGAAAGCACTGCGCCAGCAATTGCAGGACCTGCGCGACCGCCTGAACGGCGCGCAGGACAAGGGCTGATTATTGCAGCACGATGATGCGGGCCTTGTTTGGCACGCGGTCGTAAAGGTCGATGATGTCCTGGTTCATCAGGCGCACGCAGCCGGAAGAAACGGCCTTGCCGATGGAATTCCACTCCGGTGAGCCGTGCAGGCGATAAAGCGAATCCTGCCCGTTCTTGAATATGTAGAGCGCGCGCGCACCCAGCGGGTTCATCAGCCCCGGCGCCATGCCGCCATTGGCGGCGGAATATTGGGCAAGCTGCGGCTGGCGGGCCACCATTTCATCCGGCGGGGTCCATTTCGGCCATTTCTGCCGCCACTGGATCACGCCTTCGCCAGACCAGGCAAAGCCCTCGCGGCCAATGCCTACGCCGTAGCGCATGGCGGTGCCGCCCTGCTCCACCAGATAGAGAAAGCGGTTGGGCGTATCCACCACCACCGTTCCCGGCGGGTAGCCTGTGGGGTCCTGCACGCGCTGGCGATAATAGCGCGGCGGGATTTGCCGGTATGGGACGGCGGGAACCACGAAGCCGCCATCGACCATTTCACCATACATCACATCCAGTTCCGGATCGGAACCGCTGAGCGGTGCCGAAGGGGAAACCATGCCGCCGGCGCTGGCGGTCTGGAAGGGTGGCGGCGAATAGGTGGAGGCGCAACCGGAGAGAAATGCGGCGGCCCCAAGCCCTGAAAAGGAAAGGAAGGCGCGGCGGGAAAAGTCGTTCGATGTCATATAAGCACAGAGTTCCTGCTGATCAGCCTGCGGCAAACGGCTGAAGCGCCGATTTGTTCCACGGAAATATATGCGCCCGCGCCGCGGCAAAAGCCACCGCGGCCCGTGAACACTATTTCACTTTTATGCGATGAAGCATGGCGAAAATGCGAGGAAAACAAGGCGAAGCCCACGAAGCCTGACACCGTGGGAAAGCTGCCACAGGAAACCGTCAGAGCACCACGATTTCGGCGCGCTCGCCGGCGCGGTTATAAAGATCGATCACGTCGTGATTGAACATGCGCACGCAGCCGGAGGAAACGGCCTTGCCCACGGACTGCCAGTCCGGCGTGCCGTGAATGCGGTAAAGCGTATCCTTGCCGTTCTTGAAGATGTAGAGCGCGCGCGCACCGAGCGGATTGTTCAAGCCCGGCTCCAGCCCGCCTTCCGCCGAGGCGAAATGTTTCAGATCCGGCTGACGGCCAACCATCTCGTCGCTTGGCGTCCAGCGTGGCCATTTGCGTTTGAACTGGATGGTGCCCCGGCCCTGCCAGGCAAAACCCTGCTTGCCGAGCCCCACGCCATAGCGCATGGCGCGGCCCTCGCCTTCCACGAGATAGAGATAATGCGCCCTGGTATCGACCACGATGGTGCCGGGCCGTTCATTGGTGACATAGGCAACCTCCTGCCGCAGCAGGCGTCTGTCGATCCGGTCCAGCGGCAGGGCGTTGATGGTGTGGCCCTCATCGCGGGTCTGCTGGTAGAGCGCTGCCTGCGGCGGACGCGAAAAGGGCGAAGGCTGGGCGGCCGCCATGACGGCGACAGGCCCGCCGGGCGAAACCGCCGCCGGCATGGCGCTGGTGGTCAGCGGGTCGGTGGCTGGCATTCCATAGCCCTGCACGCGCGAGCCGGTGAAAAGGTTCTTGAACTTGTCGGCCGGGGTGGCGGGCGGCGGCGGGGCGACCTTTTCATTCCACACCGGCGTGACCTCGGCGGCAAATACATCCGGATTGACGCGCGTGGTATCGGTGACAAACAGGCAACCGCCGAGAACAGATAGCGACAAGCCGCTTGCCGCCAGCATCAGCGGGCGGAAAATTCGGCGTAAAATTGTGTCATGCAACATGGCGGACCTGCTTCGAGTCTATCCTGGATGCGGCAAAACTGACAGGCGCGGCTGGTGCGAGGCTGGCGTCTGGGCGCGCCCGTCGTCGCTCGCCGATTGCTGCGGTACAAAAATAGTCGCGCATCGCAATTGCCAGAAACAGGGGCCGTGCCTACATGAAAACCGGCGGTGCCGGAGGCTTTACGCCATGTGCGGACCCGTTGCACAGCTGTTCAAACAATGACCGAAAGACATGTTTCATGCTTCTTGAAAAACTGAACTGGCGTTATGCCACCAAGAAAATGGACCCGGCAAAGGCCGTACCGGAAGACAAGGTGGAGCGGATCGTGGAAGCCGCGCGGCTTGCGCCAACCTCCAGCGGGCTTCAGCCGTTTCAGGTTCTGGTGGTCACGAACAAGGAGATCCGCGAAAAGATCCGTCCTGTGGCGTGGAATCAGGCGCAGATCACCGATGGCTCGCATCTCTTGGTTTTCGCAGCCTGGGACAATTACACCGCCGAGCGCATCAACATGATGTTCGACCTCGTCAACGACGAGCGCGGCTTCAAGAATGAAGGCTGGGAAGCCTACCGCCAGAAGCTGCTGGCCGCCTATCCGGGCCGCCCGGCAGAGGAAAATTTCGAACATGCAGCCCGCCAGAGCTATATTGCCCTTGGCCTTGCCTGCGCCGCAGCCGCCTTTGAAGGCGTGGACGCCACGCCGATGGAAGGCTTCGACCCGGCCGCCGTGGATGAAATTCTGGGCCTGCGTGAAAAGGGCCTGCGCTCCGTCACCATCCTGCCGCTCGGCTATCGCCAGCCGGAAGGCGACTGGCTGGTCAACCTCAAGAAGGTTCGCCGTCCGCGCAAGGATTTCGTGATCGACGTCAAGTGATAGCGAGAGCATCGTGCCGCGCCACGGCACAGGCACGATGCTTACCCAAAGCTTTCAATACCAAAGCTTTCAATGGTTGCAATCGGCCAGCGCCGTCACCGGGGCATTGACGATCATCAGACCGAAAGACGGGTAAAGCGGTGTCAGCACGGCTGTCACCTCCGGGGCAACGACCCAGACCGCCCGGTCCTTGCTGCTACAGGCGCCGTTGCGGGCGCCGAACACCTCCTCCAGCGCCCCTTGCGTCTTGTCAAAGCCCTTCATGTCATTATCGCCGGTGGTCAAAAACAGCGCCGATGGCTTGCCGAACATCGGCACACCGCACAGACGCAGGGTGGCCGAGAGCATTCCAATGCCGTTCAGGCCCTGCGGCATGGCAATATCCAGTGCCGCCGAGCAGGAATCGAGGCGGCGGTTCTCCGCCTCGCCATAGGGTGCCAGCCAGTCCTCCATGGCTTTTGCATCGGTCCAGGGCGGCGGCGATGCCTTGACACGCTGCAAAAGCAACGTCAGCGCCGCCTTGTCCACCAGCGCTGCGGCGGATGCGGAACTAACCGAGCAATTGGCATCCGGCGGGCTGGAGGCCAGAAGCGTGAGCTGCACGATAGCCTCGCCCTCATGCTCTTCCAGCCGCCAGGAAAGCGACCGCCCGGCCTCGGCTGCCTCTGCGCCTTTCAGCGCCCAATTGGCGCGATTGTCATCGCTGCACGCCGGATCGGATGGACCGAAACGTTGCACAAGCTGCTGGCGCAGCGCCTCGCCTGCCGCGCGGTCGCGAAGCCGAAGTTCGATGAGCGTGCCATGCACCTCGCCATGGATCATCGGCAGCACATAGGCCAGCCCCGGCACATTGCCGGTGAGCTGATGCAGGCTTGCCGTCTCTTCCGGCGGGGAAACCAGACCGGCGAAATGCCCGACCAGCACGGCCTCGTCGCCCAGCGATTTTTCGGTATCGGCAAGCCGTTCAATGATCCTTGCCCCGTCTTCGGGTGAAAGGAAGCCCGGATCCGGCTGTTCTGCCAGGGCCAGACCGGGCATGAGCCAGAACAGGATGGCGGCAAGCCGGGCAAGCGGCGCAAAGGGCAGGATCATGGAGACTTTCGGCAGGATGTCGATTGCCGCAAGGCTATCATGGACCAGCCATCACCGCAAATCACTCCGCCATTGCCGGCTCGGCCTGGCCGCCATGCCCCCTCGGCAATTGCACATTGCGCAGGCAAAAGGCCGCAAGCATACCGCAGCCGATGATGACCGACATGGAAACGAAGACCGGCCCGAAGGCATGGGCATAGGTTTCGGCCACGAAGGCATGGGATTCGGGCGAAAGGGCAGCCAGCGCGGAAGGCGTCAGTTCCTCGATATTGCCCACGCCCGGAATATCGGCCGCGCCATGGCCCATGGAACTTCCCAGCACCGCCCCATAGATGGAAATGGCAATGGAGGCGCCACCCATGCGCGTCAGCGTCACCGTGCCGGTGGCGGCGCCGACGTCGCGGGGATTGGCGGCGTTCTGCACCCCGATCACCGGCACCTGCTGGCCGATGCCGACGCTGATGCCGTGCATGAGCATGAGGAAGGCGATGAAGGCCAGCGGCGCACCCACCGGAAGCTGGCTGAACACCGCAAAGGCAATGCAGCTTCCAGCCCCGCTTATGATCGCGAAAATCTTGTAGCGGCCGGAGCGGGCAATCAACCGGCCGCTGGAGAGCGAGCCGATGGCAATGCCGCCCGTGGTGGCGATGAACAGAAGCCCCGCCCCGGTGGGCGAAAGCCCGGTGGTGGTTTGCAGATAAAGTGCGACATAATTGACCGAGCCGATGCCAACCGCCCCGCTGGCCAGCGACACGATCAGCAGCAGCGGAATGGTGGGGTTGGAAAACAGTCCGAGCGGCACGATGGGCTCTGCCACGCGCGCCTCCACCTTGACCCACACGAAAGCGGCAAGCGCGCCGAAGCCAATGACGGCAAGGCTCTGCGGCGCAAGCAACGAACCGAAGATCTGCCCGCTATCGGCCCAGAAAACGACGCTGGTAACGGCTGAGGCCAAAAGCAGGGCGCCCGCATAATCGACCTTCGGACGGCGGAGCGGCTTGCGATAGGGCAGAAACAGCGCCAGACCGGCAAGCACCACCATGCCGATGGGCAGGTTGACGAGGAAGATGGAGCGCCAGCCGAAGGCCTCGCTCAGCGTGCCGCCAAGTGTTGGCCCCACAGCGCCGGAGGCCATCAGCACGAGGCTGGAATAGCTTTGATAGCGGGCCCGCACGCGCGGCTCGAACAGGTCGGCATTGACGGAGAAGATCGACACCATGATGCCGCCGCTGCCAAGCCCTTGCAGGACACGCGCGGCAATCAGCGTATTCATCGAAACCGCCAGCCCGCAGACCAGCGAGCCGATGGTGAAGATCAGGATCGCCGTCATCATCACATATTTTCGGCCGAACAGATCACCCAGCTTGCCGTAAAGCGGCATGACGGCGCTGCTGGCCAGAAGATAGGCGGACCCCACCCAGCCGAAGCGCTCAAGCTGCCCGAACTCCCCGACAATCGTGGGAAGGGCCGTGGAAACGATCTGGTTATCCAGCGTTGCCATGAACAGCGCCGCCAGCAAAAAGGCAAACAGCACCATGCGCAGACGTTTGTCCGGCACCAGCGATTGAAATTCGGGCGTGGAGGATGTGGCCGCGCCAAAAGGGCTGCCGGCTGCATGGGAGGCGGGTTGATCCATGAGAATTCACTTCATTGGGAGTGCGGCAAAAGGATGCGGGGCGAGAAAATAAATGTCAATGGCATATATTTGCTAATGTCACACATTTTCTTGAGCCGCAGGCTGTGGTAGAAGATGGGCCATGACAAAATCGTTCCCGCCTTTGCCGCCCGTTTTGCCGTCCGCTCCCCTTTCCGTCGGGGCAGAGGAAGACCGCCGTCAAGGCATCCTCAAGCGTTTGGGCGACGATCTCGGCAGGTTGCGCCTGATGATGGGCCGCCGGCTGATTTCCCGCGTGGCCCTGAGCCGGCTTGGCGAGGGCCACGGGCTGGAACTTTCGCATTTCGACGTCGTGACCTTCGTGGCCCGTCACCAGTCGCGGCAGGCCGTGACGGTGGGCATGGTGGCAGAGCAGATGCGTGTGGACCCCTCCCGCGCCAGCCGTGTGGTGAGCGAGCTGGTCAAGCGTGGCTTTCTGCGCCGGGAGGCCTGCCAGAGCGATGCCCGCCGCACCATCGTTCGCCTCAGCCCCGAGGGTGAAAAGCTGGCCGATTATTTCGCCTCCATCCGCCACGAGGTCGTTTCCCGCACGCTGGAGGAATGGGACGAGGCAGAGCTTGCCCTGTTCGAACCGCTTTTCGACCGCTTCATTGCCGCCTTCGAACAGCGTGCCGCAGGCCTTGAAAGACCTCTGGCAGACCCGCCCGACTGAGCCTGACGGCAAAGCCCGAGCATTTCCGGACGGAAAACCGCTTCGCACTTTTCCTGGAAATGAGTTTTTTTAACGCATTTCCGGACGGAAAACCGCTTCGCACTTTTCCTGGAAATGCTTATGCTCCCCCCATTGTTTCGCAATACAATTATTATGGAGAAATTGATGGGCCTGTCCGCCAGGAAATATCTTGCCTCCCTCACCGCCCTTTCCCTGCTTGCCGCAACGCCCGCCCCTTCTTTTGCCGCCGTGCCCGCCCCCGTGGAGGGCAAGAACGGCATGGTCGTCACCGCCCAGCATCTGGCAACCGATGTCGGCATCGACGTGTTGAAGCAGGGCGGCAATGCCGTGGATGCGGCCGTGGCCGTGGCCTATGCGCTGGCCGTGACCTATCCGACGGCGGGCAATATCGGCGGCGGGGGCTTCATGACTCTGCGCATGGCCGATGGCCGCACGGATTTTCTGGATTTCCGGGAAAAGGCTCCCCTTGCGGCCACGAAAACCATGTATCTCGACGACAAGGGCGAGGTCGTGCCGCGCGCGAGCCTTGATGGCTATCTGGCCGTCGGCACGCCCGGCACCGTCAAGGGGCTGGAACTGGCGCGGGAAAAATACGGCAGCAAGGAGCGCGCCACCCTTCTTGCCCCGGCGATTGCCCTTGCCCGTGACGGCTTCACCCTGACTCAAGGGGACGCTTCTATCCTTGCAGGCGGCGCCAAGCGGCTGGCGAAGGATCCGGAAGCGGCAAGGATCTTCCTCAAGGCCGATGGCACCCCCTATGGCGAGGGCGAGGTGCTGAAACAGCCCGATCTTGCCCGCGTTCTGGCCGATATTGCCGAGAAGGGGCCGGATGCCTTCTACAAGGGCTTGCCCGCCGAGGCCATCGTCAAGGCCAGCCAAGCGGCCAGGGGCATTCTGGTCAAGGCCGATTTCGAGCAATACAAGGTGCGCGAAATCAAGCCCGTAGAATGCGATTATCGCGGCTATCACATCATTTCTTCGCCGCCACCCTCTTCCGGCGGGGTCATTATCTGCGAAATCCTCAACATTCTCGAAGCCTATCCGCTGTCGCAGCAGGGCTTTGGCGCCGCCTCCACCGTCAGCCAGATGACAGAGGCCATGCGCTATGCCTATGTGGACCGCAATGCCGCCCTTGGCGATCCGGATTTCGTGAAAAACCCGCTGCCGAAAATGCTGGACAAGGCCTATGCCGCCGAAATCCGCCAGAAGATCGAGCCGGGCAAGGCCGGAAAATCAGCCGATCTCAAGCCCTTTGGCGGCAAGGAAAGCACCGAGACCACGCATTTTTCCATCATCGACAGCAAGGGCAATGCCGTTTCCGTCACCTATACGCTAAACGGCTCCTTCGGGGCGGGCGTGGTGGCCCCCGGCACCGGCATCCTGCTCAATAACGAGATGGACGATTTTACCTCCAAGCCGGGCGTGCCCAATCTTTACGGGCTGGTGCAGGGCGAGGCCAATGCCATCGCACCGCAGAAAACCCCGCTTTCCTCCATGAGCCCCACCATCATTACCCGTGACGGCAAGCCCTTCATGGTGATCGGCAGCCCCGGCGGCTCGCGCATCATCACCATCACGCTGGAAGCCATTTTGAACGTGGTGGATTTCGGCATGGATATTTCCATGGCCGTCAATGCGCCGCGCATTCACCATCAATGGCAGCCGGACAAGATTTTCTATGAGCCTTACGCCCTTTCGCCCGATACGGTCAAACTGCTGCAATCCATGGGCTATACGCTGGAAGGTGGCAATGACGGCCCCGTCTGGGGACAGGCGGCCGGCATTCTGGTGGGCGGCAAAAGCCTGGCCGAGATCAACAAGGCCGAAGGCAAGGCAAGCGGCTATTTCGGCGCCGTCGATGCCCGCGCCGTGGCAGGCTCGGCCAAGGGCTATTGAGTGAAAGCAACCGGCTTTGCCGTTCAGGCGCTCTTTTCATCGCAGAGCATTTCCCGCAAAACTCTATCCGGTTTTGCGGGAAATGCTTCAAAACGAATTCCGATAAGGAATTACACAGAAAAACATCTCAAGGGAGTGAACCATGCTCAAGGTCTATGGCTGCTACAAATCCCGCGCCACGCGCGTTCTCTGGCTGACGGAGGAGCTGGAACTGGCCTTCGACCACATTCCGGTGCTGCAAGCCAACAAGCTGGAAAATCCCACCGCCCCGGATGCGCCGATCAACACCCGCTCGCCCGCCTTTCTGGCCGTCAACCCCTTCGGCGGCATTCCGGCCATAGAGGATGACGGGCTGGTGCTGTTTGAATCGCTGGCCATCACGCTTTACCTCGCCAAGCAGTATAGCGACGGCAATCTCGGCCCGAAGGATCTGGAGGAAGACGGCCAGATGATGCAATGGGCGCTGTTTGCCGCCACGGAAATCGAAGCCAATGCGCTGAAAATCTCCAAGATCGCCGCCGATGGCCGCATGGACAGCGAAGCCGGCAAGGCAGAGGCCGAAGTGGCCGCCCGCCTGCTGCAACGCCCCTTCAAGGCGCTGGAACAACATCTGCTCAACCGTCTCTACATGGTGGCCGACCGCTTCACCGTGGCCGACATCAACACGGCTGAAATCCTCCGCTACGCCCAGAATTACAAGCCGCTGATGGAGGCCTATCCCGCCATCGCCGCCTGGCTGGAACGCTGCCAAAGCCGCCCGGCCTTCAAGGCCATGTGGGAAAAGCGGGCAGCCGAATAATATCGGCAGACTTCTGGCCAGGTGTTTAGTCCCGAGAAAAGTGCAGTCACGGTTTTCCGTCCGGAAATGCGGGAAACAAAAGCTTAAAGCGCATCCGGTGAACCTTTGTTCGCCGGACGCGCTCTAGCATTTCGATTTCGTGGGAGTGTTATGGGCGCAAGCTTCCGCGACAGGATGCAGGTGCTGGGCAGCGGTCTTGACCACGGCAGTGTTCAAATCCATCAAGGCAGGACTCACGGCTCTGGACCATTGCCAAAACAACGGCACATCCAGCTTGTGTTCGGGTGCAAGCTCCACCAGATCGCCAGCCTCTATATACGGTACAGCCAGGATTTCAGGCACGAGCGCCCATCCAAGGCTTTGACATACGCCGTTTGTGATCGCCGTTGTGGAGGGTAGCTGGTGGAATGGATAGCCGCTGTCGTAGTCAAGGCAGGCTGAAAGCCAGTTCGAATGAAGCTCGTCCTTGTTACCATAAACCAAAGCCGGGGCCTTGCCTGCCGCATCGGGGGTCAATCCGTCAGGCATCCACCTTGCGTGAAAACTCGGTGAGCAGACCGCCCTGTATCTCAGGGCGCCGAGCGGTCGGGAGTCGCAACCAGTCACCGGATTCCCCTCGGCCGTTACCGCGGCGGTGACAAGACCCTTACGAAGCCATTCGGCGCTATGGTGCTGGTCGTCGATGACCAGGTCATAGAGCCATGGCCAGTCGGGTGCGAGCGCTTTCAAGAACCAGGTTTCCACGCTATCGGCGTTCACGGCTATGCGGATAACGCTTTGGCCTAATGCACTGTTCTCGATCGAAAGTTGAGTTTCAAGCGAACGTTGCAAGAGGCTTACACGTTCAAAATGCATGGCAACCATGGTCCCCGCCTCGGTGGCTTGGCACGGTTTCTCACGAATGATGAGCGGAATTCCGAGCTGGTCTTCCAAAGCTTTTACTCTTTGAGAAACCGCCGAGGGCGTGATGTGCAGCAGGCGCGCGGCCCTTTCAAAACTGCCTGATCGCAAGACCGCGCTAACTGCCTCCATCTGCCCATAATCCATCATTAGAATTCCTTCATTTGGCTAAAGATATTTAACTTTATTAATGCGCAGACCTTTTGATAAGGAGCTTCGGACGCTTTGGAGCAAATGATGCACGCATTCTTCCCTGGCTTTTTTCTCGGCATGAGTCTGATCGCCGCGATCGGCGCCCAAAATGCATTCGTCTTGCGGCAAGGTCTGCAACGCCAGCATGTTTTTGCCGTTTGCCTGACCTGCGCAGCCTCAGATACAATTCTCGTGACCGTCGGAGTGGCCGGATTCGGCTTCCTGGTCACGGCTGTGCCATGGCTCGAAACGGTCATGACCCTTGGGGGCGCGGTCTTTTTGGCGCTTTACGCAGTAAAGAGCTTTTGGGCGGCATTGTCCGACAGTTCGTCTCTCAGGCCCTCAGAAATGAAAATCGCCAGTCTGCCCGGCACGATCGCTGCTGCCCTGGCATTCACCTGGCTTAATCCCCACGTCTATCTTGATACGGTCGTGCTGCTCGGCTCCATCTCCACAAATTATGGCGATGATCGTTTCCTGTTCGCCGTCGGTGCAATCACGGCGTCATTTGTCTTTTTCTTCTCATTGGGATGGGGTGCCCGCCTGCTCACCCCAATGTTTTCCAGCCCGCGATCCTGGCGGATTCTGGAGTTTGTAATCGGCCTCGTCATGTCCGCATTGGCTGTCAAGCTCGTAATCGCTGTTTGTTTCTACTGCATAATTCCTTAAATCGGAATCGATTTAAGGTGAAAATTATGCAGCAGATTTAAAGTGTTACAGCGCCGTGCGTTTGATAAAACGCACAGCGCTGTAGGCATTTTCGGACGGAAATGCGCAAAAAAAGCTTAGAGCGCCTCATGCACCCGTGAAGGCCAAGACAAAGCACCCCGGAGGCGTGCTCCTCAACCGGCCAAGGCCTCGGTGACGCGAATATCGCCGACATGGCGGCCGTTCCAGTTTTTCATCGGGCGGTTGGCCATGGCCATCAGCGCTTCGCCGGGCGCGGTCTCGCGCCCAAGAAAGCGGCCAAGCAAGGCTGCGATCATGGCTTCCGCCGCCCGCGTTGCGCCATCTTCCGCCTTGACGGCGATGGAAATTCCCTCTTGCGGCAGCACGGCGCAAAACACGCCTTCCGCGCCGGTCTTGGCGAAAATCCGGCCCGGCGCCGCCTGCATGATCTTGGTGCAGGCCCGGCCCGTGCCCGCCACGTAAAAGGGTTCGGCCATGCAGGCATCGATCAGCCGTCTTGCGGCCTTGGCGCGCAGCGGCTCAAGTCCGCCTCCCGTGGCCATTCTGGCAAAGCCGCGGGCAAGCGATGCAAGCGGCAAGGCATAGGTTGGAATGGAACAGCCATCCGTGCCGCAATGATCGGCATCCAGCATCGCCCCGGTCAGGCTTGCCATGGTGGCGCGGATTTCGGCCTGCAAGGGATGGTCATATTCCACATAGCCCTGCGTCGCCATGCCCTGATGCACCAGCGTGCAGACGAAGCCGGAATGCTTGCCGGAGCAATTATTGTGCAGGCAGGAGGGACTGTTCAGCGTGCGGGCCTGCTGGATCAGCGTCTTCTGGTCGGACGACCAGTGGGCGCCGCATTCAAGCGCGCTCTCGTCGCGGCCTGCCCGTGCCAGCATGGCGGCAGCCAGCGCCACATGCGCCTCTTCGCCGGAATGGGAGGAGCAGGCCAGCGCCAGTTCCGCATTGCCAAAACCGAAAGCATCCGCCGCCCCGCTTTCCACCAGAGGCAGCGCCTGCATGGCCTTGCAGGCCGAGCGGGGAAAGACGCCCGCCTCGACATCGCCAGCCTGAAACAGAATGGCGCCATCGCCATCCACCACCACCGCCATGCCGCGATGGCGGCTTTCCACGCGGTTTCCACGGGTTATCTCAACGGTCACGGGGTTGTGCATCACCATCTCCGGCCTCACAGGAAGGGCTTGTCGCGCGCCGGCAGCGCCGCCACATCGATATGGTCGGGCGCAAGGCCAAGCCGCGCCCGCTCCGCCATCATCTCATAGCCCTGCTCCAGATGGCGGGTAAAGCGTTGCGTATCGAAAAGCGGCTTGATGGCGCGGTTTTCGGCAAGCCGCCGTTTCAGCTCCCGGACGGCTGCGCCATCATGGGCATAGGCAATGGCGCGGGCAATGAAATCCTCGCGGTTCTCCGCCACCAGTTCCGGCAGGCCGATGGCCGCAAGCAGGCTTTGCGAAACGCGGGCGGCAAAGCTTTGCCCGCGCCGCGTCAGCATGGGCAGGCCCGCCCACAACATATCCGACGTGGTGGTGTGGCCGTTATAGGGAAAGGTATCGAGCGCCATGTCGGCAAGCGCGGCGCGGCTGATATGGTCGCCATAGGCGCGCCCCGCCGCAAACAGCACCCGTTCGCGCGCAATGCCAAGACGGGCAAATTCCGCAAGGATATTGTCTTGCAGCAATTGGCCGTCGCACAAAAGCCAGATGAGGCTGTGCGGGGCACCCGTGAGGATGCGCGCCCAGCACTCCATGGTGTCAAGGCTGATTTTGGCGGGAGAGCTGAAGGAGGCGAAAATGAAAGCCTCTTCCGGCAGGCCGTGCGCAGCGCGGCTTTCTGCACGCGGGCGCGGCTTGGTCGCGCTGCAATTGCCCTGATAGGTCTCCGGCAGGCGGCAAAGCTTTTCATCGAACCAGGCCTTGGCCGCATCCGGCGTGACGATGGGATCGGTGATGTGATAATCGAGCCCCACGCCCTGCACCGTGCCGGGAAAGCCGATCCAGGTGGCCTTGACCGGCGCATCGCTCAGCGAAAGCGCGGCAAGCTGGTTGCCTGCCGTATACCCCTTGAGATCCACCAGAATATCGATGCCAAGGCGCGAGATTTCATCGGCAAGCTGCTGCGGCGCCAGCCCCCCCACCGGGCGGATTTCCGCCTTCAGAACCGCATCCCATCCCTGCTGCACCAATGCCTGCCGTGGCGGGGTGCTGCACAGGAAGGTAATGTCGAAGCGGCTGCGGTCATGGGCGAGAAACACGTCGTAAAGCAGATAGGTGGTGGCATGGATCGTCAGGTCGGAGGAGAGATAGGCAATTTTCAGCCGCTCGCCCGCCGGGCTGACCGGGCGGCGCGGCACAGGCGTGGCTGACTTTGCACGAGCGCGGGTCAGTGCTGCATAATCATCGGCCCAGTAGCAGCGCGATAGCGGCGGCTCCTGCATGAGGATTTGGTTATGGACCGGATCGTCGGGATGATTGGCAATCGCCTGCCAGCTTCTGGCCGCGTCGAAATCCAGAATAGTGCGGGAAAAGGAAAAGTAATGGCTGGCGATGAAGCCATTGCCGGGATCGGCAAGATAGCGCGCCTCGATCAGGGGTTTGAGCTTTTCTGGCTGGCGCAGCAATTGATAATGGGAAAAGGCAAACGCAAAGGCGCTGTCGTCTTCCATATCCATCAGCGGCAGGATCTGCTCCAGCTCCGGATGAAAACCCGCCGCCAGCAGGGCGCGGCCAATGTCGAGAACCAGCGCGCGGTCAGCCGCATTGCTCCGCGCGGCGGCAACGGCAACCGCCGCCAGACGGTCGGTTCGCCTGGCGTTGAGATAAAGCCTTGCGGCAAAGCGCAAAAACTCCGCCTGTTTTTCCGGCAAGGCCCCGGCGGCGGCGGCAAAGGCATCCGCCGCTTCCACCGTCTGGCCAAGTTTCAGGCGGCAATTGGCCGCCAGCATCCAGGCCTGCCCGGCCTCACCACCCTGCCCGGCCAAAGCCGCATCGAGATTGCCAAGGGCCGCCGCGTAAGCGCCATCGCGATAGGCGGCCAGCGCCAGCATCAGCGGCGTGACATGCGGCTGGCTGTCGTTTGCGTGATCGGTCATTTCACTCATTTACCCCTTGGCACCCCTTGCCCCCCTTGCCCCCCCTTGCCCCCCTTGCCCCTTTGGCAGAGCCGGAACGTCGATTAGCGCAGGCGCGAGACCAGCACGGGCGCGCGCGGCCATCATTTCATAGGCGCGTTCCAGATGCCGGGTAAAGCGAAGGGTCTCGAAAAGCGGTTCCTGCGTGATTGCGGTGGAAAGTTTTTGCCGCAAGGCGGCAAGTTCCCCGCCGTTGCGCGCCAGCCGGGCGGCCATGGCCACGAAGGCGTCGTCATCTCTCGTCACCAGTTCCGGCAGGCCCACTGCCCGCAACAGGCTTTCCGAAACGCGGGCGGAAAAGCTGCGGCCCGTTCTGGTCAGCACCGGCAGGCCCGCCCACAACATGTCGGAGGTGGTGGTGTGGCCGTTGCAGGGAAAACTGTCCAGCGCCAGATCGGCCAGCGGCAGGCGGCAGGTATGTTCGCCGTAATCCATGCGATCGGCAAAAATCAGCCGTTCAGGCGAAATGTCGCGGGCCGCCATCTCGTGACGCAGCCGCTCGCGCACGAAGTCATGCGGGCACAATATCCACATCAACGCCTCGGGGGCGGCCTTCATCACCCGCGCCCACAGGTCAAGCGTGAGCGGCGTGATCTTCTGCACACCGTTGAAGGAGGCGAAGACGAAAGCCTCCTCCGGCAGCCCATGGGCGGCGCGCCGGTCCGGCCTCGGGCGCGGCCTGCTGGTGGTGCTGTTGGCCTGATAGCATTCCGGCAAGCGGCAAAAGCGCTCCTTGAAATAGGGCTGGTTTTCGTCTGGCGCGACAATGGGATCGGCAATGACATAATCGAGATCCACGCCGTTTACCGGACCGGGAAAGCCGAGATAGGTGGCCTTGACCGGCGCTGTCGAGAGGTTGACGATCTGCAACCGCGCCCCTGCCGTATGCCCCTTGAGATCGACGAGGATGTCGATGCCGCGCCGGTCGATTTCCATTGCGGCCTGCCGGTCGTCGAGATGGGCGATCCGCACCACGTCATCGCGCAGCGGGCCGGGCAAGCGACCCGCCTTGTCTTCGGCGGTATGGCAGAACAGGGTTATGTCGAAACGGCCGCGATCATGGGCGATGAGGCTGTCGAGAAACAGCGTCATCGTGGCATGGGAGAAAAAATCGCTGGAAAGATAGCCGATTTTCAGCCGCGCCCCTTCCGGCGCAATCGCCCGCCTTGGCGGCGGCTGCGGCGGCGCATTCATGGCAATCATCCGGCTTTCCAGCGAGGGCTCTGCGAAAAGCGCCGGATCGTCGCACCACATGACGCGGTAAAGGATTTCCTCCGCCTGAAGCAGGGCGCGGGCGTAAGGGTCTTCCGGCGTCTGCATCATGGCGATATGCCGCCCGATCGTTTCCATGTCGCACATGTCATGGGCGGCAATGAAGCGGATCGCCTCCAGCGGCACATTGTCCGGAAAGGTGGCTCTCGCCCGCTCCAGCAAGGCTTGCAGCCGGGCATAATCACCGGTGCTGCGGCAGAAGCGGGCGGCAAAGAATTGCGCTTCCGGATTGGTGGGTTCGAAATAATCGATCAGCGCCCGCATGGCCGCCTTGCCCTCCTCGTCCCATGGCCCCAACAGTTTCAGCGCCATGAGATAGACGAAAGCGCTATCCTGCCGGTTGGAAAGGGCTGCCTGCAAGCCTACCTGCCGAAAGGCATCGAAGAGCCCCGCCTTGTCATAAAGCGTTGCGGCAAGTTTGAGGAAACCGGCAGCCTTTTCCGGCTCGCCGCTTGCCCGGCCCGCCGTGGCGAAGGCTGCGGCGGCACCGGCCTCGTCGCCACGCTTGACGAGGATATTGCCGATCAGGACCTGCGCCATCACGCCCGCCTCCCCCTTGGCGACAGCGGCCTGCCGCGCCATGGCAAGCGCCTTGTCATGGTCGCCCTGCCGATAGGCAGTCAGGGCCGCATCAAGCGATCTTGCGGGAGAAACGGCCATGTTATCCTTGCCTTGTCATTCATTCGGAAAAAAGCTTGCATTGGAAAAAGCGCTTGCCGGAACATCGATATGGTCCGGCGGCAGGCCCGCACGGGCGCGTTCGGCCATCAACTCGTAACCCCGTTCCAGATGCCGGGTAAAGCGCGCCACATCGAACAGCGGAAAGGTTTCGCGCTGGCGGGCAAGTCTTTCCCTGACTTCGGCGAGGCGGTCGGGATGGCGGGCGAGCATGGCGGCTTTTTCCACGAAGTCCGCTTCATCCTGCGCCACCAGATCCGGCAGGCCGACGGCCCGCAACAGGCTTTCCGAAACCCGTCCGGCAAAGGTCTTGCCCTTGCGCGTCAAAACCGGCAGCCCCGCCCAGAGCGCATCGGAGGTGGTGGTGTGGCCGGTATAGATCAGCGTATCGAGCGCAAGATCGCAGGCTGCCATCTTGCTGATGAACAGGTCATAGGGCGACTGACCGGAAAAAACCAGCCGCTCCGGGCCGATCGCATGGGCGGCAAAGGCCGCTCTGAGGTTATCCTCCGCCGTTTCCGGCACGGCGATCAGGGCCAGCATGGCCTCCGGCACCGCACGCAGCACAGAGGCCCAGAGCGCAACCGCCTTGCCTTCGATTTTCTGCGCGCCGTTGAAAGATGCAAACAGGAAGACATTGTCCGGCAGACCGAGTTCGCCACGCGACAGGCTTTTCGGCCTTGGACGCAGTGCTGCGCCATTGGCCTGATAGGTTTCCGGCAGGCGGCACAGTTTTTCGCTGTAGAAGGGCTTGGCCGCATCGGGCGTGACGATGGGATCGGTTATGGCATAATCGAGATCCACGTCATGCACCGAACCCGGAAAGCCCAGATAGCTTGCCTTGACCGGCGCATCGCTGAGATCCACCACGTCAAGCCGGGCCCTGGCCGTATAACCATGCAGATCAATGAGAATATCGATGCCGAGATCACGAATGAGGGCGATGATCTCGGCACTCGACCTGTCGCGGACAGGGATGATTTCACTGCGCAGCGGCTCGGGCCAATCGGCCTGCACCCGCGCCGCCTCCGGCTCGCTATAGCACAAAAGCACGACATCGAAGCGCGTTCGGTCATGGGCCAACAGTGACTCGAAAAACAGCGTCATCGTGGCATGACGGTGAAAGTCGCTGGAGAAATAGGCAAGCCGGATCCTGCCGGTGGCAGACATGGCCCGGCGCCGGGCAAGTCCGCCATGCAGGGCGCGATTGCGCAACACCTCCAGCGAGCCGAAGGAGGCAAGGGCGTTTTCGGCCTCGCTTTCGCTGCGCAGCAAACGGGCATAGTCAAATTCAAAGCGGCGCAGCCGGTCGCCAAAGCCGGGCTCATCGAACCGCGCGGTCAATTGCTCCATCAGCAGCAGCTCCGACCGGCCGCGCGCCATCACGATCAGCGCGCAAACCAGAAACGGGTTTTCCGGAAATCGCGAGACCGCGCCCTTAAGATAATCGAAATAGCCGGATTGCCGGGAAAAGGCGCTGTGAAAGGCCACCAGCAATTCCAGATGCGGGCGCTGATCGGGATCGAGCGCGCCGATGATCGGCGCGGCTTCGGCCATCTGCCCTTGTGCAAACAGTGCTTTTGCGAGGCGAAACGCCAAATCCGCCGTCATCGGCAGGCGCGCCATGGCCTGCCCCGCCAGCCGGGCCACCGCCGCATGATCGGCAAGATCGGAATGAAGCGTCACGGCATGGGTCAAGGCGACATTGGCATTGGGCGATGCGCCGAGACCCACGCGCGCGAACGCCTCAGCCGCGCCGCGCCGGTCTGCCTGCTTCAGCCTTATGCCGCCGCGCAGGAAATCCACCATATCGGCAATGGCCGGCAGCGACGGATCGACCTGATCGGCAAGCGCAAGCGCCTTGTCCAACTCGCCCGTCCTGTAGGCGGCCAGCACCTGTTCAACCGTCGTCACGCTGCCTCCGCACCCCTAGAGCATTGCAGGTGAACACGGGTTCACCTGCAATGCTCTAACTCCTTGTTTCGGCGCATTTCCGGACGCAAAACCGACTACACTTTTGCTGGAAATGCTTTACAGCGCCGCGTGCTTGATAAAACGCACAAAGGACGCCGTAACGTTTTCTTTTTGAGGCATAATCTTGTCGATCCTCGTTTCACTCCGGTCGGATTATGCTCCAGGGTTTTGATAGCACTGCAACCTTGCGTCAAACCGGCAAGGCCGGGCACAGGACATGGTAGAAGAGAAAAGGGCCAACGAGAAAAGGGCCAACCAGAAAAGGGGCAAAACGAGAAAAGGGCCGCTTGCGCGACCCTTTCCATCTGGACATGAGATCTGATCTGAGATGAGACCGGTTTGGGCGGCGTTGCCACCGCCATCGTCCGCGGAGGATGCGATCAGGCCGAGGGCTGCCCCTTCCCGACCATCACCTTTCCAAAGTCCACCATCGAGATCATACGCTCACTAGACATTGGATCACCTCCTCTCAGTTCGTTGACGTTGATGAGAAGGTAGGCCTCGCCAGGCCTCTATTCAAGGCAAGCTTCATAAATAATCGTAGCAATCCGTGATTATCACAGCGTCAGCATGATCTTGCCGATATGGTTGCTTTCCTCCATCAGCCGATGCGCCTGCGCCACCTCTTCCAGCGGCAGCACGGCATGGATGACGGGTGCAAGCTTGCCCTCTTCCAGAAGCGGCCAGACATGGGTGAGAAGATCGTCGCGGATGGCGCGCTTTTCCTCTGCCATGCGCGGGCGCATGGTGGAGCCCGTTACCGTCAGCCGCTTGACCATGATCGGGCCAAGATTGACCTTTTCGGCCACCGCGCCTCCCAGAAAAGCGATGATCGACAGGCAGCCATCCTTGGCCAGCGAGGCGATGTTTTTTTCCAGATAGGCCGCGCCGATCATGTCGAGAATGACATCCACGCCCTTTCCGCCGGTTTCGGCCTTGATGACCTCGGCGAAATCCTCGCTGCGATAGTTGATGCCGCGCCGGGCGCCGAGCTTTTCCACCGCCCGGCATTTCTCGTCCGAGCCCGCCGTGGCAAAGGCCGTGGCGCCGAAGGCGCGGGCAAGCTGGATGGCCGTGGTGCCGATGCCGGATGTGCCGCCATGCACCAGCACGGTTTCATGCTCGGTCAGGCCCGCCATCTGGAAGAGATTGGCCCAGACGGTGAAGAAGGTTTCCGGCAGCGCCGCCGCCTTCACCGCGTCATAGCCTTTTGGAAACGGCAGGACCTGACCGGCGGGCAGCGTGCAATAATCGGCATAGCCGCCGCCATTGGCCAGCCCGCACACCTTGTCGCCGGGCTTGAATTCGCTCACCCCCTCGCCAAGCGCCACAACCTCGCCCGCCACTTCCAGACCCAGAACCGGGCTTGCATCCTTAGGCGGGGGATAGATGCCCTGGCGCTGCGCCACATCGGGCCGGTTCACCCCCGCCGCCTCCACCTTCACCAGCACCTCGCCCGCCTTCACGGGCGGCAGCGGGCCGGAGGAAAGTTGCATGACCTCAGGCCCGCCATGGGCGGGAAGATCGATAAATCGCATGGTTGTGGGAAGGGTCATGACATGCCTCGGAAGTGGTTTCTTCCCCCCTTACCTAGTAAAGCCACAGAGGAAAGGAAAGGAGGCGGATCGACGCGGGCGCAATCTCCCCGCCTCTCACAGAAAGGGTTCGCGGCGCGGGGCAAGGGCTGGAACATCCATATGGTCGGGTGCCAGCCCTGCACGGGCGCGGTCGGCCATCATCTCATAGGCCCTCTCAAGATGACGGGTGAAACGCCCGGTATCGTAAAGCGGCATGATCCCCCGGTTTTCGGCAAGCCGGGCGCGCAGCGCCGCCAGCGCCGGTCTGTCATGCGCCAGACGGCGCGCCTCGGCCACGAAGCCCGCCTCGTCGGCCGCCACCAGTTCCGGCAGGCCGATGGCCGAAAGCAGGCTTTGCGATACCCGCGCGGCAAAGGTTTCTCCCTGCCGGGTCAGCACCGGCAGGCCACCCCACAACAGGTCGGAGGTGGTGGTGTGGCCGTTATAGGGAAAGGTATCGAGCGCCAGATCGGCAAGCCCCACCCGGCTCAGGTGATCGGCATAGCGGATTGGTTCGGCCAGAAGAATGCGCTCGCGCCCGATGCCGAGCCTGTCAAATTCGGCCAGCAGGTTGGCCTGCGCCACCTCGCCCTGGCAGAGGATCCAGAACAGGCTGTCCGGCACGGCGTGCAGCACCTTGGCCCAGAGCTGCATGGTTTGCGGCGTGATCTTCTGCTGCGAATTGAAGGAGCCGAAGATGAAAGCTCCTTCCGGCAACCCATGCGCGGCGCGGCTTTCTGCACGCGGGCGCGGCTTGGTCACGCTGCAATTGCCCTGATAGCTATCGGGCAGGCGGCAGAGCTTTTCCTCGAACCACGGCTTGGCCGCATCCGGCGTGACGATGGGGTCGGTGATGTGATAATCGAGACCCAGGCCCCGCACCGAGCCGGGAAAGCCGATCCATGTGGCCTTGACCGGCGCATCGCAAATCGCCACCGCCTCGCCGCAACTGCCGCTGGTATGGCCCTTGAGGTCGATCAGGACGTCGATGCCGCGCCTTGCGATTTCATCGGCCAGCCCATCCATGTCGAGATGGTCCACCGGCAGGATTTCCGCTTGCAGCACCGGGTCCCAGCCCTTTTGCGCCTGCCGCGCAGCGGCGGGCGTATTGCAGAAAAAGGTAATGTCGAAACGGCTGCGGTCATGGGCCACGAACACATCGTAGAGCAGATAGATGGTGGCGTGGTTGTAGAGATCGCTGGACACATAGCCGATCCGCAATTTTTCATTCGCCGGGCGCACCTTCCGGCGCGGGCGCAGCGCGGAAAGGCGCTTGCGCAGCTGGTCGATGGCGCCGGACGGGCTTGCCAGAATGGCCGGATCATCGCTCCAGTAACAGCGCGTCAGCGGCGGATCGCGATAAAGGATTTCCGCCGCCACCGCGTTTTCCTTCGCCCGCTTTTCCTGGGATTGCTCTTGTAAAAGGTCAGCCATGTCCTGCCATTGCCGCATGGCGGGAAAGATCAGCTGCGAGCGTGCCATCGTAAAATAAAGCATGGCCACGAAACTGTCGTCGGGCGTGGCCTCGTAGCGGGCAAGCAGCAGCTGGCGAAGCGCATCGTGGCGGCGCATGGTCTGGTAATAACCGCTGACCAGTTGCAAATGCCAGTTATTGCCCATGTCGAGAAAGGGAAAAAGCGCTTCCAGCTCGCCATGATGTCCCGCTTTCAGCAGGGCATCGGCCATGTCCTTCACAAGGTCTGCGCCAGGGGGCTGGCTTTTGGCCACCTCAACCGCCACGGCACCCAGCAGGTCTGCCCTGCCTGATTGCAGATAGAGCCGTGCGGCAAAAGCTGAAAATTTCTGCGCTTCCTGCGGGATAAGCCGCCCGGCGGCCAGAAAATGGCTGGCTGCGGCCAGCCTGTCTTCCTGCTTCAGATGAATATTGGCGCAAAGCATATGCGCCTGCCCCGCATGATCGCCCGGCAGGGCAAGGGCGGCCTTCAGCCCGGCAAGCGCCTCTGCGAGCGCGCCCGCCTTGTAATGCGTTATGCCGGCGGCAAGATGTTCGGCGGCGGAGGCAGGCGGCAAATCGGGCATTGGCAATCCATTTCCCCGCAAGAATACGGGGGTTCTCGTAAGGCAGGGCCATGCAGCCTCCTGAAGCATGAGACAGCATGGGCCCTGCCCGATCTATCCCGCAAAGCCTGCCGGGGGCTTGCGAGCGGGCGTTTGCGCCGTCATCAGAGCGCTTTTTGAAGCATGATCCCCGCTTCGTGCCGGGCCGATCACAGCCTGCCGGATGCGTGCCCGATGCCGGAGAGCATGAGGCCGCTTTCGCTGTCCTTGGCGCCCTTCTTGATGGCGGCGATTTCCGCAGACAGGCGGCTGGCATCGTCGATCACCAGCCCTTCCGGCAATTCCAGCACGCCGATGGAGCAGCGCATCAGCGGAAAATCGCGCGAAACGCCATGGCGGTCCTCGCCGCGAATACGGCCAAGGGCGCGGTCTTCGGGCGCATAGAGCGCAACCGCATCCTCGTGGAAATCCGAGAGCAGCCGGTCAAGGATTTCCGTCAGCTCCTCGCGCGACCAGTCGGTGACGCCGATGAAGAAGTCATCGCCGCCCACATGCCCCAGAAACACATCCGCCGAGAAAAAGTAACGGCGCATCAGCGCTGCAAACAGCGAAATGGCGTGATCGCCCAGATGAAAGCCGTAATGATCGTTGAAGGGCTTGAAGTGGTCGAAATCGCAATAGCAGAAATGGCGCGTGCCATCGCTGTCACGGCCAGCCTGCTGCATGAAATCGCGAATGGCGCGGTTGCCGGGAAGCCCGGTCAGCGGGTTCTGGTCCTGGGCATTTTTCAACTGCTTTTCGTTGATGATGCGGATCAGCGAGGCGGCCGAAATCACCCCGGCATAGCGCATGTTTTCGGTGAGAAGCACACAATCCGACCCCTCCATATTGGCGAAAATCGACATCAGCCGGTCGGCATCGGCATCCAGCCCGATGACGGGCGCGCGTTCGGCAAAATGCGAGACGGTGCGTTCATAGACCTTGTTCTTCAGCAGATCCCGGCCAAAGGGCTGATAGATATATTCCTTCAGATGCACTTCATGGATCACGCCGCGCGGCTCGCCATTGGCGTTGAGAACCGGAAAGAAGGATTGGCGCGGATTGCGCCGGAAAAGATCGAAAACACTGTCGATACTGTCGTTTTCGTAAACGGCAGGCAGCATTTCCACCTGTCGGCGAATGAGGATTTCATCCAGCGACTGGCCAATGCGCCGCGTGGTCTGCCCCGCTTCCTTCAGATGCGGATAGGCCGGCAGCAATTCGGTGAGATGGGTTGTGGGGCGGGCAATGTGCCAGCCCTGCACCAGATCCACGCAGAGATCGCGGCAGGCAATGAATTCGCCCTCTGTCTCTATGCCTTCGGCAATGACGCGCACGCCCAGAACATGCGCCGTCTGCACGATGTTTTTCACCAGATGCCGCTTGCGCGGGCTATGGTCGAGGCCGCAGATGAAATGCCGGTCGATCTTCAGGTAATCCACCGGATAGTCGCAGAGCAGCTTCATTTCGCCGTGGCCGACGCCGAAATCGTCGATGGCAAGCTTGAAGCCCGCGCTGCGCAATTGCGCCACCAGCGCCGGAAACTCCGCCATGCCGGTATTGTCCAGCCGCTCGGAAAGCTCGAAGCAGATGGCCGAGGGCGCAAGCTGGGCAGCGCGCAGATGCGCAAGCAGCGCCTCCACCAGTTGACTGCCCTGGCAGATCAGGCGCGGGTCGAGATTGAGAAACAGCGTATTGTCAGCGCTGTCAGGCAGGCTGGCGAATTTGGCCAGCGCCCGGCTGGTCAGCATCTGCTCCAGCGCCAGCAATTGCCCCGCACTTTCGGCCTGATCGAGAAGATCGACCGGCGTATCGAAGCCGATGCGGTCATGGCCGCGCATCAGCGCCTCGTGGCCGAAGACCGCCCCCGTCTGTACCTCCACGATCGGCTGAAAGGCCGTTTCCACCACGGCCTTGGCAAGGGTCAGCAGCTGATCGCTGGTATAGCGCCGCAAAAGGCCGACATCGGCCGCAACAATTCTCGTCATGAAAATCTCCCGGCCGCGCGCGCCGCGCAAACGCAACCGAACATGAAAACGAACCCAACCTGCTCGCGAACCCGATTGCGCCGCAGGGCGCAGTGAGAGCGATCCGCACCGATTGTGGGCCGCAAGGCTCAATAATTCCTTTCGCCAATATGAAACTTTGGTGACGTTTCACCGGATCGGAGGCGCAAAGGGAGGGCAAGAGGGCGCATTTTTTATTGATTGAGCAGTCAATCAACTTTATTCTGGCCGAAACGAAGGAGCATGACATGCCCAGACTGGGAATGGAGCCGCTCAGGCGCAAGGCGCTGGTGGAGGCTGCACTGAAGACGATTGGCCATCACGGCTCGCTTTCCGTCACCATGTCGGAAATTGCCCGCAATGCCGGGGTTTCTCCCGCCTTGGCACATCATTATTTCGGCTCCAAGGAGCAATTGCTGATCGAGACGATCCGCTCGCTTTTGCGACAGCTTCGTTCAGATGGCGTGGCGGCGCTCAAGGCGGCGCCCACGCCGCGCGCGCGCATTTCAGCCATCATCCGCGTCAGCTTCAAGGCAGACCAGTTCGCGCCGGAAACCGTGGCCGCCTGGCTTGCCTTTTACTCCGAAGCGCAACGTTCGGAAGAAACCCGCCGCCTGCTGGCGCTTTACGCAAGACGCCTGCGCTCCAACCTGCTGGCCGCACTTGCCGCCCTGTGCCCGCGCGAAAAGGCCGAACGGATTGCCGAAGGCGCCGCCGCCATGATCGACGGGCTTTACCTGCGCCAAAGCCTCGGGGCCGTGCCACTGAGCATCGAACAATCCGTCATGCTTGTGGAAGATTATGTGCGCGGCCAATTGGCCAATATCGCCCTTCATTCCTGAACGCCAAACGGCGCGGAGACGACTATGAAAGCCCAGCCCAAAGCCTCTCACTTCATCGATGGCCAATATGTGGAAGACACTTCCGGCAGCCTGATCGAGAGCATTTATCCCGCCACCGGTGAGGTGATCGCCCGCCTTCACGCCGCAACGCCCGCCATCGTGGAGCGCGCCATCGCCTCGGCAAAGCGGGCGCAGAAGGAATGGGCGGCCCTTTCCCCCACCGCACGCGGGCGGGTGCTGAAAGCGGCCGCCGCGATCATGCGCGAGCGCAACCGCGAACTTTCGGAACTGGAAACGCTG
Organism: Allorhizobium undicola ORS 992 = ATCC 700741; assembly: GCF_000621665.1. GTDB lineage: Bacteria > Pseudomonadota > Alphaproteobacteria > Rhizobiales > Rhizobiaceae > Allorhizobium > Allorhizobium undicola. The sequence continues at coordinate 28,798 of NZ_KK211328.1, forward strand.
GACACCGGCAAGCCCATTCAGGAAACCCTCATCGCAGACCCGACATCGGGCGCCGATGCCTTTGAATTCTTCGGCGGCATTGCAGCCACCGCGCTCAACGGCGCGCATATCCCGCTGGGCGGTGACTGGGCCTATACAAAGCGCGTGCCGCTTGGCGTGTGCGTGGGCATTGGCGCCTGGAACTATCCGCAGCAGATTGCCTGCTGGAAGGGCGCGCCAGCGCTTGCCGCGGGCAATGCCATGATCTTCAAGCCTTCCGAAGTCACCCCGCTTGGCGCCTTGAAGATTGCCGAAATCCTGATCGAGGCCGGCGCGCCGAAGGGGCTTTACAATGTCATTCAGGGCGACCGGGAGACAGGGCCGCTTTTGGTCAATCATCCCGATATTGCCAAGGTTTCGCTGACCGGCTCGGTGCCCACGGGCCGCAAGGTGGCGGCAGCGGCGGCGGGACATCTCAAGCATGTCACCATGGAACTGGGCGGCAAGTCGCCGCTGATCGTGTTTGACGATGCCGATATTGACAGCGCGGTTTCCGGCGCCATGCTCGGCAATTTCTATTCCACCGGGCAGGTCTGCTCCAATGGCACCCGCGTCTTCGTGCATCGCGCCATCAAGGAGGAATTCCTCGCCCGCGCCAGAGCGCGGACTGAAGCGATCATCCTTGGCGATCCGCAGGACGAGGCAACCCAGATGGGGCCGCTCGTGTCCTTTGCGCAGCGGGAAAAAGTGCTGGCCTATATGGAAAAGGGCAAGGCGGAAGGCGCACGCCTCATCACCGGCGGCGGCATTCCCGATACGGTGCCCGGTCAGGGCGCCTTCGTACAGCCGACGATTTTTGCCGATGTGACCGATGACATGACCATTGCGCGGGAGGAAATCTTCGGGCCGGTGATGTGCGTGCTGGATTTCGACGACGAGGCAGAGGTTATCGCCCGCGCCAATGCATCCGAATTCGGCCTTGCGGGCGGGGTGTTCACCGCCGACCTTAGCCGCGCCCACCGCGTGGTGGACCAGCTGGAAGCGGGGACGCTGTGGATCAACACCTATAATCTTTGCCCCGTGGAAATCCCCTTCGGCGGCTCCAAGCAATCCGGCTTCGGCCGCGAGAATTCGGCCGAGGCGCTAACGCATTATTCCGAGCTGAAGACGGTTTATGTGGGCATGGGCAAGTGCGAGGCACCCTATTGAGGCGCAGTCTGCCAGGACAAGCCATATCAAAGAACTTGCCCATCCAGAAAGATGCAAACCATCATGAATCAGGCAGATTTCGTCATCATCGGTTCCGGCTCGGCAGGGTCTGCCATGGCTTACCGGCTGTCGGAGGATGGCAAACATACGGTCATCGTGCTGGAATTCGGCGGCTCGGACATCGGCCCCTTCGTGCAGATGCCGGCGGCACTTGCATACCCGATGAACATGGACCGCTATAACTGGGGTTACATGTCGGAGCCGGAGCCGCATCTCGACAATCGGCGGATGATTGCGCCGCGCGGCAAGGTGATTGGCGGCTCTTCCTCCATCAACGGCATGGTCTATGTGCGCGGCCATGCGGAGGACTTCAACCGCTGGGAGGAACTCGGCGCCACCGGCTGGGCCTATGCGGATGTGCTGCCCTATTTCAAGCGCATGGAGCATTCCCATGGCGGCGAGGACGGCTGGCGCGGCACGGACGGCCCCTTGCATGTGCGGCGTGGCGAGGTGAAAAACCCGCTCTACAAGGCCTTTATCGAGGCAGGACGGCAGGCCGGTTTTCCGGTGACGGAGGATTATAACGGCGGCCAGCAGGAAGGCTTCGGCCTGATGGAGCAGACGAGCTGGCAGGGCCGCCGCTGGTCTGCGGCCAATGCCTATCTGAAACCGGCGCTGAAACGCGGGAACTGCCGCCTGATCCGCTGCCATGCGCAGCGCGTGGTGTTCGATGGCCGCAAGGCCGTGGGCGTCGAGGTGGAGATTGGCGGCAAAATCGAGGTGATCCGGGCAAACCGCGAGATAATCCTGGCGGCATCGGCCTTCAACTCGCCGAAAATCCTGCTGCTCTCCGGCATCGGTCCGGCGGCGCATCTCAAGGAGATGGGCATTGACGTGGTGGCGGATCGTCCCGGCGTTGGCCAGAACCTGCAAGACCATCTGGAATATTACCACCAGTTCCGCTCGAAACTGCCCATTACCCTGCATTCAAAGAACAACTGGTTCTGGAAAGGCGTGGTGGGAGCACAATGGCTGTTTTTGAAAAAGGGGCTCGGCACCTCCAACCAGTTCGAGGCAGCCGCCTTCATCCGCTCTGCGGCGGGGGTCAAATGGCCGGATATTCAATATCACTTCCTGCCGATCGCCGTTTCCTATGATGGCAAATCGGCAGCGGAAGGCCACGGCTTTCAGGCGCATGTCGGCTATAACATGTCGAAATCGCGCGGCTCGGTGACGCTGCGCTCGCCCGACGTGAAGGACGCGCCGGTGCTGCGCTTCAACTATATGAGCGACCCGGAGGACTGGGTGAAATTCCGTCATGCGGTGCGGGTGACACGGGAAATCTTTTCCCAACCCGCCTTCGCTCCCTATATGGGCGGGGAAATCGCGCCGGGCCCGAAGGTGCAGTCCAACGAGGAGATCGACGCTTTCCTGCGCGAACATCTGGAGGGGGCCTATCACCCCTGCGGCACATGCAAAATGGGCCGTGCCGACGATCCGTTCGCCGTGGTGGACCCGACCACCAAAGTCATCGGCGTCGAAGGCCTGCGCGTGGCCGACAGCTCCATCTTCCCGCATGTCACCTATGGCAATCTCAACAGCCCATCGATCATGACCGGCGAAAAAGCCGCCGACCATATTCTCGGCAAGCAACCGCTCGCCCGCTCCAATCAGGAGCCGTGGATCAATCCGAATTGGGAAGTCAGTGACCGGTAGCAGGCTGGCTCATCCAGACCGTCAGCGCCGCCAAAGCCCCCTCACCCCGCCGCCGATCAGGAGCGCGGTGTCGGCCAGCACCGGCAGCAGCGCCTTGCCATGGCTTATGGCGAGATAGCGGGGCTGCCAGTCGGGGTCGAACTTGGCCTTGAAGGCCTGCACGCCTTTGAAATTGTAGAAGCGTTCGCCGTTTTCGAAGACGAAGCGGCCGAGATGGTGCCAGAGCGGCGCTGAGGGGCGGTCCGACAGGCCGGAAAGCGGGGCCATGCCGAGATTGAGGCGCTCGAAGCCTTCCACCTTCAGATGCAGCATGATCTTGACGAAGAGCAGGTCCATCATGCCACGATGCGTGCCGGGGCGGTGGCGCATGAGGTCGATGAAGGCCTCTTTTCTGGTATCGGTGGTGAGGATATTGGCGAAGGCCACGATGCGGCCTTCCTGACGGATGATGGCCACCGGATGGGCTGCCACGTAATCGCGCCGGAAGGTGCCAAGCGAAAAGCCCTTTTCCGCGGCCTGATGATGGGCAAGCCATGCCTCGGATACCTGTTCCAGCTCATCCATCACCTGCGGCACGGACGAGGCGGGCAGCCATGAAAATTCCAGCCCGTCACGCTCGGCGCGATTGATGGAGCGGCGAAGCTTCAGCCAGTCGCCACCCTTGAGGTCGAAGCCCTTGAGATCCACCAGCGCCTGATCGCCAAGCTTGAAAAGCTTCAGCCCGACATCGGCGGCCACGGGCAGGAAATGTGGAGAGACCTGATAAAAGGCCGGGCGGCAGCCAATGCTGCGGGCATGGCGCACAAAACGCAGGACCAGCGGCCCCCAGGCCTCGCGCGGGCCAACCGGATCGAACAGCACCACGAGGCTCTTGCCCCGGCGGCCATACATCAGAAAGGCGTCACCGCTTTCGGAAAAGAACAGATGCTTGTCGCCAAGCCCCACCAGGCCCGCAGTTGCCTCATCCTGTCCGCGCACCAGAAGCCGTGCCATGGCAAGATCGCCTTGCGCGCCAAGTTCCACCCGGTGACGCAACCGCACGCTCGTGCGGCGCAGGGCGGCGGCCCCGAAGACCAGAGAAAGACCCATGAAATTCCTCAGCCTCCAGCCATTAAACCCGCAGCAGTCAAGCGCCTGTCCGCCTCGCCTCTTCTTTTAGGCCCTGCGCATACACAAACGCTTTTGCCATTGATCTGTAAACTTCACGTGAATGTGATCCTTAAAAACCGGAACATGCGAGAAAATCAAGCGGCCGGCATGTTTTGGTGGCAAAGGACCGAAAGAAAGTCGCAGGTGTCAGCCCTTTGCCGCCCCTTCGAAGAAAGGCCTTCCATGCCCCGCAAATCCCGATTTCTGCGTCGCTCCCGTGCTCTTGGCGGTTCCATGCGGGTGTGGAGGATGCGTGTGGTGTTCTGGCTGGGGGCTGGCTGCATCGGGCTGATCAGCGTTGGCTTCGCATGGCTTGCGGACAAGGCGCAGGGGCTTTTCCACCAGGGGCTGGCCTTCGGCGCTTACAGTTTTCTGCTGCCGCTTGTGCTGGCTCCTTGCGGCTTTGCGCTGTCGGCCTTTCTGGCGGCGCGTTATTTTCCAGCCTCGCAGGGCTCCGGCATTCCCCAGGCCATGGCGGCGCGGCTGGTGGATGATCCAGCCGCCCGCGCAAAGCTGCTTTCGCCGCGCATCGCGGCGGGAAAGATCCTGCTGACGGCCCTTGGCCTGTTGTGCGGCGGCTCTGTCGGGCGTGAAGGCCCCACCGTGCAGGTCGGCGCCTCCGTCATGCTGCTGGCGGCAAGGCTCGGCAAGCTCAACCATGCCAACGGGCTCATTCTGGCCGGTTCGGCGGCGGGCATTGCAGCGGCCTTCAATACGCCGCTGGCAGGCATCGTCTTTGCCATCGAGGAAATGGGCAAGAGCTATCAGGCGCGGGTCAACGGCCTGGTGCTGATTGCCGTGATCCTGTCCGGTCTTTCGGCCCTGGCGCTGGTGGGCAGCTATACCTATTTCGGCACGGCCGATCTGGGGGCCGGCAGCCTCCGGGAGTGGGGGCTGGTGGCACTGTGCGGCATAGGTGGAGGGACGCTCGGGGCGCTTTTCAGCGCCGGAGCACTTTATGCCAGCCGCCGCATCCGCCGCTTCGTGCAGATGCGGCCCAACCCGCAGCGCCAGACAATCCTCATCGCCGCGCTTTGCGGGCTTGCGGTGGCCGTCATTGGTATCGTCTCCGGCGGGCTGACCTATGGCACGGGCTATGAACAGGCCCGTTCTGCCGTGGAAGGCAATGCACTGCCGCTGTTTTACGTCGTGGAAAAGCTGGCGGCCTCGTTTCTCACCATGATTTCCGGCATTCCCGGCGGCATTTTCGCTCCCTCGCTTTCGGTGGGCGCGGGCCTTGGCAGCACCATCGCCGCCCTGCTCGGCTCCAGCATCACGCTGGGCGCCATTCTGGGCATGGCAGGCTATTTCGCCGGTGTGGTGCAGGCCCCCATGACGGCCTTCGTCATTATTCTGGAAATGACGGCAAACCATGAGGGCGCCATCGCCATCATGGCCGCCGCCATGCTGGGCTATGCCACCTCACGGCTTCTGGCGCCGGAGCCGCTCTATCACGGCCTCTCCCGCCCCTTTCTTGCCGACGCGCTGCGCACTCAGCGCACGCAGGCGCGTAAAACATCCGATATATGAGGGAAGCCGCGTCCCTTACGTCCGGAACAGCTTCCACTGGGTGGGCCTGAAATACAGCTCCCTGCCGATTGCGACTTCGGCATCCAGCGGCACCTCGATTTCGATGTGATGGGCCGCACCGTTGCCGGAAGAAACATCGAGTTCGGCAATGCGGGTGCCTGCCAGGCGGCGGCTGGCCGTCACCTTGCCGGAAAGTGCTGCACCCTCCTGCGCAAGCGCCACGTCCTGCGGGCGGAAAAACAGCGTGCCTTCGCCGTCCGCGCCCGAATCCCGAATGCCGGTGGGCTGGCCAAGACAGGTGAGGACGCCATCCTTGACCGAGACAGGAAGATGCGAGGATTCGCCAATGAAGGAGAAGACGAAGGGGCTGTTGGGACGGTCATAAACGTCATCGGCCGTGCCCACCTGCTCCACCTTGCCCTGGCTCATCACCACCACCCGGTCGGCCAGTTCCAGCGCCTCTTCCTGGTCGTGGGTGACGAAAAAGGTGGTGTGGCCGGTGCGATCGTGAAATTCGCGAAGCCAGCGGCGCAGTTCCTTGCGCACCTTGGCGTCCAGCGCACCGAAGGGTTCGTCCAGCAGCAGCACCGAGGGCTCGATGGCCATGGCGCGCGCCAGCGCCACGCGCTGCCTTTGCCCGCCGGACAACTGGCTGGGATAGCGCTTTTCCAGCCCGGAAAGCTGCACCATGTCGAGAAGGTCGGACACCCGCTTTCTGATCTCGGACGCAGGCGGGCGCGTGGCCTTGGGCCGCACCTTGAGGCCGAAGGCAATGTTGTCGGCCACCGTCATATGGCGAAACAGCGCGTAATGCTGGAAGACAAAGCCGATATTGCGCTCCTGCACGCTTTTGAGCGATGCATCCTCCTTGCCGAAGAAGATCTGGCCTTCCGTGGGCTGTTCGAGACCGGCAATCAGGCGCAGAAGCGTGGTCTTGCCGGAACCGGAGGGGCCGAGCAGCGCGATCAGCTCGCCTGAGCCGATGTCGAGCGACAGCCCGTGCAAGGCCGGAAACTTGCCGAATTCCTTGCGGATGTTTCTGATGGAGACGTCCATGGATCAAACCTCAATGCTTGCGGCCAGCGGAGATCTCGTCGCCGTAGTAAAGCTCAAGAACGGTCTTGAGCGCCAGCGTGACGAGAGCGAGCAGTGCCAGCAGCGTGGCAACCGCAAAGGCGGCGGCAAAATTATATTCGTTGTAGAGAACCTCGATATGCAGCGGCATGGTTTCCGTCAGCCCCCGCACATGGCCTGAGACGACCGAAACCGCCCCGAACTCGCCCATGGCGCGGGCATTGCACAGCAGCACGCCGTATAGCAGGCCCCATTTGATATTGGGCAGTGTCACATACCAGAAGGTCTGCCAGCCGGTGGCGCCAAGCGACAAGGCCGCCTCCTCGTCGCCCGAGCCCTGCTCCTGCATCAGCGGAATGAGTTCGCGGGCGATGAAGGGGAAGGTCACGAAAATCGTGGCCAGCACGATGCCCGGAACGGCAAAGATGATCTCGATGCCCCAGGATTTGAGAATGGGGCCAAGCACGCTTTGCGAACCGAAAAGCAGCACATAGACAAGGCCGGAAATGACCGGAGAAATCGAAAACGGCAGGTCTATCAGCGTGATGAGGAAGGTCTTGCCACGAAATTCGAACTTGGCGATGGCCCAGGCCGCCGCCACGCCGAAGACGAGGTTGAGCGGCACGGCAATGGCCGCCACCGTCAGCGTCAGCGTGATTGCCGCCATGGCATCGGGCTCGTAGATCGCCTCGAAAAACGCCGCCGGCCCCTTGCGGAAGGCCTCGACGAAGACGGCCGCGAGCGGCAAAAGCACCACCAGCGCCAGAAAGACGATGCTGATGACGGTGAAGATGATTTTCCACGGCAGCGTTTCGCTGGCCGCATCGCGAAAGCGCGGGGTGGGATTAGCGGACATTGCTGTATCTCCTCCGGCTCCAGAATTGCAGCAGGTTGATGACGAGCAGCATGACAAAGGAGATGATCAGCATGATGCAGGCAATGGAGGTGGCGCCCGCATAATTGAACTCCTCCAGCCGGATGACGATCAGCAGCGGCGCGATTTCCGAGACATAGGGAATATTGCCGGCAATGAAGATGACCGAGCCGTATTCGCCGACCGCCCGCGCAAAGGCCAGCGCAAAGCCTGTGAGAATGGCCGGAACCAGCGCTGGCAGCAGCACGCGGGTGATGGTCTGGAAGCGGTTGGCGCCAAGCGTTGCGGCGGCTTCCTCCACCTCCCGGTCGATCTCTTCCATCACCGGCTGCACGGTGCGCACCACGAAGGGCAGGCCCACGAAGACCAGCGCCACGACGATGCCAAGCGGCGTGAAGGCGATTTTCAGCCCCAGCGGCTGGAACAGCGCCCCCACCCAGCCCTTGGGCGCGTAAAGCGCGGCAAGCGCAATGCCCGCAACCGCCGTGGGCAGCGCAAAGGGCAGATCGATGATGGCATCCATCAGGCGGCGGCCGGGAAACTGGTAGCGCACCAGCACCCAGGCCGTCAGCGTGCCGAACACCACATTGACGGCGGCGGCAATCAGCGCGCAGCCGAAACTGACCTTCAGCGCCTGCACGGTGCGCTCGTCGGTGGCAAGGGCGGCAAACTCGGCCCAGCCAATGCTGCTGGAGCGCCAGACAAGCGCGGCCAGCGGAATGAGGATGATGATGGTGAGATAGAAAATCGTGTAGCCGAGCGTCAGCCCGAAACCCGGCAGGATGCTTGGCTGGCGCCATTTACTCATGAAACTGCCTGTCGTCATGTCCCCGTCTTTTTGTTTATGCCATGAAACGAACCGGCAAGACACCCCGGCGGGCAAAAGCCGCCGGGGTGTCGATGCCGGAGATAATGTCCCGATTATTTGCCGGGCTTGTAGATCTGGTCGAAGATGCCGCCATCGCCGAAATGCTGCGGCTGTACCTTGGCCCAGCCGCCAAAGATCGGGTCGTCGATGCTGACAAGCTCAAGCTTGGGCAGCGGCTTGACATCGGCGGGCACCAGTTCGGGCTTGGAGGGGCGGTAGAAATTCTTCGCCGCGATCGTCTGGCCCTCGGCGGAATAGAGATAGGTAAGATAGGCTTCCGCCACCTTGCGCGTACCCTTGGCATCGGCATTGCCGTCCACCACCGTCACCGGCGGCTCGGCCAGAATGGAGAGTTTGGGCACGACGATCTCGAAATCATCGGAGGCGAACTCCTCCTTGGCGAGATAGGCTTCGTTTTCCCAGGCAATCAGCACGTCGCCAATCTGGCGCTGGGCGAAGGTGACAGTGGAGCCGCGCGCACCGGTATCCAGCACGGGGGCGCGCTTGTAGATCTCGGCCACGTAGTCGCGCACCTTCTGCTCATCACCGTTGAACTGTTTATAGGCCCAGGCCCAGGCGGCCAGATAGTTCCACCGCGCGCCCCCTGAGGTTTTCGGATTGGGGGTGACGATCTGGATGTCGCCCTTCACCAGATCCTGCCAGTCATGGATGTTCTTGGGGTTGCCCTTGCGCACCAGGAAAACGATGGTGGAGGTATAGGGCGAGGAATTGTTGGGCAGGCGCTTGCGCCAGTCTGCCGGGATTTTTTTTGTTTCCTTGGCAATGGCGTCGATATCGCCTTCCAGCGCCAGCGTCACGACATCGGCATCCAGCCCGTCGATGACCGAGCGGGCCTGCTTGCCGGAGCCGCCATGCGATTGCTGGATGGTCACGGTTTCGCCCGTCTCGCTCTTCCAGTGTTTGGCGAAGGCGGCGTTATAGGCCTTGTAGAATTCCCGCGTCGGATCGTAGGACACGTTGAGAAGCTTGGTATCGGCCAATGCGGGCGCAACCCCTGCCACGGCCAGCGAAAGTCCCAGCGCCGCCACACCCAGTTTCGTCCAAAGTTTCATCAGCACATGCCTCCATCTCTCTTGCTCCTGAAGGCTACTAAACTAGTAGATTTAGTCAATCGTGGCCGAAAAATAGCAAAATCCGGGTTATGCAAAGGCTGATCCGCAACCGGGTTCTTGCGTCAAACCCCGCTATGCAAGGTGGATTTACGCTGAAAACGGCGTTTGGCAGAAAATTGCGACTTACCGATTTTTGGCAATACCCAGCAATTCGGCGTCCAGCGCATCGAGAAAACTTTCGGCGATGGCGGCTGAAAAGCCGAGATCATGCGGCCCGAAACGGCTTGCCACGCGCATATCCACCAGCACCGTTTCCTCTTCCTCGCGCAGGCGGATGACGAGATCGAAGGGCAGGCCCAGAAGCCGTTGGCGCGTGACGCCTTGCAGGCGCACCACGCCTTCCGGCTCGCCGTCATCGGGTTGCTGGATATTCACAACGTCGGCGGGGATGATGGCAGCCGCCGCAGAGGCGGGCCGTGGCTGCGGCACGGGCGCCTTTTGCGGCGCGGCGGGCAGCGGCTCGGCGGCAGACGGGGAAACGCCCCGAGGGCTCGGCACGGGAATGATGGCGGGGGCTTGCAGGCTGTTGCGCAATTGCAGCTCCGGCTGGGCGTGGCGCAAGCCCCGCCTTTCGGTTATCGTCAGCCGCTGCGCTGCCGCCACCTGCATGACCACCTGATAGACGCGGTCCAGCGCGCCATCATAGCGGCGCACCGTCAATTCCGGATAGGCCGCCCGCTGGAGGCCCGCTTGGGCGGCAAGGCGCGATGGCGGTCGCGGCAGCCATTTCTGCGCCGTAAGCGGCGTATCGATCCAGTCCGGCGCATCCGCCGGATCGCTTGCCACCTCGTAAAGCGGCGGATAATCCTGATAGCGCAGCACGGCAAAGGCCAGCACGCAAAGCGGCAGGGCGGCCAGCACCAATGCCCTGAGCGCGGCAACCCCACCTTCCGCCCCCACCTGCCACAAACGCCACAGCCCCGCCAGCGCCAGCAGCACGGACAGGGCGGCAAGAGCAGCGGCGACAAGCACCAGCGCCACGAAATTCGGCGTCTGTAGCGTGCCGAAACGATAGAGCAGCCAGCCCAGAAGCAGCATCAGCACCGCAAAGGCCGAAAGCCGCCGCGCCAGCCGCGCCGCGGCTGAAACCGGACGAACATAGCGCAGCGTCATGCAACAGGCACCATAGGAAAACTCCGGGAGAAACTGCGTTTGATAAACGCAGAAACGACGCGGTAAGTGTAGGCGCAACTGCGCGCAATAGAAACCCTGCCGCCAGCGTCTGGAGTGCTCTCCACCGGCAAAAGCCTTTGCAGAAAAATAAAATGTTCAAAAAATAGCAATTTCCTGCAAAGGTCGGAGCCGGACAGGAGGGAGAGACGGGAATCATCCTGCAAAGGCCTGGAGCATTTCCAGGATAAGTGTAGTCACGGTTTTCCGTCCGGAAATGCGGGAAAACAGAAGCTCAGAGCCGCTTTGCGCCGTTACGCAAGACGTTTTCGTGACAATGCTCTGGGGGCGAGAAAAGCAAGGGGGGCACATGCAAGGGTGGGGCAGCTTGAAAAATTCACGCAAGACATCGAGCAAGATTACATTGACGGAGGTTGCGCAGAAGGTGGGGGTCAGTCCCATCACCGTTTCGCGGGCGCTGAACAAGCCGGAAAAAGTCTCGCCGCATCTGCGCGAGACGATCCTGAAAGCGGTGGAGGAAACCGGCTATGTTCCGGATTTCGCCGCCCGTGCGCTTGCCAGCCGCCACAGCAATCTCGTCGGCGTGTTGACCTCGCTTCTCGGCAGCAGCGTCTTTCCCCCCGTCATGCGCGGGCTGGAAGATCGTGCCCACGGCACCGGCATCCGCCTGCAATATGCCAATACCCGCTACGATCCCAAGGAGGAGATCTACCAGCTCAAGCAGTTTTGCGGCCAAAACCCCACGGGCATCCTCATCGGCGGCGTACAGCTCGATCCTGTCGTGCTGGATATTCTGCGCCAGACCACCTGTCCCGTGGTGCAGTTCATCGATATTTCCCTGCCGCCCGTGGACATGGCCGTGGGCATCAACAACGCGGCCGCAGGCGTGGCGGCGGTCGAGCATTTGCGCCAGCAAGGCTATCGCCGCATCGCCTTCATTGCCTCGCGCCTCGATATTCCGGTCCGTATGCGGCTTTCCGGTTTCCAGACCCGGCTGGAGGAGGAAGGCCTCTACCGGGAAGATCTGGTGGTGATGATCGGCGCCGAATCCGGCGTTACCGCAGCCGGACCGGTGCTGGACCAGCTCTATGCAATCGAACCGGAACTGGACGCGATTTTCTGCGCCACCGACGAAATCGCCACCGGCTTCCTGTTCGAATGCCAGCGACGGGGCATTGCCGTTCCCGACCGGCTTGGCATATGCGGCTTCACCGATCTCGAATTCGCGGCCTATACCGTGCCCAGCCTCACCTCGATCCGCACGCCACTCTATGCGCTGGGCTACAAGGGCCTCGACATGGTGTTGCGCGCCCGCGAAGGCAGGGTTTCCGAAAAGGTCGTGGATATGGGGTTCGAGCTTGTGGCGCGCGATTCAACCCGGCGCAAGGGCTGAGCGCAGGTCCGCAAAAGCGTGCAAGCAAAAGTTTCAGGCGCGTCCTTTGTGCGTTTGATCACAGTACACGACGCTACGGTTTTGCGTGTGGTTTACCCCCCTCTGTCCTGCCGGACATCTCCCCCTCAAGGGGGGAGATCGGCAAGATCAAGGCCCTGCCTAAATTCCTGAAAAAGGCCGTCATCACAAATACTTATTGAAGAATGACGCTTTGTCCGTATTGCAATCTCACCTCTTGAGGGGGAGATGCCTGGCAAGGCAGAGGGGGGTAGGCCACGCCACATGCCTCAGCGTCGTGTACTGTGGAGGCTGATAAAACGCACGGCGCTGTAAGTCGGTATGCAGTCACGAAGCCGTTCAGCTATCGAGCTTGTCCAGCACGTCGCGGGCGCGGGCAGCGGTCACGCGGCGCATTTCCACCTCGTCGCGGCGCGAGGCCATGATTTCGGTGGCCATGATCTGGTCGGCAAGATCGGCTGGCAGCGACAGGATCACCCTGCCCTCTTCCGCATGAAGACCACCGAGATCGGAGCGCTTGGCCGTGATCATGCCGCCGGCCACCGTATTGTTGGTGTCGGGATCGATCAGGATGAAGGCGCCGGTGGCGCGGTTCAGCTCGTAAGGGTCGAAAATCGCCTTTTCATCGAAATCGAGATGCACCTTGCCGATGGCGTTCATGTCGAGGCTGGTGGCGGGGTTCCATTTGCCGCTCTTCAGTTCCAGCGCCGAAACGGGCGTGACCAGCACGCGCTGGCGTCGTGCGCCGCTCTTCAGCCAGTAGCGCTTGTTGGGCTGGATGCCGCCCGGTTGCAGCGCCACGATCTGCGCATCGAAGGCAAGGCCGGTCAGCGGCTGGGCTTCCAGCGAGACGATCATGTCGCCGCGCGATACATCCACCTGACGGTCCAGCACCAGCGTGATGGCATCCCCCGCCACGGCGGCATTGCGCACCAGATCGAAGGTGACGATCTGCTTGACATTGGCAATGGCGCCCGACGGCAGAACGGCAACACTGTCACCCGGCTTGACGGCCCCGCCGGCCACCGTGCCCTGATAGCCACGGAAGCTTTCCCCCGGACGGGAAACGCGCTGCACCGGCAGGCGGAAACCCGTGGACTGCGCGCCGCGCACCGGCGCAAGCTCCAGCGTTTCCACCAGCGTCGGCCCGTCATACCACGGCATGACGGCTTTGCCGGAATAAACGACGTTTTCGCCCTTCAGCGCCGACATCGGAATGGCTGTAACCTGACGCACGCCGAGCGTCAGCGCGATTTCGCGGAATTCGCTGGAAATCGCCTCGAAACCGGCGCGGTCGTAATCGGTGAGGTCGATCTTGTTGACCGCCAGCACGAATTGCTTGATGCCCATCAGCGAGGCGATGGTGGCGTGGCGGCGGGTCTGTTCGAGAATGCCGGCGCGGGCATCGACCAGCAGCACGGCGAGATCGGCGGTGGAGGCCCCCGTTGCCATGTTGCGGGTATATTGCTCATGACCGGGCGTGTCGGCCACGATGAAGGAGCGCTTGTCGGTGGCGAAATAGCGATAGGCGACATCGATGGTGATGCCCTGTTCGCGCTCGGCCTGGAGACCATCCAGCAGCAGCGCGAAATCCGGCAGGCCCAGATCGTTCTGCTTGCCGCTGTCACGCTTGAGCGTGGCGGCCTGGTCTTCCTTGACGGCCTTGGTATCCCAAAGCAGGCGGCCGATCAGCGTGGACTTGCCATCATCGACGGAGCCGCAGGTGATGAGCCGCAGCGGGCGCGTATCGCGAAGCTTGGCGGCGGTTTCCACCTGAGGCTCGGCGGTGGCGAGGGAGTTGGCGCTGGCGGTCATCTCAGAAATATCCTTCGCGTTTCTTCTTTTCCATGGAGCCGGACTGGTCGCGGTCGATGGCGCGGCCCTGACGCTCGGACACCGTGGCGATTTCAAGCTCGGCAATCACATCGTCCAGCGTTTCCGCCTGCGACCGGATGGCGCCGGTCAGCGGGAAGCAGCCGAGCGTGCGGAAGCGGATCATGCCTTCCTTCTTTTCCTCGCCGGGCAGCAGTTCCAGCCGCTCGTCCTCGGCCAGGATCATCATGCCGTCGCGCTCGATATAAGGCCGGTTGGCGGCAAAATAGAGCGGCACCAGCGGAATATTCTCCGCCTGGATGTAACGCCAGATGTCCACTTCCGTCCAGTTGGACAGCGGGAAGGCGCGCACGCTTTCGCCCCGGCGGATCATGCCGTTATAAAGGTTCCACAATTCCGGGCGCTGGTTGCGCGGATCCCATTTGTGATCGGGCGTGCGGAAGGAATAAATGCGCTCCTTGGCGCGCGAGGCTTCCTCGTCGCGGCGCGCACCGCCAAAGGCGGCATCGTATTTGCCCGCATCCAGCGCCTGACGCAGCGCTTCCGTCTTCATGATGTCGGTATAAAGCGCCGAACCGTGGCTGAAAGGCGTGACATTCTCGGCTTTGCCGCGCGGATTGGTGTGCACCACCAGATCGAGATCGTAGCGGCGGGCCATCTCGTCGCGGAAGGCGATCATTTCCTTGAATTTCCAGCCGGTATCGATGTGCAGCAGCGGAAACGGCACCCGGCCCGGATAAAAGGCCTTGCGCGCCAGATGCAGCAGCACGGAACTGTCCTTGCCGATGGAATAGAGCATGACGGGATTGTCGAACTCTGCCGCAACCTCGCGAAAAATATGGATGGCCTCGTTTTCCAGCGCCTTCAGATGCGGGTCGAGCGGCGTGCGCGGGGCGGCATCCTTGGAATGCGGATCGAATTCTGACTGATGCAAATGCATTACCTGACTTCCTGGCAAAGGCGAAACGGCCATTGTCTTTCTACCCTCTTGGCGCGAGTCGAACCACCGATAGATGGGCTGCGCGATGAATTGGAAACGTGTTCACAAGGCGCTGGAATTAAGCGAGGGAAGTGCAGCTTCCGGCACATGCAGGCCGCATTCGCGCTTCTCGTCGTTTTCCCACCACCAGCGGCCCGCCCGCTCCGGCTCGCCCGGCTTGATGGCCCGCGTGCAGGGCTCGCAGCCGATGGAAGGATAGCCGCGCTTGTGCAACGGGTTGGTGGGCACCGCTTCCTTCTCCACATAAGCGGAAATGTCTTCCAGCGACCAGTCGGCCAGCGGATTGACCTTGATGAGTTGGCGCTCGGCATCATATTCCGCAAAAGGCGTGGTGGCGCGATTGCCCGATTGTCCCCGGCGCAAGCCCGTGACCCAGATGGCCGCACCTTGAAGCGCCATGGCCAGCGGCACAAGCTTGCGCACATGACAGCAGGCATGACGCGCTTCAACGCTTTCGTAAAATCCGTTCAGGCCATATTTGGCGGCATAGGCGTCAATATCGTCCTGCACGGGATGGAAACGGCGAATGGTGATGCCGAAGCGCTCTTCGGTTTCGCCGATCAGATCGGCGGTTTCCTTGAAGAGACGGCCGGTATCCAGCGTCGAAACCTCGATCTCAGCCCCCGAAAGGGCAATGCCCGCGGTGATGACCTGATCCTCGATGCCGAGACTGGTGGTGAAAACGGCGCGCCCGCCTAAAGTGGCCACAAGCCGCAGGCGGGCTTGCAAGTCGAGCGTGGCGAAGGCCGCATCCAGCGCCGCCGCGGCTTCGATTCTGCTTTGCGATGTCATGCCTTGATCCCGGATAAATGAAGGTCGGAAGGTATAGCCTTCCCATATCCGCAATTATCCGCCTTTTTGACGGCACAGAACAGGAATTGCCTTTCACGCGCTGCGGCGGAAAGAGCAAATATCTCTCACAAGGCCGGAAAAGGGAGTTTTCCGTGCCGCCAGCCGGGAAAACCGGCGGGCTTTGCGGCGTCTGACACGCGCCGGAAATTCATGGCACATGTTTTCTATAAATTCAATAGACTATTTCGCGGGAAAATACTGGCTGTCCAGGCAGGCGGGTCCGTCGCACAGCGCCTGCCCCTTGCTGACCAGGTCTTCCATATGCGCAAAAACCGAAAGGGCGGCGGGCATTTTCAGCGCCGGGTCGATGCCGCGATACATGCCATCGACAATGGCGGCAATGGTGGTATCGCCCGCCCGCAAACGATTGAGAATGGCCCCTTCGCGCATGAGCCTGTGGGTGCGCATTCCGCTGACCAGCGCACGCGGCTCCAGCACCGGGCCGCCATGGCCGGGCAGATAGAATCGGTCGTCGCGGGCCAGCAGCTTGTCCATGGATTTCAGATAGGCGCTCATCGAGCCATCCGGCGGACCAACCACGGTGGGCGCCCAGGCCATGATGTGATCGCCGGAAAACAGAAGCCCGCTGCCGGCCAGCGCAAAGCAGGCATGGTTTGCCGCGTGGCCCGGCGTCAGCACTGTTTCCAGCGCCCATCCATCGCCTTCGACAACCTCGCCATCGGCAAGGGTCACATCCGGGCTGAAGGAGAAATGCGAGCTTTTGGCGAAAGGGTTCGTCTCGCCCGGATGGCAGGGCCGGGAGGGCCGGTGCGGCCCTTCCGCCACCAGAAGTCCGCCCCGCGCCGCCTGAAGGCGCGGTGCCAGCGTCGAATGATCCTTATGCGTATGCGTCACGAGAATATGGGTGAGTTCCCGCCCGTCGAGCGCCTTGAGCAGCGCCTCGAAATGCGCCTCGTCATCCGGCCCCGGATCAATGACGCATACCGATTTTTCGCCGACAATATAGCTGTTGGTGCCCTGATGCGTCATGGCGCCGATATTATTGGCCGTGACCCGCTCAACGCCCGGCGCAAGCTGCACGGCTTTTCCGTGGGCGGGCTCGTAGGTTTCGGCAATTTGCCAGGCGGCATTCATGATGGAGAGTTCTGTCACGCTTTATATTCGATCTCGATGAAGGCCATGGGCGCCTCTGCGTTACTGCTACCGCAAGGCGCGGCCCTTGAAAACGCATAAAAGCCCCCTTTCCGAAGAAAGAGGGCTTTCCGGCAAAAGCAAGATCAGGCGGCGCGGCGGTCGTGACGGCCTTCCTCGACCTCCTCGACGATCTTTGCCACGAAGGCATCGAGATCACCCGGATTGCGCGAGGTGATGATGCCCTGATCGGCAACCACCGTTTCATCCACCCATTTGGCGCCTGCATTTTTCACATCCGTGCGGATGGACTGGTAAGAGGTGGCCTTGCGGCCGCGCAGCGCATCGGCCTCCACCAGCAGCCACGGACCGTGGCAGACAGCGGCAACCACCTTGCCGGAGGCCACGAAATCGCGCACCACCTGCACGGCCTTCTCATCGGCACGCAAAATATCCGGGTTGATCTGGCCGCCGGGAATGACCAGAGCATCGAAGCCGGATGCGGAAACCTCATCGAGCGTGAGATCCACATCCACCGTGTCGCCCCAGTTCTTGTCGTCCCAGCTCTTGATCGGCTCCTTTTTCAGCGAGGCGATCTTCACCTCCGCGCCCTTTTCCCGCAGCTTTTCCAGCGGCACATGCAGTTCCGAGCGCTCATAGCCATCAGTGGCGAGAATAAGGATTTTGGCAGATGTAATGGACGTCATGTCTTTCTCCTTCGGTTGGCTTGGAATTGCAGGGACAACCCGCAGCCACCGGCAACGTTCCGAAGTTTTTTCCGCCCTCCTTTCACAAAAAACTGCCAAAGGGTGATTGCAGCCCCCGCGATGCTTTGCTAAGAGCGCTGCACCGCGAGCGAGGCTGATGCTTCGCTCTTTCATTGGGGCGTAGCCAAGCGGTAAGGCAGCGGTTTTTGGTACCGCCATCCCCTGGTTCGAATCCAGGCGCCCCAGCCATATTCCTCTTTTTTTTCGTGAAGGCCCCGGATTTCAAGGCGTCCAGCACAGCCGGGGCAACACAGGCGGGCGCAATCTGTTGGTGACGTCGCCGTTTACCGAATGCAATAAGTTTGCGTGCTTTGGCGCTGGTTGAAATCAGCCTGCGCAGAAAAAGCGTTGAGCTGGCGAAACTGCTCGCTGCGGAAGTGACGCATGTTAGTGGCCCAAGTCTTAACGCAGTTTTCTCAAGCTTAATTCCCCGTTCACCACGTTCATTGGGCGGGACTTAACCTTAATAGCTCTATAAAATAACCAGCCTGGGGATCAGGAAAAATCTGAATGGAAACAACGCCTGGCGCCTTCGCGTCCGGCGAGCGAAGGAGTGTGTCCACGCCGGGAGACAGAGCTTTGTTCCGGCAAAGAGAGAATTTGGTCCTGCCTGCGAAATTGCGACGATTGGCAGGATTATTCTTCGGAAATTCAAATTCGGGGCGTCCGGACGCGGCTGTCTGGCGGAAGCACGCCTTTTGTATTGCGTTTATTTTACACCAGTGAGTCAAGCGTATGGTGAGCAAGAATACCAATGTGTCGGCCTATGTCGCACTTGGCGCCTTAAGGGATACGGATGCCAGCCTCTATAAAAGCGAGGCGCGGGTCAGCAGTGGCTACAAGGTGGCAACCGCTGCCGACGATGCCGCCTACTGGTCCATCGCCACGACGATGCGCTCCGATAACCGGTCGCTGAAGGCAGTCGAAGATGCGCTGAGCATGGCGGCGGGCGTGCTGGACACGGCCTTTCAAGGCATGTCGGCCTCCACCGACATCATGTCCAACATGAAAGCGCGGCTGGTGATGGCACGGGAATCGGGCGTGGATCGCGACAAGATCAACACCGAGCTTACCGCCATGAAGGAGCAATTGCGCTCCATTGCCGAAAGCTCCACCTTTTCCGGCGAGAACTGGTTGCAGAAAACCAGCAACAACGATCTGGGGACGCGCAGCCTCGTCAGTTCCTTCCAGCGGGATAATTCCGGCTATGTGCAGGTCGATACCATCGATTACGACATTGACGGCCAAAGCGGCACCACATCGCTGAACTATCTCGTGGACGACAAGGATGGCGATGACGGCATTCTGACCAGCAACAGCTACGCGACCGCCATCGGCGCCAGCAAGAACTGGGTGGTGTTCAACGGCACCGCCGCTGGCACCGGCTATGATGAGATCAGCCTTTCCACCACCACCACCACGCAGGAACTGGATGACATGATCAAGGTGGTGGACGCCATGAACGAACGCATGACCGTGGTGGCGAGCGATCTGGGCGCCAAGGCCAACCGCGTGGAAACCCAGCATGAATTTGCGCTGGATCTGCAAAACGCCATCAAGACCGGCGTCGGCAACATGGTCGATACCAATCTCGACGAGGAATCCAGCCGTCTTCGCGCGCTTCAAGCGCAGCAGCAACTGGGAACGACGGCACTTTCCATCGTCAATACCCAGGTACAATCCCTTTTACAGCTGATGTAATGAAAAATGCCGATGCGATCCCTCGCATCGGCATTTTGTAACTATCGCGGCATTTCCAGAATGAAATGCTGTTAGTTCCCCGCAAGAAACTCCTCACACCAGGTCTTGCCGTTGTCGAGACGCTTGTCGAAAACCGGCTTGATCGAGCGGATGGTGTAATCTTCCGAGACAGTCACGCGCACTTCGCAGCGCAGATATTCCGTGCGCGCCGGCTTTACGAGCTTGCCGCGTTTGCCATCCTCACCCTTGTCGTAAGTGGCGGGAACCGAACGGTTCTTGAAGCCGCCGCGCCAGGTGTAGACCGTGGAAGAGCCGCTTGCCTCATCATTGACCGGAGGGCCGAACTTGGCGAAAAACGCCCCGGCAGACTGGCCAACCCAGCGTGTTTCCACCGCACTCGGCGCTGCGGAAATCGCGGAAGAACCGCCCGTATTGGTCGTGGAGCAACCCGCAAGCGCCAGGGCAAGTCCGGCTGCGAGCATCAAGCGAAACGTCATCATCAGTCCCTTTTTCAAAACGGCAGGGCGTCAGACGCGCCCCTGCCCTGAAATTCCCGGCTTTCTTTAAAAGCTGTGCGCCAAAAGGGAAAGACGATTTTAACCTCAGCCGCCGCGAAAACGGCAATTTGAACGCTTTTTCACCTGGCCAACTCAGGCGCCCGGCACAGATGTTCCCTTGCCGCTCCCACGGCACAATCAAAACCCTGGAGAAAAGGCAAATGCGCCAAACCGGAACAGAATTGCCCATCATTCGAAATGCCCGGCAAAAGCGCGCTATTTTCCCGATAACCCTTTGAGATTAATGACTTCCGTAAAAAATGAAAGTTTTTTGTCAGCCCCGCTTGTTAATCGGAAAAGCCTGGTCTATAGAAGCGCCACTGGTCACGGAGTGTAGCGCAGTCTGGTAGCGCACCACGTTCGGGACGTGGGGGTCGAGTGTTCGAATCACTCCACTCCGACCAGTTTGATTTCATTACGCTTTTCCCGATTCAATGAAGCGTAAAAACGGCCTAAAATTGGCGGACCCGACAGAAAAACCGACAGTTATCTTTATAGCTGTCGGTTTGTTGTTTATCCGCGTTAGGCATCAACTAGGGGCTCCACAACCTCCAGATGGTTAAGTCCTATAGTGGTTTCAGCGTTAGAACCTGCCCGAAGTCATCCGAATCGTACAGGTACTCATCCCGCCGCTGGTCGGTGGCTCGGTCGCTTTTATAGCGCAGCTCGCCCTCGACGCCGATCTCACGCAAGATTGTGAGCGTCTTGGCAACAGTCTCCTCATCCGATGATCGACAGTAAACGAGCGCCACGGAATGATCGCGAGCTTTCTTGATCGCAAGCAGCCGTCCTTCAACCGCCGCGTCCTCGATCTCCTCCCATAGCGGGCCCGGCTGTGGGACGATCCACTTGCCGCTAGACGCGTCATCGCTGTCAGATATGATCGACGCGAAGCCTGTTGCGGACATTGTCGGAAACCAGCGCATCGTCCCCTCCCAGGTGTTATGAGGGCTCCGTTTCCACGCTGGTTTCGGAGCCCTCCACCGCGACCGCAGCCGCATGCCCATGTTGGGCGTCGTGTGCTGGCGACCATGCCAGCGCCTCGCTCTCAAGCGACCGCCTGACCTTGATCAGACGGGTGCCGGACTGGTTACCGGCGTGGTGACATTATGATTGGTCCGTCGGCCAGCCCGTGTCAAACCGCCGACGAAAATATGACCCCTGAGACATATCCCGCAACAAATATGCGCTTTAAGACATAAATTAACGCAGCCCAACTCGTGTTGCCTACAACCTGTTTTACATTTTTTTAGGTTGCGCTAGACTCACTAGAACGTTGACTGGACTAGGCACCGAGATGCCGGAGTGATTGTTGACATGTCGGACAAAAAGCGCGCGATGATCACGACGTTGATTGACGAGCAAAAGCATGTCCTTGATACGAGTTACAGCGAGGATGCGGAGCTTTGGATATCCGTCCTGACCGCTCGCGCGCTCTATGAGGACTCTCTCGACACACGCGACGGCTCGATCACATAGGCTAAGGTCGCTCGATATCCTGAGCGTTACTAAATGAGCGCTACTGTCACACGGATCACAGCAGCAGATATCGTCGCATCCCTCGCTCATAAACGCGGCCTCGCAATCTCGACCGATCCAGCGGACATCCTTGCTGATCACCTGAGCGCTCTTTGCGATTTCGAAGGTGACGACACCCTTCGAATGATCGCGGACCTTTTGCGCGAGGGCGTCCTGACAGTCGAGCAAGCCAATCATCTGACGCTGATGCACGTTCGAGAGCAATCTTGACTCTGACCCAAACGTGAACGAAAAATGAACGAATGTATCACCGTAAAGGCATCGATCTTACACGAGCACCGGAACCGCCCTACGTAGAGCGGCTCAAAGAAGTCGGCGATCTGTACGATATCGCAGGCAAGTTTTCGGACCTATCCGGATGGGCTTTGATCGGCGGCCGGTGTGCCAGGTGCGAACGGGAAGGCTGGATCGATAGAGATTGGCTCGAAGCTAAGTTTCCGAATGCGATTGTCAGTGAGCTGGCACCGCTGTTGAGGTGCAGGAGGTGCGGCAGCAAGGGCGGTAACAAATGGATTTTGGGCAAGCCTCATCGCTGAGATTCGAAACGTAACAATTCGGGGGCAAATTTCGGAAATTGCCCCCGAATTGTTACAAGTCGTTGAAAAGGTACCACTTTTTTCGCGGTCCATTAAAGTTTTAGTGTTGACAGAAACGGGTCGTTAGGAGCTGGTACCGGAAGTTGTCCGCAGAGATTTAACCAGGAGAGACACATGGCCCAGCACCGCAGCGTACCTTGCCCCGCAACGTCAGTCGCGATGCAAACTGGCGCGATCTTTGCGGGTCTGGCCGTCGGTGCGGTCAATGCACACATGGCTGGCATGCAGGCCGCCCGCCAAGCCCGTGAAGAGCGCAATAGCAACATCCTGGCCCATCAGGTCCATGAAGCTTCGATGGCCGCCCACGAATGGGCTGACCTTGCTCGTGCTCAGGCTATCGAGATCGAGCGGCTTAAGGCGGAAAACGCCCGCCTCACTAAGGTCGCTAAGCAAAATTTTGAGTTGGCCCAGCGCCTTTCTACGAAGAAGGCAGCCTAATGACTGATCGTGAGATGGGTGTGGACGTCGCGCTCGGTAAATGGCGGCGGGGTGAACTCTCCGAAATCGACGTTTACAGACTCACCGGTCTGCGTTCGGCGGCACAGCTTGCTGACGCCCACATTGAGATGATCGAAAATGATCGCCTGTCTAAAGAGGATATGAGTATGACGCCTGAAGAACGCGAAGCCGAGGACATCCTGGCGCAGGCTTACGATAGCTACGGTGATATCCTGCGTGAGGACCCTGAGCGCCTCCCGGACATTGTTAAGGCAATCACAGAAAATCGCCGTCGCCTGGCATCTCAGGCAGCGGCGATTTTCAATGCACGTCGTAAGGGTCGTTCAGGCAACGAGAACGTGATCGCTTTCCCGCGATAGTCGGTTCCTGAAATCGTCCATCCGAAGCACAAGCCCGGGGATCACGTCCTTGGGCTTTTCATTTTTCGGAGCATCAAGGCCTTCAACTGCTCCATCATGGCCGCCGAGAAGCATCATGATCTTGCTGTCAGGAGCTTCGGACAATGACCTCATAGCACGCTCGTTTGTTGAGAGTCCCGAAAGCCACTCCTGTTGTCCTGGTTCGAGGAGCGACAGGTCAATCGTAAAGCGGTCATCGGGCTTTGCGCTAGCGAAAAGCTTAATTTGCATCGCCTGGCTTGTGTTCGCGAGGATGTCAGCCGATCTCTGGTGACTTTCTTCCAGGCTCCGATCTACCTCAACAACATCCTTGCTCGGTAGATCGAGCGGTTGCGGTGTCGCGCTTCCACTACTGCCTCCGAAGGGCCGTAGGCTCCAAGCCGTTCTCCACGACCAGTCAAGGGCATTCCATGCGCCCTTCGCCAGGTTAGCCATAGCCATTACAAGTGCCATCAGAAATCTCATTTTCCTTCATCTCCCTTTTCTAATGAGGAACTGAAAGAATCGTTGGTTCTGGCCAAGCAATCGACAAACGCCGCCGACAATAATTACACATCAGAAAAAATATTACGTTGACGGAGCGTCGATATTACTCACGCAGTCAACAGTCTGATTACACAGCCCATTTGCGCCCATAAAAATAACACCACACGATTCCTTTGTCGGGATGGCCCGGCAGGGAGAATTAATTATGGGAAGATATCGATCATTTACTGTGCGGCCTCCGCGCCCATCATTCACGAAACGCGCCATCGAGCGCTGGACGGTCCAACTGATCAGCAACTTTGGCGACCGCTCAGAGCGCCGTGGTGAAGCCGCTGACTGGCTAGGGGTTTCGCCTCGCACGATTGATGCGTGGTGCTCTGCAAGTGATCCTCGTGTGATCTCAGCCGAACTACTGATGGAGCTTGCTGTTGGCGCGACAATAAACCAAGCGCCCATAATAGCCGCTGATCAAGTTTACGACGTCGTCAACGGCTACGAAATCATCACCAGTCTCCGAGATGCAGGGCATGCAGCGTACGTCGCCGATCTTCGCGGTTACGACGTCGTTCGTCGCGACGGCAAACCGGTGCGGATGACTGAGGATCAGCTGGTACGGTCGCGGCTCCGGAAAATCATCGCATCCGGCCACCTGACTCTCCGACAGATTTCGCAGTGGGTAGGCGGTGATGAATATGCGGTCGTCGACAGGATTATGGAGTTGCGGAACCGCACGCATAAGACGCTCTACGACTTCACAATCGACCGCATCGACCGGGAAATAAAGTCTGGATACGACGCGGGTTGGGAATGGGTAGGAGCGGCAGCATGAAACACCAGCCTCTTCCCTCAGCAACAGGAGACGAAAGCGACCGGGTTTACACGCCGGTCGCGTGGTCCTCAATGATCTGCCGACTACTGCCGCTTTCTGGCCGTGTGCTCGATCCCTGTCGTGGACAGGGAGCTTTCTTCGACCTGTTTCCAGACCATTGCGAAAAACTGTGGTGCGAACTGGATGAAGGACGCGATTTTTTCCAGTTCAATGAGTCTGTCGATTGGATCGTAACAAATCCTCCGTGGTCGAAGATCAAGGATTTTATGGACCACGCGATGACCATATCGAACAATGTCATCTTTCTGATCACCACAAACCATGCCTATACGAAGGCTCGGGTGAAGATCGCGCAGAAGCACCGGTTTCGTATCCGTGGGTTGCTTCATATGCCCACCCCACCGAAGCCGTGGCCTCAATCGGGCTTTCAACTCTCTGCCATCTGGTGGCAGAGAGGCTATCTCGGTCAGCCGGAAGTCCTTCACGCCGTTGATGACCTGGGAGTCGCAGCATGAGAAAGCCAATCCCTCTTACTGCTTCAACCCAATCGACCGGGATATCGCCTGAGCATGCGCGTTTCTTGGCGTCACTGGAACGAGCGATGCAAAAGACCCTGGCATCGGGAAAGATCAAAATCCTGCCCCGTTGTGAGCGCGCCGTCGCATCGCCTCAGCTGGAGCCTGTATTCATTCCGGCTTCCGCGCCAGTAGCCACGGCTCCAACACCGAGAAGAGCGCCACCACCGAGGCCCGCGTTCAAAAGGCCGACAGCACTGAAATGAAAAAGAGGCTCCGGAAATGGGGCCTTTTTCCTTTTGCGCAAAAAAAGATCAATTTCCGATTCGTAATGGTCTCCGCCGTTCACTAATTGGCCTGCACCTCAACAACAGGAAAGGGTGCAATGCATGTACGCAGCAATTCCAATTAACGGCGAGTCTGTCGAAGCGGTTGGCAAGGACGAAGATCACATCATCAGTAACCTCGGCGAAGAGCATCAGGTGCACTATCAAGTGAGGCCGTGGACAGACGAAGACATCATCGCTCTCGGTAGCTCTGGGTGGGGCCCAATCGACAAGACGGCGAAGGACCACAACGAACCTTACGAGATCGAAATCTTTGAGGTTCCTGAAGGCTATCGATATGGACCCGATGTCGCAACCTATTTTGCCGAGCTGAGCGAGTGGCCTGAGCCGATCAAAACTATCACGTTGTATAAGGCTGTTCCCGGCGACGAAGGTGAATAATGGCACGAGAAAGCCCGGGCTTTGCTATTCACCCTCAACAATCCTCTTGACCGCATCCAGCTTAGACCGGCAATCGGCACCGGCCTTCGCAAGCTGGTCCGCGAATTTCATCAGGTCTTTCACGGTCACCGAGACGTTTCCATACACTGGCTCGCTCGAACAGGTGAGCAAGCTTTTCGGCACCTCGATCCGGTGGACCTGGACCTGAGTGATCACCTTGGGTTCTGTCGTCTGGCATGCCGCCAGCATCGAAATGACCATTACGAACGCGGCAACGGTCGCGACCCTTCCGAAAACATCCTTCATGGCCTGCCTCCGAACCGCTTCAGAAACGGTTTCGCGAGCGCATCCGGAATTGCGATATCTTCGGCCCCGGCGAGGTCGTCGGTGAATGCTCTGGAGAGGGCCTCGGCCGCAGCGGTTTCCGTAGCCATCACCTCAAGAGCAGCGATCTGAACCTTGTAGGTGGCTTCCAGTTCCTTGGCAGCGTCAGCGTTGTCGTTGGCCGTCTTGATGGCCTGGTCACGCTGATCGGTCAGGGAGGATACCTGTATGCGCAACTGTTCGCGGTCGGAAAGGATCGACGTGTAGTGCCAGTAACCGAGGCCAACGGCGGCGAGGATCGCGAGGACGGCACCGATTTTGATGTAACTGATGTCGAACATCATGACACCTTTTTACGAATGTCGAGCAAGCCGGTTTTGATCCACTGCCGGAGATCGAGGTGACCAGTGCCGATGTAGAGGCCCAGGTGCGCCATGGCGACAGCACCGACGGCATAGATGATCTCCGCGTCACGGCCGAGCAGCGCGAGCAGGTAAATGCCCGCCAGAGACCAGGCGACGATCTTTTTAGAATAGGAGCGGGATTTTTGAGAAAGGGCTGGCTTCGTCATGCGGCCTCCGACATTGCAATCTGTAAGCGCTGGGTTTGAACAATCTGAAAGACGGGGAAGATGCCCAAGGCCTCACAGATGCACAGCAGGCGAGAGACACCCAGCAAGGTGCCTGACCTCATTTCGCGGAGGTAGCACGCTCGGAAAGTCGAATACTTACGACGGATCATGACGCTGATCTCAAGATTCGTGAGACCTGTCCTGTCGATATAGTCGAGGATCGTCTGCGTTAGCTGTTCCTGCAGCAGCAGCACCGAGCGTGGTCGGTAGGTTTCAGGGCTGACCGGTATGTGTTTTCCCATCACGCCCCCTTCTTAAAAAGATAGGCATACTCAGGGATCGCGTCGTAGCAGGGGCACGTTTTCAGCCATTCCTGCTGGGTGATCTTGCCGTCTCCGTCCTTATCCGGAGAGAAGTCGCGGTGACCGGCAATTTTTGTGATAGCCGGAAACTGTTTGACGAGATCGGCCGTCAGCTTGTGGAGCGACTTTTTCTGGGCGTCGGTCCGGGTATCTTTGGCGGTCTTTCCGTCCTTGGCCACGCCACCGACGTAGGAGATTCCAATTGACCCGGTATTGTGACCGGCGACATGAGACCCGACTTTGTCGAGCGGTCTGCCTGTCGAGATCGTGCCGTCCAGCTGGATGATGTAGTGGTATCCGATATCAGACCAGCCTAAAGCTTTGTGCCAGCCCCGAATCGTATCGACGGAATAGTCGCGGCCTTCAGGTGTCGCGGTGCAATGGTGAATGATTGTATCAATGGGCCGCAATGAATACCTCGAATGTAATACCGTTACATCCGATGATGAGTCGGTCGGCTGAAATTACGAAGCGAAATCTTGCAGGCCATGGAAACGAAAAGACTTTACGGTGATTTTGATCTAGACCTAAAGCGGGCGCTTTACGAAGCAGTCCTAAGAGGCGAAGATCACGTCTTTCGCGATCCCAAATTTCCGTATCAAGCGACGCTCAAGAAGGATGGCGCGGGCTATCGGATCACCGTCGAGGATACTCGTAGACGGTGGTGGGGTCGCGTTGTGGACAAGAGGACCACGACGAAAAAGCCAGTGCCAGGCAGCAGTACCCAAGGCCCCGCTTACGAGGCCCTGGCGATGGTGCGGTATTGTATTGATGCTGAGCGCGGACTGCAGGCCCAGAACGACGCTTTGAAGAAGCGTTAGGCTGCTTCAGAAACTTGATCGACCGCGACGAGCGGCCCTGCATCGACACGGCCATCCGGATGCTGGGTCATCAACACGACGTGTCCATTGTGGTACTGAACGGCTAGAGCATGTGCTTTGCTCGTGTAGTCCGGGTCCCACTTTTCGTTCAGCTCGCCAGCGGTCCCTACGGTTACGACGCCTGCCATGATGCTTGGGCTATGTGGGTGGCCCCCGACGATAGGATATCCGAGGGCACGATATTGTGCAGGGTTTCCCTGGCTACCGTTGAGCCCCTTATGGAAGTGGACGCCGTGTTCCACTCCATCAATCTTCAAAGACTGACCTCTCCAGATGTACCGGACGTCGGCCGACAGACCGCACTTGAGCATCGCTTCGTGTTCTAGGTATGCCAGTCTAAAATCTTCAGGGTCATCCTCAAGCATGAGATGCTTGGCCACCAGCATTTCGGCCCAGAACTTTGCGTTATCAGGTAGTGGATCACGGCGTTGGTCGCCTTCGAGCCACTCGATGAGCCTAGCTCCATGGTTGTCCTCTACCTTAAAGATTTTCGTCCACTCTCGGCAGCAGGAATTGAGGAAAGCTGCGGTGGCCTCAATCTCCTTGCGCACTGACCCGCGCTGGAGATGATGTTGCCTGGTCAGCTCGGTCGACGTGCGAGCGAATTTGGAGCGGTCGGTAAAATTGAGGATATCCTCGAACACCTGGATTTCGGGCTTAAGACGGTTGAGCAAACCATCGTTTCCGAAAAGTCCTTCTTTGACGCCAGCCGCCATGACATCGAAATGCCCGTCTGGCCAGTGAGCGACCTTGATACGACAGTCTTCCCATATCGTGTCGCCGCCATTTGCAACATAGTAATTCTGATACTGGAATGACCCGTCACTCGCTGCTTTGAGCTGATGGAAAAACGGCACCCCATCTGGGGCGACCTGGATGAATAGGGCCTGGCACTGGCTCCGGTCCCTGTCGGTATCGATGAGACTCACACTTCCCGTGGACCAAGCAAAATGTGCGCTGTCGCAAGCTAGTCGCGGAATCGACCTCATCGCGATGGACGGGTGGGAGACAATCACGTGCTTGCCACCATGCGCCGTCATCAAGTGAGTGATCGGATCATCGACGAAAAGCGACTTGCCAGACTCCGAGATGATAAGGATGTCGTCGCCGAAGCGGATGTTGTCGAAGACAATGTGGTCTTTGATGAACTTTGGGAACTTATCGAACCGGTCCCGATCAACAGGCCGACCGATTGGTAGAAATAGCAAGCAGTAGGTACTGCAGAACGCCCAGAGGTTAGAGACGAACTCTTCGTCAAATCCAGACGGCGAGATGTGAAACGCAACAACGCCATTGGCCTGACCGGGGTTGATGCGAAGGAAGATTTCTTGATTGGCCGACTTTGCGGTGTGCTCGATGGCGGGCGGCGTTTTCGGTTCGGAAGCGATCAGATGTGGAATTCCCTGGGACATTCCCAGCTCTTTAAGGACCTTGTTCGCCAGGAACTGTTTGCGGGCTCTCTTGACCCTGGCTATCCCCCAGCCTGGACGTTGGGAAAGGATTTCATGTACGCTTAGTCCTTCTTCAAATGACTGGGTCAGATTGGCGACATCGTACCGTAGTTGGCGTGATAGCTCTTCCGGCTTAGGTAATTTTGGCATGGGACACTTCCTTCAAAAACATGTGCTCTACTCGGCACTTAGAAGGAAATCGTTGTGTAATTTTCTGTCGGCCGCAAACAGAAATATTGATGAAGTCAACGTATAAAAGCCAAATGCGTTGACACTTACAGTTCATAAGCCGATTTTTTCTTTTATGTATGGCCAAATAAAAACCATGACTCCGGTCCAAACTGCTGACCAAGCCGCAACAATTCCGCCGATAAAACTCTTTCTACGTGCATCTGTGGCCTTGATCTGATGAACTTCTCGCTTCAGTTCGCTGATATCTGACCTGACCGCCGTGATGTCACCTTTCATCGTATTCTGATCTCTTAAAAAGGTGGTCAGGTCCGCACGCATGGCGCTGACGTCGCCTGTCAGGGTTAGGATGGATTGAAGAATACGATCATCGATGTCGGCCACGGCAAAATCTCTTGACGGAATAAGGTCTTAGACCCAGCAGAATCCATTCCTGTGCAAGATTCCAGGGCGCGAGATCATCATTCGGCAGGCGGCTCGTAATCGAGCGTTGTCTTGATGATCGTGTAGCTGACATCCGCAGCTTTCCCACCGATCACAAGCTCCTGCTCCCGGTCGTGCGTAGCGATCCGGATTGTAGATGTCCGCAACCGAGGGCGAGTGATCAGGTCACGCTTGGCCCGATCACGGCCTTCGCCCGCGATCCCTTTCAAAAGCTTGTTCAGGAGTAATTTATTGGTCATGGTCCTGGTATCTCCGGCTGTAAATCAACGCCTTTCGGCACAAAAATCGGCAGCGTGTGGACTGACAGACGCCGGGAAATCAGGTCTTCCTGGCGCAGTGGATCGAAATAGACGCGGATGGCGGTCGGCATTGCGCTGATCGCGGCAACCGGATCATCACCGGCAGCTGCAGCCGCGAAACCGGCAAACTGCTGCTGCGGCTCCTCATTTTCAACGACGACGAAACGAGGGGTGGCACCGGCCAAAGCCCACGCCTTAACCGGCTCGTTGAGCCCGCCTGCTGACAGGTCGTAGTAGATGCCAGCCGTTGCCTGTTTTCCGGTGGTGCCTGATGGATGTTCACCGGCACCAGGCGCGAAAGCGACGTCGACGGACGCTTCCTGTTTGGCAGCAGTCATGTCCCATTCCACTCCGGTCACGATGCCAATCACTTGACCGCCGGGCAGGCGCGGCGAAATGACGGTAATCCCGTCACCGCAGGAGATGCCACGGCCGATCCAGGCCTTCACCGTAACGCGGAGGCTGCCGCACATTGCCCGTTCCATGTAAATGCGGAGGAGCTGGCGCAGGCCGTGCCGAACAGCACGGGTGCCACGCGGCGTGTCGAAGAATTTTGCGGAAATTTCCGGGATGGCGGCCTTCTTCGGCACCAAATCCCAAACCTCGACCTGTTCATCGGTCTCCGGATCGGTCAGATAACGCCGAAAAGTCGGCGTCGCCGTGTGCGCGACAAGACAGACGTAGCATTTACCATTGGCCTGCCGACGATCACCGACTACGTAATCGATGGGCTCCAGGGTATCCGGGTCTTCGTAGAGCCATTCCTTGGTAGTGTTGTCGATGGTCAATGCCGACAGCGATATGGTGTCGATATGCTCGGTGCGGTCCGGCTGCATGATCGTCTGGATTCCCGACGACAGGTAAAGGTCCATGATTTCTTCACGCTCCTGGCTGTACTCGTAATGAGCGCGGGCCGACACGTTGACGATCATCGGCTGCATCGTCACCTTCTGACCAGTGGCTCCGAACGGATTTGGCGTCAGGCGGCCGAAATCATGCTCTAACATTGGAGTGATGCTGTTGACCTCAGCCTTAGCGATGGTCCAGCCGTCGGATGTCCCGATAGCATCACCGGCCTTAGGCATGCCGTCGGAAATTTCTTTCCAATGATAGGTCGCGATATCTCGGGATGCCAGGAATTCACCTGAGCAGTCGCCACTCGCGCTCTGGGTCCACGATGCTTGCAAGCGAAGACGGCTGTTCTTTCGCGGTGGGCTGTCGAAATGCAGGTCCTCGCTGCCCAGCTCGGCGTCCTCGACGACATGACTAGTCGGGTTTTCGATCATACCAACACGGGTCAGCGCCAGGGTGACAGGGTCCCAGCGAAAATACTGCAGAGTACCCTTCAGGACGTCCGAAGGGTCGTCGCTCTCAGGGTTGAAGAAAACAGGGTCATAGACCTCAGCTGCCTCGCGGTCGGCTGCGGGCGCATCCGGATCGTAGTCGACCTCACCGGTCCTGTGAGTGGCAGCGTCGGCTTCGAGTACATCGTCCTCGTCCGGAGGGACACATACGATTTCACAAGAGACCTCGATCTTTGCCAGGGATGTCGGCATCGCCTCTATGCGACCACGGCCCAGGATGACGGGAGCCGGGTCAGATGGCAGCTGCTCCCAAACGACAAAGTAAGGATTATCGAGCCCGGCCAGCCAGGTAATGCCGGGGTTGCGGATCGTGATATCGAACACAGTGACGTAGACGTCGCCTTTGCGGACTTCTTTTCGGTTAATCCTGAGCAGCTGGAAGGGGCCGTTGACTGCGTGATCGGCGGCGACGAACGGCGCATCCCAGGCAAGTGGTACGACTCCGCGTCTGATCATGATGGCTGCTCCATGAAAGTAACAGACCAGTCAGCGCGGCCGGATTGTTCACCGCCCCTCATTCTCCAGGTAGCATTGCGGAGCTTCAGACGAGGGTAAAAAAATGCCCGGCCGTAATCAGGTGGCGGCGCTGACAAGGTCAACGTCCGTCCATCGACGGTGAAATCTAGATCGTCCCAGCCGGTGCCTTTAACCTCGACAGACCCCGGGACTGGAGGTCTGTTCAAAGTGATCACAGTCTGGCCCGGAAGGATTCCGTTCGTAAACTTGAAGAAGAGATCAATCTCAACGTCTGTGCGACCCCACATTTTGCAAAGTGCAGGGAACCGGTATTCACCTTCTCCCGAACTTAGAGAGACATTGTATCGCTCAAATTCTTCGTAAGCCCAGTTATCCCAGTAGCCGTTGACGTCCTGGCGCATGTCGATGGCACCATCAGCGGGTGACAGCTCGGCAGTCAGGTCCATGCCGCTCAGCCAGCCGAGGCCAAGAGCAGGAGCGCGGATTTTTGATGGTGTGTGATCGTACATGGGTTACCTCTTCGCGCTGCCGTTTTCGCGGAGCAAATCGCTGAATGCCTTGTCGACGACGGCCTGAGCGCTCTGGCCATTCGGCCCAACGAGTTCGACGCGCACGGTTTCCTTCGGAGACTGAGCGCGAATTGCAGCATTCTCGGCATCAACACGGGCAGCCTCACGGGCTTCTCTGATCGCGTACGGGTTCGGAGCCATTGATCCGAACATTTGCGCATAGCGCTCTCCAGTCATCTCGGCTGTCTCGCGTGATGTCAGCTCGTTGGGATCATTGATCCCGAACATGCGCTTATGCATGATCCGGTAGTCAGTACCTTCCTGGGACTGATCCTCCATCAAAGCGTTGTGTCGCTTATTCCAAGAGATGTCGCTTTCGATCTTGACACGTTGCCCGACGAGATCAGTGATCTTGTCGCGTTGATCATTGATCGTATCTGCGCCATATCTACCGAGTGCATACGCGCCAATCGCCATTGCCGCGTAGGGACCCGCGCGCATTAGCATTGGTGCGGAGCGAGCCATTAAGCCACCTGTTGCAGCTGCAGCCGTGGTGCCCGCAGCTCCGGCTGCGCCAGCTGCACCAGCTGCTGCCGTAGTCGCGGCCCCAGCGGCAACAGCAGCTGCGCGCCACGCGATAAACTGACGAACAATAAACGCGATACCAGTGCCCAAGACGCCTAACACTGTCCCGAGTCCAGTAAGTGCGGACGTTAGTGATAGGATCACACCGGCAAGCAGAACGGTTTCACCGTCCAAGCCCGTCATCAGGTCAATTGCCTTGGCCAGAAAATCATGGACGGGCTTACCAACGGCAACGACCATGTCCCATGCGTCTTTAAACCGGACCGCCAAATCTTTTGCAGCTTCGATGATCTCGACGATCTTCTGACGCAGCTGGTTCATCCAGGCATAGTCTTTCGAGACGCCGCCGGTCATCACGTTCCAAGCCTCACGGCCCAGGTTCATCAGTTCCTTGAAACCGGCAACGAGCGTGTTCAGCCAAGGCCAATCGGTCTTCTCGCCATTCCAGACATGATTAATCTGTTTCCAGGTATTGAGGGCAAGACTGCGCACCCAGTGGAAGGCAGTAACAACGTTGTCGAGCCACCCAACGCGGAACCCTTCGCGCTTACCATGCCACATATCGATGATGTCGTATATGAATGCGCGCACTTGGATGAAGGCAGTTTTCATTGTCTCGGCGATCCATTTGCGGTTCGCGACGATCCACTCGGTAAGCTGGCCTTGGCTCTCAATCAGCAACGGCAGAATCTGGCGAGCCAGTTCAAGGCGGACACCCTGGATGGCCATCATCATACGCTGCCAGGAATCGGAGTAGTCAGCACCCAGCTTCGTGTCGGTCGTCGTGACCGTGCCGCCGAGGCGCTCCATCTCCTTGCGGTAATCTTCAATGCCCTGACGACCTTTCTCAAGGATTGTCACCATCTTCGCGCCCGCATCCTCTCCGAATAGCTTCATGGCAACGTCGAGTTTTTGGGCCGGATCGGTCATCTGCTGAAAAGCGTCAGAGACGGCATAGAAGCTCTCGATCCCTGGTTTCATCGCTTTGGAAATATCCAGTCCGAAACGCTGAAGGGTGAACATAGCTTCGCCGTGAGGGCCAAAACCTTTGACCATCTCGTCACGCTTGCGACGCAGTTCCTCCAGTTGCTGGAGTGCATTAATGCGGCCTCCAGGCGTGTAGATGCCGCCAGACGAATCATACCGGTCATTTTGGCCAGAAGCGGACGCTTCAAGCTCTGAGATTGCGGAGTTGATCCAGTCAAAGGATTCCAGCTTTTGTTCTTGGAAGCTGGAGGCAAGCTCCATCATTCCGGTCCAGTCACCTTTGGCATTGAGCCTGTAAATATCGAGGATGGTGGACGCCTGCTTTTTAGACAGGTCTCTAGATTGTTTGTTGATCTCCGCCTGCACCAGACCGAATTCTCGGGTAATTTCGGAGATGGTCGGCAACACTTCATCGGCTTCGATGCCCTCGCGTTCGAATGCAAAACGAAGGGTTGAGGTTTCCTCAGCTGACAAGCCCAGCCGTCGACTGTCCTTGCCAACCCGATTCATGAGTTCTGCAATGGCTTTCGAGCTGGCAATCGCGGCTGTCGTCAGCCCCTTAATTTTAAGGGTGGCGAGGACAGCGTATCCGGCCAATCCCTTAAATGCGAGGTTAGCTGCACGGGCGAAACCGGCCCATGAGAATCTGGCGATCTGCTGGAGACCACGGAGGATAGGCGCAAAGTACCGACGGGCGTTCGATGCCATGGTCACGACGGCTGCGCGAAAACCGTTGGCAACACGACGGAAAGACTGCACGGCAGAGGCGATGCCCGATACCGTGAACTGTGTCCCCACCTGGTGTGTGATAGTTCCTGCTGCCAATTCCGTTCACTCTCACATAAGTAGCTTCTTAAAGCTGTCGTTGCCCTCTGCTTCGTTGATCGCAGAAGCGTTCGCGCTGTAGGTGTCCTGCTTGAAATCGCGACGGACCTCTTCCAAGGCTGCCAGTCTGATCCAAAGCTCCTGAGGGGTAAGATCGAACGACACTTGGCCGGTGATTGCTCGATGTCTCAGGTATTGCCCCATCAGGACCATGTGACCGCCTCCGTTGATCAGGACGCCGTCGAGGTTTTCGAAACCGGCTTCGCGATACGATTTGGCTTTCTCGTAGATGCGACGCGCTGCTTTCGTTTCTGGGCCGCTCGCGCCGCCTTCTGAATGCCGCCCATCTGGACGAAGTCGGAAAGACGTTCGGTAAAAAAATCAGCCGGGTCGCGACCTCCGAAGGCCAATGCACCGCAGGCCTTAAAGAGGGTGATCAAACCACCGTTGTCCGCGCCCTGAATTGCCTTCTCAAAAGTCCTATCGCCTTGCCTTCCGAGACAAATCGCAACAAACGCAGCGGCAGCGTCTTCGCCGACTTTTAGAAACACGTCGAAGAGGGTCTCTACCTTGTATTCGGCGGCGATGTCCGTAAGCAGGTCTTGCAGTTCAGCGTCCGTTGGTTCTTTCTTCAGAGCGAAGATAGCTTTCACGCTACGGTCGATAAAATTCGCAACCAGAGCCTGGAGCGTCGGGAAGCGGTTGACGAGGTTGAAATACTGAAACCCGTTCGGGGCTTGCAACTTGTAGGCCTTGCCCTCGTACTGAATCACAGAGACCTTCGGCCTCATGGCCGCGATCAGGTCCTCAGGTTCATAGAACGTGAGGTTGTCGATCTCGTCGAAAATGGGTGTTGCGGATTCTGACATGGCGTTCTCCCTTGATGTCATGGAAATGGAGGCGACCCCTAGATCGGAGCCACCTTGAATGTTGATTTTGATTAGTCGAGTGGACGGATGAAGCCGTATCCCTGGCCAGCCGTGTTATAGACCTTGCCAGTCAAGCTCGCGACGTTCAGGGCGTCGACGCCCTTCAGCGTGATGTTGCCGTTCGGACGGAACTCCACATCCGCGAACACGTAGTCGACAGCTTTACCTGGCAGGCCACCGTCCACAATGCCAAGCAAGGTGAACTTGCCGCGAACGCCGCCGGTCTTCATGATTTCAAGACGGACGACCTTGTCAGCTTCGGTTATCGCGGGAAGCGAGTAAGTGATCTCAGCGTCGGCACCGGCACCGGCAGGTTTTGCAATAAACTCCAGGAGCTTGCGTTTGGACTGGTAGATGTAATGACCTTCGCCGAACCCGTCGGCATCTTCATCATATTCAACCGGCGTCGCAGCGCCGTCGGTCACCGAGGTGATCGACGGATTGATGCCTGGAAGTTCGAGGACGTCGCCGACGGCTACGTCCTCGACTATAACTGTGCCAGAGGCGAGCGCCGTCTGAGTAGCCAGGATGCGCTTCGAGAGGAACATCGCGTCGTAGGTAGTCGGGGTCCACATCTGGATATCGGAGATGGTGATCACCGCATCCTGCTGGGTGATCCACGATCCGATCAGCTGGGACGTGCCAGTCTCATCCGAGCGAGACTCCACCTCGGTCAACGTAGGCGCGAAGTCGACAACACCAACAGGGCCAATCTTGATAACCTTGTCAGAGCCATGTGGCTGGAAAAGTGCAATGCCGCCCATGATGCGCTGGCCGGTAGTTAATGGAATTACAGGCAATGTTGCCATTTTGTTCTCCTCAAGAATTTAGGTTTCTGCTGTAATCGGCCGTTGGCACCGACAGGGTGAACGAGACGGGCATGACCGCAGAGATTGCAATTGAATCCGGGTGGTCACTCATTGGCTCGAAGTCGGGTGCCGAAAGAGAACCGACACGCCAGTTGTAGTATTTGCCGAACCCGAGATCGCCGCGATCTGCCAGAGCTTTCTGAAGCCTGAGGCGCATGGCATCGATACTTTCTTCTGGATTCGCGATGCTGGTGCGCTCTGAGATTTTGATGTCGACGGCAATCTCTACCCGGTCAATACCGTGTTCCTGATCAGACTGCAGCGTATCGGTCACCGCCAAAATCACGAGCGGGTATTGGTTGGACTGAAAGCCACCGGTCGCCAATCGCGATAAATTGTGGACGTGCTCTTCACCGGCAGCATCGCTCAGCAGCTGCTTAAAAGCGCGTCTGATTTGCGTGATGATGTGTACGTCGCTCAAGCTGTCGTCCTTCGGAGTGTTGTCGTGACCCAACCGTAACCATCGTGCGTGCAAGATTCGATGGCGTAGATCACGCCGTTAATGGTGAGCTTGTCGCGGCGGTCGTTGAGAAAGACCGTATCTTCCTGCGCCGCACGAACCGGATCAATGGCGGCGATATCGGAAAGTAGAAACGTTGCCTGAGGGTCGGCGGAAGTGGTTATGAACCCGTCAACATCCACGACCCGAGGTTTTTCAACAAAGGTGCAATCAATCTGATTTGGCTCCGTCTGCCCTTCGCGCAGCCAAAGGGCTCCACCGGTCTCGCGAAAAGTCCGGTGAATTGCCTTAGAAGCGTGAACGAAAAGCCTGGAAACCATGGGGTTAGGTCTCCGGCAATGAAGCTAAAAAGCTCTGGCTTCTGAAGTCTCGTATGTTCGCTATGTTCGCAAGATGGTCGCGGTAAGCTGCACGTGTGTCAGAAAACTGGCCGTCGACATATGACCAACCTACACCGACATGCGCTATCTCAGCACCTTGAGCGACGTACTCAAAGCCTGGCCTTGGAGCCTGACCGATAGTTATCGATGTCACGTACCGGTTGATTGAGTCGATTTTTAAATAACGATTGGACATGTTAGACATCAAAAGGTCTCCCACACTGTTGTCTGGATGCGGACTTCGCCGTTCGCTCCAGGCCCCGGCGTTACGCCAGGGACAGCAGCACCGCCACCCCCGCCTGGTAATCCACCGCGTGGAGGTGTCTCACTAGTTTCGATGGCACCAGCGCCACCACCGCCGAACTGCAAAAACCAGTTCGCAAATGCGTCCTGCGCGTATCCGCCAGGCGTATTCGCGCCTGGCAGCGAATAGTTAGCATCGGCTCTCGACGCCCAGCCGCCCATGCCTGCGGTCGAGTCCGCAATGTTGCCCCCACCGCCGGGGCCGAACGGGTTTGATATGCCGTCCAAATCCGCAGAAGGATCAGCGTAGGTAGCGCCGTACCCGACCATCTGACGGTAATTTTGTTGATGCTGATGAGCATCGAGCGTGCCGCCAGCTCCACCGACGGCGTCGACATAAAAGCTGCTACCATCAACGAAATTGACTCTGAAAGAGCTGACGTTGCCCGCTACCCAAGATGCTGAGCTTGGGTCATCACCACCAGCGCCGATATCGATGTAGACGTCACCGGCTTTGGCAAGCTCACTGAGCCACTGTTTCCGGCGGCATACGCATCCCGGCAGACCACCATAGGCTGTCTCGCCTACCGCGCCTTGCCCGCCACCGCCAATTACCATGATGTCTATCTCGACCTGTCTTGGATCGAGGGCAGGCTCTGGTGCTAAGATTTGTGCAATCAGATCAGCAGTCGTCGTCGACAGCGAGGTTGTGATTTTTAGATGATCAAGGCCGTCCGCATCATAATGCAGTATACGAGCAGATATCGGCACTCTGGATGCGCCGCCACCTGCCGATCTGCGAGGCGAAGGATAAGGGAGGGCCACCATATTCAGGCCTCCTGAATTTCGATGTAGACGGAACCGGTAGCCGGAGCCGTAAACGTCAGATTACGCGGGTTCGAGGCAACGATCTCTTCGCCGACCTGCTCGAATGTCTTGACCATCGAGAACCCATAGTCTCGCTCGTACAGGCGCTTTGCGGTGCCTTCATCACCGCGTATCATGGTGACGAAAGGCATACTTTCGTCGGTGCCGAACATGACGGTCACGCCTATCCATTCGGTGCGGTTACTCATGATGTGCGTTGCAGGACTGTCACCAGAGTTCAGTTCGATCACGAACAGGCGCTTGCTGTCGAACGGAGCCGACTGCACGGCGTCGAAGTTCGGAGAACCGGATGTTGCGAGACTTACGAAGCCTGTGTCTTTGTCGGACATGATGGATCACCTGTAAGGAAAAGAGGTGCCAGCCGATGAGGGAGAACATCGGCTGGCTGGACAGGTCTGGCGATTACTCGTCAGACGTGATTTCAACGATGGCTTCTGGGCGCTCCAGGTAGGAAACGACTGCCATTTCCATCTCAATCTCGTCGCCCTTGTCGAAACCGAGGGTCTCGATTTTGGAGTATTCAGGAATACCGATGGTGTTGACGACGTCCTTGCCGGTGCCAGGTGCGTAACGGGTCTGATACAGACCTTCGATGACCGGGCAGAGCAGAGCCTTGTCTGGGTCCAGGAACCAAGTGTTGCCGATCTTACCCTTCGAGTAGCTGACGAGATCAACACCCGTGGTGATCGGGAAGCCCTTGCGGAGATCGTCGCGGAGAGCAGAACCCAGGTTGCTAGCAGCGCCGGTCGAAGACCAGAGAGCAAACGCTTCACGGGTCGAAGCGTGACGTGACAGCTTCTTGTGGATGTTCTTGCCCGCGATCAGCTTGTAGCTGGTTGCGAGGCCCTGGTATGCGCCGAGCTTGTCTTCGACCTTCTCAACCGCTTCCTGGATTTCAGCGATAACGTCAGTCGTCGCATCCGAAAGATCGAACGAGTGAGTGCTCTTCGTGGAGCCTGAAAGCTGCAGAAGGTTCTGCGAAATACTGCCGTCGCGCTTGTAAATAACGCCCTGAAGCGCGCCAGAACGTACGAACTCGCGTGTCAGTGCATTCCTTTTCTTCATCGTCTCAACCTTTTTGGTCAAGGCAACGAGGTATGCCATCGCGTCGTCTGCCGATCCGAATGCACGGACACCCTGCGTCGCTTCAGCGATCAGGTGCTCATACTGGGGGTAGTATGGGATGCGGACGATGAAGCCGTCACGCTCGTCTTCCGACAGGACGTTCTTGCGGCCGGAAAGCGGGTTGGCTTCGTCGAGGATCGACAGCGAGCCGTCCTTGGACACTTCAACGAACACCGAACGCGTGGTGACACCTTCGACATTCCAAGGAAGCCAAACTTCCAGCTCGTGTGGAACGTATTCGGCATGGTTGACTGCGGTTGTCAGCTCCACGCGATCATACGGGTTTTTGATGTTCAAAATCTTCATTTCATTCTCCTGTTTGTTCCCGTTTTGTTCTAATTGTGAACGTGCGGATTACCTGACTGCTGACGGTTAGAGGACCTTGATGTTTTGCTTGGCGAGTAGTGCCTTGGCTTCCGCGACAGTGAGCGAGGCGTCGAGAACCAGGTTGGCTCCCTTGATCGCGCCGAACTGGCGGAAGACAGCGCCCTTCGTGTCGCCTGCGGCGGCGTCGACCGTATCGAAGACAACTGCGTAATCGGCATCGTCCTCGGCATCGACAAGCGTCTGCGTCGCGCGAACATATTTGCCGGTCTTTGCGCCAGTGGCGTATTCACTGATCACCAGAGTGCCGACCTTGTACTCGGCTGCATCCTGCTTCAGCGTGTATTCATCGCGGCTCATAATCTCGTGGACCTCGAAGAGGACGAAATTTCCTGCCAGTTTCGGTGCGGTGTAAACCATGTTCAGATCTCCAATTTTCGTTCCTGGCAGCCAGGAAACCGTGTTCTTGTTCTGGGTGCGTTAGTACATTCTGATCGCGACCGGAGCCGCGTCTGATCTCTTGCGTGGCTGTGCGTCGTCAGCCTGAGACTGACCCTGCGACCGGGTACCGACGACACCGTTGCGGATGATTTCAGCTTCGATGGCGGCACGGACCTTGTCGGATTTCGAACCAATGGCGCGCAGCCTCTCGAAGGTTTCGGCGAAGCCCATGCCTTGGGCGATGCCACGCATGCGTTCCATCTCGGCAGCTTCCTTCTTGTCCTCTTCGGACGGCTCATCGGCCTTGGCACCGGCTTCCGGTTCCTTATCCTTTTCAGCATCAGCGACGGCTTCCTCAGCGCGGGCACGGATAGCCTTGGCGCGTTCGATAACCTCTTCAGAGGCACTTTCGTCTGCGGCGGTTACAACAGCTGCAATGGCAGTGTCAGCGGCAGTGATGGCGTCTTCAGCAGCCTTCACGAGTTCTTCAAGTTCCATTCTGGTCTCCTTGGATTGTGATGGATCGGCCGACCTCTTGCCTGGCTGATCGACTTTGAATTTCGAGCGGACCGATGCATTCGGATCGGCACCGACTGTGACGAGACTGGCCTCGTGCAGCGTCCAAGACGTGGCTCTGGCAATCATCGGCATGCCTGGCTCTTGGATGTATTCGTACTCGTGAACGTTATATCCGGCGCTCACCTGGCCGTAGTAACCGGCCTCGATGGAGGGCAGCAGATACTTGCGTTCAGGGGTGAAACTTGCCTTGGCGATAACCGATGTGCCCTCGGCCCATACGTTCTCAATCTTGCCCAGGATGTCGTCTATCGACGTGTTCCTGTGATTATCGAGGAGCGGCATGCGGTCGACGCGGCTATAGTCCATGGTCGCGGCGGGCAAGACTTCGAGCATTTCGACGCAAGGCATCCACCCGTCCGAGTCAGGAATGCCGTTCGGATCAGGCACCCAGGTGTAGACTGGATGTTCGGTCGTCACGATGATCTCGAATGTGCCCGCGTCGACGTCAACAGAAGACGGCTTGCCCGCGAACGTGCGGAACTGCCTCTCTTCAGACGACCGGAGCTTTAGGCTTTTCGACGCCATGGTGATCCCAATAATGTTTCTGGGATCAGTCTGGCCATAGTCGCGTGCAAGATTCGATGGCGCGGCCGAAAAAAGATATTGCCGAAAATTAAGCGGCGATATCCATGTCCTGTTCGGCCATTTTCTGGATCGCATCCATAACGGCTTGTTGCTGCATCTTCCTGATTTCAGCCATCTCCGGCGTCAAAGGTTGGTCACGCCAACCGTCGTATGGAGAATAAGCCAGACCAGCGACCTGAGCCCTCTGACTGTCTGCAGCATTTTCCATGTCGATCTCTTCGATATCGTAGCCGAATTCGGCCGCCACTTTCGAGCGAGAGGTGAAGCCAGCCTGGACCGCCATCATGAACGCCTGGACTTCCTGGATGGGGTGAATGTGACCCTTCGCCGGTGGCATGAACTCGACCATCATGTAATCCTCTGGACGTGCACCTTCCGGTGGTGTCCACTTTTTCGCCATGATAGCTGCTGAAACGAACCGCTTGTAGGTTGGTAACAGGAACTGGGCGACCATCATGTGCCACTGGATCGACTGGATGAAGCGGGCAACTTCAAGCATCATTGCTCTATAGACGCGATCATTGACCTTGGAAAAATCCAGGGTGATCTGCTCAACGCACAGGCCGATGGCGACAGCGATTTCAGACAGGGCAAACCGGTTGAAGACTTCGTAGTTGCCGTCCGTGGCAGGCATATCGACAAGCTCGGGCTTGTAGCCTTCCGGAGCTTCAACCGCTGCCCCTGCCGGAAGTGCAGCGAAGTTAATCTCAGCATCGTCACCTTCATCACCGTCATATCCTGCATTGGTCAGATCAGCGCTTTCAGGCTTTGAATAGACAACCGTGAACTTCGACTGCAGCGCCTTCTTCTCCACTTCCGACTGCTGATAGTCGCGCAGCATTTCCATGGCATTCAGGATCGCTGCGCCCCACGGAGCACCGCGTTCTGACTGGATCGTCTCAGGCCAGTACACATGACAGATGTTAGCTGCACGAACTGGTTTTGGAGTGCTGGCGAATGTACCGCGCCAGTCGAGCGGATTGCGGTCGTAGAGCCAGTAATTCACGACGCGGTCAATGGCATTGCGCTCAATGCCATCCACGATCCAGTTTCCGGATGGAGACTGTTGGGTATAGCCGATAGGAAGATAGTCAGCCGTCATCAGCTGAAGCTGGAGTGGCACGCCGCTGAACATGTCGCCGTCTAAGCGATCACGGAACTGGACCAGGACTTCACCATCCGTTGCCACAGTTTCCATGATATGCCACTGCAGACCCGCGAGGTCATGCTTTCCGCGAGCATCGGCTTCTGACGCCCAGAGCTTGTGAAGCTTGGCTAGGTCAGGATATTTGATGATGGGCGTTATGCCATAGCCCACGACATTGTTGGCCAGCTGACGCATCGCTTGACGATACCAGCCGAAGTTAGCCTTCGCATATCTGGACCGGGCACGGAGTGTTGGATGTTCGTCGTTAGCACCGTTCGGACCTGGATCGGTTGGGGTCTTGAACTTTTGCGATGATGTGGCGGATTGGTAGAAGGTCTTTCCACCTGACAATGCTGACCAGACCGAGTTGATCATTCCTCTGATACCACCACGCTTTGCCGTCCTGTGACGGACCTTGGAACGTACAACGGTATCTGGTTTGGCAACTGGTGCTGCAGGCTGAGGAGCGGAGACGGCGGTCGACGACTTTAACGAAAGTGTTGTGCGCTTGCTTGGAGACATCAGTATTCTCCCGCCTTACGCATCGCAAAAATACGAGGTTTACCGGCTTTAGACGGCATGCCTGTCTTTTTGCGATATTGTCGATATAGAGCGATCAGCGTCTTTTCAGCTTCAGATCGTGAAGTGTAGGAAATACTACCCTGGGCAGGGTTTGAAACCGAGTTGATACCCTGAGCTAGGTTTCGTTCGAGAAACACAATGGCCTCAGTAATCTCAGGCAGTTCCCAAAGAGAGAACATTTCGACTTCATTCATTCACACCTCCTGGCGCTAGGCATAAGCGTGAATTCCGCCTGTACGCCGCTTGCGCTTCTTCCTCTGTTGCTGCCCTCCAGCTGGTGCGGCCACCATTGGCTGCGCTGGTGCATTGTTCACTTTTTGTTCTTTGGCCGAGCCTGGGATGGATATCTGAACTTCTCGCAAGTCCTGTTCGGCGAGCTGCTGTTTCAGCAGGGCCATGGCGGACTTGTCGATGCCTTCGTATCCGATCTCTCCGGTCTCTGGATCAAAGATCAGTTCAGGTACGTCACGATCTCCGGCTGCAAGATTCAAGTTTTTCCAGTTGCGATTAAGCATCAGGCCTTTTAGCGCAGCGTAAGCCAGGCACATCCACTCTTCTTCGGAGCGATGACCCTGTTTCTTTCGCCAGTGCCATTTTCCATCTTTACGATATCGCTCTTCGCACATCAGTCGGTCGAGATAGCCTGAACCGAGTGAAAGCGGGATTAGAGATTGCTTATCTCCCTGCAGCTGCAAGAGTTTAAAGATGGCATCTCGGGCCAGGTGAGAGTCAATCGTGTAGAAGACGTTGCCGTTCGCGTTCTGCTTCGACTTTCTCTTCGGCCAAATGAAATCCTTACGATGCGAGTTGCCTTTGATAGCCCAAACGTTTCGTCGGATCGGGAAACTGTTGGTAAAAGCGCGGACCTCGTCGGCATATCCTTTACCACCGAAGTCATGTGCCGAGGCCTGAATGTACCAGGGAGAGCCGTCACGCTTATGGTATGGTCGATCAAGCAATGCCCGTAGCTCTGCATCCGCAGACGGGTCTCCAGGTTCACCAAGGACCTTCCAGTGACCAATGATGCGGAACTGACCAA
Source organism: Allorhizobium undicola ORS 992 = ATCC 700741 (assembly GCF_000621665.1). Taxonomy (GTDB): domain Bacteria; phylum Pseudomonadota; class Alphaproteobacteria; order Rhizobiales; family Rhizobiaceae; genus Allorhizobium; species Allorhizobium undicola. The sequence goes on from NZ_KK211328.1 coordinate 73,083, forward strand.
GAGCGTTCCAGCCGACGACGGTCAGCTCTCGTGAAGCCAGGGTACCGAGAGCACCACCTTCTTTGTTGTCCTGCGTGTCGCCGCCTGCCGTCAGCACCACGACATCGTCCGGAACTTCAGCAGGGTATGGGCGCAGCATCGAGCTGACGGCCTTCGCATCCATAGCAGATGTCGTGTATTCATCCCAAACAGAGGCGAGAACGTTGTTCGTAAAAGTTTTCAGCTTCTCGGGATCGCCCTGGCTATTCAGCCAACGCTGGCAGATCGCCTTGTAGCTGGCCTGACCGGCAAATGAGAGCCATTGCGGTATGTGCATGCCATAATGCCCGGGTGTCGTTGAAACCGACGTCGGGATGTATTCCAGGGTCCGGTCGAGCGCGATCTTGTCGGTATCCGTGATCCGACATCCGCCGACGCACTGATACCATGCATCCTTCACGAAGCCGGTGGTCTCGTCACAGGTCCAATTGAAGCCGAACGCGCTATCTTTGTCCCCCCATTCCATGACCTGTTGCCGTTGGCAGCGAGGGCATGTCACATATGGATAGCGGCGATCTGACTTGAGATATTCGGCATAGGTCCTGCAGTTATCCTTCGACAGAGGTGAAGAACCAACGCCGATCATCGTGTGCCAATGTGCACCACCGCGCTCGGCAAAAAGGGATTTCTTATCGCCTTGGCTGCCTTTGCTCGGCTCATATCCGGCGGCCGAATACTCGTCCATGAAGTTGAACGGGCTGTCGAAACGACGAAAATTGTCGTCGGATGTCGCGCCTATCAGACGGATGCAGCCGCCATCTCGGAACTGGATAAGGTCCCACGATCCAGGGATGCGCTGGGTCTTCAGGACATCGCAGCAATCGATCATCGGGTCGATCACTTCCTTGAAGAAGGCCAATGCATCGCCCTCGGTCGGCTGGGAAATCGTCACCGTCTTTTTCAGATATCCGGCGATGTACATCGAAATCGATGCGATGAAGAGCGACCAGCCGATACGAGTACCTTTCAGGATGGTGAGCTGTTTGCAACGCTCGTCCATGAAGTAGTCGGCCAAAGCAGACTGATAGCCTGTATATTCGAGCCAGCCCTCTCGCTGTGAGAGCTTTCCATTAAGATTGATGTTCTCTCGCACCCACGCTTTCGGAGGCTGCCAATCAGGTATCTTGAGGACCTCATTGCGCAGCGCAATCCTCATCTGGTCAAAGTCACGGATCACCTCGGCCACTAGGTCGGGCGTCATTTCCTCGATGATCTGTTCTTCAGATTTCCGCTCGGTAGGCAGCCGCATATGCCTTACCTCTCATATTCGAGAGGATCATCGACCACTTTAACCTGGAGTGATTTCATCGCGTTGCGGACCTGCTTGTCAGCGATCTCCCGAACGTGAGCAGCCAAGCTGGCTTCGACGTTTGCGGCAATGATGTCTGGTATCTTGGCGACTACCGCTCGAACATCGGCGTAGTCCTTAGATATCTGGTCGAGGACGTACTTTACCGGGATTATCGTCCGAAGGTTTTTCTTGGTCTCGATCTCCTGATCGATAGCCGCCCATTTTGCCTTCTTTGCCTTCGAAATTCCCTCAGGTGTTTCGCCGTCTTCAGTCGCGTATTTTCCGACCGCTTCCTTAACATCTTTGTTCCTGAGCCACCGAACGACATCGGCGACATCGAAAACCCAGGCGATGTTCGCAGCCACATCAGCCTCCTGGACAACAGGGCAACCAGCCTTGGGCCAGCCCATGACAGTGTTGCGGTGATATCCCAGAAGATCGGCCAACTTGGACGCGTTCACGTGCCGCGAATTTGACGGGGGTGCACAATCTTCAACGGAATTTTCGGGCGGATTGTGCACGTCCTCGGAAGTTTTTTTCTGTCTCGCCATTGTCTCGCGCTCGAAAACCTTTGAATTTATTAGGTTTCGAGTGGCTGCAAGATTCAATGTTGGCATGTGCTAACAGGGTGTTGCTGCACACCCTGTTTTGAAAATGTCATACCGAGCGAGAGGATGAGGCCTCCAATCCACCGCATGGTGCCAATATGGCCAGGGGCCCCGTCGGCTTCAAAGATCGGCCGAGGCGTCAACTAATTGGTCACGGTAGAGTTGACAGGATAAAATCTGATGAGTGTCGATCCATCCGGCCCTCTTACCGTTGGTCCCGATCACCCATGCCCACGATCCCTCATGAACTTCAACCTGACTCGGTAGCATAGCATGTGGTCCTGATGGCGCAGTTTCTTTCGGTTGGATCGGTATCGTGGTCTTCTCGATATCACCAAAAAGCCTTTCGACCTCGAACCGCGCAGCCTGCTTTCGGGCACAAAGAACGACGAATTCTGGCTCTTTGATTTCACCGCGCTCGATCATCTGCTGCACGAGGCGCGTCATAAGCTCGTAATGGTCAAGGAGTGCGACGAGGGTCATACCACCACCTGCGTTCCGCGATCCACGACTATCATGCCGTAGTCGTCCTCGGTCGGCTCCAGTTCTCTCCATGGCTGTGCGCCTTTATTGACGATGTCCTCGATGACAGCATCGAATTCCGTCTGGAGCATAGTCTGGTGCCACAGGAACGTTTCACGGCCACGCTCCGTCCTGTTGAGTTTCTCGGCACGAACCGTCTCGATCACCTGATTGATGTCGTCAAGCGTGTCGTTCTCATCTTCCTCGGTCGTGCATGTAGACGTCCACTGGTCCCAGGCCTTTTCAAGCCGGGCTTTGACGACTGGATCGAGAGGCGGCGCATCATCTATCAGGGTTACCTGATAAGACCGGTAGTCATGGCGCTGGCCGATCCTGATGGCTTCCGTGAGGTCAGCCTGTTCGACGGCATTGAGTAAAATCTGTCGGAAGTCGGTCATGCCGCCACCTCAGGCAGCAGCTCGATCTTGACCTTCTTGATCGATGAAAGAGGAACAACGACCTGTGCCTTCTTTTGCCCAGTCTGTTGATCGAAAGACGTGCATACAAAGCAGTCATTTTCGATAGCCTGGAGCCACGAACCTTCGATAACTTCCTGGCCGTGTGAATTGTAAAATATTGTGATCTGGACCGTTATACGCATCCTCACTGATTAGAACCCATTGGCCCATTCTCTACGCCCGATGGACATGATGCGCCAGGGCTGGCTTTCGAGCTTGCGCCAGGCGTCACAGCAGTGTGCGACGATATCGTCGTATGACTTGAAGATGCGGTTCGACAGCCAGTTCTCGCGCATGAAGAGCCAGAGGTTTTCCACCGGGTTCAGTTCCGGCGACTTCGGCGGCAGGGGCAGGATCGAGATGTTGCCGGGGATGACGAGATTATTGGACATGTGCCAGCCCGCCTGATCCATGATGAGAATGGCATGCGCATCATCGG
>NZ_JHXQ01000024.1 GCF_000621665.1 Allorhizobium undicola ORS 992 = ATCC 700741
CGAGATGCCTGAACACATTGGAAAACACATCATGGCTTGGGACGCCATAAGGCAGGGGTATGATCTCTTTTAAGAGCTTGCGCTTGGAAACGCCGAAATCAGCCATGTCCTGACACGTCTCTGCACCACACAGCACCGCCGCAAGCGCAATGAACAAAATACTGTTCAACGGATGGCGCACATTGGCAGCACGAGGATCAGGAACAGATCCAAACAAAGAGGCAAATCCTTTCATCAAACCCTCCGAATCAGTCGGAGGAAGATGAAGCGATTTGCCTCAATCATTCAATAGCTTGAAACCCATATGCGATTCCCCTGCACTTGAGGGGGAGATGTCCGGCAGGACAGAGGGGGGTTAACCACACGCAAAACCGTAGCGTCCTGTACTGTGCTGATTGAAGCAGACCGGCGCTCTAGGATTTTTTTTTCGAAGCATAATCTTGTCTATCCTCGTTTCAATCCGGTCGGATGATGCCGCAAGCGGGATAAGGGCCTGTTGAAAAATCCGGCGGGAAGGAAGGCCGGGCATGGATTGCCTTCTTTCGGGCTTTCGGTCATAAGCGGCGCTCTCCTCACGATTATCGAGCCTGCATGTCATCCGCCACGCCAATCTCCACGCCCGACACGCTTTCAGGCAGCCAGCCGCATATGCCACGCCTGATCGGCCTTGGCCTTTTGGCTGCGGCGCTGTTTTCCGTGACCTTCGTGCTGAACAGGGCCTTGAGCCTTTCCGGCGGCCACTGGGCGTGGAATGCGGCGCTGCGTTATCTGTTCATGGTGCCGTTGCTGACTGGCTGGATTGTCTTTCGCGGCGGCTTTGGCCGCCTTGGCGCGGCTCTGCGGCTTTTCCGGCACCGACTGGCTTTCTGGCTCATGGCGGGCGGGGTCGGCTTCGGGCTGTTTTACACCGGCATCTGTTTTGCCGCCGATCATGCGCCCGGCTGGATCATTGCGGCAAGCTGGCAGGCCACCATTCTGGCAACGCCACTGGTGCTGCGGGCTTTCGGCGATAAGGTGCCGCTTTCCGGCCTGCTGTTCATGCTGCTGATTTTTTTGGGCATCATCATCATCAATGCCGGACAGATCATGCAGGGGATCAGCCCGGAGACGGTCCTTTATGGCGTTCTGCCGGTTTTGGGGGCCGCCTTTGCCTATCCGGTCGGAAACCAGTTGCTCAGCCGCATCAAGCATGAAGCCCGCGATGAGGAGGCGGCCTTGCTACGCGATCCGGCGGTGGGCGTTCTGCTTCTGACGCTTGGCGCGCTGCCGGTGTTCGGCCTGCTGCTGGCGCTGACGGCGCCACCTTTGCCCGGAGCGCAACAGCTGATCGGCACCGCGCTGGTGGCGGTCGTGGCTGGCGGCTTTGCTACCACGCTCTTTCTCTATGCCCGAAACCTTTCCCGTGACCCCCTGCATATCGCCGCCGTCGATGCCACGCAGGCGGGCGAGGTGGGCTTTGCCCTGCTCGGCGAAATGCTGTTTCTGCACGCCGCCATGCCGGACCTCTATGGCGTTATCGGCTTGTGCGCCGTGCTGTGCGGCCTGCTGGGATTTACGCTGCACCGCCCGAAGCGCAGATGAAGTCTTGATCAATTCTGCTGTAGCCATCCACCGGAAAGTGCTTTTTGCCACTCCTGCCGGCCTCTCTGGGCGGCAAGGTCTGCCATTGCGTGATGATCGTAAGGAATGGCGCGAAAGGTCACGGACCAGCCATTGGCGTGTTTTTCGAGAATGGCATAGCTTGCCAGCGCATTGCCGGTTTCCACGCGGTGGTGCACGGGAAGATCATCATCATAGGCGGGGCAGCCGACACTGCCGGGATTGACGATCAATCTGCCGTCGCTGAGTTGCACCGCACGGGGAATGTGGGAATGGCCGCACAGAATGAGCGGGAAGAGCAGCGCGCTCGCGGCGGCCTCGATCTCTGTCCGGGGCCGCAGATGCACCACGCCTTCCGGCGTGACCGCTTCCAGCCAATAGACATCATCCGCCGCGGGCATGGCGTGGCAGAGGAAGACCTCCTGCCGCCAGACAGACGTGACGGGCAGGGCCCTGATCCAGTCCAGATGGTGTGGCTGCAATTGTGAGAAGGCTTCACGATCCGAGGGGCCCATCCGCTCCGGTGATTGTTCGATCAGGTAGCGGTCATGATTGCCGCGCACGGTGACGATCGGCAGGCTGCACAGGGTTTCAGCCGTGCCTGCGGTGTCCAGCGGGCCGGAAAAACAATCGCCGAGGTTGACCACGGCCTCCATTCCAATGCCATTTTGCCGAATATCGTGCAGCACTGCCGTAAGCGCCAGATTGTTTCCGTGAATATCGGCAATGGCCGCAAACCGCATGGTCAACTGCCCCGATAGGTGGAATAGCCGTAAGGGGAAAGCAAAAGCGGCACGTGGTAATGCGCGGTAATGTCGCTGATGCCGAAGCGGATGGGAATGACGTCGAGAAAGGGCGGTTCGCTCAGGGCAAAGCCCTGGGCCTTGAGATAATCACCCGCATGAAACAGCAATTCATACTGGCCCGGTCTGAAATCCTCGCCCGCCAGAACAGGGCCGCCATCGACCCGGCCATCGGCATTGGTGAATACGGTCTTGATGAGCTGTGCCTCGTCGCCTTCCATGCGCATGAGATGGATGCGCAAACCCTCGGCCGGTTTGCCAAGTGCGGTATCGAGAACATGGGTGGTGAGGCCGGTCATATCTGGGGCTCCGCGATGATAAAGGGTTGTTCGAAGAAAAACTCTTCCAGATTGTTTCCCGGTCCGTCGCGATCGGCAACCAGAAAGTCACTGGTTTCGCCAAGAGCCAGCAAGGGATGGTGCCAGACATTGCGGTGATAGTTCACGCCCTGATGCGGGCGGGCAAGAAAAATCTGCGGAACACCCGGCCTGCCGTCGCTATCTTCGGAAACGGCCACGAGAAAGGGGCGGCCGGAAAGCGGCGTGAAGCTCTGGCTGCCAAGCGGATGACGCTCCATCATGCCGATTTCGTAAGGAAATCTTCGCGCCTGCCCGCGAAAGATATTGAGAATGACACGGGCGCCTTCGCCCGTAACCTCCGGCTGGGCCAGCGCATGGAAGCGCTCTGTCGTGCCGCCATTGATCAGCCGCATCCGGGTGGGATCGGCCTCGATGACTTCGCCGAAGGGGGCAAAAGCTTCGGGCGTCAGCGGAAGGACGGACAATATCTCAGGCAAGGCAATCTCCACGCGTGACGTTTCACCGATCATGCCAAGGCATCGAAGGTGCTTTCGCATCCTCACCTTGATGAAACTTCGAATATCTCAATGACCCTTCGGACCACCCCTCCCGAATCAGGCGGGCAATGATCCACAGTTTGCACGGGTCAGCCCAACAAAAAAGCGCCAGCGGGTGAGGCTGGCGCTTTCCATTCAATTGTGCCGAAAGGCTCAGGCAGCCGCAGAGGCAGCCGTGGGCACTTCCGCGATGGTTGCCAGAACGCGCGAAGCGATCTGGTAGGGGCAGCCCTGCGAGTTCGGACGACGGTCTTCGAGATAGCCGCGATAGCCGTTGTTGACGAAGGAATGCGGAACGCGGATCGAGGCGCCACGGTCGGCAATGCCGTAGGAGAACTTGTTCCACGGAGCCGTTTCGTGCTTGCCGGTCAGGCGCAGATGGTTGTCCGGGCCGTAAACGTCGATATGCTCTTTCCAGTTCTTGGCAAAGGCAGCCATGAGGGCTTCGAAGTAATCCTTGCCGCCCACTTCGCGCATGTGCTTGGTGGAGAAGTTGCAGTGCATACCAGAGCCGTTCCAGTCGGTGTCGCCCAGCGGCTTGCAATGGAATTCGACGTCGATGCCGTATTTTTCGCAAAGACGCAGCAGCAGGTAGCGTGCCATCCAGATCTGGTCGGCGGCCTTCTTGGAGCCCTTGCCGAAGACCTGGAATTCCCACTGGCCCTTGGCCACTTCGGCATTGATGCCTTCGTGGTTGATACCGGCGGCAAGGCAGAGGTCCAGATGCTCTTCAACGATTTCGCGGGCAATCGAGCCGACATTCTTGTAGCCGACGCCGGTGTAATAGGGGCCCTGCGGAGCCGGGTAGCCCTGCTCGGGGAAGCCGAGCGGACGGCCGTCTTCGTAGAAGAAATATTCCTGCTCGAAGCCGAACCATGCATCTTCATCGTCGAGGATGGTTGCGCGGCTGTTGGAAGCGTGCGGCGTGACGCCATCGGGCATCATCACTTCGCACATGACGAGAACGCCGTTGGTACGGGCCGGATCGGGGTAAACCGCAACGGGCTTCAGAACGCAGTCAGAGGAATGACCTTCGGCCTGCATGGTGGAGCTGCCGTCGAAGCCCCACAGGGGCAGCTGCTCCAGCGTCGGGAATTCGGCGAATTCCTTCACCTGGGTTTTGCCGCGCAGGTTCGGAACGGGCTTGTAACCATCCAGCCAGATGTACTCGAGCTTGTACTTCGTCATTGTCGATCTCTCATAAGTCCGCGTCCATCCATCGGACGCACCCAGGAACGATCCTCCGGTCTTGCCGGGGGACTCGAAACAAGAAAAGCAGGAAGCGTGCCAGTTTTCAAAAACCCGCCGCTGGCGCCCCGAAAAATCGGCACCTCTCCGGCGGGAGCCCGTCTGAAAAGGGCATTTCTTAATATTTTTCGGCTAATTTAGAATCTTCAAACAAATCGGATCGACCTTTTCCCCGCCTCTCGCACGCAATTGAACGCAAATCGGGCAATGCCGGGCGAAATTCTTGATCCTTTTTTGAGCATCGTGCACTTTTCATGTGCAAGATTCGCGAAGAAATGCTAAAAATATCTTCGAAGCGCCTGAACCGCTGGCAATAGCCGAACGTTAAGGCAGCAGGGAACAAGCCGGCGATATTGGGAGGCAGGACCATGACGACAAGCTTCAGTCAACCGACCGCGAAAATCTATGAGTTTCCGCTTTATCTGGCGCAAAAGCGCAGACAGGCTCCGGACGTCAAGGCGCGCCCCGTTATCATCGAGAGCGCCTGCGGCAGCTGGTATCACGAGGAAGCCATCCGCGAAGCGGATGATACCCGTAAAAACTGAGGCTTTCAGGACGCCACTGCCGGCTTGCGGGAAAGGATGTGTTCCGCCATTCCTCAGGCTGGATCGGGGTCGCCCGGCAGCATGGCGTCGAGCCTGAGGCGGGCGATCTTTTCCACCTGCTGGCAGGCCGTTGAAAATTCGGCCTCCGGCGCGTTCTCGATGCGGCTTTCGAAGGCGGCGAGAATATCGTCCTTGTTCAGACCCTTGACAGCAATGATGAAGGGAAAGCCGAATTTTCCCGTATAGGCGGCGTTGAGCGCCGTGAAGCGGGCATGTTCTTGTGGGGTGAGCCGATCAAGACCCGCACCGGCCTGCTCCTTGCGGCTTTCCTCCGTCAAATCGCCCGCAATGGCGAGCTTGCCTGCCAGATCGGGATGGGCGCGCAACACGCCGAGCCGCTCGGCCTCGCTTGCCGTGCGGAAAATTGCTGCCAGTCCGTCATACACCGATCCGGCCGTCAACGGTTCTTCTATGAAACCGGCATCGAAGGCACGTTCGGCAATAAAGGGGGAATGCTCGAAGACGGAGCCAAAACGGTCGATGAAGCTTTGCCGGTCCATGTGCGTCTCCTGCATTGTCAGGCCAATTCCATAGGCCAAGGCGCAGGCTTCGGCAATGGGGCACCCGGCTAGCGATGCCGGGATAAGGTGGCAGAGCAATATTGGACCCGGCGTTCACCCGACATGCTCCAGCAGTCTTATCATCGGCTCCAGATGCTTGCGGTAATGCTGCGTCTTGCGGTCGCGGCCGGAATACATGCCCTGGCGCACCTGCGCGCTGCTCAAGGTCTTTACCACGCGCCGGGTTTCATGGAAGGTAAGGCAGCCGTCATGCCAGGGCAGGCCGCAAAATTCCAGAAGACGGCGCGTTTCAGCCTCCTGATTGTCCGTCAAGGTCTCATAGTTCATCAGCGTCACATGGTCTGGAAAAAGTCTCAGCCAATGGTCTGTCAGGCGGCGTTCGGCCAGAATGTAGCGGGCCGTTTCGCTCTGGTCGTAGCTATAGACCATGCCGTCGCTGGAGAAGAAGGTGGAATAAAGCGCAAAACCGTTGGCAAGCGCATCCCGCCGGGTAATTATGATCTTCGCACGCGGGAAGATCCGGCGGATAAAGCCCACCCACAACAGGTTCACCGGCATTTTGTCCGTTATGCGGCGGCCTTGGGCCTTTGCCCTGAGCGGCGCAAGATAGGCCTCGGCGGCATCGGCAAGCGCCTGCGCTGTGATGCTCTGCGATGGCAGAAGCGTCTTGCGGTCGGAAGCGAAAAATTTCGCCGCCACAATATGGCTGAGGCTCTCCACCTCTCCGGCGCCGAAAATGGCGGGATGGCTGGCAAGGATCTGTTCGGTCAGGCTGGTGCCTGACCGCGGCAGCCCGACGATGAAGATCGGCTCTTCGCCGCATCCACGCTCTTCCAGGGCTTCCGTTTTTTCCGTCAGGGAGGCTGGAGGGAAAAAGGCCTCCAGCTCCGCCATCAGTTTCTCGTCGTCTTCCAGTCTGTAGGCTGGAAATTGCGCCCGCCGCAAGCGGTTGGCCTCTTCCAGAAAGGCAAAGGCCTCGTCATGGCGGTTGGTATCGTTCAGCGCCTTGTATAGCGCAAAGCCCAGTTTCAGGCGCCGCGCGGGATTGTCGGCCAGTTGCGGATGGAGCGCCAGCATGGTGCGCAGGCGCGGCTCATCCGGCTCGAACCGATGCAACATGCCGTAAAGCAGCATGGCATCGGTATTGCCGGGATCGATGGCAAGGGCGCCGTCATAGGCGGTGCGGGCTTCTTCCTCGCGGCCAAGCCCTTGCAGCGCCTGCCCCAGATAGAAATGCGCCGTGAAATCCTGCGGCGCGACCTCTGCCATGTGGCGGGCAAGCGCAAGGGCTGCTTCGAAATCATCACGCAGCATGGCGTGAAAGCTCAAATCGCGCAGGGCTTCCAGATGGTTCGGATCGAGCGTGAGAATGGCGCGATAGGCTTCCGCCGCGCGGTTCCCCAGCCCAAGCAGCTTCAAGGCGCGGGCAAGGCCCGTAAGCGTGGCGACATCCCGAAGGCCGCCGCGCAGGGCGGCTTCGAAATGGGCAGCTGCCTCCCTTGGTCTTGCCTCTGCCGCCAGTACTTCCGCCAGCCGTTTGTGAAGGGTAGGCAGGCTCTTGAGCGCTAGCGCCTGTTCCAGCAATTCTATGGCGCTCGCATGGTCCCGCAGGCTGATTGCCACCTCCGCCAGTTGCGCGGAGGCGGCATGGGCCACCTCGATCTTCTGCCTTGCAAGTTGCCTTTCGCCTTCCGGCAGGCGATCCACGCCCAGCGACAAGGCCTGTTTGGCCGCCTCGAAAATCGGCGCCAGCTTTTGCCGTTGCAGGGTCAGTTGCGCCAGATGTGCCATGCCATGCTCTTGTCGTTTGGAGGTTTGCGTCTTCCGGCCGTCGTTACAGCACCGACCATGCCTGAGGCTCACGCTTCGGGCATTTTACCCTGGGTCGATCTCCCCAGCAGTGCGATCAGAAGTTCGACTGTCACCATGGCGGCAATCACCTCCGGGCGCTTGTCGCGCAGGATAGAGCCGCCGATTGGCAGGACGAGCCTTGAGAGATCGGCTGCCGCACCAGTCTCTTGCCGAAGCCAGCTTGCAAACCGCGCCCGTTTGGTGGCCGAGCCGATCATGCCGATATAGGCAAGATCGCTCCTGGCAAGTGCGGCGCGGCCAATCAGAAAATCCTGGGCATGGTCATGGGTGACAATCACTGCCGCACCGCCAGCGGGAAGCGCGGCAATTTCGGCTTCCGGCAGGGCCGTGCGGCAAAAGCCGACCTCATGCGGCAAAACAGGATCGGCCTCGTTGCGGCTGTCGATCAGCCGCACCGTCAGCGGCAGGGCGGAAAGCGCCGATGCCAGAGCCAGCCCCACATGACCGGCCCCGAAAATGAAGACGGCGGGATGGGCCGCCTTTTCCGCAAGCCTGCGTGCCTCAAGACGGCTCCTGCGCTGCGGGGTCAGCCGTTCCAGCAAAAGCCGCACCCGGCCGCCGCAGCACTGGCCGATTTCCGGCCCCAGCGGCACGTCCATTTCGGCCCGGTCTCCACCGCTTGCCAACAGATGCCGTGCCTTGTCTATGGCCATCCATTCCAGCTGCCCGCCGCCAATCGTGCCCTCGAGGCCGGTTTCATCCACCAGCATGAAGGCCCCGGCCTCGCGCGGGGTTGACCCCTTGGCTTCGATGACGGTGACGAGGATTCGTTCGGGGTCGTTCAATGCGGTATACCCCCCTCTGTCCTGCCGGACATCTCCCCCTCAAGGGGGGAGATCGGACAGGAGCCGGGCGAAGGATTTATCTTTCCCGCCTCCTCATTTGCCGGTTCAATCCTGTCGAGAAGCGCCGGGTTATCCGCTTGTGATCTCCCCCCCTGAGGGGGAGATGTCCGGCAGGACAGAGGGGGGTATGCCGCAAATGAAAATGCTTGTGCTTCGCACTGTCTCATGGCGCGGCAGACGAGATCCGGATTTTTGTTTTCACGGGTTTGCGTAGGAAGAACAGGTTTCCGCCTTGCGATCTGATGTCGTGGCAGGGATTTATTCAAACCGATCCACCCCAATCGTCCTGAGAATGTGAGAACATACACTGTCCATGTTTTTCAACACGTCCTCATTGATCAATCGAAGCACGGTCCAGCCCAGACGGTGAAGTTTTTCGTCCCGGATCCGATCGTCTTCAATCTGCCGGTCGAAACTGTGCGATGGGCCATCGATCTCGATAATGAGTTTGTAGGCAGGGCAAGCAAAATCCACGATGAAGCCTGCAATCGGCATCTGGCGCCGGAAGTTCAACCCCATCAACCTTTCAGCTCTGAGCGCATTCCAAAAGGCCAGTTCAGCCGCAGGCAGGCTCTTGCGCATTCGCCTTGCCTGCTTGCGATGAAAAATTGGCACATCGTAATGCCCCATCAAGCGCCTGCCTTCAGCCTTTCCACGGCCATCAGCACCCGTTCCGGGGTGGCGGGGGCATCGAGGCGGGGGCAGAGGCGGTAATCGGCAATGCTGGCCACCGCCATGGAAAGCGCTTCCAGCACGGAAATGGCCAGCATGAAGGGCGGCTCGCCCACCGCCTTGGAGCGGCCGATGGTGGGCTCGGTATTTTCCGACCATTCCGCCAGCCTGACGTTGAAGATCTTCGGGCGGTCGGAGGCAAGCGGGATCTTGTAGGTGGAGGGGGCGTGGGTGCGAAGCCGCCCCTTGCCATCCCACCACAATTCCTCCGTGGTCAGCCAGCCCATGCCCTGCACGAAGCCGCCCTCGATCTGGCCGATGTCGATGGCCGGGTTCAGCGAGCGGCCCACATCGTGCAGAATATCGGTGCGCTCCATCATATATTCGCCGGTCAGCGTGTCGATGGAGACCTCCGAGCAGGACGCGCCATAGGCGAAGTAATAGAAGGGCGTGCCACGGCCGGAAGCGCGGTCCCAGTGGATTTTCGGCGTCTTGTAAAAACCGGCGGCGGAAAGCTGCACGCGGGCCAGATAGGCCTGCCTGATGAAATCGGGGAAGGGAATTTCCTCGCCTCCCACCCGCACCCGGTTGGGCAGGAACACCACCTCATCGGCGCTAACGCCCCATTTTTCCGTGGCAAAGGCAATCAGCCTTTCCTTGATCTGCCGCACGGCATCATAGGCCGCCATGCCGTTCAGGTCGGAGCCGGAAGAGGCGGCGGTGGCGGAGGTGTTCGGCACCTTGCCGGTGGTGGTGGCGGTGATTTTCACCTTGTCTATATCCACCTGGAAACCATCGGCAATCACCTGCGCCACCTTGGTGTAAAGCCCCTGGCCCATCTCCGTGCCGCCATGGTTGAGGTGAATGGAGCCGTCCTGATAGACATGCACCAGCGCACCGGCCTGATTATAGGCGGTCATGGTAAAGGAAATGCCGAATTTCACCGGCGTCAGCGCAATGCCCTTTTTGATGATCGGGCTTGAGCGGTTGAACGCGACGATCGCGTTTCGCCGCGCCTGATAGTCGGCCGAGGATTCAAGCTCGGCCACCACGCGGGCAATGACATTGTCCTCCACCTGCTGGTGATAGGGGGTGAGGTCACGGCCAGATCCCTTTTCGCCGTAAAAATTTGCCTTGCGCACCTCCAGCGGGTCCTTGCCCAGCGCATAGGCGATTTCCTCGATCACCCGTTCGGCGCCCAACATGCCCTGCGGGCCGCCAAAGCCGCGATAGGCGGTGTTGGAAACACTGTGGGTTTTCAAAGGCTGCGAGGTCAGTTTCACATGCGGGTAAAAATAGCTGGAATCGGCATGAAACAGCGCCCGGTCCGTCACCGGGCCGGAGAGGTCGGAGGAATAGCCGCAGCGGGCGGCGTAATTGGCATCGATCGCGTGGATGCGGCCCGCATCGTCGAAGGCCACGTCGAAATCCACCTTGAAATCATGCCGCTTGCCGGTAACGGCCATGTCCTCGTCGCGGTCGGGGCGAAATTTAACGGCGCGGTTCAGCTTCTTGGCAGCAAGGGCGGCGAGCGCTGCAAACTGGTTGCCTTGCGTTTCCTTGCCGCCGAAGCCGCCGCCCATGCGCCGCACATTCACCGTGATGGCATGGGAGGGAATGTTCAGCACATGGCCGACAATATGCTGGACCTCGGAAGGGTGCTGCGTGGAAGACCAGACGGTGACATCCTCATCCTCGCCGGGAATGGCCAGCGCAATATGGCTTTCCAGATAGAAATGCTCCTGGCCGCCAATGCGCATGGAGCTTTGCAGGCGGTGCGGGGCCTTGGACAGTTCCGTTTCCGGCTCGCCGCGCTTCAGCACCATGCCGGGGGTGACAAGCGGTGCGCCGTTTTCCAATGCCCCGTCAATATCGGTCCAGAAGGGCAGGTCGCGATATTCGACCTTGGCAAGACGTGCCGCCTTGCGGGCGGCGTCACGGGTTTCGGCAATGACGGCAAAGAGCGTCTGGCCATGAAATTCCACCTTGCCGGTGGCAATCAGCGGCTCGTCATGGCGTCCGCCGGAAGAGACGTCGTTTGTGCCGGGAATGTCGCTTGCCGTCAGCACCGCCACCACGCCGGGAAAGGTTTTGACGGCGGAAAGATCGATGGAGATTATTTCTGCGTGTGCCCTGTCGGCAAGGCCAAGCGCTCCATGCAGCAGGCCTGCGGGTTCTGGAATATCGTCGATATATTCCGCCGTGCCCGACACATGCTTGTGCGCGGAATCATGCCTGAGCGACTGGTGCATGGGGCCTTTTATGTATTTATAGGTCTCGAAGCTCGGCTTATCCATGGATGTCAGGCCTCCTCAAACCGTTGCAATTGCGGGCTTGTGCCGGCTGTTTCGAGGAAGAAACGGGTCAAAAGGTTCTTCGCGGTCAGTTGCCGGTACTGGGCGGTGGCGCGCCAGTCGGTCAGCGGCTGGTAATCGCGGTCGAAGGCGGGCCTCGCGGCGGCAATGGCTTCCTCGCTCCACGTCTGGCCGTAAAGGGCGGCTTCCACGGCACGCGCCCGTTTCGGTGTGCCTGCCATGCCGCCAAAGGCAATGCGGATATGGGTGACGGTGTTGGCGGCATCGAGTTCCAGATGAAAAGCGCCGCACAGCGCGGAAATATCCTCGTCCCGCCGCTTGGAAATCTTGTAAATGGCGAAATGGCTGTCCGGCGCAGGACGCGGCACGTGGATGGCTTCCACGAACTCGCCCTTCTGCCGGTCCTGCTTGCCGTAATCGATGAAGTAATCCTCCAGCGGCATGTCCCGGCGACCGGCGGCAGAGCGCAAGGTCAAATTTGCACCTAGTGCAATCAATGCCGGGGGCGTGTCGCCGATCGGCGAGCCATTGGCAATATTGCCGCCAATCGTGCCCATATGGCGCACCTGCTGGCCGCCAATGCGGGCAATGAGGCGGCCAAAGGCGGGAATATCCTGGCGCAGCGCCGAGAAGGCCGTTGCATAGCTGACGCCCGCGCCGATGGTGATGCCGGTTTCGGTGGCGGCAATATCCTGCAATTCGTCCAGATGGTTGATGAAGACCACCGGATCCAGCGCCCGCATCTGTTTCGTGACCCATAGGCCCACATCGGTGGCGCCCGCCACGATCACCGGCTTTTCATGGGCGGCCAGCACATTGGCGAGAGCCTCCACGCTGTTCGGCACGATGAGGCGGCGTCCTTCGCCTTCAAGGACGATAGTGTCGCGGGCCTCAAGCTCGCCAAGCCGTGCGGTGATTTCGGCGCGCTTGCGCAGGATCGGATCGAAGAGGGCGGAGGGCCGCGTTCTTGCCGCCTGTTCGGCGGCCTTGACGATCGGCTCATAGCCCGTGCAACGACAGAGATTTCCCTGAAGCGCCCGCTCGATTTCGGCACGGTCGGGATTGTCATGCGTAAGCCACAGCCCGTAGAGCGACATGACGAAGCCCGGCGTGCAGAAGCCGCATTGCGAGCCATGACAGTCCACCATGGCCTGCTGCACCGGATGCAGCGAGCCATCCCTTGCCGCCAGATGCTCCACCGTGACCACATGCGTGGCGTTGAGCGAGCCGATGAAGCGGATGCAGGCATTGACGCTTTCATAAACCAGGCGGCCCTTGACGAGCCGCCCGACCAGCACCGTGCAGGCCCCGCAATCGCCTTCCGCGCAGCCTTCCTTGGAGCCGGTCAGCCGGCGGTTGAGGCGCAGAAAATCCAGCAGCGTGCCAGTGGGGTCGGCGCTGGTCAGCGCCACCTCTTGATCGTTCAGCAGAAAGCG
Source organism: Allorhizobium undicola ORS 992 = ATCC 700741 (assembly GCF_000621665.1). Lineage (GTDB taxonomy): Bacteria > Pseudomonadota > Alphaproteobacteria > Rhizobiales > Rhizobiaceae > Allorhizobium > Allorhizobium undicola. The sequence goes on from NZ_JHXQ01000024.1 coordinate 12,773, forward strand.
GATGCGGTCTGTCATGATTGCCTTTCATAAGGAAAGTCCGATTCGCAAGCTTATATCAGGGGACAGTGAAAATGACCCCTGATCTTATTGCGCCGTCCAGCCGCCATCGATGCTGATATGCGTGCCGGTGATCTGCCGGGCGGCGGGGCTTGCCAGATAAAGGGCGGTGGCGGCCACGTCCTCGATGCTCACGAATTCCTTGGTGGCTTGCAGGCGCATCATCACATCGGTTTTTACCTGCTGTTCGGTAATGCCGCGCGCTTTGGCGGTGTCGGGTATCTGTTTTTCCACCAGCGGCGTCAGCACATAGCCGGGGCAGATGGCGTTGACCGTCACGCCGAATTCGGCAAGCTCGAGTGCTGCCGATTTCGTCAGGCCCAGAATGCCGTGCTTGGCCGCGACATAAGCCGATTTGAACGGCGAGGCCACCAGCGCATGGGCCGAGGCGATGTTGATGATGCGGCCTGCCTTCTTTTCCTTCATGGCGGGAATGGCGGCGCGCATGGTGTGGAAGGCGCTGGAAAGATTGATGGCGATGATCTGGTCCCATTTCTCGATGGGGAACTCCTCCACCGGCGCCACATGCTGGATGCCGGCATTGTTGACCAGCACGTCAACGCCGCCGAAGGTCTTGATGGCGGTGGCGATGAGATCGGCAATTTCCTCAGGCTTCGTCATGTCGGCCTTGTGGTAAATCACCTTCGCGCCCTTGGCCTCCAGAGCCTTGATGGCCTCTTCGATGGCCGATGGCTCGCCAAACCCGTTGATGACGATATTATCGCCCGCTTCCGCAAAGGCCTTGGCAACACCAAGCCCGATGCCGCTGGTGGAGCCGGTGACGACGACGCTTCTTTTCATGGTCTACTCCCTCACTGTTGTGCCGATGCTATGCCTAACCGTGCGGCGGTGCAATTCGGCTTATCAAGTGCAGGTGGTAAAATTTGCCGTTCAAATCTTCATCTGTCTTCGTTCCCGGCTTTTGACAAACGTCGCAGCTTTCCTATGATCGGAAAACGAAATCAAAACGAATATTCGGGGAGGAATGTCATGGGTGGATTTGTGCTGGCCATCGACCAGGGAACCACGTCGAGCCGCGCCATCGTCTTTGATGGCGCCATGCGGATCGTGGGCGTGGGGCAACAGGAATTTCCGCAGATCTTTCCGAAATCCGGCTGGGTGGAGCATGATCCGGAAGCAATCTGGGCAAGCGTCACCCATTCCATCCACGATGCGCTGGCGCGGGCGCGCATCACCGCTGCCGATATAGGCGCCATCGGCATTACCAACCAGCGCGAAACGGTGGTGGTGTGGGATCGCGCCACGGGCAAGCCCGTTCACAATGCCATTGTCTGGCAGGACCGGCGCACCGCCGCCCTTTGCGAGAAGCTGAAGGCGGACGGGCTGGAGAAACTCTTTACCGAAAAAACCGGCCTGCTGCTCGATCCCTATTTTTCCGCCACCAAGCTTGCCTGGCTGCTGGAAAATGTGGAGGGCGCGCGCGAACGGGCGCAAGCGGGGGAATTGTGCTTTGGCACCATCGATACCTTCCTGATCCACCGCCTGACCGGTGGGCGCAGTTTCGTGACCGATGCCACCAATGCCTCGCGCACGCTGATCTTCAACATTGCCACGCAGGCGTGGGACGCCGACCTTCTGAAGCTTCTGGATATTCCCGCCGCAATGCTGCCTGAGGTGAAGGATTGCGCCGCCGATTTCGGCATCACCACGGCTGCGGCATTCGGCGCCGAGGTGCCGATCCTGGGCGTGGCGGGCGACCAGCAGGCGGCCACCATTGGCCAGGCCTGTTTCGAGCCCGGCATGGTCAAATCCACCTATGGCACCGGCTGTTTTGCGCTGATCAATACCGGCGAGGACAGGGTGCCTTCGAAAAACCGGCTGCTGACCACCGTGGCCTACCGGCTGGACGGCAAGGTGACATATGCGCTGGAGGGCTCGATCTTCGTGGCCGGTGCCGCCGTGCAATGGCTGCGCGATGGCATAAGGGTGATTGGCGATGCGGCAGAAGCCGGCAGGCTGGCGGCGGAGGCCGATCCCAACCAGCAGGTCTATCTCGTGCCTGCCTTTACCGGCATGGGCGCGCCCTGGTGGGACCCGGAAGCGCGGGGCGCGATGTTCGGCATGACGCGCAATACCGGCCCCGCCGAATTTGCCCGCGCCGCACTGGAAGCCGTGTGCTATCAGACCCGCGACCTTCTGGACGCCATGCACAAGGACTGGGCCAGCGACAGCCGCGAGCGCGCCGATCAGGCCATGGTGCTGCGGGTGGATGGCGGCATGTCGGCTTCCAACTGGACCATGCAGCGGCTGGCCGACATTCTCGATGCGCCGGTGGACCGGCCCGCCATCGTGGAAACCACGGCGCTGGGCGCGGCCTTTCTGGCGGCCAGCCGCGCCGGGCTGTGGCCGGATCGCGAAGCCTTCGCCAGGGCCTGGGCGCGGGACGAGCGCTTTACTCCCGCCATGGACGAGGCGACGCGGACCCAGAAGCTGCGCGGCTGGCGCGAGGCGGTAAAGCGCACCCTCACGCATTTCTGATCCGGGCAGCCGCAAGATGCGAGGTTGAGTGAAGAGATTTGGAAACTGAATCGACTGATTGCGGCAAGCCGTTGGAGAGGTTGAGGAATACCTTTCCGGTTCAGATGGTGATTCAAGTGCTGAACACTGCGTTTTCATTCATGGCTTTGCGCTTCTGCAACCCTGGTATTATCTGAGGGGCATGAAACCATCATGCCCCGTTACGGTTTTGCCGGGGCCAGCAAGGACAGGCCATGGAACTCGGGCTTTACACATTTGCCGATGTCGATCCCAATGCCGCCAACAAAGGGCAGGAGGCCAAGCGCCGGGTCGATGAGCTGCTGGCGGAAATTCGCCTCGCCGACGAGGTCGGGCTCGATGTCTTCGGGCTTGGCGAGCATCACCGCCCCGATTACATGGCCTCGTCACCGGCCACGATTCTCGCGGCAGCGGCGGTGCAGACGAAAAACATTCGCCTGACAAGCGCTGTGTCGGTTCTCAGTTCCGACGATCCGGTGCGGGTTTTCCAGCAATATGCGACGGTCGATCTTCTCTCCAATGGCCGGGTGGAGATCATGGCCGGGCGCGGCTCCTTCATCGAAAGCTTTCCGCTTTTCGGCTATGAGCTTGACGATTATGACATTCTCTTTGCCGAGAAGCTGCAATTGCTGATGGAGATCCGCGAAAACGAGGTGGTGAGCTGGGAAGGCGAAACCCGCAAAGCCATTCGCGGTCGCGGCGTCTATCCACGGCCCTTGCAGGACCCGTTGCCGCTGTGGATTGCGGTGGGCGGCACGCCGCAATCGGTGGCGCGGGCGGGCTATCTCGGCCTGCCGCTGGCGGTGGCAATCATTGGCGGCGAGCCGCGCCGCTTTGCGCCCTTCTTCGATCTTTACCGGCAGAGCGCCGCCAAGGCGGGCAATGATCCGGCGGGCCTCAAGACGTCTATCAACGTGCATGGCTTTATTCACGAGACGGTGGAAAGTGCCGCCGATATTTTCTACGCGCCACAGGCCGAAGTCATGGACAGGCTGGGCCGCGAGCGCGGCTGGCCCGCCACCAACCGCGCCCATTACGATGCCATGCGCGGCCCGCACGGCGCGCTTTTCGTGGGCGATGCGCAGACCGTGGCGGAAAAGATCGTTGCCCATCACCGGATCTTCCGCAATGACCGCTTTCTGCTGCAAATGGCCATTGGCCCCATGCCGCACAAAGACATCATGAAGGCTATCGAGATTTACGGCACGAAAGTGGCCCCGCTGGTGCGCAAGGCGTTGACCGAAGGGGCGGCGGGGGCGTAAGCCGCCGCAGCCACAAACATCAAGAGACTGCCATGATCATTTCCAGCGAAGACGAACTTCAGGCCCTCAAAGACATCGGGCGCATCTGCGCCCTGGCGCTGAAAACCATGGGGGCGGCGCTGGAACCGGGCATCACGACGCGCGAGCTGGATCTGATTGGCCGCAAGCTTCTGGAAGATCATGGTGCGCAATCGGCGCCGGAATTCTGCTACCAGTTTCCCGGCGCAACCTGCATCAGCGTCAATGAGGAAGTGGCCCACGGCATTCCCGGCGACCGGGTGATTGCGGCGGGCGATCTGGTCAATATCGACGTGTCGGCCGTGAAGGCCGGGTTTTTCGGCGATACGGGCGCGTCCTTCATCGTGCCGCCCGGCACGGCCAGACAGGAAAAGCTGCTGCGGGATGGCAAGCGGGCGCTGTTTCTCGGCATCAATCAGGTGAAGACCGGCGCGCCTTTTGCCAAGATCGGCACGGCAATCGGCAGTTTCGCGGTCAAGAACCGCTATACGCTGATCGGCAATCTCGCCAGCCACGGCATCGGCCGCTCGCTGCACGAGGAGCCGAAGGAGCTTTCCACCTGGCCCGACCCGGATGAAACCCGGATCATGGAAGAGGGGCAGGTCTTCACCATCGAACCCTTCCTCTCGCTTGGCGGGGAATGGGCCGAAGACGGGGACGACCCCTGGACGCTTTACAGCGATCCCAAGGCGCCCACCGTGCAATTCGAACACACCGTGGTGGCAACGAAAAACGGCGCCATCATCCTGACGCTGGCGGATTGAGCGCCGGAAAACTTTTCAGGCTCAGACGGTGAAGGCGATAGCCACGCCCTTTTTCTTGAAATAGGACTGCATCATCTTGCGGCCCTGCCGGTTGGGCTGGGCCAGCTTTGCATTGTCGAAAACCGCTTCCTTCACGCCTTCGCGGGCCATGGCCGCCTTCAGTGCGGCGATATGCAGATCGATGTCTTCGTTATTATTGTTGATCGAGGCATAAATGTTGTCGATGGCCTGGGTGAGGGTAAGGTCGCTCATGTCGCACTCCGTCAATGATTTTCGCCTTTCCCCTACAGCATTGCGCCGAAGATTGAAATCATTCCCTTTCCAGCCTCATTCTGGCCGCAAGCCTGTGGAGAAAACAGCGATGAAAGCGCTGCAAGGGCTTGTCTCCGCCATTGCCGCAATGCGGCAAGTACCCTAGTTTGCCGACTCATCTTCTGGCCTCATCTCATGGGAAACGCCCGTGTTTCATTCTTTCTTCCCCAAGCCGAAACTGTTTTTCACCTCTGCCATCATCTGGACGCTTGTTGCTATCTTCGGGTGGTATCTGTTCGCTGAAGGGCTTGGGCAAAATCTCGGCTTCGTTTCCCCGGAGGGTACGGCAGAGCCCTACGACCTCACCTATTTCCTGATGCCGGAAAATCTGTGGTTTTACGGGTATTTCGTGCTGGTGATGGCTATCTTCGGTGCGGCTTGGAGTGTGATTGCCCGCGACCATGAATGGAAGGTCTGGTCTGTCTGGGGATCGATGGTGATTATCGCCGTCACCTATTTCGGTGTGCAGATTTCGGTGGTCATCAACAACTGGCGCAGGCCATTCGGGGATCTTCTACAAAATGCCCTGAACAAGAAGCCCGGCATTACGGTTGAAAACTTCTACGACCTCATGACGATCTTCGCGCAGATCGCGTTCCTGAGCATGTTTGTGTCGATCCTCACGGATTTCTTCACGAGCCATTATATTTTCCGCTGGCGCAGCGCGATGAATAATTTCTACATGTCCAAGTGGGACAAGCTGCGGCATATCGAGGGCGCATCGCAGCGCGTTCAGGAAGATACGATGCGGTTTTCCTCGACGCTTGAGGGGCTGGGCATCAGCCTGATAAACTCGGTGATGACGCTGGTCGTCTTCCTGCCGATCCTGTTTGCGCTTTCCTCTTATGTTACGGAACTGCCGTTCTTCGGGGCCGTCCCGCATTCCTTGTTCTGGCTGGCGCTTGGCTGGTCGGTTTTCGGAACGGTGCTTCTGGCCGTGGTCGGCATCAAATTGCCGGGGCTGAACTTCCGCAATCAGCGTGTAGAAGCGGCCTATCGCAAGGAACTGGTCTATGGTGAAGATCATGCCGATCGCGCTCAGCCGCCGACCGTACAGGAATTGTTCCGGAATGTGCGGGTAAATTACTTCCGCCTCTATTTCCACTATCTCTATTTCAATGTCGCCCGGTACTTTTATGTGCAGGCTGATGCGCTGTTCCTGGTATTCATGATGGTTCCGACCATTGTGGCCGGTGCGATAACCTATGGTATTTTCCAGCAGATTTCGACCGCCTTCGGTCAGGTCAGCAATTCCTTCCAGTATCTCGTTTCATCCTGGACCACGATCATCGAGCTGCTTTCCATCCACAAGCGCCTGAAGGCTTTCGAAGCCGCAATCGACGATCAGCCGCTGCCGGAAATCGACCGGCGCTATCTGGCGCGGGAAGAGCATGACGGGGAAATTGCGGCGGACAAGCCTTGATACCCCTGATGCCGAGGCGGGAAAGCCCGCCTCAGCTCTTCCCGGCATCCGGCTTTTTCACCATCTCCACCGCTTGCGAATAGCTGACGCAGGCCACATCCTCACGCAGGCACACATCTGTCACCAGTCGCTCCATGGCGCGCCAATAGGCGCCGGCATTCATTTCCACGAAATGGAAGCCGAACTGTACCGGGTTTCGCGCGCCGTTATATTCCGCCTCGAAGGTGGTCTTGAAGGCCTGATAGCTGCGCTCGTCGAACTCGGCCGATTTGGACGGGTTATCGAAACCGCCGGAATGGCGCACGAAAAGATTGTAATCCATGCCGATGACGCGGCGGTTTTGCGGGCCTTCGGGAATGAGCGGCAGGCCGAAGCGGCTGAGTTGCCCGTCCTGTTCCGGCATTTGCGGTCCCTTGGTGACGAGGCTTGCATCATAGAGCAGGCCCGCTTCCTTTTCCGCCTGGGGCAGGGCGTTGCTGGCGGAAAGATAGGGCGCGCGGAAACCGGGCGGACCTTTTTCGGCAAAGTCTGCCCAGCCGTCGGGTTCCTTGTCGCCAACACCATTGTCCTTCCAGGCGTTTTTCATCACTGTGCGGAAGGTTGAAAATTCCTGTAGCCAATCGCCCTTCGACCAATCCTTGCCGTCGAAATGGCCGCAGGCATGGCTGGCGATGTCATGCCCTTCCTGATGTGCCGCCCAGATTTGCGAAAGCCGTGCCGCCACATCGGCTTCGTTCGGGGCAAAGCCGACATTGGATTTTCCAGCCGCCTGATGCGGCCCCTGATAGGCTTTCGAGGCCGGGCCGCGCGCCATCAGCGTGGTGCAGGAGAGGAAATAGGTAAAATGCGCCTTCGATCTTCTGGCAATGTCGCGGCTCTTTTCCCAGAGCCGGTTATCCGCGGCGCCGTCGAAGGAAATCAGCAAAAGCTGCTTGGGGCCTTTTGTGGCGGGGGCTGCCTCTTCAGCACGGGCGGGCAGGCCGGAGAGGCAAAGAAGGAGACAGAAAAGCGAAGTGGATTTCGGCAAAACTCACCTGATGGGCTGAAAAGCATCCGTTGGAGCGGTTTCCGATCCGGTTTGATCAGACGGGAGCTTCAACAAGTCGTGGGCGGCATTTATTTTTTCGATCCTCGTTTCACCAAAATGAGGCAAAGTCTTGGAGGCGGGCGGATTTGCCGCATTTTCCTTTGCACTGGTTTCAAAGCTAAACTGGTAATATGCATTCACGAGAACCATGGGAGGTGCCTGATGACGCTGCTGATACTCGGCCTTATTCTGTTTCTGGGGCAGCATTCGCTGCGCATTATCGCGCCGGACCAGCGCTTGCGGCTGATGGCGCAACTGGGCGACGGGGGCTGGAAGATCGGCTATTCGCTGCTGTCCCTTCTGACGCTCGCCGTCTTGATTTACGGTTACGCGGCGGCACCCGTCATCAACGTCTGGTATCCGCCGATGGGCATGAACCATCTGACGGTCACGCTCATGCTGTTTGCCAGCATCTGTCTTGCGGCAAGCCTGCTGCCAGCGGGGCATATCGCCACGAAAACGAAGCATCCGCTCATTCTGGCGGTCAAGATCTGGGCCTTTTCGCATCTGGCTTCCAATGGCGATCTTCGCTCCATCCTTCTCTTCGCAGCCTTTCTGGCCTGGGGCGTCATCATGCGCATTGCGCTGAAGCGGGCAGAGCGGGCAGGCGCCGTGACGCTGCGGCCCTTTATGTCGGCGCGCTATGATTTCGGCGCTATCGGCCTTGGCGTGGTATTCTGGGGCGCAATGATCTTCAGGCTGCATGAATGGCTGATTGGCGTGCAGCCTTTGCCGTTCTAGCATCGGACCGAAAAGTGGGAACCGGTTTTCGGGCCATCCGATGCGTGAGAAAAGCATCGGACCGAAAAGTGGGAACCGGTTTTCGGGCCATCCGATGCGTGAGAAAAGCATCGGACCGAAAAGTGGGAACCGGTTTTCGGGCAATCCGATGCGGGGAAGAAGGCATCGGACCGAAAAGTGGGAACCGGTTTTCGGGGCTGGTTTCGGCGTGCGGGCGGATCATTTGCATTGCGCCCCCTTACAATACCGCAAAAATCGGGTAGAAGGCGCGCAAGACATTCTTTTCCACCGGAAGACCCAATGGCAGATCAGCAGAACGACAGCTTCATACGCGAGGTGAACGAGGAACTCCGCTCCGAGCAGATGCGCCGTGTGTGGAAGCGTTTCGGGCCGGTCATCATCGGGCTTGCTGTGCTGATCGTGCTGGGTACGGCCGGTTATCGTGTTTTCGAATACTGGACGGATGATCGCGCCTCGCAATCGGGCGACCGTTTTCTGGCGGCGACCCGTCTTGCCGCCGATGGCAAGAATGACGAGGCGCTGACGGCGCTGACCGCTCTGGAAAAGGATGGCTACGGCGCCTATCCGGTGCTGGCGCGGCTGAGGGCCGCAACGCTTCTGGCGCAGAAGGGCGATGCCAAGGCGGCAATCGAAGCCTTTACGGCGATTGGCAAGGATGAATCCGTGCCGCAGGTCATTCGCGACGTGGCGCATGTGCGCGCCGCTTTCCTGCTGATCGACAATGGCAGCTATGACGCGGTTTCCGCCGAAGTGGAAAGCCTTGCTGCGCCCGGCCGCTCGCTGCGCAATTCGGCGCGGGAAGCGCTGGGCCTTGCCGCCTACAAGGCGGGACAGATGGACAAGGCGCGGGAATGGTTCGAAGAGATCACGCAGGACAGCGAAGCGCCGCGCAACGTGGCCAACCGCGCCCAGATCATGCTGGACAACATTACTGCCGCAGGCAAGCCGAACTCCTGAGACCGCCTTTTTCTCAGGCAAAGACAAGACGAGTTTACCCTTTTGGGCGCAGGGCCGGTTTCCGGTTTTGCGCCTCTGCTGTTATAAACGGAACGTGACCATGACCTTCACCGTCGCCATTGTTGGCCGCCCCAATGTTGGCAAGTCCACGCTGTTCAACCGTCTGGTTGGCAAGAAGCTGGCGCTTGTGGACGACACCCCCGGCGTGACCCGCGACCGGCGCCCCGGCGATGCCAAGCTGGTGGACCTTCGCTTCCGCATCATCGATACCGCCGGTCTGGAAGTGGCCGCGCCCGATACGCTGGAAGGCCGGATGCGCGCCCAGACGGAGCTGGCCATCGACGAGGCCGATCTTTCGCTCTTCGTGGTCGATGCCAAGATGGGCCTGACCCATGTGGACCAGATGCTGGCCGAAATGCTGCGCAAGAAGGGCAAGCCGGTGGTGCTGGTGGCCAACAAGGCCGAAGCGCGCGGTTCCGATGGCGGCTTTTACGATGCCTATACGCTTGGCCTTGGCGAGCCATGCCCGATTTCCGCCGAGCATGGCCAGGGCATGATCGACCTGCGCGATGCCATCGTTGCGGCCATTGGCGAGGAAAAGGCCTTTCCCGAACCGGAAGACGAGGCCGTGACCGATGTGGTTCTCGCCCCCACCGATGGCGAGGACGAGGAAGAAGAGCTACCCTATGACGATAGCAAGCCGCTGCGGGTGGCCATTGTTGGCCGGCCCAATGCGGGTAAGTCCACGCTGATCAACCGCTTTCTGGGCGAAGACCGGCTGCTGACCGGGCCGGAAGCGGGCATTACGCGGGATTCCATCTCGGTTGAATGGGACTGGCGCGGCCGCACCATCAAAATGTTCGATACGGCGGGAATGCGCCGCAAGGCCAAGGTGGTGGAAAAGCTGGAAAAGCTGTCCGTGGCCGATACGTTGCGCGCCATCCGCTTTGCCGAAACGGTGGTGATCGTTTTCGATGCCACCATTCCCTTCGAAAAGCAGGATTTGCAGATTGTCGATCTGGTGCTGCGCGAAGGCCGCGCGGCGGTGCTGGCCTTCAACAAATGGGATCTGGTGGAAGAACCGCAGCAGGTTCTGGCCGATCTGCGGGAAAAGACCGAGCGGCTCCTGCCGCAGGCGCGCGGCATTCGCGCCGTGCCGATTTCCGGCCAGACCGGATACGGGCTGGAAAAGCTGATGCAGAACATCATCGACACCGACCGGGTGTGGAACAAGCGCATCTCCACCGCAAGGCTCAATCGCTGGCTGGAGGGCGTGCAGGTGCAGCATCCGCCACCGGCGGTGTCCGGCCGCCGCCTGAAGCTGAAATATATGACGCAGGTGAAGGCCCGCCCGCCCGCCTTCATGATTTCCTGCACCAGACCGGATGCCGTGCCGGAACACTATCTGCGCTACCTTACCAATGGTTTGCGCGCGGATTTCGACATGCCGGGCGTGCCGATCCGCATTCACCTCAGGGCAACGGAAAACCCGTTCGAAAACAAGAAAAAGAAGCGGTAAATGCGCGGGCGGGATGCAATCATTCCGCCCTGTTTTTTGGAAAGCTTCGTCAGGCGGGCTTTCTTTGCAGCCGCCGCAGGCGCAGCAGGCGGCGTCGTCCTTGCGTCTTGGCCTCGATGACATTGTCGAGAAACTGGCGGCTGGCCGCGGCCCAGGAAAAACCCTCCGCCACCTGCCGGGCCTGCTGGCGCGAGGCGGAAAGCGCCTCCAGGCAGGCGAGGCGCAGATCCTCGTTCAGGGCGCCCGCCTCTGGCCGGTCCTTCAGAATGTCTTTTGGCCCCGTCACCGGATAGGCCGCCACCGGCACGCCGGAAGCAAGCGCCTCCAGAATGGTATTGCCAAAGGTATCGGTGCGGGAGGGAAAGACGAAAACATCGGCCTCGGCATAGGCTTCAGCCAGTTCGGTTCCGAATTTCACGCCGGTAAACAGCACGTTCGGATAGCGGGCCTGAAGCTCGGCGCGGGCCGGGCCATCGCCCACCACCACCTTGGAGCCCGGCAGGTCGAGATCGAGAAAGGCAGGCAGGTTCTTTTCCACAGCGACGCGGCCCACCGTCATGAAGATCGGGCGCGGCAGGCTGAAGGGGGACGGCGTAAGCGGGCGTGGATGAAACAGACGGGTATCGATGCCCCGGCTCCACAGGCGCAGATTGCGCAGGCCCTTGCCTTCCAGTTCCGCCTTCAGGCTTTCGGTGGCCACCATGCAGGCCCCGCCGGCGCGGTGAAACCAGCGCACATAGGCATAGAGCCAGGACAGCGGAATGGGCGCGCGCGCCGCCACATATTCGGGAAAGCGGGTGTGATAGCTTGTGGAAAAGGCCATGCCGGTTTTCACGCACCAGCGGCGGGCAAGAATGCCCAGCGGCCCTTCCGTGGCAATGTGGATGAGTTCCGGCTGGCTTGCCGCAAGCGCCTTGCCGACGGCGCGTGGCGTGGTCAGCGACAGGCGGATTTCCGGATAGGTCGGCATGGGAATGCTGCGAAAGGCTTCCGGCGTGATCATGGTGATGTTCACGCCCATGCGCATCAGTTCGGCATTTGTGTTTTCAATGGAGCGCACCACGCCATTGACCTGCGGATGCCAGGCATCGGTTACGATGGTCAGTCTCATGGCGCATCCCGTGGTTTCAGGCGCATAATCCGGCCGGACTGAAGCACGGATCGACCAGATCATGCGGTCAACGAAAGGAGGCTGGAGCGATGGCCTCTTTGCCAGGGCCTGATGCGCTTCAGAGGCGTGCCCCCATGGCCCCACCTGATTGGCTTATGCGACAGGAACGTAACAGGGGAATGAACGTTGAACCTGGCTTGGGCAAGCCCTGCTGCATAATTCCTTGCATCGATCCCGATTTAAGGAATTATGCAGTAGAATCGCCCTTGCAAATGTCAGGATCGACCATGGAAAAGACCAAAGCCGCCCGCAAGCCCGCAGCCACGGCCAAGGCCGAGTGGTGGCGCGGCGCGGTGATCTATCAGATTTATCCACGCTCCTTTCAGGATGTGAACGGCGACGGCGTTGGCGATTTGCAGGGCATTACGCGGCATCTGCCCTATGTTGCGGCGCTCGGTGTCGATGCCATCTGGCTTTCGCCGTTTTTCACCTCGCCGCAGGCTGATATGGGCTATGACGTTTCCGATTATTGCGATGTCGATCCGCTGTTTGGCACGCTGGCCGATTTCGACGCGCTGGTGAAGGAGGCGCACCGGCTGGGGTTGAAGGTTATCATCGATCAGGTGCTGTCGCATTCTTCCGATCAGCATCCGTGGTTCAAGGAAAGCCGCGCCAGCCGCAGCAATCCCAAGGCCGACTGGTATGTCTGGGCCGATCCCCGGCCGGATGGCACCGCGCCCAACAACTGGCTTTCGGTGTTTGGCGGGCCTGCCTGGGAATGGGATGGCGTGCGCAAGCAGTATTACATGCATAATTTCCTTGCCTCGCAGCCTGATCTCAATTTTCACAATCCGCAGGTGCAGGCCGCGCTGCTGGATGCGGTACGCTTCTGGCTGGAACGGGGCGTGGATGGTTTCCGGCTGGATACGGTCAACTATTATTTCCACGACAAGGAATTGCGCAACAATCCACCGCATCGCCATCAGGATGGCGATGCGGCGGGGCTCGATGCGCCGGATGTGAACCCCTATGGGATGCAGGAACATCTGCATGACAAGACGCAGCCGGAAAATATCGGCTTCCTGCAAAAGCTGCGCGCGTTGCTGGACAAATACGAGGCCCGCACGACGGTGGGCGAGGTGGGAGATGGCGCCCGCTCGTTGAAAACCGTGGCCGCCTATACCGCTGGCGGCGACAAGCTGCATATGTGCTATACTTTCGATCTGCTCGGACCGGATTTCACGCCGGGCCATATTCGCGACTGCGTGACCGCCTTTGCCAAAAGCGTCAAGGATGGCTGGATCTGCTGGGCATTTTCCAATCACGACGTGACCCGCCATGTCAGCCGCTTCGCACAGGGTGATGACGATCTTGCGCCGGTGGCAAAACTGTCGATCAGCATCCTCGCCAGCCTGCGCGGCTCCATCTGCCTCTATCAGGGGGAGGAACTGGGCTTGCCGGAGGCCGAGCTTGCCTTCGAAGATCTGCGCGATCCCTATGGCATCCGCTTCTGGCCCTCTTTCAAGGGCCGGGATGGCTGCCGCACCCCCATGCCCTGGGAAAAGAGCCGCAAGCATGGCGGCTTTTCCACCGTCAGGCCCTGGCTGCCGGTGCCGGAGGCGCATCTGCCGCATTCCGTGGACGCGCAGGAAAAGAACAAGGCATCGGTGCTGGCCCATTATCGCGATACACTGAGCTTCCGCAAAACCCATGCCGCGATGGTGGACGGCACCATGCATTTCCTCGAAGTGGAAGAGGATGTGCTGGCCTTCCTGCGGGAGGAGAATGGCGAGAAGCTCTTTTTCCTTTTCAACATGCGCAATGGTCCGCAAACCGTGGCACTGCCGGAACATTTAAGCATCAAGGAAGTGCTGCCCATGCCGGGTATGCGCGGCGTGCTGGATGAGGGCAAGGTAAGGCTCGAGGCGCTGGACGGCTTTTGCGCTACTGCATAATTCCTTAAATCGGAATCGATTTAAGGTAAAAATTATGCAGCAGCTTTAAAGTGTTACAGCGTCCTTCGTGCGTTTGATAAAACGCACGGGCGCTGCCATCACGAAATCAGCGCGAACTTATCGACATCGACCATGCCCTTGTCGGAAATCTTCAGATGCGGGATGACCGGCAACGGCAGGAAGGCCACTTGCAGGAAAGGTTCCTCCAGCGTGGTGCCCAGCGCATAGGCGGCCCGTCTGAGATGGTGCAGCGTGTCACGCACGGCTTCATAGGGTTCAAGGCTCATCAGGCCCGCAACGGGTAGCGGGATTTCGCCTGTTACCCTGCCATCTTCCACCACCACGAAGCCCCCCTTGATGTCGGAGAGGCGGTTTGCGGCAATTGCCATATCTTCCTCGCTGACGCCGACCACGCAGATATTGTGGCTGTCATGGCCGACGGTGGAGGCGATCGCGCCCTTTTTCAACCCGAAACCCTGCACGAAGCCATTGGCATGATTGCCGTTCTTGCCATGGCGTTCGATGACGGCGACCTTGATGATGTCGCGCTGGAGATCCACGCTGGTCTGATTGCCGGATGAGGGCAGGCGATAGCGGCGATGCTCGGTGATGATCTTGCCCGGCAAAACGCCGATCACCGGCACATCGGCCTCGCTGACCGGCACGGCGAAATCGGCCGCCTTGACAATGCGCGCCCGCACGCTGTCGAGGCCGACCGGAGCCACGGGCTTGCGGCTTGCGAAAAGCGCGTCCGTCACGCGGCGACCGGCGGCAAAGACCATCTCGGCCTTGCAGTTTTCCAGACTGTCCACCACCACAAGATCGGCCCGCCAGCCGGGTGCGACAAGGCCGCGATCGCGAAGGCCGAAGGCGCGCGCCGCCGAAATGGAGGCGGCGCGGTAAACCGCGATCGGCGCTACGCCATGGGCAATGGCCGTGCGGATCATATAGTCGAGATGGCCCTGTTCGGCGATGTCCAGCGGGTTGCGGTCGTCGGTGCAGAGCGCTAGAAAGGGCGAAAGCCGTTCGGTGAGGATCGGCATCAGAGCGTGAAGATCCTTGGAGACCGAGCCCTCGCGCACGAGGATATGCATTCCCTTGCGGATTTTTTCGAGCGCTTCCTCAGTCGTGGTGCATTCATGTTCGGTGCGGATGCCTGCGGCCAGATAGCCGTTCAAATCCTTGCCGAGAAGCAGCGGCGCGTGGCCATCGATATGCCCGCCCTGAAAGGCTTCGAGCTTGGCCATGCAAACCGGATCCTTGTGGATCACGCCCGGAAAATTCATGAATTCCGCAAGGCCGATCACCTTGGGATGGTCGCGAAACGGCAGCAGCTTTTCAATCGGAAGATCGGCGCCTGCCGTTTCCAGATGCGTGGCGGGCACGCAGGAGGAAAGCTGCACCCGGATGTCCATGATGGTTTCGAGCGAGGACTCCAGGAAAAAGCGAATGCCTTCTTCCCCCAGCACATTGGCGATTTCATGCGGGTCGCAGATAACGGTCGTCACGCCATAGGGCAGGACGCAGCGGTCGAATTCATGCGGCGTCACCAGCGAGCTTTCGATATGCAGATGCGTATCGATGAAGCCCGGCACGACAATGCGCCCGGAAATATCGATGATCTGCCTGCCTTCATAGCTTTCGCAGGTGCCGACAATGGTATCGCCGCAAAGCGCAATGTCGCCTTCCACGAGATCGCCCGTGACCAGATCGAAAAACCGCCCGCCCTTCAGAACAATATCGGCAATCTCACGCCCCACGCCCTGATCGATGCGATTTTCCAATTTGCTCATGCATTCTCTCCGATTCATGTTTTTTGTTATCTTATTGCATCACGTCTCGACACTCACCGAAAAGCTGTAGCGGGCGCTTTGATGCGTTTCGAGCGTGCTGGTAAAGGGGCGCGCGGCAAGCGCATCGCTGCCACCCTGTTCGGCGGCCATGCCATGCCAGGGCTCGATGCAGATGAAAGGCGCGCCGGGTTTCTGCCACAGGGCAAGATTGGGCAGGTTCTCAAAGCTGAAATGCAGTTTCGGCGCGCCCGGCGCGCTATAGGTCAGGGCCTCGCCCGCGCCGTCGGGAAAAATCATCGCATCCTCGGCAAACCGGGCAAAATCCAGCACCAGTTCACCTGCCGTGAAGGGGGAGGGATAGCGCGTTTCGCCCAGAAGTCCAGCCTGCACGCGCAGCATTTCCGGCTCGGCGCCGTTTTTCAGCGCAATGCGGTGCGGGCGGCCCTCCGCCCCCGGCAGCGGCCAGAGAAAGGCCGGGTGAAAGCCGATGCCATAAGGCATGGAGCCCTTGCCGCTATTGGTGACGGTGGCGGTCACGGTCAGGGTGTCTTCACGCAGGCTGTGTTCCAGTTGCAGGCGAAAATCGAAGGGATAGGCCGCGCGCGATGCGTCATCGGCCAGCAATTCGTGGCGGCAGCTCGTGGGCGTTTGTTCGATCAGGGTAAACTCACGCCGTCTGGCAAAACCGTGCTGCGCCATCGCATAGGTCTCGCCATTGATGCTCAGCCGATCATCGGGCGCCTTGCCGACAATGGGAAAGAGAATGGGCGAGCGGCCCGTCCACCATTCGCTGTCGCCATTCCACAGGAGGTTTGCGCCATCGCGCGTCGTCAGGGATTGCAGTTCTGCGCCCAGGCTGGAAATTTCGGCGCTGAGCTTGCCGTTTTCGATCCGTACGATGCTTTGCATGGGCAAGACTGGGCTTTGCATGGGCAGGGCTGGCTCCTCATGGATGCAAGTGTACCAACCCGTGTAAAGCATTTCCGGGAAAAGAGGAAATGGTCTACGGCCTTTTGCGGGGCCGATCCGGCAAACGAGGGTTTACCGGACCGGTATCAGCTGATGACTTATTCGGCGGCCACGGTCTTGCCGTCCTGCCACTTGAAGACCGAGAAGCTCTGCGAGGTCAGGTCGCCGGTCTTGCCATAGGTCACTTCGCCAATGGCGGTCTTGATCGGCTCACCGCTCTTGAGAGCTGCTGCAACGGCTTCGGTGTCTTCCCAGGTGCCGGCCTTGGCAATGCCGGCGGCAATGACTTCCACCGCGGCATAGGCATTCAACGTAAAGGCTTCGGCCGGAATGTTGCGTGCGGCCAGCTTTTCAGCAGCCTCCTTGGAAAGCGGGTTTTTCGTGGCATCGGAGGCGTTGGTGTAGAGCGTGCCATTGGCCGCTTCGCCACCGATGTTCAGATATTCGCTGTTGGAAAGGCCGTCACCGCTGAAAATCACGGCGGAAAGGGCGGCGTCCTTCATCTGGCGCACCATCAGGCCCGCTTCCGGGTGGTAGCCGCCATAATAGATGACTTCGACACCAGCCGCCTTCAGGCGGGTGATGACGGTGCTGAAATCCTTTTCACCGGGTGTCAGCGCGTCGTTGAACACTTCCGTCACGCCACCGGCATTGAGGGCTGCCTTGAAGGCATCGGCAAGACCTTTGCCATATTGGCCCTTGTCGTTGAGAATGGCGATCTTCTTGCCATTGAAATGGCTCAGCACGTATTTCGCAGCCACTTCCGCCTGCTGGTCGTCGCGGCCGCAGGTGCGGAAAACCGTGGAAAGGGCACGCTTGGTCAGGTCAGGGGCGGTGGCGGTCGGCGTCACCATGAGAACGCCGTTTTCGGCGAAAACATCCGAGGCAGGCACGGCAACGCCGGAGGTGATGGGGCCAACGACATAGCGAATGCTTTCGCCGATCAACTGGTTTGCCACCGAAACGCCCTGCTTGGGCTCACCGGCATCGTCGGCAATCTTGAGAACGAGCTTTTCGCCGTTGACGCCGCCCTTTTCATTGATGGACTGAACGGCCGTTTCCGCGCCATTCTTGATCTGCGCGCCAATGGCCGCCAGCGGGCCGGTAATGGGGGCGACGAGGCCAACGGTAATGTCAGCGCGGGCAGGGGCTGCCGCCAGAAGGGCAGCAAGCGCTGCACCGGCCAAAAGATGAATCTTCATGGTTTGTCTCCTTGGGGGCGTTCGACTTTTCCTCCGCGCCGCCGCCCGTAAAATCGGTTATCCTCCAGCCCTCTGGAGTTGTTTTTTGTCGTGCATAAAGCATTTCCAGCAAAAGTGGAAACCGGTTTTGCCGCGGCACATGGGCTGACCCCATTGCTTTGTGCGTTTTATCAAACGCATGGCGCGGCAGGGCGGACCGAAAAGGCGCAGGAGCGCGCGCTTATATTTGTGGCTTTTGATGAACAGCAAGCTTTGAGCAAGTTGCACGGGCAATAAGAAAGGCGTGGTCGTGCATTCGATATCGAAGGGCAGTTCGATTTCCGTGCGATCCGACCGGCGGCATTGGCCCCGTCGCATTTACAGCGACGGGGCCGGCCCCTTGAGGCCGACCCCGCCGATATTCTCCCGAAAATGGAGGACGAAAATCTCCATCAAGCCAGTTTGAAAAGCTGTTTTTAAAAATTCGACGTGCTAAAAATCATTGAAAGCGCTGCTAGACGAATATTCGGAGTTGTAAATTCGAATATTCGAATGTCAGCGTTGTCATCAGGCAGCGTTACGCGCGGCTTCCGGCTGTCCAAAGATTTCCTCAAGCGTGTCGAGGATCTTGATCACCGCGTCGGAGGTGCTGGAATAGTAAATCGTCTGCGCGTCGCGGCGGGTTTTCACCAGCTTCTGCGCGCGAAGCTTGGAAAGATGCTGCGACAGCGCGGATTGGCTGAGGCCGACCTGAGATGCCAGAACGCCGACAGGGACTTCGCCCTGCACGAGGCTGCAAAGGATCATCAGACGCTTGGGATTGGCCATGGCCGTGAGCAATCCAGCTGCTGCATTCGAATGATCGGTCAAATCGTTTGCTTTCATTTTATTTTCCTTAAAGCGAGCAAGCCTGCCAGGCAGGCTCTCCGTTGCAATCCCACACGAACCCTACAATCAAAGTCTACCAATATAAGCAGGTTTGTATATTCCTAAATTTTACGTATCGGTTATCCTAATGTGAGAGGCGTTTTCGCAGCGCAGCAAAATCCTGTACCGGCGCGTCAAATTCCCATCGAAACGCCGATTTTCCCCAAAAAAGGTCGATTCCGGACGCATCCAGACCGAAAATGCGCATTTTGCCCTTTGGAGGCTTACCCCCAAAAATGTGCGGGGGCATCAAGCTTCCCACATCTGGATACCCTAAATCTTGTATGGTCTCGGCTTCGTTTCTGCCTTCGGGAAATTGCAGCCTTTCTCGAATCAGGAAATCCTCGCCTTCCAGCAGGAAGGCGCGACCAAAGCCGCCATTGAGGCTGGCTGCCTGCGGCGTGAGGCGAAAAAAGAGGAAATCCGGAAAGTCGATATAGAGCCGCGATTTGGGGTGGCGGGCCAGAAAGCGCGTGCGAAAGACGGCGTGGTCGGGTCCGTCGCGGTCTATGGGCTCGGCCAGGCATTGCACCGTGACCCTGGGATGCGCGAGCGGATCGCCTTTGCCCGGTTCTCCCGCCAGAAGAGAAGCGCGCGGATCGGTGAGCAGCGCCCTGGTATGCTGCGAGAGGCGCGACACCAGCAGGCTGAGCGTGCCATCGGGCAGGGTGCCGAGCAGCACCCGGCTGACATAGGGCGTGCCCAACAGCGGATCCAGCACGCCAAGCGCCACGTGGCGGGCGCCTCGCAGCAGGGTTCTGGCAAGTTTGCGGGCCTCGTCATCGGTCGGGCGGATTGGGGAGGGTTTCTCTGCCATGGTGGGCTCCTGTGCGGCGAAATCATCGCCGTGGAGCATAAGACAGCGCCTCGCATTTTATCAAACGCACGAATGAAGCGGGCGGGGGGTGCCCGCCCGTCATCTGTCATTGCCGGTGGCGCGTCAGGGCGGCAATCACGTCCTGTGCATCGATACCGCCGATGACGTTGCCATTGCTGACCACGCCGATCACCCCCGGCTGGCGGGCCATGGCATCGAGAATGTCCAGCAGCGGCGTTTCCGGCGTTGCGGTGGCGGTAACGCCTGTTTGCGTGGGCGAAAGGTCTCGCCGCATCACGTCAGCGGCCGTCAGCATAGCGATCGGGTTCATGTTGCGCACGAAATCGGCCACATACTGGTCGGCCGGGTTCTGGACGATCTGCTGCGGCGTGCCGCATTGGATGATGCGGCCACCTTCCATGATGGCAATACGGTTGCCGATGCGAAAGGCTTCATCCAGATCATGGCTGACGAACAGAATGGTTTTCTTCAATCGCCGCTGAAATTCCAGCAATTCATCCTGCAAACGGGTTCTGATCAGGGGATCGAGGGCCGAGAAGGGCTCATCCATCAGCAGGATCGGCGCGCCGGTGGCAAAGGCGCGGGCAAGGCCCACACGTTGCTGCATTCCGCCGGAAAGCTCGTTGACCTTGCGGTTGGCCCATTGGGTCAGGTTGACCAGCTCCAGCTGCTCGGCCACCACCTTGCGCCGCTCGCTCTCGCCAACGCCTGCCAGTTCCAGCCCGAATCCCACATTTTCGGCAACGCTTCGCCAGGGCAAAAGGCCGAACTGCTGGAACACCATGGAAACCGTGCGCATCCGCAAATCCCTGAGAGCGCGCGGGCTTGCCCGGTACGGGTCCACGGAGCCGGTTGCCGTCTTGACCGAGACATTGCCCCGCACCACGGGCGCAAGCCCGTTGACGGCCCTGAGAAGGGTGGATTTGCCGGAGCCCGAAAGGCCCATGAGCACAAGGATCTCGCCCTCGCGCACGCTCAGCGATGCATTGGCGACCCCAAGCACAAGGCCCGTTTCCTTGCCGATCTGGTCGCGTGTCTTGCCGGCATCGATCATCGGCAGCGCCGTTTCGGGCTTGTTGCCGAAGACGATGTCTACATTTCCGAAAATGACAGCATCGCTCATGCATCGTCTCCCGCTGAAGAAATCCGGAAGATCCGGTCGAGGATGATGGCCAGAATGACGATGCACAGGCCCGCTTCGAAACCCTTGGCGATATTGACGGTGTTGAGCGCCCGCACCACCGGCACGCCCAGTCCGCTTGCCCCGACCAGAGCGGCAATCACCACCATCGAGAGCGATAGCATGATGGTCTGGGTCAGGCCGGCCATGATCTGCGGCAGCGCATAGGGCAGCTCCACCTTGCGCAGCACCTGGCCCGGCGTTGCGCCAAAGGCGACGGCCGCTTCAACCAGGGCAGGCGGGGTGGAAATAATGCCAAGCCGTGTGAGGCGCACCGGCGCCGGAATGGCGAAGATCACCGTGGCGATCAGCCCCGGCACCATGCCGAGACCGAACAGGATCAGCGCCGGAATGAGGTAGACGAAGGTGGGAATTGTCTGCATCAGGTCCAGCACGGGCCGCATGATCGTGTAGACGATCGGGCGGCGGGCGGCGGCAATGCCAAGCGGCACGCCCAGCACCATGCAGACGCCGGTTGACGCCAGCACAAGCGCAAGGGTTTCGGTCGTTTCCTTGAAGTAGCCCTGATTGATGATGAACAGCAGCCCGATAAAGGTCAGAAGCGCAACCGTCAGCGAGCGGCGAAGCAGAAAAGCAAGAACTGAAATGACCAGCACGACCACGAGCGGCGGTGGCGCCTGCAAAAGAAACAGAATGCCTGCAATCGATTTTGACAGGACAAATGATAGCTGGTTGAAGAACCACTGGGCATTGTTCGTCAGCCAGTCCACGGAAACCTTGGCCCAGGGGCCGATGGGGATTTTATAATCTGTAAGCCACTCCACGTCGCGTCATCCGGGCGTTAAGAGCGTGCCGTGCGAAAAGGGGAAATCCCTGGGGCAATCGGGCAAATTCGCAAAGGCGATACGCATCTATTGATTGGGAACGCGCCGGGTGGAAGGCGGCGGCGCGCGGGATGAAAGGCAGTCTCACGCTTCAGGCCGCTGCGGGGGCGCGCTCCTGTCTGGAACATGGCATGTCCGAAACATGGCATGATCGGAAAGGGGGGCAATCCGCTCCATTGCGCTTTCAGGCGGCTGAAGGCGAGAGGAGAGGCATGTCCGGCCAAGGCGTCCGGCCGGCATGTCCTCGGCACTCTGAACGCAGGGCAGATGTTTCAGAGCATTGTTTGGGGAAAGACGAAACGCTTTGCCTGCGCAATGCCCTGAAACAACGACCTAGAGCCCAAGCGCGGCCTTGACGGCGGGAAGCGCATCCTTGCCGTCCTTGGTGGTGACACCGGCCAGCCAGGGCTCGACAGTGGTGGGGTTGGCCTTCAGCCATTCCTTGGCGGCAGCGTCCGGCTCCTTGCCGTCGTTCAGGATCTTGCCCATGATCTGGTTTTCCATGGTCAGGCTGAACTTGAGATTGGTGATGAACTTGCCGACATTCGGGCATTCTGTGACATAACCGGCGCGGATATTGGTGAAGACCTGCGCGCCGCCGAAATTCGGTCCGAACACGTCATCGCCGCCCGTCAGATAGGACATCTTGTAATTGACGTTCATCGGATGCGGTTCCCAGCCGAGGAAGACGACGGGCGCGCCTTCCTTATCGGCACGCGCCACCTGTGCGAGCATTCCCTGCTCGGAGGATTCGACCAGCTCGAAGCCCTTCAGGCCGAAGCTGTTCTTTTCGATCATCTCCATGACCAGACGGTTGCCGTCATTGCCCGGTTCGATTCCGTAGATCTTGCCGTCCAGTTCCTTTTTGTGGGCGGCGATGTCCTTGAAGTCCTTGATGCCGAGTGCCGTGCCCTTGGCATTGGTGGCCACGGTGTATTTCGCCCCTGTCAGGTTCGGCCCGAAGGATTCCACCGACTTATCCGTCAGATAGGGCTTCACGTCATTCGACTGGCTGGGCATCCAGTTGCCCAGAAACACATCGATGTCCTTGTTTTTCATGGAGGTGTAGGTCACGGGCAGCGACAAAACCGTGGTGGTCGTATCATAGCCCATCGCCTTGAGAATAACGGATGCCGTGGCCGTGGTGGAGGTAATATCCGTCCAGCCCACATCCGAAAAGCGCACCGGAGAGCAGCTTGCCGGATCGGCGGCCCGGGCCGGGAGAGCGGCAAGAGCGGTGGCGGCCATCAGGGCGGCCATGAAACAGTTGCGATACCCGTAAAATGTCATAGAAGGCACTCCCGTTTTTTTTTAAGTTCCCAAGTCAACATCTATAGCGCAGATTTTCAAGCCTGCCGTGTGCGTTTGCGGCGCTTTGCGCCCCCTTTTTGCGACGTTAAGACACAGATTATGTCGCATTTGGGAGTTTTGATGTCGCGAAATGGCAATTGACATGCTGCGCTGCGAAAGAAAAGCCGGTGGTCTTTTGTCCGCTTCGCTTATTGTCTTGCAGCACCGGGAGCCATATCTGTGGTGCTGAGACAAAAGCGGGGCTTTTTTGCCGCCTGCCGCAAGCAAGCGGCTGCCGCAGTGTGACAGGCGTGAGGAGACGGACGCGATGAGCTGGCTGACAGGGTTTTTCAGGCGCCTTTGGGCCGCTTTGCGGCGCATGGCGGAACTGGCCTATACGGCTGTTGCGTGGCCATTTCGGGCGCGGCATTCCGAAGCTGGCCGGCGCGGGCTGATCCTGCGGCTTGGCGTTGCGCTGGCGGTTCTGCTGGTTTTTGCCGGTTATGGTCAGTTTCTCTGGCGCACGCAGGCGTGGAACGGTTTTGATCCGGACTTCGCCAAGGCCTATGGCTTTGGCGAGCGCAAGGTGGCGGCTGGCCAGCCTTTGCCGGACAAGCCCGGCTCCTGCCAGAATTCGGCCATCGTCACCACGGTCGCGGACCTGACGGACATGAATGTCAACCGCAATGACTGGGTTTCCTCGACATTGCTGTACAAGCTCGGCTTCTTCGGGCTCGATTGGGACCATACGCCGTTTTTCGACAACAAGGCTTCGTTCCAGCGTGGTGTCAACCAGGTGGCAAGACGGGTGGCGATAGAGCTTGCAGATAACCTTGGCCGGGTGCGCGGCACGTCCGGCATCAACAGCGATCTGCAAGACGCGCGCGGCAATATCCAGTTCGATGAATTCACCTGGTATTTCGGCTCCAATCCTTTCGGGTTCAAAACGCCCACGCCCTCCTATTATCGCGCGGCCATTCGCAGCTGGCGCAATTTCAACAGTGCGCTGGAAGGCTGCAATGCGATTTTCGATGCCCGTGCAGACAATCTCGTGCAGCTGGTCGATCGCGCCGCCAATGATCTGGGTGCGACTTCGGAAATCCTGCGCCGCCGTTCGGAAGACCATAATTCCGGCTGGTTCGATACCCGTGCGGATGACCGGTTCTGGTTCGCTTATGGTCAGCTTTATGCGCAATATGCGGTGTTTCAGGCGGCACGTGCCGATTTTGGCGATGTGATCCGTGAGCGCAACCTCACCGCCATCTGGACGGAAATGGAGCGGCAGATGGCCTCGGCGCTGCGCATTCAACCCGCCATCATCTCCAATGGCAGCGAGGATGGCATCATCATGCCCAATCACCTTTCGACCATGGGCTTCTATATTCTCAGGGTTCGCTCCAACATGGTGGAATTGCGCGCCGTGCTGGACCGGTAAGGTGTTCATGGCATAAATCCCTCAATCGACGTCGGTTCAGGGATCTTATCCGAGTGGTATTTCCGGGTGGGTGGAAGCAGGCCCGCCCGTCAGGCCGATGTGGCTGGCTGGAAGAATGTGACCGAACACACGCGCGGCACGAGATCGAAGAGAAGGCCATAGACCTCGCCGGAGCCATGCGCGGTCGGGCGGAAAGCCCCCATGGCGCGGACATATTTGAGGCTGCCATCCAGCTTTATCACCCGGTGAACGGCATGGTAGGTTTCACCGGTTTCGCAAATGCGCTGAAAGGTTTCCATCAACATGCCGATGTCGTCGGGATGGACCCTGGACGCAAAGTGCTTGACGTTGAGCGGGCCGGTCTGCGGCTCGCTTTCAAAGATCATGTGGAAAGAATCGCAGCCGTAGAAATGGCCCTTGTCGATGTCGATCCGCCAGACCCCGATCGGCTCCACCGATTGCATCAGATCCAGCATGTCCTGGGGGCTGACGCTTGCGAAGGGGCAGCTTCTCGACGCCTTCGGTTTTTCTTCGTTGATGATGAATCTCAAGCCGACCTCCGCCTTTGGGCGGCTGAAGCGGGGGCGTATCAGTCGATCAACTTCAGCCTGATGGTCTTAGCTACCAATTGCGTTCGGTTTACGCAACCCAGCTTCTTCATCGCGCTTGTCATATACGCATTGATTGTATGGTCGGAGAGGTTGAGAATCTGTCCGATCTCCACCGATGTCTTTCCCTGGGCGGTCCAGCGCACAACCTCGAGTTCACGGCTGGAAAGCGTTTCGGCATGGGTCAGTTCGGCTCGGCGCAGCCGGTCATACTGGTCGAATATGGCCAGCACCCGCATGGCCAGATCGTTTAATTCCTGCTGCTCCAGCCGTGGACGGCGGCCGTCCAGCCGCACGAAATAGCGGCGGGCATCCAGCGACATGAAGGGAAAGAGTGCGCCGGTCACGAGGCCGTGGCGGCGCATCAGGGCCTTCATTTCCTGCGGCCAGTGTTCAGCCATTCCGCTTTCCTCGGTGTCATCCAGGCACCATGGATAGGGCATCAGCGATTCTGCCAGTTTTGGCAGGATCGGGCATTGGCGTACGAACTGGTGGCGGTCGAATTCACGGGCGAAATCCGCAGAAAGCGTGCTTTCCAGCACCAGCGGCATGAGATGCACATCGGCGGGACTTGGGGCGATGATGATGCTGGCCTGTTCCAGACCGAAGTGTTCGGCGGTCTGGCGCAGCATTGCCATGCATTCGGCGCGGGTGTTTGCCGCTATGGCCATTGTATTGTTTGGCAAAGACCCGGATCCGGTGTTCATGTTGCGCTTGATCTTACCTTGCCGCGCCGCGAATACGGGTATGCGACGGGTCTTGACCGAGAAGACGTCTTTGTCTCTCTCTATCTTTTGTAATTTCTATATATTATTATAAGCTTATGATTGTCAAGTTCCCGATGAAATATCCATGGTTTTTCGGTGTTAGTTGAACTTTACATTCTATTTTTAACCATTCTACGTTGCCGCTGCCAAGTCCCGCATCGATCAATTTCCGCGTTGTCTTTCAAAATAGCGGCATGACTAAAAATTTATTTTTCTTTAGCGATCCATTTCGCGCAAGTCATATGCGAAATGCGCATGTCGCATAAGGCGGTAAAACAACCCTTAAAATATGATTGAAAAAGTCATGTATTAATCTTGACATAAAAAATCATGTTTTATAGAGCAGGATCATGGTGACGGAACGCCCGCCAGGGGCTGGCAGGAAGGCGCCATGTTCCCGGCAATGCCTTTGCCGGTGGAGCTTCATGAGGGCGGGATCCGGCCGTTTCACGGGGTGGGCCGGGTTTTCGCTTTCCAACGCAAAGACCTGAGGCATCCGGCCCGTTCTCGCTGAGGGGCCGGTGTTTCTATCAACCATGGTGTCGGGGGTCGGGGCATTTTCTTGCCGCCGAGGGGTTTCCTGTGCCTTGTCGAAGGATTGAGAGCATGTTCATCCGAGTTTTGAGGCCGTTTTTGTTGGGGTGCACGGCATTGGCTGTCCTGCCGGCTGCCGGGGCGGTGAAGGCTGAGGAGGCCACGGCTGCGTCCTCCGGCGAGACGGTGTTGCGCACCATCAAGGTCGAGGGGCAGAAGGGGGTTGCCAAGGGGTCGGTTGCCGATACGCCGCTGGCGACGACGACCACGGCAAAGACGCTGGAAAAGCGCCAGATCGACGATGTGGACGATCTGGGCAATACCGTCGAGCCGAGCGTGACCTATGTGAAGAACGCCAAGAGCGTCAACATTCGCGGCCTTCAGGATGACCGGGTTCTGACCACCACGGACGGCATTCCGGTGCCTTACTTCTTCGACAATGTCTATAGTTACGGCGGCGGCGCCGACACCTATGACTTTACCTCGCTTTCCTCCGTTGACGTGTTGCACAGTGCCGATTCCAGCCGTGCGGGTTCGGGCGCGCTGGGCGGGGCGCTTTTGCTGCATACCTATGAGCCGGAGGACCTGATCCGCGACGGCAAGGATTGGGGCGGCATTGCCAAGCTGGGTTATGATGGCTCTGACCGCTCGTTTACGGCTTCAGGTGCGGTGGCGAAGAAGATCGAGAACACCTCGATCCTGTTCCAAAGCTCCTACAAGCGCGGGCATGAAACGGAAACGAAGGGCGATGTCGGCGGTTCAGGCACCAGCCGCACCGAGGCCGATCCGGCCGATTACTCGCAGCGCAACCTGCTGTTCAAGCTGCGCCAGCAGCTGGAAGGCGGCCACACCGTTGGCTTCACCGCCGAGAGTTTCGGCTATAACGGCAGCACGGATTATCTTTCGGGCGCGGGCTCGACCTACCGTGCCGGTGACTATAACCGCTTGCAGAACAAGCATCGCGACCGGCTTTCGCTGGATTACAAATATGAATCCGTTTCGCAAGACAGCCTGATCGACAGCGCCTTCGCCACCCTCTACTGGCAGCGCAGCACCCGCCAGGAAGGGGCAAGCGGCTATCGCCAGACAAACCCGATCGGCCTTTACGAGCGGTTGATGCATTCCGAGCAGCGCGATCTGGGCTATAATGCCTATGCCAATTCGGAATTCGAAACCGGCGCGTTAAAGCACCGCCTGACCTTCGGCAGCGATTTCCAGTTCAGCCAGAGCAGCTATTATCTCTCCGGCAAGGATACATGCTCGGTGACGTATGTGGCGGCTTGCGCCTATTACCACACCAATCAGTCCTATTCGCCGGATGTGAATTCCTACAAGTTCGGCGCCTTTGCCGAAGACCGCATCAGCCTCGGCGACGGGCCTTTCTCGCTGACGCCTGGCCTGCGTTTCGACTGGTACAAGCAGGACCCGCAGGAGACCGCAAGCTTTGAAGGCACGATGCCGGAAGGCCAGAGCGGCCAGCATTTTTCGCCCAAGCTTCGCGCCGCCTGGCAGGCCGCGCCGCAGGTGGAGCTTTATGCGCAGTTCAGCACGGCCTTCAAGTCGCCGAATGCCTATCAGCTCTATGTCGATTACGACAACGCGCCGCTTTACCGCTCCATCGGCAATCCCGATCTGAAGCCTGAAACAAGCTGGGGCTTCGATGTGGGCGCCAATCTGGGCGATGCGGACTTTGGCGGGCGCATCAACGCCTTCAGCACGCGCTACAAGAACTTCATCGATACCTCCGATATTATTGCCACCAGCGGCTATCTGCTCGGCACCTATCAATATATCAACCGCGCCAATGTCCGCATCAGCGGCGTGGAAGTGGAGGCGCACAAGACCTTCCAGTCCGGCATAAACCTGCACGGCTCGGTGTTCTATGCCCGTGGCACGGATCTCGATACAGACGAGGCCTTGTCCACGGTGCCGCCGCTCAAGGCCATTCTGGGCGTCGGCTATGATCGCGAGCATTGGGGCGCGGATGCAAGCCTTGTGGCGGTGGCTGCCGTTTCCGACGATTCCACCGCCTCCACCAGGCCCGCAGGCTATGGCGTGGTCAATCTCACCGGCTGGTGGGAGCCTGAACAGGTCAAGGGGCTGCGCGTGCAGGCAGGTGTCTATAACCTGTTCGACAAGAAATATTTCGACGCGCTGGAAGTGCGCAACGTCTCCAACGCCTCCGACCTCTATTCGGAAGCAGGGCGCTACTTCAAGCTGTCGATTTCGCAGAAGTTTTAAAGCATTTTCAGGAAAAGTGCGCAGCGGTTTTCCGTCCGGAAATGCTGTGAGGCAAGGCGCGAAAGACCGGGTGAACCTTGGCTCACCCGGTATTTTATTTTGTGGCAGGTGCGGGTTTGGCATCGGTCTCGCCATGGTCGCCATCCTGGCAGACGCGGTAATCGCCATGGCGGCGGATGAGGTCGAGATGCATGTGATCCTCATGGGTCTCGTCGGCGCCCGGTGCAAGCACGGTGGTGAAATAGAGGCAGGCCGAGGCGTTTAGCGTGCGTTGAAAGGCGCCCGGCAGGGTCGGCTCGTCATCCGGCACGATTTTCATGGCCACGGTGCCCTTTTCGAATTGCAGGGCGGCAATGTCTATGGCGTTGCCGCGCGCGTGTTCGGAGAGCTTGCCGGTTGTTGCACTGTTGCGGTTGCGGCAATAATAGGAGGTGGCCTGTTTCACGCCGGTAAGCTTGCCCTTGTCCGGCAGGGCCTGATCGGCGGTGGGGATGACCACGGTTTTGACCCAGCGGGATAGCTCAAGCGCTGCCTCGCAGCGCAACACCGCTTTCGGGCTGAGCGAGACGCCGGGCAGTACCCCGGTTACTTCAAGGGGCTTGTCTATGCCGCAGCCATTGCCGTCATCGATGCGCGGGCGCGGCTCGAAGGTTGCGCCTTCGGCCTTGAGGTCGATCAGGCATTGCTGATAGGCGGCCTCGTCCTCCGGCATGATCGGCGGTGGGGCTTCCGGCTTTTCCGGTTCGGCGGGGGCGGTTTCGGGCTTTGTTTCGTGCTGGGTCTCTGGCCCCGTCTCTGGCCCCGTCTCAGGTTTTGTCTCAGGCTTTGGCTCAGGTTTTGGCACGTCGGCGGGGTCGGGCACCGGCGGGGTGCCTGCGGCTGGCAAGGGCTTGTCTGTGGAGGCGGGAGCTGGCGCATCCTGCGGACGGGCTTCGGGCTTTGGCCCGGTGCGCGGCAGGGCGTCCTGTGCTTGCGCCGCTCCGGCCAGACAAAGACCGGCCAGAGCGAGCGCTACCCATGTTCTTCCCATCTACTGCTCCTCGCCAAGACAATTCCCAATAAGACCAAAGCCCTGCCATATGCGGCACGGCTTATACCAAGGGTCATTGAAAATGACCCTTGGTATTCCCCTTTCGAATATCTCAAGCCTCTGACGCAGTTGAGATATTCGAAATCTCCTCAAGGCGAGGATGCGTTCGCATCTTCGAGCCTTGGTATTACAGCGCCGTGCGTTTTAACAAACGCACAAAGGACGCTGTAACACTTTAAATCTGCTGCATAATTTTCACCTTAAATCGATTCCGATTTAAGGAATTATGCAGTAACGCTCCAAGGCAACGCATGAGGGCCTGATTGGTTGCGGCAAGCGGAAAGCTTGATTGGAAAAAGCGGGCGAAAATGCCGCTTGCGCCAGAGACGAAGGCGGGTTATGCATTTTGCCATGATGATCGTTTCGAACATGACTGCCTGGTGGTGGGCTCGCTAACGCGGGTTTGACCAGTCATGTCCTGAGAAGTGATTGACCCAAAGCCGCCCGGAAAATCCTGAGGCGGCTTTTTTGTATTCAGCGCCTCCCTTGGACGGGCCTGACGAGGAGAACGAGAATGGTGAAGACGGATGAGGGCGCATGTTACGAAACCCGTGGCGGGATCACGGTAACGCGCCAGCGTCGTGCCACGCCTTATGACGATGCGGTTTCCAGCTATGTGGACAAGCTGGATGAGCGCCGGGGCGCGGTGTTTTCTTCCAATTACGAATATCCGGGCCGCTATACCCGCTGGGATACGGCGATTGTCGATCCGCCTCTCGGCCTTTCCTGCAATGGTCGCAAGGTGTGGATCGAAGCCTATAACGAGCGTGGCGAGGTGCTGCTCTCCTTCATCGCGGCGCGGCTGAAAACCGTGGCCGAACTGGACATGGGCGCGCAAAGCCAGCGCCGCCTCGATCTCGTCGTGCGGATGCCGGACCGGGTCTTCACCGAGGAGGAGCGCTCCAAGGCGCCGACCGTGTTTACGGTGCTTCGCGCCATTACCGATCTTTTTTATTCGCCGGAAGACAGCAGCATCGGCCTGTTCGGCGCTTTTGGCTATGATCTGGCTTTCCAGTTCGATTCCGTGCAGCTGAAAATGCAGCGTCCCGACGACCAGCGCGACATGGTGCTGTTCCTGCCGGATGAAATTCTGGTGGTGGACCACTATTCCGCAAAAGCCTGGATCGACCGCTATGATTTTGCCCGTGACGGCGTAACGACCGCCGGCAAGAGCGGCGCGATCGCACCGGAACCCTTCCGCCCCACCGACCGCATTCCCCCGCATGGCGACCACCGCCCCGGCGAATATGCCGAGCTGGTGGTCAAGGCCAAGGAAAGCTTCCGCCGGGGCGACCTGTTCGAGGTGGTGCCGGGCCAGAAATTCATGGAGCGGCTGGATTCCCGGCCATCGGACGTGTCCCGCCGCCTGAAGGACATCAATCCGTCGCCCTATTCCTTCTTCATCAATCTCGGCAATCAGGAATATCTGGTCGGCGCCTCGCCGGAAATGTTCGTGCGCGTCAACGGGCGGCGGATCGAAACCTGCCCGATTTCCGGCACGATCAAGCGCGGCAACGATCCGATCGAAGACAGCGAACAGATCCTCAAGCTGCTGAATTCCAAGAAGGACGAGTCCGAACTGACCATGTGTTCCGACGTGGACCGCAACGACAAGAGCCGCGTTTGCGAGCCGGGCTCGGTGAAGGTCATCGGCCGCCGCCAGATCGAGATGTATTCGCGCCTGATCCACACGGTGGACCATATCGAAGGCCGGTTGCGCGACGATATGGACGCCTTCGACGGCTTCCTTTCCCATGCCTGGGCGGTGACGGTGACGGGTGCGCCGAAGCTCTGGGCCATGCGGTTCATCGAGGCGCATGAAAAAAGCCCGCGCGCCTGGTATGGCGGCGCCGTCGGCATGGTCGGCTTCAACGGCGACATGAATACCGGCCTGACCCTGCGCACCGTGCGCATCAAGGACGGCATTGCCGAGGTGCGGGTCGGTGCGACGCTTCTCAACGATTCCGACCCGCAGGAAGAAGAGGCCGAAACCGAACTGAAGGCATCCGCCATGATCGCAGCCATCCGTGACGCAAAAAGCAACGACCAGAAAGCCAAGCGCGGCGTGGCCACGGTGGGGCAGGGCGTGAATATCCTGCTGGTGGACCACGAAGACAGCTTTGTTCATACGCTGGCCAATTATTTCCGCCAGACCGGCGCCACGGTCAACACCGTGCGCACCCCGGTGCCGGAAGAAGTGTTCGACCGGCTCAACCCCGATCTCGTCGTGCTTTCTCCCGGACCGGGCTCGCCTTCCGATTTCGATTGCAAGGCGACGATCAAAAAGGCGCGGGACCGCAAGCTGCCGATCTTCGGCGTATGCCTCGGTCTTCAGGCGCTGGCCGAGGCCTATGGCGGAGAACTTCGGCAACTGGCCGTGCCCATGCATGGCAAGCCCTCGCGCATTCGCGTGCTGGAACCGGGTCTGGTGTTTTCCGGTCTGGCCAGGGAGGTGACGGTTGGCCGCTATCACTCGATCTTTGCCGATCCGGCCACCTTGCCGCGCGATTTCATCATCACCGCCGAAAGCGAGGATGGCACGATCATGGGTATCGAACATGCAAGTGAGCCGGTGGCTGCGGTGCAGTTCCACCCGGAATCCATCATGACGCTTGGTCAGGATGCAGGAATGCGGATGATCGAGAACGTCGTCTCGAAGCTCTCCCGAAAGGTAAAGGAAAAGGCGGCGTGAAACGATGGTTCATGGCGGCGGCGCTCCTCGTGGCGTTTGCCGCCTCGTCCGTGCAGGCCGACGACCTGACCAGCACACCTCCGGAAATTGCCTGCCGCAACGAGATGATCCTGCTTGAGGTGTGGCACGCGCAACGCGTTGTCGGATACGTCGAATATCCTTAGAAGGATGAGGGTATTTTGCATCTGAGTGTCCGCGGCTGGGATAAGACCGACATGGAGCAAAGACGCCGTATCGTTCTCGCGGCCTATTGTCCGATTGCTGTGCAGGCGGGCCGCGGGCGACTTTGGTGGGGAAACCGGGATGTCGGCTGCTGGTGGTCGATGGGCAAATTCAGCCTTTGGACATTCGGTGAGGCGTGCCTGACAAGCGGCGAAAGAAATTTCTAATATTGTTTCTGTAAGCTCTGGATGAGCCGTTTTTGCGGTTTGACAGGGCGGCTATTTTTCAGCATATGGGCCGCATGAACCGTCCGAACCCCCGCTGGGGGCCGGGCGGTTTTGCCGTTTTTACGGCGGAAATTCTGCAAGTGGTTCGCAAGAGCAGGAGTGGCCGATGTCCGATCAGGATCCTATTGTCAGGAAACTTGCCTTCTGGGGCATTCCGCTTTCAGTTGGTGTGCTGCTTCTCAAACTGCTGGCCTGGTGGGTGACGGGTTCGGTGGCGCTGTTGTCGGATGGGCTGGAATCGACCGTCAATGTCGTGGCGGCGCTGATTGCCTATTTCGTCATTCGCTATGCGCAAAAACCGGCGGATGAGGATCACCCTTACGGCCATCACAAGGCCGAATATATTTCCGCCGTGCTGGAAGGCGTGCTGATCGTCATCGCCGCCTTGCTCATCATCAAGGAGGCGGTTCCGGCGCTTCAAAGCCCGCAGCCGCTGGAGGCGCCGGTGCTGGGCCTTGCCATCAATTTTGGCGCGGGCGTCGTCAATCTCGTCTGGGCGCAGCTTTTGATCCGGGAGGGCCGCAAGCATCGATCTCCGGCGCTGACGGCGGATGGGCAGCATATCATGTCGGATGTCGTCACCTCCATCGGCGTTCTGGCGGGGCTGGTGCTGGTGGTGCTGACGGGTTACGCCATTCTCGATCCGCTGCTGGCTATTCTCGTGGCCTGCAACATCATTTATCAGGGCTGGAAGGTCATTTCCCATTCCGTTGCGGGCCTGATGGACAAGGCGGTGGAGCCGGAAGAGGAAGAGGCGATCAAGCAGGCGATTTCAGAAAACGCGATGGGCTCCATCGGCGTGCATTATCTGCGCACGCGCCGGGCCGGAGCCGCCACTTTCGTCGGTTTCGATCTTGTCGTGCCATCCGCCATGCCGGTGGGGCAGGCACATGAGATTTGCGACCGGCTGGAGGCTGCGATAAAGAAGGCGCAGCCCGGTGCGCGGGTAACAATCCATGTGGAACCCGAAAGCGAGAAAGCCCATGGCGTGGGCGTGAAGGTTGAAGGATAAGACAATGAGCAAGACCGATGTTTCCGGCCTTTCCATGCTGGGAAGCCAGGTGGAAGCGCCAACCAGCCCGGAAACCGCCGTGCTGGAAAAAGTGCCCAACAGCAATGCCGGAACAGATTATGTCGTGCGCTTCACCGCGCCGGAATTCACCTCCCTCTGCCCCATGACCGGCCAGCCGGATTTCGCCCATATCGTCATCGATTACATTCCCGGTGACTGGCTGGTGGAATCCAAGGCGCTGAAGCTGTTTCTCACCTCGTTCCGCAATCACGGCGCCTTCCACGAGGATTGTTCCGTCTATATCGCCAAGCGTCTGGTGGACCTGCTCGCCCCGAAATGGCTGCGCATCGGCGCCTACTGGTATCCGCGTGGCGGCATTCCCATCGATGTCTTCTGGCAGACCGGCGAAGCGCCAAAGGGCGTGTGGCTGCCGGATCAGGGCGTGCCGACCTATCGCGGGCGGGGCTGAAAAGCGCGTTTTACACGCGCTTTCCCGGACATGACTCTGCGTGAGAGCCTTCACGCAAAGCTTGAATCATCCCCGCCAGTATCACTGTCGTCGAAGCTTGCGTCATCGGCATAGTCATTGTCGTCATTGCCGCCGTTTTCATTGATGTAATAGGTGTTGTTGTTGACGATGGTTTCCTCCATCGGCGCGTTGGCAAGGCCGCCCGCGCCCAGCATGTTGCCAAAGCCGGGATTGTGGGTGGTGAAGAGATCGCGCACGGCATCGGCCACCAGCACGCCACCGGCCACGCCGGCAGCCGTGGTCAGCGCGCCGCGCAGGAAGCCACCGCCAGCGGAGCTTGCGGCTTGCGGCTGTGCAAAGCCTGTCTGTTGCGGGGCCTGACTACCCCATGGACCACTCTGCTGCACCGGGGCATTGCGGGCGTAATCATCATAAAGACGGCCGTTACTTCCACCGCTCCATGGGCCGGATTGGCGGGCAGGAGCGGGGGCGTTGTTGCTGCCGCCGAAAATAGAGGTGAGGCCGCCGAGAAAGCTGCCGCCCTGCTGCTGTGAAGCGGGCGGCGCGTGGTCTTCCAGTTCCCGCACCCGCTCTTCCAGCTCTCTGATCCGGGCGGTGGCGGCTTCAAGGCCCTTTTCCTGAATGATGACGGCTTGCGCCATCACATAGGGCGCGTGCGGCTGGCGCTGCATTTCTGTGGCAATCAGCTCTTCGGCCTCGCGGTCTCGCGGGCCGTTGGCGGCCTGACGCAGGCGGTCGAAAAGCTGGGTCAGCAATTGGCGTTCTTCGGGCGACATGGGCCTCTCCTGTCGAAAAGATAAAAACGAATTAGGGAGGCAATCATGGCGTTTCGAGGTCAGCCAAATTACAAATGCGTAAGAAGAAGGGCGGGATTGCGCCCGCCCTTCAACAAAGACACGGTGGATGCGTTCAGCCGAACATCAGCGCCGCGCCGCCAACGGCGGTGGCAAGGCCCAGTGCGCGCGTGACCGACGGGCCAAAGCGGTTGAGCGAAAGGCCAAGGCCAATGCCTGCGGCATGAAGCAGGGCGGTGGCGATCAGGAAGCCCAGGCCGAATTCCATGGCGCCTGCACCGGCCAGTTCGCTGCCATGCGCGTGGCCGTGGAAGAGGGCAAACAGGCCGACCACGGCGGCGGAACCAGCCACCGGCAGGCGCACGGCCGAGGCCACCAGCAGGCCAAGGCCCATGACGGAGGCCAGAATGGCGGGCTCCACGAAGGGCAGCTCCACACCCGAAAGCGCCAGCACAAAGCCAAGCGCCATGGTGGCGACAAAGGCGGCGGGCACGGCAAACAGCGCCTTGCCACCCTGCTGCGAGGCCCAGAGACCAACCGCCAGCATGGCAAGAATATGGTCAGGCCCGGTCAGCGGATGGGAGATACCCGCCATGATGGAGCCATGGGCCAGCGGATCGAGATGGGCAAAGGCGGGGGCGGCGGCGCCCGCAAAGGCAAGGGCGGCCAGCGAAAATCTTTTGAACATCAATGTTAGTCCCTCTGTTTGGTCAACTGTGGCGTCCGGGTTCGGTCCCGCCGCCCTTCGTTTATGTCATTGGCGAGATTAGCGTAAGAGGTTTTTTCCTGTCCACGGGAATTTGCGGCGGATCAAGTCTTGTCCAGCCCCGGTGCCATGCCCCATATCAGGAGCTTCGCGAAGGAGACGATCATGGCTTTCGACAATCACTATGCCCGCCTGCCGGAGCGTTTTTACGTCTCGCTTCTGCCGACGCCGGTCAAGGCGCCCCGGCTCATTCGCTATAACGAGGCGCTGGCCGATGAGCTTGACCTGAATTTCGATGCGCAGGATAGAGACCGCCTTGCTGCGATTTTTTCCGGCAATCAGCTGCCGGAAGGGGCCGAGCCGCTGGCCATGGCCTATGCCGGGCACCAGTTCGGTAATTTCGTGCCGCAGCTTGGCGATGGGCGCGCGCTGCTTCTGGGCGAGGTGGTGGACCGGAACGGCAAGCGCCGCGACATCCAGCTCAAGGGTGCAGGGCCCACGCCCTTTTCCCGCAACGGCGATGGCCGGGCGGCGCTGGGGCCTGTGCTGCGTGAATATATCGTGTCGGAGGCCATGGCAGCACTTGGCATTCCGGCAACGCGGGCGCTGGCGGCGGTGGCGAGCGGCGAGCCGGTGATCCGCGAAACCGTGCTGCCGGGGGCGGTGTTTACCCGCGTTGCGGCCAGCCATATCCGAGTTGGCACCTTCCAGTTTTTTGCAGCGCGCGGCGATGAGGATGGCGTGCGGCAATTGGCCGATCACGTCATTGCGCGTCATTATCCGCAGCTGGAGCAAACGGAAAACCGCATCCTCGCGCTGTTCAATGCCATTGCGGAAAGGCAGGCCTTTCTGGTGGCGCGCTGGCTTTCGGTGGGCTTCATCCACGGGGTGATGAATACCGACAACATGACGGTTTCCGGCGAAACCATCGATTTCGGCCCCTGCGCCTTTCTCGACGAATATGATCCGCGCAAGGTGTTTTCCTCCATCGACCGGCAGGGGCGCTATGCCTATGCCAACCAGCCCGCCATTGCCCAATGGAACCTGGCGCGGCTGGCGGAATGCCTGTTGCCGTTGTTCGAAGGCGGCGAGGAACAGGCCGTGGAAGATGCCAATGCCGCCCTCAAGACCTTTGGCGAAACTTTCCAGCGGCATTGGCTGGCAAATTTCCGCGCCAAGCTGGGCGTGGAAGGCGAGGGGGAGGACGATCTTGCGCTGGTCAATGATTTCCTGTCGCTGATGCAGCAAGGCGGGGCCGACTTCACGCTGACCTTCCGGGCGCTCTCCAAGCTTGCAGGCGGCGCGGATGTGCAGGGGCTGGTGGGTCTTTTCTCTCATCCGGCCGGGCTTTCGGACTGGATCACCCGCTGGCGCGGCAGGCTGGGCAGGGATCATGAGCCGGCAGAGAAGCAAAAGGCGATGGAAGCGGTCAATCCGGCCATCATTGCCCGCAATCACCGCATCGAAGAGGCGATTGCCGCGGCAATCTACGATGATTTTTCGCTCTTCCACCGGCTGGTCGATGCGCTTGCCAATCCTTATGAGGAAAATGCCGATCATGCCGATCTGGCCTTGCCGCCAAGGCCTGAGGAGCGGGTGATGCGGACATTTTGCGGGACGTAAGGAGGGTTGCCAGCTTTCGCTAGAGCGGTTCATTGTTTCACGGAACCATTGAGCCGTTCTATCTATTTGTTTTTACGCATTTTCAGACGGAAAACCGGCTTCCACTTTTCCTGAAAATGCTCTAAAGCACGTTGCGGCTTATCAGCCTCCACAGTACACGACGCTTAGGCATGTGGCGTGGCCTACCCCCCTCTGCCTTGCCAGGCATCTCCCCCTCAAGGGGGGAGATTGCAATACGGACAAAGCGCCATTCTTCAATGAATAGGTGTGGTTACGGCCTTTTTCAGGAATTTAGGCAAGGCCTTCATCTTGCCGATCTCCCCCCTTGAGGGGGAGATGTCCGGCAGGACAGAGGGGGGTAAACCACACGCAAAACCGTAGCGTCGTGTACAGTGATCAGCCTCATGCAACGCGCTTTAACTTCTTGTTTTAACGCATGTCGTTATCGCAAAACCGCTACGCGCTTTTGCGGGAGATGCTCTAGCCATGCGAACGCTTCTGCGGATTGGTCGTGCAGTCTTTGACAAATGTCGCATCCAGGCTGTTCCCGGCGCGCCGCTCGTCTTAAACTCCGATCAGGTTTTCGTTCCATCGAGCAGGATTTTCAAAGGCCATGGCAGAGTTTCCGGCAAAGGCAAAGGTCGTCATCATCGGTCTGGGGGGCATTGTCGGTGCCTCCATTGCCCATCATCTGATCGAGCGCGGCTGGGACGACATTGTCGGCATCGACAAGTCGGGCATTCCCACCGACATCGGCTCCACGGCGCACGCTTCGGATTTCTGTTACACCACCAGCCATGATTACCTCTCGGTCTGGACCACGCAATATTCCATCGATTTCTTCGAGAAAATGGGTCATTACGCCCGCATCGGCGGGCTGGAAGTGGCCCGCACGGGTGATGAGACCTGGATGGAGGAAATCCGCCGCAAGGTGACATCGGCGCGTGCCTTCGGCACCCGCGCCCATCTGGTGACGCCGGAAGAAATCAAGGCGAAGTTCCCGCTGATCGATGAGGATCAGGTCATGGGCGGCATGTTCGATCCCGATGCCGGTCTCGTCATTCCCCGCTCGCAGACGGTTGCGGGCAAGCTGGTGGATGCAGGCGAGAAGTCAGGCAAGCTCAAGGTTTTCGCCAATACGCCCGCGAAATCGCTGATCGTCGAGGGCGGTCGCATCAAGGGGGTCGTCACTCATCGCGGCACCATCGAGGCCGATCATGTCATCGTCTGTGCCGGTCTCTGGGGCCGTCTGATCGCTGAAATGGTGGGCGAAGACCTGCCGGTCATGCCGGTCGATCATCCGCTGACCTTTTTCGGCCCCTATAACGAGTTTGCCGGTACGGGCAAGGAAATCGGCTATCCGCTGCTGCGCGATCAGGGCAATTCCGCCTATATGCGCGATACCGGCGACCCGAAGACCACCGAGGGCGGCCAGATCGAGTGGGGCTATTACGAAACCGACAATCCGCGCCTCTGTCATCCGCGGGAACTGCTGGAAAAGCACGAGGCGCGGCTTTCGCCCTCGCAGCGCGATCTCGATATGGAGCAGATCATCGGCCCGCTGGAAAAGGCCATCGAACTCACGCCGATCCTTGGCGAACTGGGCTATAACGAGGGCCACAGTTTCAATGGCCTGTTGCAGGTCTCTGCTGCCGGTGGTCCTTCCGTCGGCGAAAGCCAGAAGGTGCGCGGGCTTTGGTATTGCGTGGCCATCTGGGTGAAGGATGGCCCCGGCTATGGCAAGCTGATTGCCGACTGGCTGACAGATGGCCGCACAGAAATCGACCATGCCTCCATCGATTACGCCCGTTTTTACCCGCATCAGTTGACGGAAAACTTCATCGAAGGCCGTTGCTACGAGGCGGCGCAGAAGATTTATTTTCCGGCGGTTCATCCGCGCGAGCCCTATGCTTCCGGCCGCAATGCCAAGCGCTCGCCCTTCTATGAGCGGGAAGTGGAACTGGGCGGTTATTTCATGGAGCTTGGCGGCTGGGAGCGTGCGCATGGCTACAAGGCCAATGAGCATTTGCTGGAAAAATACGCCGACCGCGTGCCGCTGCGCGAGAATGAATGGGACAGCCGCCATTTCTGGCGCGTGTCGAATGCCGAGCATCTGGCGCTGTCGGAAGATTGCGGCATCATCAATCTCAGCCATTTCTACATCTTCGACGTCGAAGGCCCGGACCATGTGGAACTGATGGAATGGCTCTGTGCCGCCAGGATCGGCGGTGACGCCAATATCGGCAAGGGCATCTACACCCATTTCCTCGATGACGAGGGCATGGTGCGCGCCGACCTTACCGTGATCCGCATGGCCGACCGCTGCCGCATCATCGACGGCGCCGATGCCGGTCCGCGCGATTTCCATTACGTGAAGCGCATGGCCGAGGATAAGGGGTTTGACGTCACCGTCACCGATGTTTCGGAAAAATACGTGACCATCGGCATCTGGGGCCCGAATGCCCGCGAGAAGCTGAAGACCATCGTTGCCGATCCGGCCGGTCTCGATGCGGAAAACTTTGCCTTTGCCGCCATCAAGCCGATCGAAATCGCAGGCAAGCCGGTAACGGCTTTCCGCATTTCCTATGTGGGCGAGCAGGGCTGGGAACTGCATATGAAATATGAGGATGGTCTGGCCGTCTGGGATGCGCTGCGCTCCACCGGCGCGATTGCCGTGGGCGTGGAAACCTATGCCAATTCGCGGCGCATGGAAAAATCGCTGCGCTTGCAGAATGCCGATCTGCTCACCCAGTATAACCTGCTGGAAGCCGATCTTGCCCGACCAAAGGTCAAGGACGCCGATTTCCGCGGCAAGGCCAAGCATCTGGAATACAGGGCGCGCGAAAAGCAGCCCGCCATGCTCTGCACGCTGGTGATGAGCGAAAACACCGATTCCAATGGGGTGAAGCGTTATCCGGTCGGCTCCATGCCGGTGGTCGATCCGGCAACCGGCGAAGTGCTGGTGGATAGTCTTGGCCGCCGCTCCTATACCACGTCGGTTGCTTACGGTCCCACCATCGGCAAGAACATCGCGCTGGCCTATCTGCCGCAGGACTATTGCGAAGTGGGCCGCAAGCTCAGCGTGGAATATTTCACCGAGACCTATCCGGTGGAAGTCGTGGCCGTCGGCTATAAGCCGCTCTACGATCCCGAGAACCTGAAGCCCAGAAGTTGAAGCACTTCTCAGGAAAAGTGGACGCCGGTTTTCTGTCCGAAAATGCGTAAAAACAAAAGGTAAATACCTGCAACAAAGTCTTTACTGGCTTTGTTGCAGGCCGCGTTCGAGGGCGGAAATACAGGCCGGGTCAAGTGCCAGCCCCGCATCGCGCCACAGGATCGTCATGGCATCATCGGTTGACATGGCGGCGCGATAGGGGCGGTCGGCGGTGAG
The DNA here is from genome assembly GCF_000621665.1 of Allorhizobium undicola ORS 992 = ATCC 700741. Taxonomy (GTDB): domain Bacteria; phylum Pseudomonadota; class Alphaproteobacteria; order Rhizobiales; family Rhizobiaceae; genus Allorhizobium; species Allorhizobium undicola. The sequence goes on from NZ_JHXQ01000024.1 coordinate 53,372, forward strand.
GGCGTCGAACACGTCCGCCGTCGAAACGATGCGGGTATCGAGATTGATTTCCGCACCTTTCAGCCCGCGCGGATAGCCCTTGCCGTCCAGCCTCTCATGGTGCGAGCCGCCAATGATGGCCATTTCGGCAAAGGCGGCGACATGGGAGAGGATTTTCTCGGAAAATTCCGCGTGGCGCCGCATGGTGCCCCATTCCTCCGGGCTGAGGGGGCCGTTCTTGTCCAGCACGCTGTTGCTCACCCCAAGTTTGCCTATGTCATGCAGCAGGGCGGCGCGGCGCAGCTTGCGGCGGCGCATGTCGGTAAAACCCATCTGGTCGCCGATCATGTCGGCGAAATCGGCAACCCGCTGGCTGTGCCCCGATGTGAAGGGGCTTTTGGCGTCGATCACGCGGGCAAAGCCTGCGGCAATGTCGTCCAGATAATCCTCATCGGCCATGATGGCCTGCTCTCCCGGCTCCTGGCTCAGCACGATCGCTTCAAGATCGTCGGAGGCGAGTTGTTGCCAGAAGGCCCGCCTGCCTGCAACGTCGCAAAAGGCTTCCACCACCCGCGGATCGAACCAGGTTTTGCTGCGCTTGACCACTTCACGCAAGGCGGCCTCCGGGCCTGCATCGCGAAAAAACACCTCGACAACCTGCGCCAGAAGCGCGATGCGGGCGAAGATGTGGATGTCTTCGCCCTTCTTGCCCAGTGGATGGCCACCACCATCGAAATGCTCGTCCAGATCGTGAATACCGGCGCCGACGGCGGGCGAAAACCGCATTTGCCGGGCAATGGCGGCGCCGTTTTCGCAGCGCGTGCGAATGATTTCCACCGTTGCCTCGCCGCTCTGGCGCATGGCGTTCACAAGCCGTTTCATCCGGCGGATCGGCCCGGCATTGGCGGCGGTGTTTTTTGCCAGAAAGCGCATGACCTGTGAAAGCGAGCCATCCACCAGCTTGAAATTCCGCTTGAAGCTGATGTCGTCGGCGTCAAAAAGGCTGGCAATGCGAGCCGCATTGCTGCTGCACCCAAGATCCTTGAGCATGAGCGTGTAATAGAGATCACGCAATTCCTCGCCCGACATGCCAAGCTTTGCGCCGATTGCCGTGCCGATATAGCAGCAGGCAATGCAATGGCCAGCGGGCTGTCCCTCGGTGAGATCGAGAGCCCGGCTCAATGCCTCGATGATTTCGGCGAGTCGGACCCGCGTTGGCATGGGCTCTCCATTTAACCCCTAATTTTTGAGGGCGTAATCCAGCGGTTTTATGCCCTCTTTCTGATGCTTCGCAAGCAATTACAGGTAGGCAAGCGCAAAAGGGGCGGGCTTGCGAACGTTTATTCAGAGCACTTTTCGATCTGATTGAATGAGATCAGCGCTCCAGGATTTTCTTTTCGAAGCATAATCTTGTCGATCCTCGTTCCACTCCGGTCGGATTATGCTCTCTCACGCAGGCGCGGCATGGCCAATGTCTATAATATCCGCAAACACCATGTTTGTCGCAATGCTTGCAGCATGGCGCCTTGTCAAAACCGGAATGCGATAAAACCTCAATTATTCATAGTATCTAAAATTCATGAACAAGCCGTAAGCGATTTCTGTTGAAGGCTCGATTGCGGCCATGCGGTCAACCTCCTGTTCACCGCTTCCGTGCTTGTCTTTTTCTGTCATTGTTTTAGACCTTGAGACGCACTATGTGCGGGTGAGAGAAACGCAAGCGAGGAATTGCCGGATGAACGAAGAAGACGACGACAAGAGCAAGGAACTGCCCCTCGGCAAGGAAACGGAAGCGAATCTTTTCAAGTCGCGTTCGATCTTCATCTATGGCGGCATTACCATGGAACTGGCGCAGAAGGTCTGCACCCAGCTCGTGGCCCTTGCCGCGGCATCGGACGAGGATATTCGCGTTTACGTGAACTCGCCGGGTGGCCATGTGGAGTCGGGCGATTCCATTCATGACATGATCAAGTTCATCAAGCCGAAGGTGTGGATCATCGGTACGGGCTGGGTTGCCTCGGCTGGTGCGCTGATTTTCGTATCGGTGCCCAAGGAACGCCGCATCTGCCTGCCCAACACCCGCTTCCTGCTGCACCAACCGTCTGGCGGCACGCGCGGCATGGTTTCCGACATCGAGATCCAGGCCAAGGAAATCATCAAGATGAACAAGCGGCTGATCAAGATTTTCGCAAAGGCCACCGGCCAGTCGGAAGAAAAGATCGCCAAGGACATCGACCGCGACTACTGGCTCTCTGCCGAAGAGGCCAAGGATTACGGCCTCGTCAGCCGGATCGTGGAGTCCCAGTCCGATCTTTGATCGGCAGAATGCTTTCAACAAAAAAGGCTGGCAACAAAAAAGGCGGGTCCATGGAGGCCCGCCTTTTTTATGTGCTGCTATTCGATTGATTTTTCTCGACAAGAATCTCGAAAGCCGGCTCCCGCTTTTCACAGGACACGACGCTACGGTTTTGCGTGTGGCTTACCCCCCTCTGTCCTGCCGGACATCTCCCCCTCATTGGGCAGGGGAATCGCATATGGGTTTCAAGCTATTGAATGATTGAGGCAAATCGCTTCATCTTCCTCCGACTGATTTGGAGGGTTTGATGAAAGGATTTGCCTCTTTGTTTGGATCTGTTCCTGATCCTCGTGCTGCCAATGTGCGCCATCCGTTGAACAGTATTTTGTTCATTGCGCTTGCGGCGGTGCTGTGTGGTGCAGAGACGTGTCAGGACATGGCTGATTTC
>NZ_JHXQ01000025.1 GCF_000621665.1 Allorhizobium undicola ORS 992 = ATCC 700741
CGCTGGCCAGAAAGGCGATGCGCCGCAAGCCGATGCTCTGATCGAAGACTTACCCGCCGACATCGTGATGGCAGACACCGCATATGACAGTGATCGCCTACGTGCCGCCATCGCCGAGAAAGGCGCAGTGGCGGTGATCCCTAACAATCCTTCCCGCGCCAAGAAACACCCGCTGGACAAGGACCTCTATGCCCAACGCCATCTCATCGAATGCTGCTTCTCCAAGCTCAAGCACTTCCGCAGGGTCGCAACACGCTTCGAGAAAACAGCACGAAACTATCTCGCAGTCGTCACAATCGCAGCTATCGTCCTATGGATCAGGTAACTGTCCACACGACCTAGAGCATTTTCAGGAAAAGTGGAAGCCGGTTTTCCGTCTGAAAATGCGTAAAAACAAAAAGTTAGAGCGGTTCATTGTTTCCGTGAAACAATGAACCGCTCTAAAGAATTTTGCCCGCGGATGAGAAAAGGCCATCGTCTGCGAGGGCCTCTCTCCAATCCCTCTTCAAAACGCAATGAACCTGCAAGGGAGAGACAATGTCGATTTCCAAGGAAGAGTTTTTCAAGCCGGGCAAGCTTTCCAGCGCCGACAAGGCTGAAAACACCAATACCATCGCCCGGCAGATTATCGCTGCCGAGGATGCGCAGCGCGCCTCCAAGACGGAGAAGCTCCGGCTTTTGCGCGAGCAGCGCGAGGCAGACGCGGCACCCGCACCCGCGCGCAAAAAGCGCGGCTGAGGTTTGCCCAAGCGACTGACGGTTACAGCGACATGCGTGTTATCAAACGCATGGCGCTGTAGGCTTTTGTTTATGCGCATTTTCGGACGGAAAACCGGTTTCCGGTTTTCCTCAAAGCGATTTACTGCATAATTCCTTAAATCGGAATCGATTTAAGGTAAAAATTATGCGGCAGATTTAAAGTGTTAGAGCGTCCGCTGCGCCTTCCTCCAGCAAGCCGAAGGCGTAATCGGCGAAGGAGCGCCAGCATTCCAGCCGGAAGGCGTCGTCGGCGTAGCGATAGAGGACGATCTCGATCTTGCCGAACACCGTGCGCGCGCAGGACCCCACGGGGAAGGCCTTTGGCGAAAGATCGAGCGGGCAGGCCGCATTGAGCGCATGGGCCGCCGCCGGACCGGCGATGCTAAAGCCGATATTGCGGTGAGAAACATCTGTGGCGGAGTGGATCGTGCCGGACCCGGCGCAGGCTTCCATCAGCGTGGCGTCATTCTCATCGATCACCAGCCATTCATCCGGTCCAAGCCACAGGGCAAGCCGGTTATCTTTGCTGGCCGAGGTTTTCGGTTGACGGGGAAGGGTAAGGCCGAGGGCTGCCGAGAGGCCGGAAACAGCCTCTTCTCCGGCCCGCAGATTGATGCGGGTTGCCGGTGGGGTCAGCGTGATGCGGGCCTTGGCGGTGCCGCCTTGCCTGCCGTCAAGGGCTGTCTGGCGTTCAGCGCGTGCGATCTCAGCCATTGATGCGGGCTCCTTCCTTGTCATAGAACACCATGTCTGTGACCTCTACGGCAATGGTCTTGCCGGGCATGGGCACATAGAGCGTTTCGCCCATGCGGCTGCGTCCGCCCGCCACCATGGCGATGGCAATCGAACGGCCGAGATTTTCCGACCAGTAGGAGGACGTCACATGGCCCAGCATGGTCATGGGCTTCGGCTGGTTTGGATCGGCCACGATCTGCGCGCCTTCCTCCAGCACCTCATTCGGATCCCGGGTGATGAGGCCGACGAGCTGTTTGCGGCCTTGCCGCGCAAGATCCGGCCGCCTCAACCCGCGAATACCCACGAAATCCGCTTTTTTCTTCGAAACGGCCCAGCCGTAATTGGCATCATCCGGTGTCAGCGTGCCATCGGTATCCTGACCGACGATGATATAGCCCTTTTCGGCGCGCAGCACATGCATGGTTTCCGTGCCATAGAGGCAGGCACCCATGGCTTGCGCCCTCTCCCAGACGGCCTTGAAGACGGCAGGGCCGAAATCGGCGGGCACATTGATCTCATAACCGATTTCGCCGGTAAACGAGACGCGGAACAGCCGTGTCGGCACACCGCAGAACCGCCCCTCGGCCACGCTCATATGCGGGAAGGCCTCATTGGAAATATCGATGCCTTCCACGAAGGGCTGGATGATTTCCCGTGCCTTTGGCCCCTGCACGGCAATCACCGCCCATTGTTCGGTGGTGGAGGTGAGCCATACCTTCAGTTCCGGGAATTCCGTTTGCAGATAGTCTTCCATATGCGCCAGCACACGCGGCGCACCGCCCGTGGTGGTGGTGACGTGGAAACGGTCTTCCGCCAGACGCCCGACCACGCCGTCATCATAGATGAAGCCGTCTTCGCGGGTCATGATGCCGTAGCGGCATTTGCCCGGTTTCAGCGTGTCCCAGGGATTGGTGTAGAGAAGGTTGAGGAACTTCACCGCATCCGGGCCGACAACTTCGATCTTGCCGAGCGTCGAAGCATTGAAAATGCCCGCCACCTCGCGCACCGTGCGGCATTCGCGGTTGACGGCGGCGTGCATATCCTCGCCGGGGCGGGGATAATACCAGGCACGCTTCCAGTTGCCGACATCCTCGAAATCCGCGCCGAGGGCGGTTTCCAGATCATGCATCGGCGTCTTGCGCGTCGGGTCGAAAAGATCGCCGCGCGAGTGGTTGATCAGCGTGCCGAAGGTCACGGGCGTATAGGGCGCGCGGAAAGTGGTGAGGCCCACTTCCGGAATATCCTTGCCCAACATTTCCGCAGCAATCGCCAGACCATGCATGTTGGACAGCTTGCCCTGATCGGATGCCATGCCATTGGTGGTGAAGCGCTTGATATGCTCGATGGAATGCATTCCCTCGCGCACGGCAAGGCGAATATCCTTGGCGCAGACATCGTGCTGGAAATCGATGAAGGCCTTCACGGCATCGTCCGGTCCGGCTCCTTCGGCAGCGCCGATCATGCCGCCGGTCCAGCCATGGGCGTTCTGGCCTGAGGGCTGGCTGTGCGCTTGTCCGGTGGCACCCGCCTCTTGCGCCAAGCGGCTGCCAGCCACATGAGCTTCGGTGAGCAGGGCTTCCATATCGTCCGTGCCGTTGCAGGCGCCGATGCAGACGCCATCCTGCGCATAAATATGCGGCAGGAAGCGCTGGGTGGCGGCGTCGAATTTCAGCTTGCCGCGCGATTGCGAGAAAAGATGCACCGAAGGCGTCCAGCCGGAGGACATGATGAGAGCATCGACCTCGATCTTGCGCTTCGAGCCGCCGCCATTTCTGTCCACGGTGATCGATCTGACGCGCAGGCGGCCAGCCGTATCCACCACGCCGTGGCCGGTCAGCACTTCGATGCCGAGTGCGCGGGCAGCCGCCAGCACGCTGTCGCCCGGCTTTTCGCGGCAATCGACGATGACGGGAATGCTGACGCCTGCCTTTTTAAGATCGATGGCGGCCTCATAGGCGCTGTCATGGGCCGTGTAGACGGCAACCTTTGCCCCGACGGCCACGCCATAATGGTTGAGATAGGTGCGCGCCGCAGAGGCGAGCATGATGCCGGGGCGGTCGTTATTGGCAAAGACCATATGGCGTTCGATGGCGCCTGTTGCCATCACCACCTTTCTGGCCCGCACCTGCCAGAGGCGTTCGCGCGGTGCGCCCTTGAGCGGCTTTGCCAGATGGTCGGTCACACGCTCGGCCAGTGCCACGAAATTGTGGTTGTAATAGCCAAAGGCCGTGGTGCGGGTCAAAAGCGTGACATTGGCCATGGCCTTCAGCGTCTCGGCCGTTGCCTGCGCCCAGTCATAACCGTTTTGGCCGTCAATGAGTGCGCCGCTATCGTGGCGCAAGGCGCCGCCCACGGTCGGGTTTTCATCGACAAGAAAGACGCTGGCGCCTGTTTCAGCCGCGGCCAGCGCTGCCGTCAGACCGGCCACGCCCGCGCCCACCACCATCACGTCGCAATGGGCATAGCGGTTGGCGTAATGGTCGCCGTCGCTCTCATCAGGCGCAACGCCAAGCCCGGCGGCCCGGCGGATCATCGGCTCATAGATCTTGTGCCAGAAGCTCTTCGGCCACATGAAGGTCTTGTAATAGAAACCGGCGGCAAAGATGGGCGAGAGAAGATCGTTGATCGCGCCGAAATCCATGGAGATCGATGGCCAGCGGTTCTGGGTGGAAATCTTCATGCCATCGAACACGTCCTGCACCGTCGCCCGTACATTGGGCTGGCGGCGGGATGGATCGCGGGACACGTCCAGCAATGCGTTCGGCTCTTCGGGGCCCGCGGTCAGGATGCCGCGCGGGCGATGATATTTGAACGAGCGCCCGGCCAGATGAATGCCATTGGCAAGAAGGGCAGAGGCCACGGTGTCGCCTTCAAGCGCCGTCAGGATGCGGCCATCATAGGTGAAACGGGCGGTTCTCGCCGGGGTGAGGCGGCCGAAGCCGGGAATGCGATTGGCGCCGCTCATTCGGCAGCTCCCTTGTTTTGCGAGGGATTGAGAAGGGCATCGAGATCGGGCTTGGGCTCGCCTGCCTTGTAGGACAGCAGGAACCGGTCGCTCACCGTATCGCGCACGGCATTGAAAAAGCGGCCACAGCCATGGATGTGCCGCCAGCGCTCGAAGATGATGCCCTTGGGGTTGTCGCGGAAGAAGAAGTAATCGGCAAATTCCTGGTCGGAAATTTCGGCAATATTCGTCGGGCGGGCGATATGGGCCTCGCCTGCGGCGCGGAACTCAAGTTCCGAGCGCTCTTCATTGCAATAGGGACATTTGATCAGAAACATGGGCTCTCTCCCTATCAATGCGCCACGGCTGCGGCGGCAGCTTCGTCGATCAGGCGGCCGGTGGTGAAGCGATTGAGTGTCAGGCCGCTGGCCAGCGGGTGAGGCTCGCCCTTTGCGATCAGATGGGCAAAGAGATGGGCGGAGCCCGGTGTGGCCTTGAACCCGCCCGTTCCCCAGCCGGCATTGACGAAAAGGTTTTGCACCGGCGTCACGCTCTGGATCGGCGAGCGATCCGGGGTGTTGTCGGTAATGCCGCCCCATTGGCGCATCATCTTCACTCGGCGGAAGATCGGGAAAAGCTCGCAAATGGCATCCAGCGTATGGGTGATGATCTGCAAGCCGCCGGTCTGCGAGAAGGAGTTGTACTGGTCGGTGCCAGCCCCGATCACCAGTTCGCCCTTGTCGGATTGCGAGATATAGGCGTGAACCGTGTTGGACATGACCACGCAGGGAAAGATCGGCTTCAGCGGCTCCGACACCAGCGCCTGCAAGGGGTTGGAATGCAGCGGCAGTCGCACGCCCGCCATGCCCATGACCAGTGAATTATGGCCCGACGCCGAAACGCCGATCTTTTTCGCGCCGATAAAGCCCTTCGAGGTCTCGACGCCGGTCACTTCGCCATTTGGCCCGCGGCGAATGGCGGTGACTTCGCAATTCTGGATGATGTGGACCCCGCGATCGGAGGCGGCGCGCGCATAGCCCCAGGCCACGGCATCGTGACGGGCCGTGCCGCCACGCCGCTGAAGGGCCGCGCCATTGATGGGGTAGCGCGCGGTTTTGGAAATGTCGAGCGGTGGACAGTAGGCCTTGGCCTGTTCCGGCGTCAGCCATTCGTTGTCGATGCCGTAGAGCGAATTGGCATGGACGTGGCGCTTGAAGCTCTGCTGGTCGTGAATATTGTGCGAGAGCATCATCACGCCGCGCGGCGAATACATGACATTGTAATTGAGGTCCTGGCTCAAGCCTTCCCACAGCTTGAGCGAATGTTCGTACATGTCCATGCTCTCTTCATAGAGATAGTTGGAGCGGATGATGGTGGTGTTGCGCCCGGTATTGCCGCCGCCGATCCAGCCCTTTTCGATCACGGCCACATTGGTGATGCCGTGTTCCTTTGCCAGATAATAGGCCGCCCCCAGCCCGTGTCCGCCACCGCCGATGATGATTACATCATAGGATTTCAGTGGTTCCGGCGAGGCCCAGTGGGCGCCCCAGCCCTTGTGGGCGCGCATGGCTTCCCGCGCCACGGCAAAAATCGAATATTTGCGCATCCGCATCCGCTCCTGTCGGTGGCGCCGGCATGGCGCGCCACTTTGATCAATGTTAGCTCTTGCAGAACGACGCCTCGCATGAGCCCTCTTTTGCGACACGAGGCTATCCGTGTTTCGACACCGAAGGAATATCGCAAGTGGTTTTGATTTTTCCAGTCAAACATTTTTCATGCTGCTGGACTTTGCCGGACCCTTCTGTTATGAGCCCTGCCTAATCGCTTGGTCCTTGCGGCCACGCGGATGTTTATTTTTTGGTCCGCCGTCTGCTCGGCTCCGGCGGATATGAACCAACAAACCAAAGGAACGGGATTCGACGTGCAGGTACTTGTCCGCGATAACAACGTTGATCAGGCGCTTCGCGCCCTGAAGAAGAAGATGCAGCGCGAAGGCATCTTCCGTGAAATGAAAATGCGTGACTATTATGAAAAGCCGTCGCAGAAGCGTGCGCGTGAAAAGGCTGAAGCCGTTCGCCGCGTTCGCAAGCTGGCCCGCAAGCGTATGCAGCGCGAAGGCCTGATCGCTGGCCCGGCTCGTCCGGCACGTTGATCCGTCCTGCCGGAAGGGTTTTCCCTTCGGCATGTCGATCCGCGTCAGCGCCATTTCCGGCGCGCGGAGCAGATATGAAGCGGCGGCGACTGGTTCGCAGCCGCTTTTTTCTTGATTGCCTGAGGCGGATGGACGCCCGTTCCGGAGATGGCGGCACGAGCGGTTGGCATGGTGCCCGAGCCCTCATCTGCCCGGTAGGAGTGACAGAAGCCGCTGAGCAGGCCTTGTCTGCGGGCAGCCCTTCCACCTTGGCGCATCGCGATGACAAGCTCTTGCGATAAATTGAGCCTGTGGGGCAGGTTTTGGGCTTGAAAGCAACGTTAGAGAACCTTTAACCTTTTGCAGCGTTTGTGGGCATCGACATAAAGGCGCCCGATTGGCGCCAGCAAGAGACGAGCGGAACGAGAACATGGCCAATAAAGCTGAACAGTCCTTCCAGTCCGGCACGCGGACCGGCATTTTCCGGCAGTCATTGTCCGCGGCGGGCCTTGTGGCTGTTCTGGCGCTTTCCGGTTGCCAGTCCACCAATCAGCCTTCCGACATGATCAGCATCGAGAAGGAGCAGGGGTCGCGGGAAAATATCGACTCGCTCTCCTCCGTTATCGCTGCCAATCCCGGCGACCCGAATGGCTATAACGTCCGTGGATCGGCCTATGGCCGGGCAGGCGAGTTTAACAAGGCGGTCGCCGATTTCAACAGGGCGCTGCAACTCAATCCGAATTTCTATCAGGCCTATGCCAACCGCGCCCTTGTCTATCGCAATATGGGCAAGCCGGTTGAAGCGGCCAATGATTATACGGCAGCCCTCAAGCTCAATCCCAGCTATGACATTGCCTATATCGGCCGTGGCAATATCTACCGGCAGGCGGGGCGCGTGGATGAAGCCTTCCAGGATTTCAACCGCGCCATCGAACTGGATACGACGGATGGCCGCGCCTATCACAATCGCGGCCTGATCTACCAGCTTCGCGGCCAGCACGACAAGGCGATTGAAGATTTCTCCAAGGCCATCTCCCTGTCTCCTTCCGCTCCCGAGCCCTATAACGGCCGTGGCGTAAGCTATATCGCGCTCAACGACGATGAAAACGCCTTTGCCGATTTCAACCATGCCATCGAGCTCAATCCGAAGCTGGCGGAAAGCTGGGCCAATCAGGCACTGGTTTATGAGCGCAAGGGCGATAAGGCCAAGGCGGCAAAATCCTATCAGCACGCTTTCAATCTCGATCCGAAATACCAGCCTGCCCGCGATGGCCTGAACCGCACACGCGGCGGCGCCTGATTTTCGGAAGCGTCCTTCCTGACATATAAAAAGGCCCGGCTGCATCGCAGTCCGGGCCTTATTTATATGCCTGTCAACGGAAGCAGCCTTCGCCCCGGATCATGCCTTGTGGGCCGCGACCTTTGCCTCCAGCACATCCCAGACCCTGGCGGCGACGTCCGGGCCGCCCAGCCGCTTGACCGCACGGATGCCGGTTGGGGCGGTGACGTTGATTTCCGTCAGGCGGCCGTCGATCACGTCGATGCCGACGAGAATAAGGCCTTTTTCGCGCAGTTTCGGCCCAAGCCTTGCGCAGATTTCCCGTTCCTTTTCCGTCAGCTCGGCTTCGCGGGCGGCACCGCCGCGCACCATGTTGGAGCGCAGGTCGCCCTCCTGCGGCACGCGGTTGACGGCGCCTGCGAATTCGCCATCCACCAGCAGAATGCGTTTGTCGCCATGCTTCACATTGGGCAGGAACTGCTGGATGACCCAGGGTTCCTTGAAGGTAGCGGCAAAGAAGTCATAGAGCGAGCCGTAATTCAGATCGTCGGAGGTGATGCGAAACACCGCCGCGCCGCCATGGCCGAACAGCGGTTTCATGACGATGTCGCCATATTCCGCGCGAAACAGATCGATCTCTGCCCGGTCACGGGTAATCAGCGTTGGCGGCATGAGATCGGCGAATTCGGTGACGAACAGCTTTTCGGGCGCGTTGCGCACCTCAGACGGATCGTTCACCACCAGCGTCTTCGGGTGGATTTTTTCCAGAATATGGGTGGCGGCGATATAGGCGAGGTCGAAGGGCGGATCCTGCCGCATCAGGATCACGTCCATCTCAGCCATGTTCATGCGGCGCTTTTCGCCAAGGGTGAAATGATTGCCCTTTTCATCCCGGACTTCCACCGGTTCTACGGCGGCGAAAACCTCGTCGGCGCGCATGGCCAGCCGGTCTGGCGTGTAGTGAAACAGCGCGTGTCCGCGTGCCTGCGCCTCCAGCATCATGGCAAAGGCGCTGTCTCCGGCAATGTTGATGGAAGAAATATGGTCCATCTGGACCGCAACTTTAAGAGCCATATGCTTCTCCTGAACCGGCAGGCAGGCGCCTGCCGCCGTTTGATCGCCCTTGGTCTTAAATCATTTGCGGCCCGGTTGGAAACCGCTTTCCGCAGCCTGCATGTTCACGGCTTCTCAGGCGCCGAAACGGGTCAGCCATTCAGCCGCCAGTGTCAGATCGGTCTGCGAGAGATTGTGGCCCGCCGGCAGAACCTGCTGCTCGACCTTATGACCGACGGTTTCAAGCGCCTGCACCAGTGTTGCGGCATTATCGGCCGGGACGATCGGGTCCATCATGCCGGAAAGCACAAGAACCGGCACGCCCGCCTGCCGTGTGGTGGGCGGCTCGCTGAGCGGCGTCATGGCCCGCAGCAGGATCGCCCCGGAAAGGGCGCCCTCATGCATGAGAAGGAGGGCGGCAGCAATATTGGCGCCGTTGGAAAAGCCCACGGCAATCGGGGCGGCAAGATCGTAGGTTTGCCTTGCCTCGGCAATGAACCCGGCAAGCTCGCCGGCGCGCAATTTCACATCCGCTTCATCGAACACGCCTTCGGCAAGGCGGCGGAAGAAGCGCGGCATTCCGTTTTCCAGCACCTTGCCGCGCGGCGAAAGAAGGGCGGCGCCGGGGCTCAACCGACTTCCCAGCGGCAGAAGATCGCTTTCATCCCCGCCGGTTCCATGCAGCATGAGAAGCGGCTTTCGGGCCGGATCATTGCCAGGGATGAAGCGGTGAATGAAGCCGGTATTCGAGACCGTTGGCGACATGGTTTTCTCCGGGATGCTGCGCAATTGGGGGCTATGCGAAGCGAAGGCCGAATGGGGGCCTTCGCTTCGCCGGGATGGAACGGCCTTGAGGCATTGCATTTGCAATGCTACAGCGCCGTGCGTTTTATCAAACGCACGAAGGACGCTGTAACACTTTAAATCTGCTGCATAATTTTCACCTTAAATCGATTCCGATTTAAGGAATTATGCAGTAGACGAAGGTTTCACGCCAATTCGGGCAGAACCTGCTCGATGCGGGCGCGGTAGGGTTCAAGGCCCTTCGGCAGTTTCAAGGCCGTCCCAAGCTGGTCTGCCGGTTCGTCCACGGCAAAGCCGGGTTCGTCGGTGGCGATTTCGAACAGAACGCCGCCGGGGCTGCGGAAATAGACCGAGCGGAAATAATCGCGGTCCTTCTGCTCGGTGGATGGCAAGCCGTGCTCCTTGCGCAGCTTTTCGGCCATTGCCGCCTGTTCGGCATCATTGGCGGCGCGGAACGCCACGTGATGCACGGAGCCCGCGCCGGGCCGGGCCGGCAGGAACTGGCCTGCCTCACGCAGATCGACAATGCCGCCGATGTCGATGCCGGGGGCCTTGTAGCGTGTCACCGTTCCCTGGGTGCCAAGCTTTTCGAAGCCGAAGACATTGGTGAGAACGGCCGCCGTCGCATCGATGCGCTCCAAAAGCAACGTCACACCCTGAAATCCGCGCAGGGCGTGTTCGGCGGGAATGCCGTCCACCGTCCAGGCTTCTTCCTGCTCTATGCCTTCGAGGCCGACAAGCGAAAGCCGCATCCCGTCGGGGTCGCGGAAGGGCAGCACGGTCTCACCGAAACGCTGCTCCAGATCCTCATGCTCGACACCCTGTTCGACGAAGCGGTGCATCCAGAAGCCGAGCGAGGCCTTGGGCACGCGGTAGACCGTTTCCTGGGTCTCGCCGACGCCAAGACGCCCCGGCGCTGCCTGCTCCCAGGGGAAGAAGGTCATGATCGTGCCGGGACGGCCGGCAGCATCGCCGAAATAGAAATGATAGGTGCCGGGATCGTCGAAGTTGACGGTCTTCTTGACAAAGCGCTGGCCAAGGACGCGGGTGTAGAAATCCAGATTGCGGTTGGCCGGACCTGCAATGGCGGTTACGTGATGAATGCCGTTTGCCATGATGCTTCTCCCTGAGGCGCGGAAAGGGCGCCCTTTCGATGCGGTAGATGTAGGCGCATTTCTTGCGTTTTGCATGGTTTTATGTTTGCATGAATGCAAACTCTATTTTGCAAATTGCCGCTCTCTATTGCTTCAGTGAAAGAAGGTGATCATGTCGAAACGGCTCGCCTGGGATGATCTGCATCTGGTCAAGGCCGTCGCAGATGCGCGCGGCATGGCGGGCGCGGCGGCGGCTCTCGGGGTGGATCATTCCACCGTCTTCCGGCGGCTTGGCGCGCTTGAGGCCGATCTTGGCGCCCAGCTTTTCGAGCGCCGGCGCAGCGGTTACGAATTGACCCCGGCTGGCGAGGAGATGCTGACGCTGGCCGAGCGGATCGATCAGGATGTCAACCGGCTTGAACGGCGTTTGCGCGGCAAGCAGATCGCGCCATCCGGTGAAATCCGCATTGCCACGGCAGACAGCCTGTTGCTGCATCTGCTGATGCCGCTTTTTGCCAGCTTTCGCAGTGCCTGTCCGGAGATCAGACTGGATGTGGTGATCGGCAATCAGGCCCTCAATCTTTCCAGACGCGATGCCGATATTGCCATTCGCGCCACGGATGACCCGCCCGAAACGCTGGTGGGACGGCGCATCGGCGTGATTGCCTGGGCGCTTTACGGGCGGGCTCCAGAGCATGATCCGACCGAAGAGAAACGAGGATCGAAAAGTGCTCCGGAGGAGGCGGGCGTCCCGCCCGAACACGTTTTATCAAGCGCCGACTGGGTGGCGCTTTCGCAGGACATGTCCGCGCTCAAGGTCGTGCGCGATGCAGCACTTGTTCCGCCGGAACGGCTGGTTTACCGCACCAATTCCGTGCTGGCGCTGGCCGAGGCGGTGGAAGCGGGCATGGGGATCGGGCATTTGCCCTGTTTCATTGGCGATACACGCCCTGCCTTGCGGCGATTGCAGCCGCCAAACGCCGATTATGCTGCTCAGCTTTGGCTGTTGACGCATCAGGACATCCGCCATTCGCCGCGCATTCGCGCTTTCATGGATTTCATTGCCGCCGAGCTACAGCCGCTGCGGCCACTGATCGAAGGCGAGGCCGCAGCGTGATGCGGCCTTTGCGAAAACGGGTTCAATTCGTCAGGCGGGTATTGCTGTAGGTGGTTTTCTGGGCAATCTCACCGAAGGCGGTGACAAGTTCCGACATGGAATTGGGCGCGAAATAATTGCTGCTGGAGCTTGCGCAGGCGCTGAGCAGCGATTTGCCGCGATCCGGCGCCATGAAGGCCACCGTGAAGATCTGGATGCCTTCCGTCTTGATGGTGGTGCATTGGCTGCGAACGGCGGTGTCGATGCTGGAATTCCACGAGGATGAGCTGCCGGTCATCTCGCCGTCGCTCATCAGCACGATATAACGGTCGAATTTCGAGACACCTGCACCGGAATGCGCCTTGGCTTCGGTATTGTTCGATGATTTCAGCGCATTATAGGCAACCGTCAGGGCGTCGCGGGCATCGGTTCCGCCGGTGGGATAGGTGGGAAAATTCTGCACGTAGCTATTGGCCGTCGCCGTGCCCCAGGCCATGTCGCTTGCGGTGAAAACCGCGTCGTTATAGGCAACGGCACCCACACGCACCAGTTTCGAGGCTGGGGTGCTGGAGGCGCTGTAGGTGCTGTCGGAGGCATTGAGAATCTGCGCCATATAGGCCACTGCCGTTTTCAGCGAGGTGATCTTGTTGACATAGCAAGGCCTGGTGGCTGCAAGCCTTGGATAAGAGCCCCAATTGCTCTGGGTATAGTTCTGGCAGGATGTGCGGCTGCTGTCCACGGTCTCCGTCACGAAGGACATGGAGCCGGAGCGGTCCAGAACGAGATAAAGCGAGAGGGCGCGCTGATCCACCTCCTTGGCGGAGGATGCCTTGCCATAGGCTTTGATGGTCATGCTTTTCCAGCCCATGAGCGAGGAAAGCGGGTTCATGGCCAGCGTATAACTCCCCGTCATTTCGATGGTATAGGTGGTGGCGTTGCTGGAACTGGTGCTGGTGCTGATCGTGCCCAGCGCGTTGAGGTCCTTGGTCAGTTCCTCGCTGGCGTCATTGTCGTCGCTTTTGATCAGGCCGTTGGCCATTTGCGAGGCGATGAAGGCCTGCGCCTGTTTCAGCGCGTCGTCCTGGCTCATGCCGCGGCTCAAGGCCGAGGCGGCGGCAAGCGCTGCCGCATCGACGGAGTTTTGCAGCACCCCCTTGACCTGCACCACACGGGTGACATCCATGGCAAGCCCGGCAACGCCAGCCGCCACGGGCAGGAGAATGGCCGTCATCAGTCCGAAATTCCCGCTTCTGTCAGCAAGAAGCCGTTGAAAGGCACGAATGGTCGCTGATACGAACCTCATGGTCGCCCACCCCGCAAGCAAGCCCGGCGCTTCATACGCAGATGCTTAAATTAGGTAATTCTTTGCATCAATTGCTAAACCCAGGATCTTGCTTTGGGGTAAAAGAGAAATCCGGCATTTTAACTTATCCCTTATCAGGCCGGAAATTTACATTTTTGAACACAGTGAAGGGGTATGGCTGTGGATGGCCGGGGCTCGGGATCCTTGTTTCGGCGCATTTCCGGACGCAAAACCGTGACAGCACTTTTCTCGGAACAATGCTCTTTCAGTCCTGTTCGCTCCGGACTTTGGCCGTTTCCGCAAGCGGCACGAGATCCACCGCCTGCACGGTGCTGTGGCTGCCATAGCTGCGCAACACGCCGATCACCGGCGCGACATCGGAATAATCCCGCCCGTAGCCCACCACGACATGATCGGTTCCGGCGGAAATATTGTTCGTGGGGTCGAATTCCAGCCATCCCATCGATTTGCCGCACCAGACCCGCACCCAGGCGTGCATGGCGTCTGCTCCGGCCAGCCTTTCCTTGCCGGGCGGGGGAATGGTACGCAAAAAGCCGCTGACATAGCCCGCCGGAATGCCCAGGCTGCGCAGCGCAAGGATCATGACATGCGAAAAATCCTGACAGACGCCCCGCTTCAGTTTGAACGCTTCCTTGACGGTCGTATCCACTGAGGTCGCCTTGGCATCATAGGCAAATTCCTTGTGAATGCGTGTGCAGAGCGTTTCGGCAATCTGGCGAACCGTCATTCCCGGTTTCACATGGGCGCGGGCATAGGCGGCAATATCGGGATTTTCGTGCAATCTGGGACTGGCGCCGATGAAATGGTGCGGAGAGTTGGGATCCAGCTGCCAGACATCGCAAAGCTCTGTCGCAAGGCTTGGCAAAAGGGGGGAAAGGTCTGCCGTCAGTGGCGGTGCCTCCACCTGAATGCGCGCCTGCATTCGAATGTCGAGATGGTCATGCGGCGAGCGATAGGAGAAGGTGATGGCCGGATGCTGGAAAAAATCGGTGAAATTGGCCCTCTCCACGGGTGTCGGCTCGATGGAAACGGAACCGGCGACCAGCCGCTGGCGGCCGGGAAGGGAAAGCGGCATGACGCGCAGGATATGCCGCCCGCCTGCTGCCGGAACGTCATAGCTATAGCCCATATGCAGGGAAAGATCGTAGAGCATGAACATCGTCTCTTATGCCGGGCGGGGAGAATGCGCTGGCGCTCGCCTCATCCCAGATAGGTATTGGCCATAAGGTCGGAAAGCCGTTCCAGCTCCCGCTCCAGCTTGTCGTAGAAATTGCGGTCCAGCGCTTCCGGCGTCATGACGGCCAGCGAGGCCTGCACGCGCACGGTTTCCCGCAGGAAAGGCGACATCTGCCCGTTGGTGCGTGCATTGGGCAATTCCTCCACCTCGGTCTTGATTTCGTTGAGCTGGTAAAGGATCGAACGGGGATTGAGCGGATCGAGCGCCAGAAGGTCCGTCACTGTCAGCTGCGCGGTATTGACATTGTAGCGGCGGCGATGGGTCATGACGTTGTCGCCGATCTCCAGCAGCATATCCAGCGCGCCATCGGGGGCCTTTTCGTCGGTCATGTGGCCGATAAGGCGCGTCATGTGCAGGCCGCGTTCCAACATGCGGCCAAGGGTCAAAAAGCGCCAGCCGGTGAAGCGATACATGTTTTCATGCACCAGACCGGCAAAGCCTGCCAGCTTGCGCAGCAGGATGGTCATGGCATGGGTGGCGTCGTCGCCTGGCTTCACCCGCTCGTGCAGGCGCTTTGCGCTTTTGGCAAGATCGTTGAGCGCCAGCCAGCCATCGGGAGAAAAGCGGTCGCGGATATTGCTGGCGGAATAGACGGCGCTGTTGATATTGGCGATCAGGCTTTCCGGCACGCCTTTTTCCGTCTTGATGTCCAGCGCTTCGAGATATTGGCTGACATAGGCGAGGAGCGGCTGGCCGGGATCGGCCGTTTCGGCAAAGCGGGCATTCCAGGCGCGCAGGATGCGCAATGCGCCTTCCGCCCGCTCGATATAGCGGCCAAGCCAGTAGAGATTGTCTGCGGCGCGGCTCGGCAGGCTGCCGGGCATGTTGCGGGTGAATTCTTCCTCCGCGGGCAACAGCGTGATGCGCTCCACCGGCTTGTCGGAAACGATCCACACATCGGCGGCCGAACCGCCCGCCTGCATGGCAATGGCCGCCACGTCATCGCCGCTGCCGATGCGGCCGAAGCCGCCGGGCATGATCTGCCAGCCATCGCGGGTGCGGGCGGCAAAGACGCGAAGGCTCATGGGGCGCGGTTGCATCCGTCCATCCACCATGGCAGGCGTGGTGGAAAGCGTCACGGCTTCCTGGCCCACCAGCTTGCCGCCTTCGGTTTCCAGCCAGCGGGCGATGGAGCGCTGCGCCGGTTCGCGAAGGCTGGCCCCTAGCACGGACTGGCGATTGTCGTCGAAGAAGGTCTGGCGGGAATAGGCCGGGCCAATCACCATTTTTTCGATGTGGCGGGCCACATGTTCGCGCTCGGCCTTTTGCCCGCACCACCAGGTGGCGATCGAAGGCAAAAGCAGTTCCTCGCCCAGAAGATGGCGGCAGAGCGAAGGCAGGAAGGCCAGGAAGGCGCGGGTTTCCAGAATGCCCGATCCCAGCGCGTTGACGAAGCTGACCGAGCCGTTGCGCAGCGCCTGCACCACGCCGGGCGTGCCGATATGGCTCATCTGGTTCAGCTCCAGCGGATCGGCGAAGGAGGCATCCAGCCGCCGCCACAGGACGCTGACCGGCTTCAATCCGGCCACGGTGCGCACCATGACCTGCCCGTTTACCACCGTCAGATCCTCGCCCTCCAAAAGCATGATGCCGAGATAGCGGGCGATATAGGCATGTTCGAAATAGGTTTCGTTGGCGGGGCCGGGGCTTAGAACGGCAATCCGGTCTTCGGTGCTGTGCTTGTGCGCCTGAAGCGCATCGCGGAAGGCCCCGAAAAAGGAAGCCAGCCGATGCACATGGGTTTCGGCATAGATGTCGGAAAAGGCGCGCGCCGTCGCCACCCGGTTTTCCAGCGCAAAGCCTGCGCCGGAGGGGGCCTGCGTGCGGTCGGCCAGCACCCACCAGTTTCCATCCGGTCCCCGGCCGATCTCGAAGGCGCAGAAATGCAGATAATGGCCGTCCGCCGGCTTCACGCCGACCAGTGGCCTTAAAAACTCGCTGTTGGAGGCAACGAGCTGCGGCGGCAGGAAGCCCTGTTGCACCAGCCGGTTTTCGCTATAGATGTCGGCAACCACCTGTTCCAGCAGCTCGGCACGCTGGACGAGCCCCTTTGCAAGGCCCTGCCATTCGCTTTCCGAAATCAGCACCGGAATATGGGAAAAGGGCCAGGCGCGATCCCCACCGCCCGCATCCGTGCCATAGGCCCGGTAGAAAACGCCCGCATCGCGCAGATAGCGGTCGGCGCGGGCAAAGCGTTCGTGCAGCTCTTCCGGGTTCATGCGATTGATGGTGGAGACGAAGTTCTGCCAGACGGGCCGCACATTGCCGTCGGCGTCCAGCATTTCGTCTGCCACGCCCGGCAGCGCACGATAGCCCTCGACGAAGGGTTTCATCGCCTCCGTCTTCGGTTCCATCAGATCTGCCACCGGGCTTTTCGTCATGTTCTACAGTCCTTGCGGCCTTCTCAGGTCCAGCGTATGCGGAAACTCCGGCGAGACCCTTTCCGGCCAGAGCGCATAAGAGCCGGCTGTATGGCCCCATGGTTCGAAGCGTGCAAGGCGTCTTGCCTCCGCTTCATTGCCGTTCACAGGGAAAGTATCGTAGTTTCGACCGCCCGGATGGGCGACGTGATAGATACAACCCCCTATCGCCCGCCCGGACCAGAGATCATAGACGTCGAAGGTTAGCGGTGTGTTTACGGGCAAAGTCGGGTGCAGGCCCGATGCCGGTTGCCACGCCTTGTAGCGCACCCCGCCAACCGCCACGCCATTGACGCCGGTCTGCGACAAAGGCACCCGCCGCCCGTTGCAGGCCACGGCATAGCGGTCGGGATTGCCGGTTTCGAGTTTGACCTGCAAACGCTCGACGGACGAATCCACATAGCGCACCGTGCCGCCGATCGCGCCCTGTTCGCCCATCACATGCCAGGGCTCCAGCGCCTGGCGCAGTTCCAGCCGCGCGCCTTCATAGTCCACCTCGCCGAAGAAGGGGAAACGGAATTCGAGCTGTGCTGCGAACCATTCCGGCTTGAAATCGAAGCCATGATCCTTGAGATCGGCCAGCACCTCCAGAAAATCCTGCCAGACATAATGCGGCAGCATGAAGCGATCGTGCAGCGCCGTTCCCCAACGGGCGAAATTGCCGGTGATCGGGTTTTTCCAGAAACGGGCGATCAGCGCGCGGATCAAAAGCTGCTGCGCCAGCGACATGCGGGCATTGGGCGGCATTTCGAAGCCACGGAATTCCACAAGCCCAAGCCGCCCCGTGGGTCCATCCGGCGAAAACAGCTTGTCGATGCAGATTTCCGAGCGATGCGTATTGCCCGTCACATCCACCAGCAGATTGCGGAACAGCCGGTCCACCAGCCAGGGCAGGGGCGGCAGCGCACCCTGACCGGGCAGCGGGATTTGCGCCATGGCGATTTCCAGCTCGTAGAGGCTGTCATGGCGGGCTTCGTCGATGCGTGGCGCCTGGCTGGTCGGGCCGATGAACAGGCCGGAAAACAGATAGGAGAGCGAGGGATGGCGCTGCCAGTGCAGCACAAGGCTTTTCAAAAGGTCCGGGCGGCGCAGGAAGGGGCTGTCATTGGGGTTTGCGCCGCCGACCACGACGTGATTGCCGCCGCCGGTGCCGGTATGGCGCCCGTCGATCATGAACTTGTCGGCGCCTAGCCGCGATTGCCGCGCCTCCTCATAGATTGCGGTGGTGATGTCCACGCAGTCCTGCCAGTTGTGGGCCGGATGGATATTCACCTCGATGACGCCCGGATCGGGCGCGACGCGGATGACATTCAGCCGCTCGTCCTGCGGCGGCGCATAGCCTTCAATGTGGATGGGCAGCGAAAGCGCGGCGGCCGCCCGTTCGGCGGAGGCCAGAAGATCGAGATAATCTTCGAGCGTCACCGTCGGCGGCATGAAGACGCAAAGCCGGCCGTCGCGCATTTCCACGGAAATGGCGGTGCGCACATGCCCGCCGATCTCCTCGTAGGACTGCTGCATCCGGCTCTGCTGGCCCAGATCCGCCTGGAAGGAGTGTTCCGGCATGACCCGGCCCTTCTCCGTGGAGAAATCCGGCAGCGGCGGGCGCTCCACCGACGGGTCGGCGGGGTTGATATAGGGATACCACGAGGGCGCGATATAGGGCAGCGAATTCAATGGCAGGCGATAGCCCACGGGGCTGTCGCCGGGCACCAGATAGATGCGCCCGCGCCGGGTCCGCCACACCTCGCTTACCCAAGTGCGGCCGGAGACACGCCCCTGCCAGGCCTGCACCGGCAGGACATAGCCGGACGGGGTGGTCAGTCCGTTGGAAAACACCTTGGCAATGCGGTTGCGCTCTTCCGGATCCTTGAGTTTCGAATTGGCCGGATCGACATTTTCCGGCAGGTTGGATTCCTTGACGATCCATTCCGCCGGGTCTTCATAGGCTGGCGTCACATAGGTGGTTTCCAGATCCAGTTCCACGGCAATGGCCTGCAACAGTCTGGCCGCATCCTCGTGGGTCACATGGTAGTTCCTGTCCTCCATGGCCACGAGATCGGGATTTTGCCAGACAGGCAGGCCGTCGCGGCGCCAATAGAGCGAAAAGGTCCAGCGCGGCAGGCTTTCGCCGGGATACCACTTGCCCTGGCCGTAATGCAGGAAGCCGCCGGGGGCAAAGCGTTCTCGCAGGCGGCGGATCAGGAGATCGGCCTTGGCGCGTTTGGTCGGGCCGACGGCGGCGGTGTTCCACTCCTGCGACTGGAAATCGTCGATGGACACGAAGGTCGGCTCGCCGCCCATGGTCAGGCGCACGTCACCGGCCTGCAATTCTGCGTCCACCTTCTGGCCCAGCGCATTCAGCGCCTCCCAGCTTTCATCGGAAAAAGGCTTGGTGATGCGCGGATGCTCGGCCACGCGCTTCACCTGCATGTCGAAGGCAAACTCCGTCTTCGCCTCGCCATAGTAGCCACCGGAAATCGGCGCGGCATTCCTGTAATGCGGGGTGGCGGCCAGCGGAATGTGGCTTTCGCCGGTCAGAAGGCCGGAGGTGGGGTCGAGCCCGATCCAGCCCGCGCCTGGAATATAGCATTCGCACCAGGCATGGAGGTCGGTGAAATCCACCTCCGTGCCGGAAGGGCCGTCCAGCGCCTTGAGATCCGGCGTCAACTGGATGAGATAGCCGGAGACGAAGCGGGCGGCAAAACCCAGACGCCGCAGGATATTGACCAAAAGCCAGCTCGTATCGCGGCAGGAGCCCTTGCCCGCCGTCAGGGTTTCATCCGGCGTCTGCACGCCGGGTTCCATGCGGATGACATAGGAAATGTCCTGTTGCAGCCTGGCATTGATGCCGACGATCATGTCCACCGTGCCCTGGCCCGGTGTCTGGTCGATGGTTTTCATATAGGCATCGAGCAGCGGGCAGCCCGGCTCCGGCTTGCGGTAGATGGCCAGATCCTCGGCGATTTCGGCGCCGTAGCTGAAGGGCCACTTCACCGCCTCTTCCTCGGTGAAGAAGTCGAAGGGGTTGTAGACCGTCATGTCGGCGACGAGATCGACCTCGATCTTCAGTTCGCTCACCGGCTCTGGAAAAACGAAACGGGCGAGGTAATTGCCATAGGGGTCTTGCTGGAGATTGACGAAATGGTTGGCGGGCGAAACCTTCAGCGCGTGGCTGATGACCTTGGTGCGCGAATGCGGCGCCGGCTTCAGGCGGATGATCTGTGGCCCGAGCCGCACCGGCTTGTCGTAGATATAGTGGGTGAGATGATGGATGCTTGCCTTGATCGCCATGGAACCCCTCGTCCGTCATTGCGGACCGTCTTTGTTATCGGGGCTGATCTTGTGCAATGCGGCAGAAGAAAGCAAGGCGGGGTCGATGAATATCAGCCCCGCCGTCGCGACCTTATCAGGTCCGCCCGAACTCATCGACAAGGCGCACGATGTCGTCTTCGCCGAGATAGGAGCCGGTCTGGATTTCGATCATTTCCAGCAGGATCTTGCCCGGATTGCTGAGGCGATGCACGGCGCCTTGCGGAATATAGACGGACTGGTTTTCGTGCAGGATCGTCACCTTGTCGTCTATCGTCACTTCCGCCGTTCCCTTCACGCAGATCCAGTGCTCGGAGCGGTGGAAATGTTTTTGCAGCGAAAGCTTCTTGCCCGGATGCACGAAAAGCCGCTTCACCTGAAAGCGATCGCCGTTGAGGATGGAGGTGTAGCCGCCCCAGGGCCGGAGCGAGGTGGGGTGGGTCTCGGTAAGGCTGGCGGTGGCCTTGTCGGCGGCCAGCGTCTTGACGAGCGTGCCGACGGCCTGGGCATTGTCCAGCCGCCCGACGAAGACGGCATCTTCCGAGGCGATGACTGCAACCCCGTCCATGCCCTGTACGGCAAGATGGCTGTGACGGGAAACGACCAGCGAATTGCGCGTGTCATGCACGGTGGCATTGCCCTTGACGACATTGCCCTCGCCATCGCTTTCGCCGATCTTCCACACCGCGTCCCAGCTTCCCAGATCCGACCAGATGATCGGCGCGGGAACGACGGCGGCGTTGGGCGTCTTTTCCATCACCGCATAATCGATGGAAATCGACGGCGCTTCGCCAAAGGCCGCCGCATCGAGACGGATGAAGTCGAAATCACGGCTTGCGCCAGCCACGGCAGCGCTGGCTGCTGCCATGACATCGGGGGCATGGCGCTCGAGTTCGGCCATGATCGTTCCGGCTGAAAACAGGAACATGCCGGAATTCCAGTCGTAATTGCCGGAGGCCAGCAACTGCGCGGCGCGTTCGGCATCGGGCTTTTCCACGAAACGGCTGACGGAGTAAACGCCGTTGCCGAGCTCAGCGCCCCGTTCGATATAGCCGTAGCCGGTTGCCGGTTCGGTGGGGGTGATGCCGAATGTCACAAGCTTGCCGGCCCGTGCCGCCTCGGCTGCCCGAACAATGCAGTCACGATAGGTGTCGTTGACGGTGATGGCGTGGTCGGATGGCAGAAGCAGCATCCGTGCCTCAGGCCCGAAGCGGCCGGCCACCACGCAGGCGGCAACCGCCACGGCTGCCGCCGTGTTGCGCGCCTCAGGCTCCAGCACGATACCGGAAAGCGCAATACCTTGTTCGCGCGCCTGCTCCGCCACGAGAAAACGGAACTCCTCGTTGGTGACGACGAGCGCCGCTTCGTAAAGGGTCTCGTCCGACACGCGCGACAGGGTGGACTGGAACAGCGTTTCCTCGCCCACCACCTTGAGGAACTGCTTGGCAGCGGTTGCGCGCGACAGGGGCCAGAGCCGGGTTCCCTTGCCGCCTGCCATGATGACGGGAACGATCTTGTCGGTCATGAGGGGACCCTTTCTGCCTGAAACGCATGATAACGGGGGCTTTCGAGGATTGAAAAGCCCGCCTGCCTTGGAATTGCAGGGTTTGTTGCATGTTTTCAATGCCAATCCAAGTGTTGCGCTGGCGCAATCCGGCGCCGGTGCCCCTCAGATGACGTGGTCGGGCTCCAGACGGCAGGTCATCGCGCCGCTCTCTATCTGCACCGTGGCATGGCCGATGCCGAAGCGGTCCTCGAGGTCGTGTTGCAGGGCGGCCAGAAATTCGTCCTGCGGGCCATTTGTCTGCGGCATGACGAGATGCACCGTCAGGGCAGCCTCGGCGGTGCTGAGGGGCCAGATATGCAGATCGTGAATGGCGCTGACCCCTTCGAGCCCGGAAAGATAGGCGCGCACCGCGCCTGCATCCACGCTGGCTGGCACGGCGTTGAGCGACAGGCTCAACGACCCTTTGAGCAGGTTCCAGGTGCCGATGAAGATGACGATGACGATGACGATCGACACCAGGGGATCGACGATGCTCCAGCCGGTGAGGCTGATGACGAAGCCCGCCACCACGACCCCGGCGGAGACGGCCGCATCGGCGAGCATGTGCAGATAGGCGCCGCGAATGTTGAGATCGTCGCGGCTGCCGGAGGCGAACAGCCATGCCGTTACGCCGTTGACGACGATGCCGATAGCCGCCACCGTCATCACCACGCCGCTGGCCACGGGCTGGGGTTCCATCATTCTTTGCACCGCCTCCCAGCCGATGGCGCCGAGCGCCACCAGAAGCAGCATGGCATTGATGAGGGCGGCAAGAATGGAGGAGCCGCCAAGCCCGTAGGTATAGCGGGCCGTGGGCAGAGTTTTGCCCAGCGCCACGGCCACGAAGGCCACCACCAGACCCAGCACATCGGAAAGATTATGCCCCGCATCGGCCAGAAGCGCGGTCGAGCCGGCATAGAGGCCATAGCCGCCTTCCACCAGCACGAAGCCGGTATTGAGCGCGATGCCGATCAGGAAGGCGCGGCCGAAATGGGCGGGCGCATGGACGTGCCCGTGCCCATGCCCGTGCCCATGCGAGTGCCCATGCGAGTGCCCATGACCATGGGAATGCCCATGACTGTGGCCATGATGATGGTGGCCGTCGTGACAATCATGGTGATGGTGGCCCTGGTGTTGATGGCCTGTGGCGGTCATGTCGGTTTCCTCGCTTGGCCTCCTCTGGCGCGAGCGCGAAAGGGGCGTGATTTTCGTTTGCGGCGACGCTACATTCTACAGTGACTGGAGGATCAAGACCCCATGCGCAATTTTTCCATTGGTGAACTTTCCCGGCAAAGCGGCATCAAGATCACCACGATCCGCTATTACGAGGAAATCGGCCTGCTTCCGCCCGCCATTCGCCGGGAAAACGGCAGGCGCGCCTATGACGAAAACGACGCGACACGCCTGACTTTCATCCGCCATGCCCGTGAACTGGGCTTCGACGTGGCCGATATTCGCGAGATGATCGCCATGGCCGCCGAGCCGGAGCGGCCCTGCGGGCGGCTGGATGCCATTGCCCGCAAGCATCTGGCAGCGGTGGAGGCGCGGATCGAAAGACTGTTGACCCTAAAGGCCGAGTTGCAGGCCATGCTTCATGCCGCCCCGCACGGACGGGTTGGCGATTGCGGCATTCTCCATGCTCTTTCCGACACCAGCCACGACCATGGGCGGCTGCTCGACGGCTGATCGTCCCACAGGGGAGCAATTCTTGCGCAAAGGCCACGAAAATCCTCGTTGCAACTGTCCTGCAACGATGCATAGATTGCATGACAAGGCCGATTGCCGGAATGACTCGGGCCTGGCCCTGCTGACCTTTCAACCTCGAAGGCATTGTCGTGACCCAGACCATCAGCAAGACCGATCTTCCGCTTCCAAGCCCGCGCAGCTCCGATCCGCAAGCCCTTGCCGCCGAAATCATCGAACGTCTCACCTACAGCATCGGCAAGGATGCCAAAGTCGCCCAGCCGCACGACTGGCTGACCGCGACCATCTATGTGGTGCGCGACCGCATCATCGACAAATGGATGGAAAGCACCCGCGCCACCTATGCGGCCAATGCAAAGCGGGTCTATTATCTCTCGCTGGAATTCCTGATTGGCCGGTTGATGCGCGATGCCATGTCCAATCTCGGCTTGATGGAAGAAATCCGCGAGGCGCTGACCTCGCTTGGCGTCGATCTTTCGGTCATTGCCGGGCTTGAGCCGGATGCCGCCCTTGGCAATGGCGGCCTTGGCCGTCTGGCCGCCTGCTTCATGGAAAGCATGGCCACGGTCAACATTCCCGCCTATGGCTATGGCATCCGCTATGTCCATGGCCTGTTCCGTCAGCAGATGGCGGAGGGCTGGCAGGTGGAACTGCCGGAAACCTGGCTTGCCCATGGCAACCCCTGGGAGTTCGAGCGGCGCGAAAGCGCCTACGAGATCGGCTTCGGCGGCGGCGTGGAAACCGTAAGCGGCAGTGCCGATGAGTTGCGCCATGTGTGGAAACCCAGCGAGCGCGTGATCGCGGCGGCCTATGATACGCCGATCGTCGGCTGGCGGGGCGAGCGCATCAATACGCTGCGGCTGTGGTCTGCCCAGCCCATCGACCCCATCCTGCTCGATGCCTTCAATGCGGGCGACCATATCGGGGCGCTGCGCGAGAGCAACAAGGCCGAATCGCTGACCCGCGTTCTCTATCCGGCGGATGCCACGCCCGCCGGTCAGGAATTGCGGCTGCGGCAGGAATATTTCTTCTGTTCGGCCTCGCTTCAGGACATTTTGCGCCGCCACCTGCAACAGGGCAACACGCTGGCGGACCTGCCCAACAAGGTGGCCATCCAGCTCAACGATACCCATCCGGCGGTATCGGTGGCCGAACTCATGCGGCTTCTCACCGATATTCACGGGCTGGATTTCGATGCGGCCTGGGAGATTGCCAAGGACACTTTCGCTTATACCAACCACACCCTCCTGCCGGAGGCGCTGGAAAGCTGGCCGGTGCCGCTGTTCGAGCGGCTTTTGCCACGCCATATGCAGATCGTCTACGCCATCAACGCCAAGTGCCTGGTGGAGGCGCGCAAGCAGAAAAACTTCTCCGACCGGGAAATCGCCGCCATTTCGCTGATCGACGAAAGCGGCGACCGGCGGGTGCGCATGGGCAATCTGGCCTTCATGGGCTCGCATTCCATCAACGGCGTTTCGGCCCTGCATACCGAGCTGATGAAGGAAACGGTCTTTGCCGATCTGCACAAGCTCTATCCCGACCGGATCAACAACAAGACCAACGGTATCACGCCGCGCCGCTGGCTGATGCAGTGCAATCCGCGCCTCACCTCGCTGCTGCGCGAGGCGATCGGCACGGACTTCATGGACGATGCGGAAAAGCTGAAGGCGCTGGACGGTTTTGCCGCCGATGCGGCCTTTCAGGAGAAGTTTGCCGCCGTCAAGCGCGCCAACAAGGAAGCCCTCTCCAATCTCGTGGCAAGCCGCATGGGCATCCGCCTCGATCCCTCGGCAATGTTCGACATCCAGATCAAGCGCATCCATGAATACAAGCGCCAGCTGCTCAACATCATCGAGACGGTGGCGCTTTACGACCAGATCCGCTCCCACCCGGAGCGGGACTGGGTGCCGCGCGTCAAGCTTTTCGCCGGCAAGGCCGCGCCCAGCTATCACAATGCCAAGCTGATCATCAAACTCATCAACGACGTGGCCCGCGTCATCAACCACGATCCTTCGGTGCGCGGTCTTCTGAAAGTGGTGTTCGTACCGAACTACAATGTCTCGCTGGCCGAGATGATGGTGCCCGCCGCCGACCTGTCCGAGCAAATTTCCACCGCTGGCATGGAAGCCTCTGGAACCGGCAACATGAAATTTGCGTTGAACGGTGCATTGACCATTGGCACGCTCGACGGCGCCAATGTTGAAATGCGCGATCATGTCGGCGAGGAGAACATTATCATCTTTGGAATGACGGCCGAAGAGGTCGGCAAGGTTCGCGCGGAAGGGCATAGCCCCCGCGCCATCATCGAAAACTCGCGGGAATTGTCGCAGGCCCTGTCTGCCATCGCCTCCGGGGTGTTTTCGCCGGATGACCGCAACCGTTTCTCCGGCCTTATCGACGGGCTCTATAATCACGACTGGTTCATGGTGGCGGCCGATTTCGACGCCTATGCCAAGGCACAACGCGATACGGACCAATTGTGGACCGACCAGAGCCAGTGGAATTCCAAGGCCATTCTCAACACGGCCCGCATGGGCTGGTTCTCCTCCGACCGGACGATCAGACAATATACGGCTGACATCTGGAGAGCCTGATGAAAAAAGATGCCATGCAGGCGGGCAACGGTGCTGCAACCGTTGGCGCGCCTGTCCCTCCGGCGGAGGAAATCGCGGCCCTGTTGGCTGGCGTCCATGCCGATCCGTTTTCGGTGCTGGGCGTGCATGAAGTGCCGGGCGGCTTTGTCGCCCGCGCTTTCATTCCGGGCGCCGATCACGTGACCGCGCTGACGCTGGATGGGGCGCTGGCCGGGGAATTATCCCTGATCGATCCCGAAGGACTGTTTGCCGGGTCCGTGGCAATCAAGACCTATCAGCCGCTTCGCTACCGCGCCGAACGGGGCGATGTGGAATGGTCCGTGACCGATCCCTACAGTTTCTGGCCGGTT
This sequence comes from Allorhizobium undicola ORS 992 = ATCC 700741, assembly GCF_000621665.1. Taxonomy (GTDB): domain Bacteria; phylum Pseudomonadota; class Alphaproteobacteria; order Rhizobiales; family Rhizobiaceae; genus Allorhizobium; species Allorhizobium undicola. Next base: position 26,380 of record NZ_JHXQ01000025.1, read on the forward strand.
CTGGGGCCGATGGACGATTATTTCGTTCGCGAGGGTTCGCATCTGCGGCTGTTCGACAAGCTCGGCGCGCATCCCATGAAGCATCAGGGCGTCGATGGTTTTCATTTCGCCGTCTGGGCGCCCAATGCCGCGCGTGTCTCGGTGGTGGGCGATTTCAACGATTGGGACGGACGCCGCCATGTCATGCGGCTGCGTGCGGATTCGGGCATCTGGGAGATTTTTGCGCCGGACGTGGCGGCGGGCTCGGCCTATAAATACGAGATCATCGGCAAGAATGGCGAACGGCTGCCGCTGAAAGCCGACCCTTTTGCAAGGCGCAGCGAATTCCGCCCGCAAACGGCGTCCGTGACGGCGGCGGAGCTTTCGCCGGTCTGGGAAGACGATGCGCATCGTACCCATTGGGGAACCATCGACAAGCGCCGCCAGCCCATGTCGATCTATGAGGTTCACGCCGGTTCCTGGCAGAAGCGGGCCGATGGCACCTTCCTCAGCTGGGACGAGCTGGCCGACAGGCTTATTCCCTATGTCGTGGACATGGGCTTCACGCATATCGAATTCCTGCCCGTGACCGAGCATCCCTATGACCCCTCCTGGGGCTATCAGACCACCGGGCTTTATGCGCCAAGCGCCCGCTTTGGCGAACCGGAGGGCTTTGCCCGTTTCGTCAATGGCTGTCACAAGGTGGGGGTGGGCGTCATTCTGGACTGGGTGCCTGCCCATTTTCCCACCGACGCCCACGGGCTTGGCTGGTTCGACGGTACGGCCCTTTACGAGCATGAGGACCCGCGCAAGGGCTTCCATCCCGACTGGAATACGGCGATCTACAATTTCGGCCGGGTGGAGGTTCTCTCCTATCTCGTCAACAACGCGCTTTACTGGGCGGAGAAATTCCATCTCGACGGGCTTCGCGTCGATGCCGTCGCTTCCATGCTCTACCTCGATTATTCGAGAAAAGACGGGGAGTGGATCCCGAACGAATATGGCGGACGCGAAAATCTGGAATCGGTACGCTTTTTGCAGCGAATGAACCAGGAGGTCTATGCCGCGCATCCGGAAATCATGACCATTGCCGAGGAATCCACCTCCTGGCCCAAGGTATCGCAGCCCGTGCATGAAGGCGGGCTCGGTTTCGGCTTCAAGTGGAACATGGGTTTCATGCACGATACGCTGAGCTATTTTGCGCGTGATCCCGTGCATCGCAAATATCACCATCAGGAAATCACTTTCGGGCTGGTCTATGCCTTCAGCGAAAATTTCGTGTTGCCGATTTCGCATGACGAAGTGGTGCATGGCAAAGGCTCTATGATTGCCAAGATGCCGGGCGACGACTGGCAGAAATTCGCCAATCTGAGGGCTTATTACGCCTTCATGTGGGGGTATCCCGGCAAGAAACTGCTGTTCATGGGGCAGGAATTTGCCCAGTGGAGCGAGTGGAGCGAGGCGCGCCCGCTGGACTGGACGCTTTTGCAATACCGGATGCATGAGGGCATGAGGCGGCTGGTGCGCGACCTCAACTTCACCTATCGCAGCAAGGCCGCCCTTCATGCGCGCGACTGCGAGGGCGAAGGCTTCGAGTGGCTGGTTTCGGAAGACATGGAGCAATCCGTCTTCGCCTGGCTGCGCAAGGCGCCGGGGGAAAAGCCGGTGGCGGTCATTGCCAATCTTACGCCGCTCTATCACGATCACTACGAGGTGCCGCTGCCGGTGGCCGGGCGCTGGCGGGAGATCCTCAATACCGATGCCGAGATCTATGGTGGCAGCGGCAAGGGGAACGGGGGCCGCGTGGAGGCGCAAAGGCAGGAGGGCGGTTGGGCCAGGGCTGGTCTTTCGCTGCCGCCGCTGGCGGTCATCATGCTGGAATTGGAATAAAAGGGATTATTGCGGGAGGATGTTGTCATGACGGAAAAAAGGATCCAGCCGCTGTCGCGCGATGCGATGGCCTATGTGCTGGCAGGGGGGCGTGGCAGCCGTCTGAAGGAGCTGACGGACCGGCGGGCAAAGCCTGCCGTCTATTTCGGCGGCAAGGCGCGCATCATCGATTTCGCGTTGTCGAATGCGCTGAATTCCGGCATTCGCCGCATTGGCGTTGCCACCCAATACAAGGCGCATTCGCTGATCCGCCATTTGCAGCGCGGCTGGGACTTTTTCCGCCCCGAACGCAATGAAAGCTTCGATATTCTGCCCGCCAGCCAGCGGGTTTCCGAAACGCAATGGTATGAGGGAACGGCAGATGCGGTTTACCAGAATATCGACATCATAGAGCCCTATGCCCCTGAATATATGGTGATCCTGGCAGGCGACCATATTTACAAGATGGACTATGAACTCATGCTGCAACAGCATGTGGATTCGGGCGCGGACGTGACCATCGGCTGCCTTGAGGTGCCGCGCATGGACGCCACCGGCTTCGGGGTGATGCATGTGGACCCCACCGACCGGATCATCGACTTCATCGAAAAGCCCGCCGATCCGCCGGGCATTCCCGGCAATGAAACCATGGCGCTCGCCTCCATGGGCATTTACGTCTTCCACACGAAATTCCTGATGGATTGCCTGCGGCGCGATGCGGCCGATCCCAATTCCAGCCGCGACTTCGGCAAGGACATCATCCCCTATATCGTCAAGAACGGCAAAGCGGTGGCGCATCGCTTCGCCAGTTCCTGCGTGCGCTCCGATTTCGAGCGCAAGCCCTACTGGCGCGATGTCGGCACCATCGATGCCTATTGGCAGGCCAATATCGACCTTACCGACATTGTGCCGGAACTCGACATCTATGACAAATCCTGGCCGATCTGGACCTATGCGGAAATCAATCCTCCGGCCAAATTCGTGCATGACGACGAGGGGCGGCGGGGATCGGCCATTTCCTCGCTGGTGTCGGGCGATTGCATCATTTCCGGCTCGGCACTTTATCGCAGCCTGCTGTTTACCGGGGTGCGGGCCAATTCCTATTCGCGGCTGGAAGGCTGCGTCATCCTGCCAAGGGTCACGGTTGGGCGTCATGCGCGGCTGACCAATGTGGTAATCGATCACGGCGTGACGATCCCAGAGGGCCTGATCGTCGGCGAGGATCCGGAAATCGACGCCAAGCGCTTCCGGCGTTCGGAAAACGGCATCTGCCTGATTACCCAGGCCATGATCGACAAGCTGGGCGGTTGAGCGATGAAGGTGCTTTCCGTTGCATCGGAGGTCTATCCGCTGATCAAGACCGGGGGGCTGGCCGATGTAGCCGGCGCCCTGCCGATTGCGCTCGAGACGCTGGGTATCGAGACCCGCACGCTGCTGCCGGGCTATCCAAAGGTGCTGGCGGCGCTTGAGGGGGCTGAAACCGTGCTGGAGTTTTCCGACCTGCTGGGGGAGGAGGCCCGTCTGCTGTTTGTCCGCCATGCGGGGCTCGATCTTCTGGTGCTGCAATGTCCAGCCCTTTTCGAGCGTGACGGCGGCCCTTATCTCGGGCTGGACGGCAGGGATTACCCCGACAACTGGAAACGTTTCGGTGCGCTTTGCCTGGCGGGCGCGCGTATTGCGCAGGGCGCCCTTGCGAGCTGGCGACCCGACCTCGTGCATGTGCATGACTGGCAGGCCGCGCTGGTGCCGGTTTTCATGCGCTATGCGCTGGAGCCGGAAATTCCATCGCTCATCACCATTCACAATATTGCCTTTCAGGGTCATTTCGGGCCGCAGACGGTGTCGGCGCTGGGGCTTCCGGCCCATGCCTTTGCCGAGGCGCTGGAATATTATGGCGGCACCTCCTTCCTGAAGGGCGGATTGGTGACGGCTCATGCGCTTTCCACCGTCAGCCCCTCCTATGCCGAGGAAATCCTGACAGGGGAATTCGGCATGGGGCTGGAGGGCGTAATCGCCAGCCGCGCCGATGCGCTCTTCGGCATTGTCAATGGCATCGATACCGATGTCTGGGATCCTGAAGCCGATGGGGCGATTGCCCGTGGCTATTCGGCGGCAACGTTGAAAAAGCGCGCTGCCAATCGCGAAAAACTGTGTCAGGAATTCTCGCTGGAGGATCATGGCCAGCCGATCTTCTGCGTGATCTCCCGCCTGACCTGGCAAAAGGGCATGGATGTGCTGGCCGAATGCGTGGATGAACTTGTGGCCGATGGCGGTTCGCTGGTCATTCTCGGTTCGGGAGATGCCGAGCTGGAACAGGCGCTTCAGGCTGCGGTGACGCGCCATCCCGGCCGTGTGGCAATGCGGATCGGATATAATGAGCCGCTGTCGCATCTCATGCAGGCCGGATCGGATGCCATCATCATTCCCTCGCGTTTCGAGCCCTGCGGGCTCACGCAACTCTATGGTCTGCGTTATGGCTGTGTTCCGGTGGTGTCGCGCACCGGCGGGCTTGCCGATACCATTATCGACGCCAATGAGGCAGGGCTTGCGGCCCATGCCGCCACCGGCATACAGTTCGGTTCTGTTTCACGCCAAGGCTTGCGCCAGGCGCTGCGGCGGGCCATACGTCTCTTCCATGACACAAAAACATGGCATCAGATCCAGAAGCAGGGCATGAAAACCGACGTATCCTGGGCCTCAAGTGCCAGACGTTACGCCGAACTTTATAACCGCCTCCTCGAAAAAGGCTGAAAAACGCATGATCATTACGGTTCCCACCAAACCCTATTCTGACCAGAAGCCCGGCACATCGGGCCTGCGCAAGAAGGTTCCGCATTTCCAGCAGGAAAATTATGCCGAGAATTTCATCCAGTCGATTTTCGACTCGCTGGAGGATTTCAAGGGCAAGACGCTGGTCATCGGCGGCGATGGGCGCTTCTACAATCGTGAGGTCATCCAGAAGGCCATCAAGATGGCGGCGGCCAACGGTTTCGGCCGGGTGCTGGTCGGGCAGGGCGGCATTCTTTCCACGCCCGCCGCGTCCAATGTCATCCGCAAATACAAGGCCTTTGGCGGTATCATTCTGTCCGCAAGCCACAATCCCGGTGGTCCGACGGAAGATTTCGGCATCAAATACAATATCGGCAATGGCGGTCCGGCACCGGAAAAGATCACCGACGCCATTTATGCCAATTCCAAGACGATCACCTCCTACAAGACCGTCGATGCGCCAGACATCAATCTGGACCAGGTCGGCAATTTCGACCTCGGTGAAATGCATGTCGATGTCATCGATCCGGTTGCCGATTATGCGGCGCTGATGGAACAGCTTTTCGATTTCAACGCCATTCGCAACATGTTCAGCCTCGGCTTCCGCATGGTCTTCGACGCCATGAGCGCCGTGACCGGGCCTTATGCCAAGGAAATTCTCGAAAATCGTCTGGGTGCGGCGGAAGGCACGGTGCGCAATTTCACGCCGCTGCCGGATTTCGGCGGCCACCACCCCGATCCCAATCTCGTTCATGCCAAGGAACTTTATGACGAGATGATGGGCCACGACGCGCCCGATTTCGGCGCGGCTTCCGATGGCGATGGCGACCGCAATCTGATTATCGGACAGGGCATTTTCGTAACCCCGTCGGACAGTCTGGCCATTCTGGCCGCCAATGCCAGCCTGGCGCCCGGTTACTCCAATGGTATTGCGGGCATTGCCCGTTCCATGCCGACCAGTGCCGCCGCAGACCGCGTGGCAGAAAAGCTGAAGATCGGCATTTATGAGACCCCAACCGGCTGGAAATTCTTCGGCAATCTTCTCGATGCGGGCAAGGTGACGATCTGCGGCGAGGAAAGTGCGGGAACGGGCTCCAGCCATGTGCGCGAAAAGGACGGGCTGTGGGCCGTGCTGCTATGGCTGAACGTGCTGGCGGCGCGCGGCGAAAGCGTGCAGGAAATCGTGCGCCAGCACTGGGCAGCCTTTGGCCGCAATTATTATTCCCGCCATGACTATGAGGAAGTGGATGCCGATGCGGCAAACGGCCTGATGGACGCTCTGCGCGCCAGCTTGCCGACGCTTCCAGGCACGAAGATCGGCGCGCTGACGGTGGAGAAGGCCGATGATTTTGCCTATCACGACCCGGTCGATCATTCCGAAAGCCGCAAACAGGGCGTGCGCGTGCTGTTTGCCGGCGGATCCCGCGTCGTTTTCCGCCTGTCCGGCACGGGAACCTCAGGGGCGACCTTGCGCGTCTATATCGAGCGCTATGAACCGGATTCGTCGCGGCACGGCATCGAAACGCAGGAGGCGCTTGCTGACCTGATCGCCGCAGCCGAGGAGCTTGCGCAGATCCGCTCGCGCACCGGGCGTGACACGCCCAGCGTCATCACCTGATCTTCGCATGACGACAGGGGGCGGCGTTGTTCTGACAGAGGCCGGAGCGGAATTTTCGCTCTGGTCGCGGCATGGCGAGCGGGTGGAGCTTTGCCTGTTCGACGCGGCGGGGGAACGGGAGTTGCGCCGCCTGCCGATGATGCGGGAAGGCGATATGCACCGCCTTTTCGTGACTGGACTGAAAGCGGGCGCCCGCTATGGCTACCGCGTTCACGGCCCCTATGAGCCTGAGCGGGGGCTATGGTTCGATCCCGCCAAACTGCTTGTCGATCCCTATGCCGTTCACCTCGACAGGCCCTTTCGCCACGATGCCCGGCTTGCCGTTTTCGGCGAGGATACCGCCGACCTCGTGCCGAAGGCCATTGTCACACGCTCAGAGGCGGTGACGGTCGAGCCGCCGGTCTTCGAAGCGGGCGGCTTTATCTATGAAGTGCCGGTGCGCGGCTTTACCATGTTGAACCCCGATGTGCCGCAGGCGCAGCGCGGCACTGTTGCGGCCCTTGCCCATCCCGCTGTCATCGCACATCTCAAGCGCATCGGTGTCGATGCCGTCGAACTTTTGCCGATCACCGCCTGGATCGACGAGCGCCATTTGCCGCCACTCGGCCTTTCCAATAGCTGGGGCTATAATCCCGTGGCCTTCATGGCGCTCGATCCGCGTCTGTGCCCCGGCGGCCTTGCGGAATTGCGCCAGACGGTGGCAGCGCTTCGGGCCGAAGAAATCGGCACCATTCTGGATCTCGTCTTCAATCACAGCGGCGAAAGCGACCGCCATGGCGCAACGCTCAGCCTGCGCGGCATCGATCATGCAAGCTATTACCGCCATGTGGCGGGGGAGCCGGGGGTGCTGGTCAATGATACCGGCTGCGGCAATACCTTGGCCTGCGACCACCCGCAGGTGCGCCGGCTGATTGTCGATAGCCTGCGGCATTTCGTGACGGCGGCGGGCGTGGACGGGTTTCGCTTCGATCTGGCGCCAATCCTCGGGCGGACGATGGAGGGTTTCGATCCGCAGGGCGAAACGCTGACTGCGCTGCTGCGCGATCCGGTGCTGGAGGGAAGGGTGATGATTGCCGAACCCTGGGACATTGGCCCCGGCGGCTATCAGGCAGGCAATTTCCCGCCGCCCTTTCTGGAATGGAACGACCGCGCCCGCGACACGATTCGCCGCTACTGGCGGGGGGATGCGCATATGACGGGCGCCTTCGCCACGGCGCTGGCAGGCTCTTCCGATGTGTTCGCACGGCCTGGTCAGCGTCGAACGCGCAGTGTGAATTTCATCGCCGCCCATGACGGCTTCACGCTGGCCGATCTCACTACCTATAACGTCAAGCATAACGAGGCCAATGGCGAAGACAATCGCGATGGCCACAATGACAACCACTCCTGGAACAACGGCGTGGAAGGCCCGACGTCAGACATGCCTGTGCGGGCAGCCAGAACCGCCGACCGTGCCGCACTCCTTGCCACGCTCTTTGCCAGCCGGGGAACGATCATGCTGACGGCGGGCGATGAGGCGGGCCGCAGCCAGCGCGGCAATAACAATGCCTATGCGCAGGACAACGAGATCACCTGGCTGGACTGGAGCGCACTGGACGAGGACTTGCTGAACCACACAGCGCAGCTTTCCAGCTTGCGCAAGCGTTTTGCGGCGCTGGGAGAGCAGGATTTCTTCACCGGTCAGGGGGACGTGACGTGGTTCAATCTTCAGGGCGAGCCCATGTGTGTGGAAGACTGGGAGGATCCGCAGGCTGCCTTCCTCGGCATGGTGATCGAAACGCCGGATAACAAGGCAGGCGGAATGGCAGGGCTTGCCATTCTCTTCAATCGCGCTGGCTGTGATCTTTGCGTGGCCCTGCCAGCGGAGAGGGCCTGGAAGAGACTGTCCGGTGAAATGGCCGCATTGCGGCTGACACTGCGCGCCCGCAGTGTCGAATTTCTGCTTTCGGCCTGAAATCTCCAACAGGCTGGTTGCCCCATGCCCCGATGCCTGTTGAAGGTCGCTGTAACACTTAGAACGGTTCAATCTTTCCCTGAAACAATGAACCGCTCTAGCCTCAATCCGTCATGTTGTGGATGGAGTTCGCGGCCCCGACCGGGGTGGTCACGAGCTGCATGAACTTCAGGAAGTCCACCGTGGGGTGGCGCGATGCATAGATGATGTCGCGGTTCTTCACCGGGAAGCTTTGGCCGATGATCAGGCTGTCTGGCGAATGCATGTTGAAGCGATAGACCAGCGGGTAGCGCCCGTCCTTGTTCGCCGCCATGCCCTTGGCCTGAAGAGCGTGGAAACGCTGCGGGCCGAGCAGGTCCATGACGATTTCCGGCTCTTCGTAGCGGAAGATGAAATAGCCTTCCGCATCGACGCGGCTATCGGTGCCGCCGCCCGAAAGCGCGATGGCTTCGAGCAGATTGACATCGTTGGAGCCGAAGGGCTGGCGACCGTTTTTCGGCACTTCACCGAGCGCTGTGAAGGTGCGCGGATCATGGCTTACGAAGATCTGGTCACGCGGTTCGACATAGATATTTTCACGCGGATTTTCGATCAACGACTTCAGCAGCACGGAGGCCGTGCTGTTGCCGCGTACCAGCGTTACATAGGTTTCATAGGGCTCGCTGGACGGGCCGCCGGCGCGGGCAATCACTTCCGTGACGCGGTCACCCGCCAGTGTCAATTGTACGTTGGAGGGGGCGCCAACCGCGCCCGAGACTGCAACGGTGCGCGAGGCCGTGGCGGCGGCATTGACGAGAACGTCCGGCTCCACCGCCTTGTTTACCAGCTTTTCAAGAATGGCCTTGCGGGCCTCTTCCTGAGTCTTGCCGGCAAGCTTGATCTGGCCGACATAGGGAATGGTGCCGGTGCCATCCGGCTGCACGACCACATCGATGGTGGTCTGCTTGGATTCGGCGGTGGAGAACAGGCCATCCGCGCCTGCCTCGAAAATGCTGATCTTCAACTGGTCGCCAACACCGATCACCACGCGGCCGGCACGTCCGCCCATGCCGAAGCGGCGGCTGAACAGGCTGCTGGAGAAGTTCGCGACAAGGCGTGCTGCTCTCTGATCCACATCCACTACCTCGTAAACGGCGGCATTGGCGCGGTTCAGTTCCTGGCGGGATTTGCCAGCCTGGCCTTCGATCTGTGAGGAGAGAGGCCCGGCGGCGGGAAGTGTGTCACAGGCGGCAAGTCCCGCAGTCAGTACGATGGCAATGACTTTCTTCACAGCACAGCTTTCCACTCTGGCGACTCCTGCATATACGCGACTCTCGATCGAAACCGATCGTCAGATCCGCGCGTCAAACTACTACCCAGCTTGAAGGACAAAGACAAGACGCGACCTTGGGCGGCAACGCTATTGAAACAATCTTAACGAATTCCCTCAGATACAATATTTATGCGTCATAATGGATTTTTCCTGCGCCATGGCCTGTGGAAAAGCGGCAGCTGTGGCCCTTCTACCGCGCTTGCCATGGTTCAGATCTCGACGATGTCCACAGAAATGCGGGCAGGGCGGGAGCGTTCGATCACCCGTTTGCCGTTGGGAAGGTCGTTTTCCCCAACCTTCCTGTCGATAGTGGCGGGGTCGAGGCCGTAATGCTGCCAGCGTTGCCGCAGGCGCTGTTCGAGAACGCCAAGCGCTGGGGCGGTAAAGATCGTCAGATCGAAGGCGCCTTCCAGCCTCGTCCAGGGCGCCTCGTCCAGCAGAAGGTAATTACCCTCCACCAGAATGAAGCGGGTCTCGGGCGCGATGGCGCGTGCCGATGCAATGGCCAGCTCCCGCGAGCGGTCGAAGACGGGGACCAGAACCTCTTCACCGCCACGGCGCACGGCGGTCACGATGTCGAGAAAGCCGCGGACGTCGAAGGTTTCCGGCGCGCCTTTGCGGGCCAGAAGGCCGCGATCCTCCAGAATGGCATTATCCATATGGAAGCCATCCATGGGCAGCACGTCCGCCGTTTCGCCGGACGCGGTCAGTGCTTCGGCAAGGGCCTCGGCAAGCGTCGATTTGCCGGAGCCGGGGGGGCCGGCGATGGCAACAATGAAACGGCTGGCCGAACCGGCCAGCCGCAACACCTCGTTTTTCAGGGCTTGCAGCTTCATGCGGCCAGAACGTCCTGAGGCGGTTCTTTCGCGCCGGTCATGAAGGCAACCGCATCGGACATGGTGTAGTCCTTCGGATTGATGACGCAGAGGCGCTTGCCCAATCTGTGGACGTGGATGCGGTCGGCAACCTCGAATACATGCGGCATATTGTGCGAGATCAGCACGATGGGCAGGCCGCGGGCGCGGACATCGAGAATGAGTTCCAGCACGCGGCGGCTTTCCTTGACGCCGAGAGCAGCTGTCGGCTCGTCAAGGATCACCACCTTGGAGCCGAAGGCGGCGGCACGGGCCACAGCCACGCCCTGGCGCTGGCCGCCGGAGAGTGTTTCCACCGCCTGATTGATGTTCTGGATCGTCATCAGGCCAAGTTCCGACAGCTTGTCGCGGGCGAATTTTTCCATGGCCGGACGGTCGAGCTTGCGAAACAGGCTGCCCGCAAGGCCGGGTTTGCGCAATTCCCGGCCAAGGAACATGTTGTCGGCAATGGAAAGGGCGGGCGAAAGCGCAAGGTTCTGGTAGACGGTTTCGATCCCGGCCTTGCGCGCCTCGATGGGCGAGCGGAACTGCACCGGCTTGCCTTCCAGGCGGATTTCGCCTTCATCGGGCGTCACCGCACCGGAAATCGCCTTGATCAGCGAGGATTTGCCCGCGCCATTATCGCCGATCACCGCCAGGATTTCGCCCGGATAGAGGTCGAAATCGGCATTGTCGAGCGCCGTTACCTTGCCGTAACGCTTGATGAGGCCACGGGCGGAAAGAATGGGTTCCTTGGTCATCAGCCTGCTACCTTTCTGATCCACTGGTCGATGGCGACGGCGGCAATGATCAGCACGCCGATCAAGAGATAGGTCCATTGCGGGTCCGTGCCTACGAGACGCAGCCCCAGCTGGAAGACGCCGACGATGAGCGCGCCGAACAACATGCCGAGAATGGAGCCACGCCCGCCAAACAGCGAGAGCCCGCCGATCACCACGGCGGTGATGGATTCGATATTGGCAAACTGGCCTGCCGTTGGCGATACGGAGCCGAGGCGGCCGATCAGCGCCCAGCCCGCCAGCGCACAGATCAGCCCGGACAGTGTATAGACGGAAACGAGCATTCGCTTGACATTGACGCCCGCAAGCTCTGCCGCATCCGGATCGTCGCCAACCGCATAGAGATGGCGGCCCCAGGCGGTCTGGTTCAGCACATACCACAGCGCACAGACCAGCAGCACCATGGCAATGACGCCATAGGTGAAGACCGCGCCGCCAAGGCGCAGGCTCTGGCCGAAATATTGCAGGATCGGCGCATTTTCCTGAAGATCCTGGGCGCGAATGGTTTCATTGGCCGAATAGAGGAAGTTCGAGGCCAGAACGATCTGCCAGAGGCCGAGCGTGACAATGAAGGGCGGCAGCTTGACCCGCGCCACCAGCCAGCCATTGATGAAGCCGCAAAGCGCCCCGACCGCAAAGCCGCACAGCACCGCCAGCGGACCGGGAATGCCGTAATGCACGGCAAACTGGCCCATGACGACCGATGACAGCACCATGATGGCGCCAACCGAAAGATCGATGCCGGCCGTGAGGATGACCAGCGTTTGCGCCGCGCCGATAATGCCGGTAATGGCCACCTGTTGCAGGATCAGCGTCAGCGAGAAGGCGGAGAAGAATTTCGAGCCGAGAATGGCGCCGAACACGCCAACCGACAGCAGCAGCACGATCAGCGGAACCGCAGCCGGGCTGCCATGCAGAAAGTGCTGGAACTTCTGCAAGGGCGTCTTGTCATGCGAGTCGAACTGGGCAACCTGCGTGGAGCTGCCCGAGAGGACTTTTTCATATTCAAGATGGGGTTTGGTGGCGGCTTGTGGCTCGCTCATGATCTTCCTCCCGTGTGCCTCTTGCGAGGATGTGAGGGCCGGGGGGCGGGTAAAGCTCCCTCAGGCAGTGAAACCTTGACACTATTCAACTTGCGCAAACACGTTGCAGTTGCTGTCGTTGCTTGCGCCAAGGGCGGCCCTTGGGCCGTGTCCGGTGGTCCTGGCCTGCCCGGACCCGATGTCCGGGCCGCCCTTGCGATGGTTGGTTCAGATGGGCATCAGCCCCAGCACTTGGCGGTGCCTTCCTTGGTGTCGATGGAAGGTACGCCCTTGGCCGGCTTGTCGGTGACAAGCGAAACGCCGGTGTCGAAGAAGTTCTTGCCTTCGGTCGGCTTCGGCTTTTCGCCGGTGGTGGCGTATTTCTTGATGGCCTCGATGCCGAGAGCCGCCATCATCAGCGGATATTGCTGCGAGGTTGCGCCGATCACGCCTTCCTTGACATTCTTGATGCCCGGGCAGCCGCCATCGACGGAAACGATCAGCACGTCCTTTTCCTTGCCGACGGCCTTCAGCGCTTCATAGGCGCCAGCTGCGGCAGGCTCGTTGATCGTGTGGACGACATTGATGGAGGGATCCTTCTGGAGAAGGTTTTCCATGGCGGTGCGGCCGCCTTCCTCATTGCCGTTGGTCACGTCATGGCCGACGATGCGCGGGTCTTTTTCGTCGCCGATCTTGTTGGGATCCTTGGGGTCGATGCCGAAGCCGATCATGAAGCCCTGGTCGCGCAGCACGTCCACGGAGGGCTGGGCAGGGGTCAGGTCGAGGAAGGCAACCTTGGCGCTCTTGGCCTTGTCGCCCAGCGTTGCGGCGGCCCACTGGCCAATCAGCTTGCCGGCAAGCAGGTTATCGGTGGCGAAAGTGGCGTCGGCTGCATCGATCGGATCGAGCGGCGTGTCGAGCGCGATTACCAGCAGGCCTGCCTCGCGGGCCTTCTTGACGGCGGGCACGATGCCCTTGGTGTCGGAGGCGGTCATCAGGATGCCCTTGGCGCCATCGGCAATGCAGGTCTCGATGGCGGCAACCTGGCTTTCGCTGTCGCCGTCGATCTTGCCGGCATAGGACTTCAGCGTGATGCCGAGTTCCTTGGCCTTGGCGCTGGCGCCTTCCTTCATCTTCACGAAGAAGGGGTTGGTGTCGGTCTTGGTGATCAGGCAGGCGGAAACATCCGCGGCGTGCGCGCCGGTGGAAAAGGCAACGCCGAGGGCCAAGGCGCCGAGCGTGGCGCCGATCAAACTGGACTTCATTGGATTCCTCCCAAAGGATAATCGATGAATGGAGCCTCTTTCCGAGGCTTCACGGTGAACAGGGCCTGCATCTCCCGCGCGGCGCCTGATCCGCGAATTAGAACATCATCAAATTTTTCGGCTGTCAATAAATAAATCGAGTTGAATTATTAATGTGCTGTGGCATTCTGCGGGAAAGTTCGGCCGGGCAGGATGGTGCCGCTCTCCCATGCGGGCAGGCGGCATGGAAAGGCGGCGAGCGGACAAGGAATGACATCCGGCCAGGGCGTTGCCCTTAGCCGGAGACCGGGAGGAAGCGATATGGCCGATGAGGCGGGCCTGGAGGCGGGGCAGGCGGCTCCGATCCTCGACATCAGCGGCGGCGCCAACCAGATCGGCGTGCGCGCCTATAACGAGCGGCTGGTCATGTCGCTGGTGCGCCGCCACGGTTCCTTGTCCAAGGCAGAGATTGCAAGGCGCAGCGGTCTTTCTGCCCAGACCGTCACCGTCATCATGCGTGTTCTGGAAAAGGAAGGCCTGCTCATTCGCGGGCAGCCGATGCGCGGCCGTGTTGGCCAGCCTTCCGTGCCGATGATGCTCAACCCGGACGGCGCCTTTTCCTTTGGCGTCAAGATCGGGCGGCGCAGCGCAAGCCTCGTGCTGATGGATTTCGTCGGCACCATCCGCCATGAGGTGACACGCACCTATCCCTATCCGCTGCCGCAACCGCTGCTGGATTTCATTGTTTCCGGCATGGCCGAGCTTGAGGGGCGCATGAGCGCGGCAGAAAGGCGGCGCGTTGCCGGTGTTGGCATTGCAGCACCCTTCGAATTGTGGAGCTGGGCGGAAGAAACCGGCGCGCCGGAGGAAGAGATGGCCGCGTGGCGCAAGGCCGATCTCCATGCCGATGTGGCCGCCCTTGTGCCCTATCCGGTTTTTCTCGAAAACGACGCCACCAGCGCCTGTGCGGCTGAACTGGTGTTTGGCGTTGGATCGCAATATCCCGATTTCGTGTATTTCTTCATCGGCTCCTTCATTGGTGGCGGCATTGTACTGAACTCGTCGCTGTTTTCCGGCCGCAGCGGCACGGCGGGCGCATTGGGGCCGCTGCCGGTGCAGAACCGTCAGGGCAAGACGGTGCAGCTTCTGAAGATCGCCTCGATTTTCGTGCTGGAAAATCTTTTGCGCGACCACGGGCATGACAGCCAGCCGCTATGGTATTCGCCGCGAAACTGGGTGGATTATGGCGAACCGCTGGAAATCTGGATTCAGGATGCGGCGGCAGCCCTTGCCCAGGCCATTGTCGCTTCGGCCTCGGTCATCGATTTTTCCGCTGCCGTGATCGATGGCGGCTTTCCCGACTGGGTGCGCAGGCGGCTGGTGGATGCGACGCGCGCGGCCGTGCAGTCGCTCGATCTTCAGGGCGTGCTGATGCCCGATATTGTCGAAGGGGCGGTCGGCCATCAGGCCCGCTCCATCGGTGGCGCCAGCCTGCCGCTGTTTTCCCGTTATCTGCTGGATCAGAATGTCTTGTTCAAGGAGTTGCAATAATGTTGAAGGGTCTCAACCCCATTCTCAGCCCCGAGCTGCTGTTTACCCTGCGGGCCATGGGCCATGGCGATGAAATCGCCATTGTGGATGGCAATTATCCGGCGCTGGAACATGCCCGGCGGCTGATCCGGCTGGATGGGGTGGCGCTGGTGCCGGTGCTGGATGCCATTCTCTCTGTCATGCCGATCGATGATTTCGTGCCGGAAGCAATCTTCCGCTCCACCGTGCGCGCCGAGCGGGACCGGCTGGATCCGGTGCATGAGGAAATCATCGCCTGCTGCGCCCGCCATGAGCCACAGCAAAATGTGGTGCCGCTGCTGGGGCCGGATTTCTACCCGCGCGTCAAGGCGGCCCATACCGTGGTGCAGACCAGCGAACCGCGCCTTTACGCCAATGTCATTTTGAAAAAGGGTGTGATCTATCCCTGATCCGCTTGTGGAGCGGGGGAAGGAAAGGCACGGCAAGAAAATGCGCGGGGAGGGCAATCCCCCGCGCAGGCTACAGCGCCGTGCGTTTTATCAAACGCACGAAGGACGCTGTAACACTTTAAATCTGCTGCATAATTTTTACCTTAAATCGATTCCGATTTAAGGAATTACGCCGTAGACGGCGGCTTCAGTCGAGCCGGATGCCGGTTTTCTTTACCAGTGCGCCCCATCGGTCAATTTCCGCGGCAATGTGATCGTGGAATTCCTTTGGCGTGTTGGTCCAGACGTCGGCGCCTTCAAGCGCCAGCCGATCGCGCACTTCGCTGCCGGAGAGTGCGGCCACGATCTCCTTGTTGAGCCGATCGATAATCTCCTTCGGCGTGCCTGCCGGAACCAGAATGCCGTACCATTGCGAGGCTTCGAAACCGGGATAGCCCGATTCCGCGACAGTGGGAACCGATGGCGCCGCTTTCAGGCGTGTGGTTCCCGATACGGCCAGCGCCCGCATCTTGCCTGCTTCCACATGCTGGAGCAGGTTGGGAGCGCCGGTAAAGGTCAATTGCACGCGCCCGCCGAGAAGATCGGTCACGGCAGGGGCCGTTCCCTTGTAAGGCACATGGGTCAGCTGAATGCCGGCCCGGTCGGCAAGCGCCACCATGGCGATATGGGCGGCGCTGCCATTGCCGCCGGAAGCATAGTTGAGCTTGCCGGGGTTTTGCTTTGCATAGTCCACGAGTTCGGCAAGCGTCTTTGCCGGCACGTCCGGGTGAACGACCAGCATGTTGTGAACCTGGGCGATGCCGCTGACGGGATCGAGGCTTTTCAACGGATCGTAGGAGAGCTTGGGATAGAGGGCAGGGGCGACGCCCAAAGTGCCGATATGCCCCATGACCATGGTATATCCGTCCGCCGATGCGCGGGCAACGGATGCAACGCCCACCGTGCCGCCAGCCCCCGGTCGCGATTCGACGATGATCGGATAGCCAAGCGAGGCCTCCAGCTTCTGGCCGATCACACGGGCCAGAATGTCGGTGGAGCCTCCCGGCGTGAAAGGCACGACCAGGGTGATATTCTGCGTGGGATAGGCCTCTGCCCGGGCCCGCGAAAAGCCCATGGCGGCAAGCGCTGCCGCCGAGGCCCCGGCAAGGGCGTGACGGCGGGTGATGGCGAATTGAGCCGTTTTCTTCATTTGCATTCTCCTCCCTGAAGTCTTTCCGTGTCTCGTGGAGACAGGGAAATGTTATGCTTTTTGTTCTTACCCATTTTCGGATGGAAGCCCCATGTCTGCGCGGCGCTTCAGTCTTCGACGAAGACCTCCTCGCGCCCGCGCCGGATCGATGGAATGAGCGAGAGCAGGAGCGTGATGGCCGCAAGGCCGAGCAGGATCTTGCTGATCGGACTTTCGATCAGGGTCGATAGTGACCCGTGCGAGATGATCAGCGCCCGCCGGAAGTTTTCCTCGACAAGATCGCCCAGCACGAAGCCCAGCAGCAGCGGCGCCGGTTCGAAGCCGAGGCGGATCAGAAGATAGCCCGCCAGCCCGAAGATCCCGATGAACATGACGTCCGTGGGCAGGGAATTGACCGTATAGATGCCGATGCAGCAAAACAGCAGGATGGCCGGGAACATCAGCCTGTAGGGCACTTTCAGCAGCCTGACCCAGACCCCCACCAGCGGCAGGTTGATGACCAGCAACATCAGATTGCCAACCCACATGGAGGCAATCATGCCCCAGAACAGGTTGGGGGTTTTGGTCATCACCTGCGGACCGGGAATGATGCCGTGGATGGTCATGGCGCCGACCATCAGCGCCATGACCGCATTGGAGGGAATCCCAAGCGTCAGCAGGGGAATGAACGAGGTCTGCGCACCGGCATTATTGGCCGATTCAGGGCCTGCAACCCCTTCGATTGCCCCTCTGCCGAAGCGGCTTGGATCCTTGGCAATCTTCTTTTCGAGTGTATAGGAGGCAAAGGGGCCAAGCACGGCGCCACTGCCGGGAAGAATGCCGAGAATGGCGCCGATTGCGGTTCCGCGCAGCACGGGCTTGTAGGATTGCGCGAAGTCGCGGGCGTTTGGAAGAAGCCTGCCGATTGCCTGCCGCACGGTATCGCGTGTTTCCGGGGCATCGAGATTGCGCAGAATTTCCGAAACGCCGAACAGGCCCATGGCCAGAACGGCAAAATCAATGCCATCGGCCAGAAACGGAAGGCCGAATGTCATCCGCTCCTCGCCGGTTTCCAGATCCGTGCCGATTGTCGAGAGCAGGATGCCGAGCACAATCATGGCGACGGCTTTCAACACCGAGCCCCGCGCCAGCACGACGGCGAAAACCAGCCCCATGACCACAAGTGCGAAATATTCCGGAGCGCCGAAAATCAGGGCAACGCTGGTGAGCGGGCCGCTCAGGGCGGCGATGACCACGGTGGCTACGGTTCCGGCGAAGAAGGAGCCGATGGCCGCCACGCCAAGCGCCACGCCCGCCCGGCCCTGTCGTGCCATCTGGTGGCCATCCAGCGCCGTCACCACCGAGGAGGCCTCGCCCGGAATATTGACGAGGATTGCCGTGGTCGAGCCGCCATATTGGGCGCCATAATAAATGCCCGCCAGCATGATGAGCGCACCGGTCGGGTCGAAGCCGAAGGTGATCGGCAACAGCATGGCAATCGTTGCGATGGGGCCGACGCCGGGAAGAACGCCGATCAGCGTGCCGACGAGGCAGCCGACAAAGGCAAGCCAGAGATTGATCGGCGTGAAGGCCACGGAAAAGCCGAGGCTGAGATTGGCAAGGAGATCGGTCATGACCGTTTCTCCGCAACCGGCACAGGGGCTTTGCCGCCGACATGCCCGGCCTGGCGCTTGATGAGGATCACGGCGACGGAAACGCCAATCATCAGGGCCGCCGTGATGCGCAACAGCAGCTTTGCCGATATGCCGGGAAGGATCTTCAACAGGCCCTGCGGGAATATCGGGATCGGCAGGTTCAGGAGATCGCCGAAAAGCAGCATACAGAAAGCCGTCAACATCAGCGCGAGCGCAACGAGTTCCCGCAGGCGCGCCTCAGGCGTTGCAAAGCCGCTGACAATAACGGCAAAAGGCCCCGCGACGATGATGCCAAGGCCGGGAAGCGTGATCGTTCCCAGGGAAAACGGCCGGATCATGACGGCAAAGCCGATGATGGCCAGAAGAACCAGCCCCACGCCCCGCCAGCTTGCCTGCCCGAATGCAGAGGTTTGGGAACGCATGGAATTGACGACGAGCGCAACCCCGATCAGCCCGATGGCCAGTGCAAGCCAGCGGGGCAGAAAGCCAGCACCCATCGATGCGAGGCTGCCTTGCGAAAGATCGCTCGATAGCCAAAGCACACCGGCACTGACGGCAATCAATGTCAGGCCACCGATCATGTCCTGATCGAACCTGAACCTCCCTTGAATCGACATTCATGCACCTCCCTTGCATTTCCGCAAGGATTGGGGATTTTGTGGTATGAAACAAACGATTTTTCTGAACCACTTAATGAATGAATTTCATCTCGAACGGAGTTATCGACGTGAACTACTCTTCACGAATCGACTTTCTGGGCCTGAGCGCTTTCGTGGCGATTGCCGATCGCGGTAGCTTTCGCGATGCGGCCGTGCATCTCAATCTCTCTCACACGGCCATCAGTCATCGTGTTCGCAAGCTGGAAGAGGATCTGGGCACCAAACTCTTCGTGCGCAGCAATCGCGAAGTCAGCCTGACCCAGGCCGGGCTTGATCTTCTGCCGAAGGTAAAGCAGACGCTTGCGGATCTGATGGCCACCGTCGATGGGTTGAAGCAGGCAGGCCGGGAGCGGCAGAGCAAGGTGGCGATCGCCTGTCTGCCCACCATCGCCGCAGGCAGGCTTCCCCATGTGCTGAAAGGGTTTCAGCAGGCGCGGCCGGGCGTTGCCGTCGAAATATACGATAAGTCCGCGTCTGAAATCTCCGATCTGGTCGAACGCGGCATCGTCGATTTCGGCGTGACCATCATTGCCAGCCATCGCTGGGATTTCGATACGGACGTGCTGGTGGATGATCCTTTCGTGCTGGCCTGTCCGCTGGACCATGTGCTGGCCCGCAAAAAACAGGTGAACTGGGCCGACCTTGAGGGCCACCCTCTGGTGCGGGTGAGCCAGCAATCCGGAAACCGGATGATTATCGACGATGCCCTGGCCGGACGATGCGATCATCTGTTCTGGCAGTATGAGGCGCAACATTTGCAGACGGCCTTGGCGATGGCGCGGGCGGGGGCAGCGCTGGCGGTGGTGCCGCGCATGGCGTTTTCATCTGCCGATGAAGACTGGCTGCGCCTGTGCCTTCTGCACAATCCCGGCGTCACGCGACAGATTGGCCTTGTTTCCAGAAAGGGCGTGCCGCTCACGCCGGCCGCGGCAGACCTGCACGATCTCGTGCGCGCGATTTTCACCGACGGCAAACAGCATGGCGCCTGACATCCGCCCGGATAATGCGGGTCGAATGCTCAACCAAGCCGCGCCTTCGTGCTGCGCGGTGTGGACAGGATAAGGCTGGTTTCGCTGTTTGCAATACCCGGCACGCGGCGGATCCGGCTCAGCACGCCGTCAAAAGCGCTCAAGGTGGCCGCACCCAGCTCCACGATCAGATCCCAGCGACCATTGGTGGAATGAATGGCGGAAATTTCCGGCAGGCCAGCCAGAAGACGCACCACCTTGTCGCTCACATGGCCTTCGATCTCGATCATCATGATGCCGCGCACCGGCACATCCAGCGCATCGCCCCGCAGGATGACCGTATAGCCCAGAACCGTGCCATCCTTTTCCAGCTTTTCCAGCCTTGTCCGCACGGTGGCGCGCGAGGCGCCGGTTTCGATGGCCAGATCCGAGATACTGCGCCGCCCGTTATGGCGCAAAAGGGTGATGAGCTTTTCGTCCAGACCGTCCATTGCCGTTTTGCTTTCCCTGATTTGCCAGAACGATAAGTCAAATCGCAAATATTGCCAATCTGTCCTGTTCACATCGCCAGTCCTGGCTGTTTCAATCGAGGGGAGGGAGAATTGTCATGGATGTAACGCTCATCGGGGTGCCCATACAGATCGGGGCTGGCAGGCTGGGATGCGAAATGGGGCCAAGCGCCTTGCGCATTGCCGGTTTGCACGCTGCTCTTGCCGATCTGGGACATGGCGTGCGCGACATTGGCAATGTTGCGCCGCGCCCCTTCACGGATATGCCGCACCCCAACCCGGCGGTGCATCATCTGGCCGAAACGGCGGCCTGGATAGAGGTTTTAAGCGAGACGGCGTTTCGTGAAAGCCTGTCCTCCATGCCGATCTTTCTGGGCGGCGATCACGCGCTTTCCGCAGGAACGGTTGCAGGCATGGCGCGGCGCGCAGCCGAAGAACATCGTCCGCTTTTCGTGCTGTGGCTCGATGCGCATACCGATTTCCACACGCTCGAAACCACCGTCAGCGGCAATCTGCATGGAACGCCGGTTGCCTATTTCACTGGCCGCTCCGGTTTCGGGGGCTATTATCCGCCGCTGTCGCATCCCCTCGATCCGGCCCGCATGGCCATGATCGGCATTCGCAGCGTCGATCCCGCCGAGCGCCAGGCCTTAAAGGGCAGCGGCATTACGGTGCATGACATGCGCATGATCGATGAATACGGAATGGGCGTGCTGCTCCGGGGATTTCTGGAGCGTGTGAAATCTGAAAACGGGATTTTGCATGTGAGCCTGGATGTGGATTTTCTCGATCCGTCGATTGCGCCCGCCGTCGGCACCACGGTTCCGGGGGGCGCCACCTTCCGCGAGGCGCATCTGGCAATGGAAATGCTGCATGACAGCGGGCTGGTGCGCAGCCTCGATCTCGTGGAACTCAACCCTTTTCTCGATGTGCGGGGCCGCACGGCCCTGCTGATGGCCGATCTGACGGCAAGCCTCATGGGGCGGCAGGTAATGGACCGTCCCACCCAGGATTATGTGGGAAGCAGATCATGACACAGACCATGAAACCTCAGGCGCCTGCCAATCTCAATATCGTGCCTTTCGTCAGTGTCGATCACATGATGAAACTGGTTTTGACGGTGGGGGTGGAAACCTTCATTCGCGAACTGGCCGGGGTCATCGAAGAGGATTTCCGCCGTTGGGAGGTGTTCGACAAGCGTCCCCGTATCGGATGCCATTCCGATGAGGGCGTGATCGAATTGATGCCGACCAGCGATGGCAGGCTCTATGGCTTCAAATATGTCAATGGCCACCCGAAGAACATGCGGGAGGGCCGCCAGACCGTGACGGCTTTTGGCGTGCTGGCCGATGTTGGCAATGGCTACCCCGCGCTGTTGTCGGAAATGACCATTCTCACGGCGCTGCGCACGGCGGCCACCTCGGCGCTGGCGGGCAAATATCTGGCACGGCCGGATGCGCGCTGCATGGCAATCATCGGCAACGGCGCGCAATCGGAATTTCAGGCGCTGGCCTTCAAGGCCATTTGCGGCGTCAACCGGCTGCGGCTTTACGATATTGACCCCGCGGCCAGCCAAAAATGCCGGGCCAATCTGCAAGGAGAGGGTTTCGACATCATCATTGCCGCAAGCGCCGAAGAGGCGGTGGAAGGGGCAGACGTCATCACCACCGTTACGGCCGACAAGAACCTGGCGACGGTCTTGACCGATAACATGGTTGGTCCGGGCGTGCACATCAATGCGGTGGGCGGCGATTGCCCCGGCAAGACGGAACTGCACAGGGATATTCTCACCCGCTCCGAAGTCTTCGTGGAATATCCGCCGCAAACGCGCATCGAAGGTGAAATCCAGCAGATGCCGGAGGATTTTCCGGTGCAGGAACTCTGGCAGGTCATCAACGGGCAGAGGCCGGGCCGTTCCAGCGAAAGGGCGATCACGCTGTTCGATTCCGTCGGCTTTGCCATCGAGGATTTTTCGGCGCTGCGTTATGTGCGCGGCAAGCTTGAGCAGACCGGGCTTTTCTGCGAACTCGACCTTCTGGCCGATCCCGACGAACCGCGCGACCTCTATGGCATGTTGCTGCGCTGCAAGGCGGCACAGGCTTTATGACATCGGGGCCGTTTCACGGGATTTTCATTTTTCCGTCAGGCTCTGGATCAAAAGCACCCTCCTTCCCATTTCGAAGACATCGAACAGGAAAGGAACTGTCATGGACGTCATTCGCATTCTCTTTGCCATCATCCTGCCGCCGGTCGGGGTGTTCCTCCAGGTGGGCCTGGGCCTGCATTTCTGGCTGAATATCCTGCTGACGCTTTGCGGTTACATTCCAGGCATCATTCACGCCATCTGGGTTATCCTCAAAAAGTGAGAAGGCCCGGCTTTCCGCTGTACGTGCGGCAGTCAATCTGACATACTAGCTTATCCGCTTTTGAGGAGCGGATATGATGTCACGGTTTGAACCTGTTCACGGGAGGAGCGGGCGAAGGCCGGAGCAGGCGGGTTTGCGCCCTTTCCGACCGGCCCGAAGAAGGAAATGCGGACATTCGAAAATGACAAGCCGGTACGGATTGCCTATGTGGGCGGTGGATCGCTGAACTGGGCCACCAAGCTCATGGGCGATCTGGCCCATGACGGGCGCATGGCCGCCGATGTGACGCTTTACGACATCGATCATGCGGCAGCGGAACGAAACGCGCGCATCGGTGAGCGTTATGGCGCCATGGCATCTGGCGTCAAGGTCCGCTACCGGGCGGAAAAAACGCTGGCGGCGGCGCTGCGTGGCGCCGATTTCGTCGTGATTTCCATTCTTCCCGGCAGTTTTGCGGAAATGGCGAGCGATATTGCCATTCCCGAACGATACGGCATCGTTCAATCGGTGGGCGATACGGTGGGGCCGGGCGGTTTCATCCGCGCCCTGCGGGCCATTCCGGCGATTTACGACATCGGGCTCGCCATAGCCGAGCATTGCCCCAAGGCTTTCGTCGTCAATCTCACCAATCCCATGTCGGTGCTGACCGGGGCACTGTTCCGGGCCTTCCCACAGATGCGTGCCTGGGGCGCCTGCCACGAGGTTATCAAGACACGGCGCACGCTTGCCTTTCTTGCCAATCAGAAGCGCGGCGAAATTCGCTATCGCATCGCCGACGCCAAGGTCAATGTCATTGGCATCAACCACTTCACCTGGGTCACGGGCATGAGCGTGGATGGCGTTGACATGATGGAGGATTATCTTGCCTTTGCCGCCAGACATCGCGACAGCGGCTGGCGGGAGCGCCCCATCGACATGCGTGACGAACATGCCCGCTATTTCGAGGATATGAGCCGGGTGAAGTTCGATCTCACCTGCCGTTTCGGTATTGCCGCGGCGGCTGGCGACCGGCATTTGAGCGAATTTCTGCCGCAAAGCTGGTATCTCGACCGCCATCAGGATTTTGCCTTCGGGTTGACGCCGGTGGATTACCGCATTCGCGAGCGGCAGGAGAAGGTCGCCGCCGCCGAGGCGCTCGATGCCGGCGGACCCTTGCCGCCTGCCGCTCCTTCGGAGGAGGCAATCGTCGAGCAGATGCGCGCATTGATGGGCGGCGAGGAACATGTCAGCAATGTCAACCTGCCCAATCGCGGCCAGGTCGCCGGGTTGCCGGAGGGGACAATCGTTGAAACCAATGCCCGGTTCAGCGGGCTTGGCATCCAGCCGGTCTTTGCCGGACGCCTGCCGCCTGCGGTGGAGGCGCTGGTGCTGCCCCACGCCACCCGGCAAACGGCGCTTTTGAATGCGGTGATCGACAGGGAGGTTTCGGCCCTGCTTCCGCTTTTCGTTTCCGATCCGCTGGTTCAGCCGATCGGGCTGGACAAGGCAGAGCGCATGTTCAACGAAATGATCGCTGCCACCCGCCATTGCCTGCCGCAGGAGCTGGCATCGCTTGCAGCGTGATGCCAGTGGTCTTTGGAAAGACCATTGGCATGATGCGCCTCACATCAACTGTGGGTGACTCGCCCCGAGAAAAGCGGGAATTTCAGCATCTTTCTCGGGGCAGGCCCCTATCGCAGCGAAAAGCGGAAGGGAACGGTGATGGATTTCCCCGCTCCGGGCGGTGGTGCTGGAACGGGCGAGGCCTTGCGGATCGCTTCCAGCGTTGCCTGATCGAGCGCCGGGAAGCCGGACGAGCGTGAGACCGAGACTGAAAGCACATTACCGCTATCGTCGATCTGCATTCGAACCGTAACGGTGCCTTCTTCCTTGTTTTCCCGCGATTCCTTGGGATAGCGCTTGCGGCGCTCCAGATAGGACACCAATCGGGACTGCCATTTGGCGGGCGATGGCGAAGAGGAAAACAGGCCGGAACTGTTCTGGCTGGCGGCTGTCCGGTCAGACTGCGTGACCTGAGCCTTCGCCTCCACCTGTTCAACCTGCTTTTGCGGCTGCGGTTTCGGTTTTTGCTCAGGCTTGCGTTCGGCAACCTCTTTTTTCTTCTGCACCGGCGGCGGCGGGCGGACCACGGGAAGCGGCACCTCGACATTTTCCATCGGCGCGGTTGCCTGTTCCGGCGGTTTTTCCGGTTCGGGTGGCTGCTGTTCCACGATTTGCGGCTGCTCCACCGGGGGCGGTTCCGGCTGTGGCTCCACCACCGGCTCCGGCTCAGGTGCCGGTTCTTCCGGTGGCGGTTCAGGCTGGGGCTCGGGCGGCGGTTCCGTTGCCTCGCTCTTTACCTCTTCCACGTTTTGCTGGTCGGGCGCGACCTGGTCTTCCTCGGTATTGGTTGCCTGCGGCTCCGGCGCCATTTCGATCATGATTGCGGCGGGTGGCTCGTTGGTTCCGGCCGGTGCTGGCGGTTCCTGCAACATATAGGCAACCGCACCGGCATGGGCGGCAAAGGCGGTGACGCCTGCCGCCACCCAGATGAGCCCTTCTGCAAGAGGGTTGCGCCCGGTGGAATGGTTGCCTTTTTTCATTGGCCGTTCTGATCCTCAGCCGGTGCCGTGGTTGCGGCAGGCAGGGTCTCAAGCCCAACCAGCGCAATCTTCAGATAGCCCGCATCGCGCAGCAGGTTCATGACGGTCATGAACTCGCCATAGCCGACATTCTTGTCGGCGCGCAGGAAAATACGGGTATCCCGGTTGCCTTGCGATACCCGCTCAAGCGCTGCTGGCAGTCCTTCACGCGCCACGGTCTCGTTGCCGAGCGCCAGCGTCAGATCCTGCTTGAGCGTGAGATAGACAGGCTCATCCGGCCTTTTGGCCGGTGCGGCACTGGAGGCGGGCAGATCGACATTGACATCCACCGTGGCAAGCGGCGCGGCCACCATGAAGATGATGAGCAGCACCAGCATGACGTCGATGAAGGGAGTGACGTTGATCTCGTGATTTTCCACGAGATCGTCGCCATGATGTTCGCGAATACCGCCAGCCATGACTTACTCCGTCACCACTTTCAGGCGCGAGGCGCGCAGGTCTGCGGGGATCTTGCGGAAGTCGAGATCGCGGGAAACGAGGCGCTCGATCATCGCGGCGGCATCCACCAGCCGCGCCCGATAGCCGGTCACGGCGCGGGCGAAGATGTTGTAGACCACGACGGCGGGAATGGCGGCCACGAGACCGATGGCAGTGGCCAGCAGGGCCTCGGCAATGCCCGGCGCAACAACCGCGAGATTGGTGGTCTGGGCCTGAGAAATGCCGATGAAGGAATTCATGATACCCCATACCGTTCCGAACAGACCGACAAAGGGGCCGATCGAACCGATGGTTGCCAGCGTGCCCGTGCCGCCGGTCATGGCGCGGCCGGCACTTGCCTCTATCCGCGACAGGGCCGAGGTGACGCGCTCCTTGACGCCCTCGTTTCCAGCATAGTCGATGGCCGGCTCGGATGCCTTGACCTCGCGGGCGGCGGCAACCACCATGGACGGCACAGTGCCGCGGCGGTTCTGCAATTCGCCAAGCGCCTGGGCCAGCGTGCCGGAGGATTGCAGCACCCGTGTGGCACGGCCAAGCTTGGCCTTTGCCGTGGAAAGTTGCAGGAATTTTGCCAGAAAAATCGTCCAGGTGGCAACAGAGGCAAGACCAAGAGCCGTCATGACCGCCTTGACCACCCAGTCGGCGGCCATGAACATGCCGACAGGCGAAAGGTCATGAGGAATATCCGCGCGCGCGGTCGTGCCGTGTGCGGCCGTCTCATGTTGGGCACCTTCCTGCCCGCTTGCAGATTGGCCGGACGGGGTCTCGCTGGATGGGGTTTGGCCGGATGGGGTTTGGCCAGATGGGGACTGGCCAGATGGGGACTGAATGGTGGCGTCTTGTGCCGATGCCGCAGCCGGTGCGGGCGCTGCCGATTGCGGTTGCGGTGCGGCCTGTTCGGCGGCAGGGGCCGGGCTCAACGGCATTTCCGCCTGTGTTGCGGGCTGCTGTGCCGGAGCCGTTGCCGAAACAAGGCAACCGCCAAGCGCCATGACAAGCACGGCGCTCATGCGAATGAAAGGTTTCGGGCTGCCTTGAACCATGTTTCTATCCTTCCAGATGTCGAATAAAGCCCGCTCCCGGATTGGCGCATCAGCGCGAAAGTCGAAATGGCGCGGGTTTTCCACCCTCGATATAAAACATGAGTATGTTTTTCAAGTAATATTCTCGCGTCAAGGCTGTTTTAGAGCGGTTCATTGTTTCACGGAAACCACAGTACACGACGCTGAAGAATGCGGCGTGGCCTACCCCCCTCTGCCTTGCCAGGCATCTCCCCCTCAAGGGGGGAGATTGCAATGCGGACAAAGCGCCATTCTTCAACGACTATTTGTGATGACGGCCTTTTCAGGAATGTAGACAGGGCCTTGATCTTGCCGATCTCCCCCCTTGAGGGGCAGGGCTATTGCATATGAGCGATCATTGAGATGAGGAACTGATCGTCCCATCCCGCTTTTTTGATTTTTCGTCGGATGGATGCTTTGTCTGGGTGCTGGCGGATGATGTTGAGTGCGAGTTTTCGCAAGATAGAGAGGTTTTGCGGGCCGTTGTCTTTGCGATTACGGGCCGCATCTTCACAGAAGGCTACGTCGAGTACCCAGTGTAACTGGTTTTCGATCGTCCAGTGCGCCCTGACTACCCGCAGGAAAGCCTCGGCACTGATTTCCCTGGAGAGCAGGAAATGTCTGAGATGGTGGGTCTTGCGCCCGTCGGGCTCGATCCGG
>NZ_JHXQ01000026.1 GCF_000621665.1 Allorhizobium undicola ORS 992 = ATCC 700741
ACTGTCTCGAAATTGACAAGAACTCACCTCTCTCACTCCAAAAAGTAAGAGCAGTGTCCTTGCTTCAAAACGTGAAAGGCCTTCTGTCTTCAACGTCAGGGCACAAACCCCAACTCGCAGAAACCGCCGTCCACGTTTCTCTTTCTTCTCTATTCAATTGTCAAATAACAGACACATCAACGTGTCAAAACTCATCCGAACCAATCCATCCCTGGACCAGTCATACCAACTCGCGTCAGCCGGAAAAATCAGAGACAAACAATCCCGCCGCCAGAAGCGCCGCTGCCGTCGTCTCGTGAAGCGGCTTATAAGGCCCCAATACGCCAAACGTCAACAGGGTTTTTTGCCGAATTCCCATTTATTAGGCAAAATGCTGTTTTAATGGACATTTTTCCCTTTTTAGTCGCTATTGTTTTTCGGCATGACCGGCCAGGCTCGATCTTGCGGGCTCCCGACACCATTATGAGCATGAATTCTCATGTTTAGGCCATGCGGCCTGCTCGGTGGTTTCTCTTTGAAAAATCCACAAAATTAGGGTAGGCGCGTCTTACGGTTATCTTAAACCTTTATTCCATGTCCAAGGAGACCGATGCTATGCGCATCCTGTCAGACGCCGTTTTCCCTGAACTTCCCAATCATTACCGGGGCAAGGTGCGGGAGAACTACGATCTTCCCGATGGCACGCGCATTATCATCTCCACTGACCGCCTGAGTGCGTTTGATCGCATACTGGCCTGCATTCCGCATAAGGGCGAGGTTTTGACGCAGACAGCGCGTTACTGGTTTGAGGAAACAAGGGACATTTGCCCCAACCACGTGGTTGCCTACCCCGATCCCGCCGTCGTCGTCGGGAAACGTCTCGACATTCTGCCAGTGGAAGTGGTGGTTCGCGGCTATCTGGCCGGCACGACGGGCACATCTGTTCTGACGCTTTATAAAAAGGGCCAACGGTCCATGTATGGGCTCAGCCTGCCGGACGGCATGAAAGACAATCAAAAACTGCCAAATCCGATTATTACGCCCACCAGCAAGGAATTCGACGGTGGTCACGATGAGCCTTTGACGCCGGATGAGATTATCGGCCGCGGGTTGCTGACGTCCGGGCAATGGGAAACACTGTCGAGATACGCACTCGCGCTCTTTGCCCGTGGCCAGCAAAAGGCGGCAGAACGTGGCCTGATTCTGGTTGATACCAAGTATGAGTTCGGCACCGACGAAAACGGCACCATCATACTTGCCGATGAAATCCACACGCCGGACAGCAGCCGTTACTGGATTGCGGCTTCCTATGCCGAGGCCTTCGAAAAGGGCGAGCGTCCGCAGAGTTTCGACAAGGATTTCGTGCGTGCCTGGGTGGCCGAACGCTGCGATCCGTATAAAGACGAGATCCCTGCCATTCCGCAGGACCTTATCGAAGCGACCTCGAAGGTCTATATTCAGGCTTATGAAGCCATTACCGGCCAGACCTTCGTGCCGGATCTTGGCGAGGCAAGCCCGCTTGAACGGGTCCGGAAGAATGTGTTCAGTTATCTGAACCAGAAATAGGCAACGGGCGATGAAACCTGGCGCGCAATCAAAAACCTGCGGCAAGGGCTGCAACGGAGGCGATGAGAAGCCGCGGCGTTCGCGCCGTCCGGCCGAGCAGACGCGGCAGGACATTTTGCAAACAGCGGAAAACCTGTTTCGCGACCGGGGCTATCAACAGGTTGCCATGGCCGATATTGCCGCGCAGCTCGGAATGTCGCCTGCCAATGTGTTCAAGCACTTCCATTCCAAGGGCGCGCTCGTGGATGCCATTGCCTGCGCCCAGATCGACGACATGATGGGTACGCTGGATGGAATTGAAACCCTTCCAAACCCGCAACAGAAACTGCATGAGGTGGCCGAGCGTCTTCTTCGCGCGCTGCTCCAGCATGTTACCGAAAACCCCCACGTTTTCGAGATGATCGTACTGTGCTCCGATCCTTCCCGCATGGCCGGGGCCTTCTACCGTCACAAATTAGGAAAGGCCCTGGAGATCATCATAGAAGAAGGGCACCGCGACGGTATTTTTCACGTAAAGGACGCAGCCCACACCGCCTCGGTTGTCACGACGGCTCTCGGCGGTGTTCTCAACCCCTTGGCGGTGTGCCAGGAAGGGTCTGACATTCTATATTCACGCTGCCGTGATCTTGTGGTTCTCGTGATTGCGGCACTGCAAAATCCGCTTGCCAAGTGATGATTTCTAGCATACGTCACAAGCTGGATGGCAAGCGCGTTTCCATGCCCGATTGTCAAAAAATAATTTCGATTCCGGTAATATATACGGGATATTGTAACTGCGCGTCTGTCGGCCGGGCCTTTTACCCGGCTGCGGCGTGGGCATAGCAAGTTCGACACGGCACCCGATGGCGAGGATGTATTCGCTGGTGCGCCGTGCATTTCACCGGGCGTTTCCGTGGGAAGCGGAAACGCTTTCATGAATCGCGACAGCCCGCACTGGCCTGTTCGTGATTTGGCGCAGCACACTGAACGGAGCCAGGACGAAGCACATGTCCAGAAAACTCACCCTGATATCTCTTCTCGCCCTGACCGCCTTGACTGCCGTCGGGTGCAGCGACCAGGGAAAACAGCAGGGCAATGCCGGTGGCGCAGGT
Source organism: Allorhizobium undicola ORS 992 = ATCC 700741 (assembly GCF_000621665.1). Classification (GTDB taxonomy): domain Bacteria; phylum Pseudomonadota; class Alphaproteobacteria; order Rhizobiales; family Rhizobiaceae; genus Allorhizobium; species Allorhizobium undicola. Next base: position 2,637 of record NZ_JHXQ01000026.1, read on the forward strand.
GCGCCTGGCGCTGGCGGGCAGCGTCCCCCAAGCCCCGTTAGCGTCGTCGTCATGCAGAAGTCGGAGCAACCCCTCACAACGGTTCTCTCCGGACGTGCAGATGCCTTTCAGTCGGCTCAGATCCGGCCACGTGTCGGCGGCGTGATCAAGCAGATCGCCGTGAAGGAAGGAAGCTTCGTCAAGGCTGGCGACATTCTCTACAAGATCGACGACGATACCTATCAGGCCTCGCTGGCGGAAGCACAGGCCGCCCTTGAAAAGGCTGAGGTCAGCGTGCCGGCCGCAGAAACCAACCTTCAGCGTTACGAGCGCCTCGCCAATACCGGCGCCTCGCAGAAGGACTATGAAGACGCCCGCACCACGCTGTTACAGGCCAAGGCTTCCGTCGCTGAGGCGAAAGCAACCCTTCAGACCGCGCAGATCAATCTCGACCTGACCTCGGTGCGGGCGCCCTTCGACGGCGTGACCTCCGCAACCAGCTATTCGGTCGGCAACGTGGTCACGGCAAGCCAGACCGATGCGCTGATGACCCTGCGCCAGATCAATCCGATCTATATCCAGCTCAACGAATCCAGCGTTAATTTGCTGCGCCTTCAAGCTGCGATCAAGGCCGGCAAGCTCGAACGCAAGGACGGCGATGCAACCACCGACATCCGGCTGACGCTGGAAGACGGGTCGGACTATGCCCATCCCGGCAAGCTCGACATGTCGGAAATGGCTGTCAGCACCACGACCGGCACGGTTTCCATCCGCACACTTTTCGATAATCCCGACAATGTCATCCTGCCGGGCGCCTATGTGCGCGCCACCATCACGGTTGGCAAGGAAACGGGTTATCTCATTCCCCAGCGTGCCGCTGGCCGCAATGCCAATGGCGAGTTGACCGCCAAATTCGTTACTGCCGAAAACAAGGTTGAAACGCGCACGTTCCGCAGCAGCCAGCTTTCCGGCAATAACTGGCTGGTGACGGAAGGCGTCAATGACGGCGACAAGCTGATCGTGGACGGCTTCCAGTGGATCGCCGACAGTGTCACCGTCAATCCCGTTCCTGCGGAAATCGATGCCAAGGGCTTCGTGATCCCGAAGCAGGGCGAGGCAACCGCTCCGGCGCCGAAATCATGATGTCACATGACATGCTCGGCAACATCGTGATCAGGAACTAGTCCATGGCCAAATTCTTCATTCGGCGGCCGATCTTCGCGTGGGTCATCGCCATCGTCATCATGCTGAGCGGCGCGCTCGCCATCAAGACGCTCTCGATTTCGCAATATCCCGAAATCGCGCCTCCGACGGTGCGCATCAGCGCGACCTATACCGGCGCCAGCGCCGATACCGTGCGAAAGACCGTGACACAAATCATCGAAGACGGCATGACAGGCCTCGATGGCCTGACCTACATGACGTCGTCGTCCGCGACCGGCTCATCGAGCATCACGCTGACCTTCGACAACAGCGTCAATGCCGATATTGCCCAGGTGCAGGTGCAGAACAAGCTGCAACTCGTCACCTCGCAATTGCCATCCGTGGTTCAGACGCTTGGCATCGAAGTCACCAAATCCACCTCCAGTATTCTTCTGGTCGGCGCGCTGGTGTCTACCGATAACAAGCGCTCCTCCGCCGATCTCGGCGATATTTTCTCCACGCAGATCCAGGATCAGGTGAAGCGTCTTGCAGGCGTCGGTTCCATCAACTCCTTCGGTTCGGCCTACGCCATGCGTGTCTGGCTCGATCCGTTCAAGCTGAAGAAATTCTCGCTCACCCCCTCCGACGTGACCTCCGCCATCGAGGCGCAGAATACACAGGTTTCGGTGGGTTCCGTCGGCGGTCTTCCTGCCGCCGAAGGCCAGCAGATCAACGTGACGATGACGGCGCAGAGCCAGCTCAGCACCGTTTCCGATTTCGAGCGCATCATCCTCAAGGTCGATACCAGCGGTGCGAATGTACGTCTGAGCGACGTGGCACGGGTGGAAATCGGCCAGGCGACCTATTCGACGGAATCGCGCTCCAACCGCCAGCCGGCATCCGGCTTCGCGGTCAACCTTGCCACCGGCGCGAACGCCCTGGATACGGCAGCCCTCGTCAAGGCGAAGCTTGCCCAGATCGCACCTTCCCTGCCGCAGAACATCAAGATCATCTATCCTTACGACACCACGCCCTTCGTCTCGCTATCGATCGAAAAGGTCGTACACACGCTGATCGAAGCCATCGTGCTGGTTTTCGTGGTCCTGTTGATCTTCCTGCAAAACCTGCGGGCCACGTTCATCCCGATGATCGCGGTTCCGGTCGTTCTGCTCGGCACCTTCGGCATTCTGGCCATCACGGGCTATTCCATCAATACACTCACCATGTTCGCCATGGTGCTGGCCATCGGCCTGCTCGTGGACGATGCCATCGTCGTGGTTGAAAACGTCGAGCGCATCATGGCCGAGGAGCATCTGGAGCCCCTGGAGGCCACGGAAAAATCCATGGGCGAGATCACCGGCGCAATCGTCGGCATCGCGCTCGTGCTGACGGCCGTGTTCATTCCCATGGCCTTCTTCGGTGGCTCCACCGGCATCATCTACCGTCAGTTCTCCGTCACCATCGTTTCGGCCATGCTGCTTTCGGCGCTGGTTGCCATCGTGCTGACGCCAGCACTGTGCGCAACGATGCTGAAGCCGATCGACCATCACAAGAAGGGTCGCGGTCTCGGCGCATGGTTCAACCGCAATTTCGACCGGACGACAAACGGCTATGTCGGCTCGGTCGGCTATCTTCTGAAGCGTCCGCTGCGCGTCATGCTGGTCTTTGCGCTGGTTATCGTCGGTTGCGGCTGGTTCTTCACCCGCCTGCCCTCCTCCTTCCTGCCGCAGGAAGACCAGGGCGTGCTGATGACCATCATCCAGCTGCCGAACAGCTCGACCAGCGCCCAGACGGCCAAGGTCATCGAGAAGGTGGAAAACTACTATCTCGACAAGGAAAAGGACACGATCGAAAGCGTTTTTGCCGTCAACGGCTTCAGCTTTGCAGGCAGTGGCCAGGGCTATGCGCTGGTCTTTGCCAAGCTGAAGGATTTCGATCTGCGCAAATCGCCCAACCTTGCCGCCGGTGCCATCGTGCAGCGCGCCATGGGCTATTTCTTCACCATCCGCGAAGCTCAGGTCTTCCCGATCCTGCCTCCGCCCATCCAGGGCATGGGCAGCTCCAGCGGCTTCTCCATGTATCTGGTCGATAACGGCAACCATGGCAGCGAAGCGCTCGTCAATGCCGCCAACCAGCTGATCCAGCAGGCCAATGCCAGCGGCGTGATTTCCTCCATGCGCGCCAATGACCGCAATCAGGAAAGCCAGGTCAAGCTGATGCTGGACCAGGAAAAGCTGCGCGCCATGGGCGTGAGCATTTCCGATGCCAACTCCATGCTGACCACGATCTTCGCCGGCAGCCAGGTCAACGACTTCACCTTGAACAACAAGATCAAGAAGGTCTATGTTCAGGCGGACGCGCCCTACCGGATGCAGGCTGAAGATCTGAAATACTGGTATATCGACAATTCCGATAATGAAATGGTGCCCTTCACCTCCTTCACCGATGCGAAGTGGGTCAACGGTCTGCCATCGATCTCGGCTTTCAATGCGGTGAACGCCTTCTCCATCGACGGGTCGGCGGCGCCGGGTGTCTCCTCCGGCGATGCCATGAACAAGGTCGAGGAACTGGTATCGAAAATGGGCGGCGGCTATAGCGTGGCCTGGACGGGCATTTCCTATCAGGAGCGGCTCTCGGGTTCGCAGGCGCCACTGCTCTATGCGCTTTCGGTTCTCATCGTCTTCCTGTGCCTTTCGGCCCTTTACGAAAGCTGGTCCATCCCCTTCTCGGTCATCATGGCCGTACCGGTGGGTGTTTTGGGCGCGTTGCTTGCCGCACATTTTCTCGGCCAGTCCAACGACGTCTATTTCAAGGTGGGCCTGCTGACGACCATTGGTCTTGCGGCGAAAAACGCGATCCTGATCGTGGAATTCGCCAAGGAGCGGCAGGAACATGGCCTCGGCATAATGGAGGCGACACTTCAGGCGGCGCGTCTTCGCCTTCGCCCGATCATCATGACCTCGCTTGCCTTCATTCTCGGTGTCGTGCCGCTGGCCATTGCCACGGGTGCCGGCTCCGCCGCACAGAATGCCATCGGTATCGGCGTTCTGGGTGGTATGCTTTCTGCAACACTGCTTGGAATTTTCTTCGTCCCCTCGTTCTTTGTGATTATTCGCAAGCTTTCAAGCCGGGGAAAAGCCAAGCAGGGCCTGTCCTAATGCAGGGAAACCCGCTAGGTTAAGAAATCATTGCCGCGCCCGGGAGGACGCGGCAATGTCGTGATTGCGTCGGCGGACCGGGCATGAAGGCCGTTCTCCGCCTTTCAGATGGAAGATAGGGAATTACGAAATGGTCTCCGTACGCATAGCAGCACCTCTCGCCATGCTGTTTCTGTCGGGCTGCGTCATGGGCCCGGAGCATACTCCTCCCCAGACTGCACTTCCGATCAAATTCAGCGAAGGCGGAAAAGAGTCAGCCGGTGACATTTCAACCGTCAAATGGTGGAGCGCTTTCAACGATCCCAAGCTGGACAAGCTGGTGGATCGCGGCATCGAGCAGAATCTCAGCGTGCTTCAGGCGCTTGAAGCCATCGAACAATCGCGTGCAGCCGTTGTTTCAGCCGGTGCAGGCGGCCTGCCGAGCCTCAGCCTGTCGGCCGACCACACGCAGAGCCAGACGAATGGCGGCTTCTCTTCCACGCCGCGCACGGCAAGCACCAGCGGTACGGTCACGGCCTCCTGGCTTCTCGACCTTTGGGGCGAATATCGCCGGTCCAAGCAGGCGGCCAAGGCCGAGCTGGATGGCGCCTATGATTCGGTCGATACTGCGCGCCTGACGCTGCTGAGCGACCTCGTCACCAACTATATCAATATGCGTTACTATCAGGCGCTGATCTCGATCTCCAACGACGCCGTGAAGTCGCGCCGCGAGACGCTGTCGCTGACCAAGCTCCAGCTCGATGCCGGCGCGGCATCGCGTCTTGACGTGGTTCAGGCAGAAGGTCTGGTCAACTCGACGCTGGCCAACCTCCCCGGCTACGAGGCCAACGCCTATAACAATGCCTACAAGATTTCGCTTTTGCTTGGCCTGCCAGCCTCGGCCCTTCTGGACGACCTGAAAAAGCCCGGCGGCCAGCCGATGGCGCGCAGCAAACCGATCACCGGCATTCCGGCCGACCTGATCCGCAACCGTCCAGACGTGCGCAAGGCCGAAAGAACGCTTGCCGCCGCCGTCTACGACATCGGCGTTGCCAAGGCCAAGCTTCTGCCCAGCCTGACGCTGAGCGGCGCGATATCGCCTTCCTATCTGCATCGCAGCAATCTTGCCGGAACGTCCAACAGCTGGTCCTTCGGCCCGTCCATCAACCTGCCGATCTTCGATGGCGGCGCGCTGCGCGCCAACGTCAAGAGCGCCGAGTCGGTTGCCCGCCAGAGCTATCTGGCCTGGAAGCAGACCGTGCTGACCGCCGTTCAGGAAGTGGAATCGGCCTTGGCCGCCTATAATCGCGACGCACGCGCCGTTGCTGCCAGCCGCAAATATGTGAAGTCCTATCAGGAGGCGCTGAGCCTCTCGACGGCATCCTACAAGGATGGCGCCTCCTCGCTGCTCGACGTTCTCGACGCGCAGCGCTCGCTGATCACCGCGCAGGAAAGCCTTGCCTCGGCGATCCAGCAGATGGCTGCGGATTTCGTGTCGCTGAATGTGGCGATCGGCGGCGGCTATGCCTTCAACGGCTCGGTGGAATCGGTTCTGGCCCGCACCCAACCGGCACAGGTGCCGGGCGTTGGCCCGACCCGCGTGGCGGCCGCTCAGAAGTAAACAGAACAGCGCTTCAAACAAAACCCCGGCCATCGCGTCGGGGTTTTTCTTTATATCACCATGACCGCGAAGACTTTACAGTGCCGTATTCTCGATAAAACGCTAAAATGACCGCCGAAGGCTTATGCAGCAGCTCGGCATCAGAAGGTCGGCGGCGTGTTGATCCAGATTGCAACCGTTTCACCATCGGCCGTGTTGCGCCAGGAATGGGGTCTCCGGCTTTCGAAATAGAAGCTGTCTCCAGCATCCAGCGTGAAGAACTGGTCGCCATCCAGCACGATTTCCATGCTGCCCGCCAGCACGTGGATGAATTCCTCTCCCTCGTGTTGATAGGCCCCTTCGCTGGAGGCGCCCGGAGCGAGCTGGAACCGATGGCATTCCATCTGGTTCCGCCCTTCGGACAGCACCTGCACCACCACCCCGGACGATGTCGCGGGCCAGGCCGGCCAGTGGCCGGAGCGAATGAGCGACTGGCTGTTTTCGCGCATCTCCTGCCCGCTCAAGGCCGCGATGGTCGTGCCAAAGTGGCGGGCCAGTTCATGCAGGGCGGGAAGCGAAAGTCCCTGCGACGTCCGCTCGAAAGTGGACAGCAGTGAGACGGCAATGCCGGTTGCACCGGCCACCACATCGAGGGTCTGGCCCGCTTCACGGCGCAAATGGCGGATTTTGATCCCAATCGATTGTGCGGACTTCTCCCGTTGAGAGCGCAAGTCTTTTGCCGGACGCCGCTTTTCCCCGCCCTGGCGCCGCGCGGATGGTAAAGCCGACAGGCTGTCCAAGGCGCTTTTCTCCAGCGTCTCCCGGATTGCTGCCGGATTGAGCCCTTTTTCCGTGCGCATCCAGCTGATCTGCTTCAGCCGTTCCACGTGCTGTCCATCGTAAAGCCTCTGGCCAGACGAGGTGCGATGCGGCTCGATCAGGCCATAGCCCTCCCACAGCCGCAGCGTGGAGGGAGATACCCCTGCCATGCGGGCCGCTTCCGCGATTTTGTAGCGAATGTCGTTCATGCGCTCTTCTTATACCAAGCCTCGAAGATGCTACTGCATAATTCCTTAAATCGGAATCGATTTAAGGTGAAAATTATGCAGCAGCTTTAAAGTGTTACAGCGTCCTTCGTGCGTTTGATAAAACGCACGGCGCCGTAAAGCACCATCGTCTTGAAGGCATTTCGAGTAGCGAGACGGCCCCAGAAACGTGAGATCTTCGAAAAAGAAAGGATGAAATCTTGCCGCAGAATGCGTTGAGATGTCGCCGTTCTTTCTGCCATGTGGGCGCTTGCAAAGCTACAGAAAAAATGTAGAGTTTTTTATAATAGATCAGCCTCAGAGGGAAAAGCCATGCTGAACACCGAGATTTCCGCCCGCAAGAATGACGCGATTTCACGCGGCGTGGGCATGACCACGCAGATCTATGCCGACCGGGCCGAGAATGCGGAAATCTGGGATGTCGAAGGCCGCCGCTATATCGATTTTGCCGGTGGCATTGCGGTTCTCAACACCGGCCATCGCCACCCCCGCGTCATCGAGGCCGTCAAGGCGCAGCTCGATCGCTTCACCCATACCTGCCATCAGGTCGTTCCCTACGAGAACTATGTGGCGCTGGCCGAACGGCTGAACCGGCTGACGCCCGGCCATTTTCCGAAAAAGACGATCTTCGCCACCACCGGCGCCGAAGCGGTGGAAAACGCCATCAAGATTGCCCGCTGCGCCACCGGCCGCTCTGCTGTCATTGCCTTTACCGGCGGCTTTCACGGCCGCACCTTCATGGGCATGGCGCTGACCGGCAAGGTCGTGCCCTATAAGGTCGGCTTCGGCCCGATGATGGGCGATGTCTTCCACGTACCCTTCCCCGTCGATCTGCATGGCATCAGCGTGGAAACGGCACTGGACGTGCTGGACAAACTGTTCAAGGCCGATGTCGATCCGAAGCGCGTTGCCGCCATCATCGTTGAGCCGGTGCAGGGCGAAGGCGGCTTTTATGACGTGCCCCGCGCCCTGATGAAGGCACTGCGCGAGATTTGCGACAGCCACGGCATTCTCCTCATCGCCGACGAGGTGCAGACCGGTTTTGCCCGCACCGGCAAGCTGTTTGCCATGGAGCATCACGATGTGGTGGCCGATCTTACCACCATGGCCAAGAGCCTGGCGGGCGGTTTTCCGCTTTCGGCGGTCACGGGCCGCGCCGAGTTGATGGATGCACCCGGACCAGGAGGCCTTGGCGGCACCTATGCGGGCAACCCGCTGGCCATTGCCGCCGCCCATGCCGTTCTCGACGTGATCGAGGAGGAAAAGCTGGTGGAGCGCGCCAACCAGTTGGGCGGCCGCCTGAAACAGCGGCTGGAGGGCTTGCGCGCCGACATTCCGCACATCATGGATATTCGCGGTCCCGGCTTCATGAATGCCGTGGAATTTGGCGTTGCGGGAACCGGAAAGCCCAATGCGGACTTTACCAATGCCGTGCGGGTCAAGGCGCTCGAAAAGGGGCTGATCCTTCTGACCTGCGGGGTCTACAGTAACGTTATCCGCTTCCTCGCCCCCATCACCATTCAGGACGAGGTATTCAATGAAGCGCTTGACATTATTGAAGCATCCATTCGCGAAACCGCCGCAGAGGCCTGATTCATGACCATTTCTCCCTCCCTCACCGCAAAGCTCAAAGATCCCACCCTTGCCACCGACAAGGCATTGGCGGGCGAGCGCTGGACCAGCACGGCCAAAAGCGGCAAAACCTTCGATGTCACCAATCCCTCCACAGGAGAGGTCATCGCCACTTTGCCGGATATGGACCGCGAAGAGCTTTCCGCGGCCATCGACGCCGCCCACAAGGCCCAGAAGGCCTGGGCGAAGAAGACCGGCAAGGAACGCGCCGCCGTGCTGCGCAAGCTCAACGACCTGATGGTCGCCAATGCCGATGACCTCGCCACCATCCTGACCATGGAAATGGGCAAGCCCTGGCCGGAAGCCCGTGGCGAAATTCTCTACGGCGCCTCCTATGTCGAGTGGTTCGCGGAAGAAGCAAAGCGGCTTTACGGCGATGTCATTCCCGGCCACCAGCAGGACAAGCGCATCCTCGTGATCCGCCAGCCTGTGGGCGTGGTGGGCGCGATCACGCCCTGGAATTTCCCCAATGCCATGCTGGCCCGCAAGGTTGCGCCGGCTTTGGCCGCAGGCTGCGCCATTGTTTCCAAGCCTGCTGCACAGACCCCCCTTTCGGCGCTGGCAATGGCGGTTCTCGCGGAGCGGGCGGGGCTTCCCGCCGGGCTCTATTCGGTGATCACCGCCACCGACGCCGCCATGGTCGGCAAGGAGTTTGCCGAGAACGACAAGGTGCGCAAGATCACCTTTACCGGCTCAACCAATGTCGGGCGCATTCTGATGCGCCAGGGCGCCGATCAGATCATGAAACTGGGGCTTGAGCTTGGCGGCAATGCGCCCTTCATTGTCTTCGACGATGCCGATCTCGACGCAGCCGTCGAAGGTGCAATGGTGTCGAAATACCGCAATGCCGGGCAGACCTGCGTTTGCGCAAACCGCATTTACGTTCAATCGGGCGTCTATGAAGCCTTTGCCGCCAAGCTTGCCGAAAAGGTGAAGGCGCTGAAAGTGGGCGATGGCTTTGCCGAAGGCGTGACCATTGGCCCGTTGATCGATGCCAATGCGGTGAAGAAGGTCAAAGACCATATTGCCGACGCCGTTGCCAAGGGCGCGAAGGTGGAACTGGGCGGCGACAAGGCGGAAGGCGGCGAGCTGTTCTTCCAGCCCACCATTCTGACCGGCGTTACCACCGAGATGAAGGTGGCGCGGGAAGAAACCTTCGGCCCCGTCGCCCCCCTCTTCCGCTTCGAAACGGAAGAGGATGTGATCGCCATGGCCAATGATACCGAATTCGGGCTTGCCTCCTATTTTTACGCCCGCGACATCGGCAAGATCTTCCGCGTGGCGGAGGCGCTGGAATATGGCATGGTCGGCGTCAATACCGGCCTGATCTCCACCGAAACCGCTCCCTTTGGCGGCATCAAGCAGTCCGGTCTTGGCCGCGAGGGCTCGAAATACGGGCTGGAGGATTATACGGAGCTTAAATATATGTGCCTTGGCGGCATCGAATAATTTCAATCTGCCGCCCGGAGATGGATTCCGGGCGGCAGACCAGGCTTCTGTAGCCGTCATTTTCAGACCCGCAGGGGCTCACTGCCGACCAATCCGGCCGCAATGGCCTTGCCCAGCGCCGCCAGCGCCTCGAAATGCGGCTTGCGGGCGCTGATGCGCCGCCAGTAAAAGCCGATCACGCGCTCCCCCGGCCAGCCATCCAGCCGCAACAGGCGCACATTCTCCTCCCGTCCCATTTCCGAGCGCACATAAAGTTCGGGAAACAGCGACAGCCCCATTTCGATGGAGACCATCTGCCGCAGGGCATCAAGGCTGGTGCCTTCGTAATCGTCGGCCAGCGTCGCGCCGGAGAGGCTGGCAAGCGCCCGCACATCGTCCAGCAGGCGGTGGCCGCTGCCAAGCGTCAGCAGACGTTCGCCCTTCAGTTCGTCCAGCGGCACATGATCGCGGGCCGCCAGCCGGTGGTCGCGGTGAACGCCAAGATAGATGATCTCCCGGCAAATTGGCTCGAAAGCAAAAGCATCCGGATCGTCAGGCTGCTGGCCAAGCCCGCAATCCACCTCGCCCGCCAGCACGGCCTGTTCCAGCGCCCTTGGCCTGTCCTCGCGAATATAGAGCTTCAGCTCGCGATGCCGGGCGTGAAGCCTGGGCAACAGATAGGGCAGGAAATAAGGCCCGAAGGACGAAACCACCCCAAGCCGCATCACCCCGCCCAGATGGTTGCGCGCACTGTCCGCCAGCACCTTGATGTCGTCCAGCCCCGCCAGAATGACACGGGCAGCGGCGATGATTTCCGCCCCAACCGGCGTGGGGCTGACCTTGCCGGGCGTCCGCTCCACAAGCTGCGTGCCGAGCTGCTTTTCCAAAAGCGCGACCTGCACGGAAAGCGTTGGCTGCGAAACATGGCAGCGGCGCGCCGCTTCGCCGAAATGGCCGGTTTCTCCGAGCGCCACGAGATATTCGAGCTGCCGATGGCTTGGACGAAAGGGCATGGGGCCTCATAGAAAAAATCTATCGGATCGATATTATCAATGAATTGGAATAATCGGCAAGGACCCCCCATATGGAAAGGGCAGAAAGGAGGTTGCATCATGGCTCTCTTGAACGCTCTCAAGGCACGGCACCGGATCCTGTGCATTAGCATGGATGAGGAAAGGCGCAAGCCAAGGCCCTGTGGCCAGCGGCTGATCGCCCTTCGCGACATCGCTTGCGGATTGCGCAACCAGATTGCCGCCCTTGAACGTCACGAACGCTTGAAATCAGCCCACTGATCTGTCCGGACACCGTCCGCCGTCCGGAAAACCACAACACGACCCTCAATCTGGCCGGTGAGATCCCTACACTCACCGGTCATTTCTCGCCACACATCCGCCGATGACCTTGCCAGTGCCGCTGCCCCCGCGACGCTGCCATGGCGTGCGGCCATAAACCTGTGCCAGAGCTTCACCATGACCTTTCTCGATATGGCGCTTGCCAATCTCGCTTCCGCACCCGTACTGTTTTTTCTGCTGGGCATTGCCGCAACGCTGGCCGGCAGCACGCTGTCCCTGCCGGAAGGGGCGGCCAAAATGCTTTCCATCTATCTCATGATGGCCATCGGCTTCAAAGGAGGGGCTGCCCTTGCCGGTGGCGAGGGCGGTGGCCACCTGCCTCTCATCCTGCTTGCCGGGCTTGCGCTTTCCGCCCTCATGCCGCTGATCGGCGAGCGCTATCTGCGTGTCCTTTCCCGTGTCGGCCCGATCGAGCGGGCCGCCATTGCCGGACATTACGGGTCGATTTCCATTGTCACCTTCGTGGCCGCCACCTCGGCGCTGGCAGCCCTTGGCATTGCCCATGATCCGGGCATGGTGGCGGTTGCCGCAGCGATGGAAACCCCTGCCATTCTCACGGCGCTGATCCTTGTCTACCGGGCCCGCGCAGCGGCAGGCAAGGGCGAAGGCATAAGCTGGAAGCCGCTTCTCAGGGAAGTGTTCCTGAACGGCGCCATCGTCATTCTCTTCGGCTCCTTCCTCATCGGTCTTGCCACCGGCAAACCGGGGCTGGCAACCGTCAAGCCCTTCCTGGTCGATCCCTTCAACGGCGCGCTTTGCCTGTTTCTGCTGGATCTCGGCGCGCAGGCCGCCAAGGGGCTGAGAACCGGCTGGAAAGAGTTGACACCGCGCCTGTTGAGCTTTGCGCTTCTCATGCCGGTGACAGGCGTGGTGCTGGCAGGCGGGGTTGCCTTTGCCGCAGGCCTCGATGCGGGCAACACCATGCTGCTGATGACGCTGGCCGCCAGCGCCTCCTACATCGCCGTGCCTGCCGCCATGCGCTTTGCCGTGCCGGAGGCAAGGCCTGCCATGTCGCTCAGCCTGTCGCTGGGGCTGACCTTCCCTTTCAACATCCTGATCGGCATTCCGCTTTATGTGGCGATTGCCGGCTGGCTGGCGGCAAGGACGTGAACCCTAAAGCGCCGTGCGTTTTATCAAACGCACAAAGAACACTGTAGCACTTTAAAGCTGCTGCATAATTTTCACCTTAGAGCATTTTCAGGAAAAGTGGAAGCCGGTTTTCCGTCTGAAAATGCGTAAAAACAAATAGTTAGAGCGGTTCAATGTTTCCGTGAAACAATGAACCGCTCTAACTCGATTTTGATTTAAGGAATTATGCAGAAGTGAAAATGAAAGAAGCCCGGCTTTTGGCCGGGCTTCGGGCATTGATAATGCACAAAGTTTCAGTTCTTGGCGCGTTCCACGTAGGAATTGTCTTCCGTGGCGATCACGACGCGAGTTCCGGCATCGATATGCGGCGGCACCATGGTGCGCAGGCCGTTGGAAAGAATGGCAGGCTTGTAGGAGGAAGAGGCCGTCTGGCCCTTCACGACCGGCTCGGTCTCGACGATTTCCAGCGTCACATGGCGCGGCAGTTCGACGGCCAGCGGCACGCCTTCATGCATGGAGAGAATGCAGGTCATGCCTTCCTGGAGATAGGCTTTCTGTTCGCCCATGGTGTCGATATCGACCACGACCTGATCGTAATTTTCCGGGTTCATGAAGTGGAAGCCTTCGCCATCTTCATACAGGAACTGGTGGTTCACGTCTTCCACAAAGGCGCGCTCGACCTGTTCGGTGGTGCGCCAACGCTCCGACACCTTCACGCCATCGACGATACGGCGCATATCGACCTGCGTGACCGGCGTGCCCTTGCCGGGATGGAAGTTCTGGGCGGTGAGAACGACGTAGAGCTTGCCTTCCACTTCCAGAACATTGCCCTTGCGGACGGAGGAGGCGATGATCTTGACCATGCGGTTATCCTTTTGTTTTCCGGCCCGCGCGGCGGGAAACCCGGTTCCCGCCTTGCTGCGCAAGCTTGTATCTTAGCCTTGCACGTCGTAAAGGACGGCCCGCGCCCACTGGACATGCAATGAAATCCATGGCGCGCACCTAACCTAATTTTGCCGAAATAGCCAGCCCGTCGCCGCTCATTTCACCGCAGCCGGGGACAAGAAGGATGAAAGCCGCGCCATGAGCGAAAAGCGCCCCTCTGCCTCTGCCTGGTGGACGCCGTCGGTCCATGCGGACCGCAGGCCTTTTCTTCTGGGGCGCAATGCCATTCAGGCCGCGTTTCGCGGCTTTTTCGCCGCCCGCGATTTCATCGAGGTGGATACGGCCACCTTGCAGGTATCGCCTGGCAACGAGGCGCATCTGCATGGTTTCGGCACGCAGGCCATCGGCCATGACGGGCGTGCCCAGCCGCTTTACCTGCATACATCGCCGGAATTTGCCTGCAAGAAGCTGCTGGCCGCGGGAGAAAACCGCATCGCCTGCTTTGCCCATGTCTATCGCAACCGCGAGCGCGGGCCGCTGCACCACCCGGAATTCACCATGCTGGAATGGTATCGCGCCGGCGAAACCTATGAGCAGCTTATGGAAGACAGCGCAGCCCTTCTTCGCCTTGCCGCCGAAACCGCAGGCACAAAGGCCTTTCACTATCGCGGCGGCACCTGCGACCCCTTCGCCACCCCGGAGCGGCTGAGCGTGGCGGAAGCCTTCAGCCGCCATGCGGGCATCGACCTTCTCGCCACCACCTCCCCGACCGGCGAAACCGACCGCGAGGCGCTGGCCGCGCAAGTCAGGGAAAAAGGAATGCGCGTGGCCGAGGATGACGGTTGGGCAGACCTTTTCAGCCGCGTCATCGTGGAAAAGGTGGAGCCGCATCTGGGCTTTGGCCGCCCCACCATTCTCGATGAATATCCGGTGGCGGAAGCCGCCCTCGCCCGGCCCTCGCCCCGTGACCGGCGCGTGGCGGAGCGCTTCGAGCTTTACGCCTGCGGCGTGGAACTGGCCAATGCCTTCGGCGAACTGACGGATGCTGCCGAACAGCGCCGCCGCTTCGAAGCGGAAATGGCGGAAAAGGCGCGCATTTATGGCGAGCGCTACCCGCTGGACGAAGATTTTCTCGCCGCACTTGCCATCATGCCGGAGGCTTGCGGCATTGCGCTGGGCTTTGACCGGCTGGTGATGCTGGCCACGGGCGCGCCGCGTATCGAACATGTGCTGTGGGCGCCGGTCGCGGAGCCCGGTCCGTGAGCGCAAAGACCCTGAAAACCATCGAGGAGCTTGCCGAAGCAGGCCTCGTCACCGGGGCAGACCGGGCAGAGCTTGACGCCGTGGCAAGGCGTTATGCCGTGGCCATCACCCCATCCATGCAGGCGTTGATCGATCCCGCAAACCCTTTGGATCCGATTGCCGCGCAATTCGTGCCGGACGGACGCGAACTTTTCATCCGCAACGAAGAGCGCGCCGATCCGATTGGCGATCACGCCCACAGCCCCGTCACCGGCATCGTGCACCGCTATCCGGACAGGGTGCTGCTCAAGGCCACCCATAGCTGCCCCGTCTATTGCCGTTTCTGCTTTCGCCGCGAGATGGTGGGACCGCAAGGCGACGGCACGCTTTCGCCGAAAGAGCTGGAACAGGCGCTGGCCTATATTGCCGCCCATGAGGAGATCTGGGAAGTCATTCTCACCGGCGGCGATCCGCTCGTGCTGTCCCATCGCCGCCTCGCCGCCATCATGGAAGGGCTGAAGGCAATTTCGCATGTGAAGATCGTGCGGTTTCACAGCCGCGTGCCGGTGGTGGATGCAGGCCGCATCGATCAAGGCCTGATCGAGGCGCTGAAATCCGCGCAAAAAACCGTCTATATCGCCATCCATGCCAACCATCCGCGCGAGCTGACGCCAGAGGCCAGGGCCGCCATTCAGCGGCTGAACGAAGCAGGCTTCTCACTCCTGAGCCAGACGGTGCTGCTGAAAGGCATCAATGACGATGTGGCTGTGCTGAAAGAACTTATGCGCGCCTTCGTGGAGCTTCGCATTCGCCCCTATTACCTGCACCATCCGGACCTTGCGCCGGGCACGGGGCATTTCCGCCTGTCCATTGGCGAAGGTCAGGCGCTGGTAAGCCAGTTGCGCGGCCATGTTTCCGGTCTTTGCCAGCCCACCTATGTGCTGGATATTCCCGGCGGTCACGGAAAAGTGTCCATCGCCGCCTCCAGCATTCTGGAGGATCCGGAAGGCCATATTCTGACGGACTTCCGCGGAAAGCGGCATGTCTACCCCGGCTTCTGAGGGCCATATTTAACCATATGCTAACGTGACCCGTGGCAGATGCTTGAATTCCGAACGTCTCTGTATGAATGATGGACAGGACCTGACGCATTTTAGCGAAGGGTTTAGCGCGATTTTACGCTTTTTCATCTATCTCCAGCAGCGACGACACGCATTCCATGATGGAAGGGGATTTGCATGAATGACACCATCCGCACTCTGCTCGCCAAGGTTGGCGGACTGCCGGTCGCCGCGGCCGACATTGCCAGTGATGCCGATCTCTATGCGCTGGGGTTGACATCCTTTGCCTCCGTGCAACTCATGCTGGGCCTTGAGGATGCTTTCGACATCGAGTTTCCCGATCATCTGCTCAACCGCAAGTCCTTTGCCTCCATCGAGGCGATAGAGCGGGCGGTCAGCGAGATCCTTGGCGACCGGAAGGTCGCCTGATGACCCTTCCCCTGCCCCCAGCCAGCGATCTTGCCGCCCGGATGGGGCGGGTCGCCAGCATTGCCGCCGCCCATGCCGACAGCGTGGACCGTGATGGCCGCTTTCCCTTGCACACCTTGGAGGCGCTGAAGGCAGAGCGGCTTCTCGGCATCCAGATTGCCGCAGACCTTGGTGGCGAAGGTGCAGGCTTTGCGGCAATCGCCGAATTGTGCAGCCAGCTTGGGCAGGCCTGCGCATCGAGCGCCATGATCTTTGCCATGCACCACATCAAGTGTTCGAGCCTGGTGGAACATGCCGGGGACAATGAATGGCAGCGCGGCTTCATGCGCCGCGTGGCGGCAGAACAGCTTCTTCTGGGGTCCGCCACCACCGAGGGCGGCATTGGCGGAAACCTGCGCAATTCCATCTGCGCCATAGAGGTGGCGGATGGCATCTGCCGACTGGAAAAGGACGCCACCGTCATTTCCTATGGCACTGAAGCCGATGCCATTCTCATCACCTCCCGCGCCCACAAGGATGCCGCCCCCTCCGATCAGGTCATGACCGTTTTTCTGAAAGGCCAATACAGCCTTGAAAAGACGGCGGACTGGGACACGCTGGGAATGCGCGGCACCCGTTCCGACGGCTTTATCTTCAAGGGTGAAGCGCCCGCCGAACAGATCCTGCCCAAGCCCTTTGCCGAGATTGCCGCGCAATCCATGCTGGCCGCCTCGCATATTCTCTGGAGCGGTGTGTGGTATGGCATTGCCGTGGATGCCGTGGCGCGTGCCCAGAGCTTCGTGCGCGCTGCCGCCCGCAAGAGCCCCGGCGTGGTGCCACCCGGTGCGCTGCGGCTGGCAGAAGTGGCGAACCTGTTGCAGATGGTGCGCTCCAACGTGGTTGCGGCGCTGAAGGCCTATGAGGATGCCCGCCATGACGGCGACCGTCTTTCCTCCTTCGGGTTTTCGGTGGCCATGAACAATGTGAAGCTCGCCTCTTCCGAAACGATCATCGACATCATCAATCAGGCCATGCTGATCTCTGGCATTCAGGCCTACAGGAACGGCACGCCCTACAGCCTTGGCCGCCATCTGCGCGATGCGCATTCGGCCCGGCTGATGATTTCCAACGACCGCATTCTGGGCAACACGTCCAACATGCTGCTGGTCCATAAACTCGACACGCGATTGCTGGGATAAAGCCAATGGATACTCAAATCAGTTTTCTCGACCGGCTGTTCGAATCCGGCCTGCTGATCGATACGGGCGTCGATGGCCTTTATGGCCGCAGCGGCCAGTTCGAGGAGGTGATTGCCGCGTTCGAACGGCTGATCGACCGTTTCGGCGGCGCCGACGGCGCCGAAGCCATCCGCTTTCCGCCGGGCATGAACCGCGCCTATTTCGAAAAAAGCGGCTATATGAAAAGCTTTCCGCAACTGGCGGGCACCATTCACAGCTTCTGCGGCAATGAGCTGGACCATATCGGCCTGTTGCAATGCATGGATGCCAACGAGGACTGGACAAAGGAGCAGAAGGCAACGGACATCGTGCTGACGCCTGCCGCCTGCTATCCGCTTTATCCCACTGTTGCCAAACGCGGCGCCTTGCCGGAAACAGGCGGGCTTTTCGACCTGCAATCCTATTGCTTCCGCCATGAGCCCTCCACCGATCCGGCACGCCAGCAGCTTTTTCGAATGCGCGAATATGTCTGCATGGGTACGGAAAAACATGTCACCGATTTCCGACAGCTCTGGATGGATCGCGGCCTGAAGATGATGGAAGAGGTGGGCCTGCCGGTGGAGATCGACGTGGCCAACGATCCCTTCTTTGGCCGGGCGGGCAAGATGCTGGCCAATAACCAGCGCGATCAGAACCTGAAATTCGAGTTGCTGATCCCCATCACCTCCACGAGCAAGCCCACGGCCTGCATGAGCTTCAATTATCATCAGGATGCCTTCGGTGCAAAATGGGGCTTGAACCTTGAGGATGGATCGGTGGCGCACACGGCTTGTGTCGGCTTCGGGCTGGAGCGCATTGCGCTGGCGCTGTTCCACCATCACGGGCTGGATGTGAAGGCGTGGCCGGAACAAGTCCGCAAGGCGCTGTGGGGCTGAGGCGTGAAGAGCGTCCTCAAGCTTGATCCGGCCTCCTATCAACCCCATGCGCTGCATTCCGCCGAGAGAATGTGGCCGGAAACCAATTGCTATGCCGATCTGTGGATCGAGCTGCTTTCGGCGCTGAAAACCGTGCCGGAGGCCATGCTGGGCTTTACGCTGGCACAGGATTTCGAAGGCGACCAGTTCACCTTTTTCAAGGTGCCGCTGGAGGATCTCGAAAGCCTTTATGGCATCCGCGTTACCGAACTGGCGATTTTCGACAGCGTGGAAGCCCATGTTGCCGAGCAAATCGGTCGCGGGCGGCTGTGCCTCGTGGAAATGGACAGTTTCTATCTGCCTGATACGCGCGGCGTCGGCTATCGGCAGGAGCATGGCAAGACCACGGTCGGCATCAACCGGCTGGACCTTGAAAACCGCAGCATGGACTATTTCCACAATGGCGGTTTCTTCTTGCTGGAGGGCGAGGATTTCGACGGGCTTTTCCAGCATGATGCGCCGGAAGGCTGGCCGCCTTTCCTGCCCTATACGGAATTTGCCAAGCTGCCGCAGACGCCTGCCTCGGAGGCACATCTGCGCAAAGAGGCCGAGCGGCTGTTTGCCGCCCATCTCGCCCGCCGCCCCGGCAAAAACCCGATTGCCGCCTTTGCCTCCGTCTTTCCCCGGCAGGTGGAGGCCGTGGCGGAACGCCCCTTCGGCTTCTTCCACAAATATGCTTTCAACACGCTGCGGCAGGTGGGGGCGAATTTCGAGCTTCTCGCCGGCCATCTCGACTGGCTGGATGAAGCGCGCTTTGCCGCGCAGAAGGCCGATGCGCTCAAAATATCGGAAGTGGCAAAATCCGTGCAGTTCCAGCTTGCCCGCGCCGTGACGCGCAGGAAATTCGAGCCGCTTGCAACCGCCCTTGACCCCGCCACCGAGGCATGGGACAGGCTGATGCAAGGGCTGGAAAACCGGGCATAAACAGGCTTCACGCACATGACACTCTTTCTGGACGCCGATATTCGCCCGCTGGAGGCAGGCTGGACCCTGCTTCTGACGGAGGCTGGCGCCCATGAGAGCCCTGACACCATCCGCCGCGCCGCCGCACGGCTTGCCGCCCCCGTTCCCGGCACGGTCGCCGAGGCGCTGACAAAAGCCGGACTGTTCGATCCGCACCATCCAGTGCCGCTGGAGGGCAAGGATGCCTGGTATTTCCGCAGCTTGAAGGGCGAGCAGCCCGGCCCGGCCGTGCTGCGCTTCGAGGGACTGGCGACAATCACCGAAATCTGGCTTAATGGTAAGCTTGAACTTACCATTGAAAGCATGTTCGAAGCCCATGATCTTTCGCTGGAGCTGACGGGAGAAGATGAGCTTGCGCTGTGCTTCCGCGCGCTTGCTCCGCATCTTTCAAAGCGTGGGCCCCGTGCCCGCTGGCGTCCGCAGATGATGGACAGTCAGGGGCTGCGGCTTGTCCGCACCACGCTGCTTGGCCATATGCCGGGCTGGTGCCCCTCCATTCACGCCATCGGCCCATGGCGGCCGATCAGCCTGATCCGTCCTGCGGCCCATAGCATTGAAAACCTGCGCCTGACGGCCGATCTCGATGAAGACGGCACCGGCCTTCTCGACGTGGCCTTTACCTACAAGGGACCGGCGCAAGACCTCACCCTGTCGGTGGCAGGTGAAAGCGTCACGCTGACGGCAGATGATGCGGGCCATTACGCCACCCGTCTCACCATCCCCGCCGTCAAGCCCTGGTGGCCCGCCACCCATGGCGAACCGGCGCTGCATGATGTGTCGCTCATCCTTGATGGCACCCGCCATTCGTTCGGCCTCACCGGCTTTCGCCGCATTCGGCTGGATCGTGGCGATGACGGCAAGGATTTCGCGCTGATCGTCAATGGCGTGAAAATCTTCTGCCGGGGTGCCGTCTGGACCAGTGCCAACATCACCCGCCTGCCCGGCAGCGCCGAGGACTATGCCCCATGGCTGATGATGGCGCGGGAGGCGGGCATGAACATGCTGCGCATCGGGGGCACCATGGCCTATGAAAGCCCGGATTTCTTCCGGCTCTGCGACCGGCTGGGTCTGCTGGTCTGGCAGGATTTCCAGTTTGCCAATTACGATTATCCGGTTGCCGACGAAACCTTCGCAACCCATGTGCGCAATGAAGTCACCGGCCTGCTCTCGAGCCTTCAGGGCTCGCCATCGCTGACGCTTTTGTGCGGCGGCAGCGAGAGCGAGCAGCAGGCCGCCATGCTGGGGCTGCCGCCCGCTGCGGGCAAAACACTACTTTCGCAATCCATTCTGCCGGCGCTTTCGGCAAGCCTTCGTCCCGATGTTCCCTATATCGGCAACTCCCCCTCCGGCGGCCCGCTGCCGTTCACGGTCAACGAGGGCGTCAGCCATTATTATGGCGTGGGCGCCTATTGCCGCCCGTTGACCGATGCCAGGCTTTCCGGCCTGCGCTTTGCCGCCGAGTGCCTGGCTTTTGCACATGTGCCGCAGCAGATGACGCTTGACCGGCACCTTGCCGTGCCGCCGGTGCATGATCCGCGCTGGAAGGCGCGCGTGCCCCGCGACCGTGCCGCGTCATGGGATTTCGAGGATATTCGCGACCACTATCTTTCGGAGCTTTACGACGTCAATCCGGCGCGGCTCAGGCGGCAGGATCCGGCGCGATACCTGCATCTTTCCCGCGCCGTCTCCGGCGAAGTGCTGGAGGCCTGCTTTGCCGAGTGGCGCAGGCCAGGCTCCTGCTGCAATGGCGCGCTGGTCTGGACCTTTCAGGATCTGCTGCCCGGCCCCGGCTGGGGTTTGATCGATGCCACCGGCCTGCCCAAGCCGGTCTGGTATGCCGCCCGCCGCGCTTTCCAGCCCGTCCGCGTCAGCCTGACGGATGAGGGCCTGAACGGGCTTGACGTCCATGTCGTCAATGACGGGCCAGAGAACGCCGCCCTCACACTGACACTTGCCTGCCTGCGAGAGGGCCGGACGCCCGTCCTGTCGGGAAAAACCGCACTGCGTCTGGCGCCGCGCACAGGCCAAAGCCTTCATGCCACCGATGTGTTCGGCGCATTTTTCGATACCACCTATGCCTATTGCTTCGGCCCACCCGCCCATGACGTGACGGTAGCGACCCTTTGGACGGAAGGGGGAGACATGCTGAGCCAGGCCTTCCATTTCCCGCAGGGCCGCGCCACCGCCACGGCACCGGCGCAGGTCACGGCTCAGCTTGTGGAAGGCCCGCAAGGCTGGCATTTGCAGCTTGAGACCGACCGGCTCCAGCAATCTCTCCATATCTCTCTGGAAAATGGCAGGCCGGAAGACGATTTCTTCCACCTTGCGCCACTGACGCCCCGCCGCATCCGCCTGACTGGCACCACGGGACGGCCGAAGGGAACGGTGGAAGCCCCCGGCCTTTCGCCGATTTCCTTCTGAAAGCCTTTGCTACGGCTTTCCGGATGGCACCTCGTTGCAGACAAGGGCCAGCTCCACCACTTTTTGCGTGTAGCGCTCGCGCGACCAGGCCGGGGAAAAATTGTGATCCACCCCTTCCAGCATTTCCAGCTTCGCGGTTGAATAGCGCTGAAGCCCCCGGCCATCCACGCCGAATTGCTGATAGAAATGTTCCAGTCCGACATCGTTTTCGCTGTAAAGCAGATAGAGCGGCACGCCACGCCCCTCAAGCCGCCCGAAGGCCCGGCGAATATCGCGATGCATGGTCCGCGCCTCGGCACTGACCACGTGGTGAAGGCCGGTTTTCAGCAGGAAACGCTGTATTCCGACCCGCAGGAAATTGCGCATCGCATTCTTCAAATCCACCCTACCGTCGAAAATCCGCCGCAGCGTTTGCGGGCTCAGCAGCAGCTTGCGATAGGTATCGAGAGAACGCGGCACGACGGAAAGGCTGGCATCGACAGGCCGGGCTGGATCCCAATAGAACACATAGGGATTGGCAAGGCAGCCGCCCCGCAGCCGCTCGTCGCGGATCAGGCTGCGAAAGGCCAGATAGCCGCCGCTGCATCGGCCAACCGCAATGGCAGGCAGGAGGTTGCGGCTTTCCAGCACGTCCAGCGCCGCCAGCACGTCATCTTCCTGGCTTTTTGCATAAAGAACCTGTTGCGCTGCGCCGGGCACCGGCGGGCTGTCGCCCACATTGGCGGGGTCGAAGCGGAAAGAGGCAATGCCCTGCGCCGCAAGCTTTCGCGCCATGGCCACGCCATTTCGCCCCCAGCCGCAATGCCGGTCATAAGCGGTATTGAGGAGAAGCGCCGCAGCACCCCGCCGCTTGCCCAGCGGTTCCGTCAGCACGCCGTAAAGCCGCTGCGAGGGTCCAAAGCGCATCGCAGTCTCGCAAAATCCATCGCCGCGCAAAATTGCAGGCTCCTGCTGCGGATCCAGCACGGTTCTTGCGTCCTGCGAGGCCTTCGCATCGATCCACTGCACCACGGTTTCGCCAGCCTCATGCGGCATTTCCGCCATGGCGGGATTGGCGACCATGGCATCATAGCCGATATAATCCGCCACTTCCGCCTGCGGATTGCCGGCAATTGCCGCATCCGCCAGTTCCTTGTCCGCGGCCCGGTCGCCCCGCACCAGATAAAGCGAAGGTCTTGGCATTTGCGGCAAAAGCGCGCCCGCCGTCATGGCCTTTACCCCCGCGGCAATGGCTGGCGCCATCACATGGCCGCCGATCGAGACGGCATCGGTGCTGCGCAAATGTTCCGGCAGGCCCAGGCCGTCATCGATCACCCGTGACCACAACTGCAATTCCCGCAGATAGCTGCGGCCGGAAACCACCGGCGCCATCACCGCAATGCCTGCCAGCGCCGCGCCGAAGCCATCGGCCATGGAAAGGCCGATCGACGCCCCGATGCCGTGGCCGATGATAAAAACCGGCGCATGGCCGGTGAGGCGCGAAAGCTCGCCAAAGGCGGCCGTCACGGCATTGCGCCACACATCGAGGCTTGCCGCCTCAGGCGGCAGATCCAGGGCATCGCCGGTGCCGGGATAATCGAAACGCAGGCTTGCAATGCCCCTCTCGGCCAGTTCATCGGCGATCAACCGGAAAAACTTGTGCGTACACTGCTCCTCATAGCCCCATGGCTGGAGAAACAGCACACAGGCCCGCCGCGCCACAGGCCCTCTCGCCTCGGTATAAAGGCCAAAGCTGCCATGAAAGCTCACGGGCAGTCCGGCAGGCTGCTGCCTGCCGGTGGAAGCCGGCTCCGGCGCGTCAGGATTTTGCATCGATCCCACTTCGAAATTCAACCGTCCCTGTTCCTGTCTAAAGGGGCGG
Source organism: Allorhizobium undicola ORS 992 = ATCC 700741 (assembly GCF_000621665.1). GTDB lineage: Bacteria > Pseudomonadota > Alphaproteobacteria > Rhizobiales > Rhizobiaceae > Allorhizobium > Allorhizobium undicola. The sequence goes on from NZ_JHXQ01000026.1 coordinate 26,036, forward strand.
GGGGCGATGTGTAAAGTAACGAAAGTGCAAGTTTCATCACCCTTGAAACTTTGGCAGGCAGCCTCGCCGCCACGCCATCCAGCACGGCCGCATCTGCCGCAGGCACAGTGCGCAACAGCCTGAGCGCCGTGAAATAGGCAAGCGCGCCGCAGATAATTGCCAGTATCAGACCGGCTATGCCGCTCACGCCGCCCAGAACGCCAAGGGCAGCCGCCGCGCACAGCATGGAGGCCGCCGTGATTTTCAACAGGCTGAGGCCAAGCCCGGCCAGCGAACCTTCGAATTTCATCCATCGCAGCATGGCAAGGCTCATCACGGTAAAGACGATGATGCGCACAAAGGCTGCGCCCTCCCCGGCAAAATGCGGCACCAGCGCAATATCGCCCACCACCATGATGGCCGCCCCGCCAAGCCCCACGTAAAGACGCTCCCGGACCTTGTCGATGGCAAAGAGATATTGCGTGGCCACCTGGCTTGCAACGGCTGCCGGGACGCTCAACGCCAGAAACACCAGCATGGAGCCGCTTTCCTGAAAGGCATTGCCAAAGACCGTCGTGACGAGTTGCGGCGCAATCGCCGCAAGGCCAAGGCTCATGGGAAGGGTGAAATAGGCAAGGCTGCGGACCACGCTTGCAAAAAGCTCCACCGGCAGGTGGCCCTGTTTCTGCGCCTCCAGCTTTTCGGAATAATAAGGCACGAGACTGCCAGAAAGCTGAATGGGCAATTGCAGCGCCAGATTGCTCAGCGAGAAGGCCACCGCATAATATCCAACCTCTTCCACCCCCTGATAGCGCTGGAGAAAGAAAAGCTCGATCCGGTTCAGGAAAACGGAATCGACGATGAATTCCAGCGACAGCACGAAGGAGGACGTGACCAGATAGGAAAGCCCGATGCCGCAACTGTCGGGCGCCTGGCGCAGCAGCGAAAGCGCGAAGGTGAACTGCGAGACATAGGCCAGCACATAGCCCGCAAGGGCGCCGGGAATGCCGAAGGCGAGCGCTCCCCCCACCACGCCCGCCACTTGCAGGCAGCCGGCCGTCAGCGTGAGACGAAAGAAAACCGGCACCTTCTGCTCGCCGATCAGGTAGTTCTTGGTGAACATGCCGATGGATTGCACCACGAACAGCACCCCCGTCACGACAATGACGGACGGGGCGGTTTGCGCCCAATGCTCCCGCTCCGCGATCCAGAAGAACAGGACATAGAGCAGGAGCAGCAACAAGGTCGCCCCCACCACCGGCCAGAGAAGATAGGCGGCAAAGCCACGCCGCTCGCCGTCACCATAGCCTTGCGCGCGCAGTTGCGGCAGAATGCGCAGCAGCAGAATGCCCGTTCCAAGCTCTGCCACCAGCGCGGCAGTGCCTGCCAGCCAGACGGAAAAGGCAATGACGCCATTGGCTTCCGGCCCCAGCAGGCGCGCGGCGAAAATGGAGGAGGCAAAGCCGGTGGCAAGCAGGGTGAGCCCGGCTGCGGCATTGAAGGCGGAATTGGCAAGAATGCCGGTTTTCATCAACGATCCCTGTCAGGTTCAGGCTTTGGCTATGGATATATCAGCGGCTTTAACACTTCCGTAGCGCCCGTGGCTTATCCCGGTTTGACCATGCAAGGGAAACGGAAGGGGTGCGCCGTGTTCAGCCTGATTGTTTGCAGCGTCGATCGCACCGACCATCTGGCGCGGCTTTTCCGCTCGCTGGCCACTCAGGATTTTACGCATTTCGAAGTTATTCTCGTCGATCAGAACGAGGATGACCGGCTTGTGCCGCTGGTCAGCGCCCATCAGGACCGCTTTGCCATTCGCCACATCCGTTCGCCACGCGGCCTTTCGCGGGCGCGCAACACGGGCATTGCCTCGGCAAGCCAGCCCCTGATCGCCTTTCCCGACGACGATTGCTGGTACCGGCCCGATACGTTGACGCTTGCCAGCGCCATTTTCGAGGCCGATCCGGCGCTCGGCATCGCCACGGGCCGCACGCTGGATGCCGATGGCCTGCCCTCCGTCAGCCCGACGGGACAAGAGGCCTGCGCCATCACCCGGCGCAACTACCTTTCCTGCGGCAATTCCAACGGCATTTTCCTGCGCCGCTCGCTGATCGAAACACTGGGAGGCTTCGATGAGCGGCTGGGCGTTGGGGCGTCCACGCCCTTCCAGAGCGGGGAGGAAGCCGATCTTCTGCTGCGCGCCATCGCAAGCGGCGCCACGCTTGGCTACCATCCCCATCTCATCGTTCATCACGATCAGGTGGTGGCGGCCAACAATCCCCGACGCATCGAGCGCGCCGCCAAATACGGGGCAGGCTTTGGTGCTTTGCTTCGCAAACATGGCTTTTCCCCAGGCCATCTTGCCTACCGGCTGCTGCGCCCGCTGGCGGGCATGGTGCTTGCGCTGGCCAGGGGCGACCTTGCCGAAGCCCGCTATAAGCGCGCCTGGGCCTGCGGCATCTGGCGCGGCTGGACGGGCTGGCGAAGGCTCGGCTCTAAAAGCTGAAGAAGGCTGCCGCCTTGCGGATTTTACAGGATCCAGCCCGGCAATCATGCCATCTCCCGATCAAGGCCGGGAAACAACCGTTTGCTCAAGACTGTCGCATAAAAGCTGATATGGGTGCGCGCCACACCCTTCCATGAATAGCGGCCAGCCTCTGCCGCAAGCCTGTTCTGAAGCTCCCCGCCTTCGGCGCAAAGCCGCTGATAGGCAAGCTCCACGCGCTCCGCCGTCGCCTGCGGCTGGCTGAAATCGGCAAGGACCAGATCCCCATGGCGGGCAGCCAGAACCTCATAGGCCTGGTTTGCATTCAGCACCGGCAGGAGACCGGCGCTCATCGCCTCCACCGCCACAAGGCCGAAACCCTCGTAATCGGAGGCCGACAGGAAGAGCGAGGCCCCGGCGGCCAGCCCGCGCAAATGTGCATCGCCTGCCCCCACATGCACGACCACATGATCGCCGAGGCCACGATTGGCAATCAAACCGCGCAGATCGCTCTCACTCAGGTCGGATGGCACACCGGCAATGTCGAGGCGCCAATCCGGCTGGCGCGCGACAAGTACGGCCATCACGTCCAGCAGCCATTCCAGCCGCTTGTTGCGGGAAAAACGGCCAATGGTCAAAAGGCGTCTTTGCGGCTCCCGACGTTCAAGGCCTGCGAATTTCACCGTATCCACGCCGTTTTCCACCAGAACGGCCCGGCGCGGATGGATCAGGCGAAACAGTTCGAGGTCCGACACGCTGCAACAAATCAGCTTGCGATAGGCAAGGCCTGAAAGGCGCGTGACGGTGTTGAACCAGATCTTTTTGATGCGCCCATGAGCATCGGTGTGGAAAAAGCCACCATGCGTGGTGGCAAACAAGGGCCGGCGATGGGCAAGCCAACCCCAGGCAAGTGCGTCGAAAAAGAAATCCACCCCATGCACATGCACGAGATCGGCATCCTTCAAATGCCGGAAAACCGAAAAGGCCAGCGGATAGCGGCTGCTGCCCCGCCAGGCAAGGCGCACCACCTCGGCCCCCTCGATTACCTCACGGGCGGGCAAAACCGTGCCGGGGCTGGAAAACAGCCGGTCGAGCGTGACGATGCGAACCCGGAAACCCTGCGCAATGAGCTGCCGGGAAAGATTGCGAACCACATCTTCCAGACCGCCGCGATTGGGCAGATATTGCCGCACGACCTGCACCACCAGCGGGCCTTTGCCGGTTCCGAACGAAGCGCCGGCTGCGCCAATGCTATCGAAATCCATGCCCGGCTCCGCCATCCGTACCCATGATGAGCTTTATTTTTCTATATTCTTGTACTCGTTAAAGCGCCTTGCCCACGCGGTAAAGCCTCTGGCCGACTTCTGTCCCGCCCTTGCACAAATGCGGTAAAGATTTTTGATTAACACGGCATATGCTTATCTATCGTTAACCATGTGGTGACATGGTGCGGCATGAGCCAGTGCGTTCGTGGTTGGCTTGAAACCCGGACGCCCTCCAATTTTTTGTTTTACGCATTTCCAGACGGAAAGCCGGGTTCCACGTCTCTGGGGATGCTCTATGAAAACCGCCGCAGGCGGCTGGGCAGACATGGACATCGATATTTTTCAGATTCCCGGAATTTTGAAAAGACGATGGCTGATCCTTGCCCTCTGCACGCTTCTTTGCCTTGGCGCTGCCCTGCTTTTCGCAGCCACACTCAAGCCAAGCTTCAGCTCCTACACGCAGATCCTGCTGGATCCGAAAGCGCTCAGCGCCGATACCGCCGATAATCGGGCCGTTGTCGCAAGCCAGCCCGATCCCGCCAGCATCGACAGCCAGATCTATGTGGTGCAGTCTTCCGCTGTGCTGGGAGAGGTCATCCGCGACCTGGACCTCACCAGGGATCCCGCGCTCTACAAGCCGAAGCCCGGTGCCGCCGCGACCGATGAGGAAGTGATGGCCGCCACCATGGCCGGCCTTTTGAAGCGTATGAAGGTGGAGCGGCAGGGTCAGTCTCTCATCATGGCGATCACCGTCGATCACCCCGTTGCCCAGAGCGCGGCCACCATTGCCAATCGCATTGCCGCCATTTACCTCAAGCAGGTGGACGAGGCCCGCAACGATGCCGCCCGCCGCGCCAGCAACGCCTTTCAGGCGCAGGCAAGCGAATTGCGCGACCGCGTGCTGAAGGCCGAAATGGCGGTGGAACAGTTCAAATCCGACAATGGCCTGGCCAGCACCGCCGACAAGGGGCTGGTGATCGACCAGCAGCTTGCCGGCCTCAACGACCAGCTCATCGCCGCGCGCGGCGCCGAAGAACAGCAGCGCGCCATCTACGAGCAGACCCGCAACCTGACCCTTCAAGCCATAGAGGCGGGCGCCATTCCGGAGGCCGTTCAATCCACCTCCATCGGCCTGCTGCGTGACCGCTATGTGCAGCTTCTCGACCGTCAGGCCGAAGCAACCACCAATCTCGGCGCCAACCATCCGCAACTACGCGCCATCAATTCGCAGGTGGCCAGTATGCGCACCGCCCTCCAGCAGGAGCTGGACCGCGTGCGCCAGTCCATGAAGGCCAATTTCGACCGCGCCAGCGCCAATACCAAGGCCCTTTCCGACCGGCTGGACAGCCTGACGCGCAGCAGTTTCGACAGCGGGGAAAAACAGATCAAGCTTCGCCAGCTTGAAAGCGAGGCCGATGCTGTCCGCACCATCTACAAGGCCTTTCTCAACCGGGCCGAGGAACTTGGGCAGCAGCAGACCACGGCCATCAACAATTCCCGCGTGATCACCGAGGCCGTGCCGACGCCCAAATCAGTGACGGTGCTGCGATTGATGATCGTGCTGGCGGCTCTTCTCTTCGGCCTTGCGCTTGGCAGCGTGCTGGCCGTATTGCGGGAATTGGCAAGCGCGGGCCGCCAGCCGCAGCCAGACATTGTTTTCACGCAGCCCTCGTCCGCCGCGCCCGGCAATGACATCTCCCGCCTCACCGCCCGGATCATTCCGGTGCTGGCCGATGCCCGCACCCCTCCCACCCCGGCCAGATCGCGGTTTGGCTGGCTGCTCAGGCCTTTGTCCAGCCGCACCGGGGACATGGCCGCCAGCCTGCAAGACAGCGAAGCGCGAATGCGGCACGCAAGCGCCACAATCAGTCGCTTTCTGCTGGACTGCGCGCAAGAAAGCCCGCGCCTGACCATTGTTTTTCTGGCCAGCGGCAGGCCCGCCATGACCGCGAGCTTTATTGGCGACGTGATCCAGCGGCTGGCAGACCGTGAGCACAGCCTGCTTTATGCCGCCGGGCATTTTGCCAGCCGCACCTATAGAGGCCGTTATCCCGCCCTGGCCGAAGCGCAAGCGGAGCCGGGACAAGACGCGCCTCCCCTCTCCGGCCTGCTGAAATACGAGCGCTTCGGCCCTGCCCGGATACCGCCCGGCGAAACGGATGGCCGCCCAAGCTTTGCCCGCTATCTTGCCCGCAACGGCGTCGGGCTGGATGCGGATTTCATTCTTGTCAACGCCTGCGGCACCGAAGCGGAAACATGCCTGGCCGAACTTGCGCCGCAGGCCGATCTCATCCTGCTTTTTACCGATGACGAGAGTGAGGCGCCGCTTGCCGACATGCAGGCCCGCCTTGGCGCCGCCGCCGACCGGCTGATGGGTCGCATTCTTCTGGACAGCAGCGCAGGCGGGCACACATAATGCGGCGAACAGGCAGCTCGAATTCCGGGCATGTCCGCATTGCGATGAACCCGGGCCGTCGGGCCATCTCCGCCGAACAGGCCTTCATGGAGGGGCGTGCGGACGCAAGGCCGGTTTCCGGCTTTGCTGGTCATATTTTCGGATCGAGCCTTGCAAGTTTCGCGGTCATCGGCGGACTTTTGCTCAATCTCTTGCTGTGTTTCATCAACACGCGCATCATGCCGGTCAGCGATACGCATGTCATGCTGGGCGAGATGGCCATGCTGGGCGCGGCCTTTCTGCTGGCCTTTGACCGGCGGGCGGGTGTTTATCTCACGCTGCTGCTGTTCGTCAGCTACATGCTGATGATCTTTGCCCTGCGCGGCATCAGCGACCTGAAAGCCCTGCGCGATGTGTTCATTCCGGTGGCGTTCTACTTCATGGGGCGGCGGCTGGCCAATCCGGTGCTCGCCGACAGGCTGGTTCTGGCCAGCGCGCTGATCGTCATGGCCATCGCGTTGTTCGAATACCTCCTGACGGAGACCTTTCTCGATTACTTCAACGTGCTGGGCTATTATCTCGCCCGCGGCACGGTGACGCTGAAGGAGGTCTATGGCCAGACCCGCGGCCTGTTTATTTCCGGCCTCAGGCCGGAGCCGCGCACGCTTCTGCCCTTTCTTGGCCAGCACCGCGTGTCGTCGGTGTTTCTGGAGCCGGTCTCGGCGGGCAATTTCGGCGTTATCGCCTTTGCCTGGGCGTTGTTTCGGCCGGACATGCGCGGGCGTTTTGCGGTCATGGCACTGGCGCTTTCCGGCATTGTGCTGGCAGATGCGCGTTTCGGCTTCATGACCTGCGTGGTAATCGGCCTTTTGCTGCCGGTCTACCGGCTTATCCCGCGAACGGTGTGGCTGGTCGGCCCCTTTTTCGTGCTGGCGGCAGTGGCCGCCTATGGGATTTTGATCGGCGCGGAAGGCGGGCCAAACGACGTATCCGGCCGCCTCAAGGTGACGGCGGCAATTCTCACCCAGCTTGATCTCTCCGTGGTCCTGGGGGTGAAGGCCACCGACATGTTCACCGCCGATTCCGGCATTTCCTATACGCTCACCAATTTCGGCCTGCCCGGCTTCATCGGCTTGTGGGCGGCGTTCATCCTGGCGCCCTTTCGCCAGCCGCCCGCCTGGGTATTTCGCAGTATGATCGTCGTTTATCTGCTGCTGCTGATGCTGATCAGCAACTCCTTTTATTCGATCAAGACCGCAGCACTGATGTGGTTCCTGCTCGGCACCGCGGATACGGCGGATTGGGCGGCATACAGAACCTTCTTTCGAAGACGGTGAATCAGGCCTTTCACCTTCCCATGCTGGAGCGAGGGAGCAGACGGGAGAAACCCGCCGCTTATCGCCCGGCAATCAGCCGATGAATGAAATCGAGCTTCGCCACCACCGGATCTGACACCACGAAGGGATAGAGATCCGGCTGCCCCATGCTGCGGTTGATGCCATTGATGGCAACCGTCAGCGGCACCCATGCTCGGATCAGCGTCTTGACGCTGCGCACGCGGTAGGGGTCGAAATTCACGTCCAGCGCCAGCCCGTCCTCGTCGGTATCCGGATTGGTCTTCAGCCCGAAGGCATAGGCGGTTTCCAGCGCATCGACCATGTGGAAATAATGCGCCCAGCATTCGGCGAAATCCTCCCAGGGGTGGCTTGCCGCATAGGCGCTGATGAAGCTTGTCTCCCATCCGGCGACGGGGCCTTGCTGATAATGCCGGTTGAGGGCCTCGCCGTAATCCTCCTCGTCATTGCCGAAAAGCGCCCGGCATTCCTCAAGACGTCCCGCATCGCGCACCAGCACATTCCAGTAATAATGGCCGACTTCGTGGCGAAAATGGCCAATCAGCGTGCGAAACGGTTCGCCAAGCGCCACCCGCCGGGCTTCCCGCTCGGCATCGGACGCCTCGGCGATATTGAGCGTAATCAGTCCACGGTCATGGCCGGTCATCACCGGCTGGCCGTTGGTCAGGGCTGGATCGTCGGACAGGAATTCAAGCGCCAGACCCTCGGGATGGGCATCGTCGCGCGGCGGCATGGGCAGGCCAAAGCGTTGCAGCGAATAGAAAAGCATATGCTTGGCAGCCTCGATCTTCTGCCAGTTCTCCAGATTTTCCGGCACGGAAAGATCTGGAATGACGAGGTTATGGCGACAGGCAAGACAGAATTCCTCGCCGTCCTCAGCCAGCCAGTTGCAGGCATTGTGAATGGCATTGGCGCAGAGGTTACGCGGCGCGCCTTGCGGCGTTCCATCCACCAGCGGCACGTCGCCATCGCCCAGAGCCAACATGTCCATGGTCTCGGGGTCAAGCGCCACGGGCGACTGGCAGGAGAGGCAGCGGCTATTGTCGAAGTGAAGGGTGGTATGGCAATTGCTGCAAGAAAACAGACGCATGGGGCCTCCGAAGGCAAGGGAAACGCCGCCCCGGAAAACACTTCGCGGGCAAGGCGGTTTTTAAACGCAAACCCTGACCGCAAGGTTCCTGTGATCCAAAGGGTGATTGCACATCACCCTTTAAAGATGCTCAACCTGCCTTGCCCTTTGCTCAATCATGCATTTCGGCGGGGAAGGTCAGCTCGTAATGGACACCGCCCTCTTCCAGCCTATGCACAACCCGGCCATTGACGGAGGCCGGAACGACCCGTTCCAGCACCGTGCTGCCAAAGCGGGCATTGCGCGTGGCGGCGACACCTGGCGCAGAAGAGGGGCCAAGCGGCTCCTCCCAGATCACGCGGATTTCCTCGCCGTCCGGCCCATGCAGGCGGCTGCATGAAATGTCGATGATCGAGCGCGTGCCAATGAAATCGCCATGGCTGACGGCATTGACCACGAGCTCATGCAGGGCGAGGCCAATATGCAGCGCGGCATTCGGGCTGAGAAGCACGTTCTCACCCTTTATCCGCACAAGATTTGCGGTTTCCGGCACATATTTCTCAAGCTGCTGGCGCACGAGATCGCGAAAATAGGCCCCTCGCCAGCTGCTGTCCGTCACCAGATCCTGAGAGGTGGAAAGCGCATGAAGCCTTCCCCGGAACTTGGAGAGGAAATAATCCAGCGTGCCGGAATAGCGCGCGGTTTGGAAGGCGATGCTCTGGATAATCGCCAGAAGGTTTTTCGAGCGATGGCTGACTTCGCGCAGCAAGGCGCGAAGCAGCCTTTCACGGCGTCTTTCCTCGGTACGATCCACCAGCACGGTCATCAGGCACACATAGTCTGCGGACATGCGAATCATCCGGCAGCGAAACTCGAAGACGGTGTCGTCTCCGGGCTCGACCTCCAGATTGGCGCCGTCACCGGGATTTTTGAGGCCCGCCTTCAGCGCACGCAGCTGCGCACCGATTTCCGGGCCGAAAATCGAATCGTCGCTGGGCTCCTCGCCTGCCGCCAGCGGCCAGCGCGGCGGCAGTGAGGTGATGCAGATATAGTGTCCGTCGGCATCCTGAAGCGTCAGGCTTGCACCTATATCCAGAAGTGCGGCAATGAAGAATTCCCTCAATTGCCCGTCGGCGCGCCTCGGTTCAAACCATGTCAACCGATGTGTCAACTTACATGCTCCATCGGCTCAAGAAAAAATCCAGCCGCAGCACCCTCCCCGGCTCGGGGCCATGGCAGGCGCAATTGAAAAAAATCATTATACCCTGTCCTGCCTCAGACCCCCTGAGCGGCCTGTTCGTGGAAGAACAAGGCCTGACTGATGAGAGCTTTCACCATGTCGGGATTGAAAGGCTTGGTGACTAGGAAAGCCGGCTCCGGGCGCTCGCCTGTCAAAAGTCTTTCCGGGAAAGCTGTAATGAAAATCACCGGAATGGTATCGACCTTCAGAATATCGTTGATCGCGTCGATGCCGGAGCTGCCATCGGCAAGCTGAATATCGGCAAGCACCATCTTCGGGCTGGTACGGCCAAAAAGATCGACGGCTTCCTTATGCGTGCGGGCAATGCCGGTGACGCGATGACCGAGATCCTCCACCATCTGCTCGATGTCGAGCGCAATCAGCGGTTCGTCCTCGATGATCATGATGTCGGTGGCAACCTGTCGGGAAATTTCAGCCGAGGCCTCGTTGAACAGAACACGGAAATCGCTGCCGCTGACATCGAGGATTTCGGCGGCTTCCTCATAGGTAAAGCCCTCGACCGCGATCAACAGAAAGGCGTGGCGTTCGCGCGGCGGCATGGCGGCCAGATTGGCGGCGGCACGCTTTTCCCACGCAAAGGGCGAGCTGATCGGGCGGATTTCCACATTTGCCGTATCGAAGATTTTCACAAACAGTTTATAGACGGCAACGCGATCGCTGCTGGCATCGGGATAGATGGAAAGGTCGGCGATCAGCGCTTCGAGAACCGCTGCTACATAGGCGTCTCCGGAGGTCTGGGAGCCCGTCACGGCACGGGCATATCGCCTCAGATAAGGAATATGAACGGCGACGCGGGAGGTAAGAGACATTCAGTTTCTCCAAATTGGCAGGACGGAGGGTATACAAACACCGTGGGAAACGCAGTGTCACAAAAAAAGTTCCACCTTTCCGGAACAATTAACATATTGGTCTATTAAATAGTCTGGATGGGCACGCCATCCAGGGCCGGGATGTACGACAATGACCGTTAAAGAAGACGATCGCAACAACAAACCACCCGTCGCTGCGGAAATGACCACGGCCGATGCGTTGATCTCCTCGAAACTGAGGAACTATTACGACAGTATTGTCGAACAGGGAACGCCCGATCACTTTCTTGACCTTTTGGAAAAACTCGACGCCGCCGAGCGGGCGGCAAAGGGTAAGGCCGTTTGATTTTATGCCGTCAGAGCGCTTTTCGATCTTATTGGATCAGATCGGCGCTCCAAGATTTTCTTTCTGAAGCATAATCTTGTCGATCCTCGCTTCGCTCCGGTCGGATTATGCTTGAATGCCGGATTTCCCTGGTCTGCGCATGGCCCACCTCAACCAGCCGGTTTGTTTTCGCTCTCTCGGCCTTCAGCGTCCGGGGATGCCGGCACCTGGCGCCCTTTTCACGTACCAACACTGCGCATATTCAGGCGAAGTATTTCGGGAAGCCTGGAAGAATCATGGTAATATCACAACTTGATAATACTACTTATAATTGTTTATATATATGAAATATAACAGTTTATCTATTCAAAATTGTATTTTTTCACTTTTAATTAACGTCGATTATCTTCCATCGGAGGTAGAAAGCGAGGCGGGCCGTTCCCCGGAATAAACCGGGCTTCACGGTATTTTTCCTCGTTCAAACCGTCACTGCGCACTGCGATCATGGCCAAAGGCTCACGGCGGTCAGCGCGCACTATTCATTCCGGGGGAGATCCGATGAAGAACATGTCCTTGACCCGACAGCTTTTTGCGGTCGTTGCCATTCTCGTCTGCGGCTTCGCCGCCGTCCTTTATTTCCAGATGCGCACATCCAGCCACTCGATTTTCAGTCAACGCTACGACATGCAGCGAATTCTGACGGAAAGCGCCGTGGGCGTCATGAAAGCCTATCACGAACGGGAGGTGAAGGGAGAAATGACCCGTGCCGAGGCGCAGGCAGCCGCCTTCGAGGCGATTTCGGCCATGCGCTACGTGCCGGACGGCTATCTCTTTGCCTATGACTACGCCGGAAACCGCGTTGCCTTTCCGGGCAAGGCGGGCGTGGGCAAGAATTTCTACGACCTTGCGGACAAGTTCGGTGTGCGCCTGGTTGCCGATCTGATCGCCGCCGGGCGCAAGGGCGGCGATTTCACGCTTTACCACTGGACCCGTCCCGATGGGCCGGCGGATGAGACCTTTCCCAAGGTGGGTTACGCGCTGGCCTTCGAGCCCTGGGGCGTGGTCGTGGGAACAGGGGCCTATCTCGACGATCTTCACACCTTCGTGGCCAATGACGCGAAAAAGACCGTTACTGCGGCGTTGTTCGTTCTCGTCTTGACCCTTGTCGTCGCCTACCGTGTCATCAGCGGCATTACCGGCGGGCTGGGCGAATTGCGCGGCGCGCTTCTGCGGGTTGCCGAGGACGATACCGATCTGGCAATCCCGCACACGAACCGCGCCAACGAGCTGGGCGCCATGGCAAAGGCAACGGCTGTGTTGCAGGACAAGGCGCGCGAACGCAAAGCCATGGCGCTGGCCCAGGCCGCCCAGCAGCAGGAACTGGATGGCGAAAGGCAAAACAACCTCTTGCGACAGCAGGAAGAAAGCCGCCAGCAGGCGCTTGTCGTCAACACGATCGGCACCGCCCTTGCCCGAATGGCCGAAGGTGATCTTGCCGTTCGCTGCGGCGATCTCGGTTCGGCCTACGCACAATTGCGCGGCAATTTCAACGACGCCGTCGCGCGGCTGGAAGAGGCCCTGCTGCGCGTGCGCCTGAAAAGCGGCGACATCGGCATCAGCAAGGAAGACATTCGCCACGCATCGCGGGAACTGGCCAACCGCACGGAACAACAGGCCGCCAATCTGGAGGAAACCTCTGCCGCGCTGGATGAATTGACCGTTGCGATCCGCCAGACCGCGGAGGGTGCGCGGGAGGCCGCCAACCGCGTGCAGACTGTCAGCAACGAAGCCCGCGAAAGCGACGATGTCGTCAATAAGGCCATGGACGCGATGAGCAATATCGAACGGTCTGCCGAGGAAATCGCCAAGATTATCGGTGTGATCGACGAAATCGCCTTCCAGACCAATCTTCTGGCGCTGAATGCCGGTGTCGAGGCGGCCCGCGCCGGTGAAAGCGGCAAGGGTTTTGCTGTCGTGGCGCAGGAAGTGCGGGAACTTGCCCAGCGCTCCGCCGCCGCCGCACGGCAGATCAAGGAGCAGATTGCCCGCTCTTCCGATCAGGTGCATCAGGGCGTCGATCTCGTCGGCAAGACGGGTGCAGCGCTAAAGCGCATATCCAGTCAGATCACCGAGGCCAATGACGCCGTGGCCGGTATTGCCGCCAGCGCCCAGGAGCAGGACACGACGCTTCGGGCCATCTCCACCTCGTTGAACCAGCTGGATACCGCCACCCAGAAAAATGCTGCCATGGCGCAGGATACGACACGCTCGGCCGAACAGCTATCCTCCGACGCCAGCGACCTTCTGCACCTTATAGAAGGCTTCCGCCTCGGCGCGCAGGTCCGGGAGGGAGAACAGCTGCGCATGGCCAGCTAAAACATCTCTTGAACGCGTCCGGTGACAACAGGTTCTCCGGACGCGCTCACGTTTCATTGGCACTGTCCCCGCTTTAGGCCGGGGGAAAACGCTTCAGGCCGCCACGATGGCGCGCAGCATCCACAAGGCCTTTTCGTGGAATGTCAGCCGGTCGGTCAGCATATCGGCGGTAACGACATCGCCGGCATCGTCCGCTTTTTCGGCAGTATCGCGCATTTGCCGAACGGCCGTTTCATGATCGGCGATCAGGTCCTCCACCATGTCCACGGCGGCGCGGTGCTCGGTTTCACCACGCTTGGGGGCGAATGCGCTGGAATTTTGCAGATTGACCGGCGCAAGATGGCCAAGAGCGCGGATACGCTCGGCAATGATGTCTACGGCCTCGAACAGCGTGTTGTAATGCTCTTCCGTCAGCTCATGGATCGGCTTGAACAGAGGCCCGACAACATTCCAGTGATAGACCTGCGTCTTGATCGTCAGCGCGTAGGTGGCGGCCAGAATGGCCGAGAGGTCCTGGGCGGCCTGCTGACGGTAGCTGTCTTCAAGACCGATACCGATCTTTTCTTCACGGGCACGCGGCTTGAGTACTTCTGCAACCTTTGCCATGGTGAGGCTCCTTTTCGAATGCGTTGAAACCTCCGCAGACCGGCGGCCTGCGGTTTATGTCTGCCTGTAGGAATGATCTCGAAATGCCGGTCCCGCCGGAAATCCGGACGTCACGGTCCTGCTGCCCGCCTCACGATAAAACGCCATGCATTCTCTCGTGAGGCGGGCCTTCCAAAGCGCGTCAGGCCAATGCGCGTCAGGAACGATCCAGACGGCTACGGGCGAAGAGGTAGGAAAGCGCGCCAACCGCCAGAACCCCGACGACCGGATTGACCTTGAGCATGGATGGCAGAGAGCCCACCACGCCCATCGAAAGCGGGCTTGTGGCCGCCATGGTCGCGGTCTGCAAGCGAATGCGGCGGCGCTCTTCACGGTGGTTGATGAGCGCGGCGATTGCCAGAGTGATCGCCGCAATTACAACCGCTGCGGCAGCGATGATGAGCCCTGCCCAACCGGCGCCAACGACCTCAGCCAGAAAAATCCAGGCCGCGACAATGACCGAGACGATGGCCACCAGAACACAGAAGCCTGCAATCACGCCTGCAAGCAGGTTCCGTTTTGCCTTTTCGATCTTGGGCCGCACGCCTTGCGCACCCACAACGGCCAGCCTTGCAAACAGCGACAGCATGAATCAGCGCCGCGAAAAAAGTGCGAAGAGAAAGCCAAGACCGGCTGCGATCAGCACGGATTGAAGCGGCTTCTCGCGAATGCGCGCTTCCAGATCCTGCTCCATGGCGGAAACGGTCCCACGGGCCGAATTCAGGGCTTCGACGGAGGCCTCCGTTACATCGTCCTTGATTTGCGATGCTTTGCTTGCCGCCTGATTGAGCTTGGCGCTTCCAAGATCGGCAAGACTGCGGCTGAGCGCGGCAATGTCACGCTTCAATTGCTCGATCTGCGCTTCCAGTTCTGCGGAGGAGGCCTTTGCCTCTGCTTCGTTTGCCAGGTTTTCGCCGAAGCCGGACATATCTGCCATGAATCTCTCCCGAGGTTTGGGCTTTTGGAGCATTTCCGAACATGGGTTTGCTGGAAAGGCTCTGGTTTCAAGGCCTCGCACGATCCGGCTTGTCATTCAGCCGGGTCTTGCAAGGCAAGCGGTCCACCCTGTTTGCCGCCCTTCATCGGACGGGCTCATGGGGTTTCTTCTCCGTGGAAACGCCGAAGCGGCGCAAGGGTTCCATCCGCACCGTCAGACAAGCAGCTTCAGCAAAGTTTCCAGCCGGTCAGCCTCCCGCGGCAGCTTGTCCTGCCGCAAACGCGCAATGCGGGGAAAGCGCATGGCAACGCCGGATTTGTGCCGCGAGGAGCGGTTGATCCCCTCGAAAGCCACCTCCACCACAAAGCCGTGCTCCGGCTCGGCGCGCAGCGCACGCACCGGCCCAAAGCGCTCGACGGTGTTGTTACGCACAAAGCGGTCGAGGATTTCCAGTTCCTGATCGGTAAAACCGAAATAGGCCTTGCCCACCGGCACAAGCTCGCCCTCATGCGTCCAGACGCCGAAGGTGAAATCCGAATAATAGCTTGAGCGCTTGCCGTGGCCACGCTGGGCATAAAGCAGCACGGCATCCACGTTCATCGGCTGTTTTTTCCACTTGAACCATGGCCCCTTGGCCCGGCCCGCCTGATAAATGCTGTCCCGGCGCTTGATCATCACGCCCTCGATGACAGCCTCCGGCGGATTACGGCGAAACTGGTCGAGCATTTCCCAGTTGTCGAAGTCGATGAGCGGCGACAGATCGAAGCGATCATGCCGTTCGCCTTCGATAATTGCCGCCAACCTCGCACGCCTTTCCATGAAAGGCAGGCCTCTGAGATCGCCCATGCCTTCGAACAGAAGATCATAAGCCCGGATGAAGACGGGATAATCCTGCATCATCCGTGCCGTCACCGTCTTGCGGTTCAGCCGCTGCTGGAGATCGGAAAAACTGCGGGTCGGAAGATTGGTGCGGGAAGTGCCGCCCACCAGCAGCTCGCCATCCATGACGCCCTCGAAAATCGCCGCCTCGACAATGTCCGGGAAGGCTGCGGAAATATCGTCGCCGGAGCGGGAATAGAGCCGCCTCGTGCCGCCATGATGGGAAAGCTGCACGCGAATGCCGTCCCATTTCCATTCCGCCGCGAAATCCTGCGGTGCAAGCCCGTCGAGATCCCCCTGCCCCACGGGGTTGGACAGCATGACCGAATGGAAAATGGCAGGCGTTGCCAGAACCGGCCGCTCGCCCTTGCCCTCCAGCCAGGCAAACAGACTTTCATAGGGAGGAGAAAGCCCGTGCCACAGGGTTTCGATCTCGGCAATTTCCCGCCCCTGCCCGGTTTGCGCGGCCATTTCGGCCAGCGCCTGCTTGGCAAGGCGTGCCGAGACGCCAATGCGCAAGCCGCCGGTGACAAGCTTGAGAAACGCAAAGCGCCCCGAAACGTCGAGCTGATCGAGAAGCTCGCGCACGGCGCCGCGCACTTCCAGCCGCCCCAACGCCTCCATCCGCTCCACGACATCGCTCAGGCGCGGCTCGGCCTTCAACGCGGAAGAGCCCCCGCCCTGATCCCAGACGAGCGAGATCGTCTCGGCGAGATCGCCGACATAATCATAGGAGTAGCCGAACAGCACCGGATCCATGCGCTCCAGCACCAATTCCTTCAAAAGGGCCGGTTTCACGGTCTTGATGTCCAGCGTTCCGGCCAGCACCGCCAGCGCATAGCCGCGATCGGGATCGGGCGTTGCGGCAAAATAATCGGCCAGCAGCTTGAGCTTGCCGTTGCGGCCGGGCGTCAGAACCAGCCGGTCCAGCAGGGTGGAAAAGGCCCGCATCAGTCGCCCTCGTCCTCATAGCCCACAAGATGCAAGGGGCGTGCTTCAATGCCCTGCAACTGGCACCAGCGCACCAACGCCTCCTCGCGCCCATGCGTCACCCAGACCTGCTCCGGGCCGACATCACGGATCGTTTCCTGCAATTCCGGCCAGTCGCAATGGTCGGAGATCACCAGCGGCAGCTCGACACCGCGCTGTTTTGCCCGCTGGCGCACCATCATCCAGCCGGAGGCGAAAATGGCCAGCGGATCGTGAAAACGCCGCGCCCAGCGATCATTGAAGGCCGAAGGCGGGCCGATGACGACGGCGCCACGAAAATGGTCCGAGGAGCGTCCCTCAAGGGTCGCGGGGCGAAGATCGCCAAGCTCCACACCGTTCTGGACATAGTAATCGCAGAGCCTGACAAGGGCGCCATGGATATAAATGGGCCGATCATAGCCACTGGCGCGGATCAGCGAGATGACGCGCTGCGCCTTGCCCAGCGCATAGGCGCCGATCAGGTGGCTGCGCTCGGGAAACTGTTCGAGCGAAACCAGCAATTTGCCGATTTCGACGGCCGGATCGGGATGATGAAAAACCGGCAGACCGAAGGTCGCCTCGGTAATGAAAACATTGCAGGCCACCGGCTCGAAGGCCGCACAGGTGCGATCCGGCCTGCGCTTGTAATCGCCGGAAACGACGATGCGCAAACCCTGCCGCTCAAGGGCGATCTGTGCCGATCCCAGCACATGTCCGGCCGGATGAAAGGAGACCGTCACGCCGCCCACATCCAGCCTCTCGCCAAAACCGGCAATCTGCCTGGAGGCGGCAAAATCCACGCCGTAGCGCAAGGCCATGATCTCCAGCGTTTCGCGGGTTGCCAGCACGGTCCCATGTCCGGGCCGGGCATGATCGGAATGGCCATGGGTTATCAGCGCGCGCGGCACGGGCCGCACGGGATCGACATGAAAATCCCCGACCGGACAATAAAGTCCCTCGGCGGTCGGATGCAGCAGGGCTTCGGGTTTCAGCATGGAAGGGATCTAGAGCATTTCCAGGAAAAGTGTAGTTACGGTTTTCCGTCCGGAAATGCTTGGCCGCTCGATCAGAAGCGCGCGTCGGCCAGATGCGCCAGTTGCGAACCTGCCTCGTACCAGGCTTCCTTCAGCGGGCGCATCGAAGGTTCGTGGACGGGGGTGAGAGGCAAAGGCAGGTCGTTTTCGGCCCGCTCACCCGAAATGAGCGCGGCCAGCTCCCGCCCGAAAACCGTTCCCGGTGCAATCCCCCGGCCGTTATAGCCGGAAAAACCCACAACCTGCGGCGCAAAGCGGTGAAAGCGCGGCAGGGCGTTATCCGTCATGCCGATCCAGCCATACCATTCCGCCTCGAATTCCATGGAGCCCAACTGCGGGAAAATCCGGGCAAGGCTGCGGCGCGCCCAGTTGCGATGGATCATTGCCCCGCCATTGCGCAGCGCTCCGACACTGCCAAAGACGAGGCGGCCCTGACGGTCCATGCGGAAAGAGGAAAGGATCTCCTTCGTATCCCAGCAACCTTCGCGATTTGGCAGAACAGAGTGGCGCAAATTGTCGCCCAGCGGGCGGGTGGCGAGATTGAAATAGGGAAGGCGCACCTGCTCGCGGCGCACCTCTTCCCAGGGGCCATGGCTGAAGGCATCGGTCGCCACGACAACCCAGTCGGCGGTGACACTGCCGGTCGGGGTGGCGAGACGCCATTTCCCGTTGTTTTCCCGGCACTCGACCACAGGGCTTGCGGTGTAGAGCACGGCCCCGGCGCGGGCTGCGGCATGGGCAAGGCCGCGCGCATAGGCCAGGGGCTGCAAGGTGCCGGCGCGAAGGTCGAGCAAGGATGCGGCGTAATGACGGCTGCCGGTGCGCCGCGCCGTCTCGTCGGCATCCAGCACGCTCACAGGCGCGCCCCGTCTTTGCCACTGTTCGGCGCGGGCCTCGATCTCGCGCAAGCCCGCCTCGCCGACGGCGCAATGCAAGGTGCCCTGCGTTTCCAGCTCGCAATCAATGCCATGCTTGCGGATGAGGTCGATGACCACCGAAGGGCCGTTGCCGAGAAGGTTCAGAAGCCGCTCGCCATATTCACCGCCAAGCGCGCCCGGCAGGTCATCGGGCATGACCCACATGCCCGCATTGATCAGGCCGACATTGCGCCCGGCCCCGCCGAAGCCCATTTCAGCCGCCTCCAGCAAGACGACACGGCAGCCTTTTTCCGCAAGATGCAGGGCTGCCGACAAGCCGGTATAACCGCCGCCAACGATGGCAACCTGCGCCTGCGTATCGCCCTTCAGGGCCTCGGTGACAGGGGCGGCCGGGGCGGTCTTTTCCCAAAGGCCGTGAGAGCGGGGGTCGTCGAGCATGGCATGATCCGTAAAGGCAATGACGCGAAGCGGCCTTTCCAGCAAGCTGAAAGACCGGGGAACCATGATCTTAGCTGACGACAGAGGCCTGAAATACCGCTATTTTCTCAAGACATCATTCCCGCTTCGTATGATCGGGAAAAGCCACCAAGGTTTGCCATGCTTGCCCCGCGCCGCTTCCTGCCATCGCTTTCCCTGCTGACCGCCTTCGAGGCTGCCGCACGCACCGGAAGCATCACCGCCGCCGCCCGCGAGCTGGATCTGACGCAAAGCGCCGTCTCGCGGCAGATCAAGGCGCTGGAAGACCAGCTGGGCGTGCCGCTTTTCCTGCGCGACCGGCAAACCATCCGCCTCACCAATGCAGGCGATGCCTATGCGCGGGAAATCCGCGAGGGGCTGCGGCGGATCTCCACCGCCTCGCTCAATCTCAGAGCCAATCCGGCTGGCGGAACGCTCAACATTGCCAGCGTGCCGGGCTTTGGCGCAGGCTGGCTTGCACCACGGCTGGGCGGCTTCCTCAACGCCCATCCCGGCATTGCCATCAACCTCGTGACGCGCGCCACCCCCTTCGATTTCCGGCTGGAAGCCATCGATGCGGCCATCCATTTCGGTCAGCCGCACTGGCAGGGCGCGGAGCTTTCACCGCTGATGGAGGAAAAAATCCTGCCCGTCTGCCAACCGGAACTGAAGGCACGCCATGGTCTTGCCGTACCTGCCGATCTGCTTTGCGCCCCGCTGCTGCACCAGACAGACAGGCCCGATGCCTGGGAAAAATGGCTGATGGCCGAGCAGGTTGCCTTCGATGCCCTGCGGGGCATGTTGTTCGACCAGTTCGCCCCCGCTATCGAGGCTGCCAAGGCGGGCCTCGGCGTGGTGCTGGCGCCCGCCTTTCTGGTGCGCCAGGAGCTGGCGCGCGGGGAACTGGTGATGGCCATCGACACGTCGGCAAGGCTGACACAAAGCGGGGAGTACTATTTTCTGGCCATTCCCGCCGAGCGCCAGACCTTTGGTCCGGTTCGCCTGTTCCGCAACTGGTTGTTGAATGAGACCGAGAGCAACGATTGATCGAACCGGCTGACTATTATAGAGCATAATCCGACCGGAGTGGAACGAGGATCGACAAGATTACGCTTCAGGCATAAAACCTTACAGCGTCCTTTATGCGTTTTATCAAACGCATAAAGGACGCTGTAAACCGCTGCGGCAAGCACCCCAAGGCATTGCCGGGAAGAACGGTAACAGACACGCAAGGCACAGGACAGAACGATGAAGCCGATTTTTGTACAGCTCCAGTGTGTTCCGGGCAGAACCTATGAGGTGGCGGACGCCATCTACAAGGCGGAAATCGTCTCCGAGCTTTATTCCACCTCCGGCGAATACGACCTGCTGATGAAGGTTTATCTCGAAGAGGGTGAGGACATCGGCAAATTCGTCAATGAGAAGATCACCTCGATCCCCGGCATCGTTCGCTCGCTGACAACCATGACCTTCACCGCATTCTGAACCGTGGCGAAGGCCTACCAGCCTTCGGAAAGCACGCGGTCCAGCATCTGCACGAAATAATTGGCGCTTTCATAGCTCAGGCAGAGCGGCGGCTTGATTTTCAACACGTTGAGATGATCGCCGGTTGGCTGCATGATGACGCCGAAATCCAGAAGGCGGCGGCAGATCGCGGCGGTTTCTTCCCTGGCCGGTTCCAGCGTCTGGCGATCACGCACCAGTTCCAGGCCGAGATAAAGGCCCATTCCATGCACCGCCCCGGCCAGCGGGTGATATTCGGAAAGCTCCACCAGCCTGTCGCGCAGGTAATCGCCGACATCGCGGGCATTGTCCTGAAGCGCTTCGTCGCGCATGATGTCCAGCACCGCCATGCCGATGGCGCAGCTGACCGGACTTGCTCCGGACGAGGAGAAGAAATAGCCGTCCTGCTCGAAGGCTTCCGCAATGGCGCGGCTGGTAATGACCGCGCCGATCGGTTGGCCATTGCCCATGCCCTTGGCAATGGTGATGATGTCCGGCACCACGCCCTGCTCCTCGAAGCCCCAGAACACGTGGCCAAGCCGCCCATAGCCCACCTGCACTTCATCGGCGATGCAAAGCCCGCCCGCAGCGCGCACATCCGCGTAAACCTGTTGCAGATAGCCCGGCGGCAACAGCACGCCACCGGCATTGCCATAGACGCTTTCGGCAATGAAGGCGGCCAGGGGCGCATTGCCGTCAGCAAGTTCCTTCAGCTTTTCCCGCACCGCGCCCGCATAGGCCCCGGCGCAATCCGCGCCGCGATGGACGCCGCGGAAACTGTTGGGCGACAACACCGGATGAACCCAGTCCGGCCGGGTTTCCAGCGCACGGGGATTGTCGGCAAGCGAGGTGGAAACCGCATCGCTTGCCACCGTCCAGCCGTGATAGGCCTCCAGCAGGCTCACCACATTGCGCCGCCCCGTGGCCGCCCATGCCAGCCGGATGGCCAGATCGACCGCCTCGGAGCCGCTATTGACGAAAAACACCGTATCCAGCCCCTCCGGCGCCAGCGCCGCCAGACGTTCGGAAAATTCGGCAACCGCGCCGTAATGGAAGCGCGAGTTCGTGTTGAGCAGCGACCATTGCCGCCATGCCGCAGCCGCAAGACGCGGATGGCCATGCCCGACGGTTGCGACATTATTGACCATGTCCAGATAGCTGCGCCCGGTCATGTCGAAGAGATGCTCGCGAAAGCCACGCTCGATGCGCGGCGGGTCGGCGAAATAATGCTTTTGCGGGCTGGCGAAATGTGCCTTGCGGCGGGCAAGCAGGTCTGCGGCATCATCGGCCGGCGCATCGAGATCGACACCGAACAGCGCCGCCGGTGAAAGGCACACACGCGCCCAGGCCTCGGCATGATCGGGCCGGGCAAAGAGCGGCGGCACGAGGTCGAGATCGTTGCACAATTGCAGCCGCAACCCACCGACCGAACCTTCGGCGCCGGCAATGCGGCCAAGATCCTCGCCTGCGGCAAGGCTTGCGCCCTCTTCCAGCTCGCATTCGAGCCCGTGAACATGCAGGGCAAGCGTTTCCGATTGCAGGATAATGTGCTGGCTGGTGCGGGTCAGCACGCAATCGAAGGGGGCGGCCGCCCGCGTTCCGGCAGGCAGGCAGGCATCCACATGCAGGGCAAAGGTTGCAGGCGGCTGCGGCGACAAAAGCCGCGTATAGGACAGGCGGCATTCGCCATAACGGGTTGCCGCAAAACCGGTCACGCCCGCCGCCTTGGCCAAAAGCTTCCAGTCGATCTGCGGATCGGCCCAGTCGTCTTCCAGGAAATCCGGGCTCAGCGTCGAGAGATCGGTCAGCGTGACGCTGGCCGGCTCTACATCCGGCAGGAGCCTGCCCAGAACGGGGCGCTCCACCGGCCATTCAAAACCCGTGGCAGACAGGATCGCCGCTTCCATGACCGAGAAGGGAACGGAAGTGGCAACGGTAAAGATTTCCCGCTCATGCTCCACATTGCCACGGATGTAATCATTGTCCGGATCGATGGCGAGCTGCTGCTCGCTGCTGGCCACAAGCACCGCCGCCCGCGAGACGATGAGCGGCCACAGCGCCTGACGCTCGGCCTGCGTGAGGGGATTGAGGGCGTTAAAAGCGCGAATGGCAGGCAGCACGTAAAAGGGATCGCCATCGGCATGATGCAGAAGCGCCGCGCAGGTCATGGCAAGATCGGCCACCAGCCAGCTCTTGACCAGATCGCCGAAATCGATCACCGCCGTCGGAATGAGCCGCCCGGCCGCATCCGGCCGCGCCAGAACATTATCATCGGTGATGTCGTGATGGGTCGCCTGCACGCGCAGCTCCCCGGTCAGGGGCTTCAAATGGCGCATGGCGACAATCATCGCCTTGGCCACATCGTCGCGCCGCTTCTGGTCTGTCACCGAAGTCAGCAGATGGAGAGCCACGGGGCCTGCGTGGCGCAGATCCCATTGCAGGTCACGCTCAAGGCCGGGGTGGTCGAAATCACCCAGCGCCAGCGTCATGCGGGCCGAAATCGCGCCCATGGCCTCTACCGTTTCCACCGGCAAATGCTTGCGGCGCGTCAGCACCTCGCCTTCGAGAAATTCAAGAAGCCTGACATGGCAAGCCTGCCCGTCCAGCTCTGCCTCCACGATTTCGCCGCCGGAAAGACTTGGCAGCGGCAAGGGTACGCGCGGCGCATCCGGCTTTGCGGCAAGATGCCGGAGGGCTGCATTCTGCGCCTCCAGTTCGGCCAGCGCATAGTCACCCCGGCAGATTTTCAGAACGAAGGCCTGACCACCGGCCCGCAGCAGAAAATTGCGGTCCTGCTGGCTGCCAAGCTCGCTGACATCGCCGCGAAGCCCGTAATGGATTTCAAGCAGGTTTGCCGCCTGTTCAACCGTCACATCGGGACGCGGCAATTCGGTGCGTTGGAACAGAGCCGTCTCCGACATGGCTGCCTCCCCTCATGGCGCATCGTCTCACGCGGCGGACATATGCGCGACAACAACGGGCGGCGGCGACTCGACAGGGTCGCCAGCCTTCCCGCACGCTCAAAACAGCGGAAGCTTATCAAAGAGTCAATCGGCATCTCACGGCGTCGGGCACGGCGCCGGGAATCCTTTGTTTTTCTGTGGATTACCACAAAAAAGGCGCAATAGCCGCCGCCAGTCAACCCATGCGTTCGGAGGCGTAGCTGCCGGGGCTTGCCGGGAAAACCACGGTGCGGTTGCCGTTGATGAAGGTGCGATGGTGAATATGCGCATGGATGGCCCGCGCCAGAACCTGCGCCTCCACATCGCGGCCGATCGAAACATAATCCTCGGCCGATTGCGCGTGGGTAATACGCGCCACGTCCTGCTCGATGATCGGGCCTTCGTCGAGATCGGCGGTAACGTAATGGGCCGTCGCGCCAATCAGCTTCACGCCGCGCTCATAGGCCTGCTTGTAAGGGTTCGCCCCCTTGAAGCTCGGCAGGAAGGAATGGTGGATGTTGATGATGCGGCCCGACATTTTCCGGCACAGATCGTCCGAAAGCACCTGCATGTAGCGCGCCAGCACCACAAGCTCCGTGCCGGTCTGCTCCACCACCTCCATCAGC
>NZ_JHXQ01000027.1 GCF_000621665.1 Allorhizobium undicola ORS 992 = ATCC 700741
GGATTTACGTCATTCCTCGAAGACGGCCGGATCTGCCTGACGAATAATGCCGCCGAACGCGCGCTCAGAGGCTTCGCACTCGGAAGAAAGTCATGGCTCTTCGCCGGATCGGATCGTGGTGCTGAACGTGCGGCGTTCATGGCGACACTGATCATGAGCGCCAAGCTCAATGACATCGATCCACAGGTCTGGTTAGCCGACGTCCTCACCAGCATTGCAGACACACCGATCAGCAGGCTGGAGCAATTGCTTCCCTGGAATTGGAAACCCAAGACGTTGAGTGCTCAGGCGACCTGAACCGCGGCCTTCACCGGATGCTTACGATACTACGGCCGGGGGAACAGCGTAAATGTTGGGACCTATTTCCCGATAAAATAGAGGACACCTATATGCCGCGACAACTATCTTACGAAGAGAAAATACTGTTGAGGAAGCTTGTCGGGCCCGACGTGCCGTTTATTTCCACGCTCGAGGCTCAAATGGAAGATTGTCTGGTTGAAAGTATTTTTGAAAACGGTCTGAAACTCACACCTAAGACAAATAAAAGGATCAATGTGAAACAGAAAATAATCGGGAGCGGATCGCTTTACGACGAAGATGGAATTCCTATTATAATAGATTTATTTCAGAATGAAGGGCTCATTTCGGAGCTTATGATTGAAAAAGCAGACTCTACACCAATTAGAAGAGTCTTGGATTATTCTGAAGTGAAGGCTCTTGGATTTGGCCAAGGAATAACATTGGAACAATAAGTATCCCCCGGCAAAGCCGGGGGCTTTAAAGATATGAGCCGCTCAACGCGGCTGGAGGGGGACGCTGACGCGGCCCCGGTTTCAATGCGCCCCTAAAGGTGGCCGTTCAACGCCACAGGCTCAGTTGATTGACCCTGAGGTCTTACTCTTCCTGGTTGCGGATCATGCTGAGCGAACCGCCCGGATCACGCGCTGCAGATGAGCTTCGTCAGCAACGACGGGAGCGCGCACGACGACATCGCCAATCAGAACTTCGATTATCGCAACGCCTGCAGAGTAAGCGGTGTTTTCAGGCCACGGCTTTTAGATCGTGGTTTGCGGCGTAGGCCCACGGCAACAGGTCGTCGATCTGGCTATTCGGATGGCCGTTGACGATCTTGATGAGGATGTCTGAGAGATAGGCGAGCGGCTCGACGTCGTTGAGTTTGGCGGTCTCGATCAACGACGCGACGGTTGCCCAGTGTTCGGCCCCGGCGTCGGAACCGGCAAATAGCGCGTTTTTGCTATTGAGGGCAATAGGCCTGATTGATCGTTCGACGGTGTTGGAGTCGATCTCAATCCGGCCATCGTCGATGAAGCGGGTCAAGCCGTCCCAGCGTGACAAGGTATAGCGGATTGCTTCGGCGAGCTTTGTCTTCTGGCTTATGTAGCCGAGTTGTTCACGCAGCCAGGGAGCGAGGCTGTCGATGATGGGGCGGCTCTTTTGTTGGCGCGTGGCGATACGCTCCTCGGGGGTCCGGCCACGTATCTCGTCTTCGATCCTGTAAAGTTCGCCGATGCGTCGGAGCGCCTCGCTGGCGATGGGTGCCGGGCCAGCGGCAGCCAGCTCATAGAAGCGGCGTCGAATATGGGACCAGCAGAATGCCAGCGACACGGTATTCTTTGCCGCGAGGGGGCGATATCCACTGTAGCCGTCGACCTGCAGGATGCCGACGAAGCCGTCGAGATGGGCCATCGGCCGTTCGCCTTTGCGATCCGGCGCGTAGACATAGGCGACGCCGGGTGGGTCATCGCCCTGCCACGGCCGGTCATCTCGTGCATAGGCCCAAAGCTGTCCGGTCTTGGTCTTGCCGCGCCCCGGATCGAGCACGGGTGCTGTCGTCTCGTCGGCGAAGAGCTTGGACGACGACTTCAAATGATCAAGCAACCGCTGATGAACGGGGCGAAGATGCCAGGCGGCACGACCGACCCAATCGGCGAGCGTCGAACGGTCGAGGTCGATGCCCTGACGCTTGTAGATTTGCGCCTGGCGATAAAGTGGCAAGTGGTCAGCATATTTGGAGACCAGCACCTGGGCGACGGTAGCCTCGGTCGGAATGCCACCTTCGATCAATCTTGCCGGGGCCGGAGCCTGGACAACGACCTCCTCGCAGGCCCGGCAGGCATACTTTGGGCGGCGCACCACCAGCACGCGGAACTGGGCGGGCACAATGTCGAGCTTCTCGCTGACATCCTCGCCGATCCGATGCAGGTCATTGTGGCAGCACGGGCAGGCATGGTCATCGATATCGACCACGACCTCGATGCGCGGCAGGTGTGCTGGCAGCGAACCCCGGTTCGTGCGCCGTTTGGCGACCCGCGCCTGGTGAAGAGCATTCGACGCCTGCTCCTTCTCTTCCAGCCCGGCGGCCTCGACCTGCTCGGCCTCTTCAAGCCCCAGCAGAAGCTGGTCTTCGGGAAGGGTCTCGGCACGGCGGCCGAAGCGGTGGCGCTGCAATTCCTTAATGATCTGACGCAGGCGGACATTCTCCGCCTCACGCGAAAGCACCATGGCTTTCAGCGCGTTCAGGTCATCCGGAAGCTCGTCTGCCGTCATCGTCATAGGTCGAGAACAGCATATTTTGCCGCTCGGAACGAGAGGCTGAATGCGGCTGATTCAATTGGTCGCGGTCGTCATCCGGCCTTAACAGGCGTGCGCGTTTGGCTCGGCGCTGCCACGCGTTTCCAGTCCAATCCCTCGAACAAAGCCGAGAACTGGGCAGCGGTCAGATGCATCGCGCCGTCCTGCATTCGAGGCCAATGGAACTCGCCATTCTCAAGTCGCTTGGCGACAAGGCACACCCCGCTGCCGTCCCAGAAGATCAGTTTGATCCGGTCCGTGCGCTTGGCCCGGAACACGTAGATCGTGCCGGAGAATGGATCGGCACCCATCTCAGCCTTCACCAGTGCCGCCAATGCTTCCGCTCCTTTGCGGAAGTCGACAGGCTTGGTGGCGAGCATGACCTTTACCGCACCAGACGGACCAATCACGATTGAGCCTTCAACGCCTGGATCACGGCGGCAATGGTTGCGCTGTCCGTGCCAGATGCGATCCTCACGATCGCGCCGCCAACCTCCAGCTCGATTGCCGCAATGGGAGGTGCTTGCCTCTCTATCGTCGTTCGCGATGGCGGAGGTGGCTCTACCGCACGATCAATGACCGCAGGCACAAACATCGGCGGCACTGCTGGCTCCGCTTGCTGACGCGGCTGCCGCCGCCAAGTGAACAATTGACCGGGAGACAAACCATGCCGCCGCGCAACAGCGCTCACCGACATCTCTCCGCTATAGCTCTCGGCGACGATCCGATCCTTCTCCTCATCGCTCCAGTCGCGCCTGCGGCAGGCTCCGGTGAAAACCTCAAACCGTTGCACCGGCATGTCCACACTGGTGCTATGCGTAAACCCTGTAATCGTCATATGTCGGAGCCTCGTTCGGCCACAACATCAACAATCGCACGCTGATCCGGAAGGTGGGGTCAAAACGGCGCTTACCTGGCACCGATGATGGTGGCGGCATAATCGAGGCGGAAATCCGCTTAGCGAAACGCCGGAAACTGTTCAGACAAACCGAGCCTCATCTATGAGCAGCGGCCGTGTCATTTTCGAAATGACACGGCCGCTTTCTGAGGTGTTTTCAGTGACACGACAGCCTGAAATTATTGCCCGTTCTCGAAGCTTCCCAAGCTGAATATCAGGGTGCCACAATCGCCCTGACATGCGCGAAAACGGTTTGACACTTTCATTAAAAAGCGAAAGAAAACAGTAGTCGTTAGATTAGTGGTTTGATAGAATATCTGACTGATTTTATTTTCTTAATCCAGTCCACCTCTTCCGCCAAAACTTCAAAAGATCGAGGCTTGACCCTGGAGCGCGCGCGCCATGTCAAGCTCGCCACGCGCTAAGCTTTTGTTTTTGCGCATTTCCGGACCAAAATCGTGACGACAGCTTTCTCGGGACAATGCTCCATTACGTTGACATGCGACCTCAACGCACAGCACGCGCCCTGATTTTTCATTCCAGTTGTTTTTCTTCATCGAAATCGAAATTCAGTCCCTCCGTGCTTGCATCGAACAGAGAACGGTCCTCCAGCACGTTCGCGGTCAGCATTGCGCCCTCCAGGACCGCGAGCACCCGAACCGCATCGACGGGCGCAAGCCCCGCCTGCTGAAAACGGTCGAGCCCCAGTCTGAAGAATCGCTGCACCTCATACCGGACCTCATCGGAAAGATCGGATGCGGTTGCCCCAAGCGCGCCACACAGGCACATTTTTCCGTCTTTACATAAGGCGTCACGAAAGACCTCGCGGGAGGCGCGGACAATATCCTCACCGCCCGCGACCCTTTGCTCCACCGCCGTCACGAACCGATCAGTGTATCGGCGCGCCACTGCGGCGGCGAGCTTCTCTTTCGTTGGAAAATGATAATGAATACTGGCACTCTTTACACCGACATCCGCAGCAATGTCTCGGAAACTGAAACCGTCATAGCCGCTTGACCGGATGCGCCGTTCAGCCGCATCCATGATTGCATCCGTCATTTTGCTCATAGCGATACCTTTCTCTATCTAGCGATAGATAGCTCTTGCAATTCCGATGCGCAACGTCTATGTATGAGTTCACCTACCTAGCGGTAGATAAACAAAAGGAGATGAACATGCGTTTTGAAGGTAAAGTTGTCGCCATCACCGGCGGTGGTTCTGGCATCGGCAAGGAAACCGCAGCACGCTTTGTTGCGGAAGGCGCAAAGGTTGCCATCAACGGCCGGGACCTGGCAAAGCTCGAAGCCGCCGCCCGTCAAATCGACCCGAGCGGCAAGAACGTCGTTGTCTCTGCTGGCGATATTGCAAGCCCGCAGACAGGCGCAGCGCTGGTTGATCTTGCAGTTTCGACTTTTGGCAAGCTCGACGTATTGGTCAACAATGCAGGCGTGTTCAATCCCAAGCCCTTCCTCGACCTGACCGAGGCAGACTACGACTGGTACCTCGATACGATCCTCAAGGGCAAGTTCTTCACCGCGCAGGCTGCCGCCAAGGCTATGAAGGACAAGGGCGGCGCCATCGTGCAGACCGGCTCCATGTGGGCGATCCAGGCCATCGGCGCCACCCCGTCGGCCGCCTATTCGGCAGCCAATGCAGGCGTTCATGCCATGGTCCGTAACCTTGCAATCGAACTGGCACCGCACAAGATCCGTATCAATGCAGTCGCCCCGGCCGTGGTCGAGACGCCCGTCTACAACACCTTCATGTCCGACGACCAGGTAAAGGAAGTTCTTCCGACCTTTGACTCGTTCCACCCGCTCGGCCGCAATGGTCAACCGCGCGATGTGGCCGAAGCAATCCTCTTCCTGGCGTCCGAGCAGGCGTCCTGGATTACCGGCGCGATCCTGCCTGTCGATGGTGGCGTAACGGCCGGCCGTCAGTAAGACGCCCGCGCGTGCGACGGCCTCCCGCACAGGCCCGTTTCCCTGGGGAGGCTACTGCATGATTCCTTAAATCGAAATCGATTGAGGGTGAAAATCATGCCGCATGTTTCAGCGTTTACAGCGTTCTTTGTGCGTTTGACAAAACGCACGGCGCTGTAGGGCATTTCCCGCAAAGCCCACCCGGCTTTGTGTTCGGAAATGCTGCCTTTGATTTCATCGTGGGCCTGATGGGGCCTGCGTTTATCCCCCGCAAGCAAAGAGATCACGCAAATGCATATGCAAGACTGGAACGCCTACCGCGACGCCTTGATGGGCCGGGTCGGCGACATCGCAAAGCTCTCCCCGGATGTCCTTCGCGGCCTCAACACGATTGAAAGCAGCCCGAAGAAGACAAACCTGCTTGAGCCGAAGTTTCACGAGCTGATCGCTCTTGCCGTGGCGGTCACGACACGTTGCGATGGCTGCATTGCCGTTCACGCAAAAAAGGCGGTGGAACTTGGCGCGACGCCTGGCGAGATCGCCGAAACATTGAGCACGGCAATTGCCTTGAATGCCGGTGCTGCCCTCGTTTATTCGGCCCGCGTTTTCGACACGATCGCCGCACTTCCCGAAAAATGAACTGACACGGGGGCGGAGCATTATGACATAGGCTCTCGCCCTCCGATCCCGGCAAGTCTATTGTGAGAACCGGTCCACGGCGCCGATCGAGCCGCCCCATGGCCCCTGATCGATATTGTTTGTCTGATTGTCGCGATACAGACAAACACGCGCTTATTATCATCGCCGAATGCACGAAGAATGCGTTTCGAATGGAGATCGCGAATGAGCACTTTGGACAACCGTGGACTGGGCTTGTCAACCTCATCAGACCTGGCCGCAGAACATTATCGCCAGGGCGTGGATCTTCTGCTCTCGGCATGGCCGGGTGCGGCGGAAGCGCTGGATGCGGCGATCGCGGCTGATCCGGATTTTGCGCTTGCTTACGCTGCGCGAGCCCGGCTTCATGCGGTGCGGACTGAAATTGCAAGCGCCAAGTCGAAGATAGGCAAGGCCGAGGAATTGCTCGCACGCCATGGAACAGAGCGGGAGCGGAGCCATGTTCAGGTTCTCTCGCTGGCAATCAACGGGCAGGCGGCCAAGGCACTGGAACGTGCACTTGAGCACGCAGACCGATGGCCGCGCGATATTCTGATCCTGTCGCTGCCTCTTGGCGCATTCGGTCTGTTTGCCTTTTCCGGCATGGCGGATCACGACCAGGCGCGTGTGGATCTTTGCGAGCGCCACGCCGCCAGCTTCGAGGCGAATGACTGGTGGTTTCTTACCTATCTCGGCTGGGCACATGCCGAAAACGGCAATGTGGCGCATGGCCGCAAAATCACCGAGCGTGGCTATGAACTGCGGATCGAAAACGCCAATGCAGCGCACGCTCTCTCGCACGCCATGTATGAGGGCGGTGCAAGCGAGGAT
Source organism: Allorhizobium undicola ORS 992 = ATCC 700741 (assembly GCF_000621665.1). Classification (GTDB taxonomy): domain Bacteria; phylum Pseudomonadota; class Alphaproteobacteria; order Rhizobiales; family Rhizobiaceae; genus Allorhizobium; species Allorhizobium undicola. The sequence goes on from NZ_JHXQ01000027.1 coordinate 6,901, forward strand.
GCTGAAAGGCTGATTTCAGGCTGGCTGCCACGCTATGACCGCACCGGCATTCTCCATGGCCATATTGCCTGGCACTCGGCCCTTGCCGCACTGGAACGGGACGATCCGGCCCATGCGCTCAGGATTTATGCAGACTATGTCCAGCCATCGGTGTCAAAGGGAATGCCGGTCAATATCGTCAGCGATACCGCATCCTTCCTGTGGCGTCTGCAAGCCTATGGCCACACGGTTCCCGTACAATTATGGGCGCAAGCCTCCAGTTATTCCGATAGCTATTTCCAAAAACCGGGCTTCGCCTTTGCGGATGTGCATATGGCGGTGATCGCGGCGGCCGTAGGCAACAAGGCGGCCGTGGAGGAGCGCGTACAGGCGCTTGCGAACCTTGTTCAGACCAGCGCACTCTCGGCGGGGCCGGTCGTGCCGGCAATATGCCGGGCAGCACTTTCGTTTGCCGAAGAAAACTATGCCGACTGCGTCCGGATTCTCGAGCCAATGGCTGGCGAGGTCGTGCGTATCGGCGGAAGCGGTGCACAGCGCGAGATGATCGAAGACATGCTGCTGCTTTCATACATGCGCAGCGGAGACGTGGCGAAAGCCCGGCTCCTGCTCGACAGGCGCCTGCATCGGCGCTCGTCACCGCGCGATACCAGATGGCAGGCGGGGCTGGCGGCATGACGCGCAGCCACGCTACAACTCTTTCATTCAGTTGAGGATTTCTATCGTGTCACAATCCATCCTGATCGTTGGTGGCGGCCTTGCGGGTCTGACCGCCGCACGCCTGCTCCATCAAGCGGGCATTGGCTTCAAGCTTCTCGAAGCCCGTGACCGTCTGGGGGGCCGTATTCTCTCCGTCGATACCACGGGCCAGCCTTCGGACGATGGCTTCGACCTTGGCCCCTCGTGGTTTTGGCCGGGTATGCAGCCAGCGATGGGTGCTCTGGTCGATATCCTCGGGCTCCAGTATTTCGAGCAGAACAGCGATGGCGATGTGATTTTCCAACGGATGCCCGAGGGCCAGCCGCAACGCTATCGTGGAATGCGTCAGGAGCCTCGCTCGATGCGCCTTGCCGGGGGGACCGCCGCATTGATTTCGGCGCTTGCCGAAGGGCTCCCGGCCGAAAGTATCGAGCTTAACGCGCAGGTCACGCATGTCTCGCTCGATGATGAAGGTGTCGTGGTGCAGTATCTCGATGCCAGCGGTTCATCGGTTAAAGAGCGGGCATCGCATGTGATGTTCGCCTTGCCGCCGCGTCTCCTCGAGGCCAGGATCCTTTTCTCCCCCGCGCTGGACTTTGCAACCGCGGAACGGTGGCGGCACACGCCGACCTGGATGGCGCCGCACGCAAAATTCTTCGCGCTTTATGACCGCCCCTTCTGGCGCGAACAGGGTCTTTCGGGAACAGGCCAGAGCATGGTGGGGCCGCTCGTGGAAATCCACGATGCGACGACCGCCTCCGGCAAGGCCGCACTGTTCGGCTTTGTGGGTGTACCCGCCGCAGAACGTGCCGCCGCTGGCCGTGACGCCATTATTACGGCCTCTGTCCAGCAACTCACCCGGATGTTCGGACCGGAGGCTGCGCGGCCACACGCAACCTTGTTCAAGGACTGGGCAGAAGATGCCTTGACCGCGACGGCGGACGACCGCCAGGCTGGCGGCCATCCGAGCCCGGACCGGCGGCCGTGGGTGAACGGAAAATGGTCGGATTGCATCTCACTCGCGGGCAGCGAAACCAGCATAACGGAACCCGGTTATCTGGCCGGAGCGGTGGAGGCGGCAACCCGGATCACCACTGATCTTATCTCCCGGTCGCATCAGACCGGATCCTATGCTTCCGCAACGATCTGAGCACGATCTCTGGAGCATTTCGCGAAAAGTGCATTTCCGGTTGTCAATCCGGACATGCATAAGGCCAAGGATTTCGATCGCTCTCGGTGAACGCAGCTTTACCGAAACGATCCATGGTATAGGAAGCAACCGATGAAGAGCAGCTATCGCGCCATTCAGGTTGGCCACGACAAAAGGCTGGAACTGGTGGAGAGGCCAGTTCCGAAGCCAGGAGCCGGTGAGGTTCTGATCGCGGTCGAGGCCTGCGGTATTTGCGGTGCCGATGCAAGCGACATCGACAGGGCCGATCCGGCACTTGTGCCCCCGCGTGTTCCCGGCCATGAAGTCGTCGGACGGATTATCGCCTTGGGCGCAAACACACCATCCAGCTGGGCTGTGGGAACCCGCGTCGGCGTTGGACGGCTTGGTGGCCATTGCAACGAATGTAACGAGTGCCGGCGCGGTCACTTCAATCTTTGCCGCAACCAGCCCGTGGTGGGATCCTCCTGCGACGGCGGTTATGCCGAAATGATGATTGCACGGGCAACGGGCCTCGTCTCCATTCCGGAGGAGCTGTCGTCGGTGGAGGCCGCGCCAATCCTGTGCGCCGGAATTGCAACCTTCAATGCGCTGAAAAAATCAGGCGCTGAGGCCGGTGACACAGTCGCCATTCTCGGCATTGGCGGGCTTGGTCACATGGCCTTGCAATATGCGCGGAAAATGGGCTTCCGGGTCGTGGCGATCGGCCGGGGTGACGACATTCGCGCGGACGCCCTGGCGCTGGGTGCGCATCGTTATATCGACACCAGACAGGAGACTGCCGCCGAAATTCTGAAGGAGATGGGCGGCGCAAAAGCAATCGTTACCACGATCGGGAACGCTGCCGCAGTGGCCGAGATCATGCCAGCCCTGCAACCGGGCGGTCAGATCGTCATTCTCGGTGTCGGAAAAGACCCGCTGCAAGTCTCGATGGGATACCTGGTAGGCGCAGAACGCGGCGTGATGGGTTCGATGACCGGAACGCCGTTTGAGAACGAAAAGGCGCTCGACTTCAGCGTGTTGACCGGGGTTAGACCCCGGATCGAGATCATGCCCCTCGAGCGCGCCGAGGAAGCCTTGGAGAAGATGAAATCCGGTGCAGCAAAGTTCCGGATCGTATTGACGATAGGAGAAAGAACCCATGCGGATCAATGAAGACCTGACAAAGCCGGTTATCGTCCACTCCGCCAGCCTCGATTGGGTGCCGAGCCCGTCGGCAGGTGTCGATCGCCGGATGCTTTACCGCGTCGGTGGCGAAGTTGCGCGCGCCACGACAATCGTCCGCTATGCCCCCGGAAGCGCGTTCCCTCGCCATGTACACTCTGGCGGCGAAGAGATCCTGGTGCTCGAAGGCACGTTCCAGGATGAGCATGGTGACTATCCGGAAGGTTCATACTTCCGCAATCCGCCTGGCACGTCCCATGTGCCTGCGGCCAAAGACGGTTGCACGATCTTCGTGCGCCTGTGGCAATATCGCAAGGGCGACGAAACCCAGATTGTCCGTCAGCCGGGAGAAGGCGAAGCGGTGGCCGCTCGCGCAGGTGCTGAAAGCGCCCGTCTTCTGTTCGACGACGGCCAGGAACGTGTCTTGATCGAGCGCTGGCTTCCAGAAACGACGATCACGGTCGATAACCAGCGTGGTTTGGAATTCCTTGTCATTTCCGGCAGCCTCGATGCCGGTGGCGAACGGATGAAAGCGCAAAGCTGGGGCCGCCTGCCCGCAGGCGAGGCGCTGAAGGCCACCACCGGATCAGAAGGCGCGCTGCTCTGGATCAAGGACGCGCCGCTGCAACACCCGGACGTGCTGGCAATGCCCGCCTGATCGCAAAATAACCACGCTACGGGTTCAGGCCGCCTTGCGCGGCCTTTTCTTGCATTTACACAACATACGAAGGCCGCTAGGGCTCTAAATGGCCATCATAAGCCTGGCGGGCAGCTCGAATGGCGGGCTGATTTTCCATAGCCCATCGCCCGAGGGCTTCGACCGGCCCACGCAATGAATGCCCCAAGGGTGTCAGCGCGTAATCGACACGCGGTGGCGTGGTTGGAAATACGGTTCGCGTCACGAGGCCATCGCGTTCCAGCCCGCGCAGCGTCAACGTCAGCATATGCTGCGAAATGCCGTCAATACTGCGTTTCAGGGCATTGAACCGCCGAGGCTCGTCTCGCAACATCATGACAACCAGAACGCTCCATTTGTCGCCAACCCTCGCAAGTACCTCGCTTATACCTCCGCACTCACCCGGATGTGCCGGAAGGGATTGAGCAGGCAGGTCCGGCTGACTATGTGAGGAATTTTTGCCTTCTTGCACGCTAGCTCCAGTCATCTATTTTAACCAGGTAACAAATTGATACCATAAAATTGGAGCCAAGTCATGCCATCAATTCCCGACTATCCTGCCTCCGGCAGAACAACACATATCATTGCCTGGATATTGCAGGTTCTGCTGGCACTCGCCTTTTTTGCCGCGGCGGCTGCCAAACTTGCCGGTGCACCGATGATGGTGGAAAACTTTGCGCAGATAGGCTTGGGCCAGGTTTTTCGGTACATCACGGCAGGCGTAGAAATCATCGGAGCGGTCGCCTTGCTTTTGCCGCGCCTGACCGCCTTGGGCGGGCTCTGGCTCTCGGCAACCATGCTTGGTGCAACGATTGCGCACCTCACACGTCTGCATACCTCTCCGGCACCGGCTTTGGTTCTGCTTTTTCTTTGCCTCGTGGTCGTCGCGCTGCGACGTGAGCAGATCCAGGCACTTATCAGAAGCCTCCGTTCGCGCGTCCGGTGAACAAAGCTTCCTCTCCATTGCGCTAACCAGTTGTTTTGACGCAATTCCCGACGAAATTTCCCAGGAAACCGACCATGATACAACATCGACCCTTGCATTCGCTGTTTTCGGTTGAACGCGGCTGGCTGAAAACGAAATTTCATTTCATACCACCCGGCATGGGGCCTGGACCTTCCGAAACCCTGGGACCGCTGATGGCCTGGAACGACGACGAGGTCGCACCGCATTCCGGCTTTCCGGAACATCCGCATGAAAATGTTGAAATCATTACCTTCGTGCGGGATGGCGCCATCACCCATGAGGACAATCTCGGAAACAAGGGAAGGGCTACCGGCGGGCAAATCCAGGCCATGAGTGCCGGGCGTGGAATTCGCCATTCCGAGTACAATCGCGACGACGATCCCGTTACCCTTTTTCAAATCTGGCTGGAAACACGCGCCCCCGGCAAAGCCCCAGATTGGGGAACGTCCAGCCTTCCGCCGGATGCGAGCAGCGGCGGGTTTATTGCGCTTGCCAGCGGAAGCCGTCAAGACGCAGCAGCGCTCCAGATCGAGGCAGATGTTCGTCTGCTCGCTGCCCGGTTGGCCGTCCAGGAAAGGATTGTCCAACCGATTACCGAGGGTCGCGCCTATCTCGTACCAACCCGCGGCACCATTCGCGTCAACGGTATTGCGATAGGTCCACGCGATGGCTGCCTCGTGACCGATGAAGCCGAGATAACGATCGAGGCAACCGAGGAGACCGAAGTGGTCATGATAGACCTTTTGAAAACGGCCCCCGGTTTAGATCACAGACTTTGACAGAAAAGTCCTATTTCAGCGCGACCGAAGCGATTTCCATGCGTGCCTCGGCATCTTTCCTGAGCGTCATGCCGAAGCCTGGCGCGGTCGGCACAGCCAGACGGCCCCTGACCGGCTGCAAGTCCTCCTCGAACAGATCGCGATTGCAGGACTTGAGCGCGAAGGTATGATGTTCATGGATTTCGAAATTCGGAATAGCCGCTTCGAATTGCAGCGCAATCGCCGTGGCCAGCGGCGATCCGCAGATATGGGTCTGTACGCCGACGTCGTAGGCGTGGGCGAGATGGGCGATTTTCATGCCCTCGGAAATTCCTCCGACAAGACCAATATCGGGCTGGATCATGTCGATAGCGCCCGCCTGTAGATAGGGCAGGAAACCCCACCGCGTATAGAGTCTCTCGCCGGTTGCCATCGGGATAGGCGAGCGTGACGCCACTTTCAGATGAGCATCGGGGCTATTGTAGTGTGTCGGTTCCTCAACGAAAAGAATGTCGAATTCGGCGCATAATTCCGCAATCTGCAAGGCAGATGCGGTCGAGGTCAGCCCGTTCAATTCAAGGATAATATCGACGTCCGGCCCGACGCCCTCCCGGACAGCAGCCATTCGGGCACGCGCCACATTTCTGCTTTCCGGTGTCAGCAGGCTGCGATGCCGTGCCCGGCCGCCGCCCGGCGCGACATAGACCGGGCAAAGCTTGACGCAGTCATAACCTTCCTCCCGCACTTTTTGCGCCGTGGCACGATATTCGGCCGGATCGTCGTGCATCTTGTGCTGCGCCTCCCAACCGAAATGCAGCTGACTGGCATAGCAACGCAGCGGCTCAGGCGTTCTCGCGCCGAGAAGGCGGTGTACCGGCTGGCCCGCAGCCTTGCCTTTGATGTCCCAGAGCGCCGCATCAAGGGCACTCATTGCGCCGAAAATGATCGGCCCACCGCCCTGCGCCCAGAAGGATTGCCGCAGCATCTGTTCCCAGATGGTTTCGGTATCGTTGGGATCGTGCCCCAGCACAAAGCGTTCACCCAGCTTGCGGATCATGGGGCCGACGGCTTCCGATGCCGTGCCGAAGGCCAGCGACGCCTCCCCAAGCCCGGTAATGCCCTCATCCGTATGAATGCGCGCGAAGATCGGACGCCAGAGCGCGATACCGTTTTCTCCGGAGAGATCGATTTCCAGTGTCTCGACTTTGGTTATCTTCATTGTCACCGCTCCAGATCGCTTTCAACAGGTCTTTTGAGATATGTTCGCATACCGCCTGCGCACTTTCAAAAGTGCAACCGACAACGTCAAGCCTGAAGGCCATCACACCGGCGGATCGAATGCCCGGATTTCCGGCAGGTTGCCTTCGAAGCGCTCCACCTGAATGTTGGTCAACTGGCCTGTGCACCCCTGGGCCAGCGCCGATGTGCCGATGTCGCGGGTCAGCACATTCGGGTTGCCGTGCACGCAAAGAGGCATCTCCTCCTTCGGATCCTGCGGATCGTACCACGCGCCGGTCGCAAGCTGGACCACGCCACGCCGGATGCTGTCGGAAAGCGCGGCACTGGCGAGGCAGGCGCCGCGTTCGTTCGACAGGCGGATAATATCGCCTTGCGAGATACCGCGCATTTCCGCATCCTCTGGATGCATGGTGGCCACCTCGCGGCCCCGATGCTTGGAGGCAATGCTGTGACCGCCAAAATCGAGCTGGCTGTGCAGCCGGGTCTTTGGCTGATTGGAGATCAGCACGAATGGCGTTGCCTCGGTGGGAGCATAGACCGGACCCAGCCAGGTGGGATGGCCGGGACAATCGGCCTCTCCAAAGCTCGCTATGGTCTCGGAGTAGATCTGAAGCTTGCCACTCGGCGTCGGCAAGGGATTGGCATCCGGATCGTTGCGAAAGGCGCGCAAATACCCGCCATCGTCGGGCTTCTGCGGCATCAGCAATCCATTGCCTTCCCAGAATTCGTTGAAATCCGGCGCTGGCAGTCCCTTCTCGGCCAGTCCCGCCTGGGTCTGCCCGTAGAGATGCTCCAGCCACTGCCGCACTGTTCGCCCCTCCGTGAAGGCCTCGCGTGCACCGAGCCGTTCCGCGAGATCTGCAAAGATCGCATAGTCGTCTCGGGCCTGACCATAGGGACGCGCGACGGGATGCATCGGCACCAGCAAGGGATCATTGGAGTTGGCGCCAATATCCTCACGTTCAAGCGTCATCGTACAAGGCAGGACGATGTCGGCATGGCGGGCGGTTGCCGTCCAGGCAAGCTCATGGACAACAAGCGTGTCAAGCCGGGCAAACGCCTTGCGCAGACGATTGAGATCCTGGTGATGATGGAACGGGTTGCCACCGGCCCAGTAAACAAGCTTGATCTCGGGGTACTGGCGGGTTTCGCCGTTGAAACGGTAGGAATCGCCAGGATTGAGCAGCATGTCGGCAATGCGTGCAACAGGGATGAAGTCGCTGATGCCGTTGCGTCCCTGCGACAGCGTTGGAATTGGAACGGCATTATAACGGCGTCCGTAATAGGCAATCGCGCCGAGCGCATAAGCATAGCCGCCGCCGGGCAACCCGATTTGGCCCAGGGCGGCGGCAAGCACCATGCCCATCCAGACCGGCTGTTCGCCATGTTCGGCGCGCTGCAACGAATGCGAAACAACGATCAGCGAACGTTTGCCGGCAAGCTTTGCCGCAAGCGCAACGATGTCCCCGGCCGAAACGCCGGTGAGCGGCGCCGCCCAGGCGGCATCCTTTGGCTGGCCGTCCGTTTCGCCCAGCAGGTAACGCTCGAAGACCGGCCAGCCGGACGTATAGCGTTCCAGGAAGGCCCGATCGTGTTTGCCTTCAACGACCAGCGTGTGAACAATCGCCATCATCAGGGCCGTATCGCTGCCGGGGGTGCAGGACACCCATTCCGCCATGGCCTCCTCCGGCAGATCGGATCGCAAGGGACTGACCAGCACGAAATTGCAGCCGCGCGCCGCGGCACGCTGCATGGCGGGACGCTCGACATGCTGGCTGACACTGCCGCCAGCCACCATCGCATTCTTCAGAGCCATACCGCCGAAGGCCACGACGATCTCCGTGTGCTCCGCGATCTGCTCCCAGGAAACGTTCCTCTTGGTAAGCCCTTCATGATCGCCAATGATATGCGGGATGAGAACCTGTGACGATCCGGAGGAATAACTCGTCACCGAACGGACATAGCCACCGCAGGCGACATTGAGAAAGCGGTGGATCTGGCTCTGGGCATGATGAAAACGACCGGCACTCGACCAGCCGTAGGAGCCGCCAAAGATCGCCCCGGGACCAGCCCCGTCGCGGATACGCAAAAGTTCCTTGCCGAGCAGGTCGAGCGCCGTTTCCCACGACACCGGAACGAATTCGTCTCGCCCACGGCGGCTGTCCGGTCCGGGACCGTTCTCCAGCCAGCCCTTGCGAACCATCGGCTGGGCAATACGGGCGCGGTGGCGCAGTGCGGCGGGAAAATTCTGGAGTATCTCGTTCGGGTCGGGATCACCCGGATGCGGCCTGACTTCCAGCCGATCTCCTGTCATCCGCGCCGAGAAGACACCCCAATGAGAGGTATGGGGATGAAAACCTGCCTCTGACGACCCAAGGTCCTGATCAACCAATGATTCGACCACGATCCAATCTCCCGAATTTGCCGATGACGGTGCAAGTTGCGGCCGCGACACCAAAACAGCAACCCTCGTCAATATAGGCAATTGCCGCATGGCCGTATCTCAATGATACGCCAATGAATATCGACTAACTGCCATCGGCGGCTTCGGTCCGAACAGTCGCCGGCTAGGCTTGCATTTATGCAAGCCTAGACACCGGGAAAGCGTCCTTTGCGCGTTTTATAAAGTGCTCAAAGGACGCGGCAATCCAAAGTCCGCCAGCGGGGAGCTTTCAGGACTTTGCCAATCATGGTTTCTGCTCCGTCCCGTGTTCCGCATCGATTGGCCGTTCCTCTCCGGTGGCGACCATCGTCCGTGTCGCATCGATCGAGGCATAGATCCAGAAGATACGCATGGGCTCCGTCTGAGAGGCATTGATGAAGCGATGAGGGACGTTTGCCGGAATCCAGGTGGTGTCGTTGGGTCCGAGTGGATATTGCACGCCATCGATTTCGGCGATCGCCTGACCGTCAAGGATCATCACGCTCTCTTCGCAATTATGCCTGTGGAGCCCGATTGCCGCACCCGGATCAAAAGCGGTGATGCCGTTGATCATGCTGGTGGATCCACACGCCCGCGTCACCAGCGGCGTGGTGCGCGCACCACCCCCGCGTTCATTGGTCTTGAGCTCATTTGGTCGCAGGATTGCTGGCTTGGCCATTTGTATTTTCCTATTGCGCTGTTTTCGGCGTCAGGGCGGCGGCCTTTGCCGGTCCGACCCAGATTGTTTTGATGTTCACGAACTCGCGGATTCCGTAAACGCCCAGTTCACGACCATAACCCGAGCGCTTTATGCCGCCGAAGGGATAGCGGGGATCGGACGCGGTCATGCCGTTGATAAACACGGCACCGGCCTCGATCTGCCGTGCGAGCGTGCGTGCATGGTCCAGGTTACGGGTCCATAGCGCAGAACCCAGCCCGAATTCGCTGTCATTGGCCAGTTGAATTGCGTGGTCCGCGTTCCGCGCTCTGATGACGCCCGCGACTGGTCCAAATGTTTCCTCGCGAAACGCCGCCATGTCTGGCGTAACATGGTCGAGCACCGTTGGCGCATAATAAAAGCCCGGTCGCTCAATCGGATGCCCGCCCGCCCTCAGTGCCGCCCCGCTTGCAACGGTGCGTTCAACCTGGTCATGAAGAGTATCGAGCAGGTTTCTTCGCGCCATCGGCCCGATATTGGTGTCGCGCTCCATTGGATCCCCCACCTTGAGCGCAGCAACACCGGCGCAGAACAACTCGACGAACCTGTCCGCCACCGCATCCTCGACGATGAAGCGCTTGGCGTTGACGCAGGACTGACCGACATTGATGAAGCGCGCCTTGACCGCCACCCTTGCTGCTTCCTCGATGTCGGCATCCGCAAGCACGATGAAGGGATCCGAGCCGCCGAGTTCGAGCACCTGCTTCTTGAGTGCTTTTCCAGACTGTGACGCAACGATCGCACCGACTTCGGTCGAGCCCGTCAGCGTTACGGCGGCAATGCGGTGATCCTCAATGATACCCGCGACTTTCGACGGCTCGATCAGGAGGGTCGCGAACAAGCCCACAGGGCAGCCCGCCTCCCGCATGATCTCCTCGATGGCGAGCGCACAGGACGGCACGTTGTTGGCATGTTTGAGGATCGCGCCGTTTCCGGCAGCAAAGGCAGGAGCAGCAAACCGGAAAAACTGCCAGAACGGATAGTTCCACGGCATGATCGCCAGGACCACCCCAAGTGGATCGAAGGCCACGACGCTTTCGGTGGCGTTCGACGCTACGGCCTCGTCCGCCAGGTATTGTGGTGCATGTTCGGCATAAAAATCGCAGTTATAGGCGCATTTCTCAATTTCGGCCTCCGCTTCCGCAAGTGGCTTGCCCATTTCGCGGGTAATCATTTCGGCATATTTGCCCTTGCCGGACCGCAGCGCTTTCGCCATGGCGACCAGTAGCCCCACGCGCTCTTCAACCGGCTTTTTTCTCCACTCCTTCTGGGCGAGCGAGGCAGCGGCGAGCTTACGCTCTATATGGGCGTCGTCGTGCAGATCGTAGGTGCCAATCGGGAGGCCGTCAGCGGGATTTATGGATGTTATCATCGGATTTCCGTTCGGTGGTGTGGAAAAAAAATTCGCAGAATTTTGCCGCGCACAGCATGACAGGAGCCGACCCAATCCGCGAAAGCACCACGAATTTCAGGTCGGCGTGACAGGCAGGTCCAAAAGGCGCAGCCAACAGTGTTAGGTGATGGCTTTCCGTCTGAAACAGCCCGCTTGGCATGAACCGGCGCGAAGCGAGGCGAAACTGCCATCGCCTCAACCAATCGAGGTGTCACCCGCGCCCTACTGCATAATTCCTTAAATCGGAATCGATTTAAGGTGAAAATTATGCAGCAGATTTAAAGTGTTACAGCGTCCTTCGTGCGTTTGATAAAACGCACGGCGCTGTATAGTCCGCATCAGAGACAAGAAGACCGTCATGATCGGCATAGGCAAATTCACCCGGAAGGAAATCGACGCCCCCGAAGCTGACCTTGATTCCTGCCTTTCCCGCACCATCCTTCGATGACTTCCTGGGCGTGGTGGCAAGGCAGAACACGCCGACATCCATCAGATCGATTTCGGCGCTGTCGCGGACCGAGCCATTGATCACAATACCAGCCCAGCCATTTTCTTTCAGAATGAGCGCGATCTGGTCTCCCAGAAGCGCAAAACGGGTTGAGCCGCCGCCATCGACGATCATCACCCGGCCATGGCCCGGCTTCTGAAGCTCGGCTTTCAGCAGCGCGTTATCCTCAAAGCATTTGACTGTGTGGATCGGTCCGCTGAAAAGCTTTCGTTTTCCAAGCTTGATGAAGGGTAGATTGCAGAAGCGAACGGCATCGCCATGAGCATCGACGAGATCGGCGGTCTTCATAGTGTCCTCAATATCCGGAAAATACAATCTTGAGCTCCTGCACCTGTTCAGTCGTCAGAAGCCGGGTTTGACAGTTGCGTAACATCACGAGAAGTTTGGCGGTTTCCTCCAGCTCTTCGGCAGCATAGACGGCGGATGTAATATCCTTGCCGCTGACCACGGGGCCGTGATTGGCCAACAGCACCGCGGCATACCTGCCCTTCAGCTCCCTGATCATGTCGCCCATTTTTTCGTCGCCCGGGCGGACATAGGGTAACAATTTCACCTCCCCGACCCGCATCACGACATAGGGTGTCAGCGGTGGCACGCAATCATCGGGATTTGTGTCTGCGAGGCAGGACAACGCTGTTGCAAACGTCGAATGGAGATGCACAACCGCGCCCGTCTGTGGCCGCGTTTCGTAGAAGGCCCGATGAAGAAAGACTTCCTTGGAAGGCTTTTCTCCCGAGACATGCCTGCCGTCACGGTCGAGCTTGGAAATTCTGGCCGGATCGAGGAAGCCGAGGCAGGAATTGGTCGGTGTCATCAAGATACCGTCGTCCACGGCGGCACTGATGTTTCCTGCCGATCCCACGGAATAACCGCGGTCGTAGAGCGACCTCGCCAGCCGAACAATGTCTTCACGGATGCGGGTCTCGTCCCTCATTTTCCTTCGAGCCTCCCAAGCGCCTTTTCGAAAAAGTCGGGCGCTCCGAAATTGCCCGACTTCAATGCCAGCGCGACGGGCCGACTGCCGCCCGACACAAGGACGGGCACGCCCGGATCGATCTCGGGGCCAATCGCAAGCGGGCCTAGATCGAGTGCTGAAACAACCGCGCCCGAGGTTTCGCCGCCAGCGACGACGAGACGCCGCACGCCGCGTGCGACGAGTTCACGGGCGGTATCGGCAAACAGCCGGTCGAGGGTGTGGGCAACCTTATCGCGTCCGTAACGCTCCTGAAGTCTTGCGACTTCTTCTGGCGTGCCGGAAGAGTAGACCAGCGGGCTCTTGCCGTGATTGGTTGTGATGAATTCGACGGCCTCACGCGATGTCGTTTCACCGGTCATGACGCTATCGACATCGAGAGCCAGGGCGGGATGCCTTGCCTTGTGCTGATCCACCTGCCCCCGCGTCGCACCCGAACAGGAGCCGGCGAGGATCGCTTCCGGGCCGGCTATCGGAGGCGTCACAGCCTTGCTGCCTTTGGCCAGGCCTCGGCGGATGAAATTGCGTGGCAGCCCGATCGCGATGCCTGAGCCACCTGTTATCAACGGGGCATCCCGGAGCGCCTCGCCGATAACAATAAGGTCGTCATCCGAAACGGCGTCCACGATAACCATGGTTTCGCCAGCCTCGGAAGCCTGCTTGAGGTCGGCGTCAATTGCGGCCGTGCCCTTGGCCACCCTTGCCCATGCGACATGCCCGACCGGGGAATTTGTCTGGAGCCGCAGCCAGCCCCTGAGGTCGGGATCGGTCATCGGATTGAGCGGGTGATGCTCAAGCCCGGATTGATTGAGCAGCCTGTCCTTCACGAAAAGATGGCCCTGATAAAGCGTTCGCCCGGCACCGGGAAATGCAGGACACGCCACCACGCCCTTCACACCCAGCGCATTCGCGAGCGCTTCACCGACGGGACCGATATTACCTTGCTGCGTCGAGTCGAATGTCGAGCAATATTTGAAAATGATCTGGCCGCAGCCTTGCGCCCGAAGCCAGGCAAGCGCGGCCAGCGACTGTTCGACCGCTTCTGCCGCCGGAATGGAGCGCGACTTGAGGGCGATAACGCCCGCCTCGATCCCACCGGGCGCCGGCTGTTCGGGAATGCCGAGGAACTGGGCGGTGCGCAGCCCACCCTCCCCGCACAGTCCTTTCGCGATCGTATTCGCGATGTCGCTCGCACCGGTAAAATCGTCAGCAATGACCCCGAGAAGCATTCGTAACCCTCTCTTTCAGCGTATCGGCGGCTTAGAAGCCGTAGAGCCCGGCGGCATTATCGACAAAGATCTTCTGTCGGGTCTTGTCGTCGCCCGCCCATTGCGCACAAAGATCCAACAGCAAGGCATCATCCGGCTTGCCGAACCTGCCGGGAGAGGGATGCGGCCAATCGGTGGCCCAGAGCACGCGGTCTGGCGCCAGCGCGATATAGGCTTTCGCAACCTGGCCCATATCGTCATAGGTTGGAGGCCCCACCGACGTATCCTGATAGATGCTCGAAAGCTTCGTGTAGGCTTTGCCCTTATCGAGCAGGTCGGCGACGACCTTGAAGGCCGGATGCGCCGTGCCGTCAGGTTGCGGGATACGTCCGAGATGGTCGAAGACGATGGTGACGGGAAGCCCTTGGAAAAGCCTGGAATGCCTGGCGATGTCGTCCCCCTTCATATGAACCTGGATATGCCATCCGAGGTCAGCAACCCGCCTCGACAAAGGTTCGATCATGTCCTCGGTCGTCGCGCCTGCTCGTCCCAGGTTAAACCGGATACCGCAAACCCCGGCAGCGTCCAGGCGCTTGAGTTCGGCATCGGTTACGGATGTATCGACCACCGCGATCCCTTTTGCGCTGCTGCCGAGCTTGCCCAAGGCTTCAAGCAGGCAGGAATTATCGGTGCCATAGGTCGAAGGCTGGACCATGATGCTTCTCTCGAAGCCGAGCCGCGTCTTGAGCCGCTTGTAATCGCTCACGCTCGCGTCCGGTGGTATGAGGCTCGCATTGGCCGCCGCCGGAAATCTGCTGTCATAGATGTGAAAATGCGCATCGCAGGCTTTTGGCGGCAGCTTGAACTTTGGAGCGGTATTTCCCGCAGAGAACGGAACCTCCTGCGCAGCCCCCATATCGGGAGCGAGAACCATGCCCGCTACAGCCCCCAACGCCGTTGCCTGCATCGCTTGCCTGCGTGTCAGCACTACATTGCTCATAAATGTTTCCTCCCAATTCGACCGCAGTTTCAAAGTGCCTGCGCCAGGCCGCTTCATTGTTTCACGGGACGCTCTCAATGTTTGTTTTTACGCATTTCCGGACGGAAAACCGTGACGACACTTTTTTCGGGACAATGCTCTAGGTCAGCAGACGGCGCAGCCTCGCAACCGCTGCGTCAGGACTGGTCAGAACCGGAATGGGCGTGACCGCCTGCACCGCGCCCCGCGCCCGTGCCGTTGAAAAATGCGCAAGCGTGATCGCATCGAAATCCTCAAGCTTTGCAGCGGCCTCTGCCACCAGACGATTATGGGTGGCTTCGTCGCCAGCGCGGATCGCGTCGATGGCTCCCTCGACAAGAAAGCTCTCAATTTCGGCGGAAGGGCTTATGCGCGCGGCCTCCTCGCGAAATTCAGTCTCCATTCCCTCCCGCGCTGGCGGGAAGGTGTAAAGCATGGCAGTTCGTCCGCCACTGCGGATTGCTTCCTCGAACATCGCCTCGTTGGGTTTGAGAACGGGTATATCGAGAACGGATGCCGCCCGCTCTATTGCCGTGCCGAAGGAAGAGCAGGTAAAGAGGACGGCATCGGAACCAATCATGCGGGCATATTTCGACAGCGCCAGAATGCGCTCCATCATCCGGTCGGTAACGGCACTGTCTTTCGCCCTGTCGAGCGAAAGGCTGTCTTCCAGAATATTGACCCGGTCGGCCTCCGGCCAGCCGGTGTCGAAAGCGTTTTTGATCGGATCGATTGCAATTGCCGTTGCGTGAATAAGCGCGATCCTTGGCTGTCTTGTCATGATGGCAATCCTGGAGCATTTCCGGCAAGACCTGGGTTCGGTCCTGCGTCTGCAAATGCGTCAACACAAAAAGTAAGAGCAATGCCGCCGGACATGCGGCCTGACGTCAATGCTCCAGCGAGACTGCTGGCCGCCATGCAGGACGGCCAGCCGCCGCTTGAGGGCCGACTATTTCTGGCCCGCCGAAAACACCCAGACGCTTTCCGGTGGAATGCGCGCCCAGACGGTTCCGGATCGCAATTGCCTGGCCCCATGCGCCTTGGCGACAAAATCCCCTCGACGCAGACGATACTCCCAGCGATCGCCAAGATAGATGCTGTCGTCGAGGCTCATTTCGATCGCGCCGGGATGGGGTTCATCGCTCACGCTGATCTGCTCGACGCGGATTACCGCACGCGCATCCTTCGTGGCGCCAAGGCCCGATGCCTCAAGCACTGTGCCTGCCAAATCCCAATTCTCGCCGCCGATGACAGCGCGGGACCCATCCACGGTCTTGACCTTCGCCTTGACGATATTATTGGCGCCCAGAAAATCGGCTGAATAAAAACTGTTCGGGTTGGAATAGATTTCCTGTGGGGCACCCTGCTGTACGATCCGACCGTCCTGTAGAAGAAGGATATTGTCGGCAGCCGCCAGCGCCTCGCTCTGGTCGTGCGTGACGAGGATTGCACAAATTTCCAGATCGAGGATCAGCTTTCGAATCCAGTAGCGCGCCTCCTCACGCAGCTTGGCGTCGAGATTGGACAGAGGCTCGTCAAGCAACAGAACGCGCGGCTCGTAGACGAGCGCGCGGCAGATTGCGACGCGCTGTTGCTGCCCGCCGGAAAGCTGCGAGGGAAAACGATCCGCAAGATGGCCAAGCCCCATCCGCTCAAGGATAGCCTGCACGCGCTTTTCGATATCGGCCTGAGCGACATTGCGCAACTTCAGGCCGTAGCCGACATTCTCCTTGACGGTCCGGTGCGGCCAGAGCGCATAAGACTGGAAAACCAGCCCAATATTGCGCTGCTCGGGTGGAAGCGCAATTTTCTGCTGACCGTCAAGAACGGTTTTGCCGCCGATGACAATCTGGCCGACTTCCGGCTGTTCCAGCCCGGCAATGCAGCGCAGCAGCGTGGTCTTGCCACTCCCCGACGCGCCCAGAAGCGCGACGATCGATCCCCGCTGTGCGGTAAAAGAGGCGCCTTTCAGGATTTGCAGACCGCCCA
Source organism: Allorhizobium undicola ORS 992 = ATCC 700741 (assembly GCF_000621665.1). GTDB lineage: Bacteria > Pseudomonadota > Alphaproteobacteria > Rhizobiales > Rhizobiaceae > Allorhizobium > Allorhizobium undicola. The sequence continues at coordinate 23,798 of NZ_JHXQ01000027.1, forward strand.
GCCATTTCTCGACATTGCTGACAACGAGTTCAGTCATGGATTTTTGCTCCTAAACGCAGGGCGAGTGCGAGACCTGCGCCTGTCAATACGATGCTGATGAGTGCGAGCGCGGCAATGGTGTTCATGGCGCCGGTTTGCAGAAGCGAAACCATGAGCGAGCCAATCACTTCGGTGCCGGCGCCCATGAGGTAGACACCCGTTGCATATTCGCGAAGGAAAATAATCATGATCAGTGCCCAGGCACCGGCCAGACCTGGCCGGACAATCGGGATGACCACATCCTTCCAGGTGCGCCCGATGGTGGCGCCGGTCGTGCGCGCCGACTCCTCCAGCTCGGGAGCGACCTGAATGAGGGTGCCCTGCAACAGCCGCAAACCGTAGGAAAGGCCGACGACGAGATAGGCAACGAACAGGCTGACCAGGGTGGGACGAAATGGCGTGAGGAACGGAACGAACAGGAACACCCAGAAGAATGCCAGACCGACGACCAGACCCGGCAGGGCGCGCGGCAACAGGACAATATAGTCGAGCACTGCATTCGACATTCCCCAATTCCGGTGTCCGGCAAGCCCAACCGCCAGATAGATTGCAACCGCGGCCGCGCCGCCGACAACCGAAAGAAGGATGGTATTGACGATGCCGTTATAAAGGCTCGGCACCTCCAGCATACGGCTGAAATTCGACAATGTCAGTTGATCCCAAAGGCTGACGCCCTCCCCCCAGGCATCAACGAAAGCACGCGCCGTGATACCGCCGATCGGCAAGACCACCGAGACAAAGAGCCAGAGCCCAATGATCGAAAGGGCAATGATCTGGCCGCTTCGTCCGAGCTTGAGCGTCGAGACCCGTGCGCCCTTGCCGCCCATTGCCGCATATTTGCGCGAGTTGCGCAACAGCTTGCGCTGCATCCACACCAGCGGCAGCGTGATCAGGACGAGGACCACCGCAACAACGGCCATAAGCTGGTAAGTCGGCGTGCCGAACAACGTCGTAAGCTTGTAGATATAGGTGGTGAGCACCATGATGCCGTTCGGATCGCCAAGCACCAGGGGAATGCCGAAAGTTTCAAAGCCAAGCAGGATATTGAGCGCGGCGGCGAAAATCAGCGCCGGCAGGACCATTGGCAGCGTCACGTCGCGCGAGACCTGCCAGATCGAAGCCCCGGTCGTGCGCGCCGCCTCCTCAAGATCGGACGGCAGATTGCGCATTGCGGAGGAGACATAAAGATAGACATGCGGTACGTGGCTCAAGCCGGCAATCAGTATCATGCCCGGAAGGCTGTAGATGTTCCAGGGCACCACGCCGATCAGGTCGCGGACGAAAAGCGAGACGAAACCCGCCGGACCGACGGAGACCGTATAGCCAAAGGCCAGCACGATCGAGGAGATGAACATCGGCACCAGAACAAGGATTTCCAGCAGGCGCTTTCCCTTGATGTCGGTGCGTGTGATCAAAAAGGCGAGCAGGCCGCCAAGCGGTACGGCGATCGCAACCATGCCGAAGGAAAAGACTGCGGTCGTGCCGAGCGCACGATAGAAATTCCTGTCGAAGAAAACATAGCGGTAGGCGTCGAGACCGAATTTCGCGCGCGGACTGAAGAAGGCGGCGGTCAGAAAGCTTTGATAGACGATCAGGCCGACCGGAGCCAGCACCGCGATCGCAAGCAGGCTGATGACGATACGCCTGTAAAGTGTAGCATTGCCGTGGCGCGGCATTTTCGCTGGATATTTCTTTTCGGCTGCGGCTTTCGAAAGCTCGATAGCGGCCGGTGCTTGAGCGTGGGTAGACATTCCTTGCCTCTCGCATGAAGGAGCGGAGCCGCGACGCCCGGACAGCGCCGCGGTGAGCGAAGCATCAGCGGCCGAGGGCTGCCTTCCAGTCGTTGAGGAACTGGACCCGTTTCATCTGGTCCATGTATTCCAGAACGCCTTCATCGACGGCGATCGGCTTCAGGCCACCTCCAACCCGTTCATTGAGCGTCTTGATGTTGAGGCCGGCGGTAACATCCTCGCGCACCGATGGCAGGCCGCCTGCCGCAAGAAGGGACTGGCCTTCGTTCGAGAGCATGTAGTCTATGAACAATCTGGCCGCATTCGAATGCGGCGCATCCTTGGTGATCAGCGCCAGACGCGAAAAGGCCGGCGTATAATCCTTCGCGAAATGCACGCCGAGATTTGGACTTTCCTTGACCCAATCCAGCGCATAGGAACCGATGATATTGATGGCGATGACGTTTTCGCCCGATACCACCGTCTCCTTCATGCCGCCGGAGCTCGAATAGATCTTGGCGCCATCTGCGCCCATTGCTTTGGCAAGATCCCAGAAATCCTTGCGGTTGCGGGCATCGTTGGAATGATGAAGGAAACCGGAGCCTGACTTTTCAGGATCGAAGGTTGCCACCTTGCCCTGGAGTGTCGCCTTGTTGTCCTTCAGAAAGGTGATCATGTCGGCATAGGTTTTCGGCAGCCTTTCCTTTGCAAGCGCCTTGGTGTTGTAGATCACCCCGATGGGCTCAACGGTCGTTGCGAAGAGGGCGTTCTTATAGTTGGCCCAGGCTGGCAACCTCGCAGCCTCGGGCGAGGAATATTCGCTCGCATAGCCCTCCTGCACGAGCGTCATTTGCAGGTCCATAGCCGAACTCCAGACGACATCGGCGGTTGTCTGGCGGGCCGCGGCCTCCGAAATCACCTGATTATAGGTGCCGTTGGTGCCAAGATCGTTATAGGCGATCTTGATGCCATATTTCCTGGTAAAGCCGTCTTGCAGTTTCTGCGACTGGGCGGCATCGGTGGATGTGTAGATCGAGACCGTGCCCTCCTTCTTCGCCTTGGCGATGAGGTCGGCGTAATCGGCCGGATAGCCGGCAGGAATTTCCTGCGCAAGTGCGGCGGTTGCCAATGCGGTCATAAGCGCCGTCGTTACAGCCAAAGCTGTAGACCGCCCTGCAATATGCATGTTCATTTCTGATCTCCCCAAAAGCGCCCGGCTCCATTCTCCTCCGGGCATATAAGCGAGGACTTATGTCCTCGCCTCCTCCGATCATGCATTATTGGCTTTCCCAATGCCAAAATGCATTTTATCAGGCATTGACAACCTTTCGGTCGCCGCCGCGATTTTGCACGGCCCTGGCAACAAGCGCACCAAAGGCATCTGTATTGATATTGCCGCCGAGGTCGCGGGTACGAGATGAAGGATTGGCAAGCACCTCATCGACGGCGCGCTCGATTTCCGCACCGGCGGCTTCGAATTGCGGCAGACCACGCTGCTCACCAAGCCAGCTCAGCATCATCGCCGCCGACAGGATAAGCGATGTCGGGTTGGCAATGTTCTTGTTTTGAATATCGGGTGCCGAGCCATGTTGTGCCTGGGCGCAGACGAGACCGGTCTCGGCATTGGCATTGATGGATCCGGCAAGACCGAGGCTGCCGGAAAGTTCGCTGGCAAGGTCCGAAAGGATGTCCGAATAAAAATTTGTCGCCACGATCACATCGAAACGGGACGGGTCGCGCACCAGATGTGCCGCCATCGCATCGATGATTACGTCATTGAGGGTAACTTCGGGAAATTCGGCCGCAACCTTGCGGACCTGCTGCATGAACAACCCGTCCGTCAGGATGAAATTGTTTGCCTTGTGAACCGCCGTGACCTTCTTGTCACGCTTCATTGCCAGAAGGAAAGCCTGACGCGCTATGCGCTCACACGCATGGGCCGTGATCTTGCGCACGGAAAGCGCAACATCCGGAGTCGGCATGAATTCGCCGGTGCCGGCATACATGTTACGGTCCGGGTAGAAGCCTTCGGTTGCCTCGCGCATGATGACGAGATCCATCTTCTTGGCATCGTTGAGGAACGGCCGAGAGCGGGCCGGACGGACATTTGCATAAAGATCGAGCTTGACGCGAAAGCCGGCCGAAACATTCACACCGCCCTTGTCGCGGGCCGGGTAATCCATGTGCGACTGCGGCCCAAGGATGATGCCATCGAAGCTGCGCGCCCGCTCGATCGTTTCGTCGCGCAAGGTGGTTCCAAACTTCTCCAGGCTGGTGAAGCCTGTGTCCTCGAAATGATATTCGAGCCCCAGCCCGAAGGCCGCATCGGTGGCCTTCAAGACCTCCATTGTAGCCGCTGTGATCTCGGGACCGATCCCATCACACGGCGTCACGAATATTCTCATCTGATAATCTCCCATGAAGCGACGAGCGGGATCGCCGCGCAATGTCACAGGCAGATTATTGGCTTTTTAAATCCAAAAATACAATAACTATTTTGTAAGAATTTCTTTTTCGTGTGCCTGATGCGACCATGACCATGTCACGGGCGATTTCTTGGAGAGCGCACCGCTGAGGTGCTGGCGCATCGCATAGGATGCCTCGACGACCTCGCCGCGCTCAAGAAGATCAAGGATTTCGAGATGCTCCTGGCATTGACGAACAGTGCGGCTACGATCAACGCGGGAGCGATATTCAAGAAGGCGCCGCATTCGGTTCACCCGCATGAGAGAAAGATGGAAAAACGGATTGTTCGACATCTTGATGAGTTCTTCGTGGAAAAGCGCGCCATTGTGAAGAAGCCGTTCGGCCGGCAGTCGCTCGATGTCGGTATCCAGCATCCGCAGCTGAATGCGTCGTTGTTCCTCGATGATTTTCCGGTCAAGCCGGAACTCCGGCTCCAGCATTGCCGCCGGTTCGATCAGCATCCGAAAGCGATAGATCTGCTCGAATGCTTCCGGCGTTTTGGCCACGGGAAGAAACCGCCAGCCGTAGCCCTGCTTTCGCTCCGCCCAGCCTTCCCGCGCAGCCCGCATCAGTACATCGCTGACCTGCGCCTTGGTCAGGTCATAGCGCTCTCTCAGCATCTGCTCGGTAACTTCGGTCGGAATCCGATCCGTAAGCCAATCTTCCGCCAGACGCTGATAGTCGTTGGCCACCTCGAAGGGCTCGGCATCTTCGCGCACACGTTCGGCGATGCTCTCCGTGATCTCCTTGACAAAGAAACCGCGATTTTCTTTCTGCTCGAGCAGCCCCTGCGCGGCAAGCATCTCCATCGCCTCCCGCACGGGCGAGCGCGAAACGCCGAACCTGTCGGCTAGCTGCTGTGTTTTCAGATGATTGCCCACAACCAGCTCCCCGGACGTGACGAGCAGCGTGATTTCATTCGCGATGGTCTGAGCCAACTGGCTTGAGCGCATTTTACCTGTCCTGAAGCGGTCCTTTAACGGAGGCAGGATAACGCATCGGCAGGCCGGGGAAAAGAACAAGGCCTCACAATTTGGATGCGATAGCACAGATAAAGCCAATTTGCGTCGGTTTTTTCGTTGACAGTCAATCAATATTGGCTTTTTAAATCATAAAAGTCATTTTTAGGAGGCCATCTTGGCCATACAGCGCATCCATACGTCAAGTGGTGATCTCAATGCCGTCAATCTTGTCGGCATCTTCGGCGAAGACCTGGCGCGGCTGCCATGGGTTCACCGCATCCTCCTTGAAAACATCGTCCGCAAGACCCCACATCTTGAAAGCGCAGCCGCACAAAACCTGAGGGATTGGTTGAAGAACGGCACAAGCAATGCCGAGATCGCCTTCCACCCCTCGCGGGTTCTGATGCACGATACGACCTGTGTACCTGCCCTTGTCGATATTGCCGCCATGCGTGACGCCATCGCTGAGGCTGGGGGCGATCCGGCAGGCCTTACACCGGTACTTCCCGTCGATGTGTCGGTAGACCACAGCGTCGGCGTTGACCGCTATGGCATGGCCGATGCCCTGGATTTCAACATGCATCGGGAGATGGAGCGCAACAGTGAGCGCTACAGACTGATGAAATGGGCAACGACCGTTCTTCCCGGCGTCAGGGTCCATCCGCCTGGAACCGGCATCATGCACACGATCAATCTCGAGCAACTGGCGACAGTTATCCAGATCGAGGAACAGAATGGAGAAAAATGGGCCACGCCCGATACGTTGATCGGCACCGATAGCCACACGCCGATGATCAATGGAATAGGCGTGCTGGCCTGGGGTGTCGGAGGCCTGGAGGCGGAAAGTGTTTTCTTCGGTCTGCCTGTCACCATCCGCCTTCCGGATGTCGTTGGCGTGCGGCTGACAGGCAAATTGCCCCCAGGCGTGCTTTCAACCGATCTTGCACTTGAGGTAACGCATGTCCTGCGCCGTCACGGGATTTCGGGGGAGTTCGTTGAGTTTTTCGGACCCGGTGTCTCGACGCTCAGAGCAGGCGACCGGGCTGTGGTTGCCAATATGGCGCCGGAATATGGTGCATCGACCGGCTACTTTCCAATTGATGAGCAGACGGTCGCCTATCTTCGACAGACCGGACGCGCGAGCCTGCATTGCACCCTGGTCGAAGAGGTCGCCAGGGCTATGGGTCTATGGTTCGACGCGAAAACCGAGCCGCGCTACACACGGGTCATCGCTATCGATCTCGCAACCGTCGGCCCCACTTTAGCCGGACCACGGCGCCCACAGGACAAGCTTTCCCTCAACGCCGCAGCCAGCGCACTGCAAACTGCGGCTGGCCGGCAATTCGAACCAGTGACGAATGGCATCCCGGACGGCGCCATTGCCATCGCCGCCGTGACGAGCTGTACCAATACGTCTGACCAACGTCTATTGGCCGCAGCCGGCCTGGTTGCACGCAAGGCCAGCGCTTTGGGCCTGCGCCCGCCGCATTGGGTAAAGACGTCGCTGGCACCCGGATCGCCATCGGCAGAGCTTTTTCTCCGGCGAAGCGGCCTGCTGGAGGAGCTGGAAGCCGTCGGATTTGGGATTGTCGGCAACGGCTGCACGACCTGCATCGGCAATTCCGGCCCGCTCCAGCCGGACATGGCAAAAGCCGTGGCCAATGGCACAATCGCTACGGCACTCCTATCGGGCAATCGTAACTTTCCCGGCCGGGTTCATCCCAGCCTGCAATTCGGCTTTCTGGCATCGCCTCCGCACGTCGTCGCCATGGCTCTTCTGGGGAAAATCTGTGACGATCCCATGGATAGACCGGTCGCGGAGACGGCAGACGGGAAAACCGTGTATCTGCGTGATCTCCTCCCGGCCGATGAGGAGATCGAGGCGGTCGTCAGGGACTACTCAAGACCTGACGACTTCGCCGCCGCCTTTCACCGCGCTGCCGCAAACAGGGCCTGGGCAGAGCTGGATGCGCCGGCATCGTCAAAATACCCATGGGATGCCAGTTCGACCTATATCCGGCGTCCGCCCTTTGCCGCTGCAACCACACCAAGCCGGCTAGGCCGCTATAAAGCACATCCGTTGCTGGTTCTTGGCGACGATATGACGACGGATCATATCTCGCCTGCCGGTCAGATCAATGCGCAGAGCTTGGCCGGTCGCTATTTGACAGGCGCAGGCAATCCTCCTAAGGATCTCAACGTGTATGCCGCACGGCGCGGCAATTGGGAAGCCATGATCCGTGGCCTGTTCGACAACAAAACCGCAGCCAACCTTCTGATTGACGGACGCCCCGCCTTATCGACGATCCACGCGCCGACACTTGAGGAAGGCGCCTTGTTCGATGTCGCAGAGCGTTACAGAAAGGAAGAGCGTTCCGTGGTCATCGTGGCCGGAGAACGTTATGGTGCGGGATCATCACGCGATTGGGCGGCCAAGGGCGTGGCATTGCTTGGCGCACGCGCCGTCATTGCAAAAAGCTTCGAACGAATTCACCGAACAAACCTGATCGGCATGGGCGTTCTTCCGATCATCCTTCCCGCAGATGGACCATTCAGCGTCGGCATATCGGACATAATCGAAATCGAGGCCGACCAGGTCACGCCGCGTGGAAAAATCCCCCTGACGCTGATTGACGCTTCCGGAGTTCGGCAGGCGATCCATGCACAAGCCGCCGTCGAAACCGACCAGGAACTGGAAATCCTCAATCACGGCGGCATGATCCCGCTGATCCTGCGCCACCATCTGGAGCGCGTCCGGTGAACAAAATGTTCACCGGACATTGTCCAGGCTCTTGTCTTTTACAACTCTGAACGGAAAGCCGGATCCGGAAAGGTTTTACGCGACGCCGCCTACCAGCAGCAAAAACCGCCATCCACCAGAAGATCGACACCCGTCACAAAGCTTGCCGCATCGGAAAGCAGGAAAATTGCCGGTCCGACCATTTCGTCTACATGCGCCATTCGCTGCATCGGCGTCTGCTCCTCGAAAAGCCGGGTCTGGTGCACCATTTCCGGGCGGGTATTCATCGGCGTTGCCGTATAGCCGGGCGAGATTGTGTTGACGCGAATTCCGCGACCAACCCATTCCATCGCCATGGATTTGGACATGTGAATCACGCCAGCCTTGGAGGCATTGTAATGGCACTGCGTCAATCCTCGATTGACGATGACGCCTGACATGGACGCGATGTTGACGATTGCACCGCCACCATGCTTCAGCATCGCCTGCGCTTCTGCCTGGCAAGAGAGAAAGACACCCTTGAGGTTGATGTCCATCATGGTCTGGAACTGGCTTTCCTCCATTTCCTCCGCCGGGTTTGCATTGGCTATACCGGCCGCATTGACCGCAAGCGCAAGCGGACCAAGCTCCGCTTCTGTTCGGGCCACCGCATCGACCAGCGCCTGTTTGCTTGTCACGTCTGCGGCGACCTCAACCGACTTTCGGCCTAGATTGGCAATGAAATCCGCCGTCTGTGCCAGTCCATCATCGGTACGGCGGTCGAGCAGCGCGACATCGGCGCCAACCTGTGCCAGACCCATGGCAATACGCTGACCAATGCCGGAACCGGCACCGGTGACAAATGCGACCCGACCGGAAAGATCGAAGAGTTTCGGCGCGTTGAGGGTTATGGTGGACATAGGAACTCCCTTCTTCAGATTGTCGCCAGTTCCATGACCGAGACATCGTTTGCTTCTTCACGGTCAAGAATTCCAGCCTGATTTCCCTGGGCAAGAACGAGGATGCGACCCGACACGCCCAGCACCTCTTCCAGATCGGAGCTGACGACAATCACTGCCACGCCCTGTTTCGCCAGATCGACGATAATATCGTAAATGCCTGCACGCGCGCCGACATCAATGCCGCGTGTCGGCTCGTCCAGCACAACGACACGCGGATTGCGCGCCAGCCATTTGGCGATGACGACTTTTTGCTGATTGCCGCCGGAAAGGTCTGATGCAGGCTGCTCACCGGATCCCTTCACACCGAATTTCGATATCGCAGCATTGGCAAAACGGCGTTTCCCGCCAGGCGTGACCCAGCCCGTACCAAGAAGATCGAGGTTGGCATAGAGAATATTCTCTGCGATTTCATGGTCCACCACGAGCCCCTGAATCTTGCGATCCTCAGGCACCATGACGATACCATGATCGATAGCGTCCGCGGGCGTCTTCAGCATCAGTGGCCTGCCATCCAGAAGGATTTCTCCTGCCGCAATCGCGTCGGCGCCGGCAATGGCGCGCACGAGTTCCGTTCGGCCCGCACCGATCAACCCGGCGATCCCGAGAATTTCGCCAGCCCGCACATCGAAGCTGACATTGCGAAACGCATTGTTTGCCCCGGTCAAGCCTTTTACCTCTAGCACCACCCTATCCTGCGCTTCGGGCACTGGCGGGAACATACGCTCCAGCGACCGGCCCACCATGCTTTCCACGACGGTGCGCACGGGCGTTGCGCTATCGGCAAACTCGTTGACGCGCACACCATCGCGCAAAACGACGATGCGGTCGGTGATTTGACGGATTTCTTCCATGCGGTGTGAAATATAGATGATCCCGACGCCTTCTGCCCGCAATTTGCGCACCTGTTCGAACAGCGCCTGTGTCTCGGCTCCGCCGAGTGCCGCCGTCGGCTCGTCGAGAATAAGCAGCCTGGCATTCAATGTCAGGGCCTTTGCAATCTCGATAAGCTGCTGGTTTGCGGTGGACAGTCCTGCCACTTTTCGGGTCGCAGGAATATGAAGGTTCAGGCGCGATAATTGCTCCTGTGCGCGCCGAACCATTTCCGCGCGGTCCAGTTTGCCGTTCTTCATCAGCCAGCGTCCGATAAAGACATTTTCGGCAATAGACAATTCGGGTAGAAGCTTCAGTTCCTGGTGGATCAGGACCACGCCCTTGTCGATGGCGTCACGCGGCGAGGCGGGCGCATAGGGTTGACCAAGCCATGTCATCGTGCCCTGCGAAGGCGCGCGCGACCCCGCGATGATACCTGACAGCGTGGATTTTCCTGCGCCGTTTTCGCCCAAAAGCGCCACCACCTCGCCTGCATGGACATCGAGATCGACATTCTTCAGGACCTCAAGCGGACCATAGCGTTTGCTGATGCCACGCAGCGAAAGAACCGGCTCACGCATCACGGGGACCCTCCCAATACTGCCAAGCAGAAGAGCCGGGTCGCCAGACCTCATCGGCTCGAAAATGCCGGACGCGATTCAACCCGACAAGGTCAAAAAGCGCCCCATAGCATTGCCCGGAGAAAACTACAGTCACCGTTTTCCGTCCGGAAATGCGCGAAAACAAAAACTCGGAGCGCGCCCGGTGAAACAGTGTTCACCGGGCGGGTTCTAGAGCATAATCCGACCTGAGTGAAACGAGGATCGATAAGATTATGCTTCAAAAATAAGACGTTAGAGCGCCGATCTGATTCAATCAGATCGAAAAGCGCTCTAAATCGATCAAGGATGGTTGGCGATGAAGCCTGCGACATTATCCTTGGTTGTCAGCGTTGCATCGAGAAGCTGAACCGGCGGAACCTTCTCGCCCGCCACGATCTTCACGGCCATTTCGACAGCGGTGCGACCCATCTTCTGCGTCTGCTGCGTTGCCGTGACGTTGAAAACACCGTTTTTCAGGGCTTCGAGCGCTGCGGTGTCTCCATCAAATCCACCGACGATGATTTTCTGCGACGGGTTTGCAACCTTGATGGCCTGTGCGGCGCCAAGCGCAAGGCCATCCGCCTGCGCGAAGACAATGGAGACATCCGGGTTGGCCTGAAGCATGTTCTGCATGATCTGGAAGCCTTCGTCCTGACTCCACATGTTGGACCATTGTTCGGCAACGATCTTCACATCCGGGTTGGCCTTGACCGATTCCATGCAGCCCTTGGTGCGGTCCACTTCCGGCGTCGTGCCCTTCTGGCCATGAATGATGACCATTTTGCCCTTACCGCCAGCTTCTTTGATGATGTGATCGCAGACGGCCTTGGCGGAGGTAACGGAGTCCGTGGCAAGGAAGGTATCGCCCGGCGCGCCATCGGCGTTACGGTCAATATTGATCACCGGAACCTTCACGGCCTTTGCAAGCTTGACCGGAACGGTCGCAGCAGCAGCACCTGCCGGAATATAGATCAGCGCGTCGATATTCTGCGTCAGGAGGTCCTGGATTTGGTTGACCTGCGTGGGGCCATCGCCCTTGGCATCGACAGTCACAACCGTAATGCCGCGCGCCTTGGCTTCCGCCTCAACCGATTGCTTGATCTGATTGAAAAAGTTCGCCTGAAGGTTGGCGACAGCAAGACCGATCTTCTTGACTTCAGCGGCGCTGGCAGCGTTGAGCGAGAGAGCGAATGCGGCCGATGCCAGCAAAATGCGAGAAAGCTTCATGTTGTTTTCCTCCGTTTGGTTATGGCTTCGGGACACTGAGCCTCCTCCCTATGCCGCTTATCCCCTCCCTCCCTTGAGAGGGAGATGGTCTGTCTGGGCGGAGCTCCTCCGCCGGAACCTGAAAATCAGCCTCTTCTGCGACGCAGCGTCTCTGCGCCCACGGCAAGCACGATGACCACGCCGATGATAACCTGTTGCAGGAAGGGCGAGACATTGAGAAGGTTTAGCCCGTTGCGAAGCACGCCGATGATGAGAACCCCGATCAGGGTTCCGCCAATGCCGCCAGCGCCACCGGAAAGGGAGGTGCCACCAATGACGACCGCCGCAATCGTATCGAGTTCGTACCCAAAACCGCTCGACGGCTGGACCGAATCCAGGCGAGCAGCAAGAACGATACCGGCAAGACCAGCCAGAACCGCGCAGATGACGTAAACACAGATCGTGACCAGCGGCACATTGATGCCTGCAAGACGCGCCACTTCAGCATTTCCGCCGACCGCATAGACCCTGCGACCCTCGGCGCGATAGCGCAGGAACACCCAGGAAACGGCAACCACAACCAGCATCAGCAGCACGGTGGCCGTCAAAATTCCGAAATGCCGGTCGATGGCAAGCATCATGAACCAGTCCGGAAAGCCGACGATCTGTTGGCCGTCGGTGATCATGTTCGCTATGCCGCGCGCCACCGACATCATTGCAAGGGTGGCGATAAAGGCCGGGACGCGAAAAGCCGTGATCAGGATACCCACAACAAGACCGCAAAGGCCGGATGCCAGAAGCGCCAACAGGATCGCCGAAGCCATGGGCATCCCGGCGACATTGGCCGTCCAGCCCATGATCATCATGGACAGCGCCAATACCGATCCGACCGAGAGATCAATGCCACCAAGCAAAATGACGAAGGTCATGCCAACGGCCATAATTCCAAGAACGGTGATCTGATCGAGAATATTCAGGCCGTTGCGCAGCGACAGAAAGTTATCGCTGGCAAAGGAAAGAAACAGACACAACAGAAGCAGACCCACGAGAGGCCCTGTCGCACCACTCAACCAGGCGAGCGGACTTCTGGTTTGGACGGTCGCGTCCTTGTGCTCCAACACCGCCATGGTTCCTCCCCATTGTGCAGGCCTGATCGCTTAAACCGATTAGCATATTTATTCAGTATCGGTGTAAAATGCATAATTCAAGTCCGAACAGCTTGTCAATAGCCGGATTTTCGAACCGAACGGTTCAGGAAAACCCAGGAATTGGCTGTTTCGGACTTGACACCGAAGCCCATTCTGCAATTATAAAACCACACGCATATTTATTCATTCATGCATCTTGATGAGGACCCCATGGAGCCCGAAGAACTTGAGCAGGTCGCGCGTCAGATCCGCCTGCGCGACGTGCAGGCCGTTTTCGAAGCTGGCGCTGGTCATGTGGGCGGGGAAATGTCTGCCATCGACATCATGACCGCACTTTATTTCCGCGTGTTGCGTATCTGGCCAGACGATCCGAAAAACCCTGCGCGAGACCGCTTCGTGCTTTCCAAGGGTCACACCGCCTGCGCGCTCTATGTAACGCTGGCCAAGCGCGGTTTCATTCCGGAAGAGGAAATTTCCACCTTCCTCCAGCCCAATTCGCGTCTCAACGGCCACCCGAACTGTAACAAGGTGCCGGGTGTCGAGACAAATACAGGCCCGCTCGGCCACGGCTTGCCCGTTGCAGTTGGAATGGCGAAAGCCGCCAAACTATCGGGCGCCGATTACCGGACCTATGTCATGACAGGCGACGGCGAGATGCAGGAGGGCTCCAACTGGGAGGCCATCATGGCTGCTGCGCAGTTCCGCCTCGATAATCTCACGCTCATCATCGACCATAATCGTTTCCAGCAGGGCGCGGCTCTTTCGGAAACCAATGACATCGCCCCGCTTCGCCCGAAGCTGGAAGCCTTTGGCTGGGATGTCACGGAAATTAACGGCAACGAAATGGCCGAGGTCGTTACCGCGCTCGAACATCGCAGCCAGCGGCCACATTGCGTCGTTGCCCATACCAATAAGGGCCACGGCATCTCCTTCATGCAGGACAGGGTAGACTGGCACCATAAGGTTCCGAGCAAAGAACAATATGACATAGCCGTCAAAGAACTTTCGGAGGCACTCTGATGAACGGGACCGTATCTTCCGCCAATCTTTATGATTGCCGTGATGCCTTTGCCGAAACCATCGAGGCGCTGGCAGCAAACGACCGGCGCGTCGTGGCTGTCTGCAATGACTCGGTTGGCTCATCCAAGCTCGGCGGCTTCAAATCGAAATTTCCCGAACGCCTCGTCAATGTCGGAATTGCCGAACAGAACATGGTCGGCGTCGGTGCCGGACTTGCCAATGGCGGCCAGCTGCCGTTCGTATGCGGCGCGTCCTGCTTTCTCACAGGTCGCGCCCTTGAGCAGATCAAGGCCGATCTTGCCTACTCCAATGCAAACGTGAAGCTCATCGGCATTTCATCCGGCATGGCTTACGGCGAACTTGGACCAACGCATCACTCCATCGAGGATTTTGCCTGGACCCGCGTACTGCCAAACCTGCCGGTCGTCGCCCCATGCGACCGTATCGAAACCGCGGCAGCGGTTAAATGGGCCGCGGACTATGCCGGACCGTGTTTCCTGCGTCTTTCGCGCGTCGGCGTACCGGATCTTCTTCCCGAAGGCCATGTTTTTGAAGTAGGCAAGGCCAATCTCCTGCGCGATGGTTCAGATCTGACCTTGATCGCGAACGGCACCCTTACACATCGCATGGTCAAAGCGGCCGACATTCTCGCAAAGCGCGGTATCAGTGCCCGCGTGCTGAACATGGCGACCGTGCGCCCCATCGATGAGACGGCCATCATTACGGCCGCCAGAGAAACCGGCGCGATCCTGACGGCGGAAGAGCATTCCATCTATGGCGGCCTCGGCTCCGCCATTGCCGAAGTGGTTGTCGAATGCGCTCCGGTTCCCATGAAACGCCTCGGCGTTCCCGGCGTTTTTGCCCATACCGGCTCTGCCGAGTGGCTGCTGGATGAATTCGGCATGGCACCAAACGCCATTGCCGATGCCGCGCAAGCGCTGATCGAGAGAAAATAGTTTCCTCCCAGCCGCTCATGTTTCCCACCGGAAACGTGGGCGGCACCGTCTTCATGAGAGCTTCGCAGATCAATCAGTCCGATCGGTAGTGTTATCCTATCGCTTACCCTCAAGGCCTGCCGGGAAGAGAACACAATGATACGCGCCATTTTGTCAGTCGATCAGGGCACGACAAATTCTAAGGCCATTCTGGTTTCGGAGGCGGGAGCCATTCTTGCCAGAGGCTCATCGCCGGTTGGCATTTCCTATCCACACCCCGGCTGGGTGGAACAAGACCCCACCCGGATCTGGGTATCCGTTTGCGAAGCCATCAATGCCTGCCTTGCAGCTGCTCCCGGCGGTGTCTCGGTGGAAGCCATCGCAATTTCGAACCAGCGCGAATCCGTTACCATCTGGGATTCCCAAACAGGAGAGCCGCTTGGGCCGGTTCTGAGTTGGCAGTGCCGTCGCACGGCGAGCGAATGCGCCGACTTGATCGAAAAGGGCCATTCTGACCGTGTCATAGCGCTCACGGGTCTTCCCATAGACCCGATGTTTCCCGGCGCAAAAATGCGCTGGCTTCTGGATCGGGCGCCCAAGGGGCGAAGCGTAAGGCTGGGAACCATCGATAGCTGGCTTATTCATTGCTTTACAGGTGGCCAGGTTCATGCTTGCGATGCATCGAATGCCGCACGCAGCCAGGCACTCGACCTCAATCGCCAGCAATGGAGCGACGAGCTTTGCGAGTTGTTCGGCATCGACATCCATGCCTTGCCGCAGGTCCGAGACAGTAGCGGCGACTTTGGCGTGACGAAAAACCTGCCTGGTATCAAGGACGGTACGCCAATCCTGGCGGCAATCGGCGATAGTCACGCGGCCCTTTTTGGCCACGGCGCCTTCAACCCCGGCGACGGCAAGGTAACGTTCGGTACCGGGTCTTCCGTCATGACCACCTTGCCGGAATTCATCGCGCCACAGCAGGGCATTACCACGACCGTCGCATGGCGGCTTGGCGGCAAGCCGACCTTCGCCTTCGAGGGCAATATTCTCGTGTCTGCTTCCTCGCTTCCATGGATGGTGGAAATCCTTGGATTGCCGGACATCGCGACCCTCGTGGAACTCGCCGCCACCGCCACGCCGGGAGGCCCCGGCTTCGCCCCCGCATTCGTCGGCCTTGGCGCGCCTTACTGGGACTCGGACAGTCGCGCCCTGTTCTCCCAGATCAATTTCTCAACCACCCGCGCCCAGATGGCACGGGCCGTCGTCGATTCGATTGCCTTTCAGGTCCATGATGTCTTCGCCGCCATGGGCGCGCAATCGCCAACCGGCTTCGGCCGTCTTTTTGTCGATGGCGGCCCGAGCCAGAACCGGTTTCTGATGCAATGCGTGGCCGACATGCTGCAACATACCGTCATCCAGCGCGACGCGCCGGAAGCGTCGGCATTGGGCGCAGCCTATCTCGCCGGGCTTGCGCTTGGAATTTGGTCCGACCTTCGAACCATTGCCAAGCTTAATGCCAGTGGCACGAAAATCATACCCGCACCATCGAACAGAAGTGAGAAACTGGCGACCTGGGAGGATGCCATTGCCCGCTCGACCTTGAAAATTCCTTCCGCTAAGACTGAATAAACATTCACACTTGGACAAAGGAGTGCCCGTCGTGACCGGCAACGCTCCAGGAGGATAAATGGGTAGGATCAACGAACTCCGACTTATCTCGCGTGTCGCACAGATGTATTACAGCGAGCACAGGCGACAAGCCGAAATTGCCGAACATTTGCACCTGTCGCAGGCAACGGTTTCCCGCATGTTGAAGCGCGCGGAAGCCGAGGGGATCGTGCGGACCAGCATTATACCGCCCGCAGGTACCTTTAGCGAACTTGAGAACCGCCTGCGCGAGCGCTTCGATCTTCCGGAAGCCATCGTCGTGGACTGTAGCGAGGATCGCGACGGCGCTATCATGGCAAGGATCGGCGAGGCAGCCGCCCACTTTCTGGAGGTCACGCTTTCCCAAAACGAGATCATTGGCGTATCCAGCTGGAGCGAGACCATTTTCAAGATGGTGGAGAATATCCATCCGCTGAAAGGCGCAAAGGCGAAATACATCGTACAAACCCTTGGAGGGATGGGCGATCCATCGGTACAGACACACGCCACGCAGATCACCACACGGCTTGCGCGACTGACTGAGGCAGAACCGAAGCTACTTGCCGTACCCGGTGTCGCGACCTCCCGCGAAGCAAAGCTCCTGATGTTGTCCGATCCATTCGTACGGGAAACGATCGATCTTTTTGGCTCCATTACCCTCGCCGTCGTTGGCGTCGGCGCGGTCGAGCCGTCGGAACTTCTTGCCCGCTCCGGCAACATATTTTCCGCAAAGGAGCTGGCCGATCTCGCACAGGCGGGCGCCGTTGGCGATATTTCACTGCGGTTCTTCGACGGGGACGGGCGTCCGGTCAAAACGCCGCTCGATGACCGGGTTATCGGCCTGCCGCTCGAAAATCTTTCCAACGTGGACCGCGTCATCGCCCTGGCCGGTGGCGCCAAGAAGACGGAAGCCATTGCCGGCGCCCTCAGAACCGGGGTGATCGACGTTCTCGTCACCGACAAATTCACCGCCGAACGTCTGGTCGGCTCCTAACAAATTCCAGGGTTCCATCAGGAGGAAATATGAAGCGTTTCGAGGGACAGTCGGTATTCGTCAGCGGCGGCAATAAAGGCATTGGCTATGGCATTGCCCGCCGTTTTGCTGAAGAGGGCGCAAAAGTCGCTATCGCCGCAGTGGAAAAGAACACAGCAGACATCGCCGCCAGGCTGGCCGAGGAAACCGGCGCTGAAACATTCGGCGTTACGCTCGATATCCGTGACGCCGCAGCAGTCCGCGACGCCTACGAAGCTGCGGAAGCGGCAATCGGGGCACTCTCCGTTTCTGTTCAGAACGCTGGCGTCATTACCATCTCGAAGGTCGAGGATTTGACTGAAGACCAATGGAACCTTAACATGGAGGTTAACACGACGGGAGCATTCCTTTGCTGCCAGGAGGCCATCCGCCGCTTCCGTCAGAGCGGAACAAAGGGACGCCTCGTCAATACGGCGTCCGGCCAGGCACGTCAGGGCTTCATCTATACCCCTCATTACGCGGCCTCGAAATTCGGCGTGATCGGCCTGACCCAAAGCCTGGCCAAAGAGCTGGCGGCCGAGGGCATCACCGTCAACGCCATCTGCCCGGGCATCATCCACACCGAGATGTGGGACTATAATGACCGCGTCTGGGGTGAAATGCTGGGCGACTACAAACCCGGAGAATTGATGGCCGAGTGGGTGCAAAACATCCCCATGCGTCGCGCCGGAACACCTGCCGAAGTGGCCGCGCTGGTCACGTTTTTAGCATCCGAAGACGCCACCTACATCACCGGTCAGACGATAAATGTGGACGGCGGACTTATTATGTCGTGATCGACATGGCTCTCTGCTGTTTCTTGGACTGAGTATCCAGTACGAATGGAACGGCCCATGGCCGGCTCGAGGCAAAAGCTTCATCGAGATCTCGATTGAGGTCGATTGCCAGCCGCCCCACGTCGCCAAGAATGACGGTTATGCCGGCATCAATTGCAAAGCTCAGCGCAACTTCCTTGATGCCGATATCAAGTGCAAAATGGGTACCTGTCTCAAGTACCGCTTTAAGTTCTAAAATAGGGCAGTCTTCTGTTGCGTGCGGCGCAACTACAATGCAGGGCGCAAGGTTACTTTGTGTTGGGCGCATCGAATCTACATTGTCGCTTTTCAAGAGTCTTTCACACGGTTTAATTTTACCTCAAAAAGACTTTGCTGCGTGCGGTCAGCAACGGCTTGTCAATCGGCGTCGTAACGGGACCCCTTATCGGCTCCCAAAAGGGACCCCTGCCTCTGGTTGCATCGGGTCAGCGCGCGTAGGCCCGGAGCTCTCCATTTAGCGCAGGGGCCTGCGGGCGCGGGTTGTTTGTCTTTTCGGCTTTAGCTTTGAGAGCGGTTTTTAAAGCGCCAGGATTCGTTCCCGGTTTCCACGATCTCGCAATGGTGGGTGAGCCTGTCGAGCAGAGCGGCGGTCATTTTGGCATCGCCGAATACGGCTGGCCACTCGCCGAAGGCCAGGTTTGTCGTGACGATGATCGATGTCCGCTCATAGAGCCTGCTGATGAGATGGAAGAGGA
>NZ_JHXQ01000028.1 GCF_000621665.1 Allorhizobium undicola ORS 992 = ATCC 700741
GGAAATCAGTGCCGAGGCTTTCCTGCGGGTAGTCAGGGCGCACTGGACGATCGAAAACCAGTTACACTGGGTACTCGACGTAGCCTTCTGTGAAGATGCGGCCCGTAATCGCAAAGACAACGGCCCGCAAAACCTCTCTATCTTGCGAAAACTCGCACTCAACATCATCCGCCAGCACCCAGACAAAGCATCCATCCGACGAAAAATCAAAAAAGCGGGATGGGACGATCAGTTCCTCATCTCAATGATCGCTCATATGCAATAGCCCTGCCCTTGAGGGGGAGATGCCTGGCAAGGCAGAGGGGGGGTAGGCCACCCGACATACTTCAGCGTCGTGTACTGTGGCGTTTGTTAAAACGCACGGCGCTGTAGGATGTTCTCGGGCGGCCTACCGCCTGTGTTCGCCCGGCATCTCCACCAACTGCATAATTCCTTCAGCCTTGCTCGGTTTAGGTTGAAAATTATGGCTCGATTTTAGAGCGTTACAGCCAGCTTGCACGTTTGATAATGCGCAGGGCGCGGTAAAATGTTGACGCGCCGGTCAGGCGGCTGCGCGGTTGGAAAACACCTGCGTCAAAATCTTGCGGTCGAAGGGCTTGAGCAGAAAATCATTGGCGCCGGCGCGCTTGCCCGCCATCATGGTTTTCAGGTCTGCCTCGATCACGCAGTAAAAAATCTTCACGTCCTTGCCGTCGGGAATGGAGCGCACATTGGTAATCAGATCGAGCGCACCATCGAGACCGGCATCGACAATCATGAAATCGGGAAGTTTACGGTCGCATTGCAACAGGGCATCGCGCGCGGAAGCCGCCTCGATCACCTCGTAATCGAGTTCGGAAAGGATCTTTCGCCCGACCTTGCGGACAATATCCGACGAATCCGCGATCATCAGTTGCTTCACGTGACTTTCCCCTTTGCACCCGCAATCACAGCCCGGCCGGACGCCTGCCATTGCCCGGTCGGCCACCGGCAGGTTGCGCAATTCCGGTTCGGCATGGTTGCCTCAAGCGCGCCTGCCCCTTGCACCCACATGTCGGGGGCGTTGCGCCATGCCATGCTGCCGCAAGACAGCATCAAGGCCCGAAAGCGCTGCCGCAAGCCTTCTGCCCCGCCTCACCAAGGGTAAAGCGGGGAGGCTAATGAAAAGTTACCGTCGGAGTTGAAGTAAGGACAATCACGCAGGCGTGACGGTCTGCGCGGTAAAAACGATTTCGCCCTCGCCCACCGTATATTTCAGCTCCATGCCGGATTCATCGGCCAGAAGCACGGTGTAATAGGGCTGGATGGAGTGGGCATCGACGGCCTCTTCCAGGCGGCCTTCGCAGATTTCGGCAAATTTCGGCGGCACGCGCAGCATACGTCCCTTGACGGTAATGCTGAAGCGGGCCTCGGTTTCGGGGTTTTCCAGAACGATGTCCATGTTGCCGCCGCGCGGAATGGCGCCATAGGCCACGAGGAAGAGGTTGAGCAGCAGCTTCACCCGGTTCTTGGCAATGATGGCGCGCGGACCGCTCCAGGTGAGCTCCGTCTTCTTTTCGGCAGCGGCGAAATCGCGCGCGGCCTTTTCCGCCTCGCCGGTATCGATGGAAGCGCCGACCGATCCTGAAGCGCCGAAGGCAAGACGCGCAAATTTCAGCCGTACCGATGCATTCAGCGCGCTGGCGCGAATAAGCTCCATGGCGTCTTCATCGGCGCCGCCCTCGTCCAGAAGCTCCAACCCGTTGGTAATGGCGCCCACCGGAGAAATCACGTCATGGCAGACGCGGCTGCACAGAAGGGCGGCCAGGTCTGGCCCTGCCAGTGTCAGCGTGGTGTTTTTCAGCATCGAAGTCTCCTCGACGGCAAGGCGTTTTCCAATCCCCCGATCAAAAACGCCGTTTCAGGTTAAAGCGATTGCGACACGGGACCAAGCCCGCGGAACCGCCTGTTGCGTTCCCTGCCGCGCGATTGCGCGCAGACGAGGACAGGACCGGCCCCTTCCCGCCCGAAGTCCGGGCAAAGGCATGGGTTCGATCCAAACATTCCTCGCCATAATGACACCATATTTGGTAAACCGATTGTTAAGACCAAAGCATCAAGATAACGATCAGGCCGAAAATTGCGGCTCGAACAGTTTATAACCGGGGAGGAAGCCATGGGCTTTTTCAACATTCGGCACGCCTTGCAGTCCACGCTCATGCTTGCGGGGCTCTTGTTTTCCAGTCTGGCCGTGGCTCTGGCGCCGGCAAGTGCCCAGGCACAGGGCGACCAGTATACCATGCAGGAAGTGGTTGATGCCGGGCATTCCTTCTTTGGCTCCACCAGCGGCGCGCTGGCGAAGGTCATCGAAAGGGCCTTTTCGCAATATGGCCTGCCGAATGGCTATATTCTCGGCCAGGAAGGTTCCGGCGCCTTCATCGCCGGGCTGACCTATGGCGAAGGCACGCTTTACACCAAGAATGCCGGGCAGCATCCGGTCTTCTGGCAGGGCCCCTCGCTTGGCCTGGATTACGGCGGCAATGGCACCCGTTCCATGATGCTCGTTTATAACCTGCCCAGCGTCAACGCTCTCTACACCCGCTTCGGCGGCGTCAGCGGCTCGGCCTATGTGGTGGCGGGCGTTGGCATGACGGTGTTGAAAAACAACAATCAGTTGATCGTGCCGATCCGCACGGGGCTCGGTGCGCGCCTCGGTGTCAATGTCGGCTATCTCAAACTGACCCAAAACTCGACCTGGAACCCCTTCTAGAGCATTTTCAGGAAAAGTGGAAACCGGTTTTCCGTCCGGAAGTGCGTAAAAACAAACAGTTAGAGCCTTTCACCGTTTCCGTGAAACAGTGAAAGGCTCTAAGGCAAATGTCATGAGCGCCTGGCACCTGAAAGCGGGCGCCTGCTGCTGGAATGAGAGGAAAGCAGCCTGCCGTGATTGAATATGGCCTTTTGTTCGCCCTTGGCTTCTTTGCCGCCTTGCTGCTGGTGGCCCTGGTCAGTCCGGCAATCCAGCGGCGCGTGGTTGTCTACACGGAAAACCGGCTACGGCTCACCACGCCACTTTCCGCCGATGAGGTACGCGCCCAGAAAGACATGGTGCGTGCCGTTCACGCCGCGGAAAATGCCCGTCTGGCCCATGCGCTGAAGCGCGAGCGGGAAGACAAGGTCGCCTTGAAGGTCGCCGCCGATCAGGCAATCGCCGAAATGCGCCGCGCCCTTCGCGACGAGCAATCCCATCTGGACCAGATCAATGCGATGAGCACCGAAGCAGCGCAGCTTCGTGCCGATGCCCGCGAAGCGGCCCGGCGGGAACAACATCTCAAAAGCGTGCTGGATCGCAGCGAGGCAACCATCGTGGAGCGCGACTTGCAGATCGAGGCCCTGTTGCGCTCCGGCGAGGCGGCGGAAAAGGACAAAACCGCCCTGGCGCGCGAGGTGATGCATCGCGAAACGGAAATTCAGGATTTGCGCCTGCGGCTCAATGCGCTAAGGCAGGAGCGCGACGAGCAGCAGGCGGTTGTCAAGGCGGCGGATGCAAGGGCGCAAAAGGCGGAGCAGCGGCTCATGCAGGAAGAAGACAAGGTGCTGCGGCTGGAAGAGCGGCTTGAAAAGCTGACGCAGCCGCTGCACGGCGCAAAGGGAGAGGCTCGTTGACCACGGCAGTGGAAAAGCTGGAAACAGACATTCGCGAGCGCTTTGCAAAGTTGACGGAGCGCATCGGCAATGCCATCGAAACCGCCGATGACGAGGCGCTGCGGCAGGAGATGGCCGCAACGGCTGCGGACATGCTGGTCTTGACCGCCCTGAAAAATCAGGACTTCGCCTTTCTTGATCCGCTATTGCAGGCCGACCAGCCCCGGAGCCTTGTAAGCGCTCATCTGCATCGCGTGCTGCCTGCCTTTCTCACGAAGCAGGATTGAGCGTCATCCCGGCAAGCAAGGAAAATTGCGCGGCTGCCGGATACGGCTCTGACTGTTTGTTTTTACGCATTTTCGGATGGAAAAGCGTAACGCACTTTTCCTGCAAATGCTCTAAACCCGTCCCATGGCACGGGCAATGGCGTGCAGCGCAATGCCGCTGGCCGTGCCGAGGTTGAGACTGTCCAGCCGCGGCGATTGTGCGATCCGCACGGGCTGGAACCGCTCCATAACCGCCGCAGGCAGGCCCTCGCCTTCCGTTCCGACCACCAGCGCCACCCGGCGCGCCGGTTTGATGTCGCCAATTTCCACAATGCCTGCCGGGCTCAGCGGCAAGATCTGGAAGCCATGGGCATCGAGGCTTGCCAGAAGCTCCAGCCCGCTGCCCTCGCGGCATTGCGGCACTGCCAGCACCGATCCCACGGAAACCCGCAGCGCCTTGCGATAAAACGGGTCGCAGGAGGTTTGGTCGAGCAGCACGGCATTGGCCTCGAAGGCTGCGGCATTGCGGAACATCGCCCCGACATTGTCGTGATTGGCAATGCCACAGCCCGCCAGCACCAGCGCATCATCGGGCATGTCCGAAAGCAGCGCCTCGCGCGAGAATAGAGATTGGCGCCGCCCAAGCGCCAGCACGCCGCGATGCAGGTGAAAACCGGCAATCTCGCTCAGCACGCTCTGGCTTGCCACATAGACCGGCAGGTCCTGCGGCCATTCGTGCAGAAGGTCGCGCAGACCTTCCACCCGGTTTTCAAGCAAAAGCAGTTTCTCGGCCACGATGCCGCGACCGGCCTTGTGCGCAGCGATCAACAGCCGCAGCACCACCGTTCCTTCCGCAATGAAGCAGCCCTCGCGCCCCACCAGATCGCGCTCGCGGATCTGCCGGAATTCGCCGATGCGCGGATCGAGCGCATCGGTGATGGCGATGGTTTGGCTCACCGCGCCCCCTCGACGGTGATGTCGGAGAGCATGTTGCCGGAGCCTGCATCGAAGATATAGGCCTTGGCCACGCCTTCCGCCGTCTTGCCGAAGAACAGCACCTGCGTTCCGGAAAGCGCCGTGGAACTGATGGTGAAGCCCTGCGGCAGGCGTGCCGTGGTGGCCAGCGCCTTGCCGCCGGAGGGAACGGGAAAGGCAGATGCAGGCTGCGCGGCAGGCGCGCTGGCCTTGGACTGCATTACCTTGTAGACAACGGCCCCGAGGACAAGCATAAGGCAGAACAGGATCAGCCCGACGGAAACGAGCTGAAGGATCACCATCTTCCGGCGAACATGTTCGAAAGCCGGATCGAGAGGCTTTTCTTCCTGGTCTTCCGTTTCGATATGGCTCATTGAGACCTCAACCTTTCCCGGCTGGCGTATAGCAGGACTTTTAACTGATGACCGAACCCTTTACCCAAGCCGATGACGCAAGGAAAGAGCTGATTGCCGCCGACCACGCCGAAGGACGTCTGGATGTATGGCTTGCCGCCGAGCTTGAGGGCGAATTTTCCCGCAACCGCGTCAAGGCGCTGATCGAGCAGGGAGCCGTTGAGGTGAATGGCGCCACCATCACCGAGCCGAAACGCAAGATCCGCCCCGGCGACACCGTGACGATCGTTCTGCCGGAGCCGGAAGACCCCGAACCGCAGGGCGAGGACATTCCGCTGGAGGTGCTTTATGAAGATGACGACCTTATCGTCATTTCCAAACCGGCGGGGCTTGTGGTGCATCCGGGCGCAGGCAACTGGACCGGTACGCTGGTCAATGCGCTGATCCATCATTGCGGCGACAGCCTTTCGGGCATTGGCGGCGTGCGCCGCCCCGGCATCGTGCACCGGCTGGACAAGGAAACATCGGGTGTCATGGTCGTGGCCAAGAACGATCTGGCGCATCGCCATCTGGCAGACCAGTTTGCCGATCATGGCCGCACCGGCCCGCTGGAGCGGGCCTATCAGGCCGTGGTCTGGGGCCGTCCGCGCAACCTGCATGGCACGATCGACGCACCGCTCGGCCGCGCCCATGACCGCACCCGCCGCGCCGTGAAGCGCCATGAGGGCGGCGATGCCCGTGAAGCCATCACCCATTACGAGGTGATGGAACGCTACGGCGAAAACCCGGACGCCACCTGCCTTGCCTCGCTGGTGGAATGCCGCCTGGAAACCGGACGCACCCATCAGATCCGCGTTCACATGGCTCATATCGGCCATCCGCTGATTGGCGATCCCGAATATGGCGGCTCCTACCGTACCAAGGCCAACCGCCTGCCGGAACCAGCCCGCACCATCGTCAACACCCTGCACCGTCAGGCGCTGCACGCCTATCTCCTGGCCTTCGAACATCCGGCAACCGGTGAGGTCATGCATTTCGAAGCGCCCATTCCCGAAGATATGGAAACAATTCTTGAAGCGCTGCGAAGCCTGTAAAACGCTTTATGGGGGGGGATGCGTGAGAGAACGCCTCCCCACATGAATATCGGGCCCCGCGCGAATATCGGGCCTTGCGACGAAAGTGAGGCTTGAAAGCTTTAGTCACCATTCCTATCTTTCATGCGGTGTCGTGTGGGATCATGCGATCCGCACGCAAGAACCTGCCCAAGGCCGGGAGGTTCAGGGACGAAAGGGGTGCTTTATGGCCCGCAATACGCTGCCTTCGATTACCGCCGGTGAAGCCGGTCTCAATCGCTATCTCGATGAAATCCGCAAGTTTCCGATGCTGGAGCCGCAGGAAGAATACATGCTGGCCAAGCGTTATGCCGAGCATGGGGATCGCGATGCCGCTCATCGTCTGGTGACAAGTCACCTGCGTCTCGTGGCAAAGATCGCCATGGGCTATCGCGGCTATGGCCTGCCGATTGGCGAAGTGGTTTCGGAAGGCAATGTCGGCCTGATGCAGGCGGTCAAGAAGTTCGATCCCGAACGCGGCTTCCGCCTTGCGACCTATGCCATGTGGTGGATCAAGGCCTCGATTCAGGAATATATCCTGCGCTCCTGGTCTCTGGTGAAAATGGGCACCACCGCCAACCAGAAGCGTTTGTTCTTCAACCTGCGCCGCCTCAAGGGCCGTATTCAGGCCATCGATGAAGGTGATCTGAAGCCGGAACAGGTCAAGGAAATCGCCACCAAACTGAATGTCTCGGAAGAAGAGGTCGTTTCGATGAACCGCCGGCTTTCCGGCGATGCATCGCTCAACGCCCCCTTGCGCGCCAGCGAGGGCGAATCCGGGCAATGGCAGGATTGGCTGGTGGATGACCATGACAGTCAGGAAGACATTCTGATCGAGCAGGACGAGCTGGAAAGCCGCCGCAACATGCTTTCCCGCGCCATGAGCGTGTTGAATGAGCGCGAGAAGCGCATTTTCGAAGCCCGCCGCCTGACCGAGGAGCCGGTGACGCTGGAAGAGCTGTCTGCGGAGTTCGAAATCAGCCGGGAGCGCGTGCGCCAGATCGAGGTTCGCGCCTTTGAAAAAGTGCAGGAAGCCGTGCAAAAGGACGCGCTGGAGCGCGCCAAGGCACTGCGCGTGGTAGAAGCCTGACGCCGGAATTGCTCACCCCCCGGCGCTGAAAAGCGCCAGGGCCGCAAGGCTCAGCAGCAATGCTGGCAGCATAACCACCGTGCCGACCTTCAGAAATGCCCAGCCACCCATGGACAATCCTTCCCGGCGCAGCGCGGCAAGCCAGAGAATGGTGGCGAGTGAACCGGTGACGGAAAGATTAGGGCCAAGATCTATGCCGATCAGCACGGCTGCGGAAATCCGCTCCGGCGACTGCGCCGCCTGAACGGTGGCACCGGCCACTAGCCCTGCCGGAAGATTGTTCACCAGATTGGTGACAAGCCCCGTGACCAGACCCACGCCCATCACCGCCCCGGAAGGATGGTCCGCAGACGCATCCCGAAGCAGGCCAGCCAGCATGGTCGTCAGGCCCGTGCGGTCCAGCGCCTCTACCAGCACGAAGAGACCCGCCACCAGCGGCAAAACGCCCCAGGACACACCCTTGAGAACAGGAACGGGGCTCTGCCGGTTCATGGCCAGAACCAGAAGCGTGGTACCCGTGCCCGCCAGGAAGGTCGGAATTCCGAGATCCATCCCGAAGGCCGAGGCGGCAACGAGAATGATTGCCGTCAGCGCCAGGCCATAGCCCGCCAGCCTTGCGCCGCGTGCAAGCTGCGGCGTCTCGATTTCCCGCACCGGCTGTTCTGCCTGAAGGTCACGCCGCACGACCAGGAAGAGACAAAGAAAGGTGACGGAAATTGCGACAAGCGATGGCAGGGCAAAGTTTTCCATCCATTTCCCAAGCGGCGGCATGGCGCCGCCCCCGAAAATCACCAGATTGGCCGGGTTGGAAATCGGCAGCACGAAACTGGCCGCATTGGCAATGAAGGCGCAAATGAGCAGATAAGGCAGGGGATTGCGCAAGCGCGCCGCCTTCGTTGCCGCATAGACGGCTGGCGTCAGAACAACCGCCGTTGCATCATTCGACAGGAATACCGTAACGAGAATGCCCACAGCATAGATGAGCGTGAACAACCTGAGCGAAGAGCCCCCTGCCCGCGCCGTGGCCAGAGCCGCCAGCCAATCGAACAGGCCTTCGCGTCGCGCCAGCTCCGACAGCAGCATCATGCCGATCAGAAAGAAATAGACATCCTGCCCCTTGCCAATCCCGGCCTGAACCTCTGCAAGGCCAATGGCACCCGTTACCAAGAGGATTGCCGCGCCAAGCACAGCCCACACCGCTTCCGGCCAGCCGCGCGGGCGAATGATCACGCCAAGCACGGAAAGCGCCGAGACGATCCAGATGCAGAGATTTGTTGTCATGAAGGATCCCGTAAAGAAAACGGCCCGGCCTCAGAGCGTTTTCAGAAAAAGTGGAAACCGGTTTTCCTGAAAATGCTCTACTGCATAATCTCTTAAATCGGAATCGATTTAAGGTGAAAATTATGCAGCAGATTTAAAGTGTTACCGCGTCCTTTGTGCGTTTGATTACAGTACACGACGCTACGGTTTTAGCCGTGGTTTACCCCCCTCTGTCCTGCCGGACATCTCCCCCTCATGGGGGGAGATCGGCAAGATCAAGGCCCTGCCTGAATTCCTGAAAAACACCGTCGCCACACCTATTCTTTGAAGAATGACGCTTTGTCCGTATTGCAATCTCCCCCCTTGAGGGGGAGATGCCTGGCAAGGCAGAGGGGGGTAGGCCACGCCAAATTCCTCAGCGTCGTGTACTGTAGCGTTTGATAAAACGCACGGCGCTGTAAAAGCAGGCAGGCCGGATCGCCCGGTATAGCCCTTCCCGACAAAGGCCTGCGTCAGCCACCGTTCTGGCCACCGCTCAACGCGGCCCACTCCTTGATGACGTTATCGAAGATCGGCTTGCCGCTTGCGCCCTTGTCGAGCGTCATCAAAGCGCGACGTCCATTGCGATAGGTCACGGGAATATCGATCCAGTCACGGGTGCGCAGCAATTCGACATTACGGGAGACGACTTCGGCAAAATCGTTGAAGGCCACCATGAAAGTGTCGTCGGTGATCTTGGCCGGAACCGCAACGATGGGATCGCCACGATCCTGCTCGGTGCGCTTCATGGCCACGCGCTGCACGCTGTCGATACTGCCACCCTCGAATTTCTCGCCGGTGGAGAAGACCACTTCCAGCAAATGGCTGGCGGGAAGCGAGCTGTCAGTGTTGCGTTTGAAGGTGACAAGCGCCGTCAGGCTGCGATCGGGAATGGTAATGCGGCCCTGAATCACAGGTTCGGCCTTGCCATTGTCGCCTGTCTCCTTGACTTCCGACCAGACGACATAGCCCTGCACCGTCATCGGCGTGGTCTGCCCCAGACGCTCCTCATAGAGATAGGCCTTCTGGCCATTTTCCGGCACGGTGAACGGCGTGGTGGATGGGGCTGCCGCAGCCTGCACCGGCGGCGTCGCACCAGCCGCCGCTGCCGATTGTGCCGCGACCGAACGGCCTTCGCCCGTCGCAGGCGTTGCGGTCGAGGCGCCTTCGTCCACTTCCTTGCCGTCCGGCATCAGACGCTGGTTGAATTTGCGATTGCTGGCCGCCGCATCGGCGGATGCGGGCTGCGCCTGACCGCCTGCCGCAGGCGCTGTGGCAGAGCCGGATGGCGAAGGCGTCGTTGCCCCAATGCCGATTTTTGCCAGCAAACCATTCACCACATCCCGATGCGCAAAGGCGTAATAGCCACCGCCCGCGACCACCAGAACGAGCGCCAGAATGACGACATAGGGCAAAACGCCCCGCTTGCCGCCGCTCTTGCCCTTGCGATTGGTTTTCGCCAGGACGGCCGCCATTTCCTCAGGGCTGTGGGTCGGCTTTTTCACGCCCTTGGTCTTTTGCCGGGCCGGAGCAGCTTCGCTCTTCGGCGGCGGGGCAAAATCGCTCATCCAGTCGGGATCACCCGTTTGCGACGCCGCCGCTGGCGCTTCGCCAAAGCTGACCGGGGCAGATTTGTCGTCAAAGTTGAGAAGGTCAGGCGCGGCCTGCGGCTGCGAGTCACGGCGGGCGGCAGCACTTTCACGGACGAAAGCGTCGAAATCGCTGAGAGCGCTTGCCTCATCAAAGGCCGGCGCGGACGCGGCAGGCATGGAGACCGGGCGCACGGGTTGAACCGGCTCCTCGACTGCCGGTGAAACGGAATGGGGCGAAACGGGCTGCGCCCTGTGCGCATCGACCGCTTCCAGATGCTGATCCATCCAGTCATCCGGCGAAGGGCGGGCAGCGGTTTCGGCGGCTGCGGCGGTCTGGGTCAGCGGCGCGCCCCAGGCAGGCGGCTCCTGCACGACCTCGCGATAATGCGGAGCATCGGGGGCGACCGGCTCGGGCGCCACAGTGGGTTCATGCGTGACCACCGCCGCAACCACCGGCTCGGCCTCCGCCCAATGGGGGGCGGCTTCCGGCTCAGGCTCCACCGGCCTCGGCTGTTCAGGTTCTGCGCGCTGAAGCTCAGGCTCTACGGGTGGCTCGTAAACCGGCAGGGGTTCCGGTTCATGAACGATGCGCTGCGCGGGTGCGGGCGCGACCGGCTCAGGCTCAGGCCGATGCACGGGCTCCGGCACCGGCTCTGGTTCGGCATGGAAAACGGGCAGAGGTGCTGCGGCAGGTTCCGGCGGCTGATAGGCATCATCGTCTTCCAGCGGTGGCAAAGCCTCGGCATATTCCGCCTCGACATCGGCGATGGCGGCCTCGAGCTTTTCGAGCTGGCGGCGCAACATCTCTTCGGGCGGGCGCGGGGTCATGTTTTCAAGCTGACGGCGCACTGCACCGCGGGCCTTTTCATAGACCTTTACGCGCATTTCCGGGGTATTGTTCGAAAGGCCGTCAACGGCGCGTCGAATAACTGCTACGAAATCTGCCATCCGAAATTACTCTTGGTCCTCGCCGAAAGACACGTCTGATTGAAAGGGTGCAGCAAAGCCACAAGGCCACTCGAAAAACAACAAAATGTCATTTTTCGAGATGGCCCTGTTTTTTAATGAAAATCAACCTTAATCCTCAAAAGGATCGGTCACAAGTATCGTGTCGTCCCGCTCGGGGCTGGTGGAGAGCAGCGCAACCGGCGCGCCGATCAATTCTTCCACCTGCCGGACATATTTGATGGCCTGCGCCGGAAGATCGGCCCATTTGCGTGCCCCGACGGTGGATTCCTTCCAGCCTTCCAGTGTGATGTAGATCGGCTCTACCCGTGCCTGGGCGGCCTGGGCGGCGGGCAGATAGTCGATTTCCTGACCGTCCAGCCTGTAGCCAACGCAAATCTTCAGCTCGTCCAGCCCATCGAGAACGTCGAGCTTGGTCAGCGCAATGCCGGTGATGCCGTTGGTGGCGACGGACTGGCGCACCAGTGCGGCATCGAACCAGCCGCAGCGGCGCTTGCGCCCGGTGACAGTGCCGAATTCATGGCCGCGCTCACCAAGGAACTGGCCGATTTCATCATGAAGCTCCGTCGGGAAGGGACCTTCGCCAACGCGCGTCGTATAGGCCTTGGTGATGCCGAGAATATAGCCGAGAGCGCCCGGCCCCATGCCGGAACCGGCAGCCGCCTGCCCTGCAACCGTGTTTGAGGAGGTCACGAACGGATAGGTGCCGTGATCGATGTCCAGCAGCGAACCCTGCGCACCTTCGAACAGGATGCGCGCACCCTTGCGGCGCTCCTTGTCCAGCAGGCTCCAGACGCTATCCATAAAGGGCAGCACGCGATCGGCAATAGAGGTCAGTTCCTCCATGATCGCCTGATGCTCCACTTCCGGCGCGCCGAAGCCGCGGCGCAGGGCATTGTGGTGGGTGAGGATGCGATCAACCTTGCCGGCCAGCGCCTCGGTGTCGGCAAGATCCATGACGCGAATGGCGCGACGGCCAACCTTGTCTTCATAGGCCGGGCCAATGCCCCGGCGCGTGGTGCCGATCTTGGTGCCGCTGTTGGAGGCGGCGTCTTCCCGCATCCCGTCCAGCTCGCGGTGCAGCGACAGGATCAGCGTGGCGTTTTCGGCAATGCGCAGGTTTTCCGGCGTCACCTCGACGCCCTGATCCTTCAAGCGGCCGATTTCGGCGATCAACGCATGGGGATCGACCACGACACCATTGCCGATCACGGCCTTTTTACCGGGACGGACAACGCCGGAGGGCAGCAGCGACAGCTTGTAGGACACGCCATCGATGACGAGCGTATGGCCGGCATTGTGACCGCCCTGATAGCGCACCACGATGTCTGCGCGCTCGGAGAGCCAATCGACAATCTTGCCCTTGCCTTCGTCGCCCCACTGGGAGCCCACCACCACGACATTCGTCATTTCACAATCCTGTCCTTGCGCGCCGGAAACACCGTCGCCACCGTCACCTTGCAGCGCCTGGCCGTCTCGAAGACCAAGGCCATGCCAAACCCGCGCATCTATACTGCGTTGTTTCGCCAAAAGCGACACGTTTGTGAGAGAAAGCTGCATTTTCAAAGAGCCCGGCCGCTTGCTTGCGAAACGCAGTGAAAACGCTTCACAACCCCATACCAAAGAGATTAAACCCCACGGCGAAACAAAAAGAGGAAACCCATGCAGGGCAGAGCCTATGCCTATCTGGTGCTGACCACATTGCTGTGGGGCGGCAATGCCGTGGCTGGCAAGCTGGCTGTGGGGCATGTCAGCCCCATGTTTCTCAATCTGGCGCGTTGGGTGCTGGCGCTGCTGGCCGTCACGGTGGTTTCGCTGCCGCAGCTCAAGGCAGACTGGCCGCAATTGCGCAGCCACTGGCTACGGCTCTTGCTGCTGGGCGCCATCGGCTTTACCGCCTTCAACGGTTTTCTCTACAGCGCCGTGCGCTACACCAGTGTGGTCAATGCCGTCATCGAACAGGGTGGCGTGCCGGTCATCATCTTCGCGCTGAATTTCCTGCTGTTTCGCATTCGCGTCCATGTCATGCAGGTCATCGGCTTTTCCATCAGCTTTGCCGGCGTCGCCATCACCGCTGGCCATGGCAATCTGCAAAACCTTCTTTCGCTAAGCCTGAATTTCGGCGATGTCCTGATGCTGGCAGGCGTTTTCTGTTACGGGCTCTATACGGTGGCGCTGCGGTTCAAGCCCGCCATACACTGGAAAAGCCTGATGGCCGCCACCGCACTGGGCGCGGTGATCTCGGCCGTTCCGCTGGTTGTCTGGGAGGCGGCAAGCGGCCAGCTCCTGCTGCCGGACGGGCGCGGCCTTGCGCTGATCGCCTTTACCGGATTGCTGCCTGCGCTCGTCTCGCAGATCCTTTATATTCGCGGGGTGGAAATCATCGGCGCCAACCGGGCCGGACTGTTCGTCAACCTCGTGCCGGTTTTCGGCACCATCCTGTCCGTCCTCATCGTGCCGGAAGAGCTGCATTTCTTCCATGTCATGGCCCTGGCGCTCGTTCTCGGCGGCATCGCCATAGCCGAAACCAGCCGGGCAAAAACGTCGCGCTGAAGGAAAGCAGCGCCCGCCTTTTTTGCCCGAGAAAAACATCAGATCAGGCTTGGAACGCCGTCGATGATCCGCAGCACGCTGAGCCGGCCCGTGGCATAGGCACAGGTATCGATGCCAATCCTGTTCTTGCCGAAAGTGACGTTATCGGTGGGCGTATGGCCATGAACCACAGTCACGGGCAGTTCGGGCCCGCGCTGCAAGAAAGGCTCGCGGATCCACATGAGATCGTCATCCGCCTGTTTTTCCAGCGCTGTGCCCGGTTCCAGCCCGGCATGGACAAACACGAACTGTCCAAGCGCAACCGCGACCGGCAGGCCCGAAAACCACAGCCGGTGCGCCAGCGGCACTGCACCGCGCACCTGCTCTGCCAGATGCGGCAGGCCACCTTCGGCCAATGTGCGGTCAAGATCGACGCCATAGGAATAAAGCGTGGCGGCAGCACCGAAATCCAGCCAGCGGCGCCCTTCCGAAGGATTTTCGAGAAAGGCGGCAAATGCAGCATCATGATTGCCGCACAAGGTAATACGATCGAAGTCCCGGCAGGAATGCGGCGCCATCAAATGCTCGACCACGCGCCGCGATGACGGGCCACGATCGATGTAATCGCCCAGAAACACAATGAGTTTGCGCCCATCCCGCCCTGCGGCATCACGCAAGACCCGGCATTCTGCGTCGAGAAGTTCGGCATAGCAGCCATGCACATCGCCAATCGCATAAATGGCGGCGTAATCGGCAGGATCCAGAACGATCCGCTCCCTACCCGGCGCAAGCGCATGGTCGGGACCTGCATCCAGAAATCTTCGCAACAGCTTCTTCATGGCAAATCCATTGATAATAAGGGTGACTTTAACTTCCCTCCCGGTCGTTCACAATCTTTCGCGATTGCGAAGGCATCTATACATGGCGGTAAGGTTAATCGTAAACCCACACAACCATTTGATAAATCGTCAAAAACTCCGAAAGCCCCGCTCTGCTGGCAACACAGCAGGGCAGGCCCGGTGAAGCTGCGTTCACCGGGCCTGCCCTGATTTCAAAGGGCTTGCGCCTGCTTACCTTACGACTTGAACGACCGTATAGGAGTCCGGATCGACGATGACGCGCTGATCGTTCACCACGGCATAGGCGTAATGCGGATCTTCAGGCACCGGCGTCAGAACGACCTGACGCGGCAGGGGCTTGCCGACAACGACCTTCTGCTCCACGACGTAAGGCTGGGCCGGAACCGGCTGCTGCTCGACATAGGTGACAACGCGCTGCGGCGGCGGATCGATGGCCGTACCGGCAATCGCACCGGCAACGCCGCCAACGGCTGCACCAACCGGACCACCCACGATAGCGCCGGTAACGGCGCCGCCAGCAGCCCCTGTCACTGCCCCTTCCTGCGCCAGAGCGGCAGTGGAAACGGACGCGGCGAATGCAGCCAGTAGAGCAATGCTGATCTTCCTGTTCATGGGTCTTTCCTTCCTGTTGTTTCGATGTCGGAAAAACCCATGGGAGAAATTTTTGTTCCGATACTATTCAGTGCGCAAAACAAAATTTCTATTCATCGAGTATTCATCTTCTATAAAATCACGAAATACAACCGGAAAGCGGATGGAACACACTATAGCCGCCCGCTTACAGGAAAACTGGATTGAGTGGAAACACGAAGGGTTATAAAAAGGCGGATAGAGTGACTTTGTTCCCCGGCAAAACCGGGCTGCCTTTGAATAAAGCCGGCCGTTACTTTATCGCAACGTCCAGACCTCACCCCCAACCCACCACGCCCTTGATTTCAAGGAAGTCGTGAATGGCCCAATCGGCATATTCACGGCCATTGCCGGATTGCTTGTAGCCGCCAAACGGCGCCATCACATCCCAGGCAGGAGCGTTGATGAACACGGACCCTGCCCGCAATTGCGGGGCAATGCGCCGCGCATGGTCGATATTGCCGCTGTGAATATAGGCGGCAAGCCCGTAAACCGTGTCATTGGCAATCGCCACGGCTTCCTCCTCGCTCTCATAGGAAAGGATGGACAGGACAGGACCGAAAATTTCCTCACGCGCAATGGTCATGTCATTGGTGACATGGCCGAAAATCGTGGGTCGCACATAATAGCCGCGCACCATCCCCTCCGGTCGTCCCGGCCCGCCCGTCACCAATGTGGCGCCTTCGGTCAATCCGGCGGCAATCAGCCGCTGGATCTTGTCGAACTGGGTCTGGCTGACGACTGGCCCCAATTGCGTGACTTCTTCGCGTGGGTCGCCGGTGATCATCGCCTCGGCTTCGGCTCTGGCATAGGCCAGTGCCTCGTCATGACGGGCTTTCGGCACCAGCATCCGGGTTGGCGCATCGCAGGATTGGCCTGAATTGGCAAAACAGGCCTGCACACCCTGGCGCACCGCGCTTTCCAGATCGGCATCCGGCAGAATGATATTGGGAGACTTGCCGCCCAGTTCCTGCGCCACGCGCTTTACCGTATCGGCAGCCGTTTTCGCCACGATGACCCCGGCCCGCGTGGATCCGGTAAACGAAACCATATCCACGCCCGGATGAGCGGCCATGACCTGCCCCACCTCCGGCCCGGTGCCATTCACCATGTTGTAGACCCCTTTCGGCACGCCTGCCGCATCCATGACCTCGGAAAACAGGATGGCGCTGATGGGGGCGATTTCCGATGGCTTCAACACGACGGTGCAGCCTGCCGCCAAGGCGGGGGCCACCTTGCAGACAATCTGGTTGAGCGGCCAGTTCCACGGCGTGATCAGCGCCGCCACACCGATCGGCTCCCGGCGGATCATCGTCTGGCCACGCATCTCGCAGAAGGTGAAGTCCCTCAGCCCGGCAATCGTTGCCTCCAGATGCGCCTGCCCTGCCCAGGCCTGCGCCTCCCGCGCAAAGGTAACGGGAGCGCCCATTTCCCGGCTGACGGCCTCGGCTATATCCTCAAAACGGCGGTTATATTCTTCCAGAATACGCTCCAGAAGCGCCAGCCGCT
This sequence comes from Allorhizobium undicola ORS 992 = ATCC 700741, assembly GCF_000621665.1. Taxonomy (GTDB): domain Bacteria; phylum Pseudomonadota; class Alphaproteobacteria; order Rhizobiales; family Rhizobiaceae; genus Allorhizobium; species Allorhizobium undicola. Next base: position 16,788 of record NZ_JHXQ01000028.1, read on the forward strand.
CCTCTACCGACCATTGTGAAAAGCTGCCAAAAGCCGCACGCGCGGCAAGCACGGCGCTATCCACATCCGCCTGCCCGCCAAGCGAAATGGCCGTGAAGGCCTGCTCCGTGGCGGGATCGATAACATCGAGACGCGCCGGGACGGCGGGGGCCACCCATGCCCCATCGATATAGAACTGCAAATGCCGGGGATTATCATTCAGCTGCTGCATGACGGTCTCCTCTGTTGAAATAGAGGTTCAACCGTCACGGCCTGGAGCGCATCCGGTGAACACAGGTTCACCGGACGCGCTCCAGGCTTTTGTTTTTGCGCATTTCCGGACGGAAAACCGAGACGACACTTTTTCTGGAAATGCTCTGGCAGTCAAGCGCCTGATCTTGCCAACCCTTCAGAAGGATTTCTGCGCAATGAACCCGCACCAGGATTTGTCATCCCTTGTCTTGCCCATCCAAGGCCGCAGGATCCGCGCCCTGTTTCCAAGATAGGCGGCAACACTGTGCATCACGCCATCTTTGCCGGTGATGGTGAAATCATTGCCCTCCGCCCAGCAGAGATTCCACTGATGAAACCCGCACCAGTTTTCCTCTCTCGCCTCATTGGCAAAACCATGCACGATCAGGAAGCCGCCGGGCTTCGTCACATGCAGCATCTCGTCCAGACCTTTCAGCGGGCTGGCCGTATGGTCAAGGGCATTGCGGATATGCGTGACATCGAATTCGTCGCGCCCGAAGGTCTGGCTCAGCTCTTCGATTGCGCATTCGACCGGCAGGACGAGATCCTTGTAGCCTTCGGGGTTCCACAAGGTGAGATAATCGGACGCCAGCGGATCGGCGGCGTGCAGCTCCACCTTCTCGTCCACGAAACTGTGCGACAACATGCTGACGGGACCGGAGCCTATATCCAGCACCTTCGGGACACGGCCAAGCCGGTTTTCCGCCAGGGCATGGCATTTGATGAAGAGTTCGACATCCGCATTCATCTCCGGATTGGGGACGCGAACGCAGAAATTCTCGATAAATCTCTCACTGGCGCAAAAGCCGCGCCAGAAGTCGATTTCATCATTGCGGCCCACTTCGCGGAGATCGACGGGCTCGACTTGCTCGATCGCGACATCTTCTACTTTTGAAGGTGATAACCTTCGAATAATTTGTTTGACTATATTCATCACATCCCCACGGATTGCGGGGTGCAGCTATCACAGCGCCTGAGTGTTTGAAAGCGCGAACCTCTCCGATCAAGCCACCGTGATTGGATCAGCCTGTTCGGCGCAAAGACGAGAAGGGAAAGAGCGCGCACGGCCTTCTGCGACCTTCTCCATAAGACGCTCAATCCTCCTGCGGAACCTGCGGCAATTGCCAGTCGATGGGAGAGCGCCCGTGACTTTCCAGATAGGCATTTGCCCTGGAAAAATGCCTGCACCCAAAAAAGCCGTTATGGGCCGAAAGCGGCGAGGGATGCGGCGCCTTCAGCACCAGATGACGGTGGGGATCGACAAAGCCTGCCTTTTTCTGGGCATAGGCGCCCCACAGCATGAACACCACATGCTCGCACCGATCCGCCACGCTATGGACAATGCGATCGGTGAAACTTTCCCAGCCCTGCCCCTGATGGGAACCGGCGCGTCCCTCTTCCACCGTCAGCACGCTGTTGAGCAAAAGCACGCCCTGACGCGCCCAATGCTCCAGAAACCCATGGCCCACCGGCTCTATGCCAAGGTCACTCTTCAGCTCCTTGTAAATGTTTACCAGCGATGGCGGCACGCGCACGCCGGGGCGCACCGAAAAGCACAGGCCATGCGCCTGCCCCGCCCCGTGATAGGGGTCCTGACCGAGAATGACCACCCGCACCTTATCGACAGGCGTCAGATCGAGCGCCCGGAAATAATCAGACCCGCGCGGGAAGATATGCTTGCCCTCTTCCTTTTCCCTCAGCAAAAACTGCTTGAGATGCTGCATATAAGGCTTGGAGAATTCGGAGCCGATTTCCGCTTTCCAGCTCGCTTCCAGTCTGGGTTCGGTCTGGGGCATGGATCTGACCTTTCACTTCGTGGATTCCCGAGTGCAAGTTTGCGCAAAGCGCTCTAACCTTATCTTTTTGAAGCATAATCTTGTCGATCCTCGTTTCACTCCGGTCGGATTATGCTCTAATAGCTGCTTGCACCACCCTGAATGCCTTCTCCCCTGACCTCGGCCAGATGCTTTCTTGCCGCCGCGGCCAGCAATCCGGCATCGCTTTGGGTGGCGATGAAGCGGGCGCCCTTCTGCCGGGCAAGCTCTATCATGGCCGGATCGAGCGTCATGATGCCCACGGGCTTTTGCAGGGCGGCAAGCGTGGTGATGATCTTCTCGACGGCCTCGTAGACTTCCGGTGCATCCGCCTTGCCGGGAAAGCCGAGGTCGGCGGCAAGATCGGCGGGACCGATCAGCAGGGCATCCACGCCGGGCGTCATGGCAATGGCTTCCAGATTGTCCATGGCCAGACGGCTTTCGATCTGGACGATCAGGCAGGTCTGGTCATTGGCCGTGGCGACATAATCGCCGATCCTGCCGAAATCGGAAGCGCGGGCAAGCCCGGCTCCCATGCCGCGAATGCCTTGCGGCGGATAACGGCAGGCGCGGGCAGCGGCCAGCGCCTGTTCGGGCGTATCCACCATGGGAATGAGCAGGCTTTGCGCCCCGATGTCCAGCGCCTGCTTGATCAGCCATGCCTCGTTGACCGGCAGCCGCACGATGCGATGGGCCGGCTGATGCGCCGTTGCCGCAAGCTGGGCGGCAATCAGCGGAATATCGTTTGGACCGTGTTCGCCATCGATGAGGATCCAGTCGAAACCGGCACCGGCGCAAAGCTCCGCCACATGCGGACTGGCCAGCGCCACCCACAGGCCCTGGAGCACTGGACCGGGCATGGCCAGCATTTGCTTGAAGCGATTGACGGGAACAGGCATGAACACTCCATTTTCCGGGCGTGCAGGTGATCTTGCCAACCGCACCCTGTGACCTTGCGCCTTGATAGCCCGACGGACCACGATGGAAAAGCGATAATGCGGCGATGGATTGACAGCTTCGCGCCGAAAGGCATAGCTCATCGGGGAAAGAGGGACCAATGGCGCGAAAGACTGTTTCCGATTCAAGGCTTGACGATGCAGCCCGCGCGGGCTGGCTTTATTATGTCGCCGGACGCACCCAGGACGAGATTGCCGCGGCCATGAACATTTCCCGCCAGAGCGCCCAGCGGCTGGTGTCGCTGGCCGTGGCGGAAAAGCTGGTCAAGGTGCGCATCGATCATCCCATTGCCGTCTGCCTGGAACTGGCGGAGGCGGTAAAAACGAAATTTCGCCTGAAACAGGTGGAGATCGTGCCCACCGATCCCGGTTCGGAGGCCACCACCACCGGCATTGCGCAGGCAGGCGCTGGCGAACTTGAACAATGGCTGAAAAAGCCGGAGCCGCTGACCATCGCCATGGGAACGGGGCGCACGCTGCGCGCCGTCATCGACCAGCTCTCGCCCATGGACTGCCCGCAACACCGGATCGTATCGCTGACCGGCAATATCAGCCCGGATGGATCGGCGGCCTATTTCAACGTTATCTTTTCCATGGCCGATGCGGTGAAAGCACCGCATTTTCCCATGCCGCTGCCGGTCATCGTCTCTTCGCGCCAGGAGCGTGACCTGATGCGCAGCCAGCCGCTGGTGGCCCCGACGATCGAGCTGGGGCGCAGGGCCGATGTGGCCTTTGTCGGCATCGGAGAAATGGCCATGGGCGCGCCGCTCATGCAGGACGGTTTTCTCAAGGCGCCGGAAATGGACGAGTTGCTGAAGGCGGGCGCAACGGGCGAAATCTGCGGCTGGGTCTTCGATGCAAAGGGACGCCTGCTGGATCACCCCGTCAACGAGCGGGTGGCCAGCATTGAAATCCCCTCCCGAGCGCATTGCACCGTGATCGGCATGGCGCGCGGACGGCGCAAACATGCCGCCATCCGGGCCGCATTGGCGGGTGCCCACATCAATGCGCTGATAACCGATGAGGCAGCGGCGCATTTTCTGTTGAATGATGAATAGTTTATTGCAATGCCACATTCTAGCAAACAATTGATTATATTACATTTCTGTTCAAGGCACGACGATTTCGCCCTCAGGGCCGGGCATCGATAGAGATTTCCTATCAAGCCATTGCGTTTCCACGGTTGATTTTTGTCAGATTCGCGTAAAAAACAGCGGCCATGACAACAGAATTCATTGGCAAGAAATCTGCCGCGGCCGGTGGCTGGGGTGCGTTGAAAAGCTGCGGCAAGCGGCTTCTGGAAAGCGGTGCGCCTCTTTCGGGGGCGCGCACATTGTTGAAGGCCAATCAGCCGGATGGCTTCGATTGCCCCGGCTGCGCCTGGGGCGATCCGGAACATGGCTCCTCCTTCGAATTCTGCGAAAACGGCGTGAAGGCCGTTTCGTGGGAGGCGACGGAAAAACGCGCCACGCCCGCCTTTTTTGCGGCGCACACCGTTTCCGAGCTGAAGCAGCTTTCCGATTACGAATTGGAATTGAACGGCCGCCTCACCCACCCCCTGCGCTATGACCGGGCAAGCGACCGCTACCTGCCCGTAAGCTGGGAAGAGGCTTTCGCCGACATCGGCGCCATTCTGAAAGACCTCGACAACCCCGACCGCGCCGAGTTCTACACCTCCGGCCGCGCCAGCAATGAGGCCGCCTATCTCTACCAGTTGTTCGTGCGCCTTTACGGCACCAATAATTTCCCTGATTGCTCCAACATGTGCCATGAGGCCAGCGGCGTTGCGCTGCGTCAGGCCATTGGCGTGGGCAAGGGCACGGTGCTTCTGGAGGATTTCGAAAAGGCGGATGCGATTTTCGTGATCGGCCAGAACCCCGGCACCAACCATCCGCGCATGTTGGGCGATTTGCGCCGCGCCTCGCTGCGCGGGGCGGAGATCGTCGTGTTCAATCCCGTTCGGGAAAAGGGGCTTGAGCGCTTTTCCGATCCGCAGGACAAGCTGGAAATGCTGCAAGGCGGCTCCACCGCCATTGCCAGCCGCTATTTCCAGCCGCGCCTTGGCGGCGACATGGCCGCCGTGCGCGGCATGAGCAAGGCGGTTTTCGCCGCTGACGATGCAGCCCTTGCCGCAGGCCTTCCTTCGCTTCTGGACCGCGCCTTCCTCACCGAACATTGCGCCGATTTCGACGCCTACCGCGCCGCCGTCGATGCCACGGGCTGGGACGAGATCGAGGATCAATCCGGCCTGACAAGGGCTGAGATCGAAGAAGCGGCCAACGTTTACCTCAAGGCCGAGCGGGTCATCTGCACCTGGGCCATGGGCGTTACCCAGCACATCCATTCGGTGGCGACCATTCGCGAAATTGCCAGTTTCATGCTGCTGCGCGGCAATGTCGGCAAGCCGGGAGCGGGCCTTTGCCCGGTGCGCGGCCATTCCAACGTGCAGGGCGACCGCACGGTGGGCATCAACGAAAAGCCGCCAGCGGCCTTTCTCGATGCGCTGGAAAAGCATTTCGGCGTGCCCATGCCGCGTGAAAACGGCCACAACGTGCTTGCCGCCATCGGCGCCATGCTGGATGGCACCGCCCAGGCTTTCATTGCGCTTGGCGGCAATTTCGCCCGCGCCACACCCGATAGCGCGCTGGTGGCCGAGGCCATGGGCCGGATGAAGCTGACGGTGAACATTGCCACCAAGCCCAACCATTCACATCTCATGCCCGGCGAGGTATCCTTTATCCTGCCCTGCCTTGGCCGCACGGAGATGGATGTCAATTCCCGCGGTCAGTCGCAACTGATCAGCGTGGAGGATTCCATGAGCATGGTGCATGGCTCGGCGGGCATCAACCGGCCCGCCTCGCCGCATCTGAAGTCGGAAGTGGCGATCCTTGCCGGTATTGCCGAGGCAACCCTTGGCAACGGCACCGTCAACTGGCGCGAGCTGGCCGAGGATTACGACCTGATCCGCAATCATATCGAAGCGACCATTCCCGGCTTTGCCGATTTCAACACCCGGCTGCGCAAGCCGCGTGGTTTTCACCTGCGCAACAGCGCGGCGCATCGTGAATGGAATACGCCAGCGGCAAAGGCCAGCTTCTATACCGGCAGCCTGCCGGCGGAGACCGTGCATCAGCGCGCCACCAGAGGCGAAAACCGCTTCGCCCTGCAAACCTTCCGCTCGCACGATCAGTATAACACCACCGTCTATGGTCTCGACGACCGCTATCGCGGCGTCTATGGCGAACGGCAGGTGATTTTCATCCACCCGGAAGATTTGAAGGCATTGAATGCCAAGGCGGGCGACCGCGTGGATGTGGTCAGCGAATTCGAGGATGGCGTGGAGCGCGTGGCAAAAAGCTTCCGCTTCGTTCCCTACGACATTCCGCGCGGCTCGATTGCCGGTTACTATCCGGAGCTGAACGTGCTGGTGCCGCTCGGCAGTGCCGGGCTGGAAAGCCACACCCCCACCTCCAAATCCATCATGGTGACATTCCGCAACCGGCAGCAGGCGGCGTGAGCAACACGCCCGCCAGTGCGGAGGAATTCATGGCTCTGGTCGGGCGCATCGCGGCAAGCGACGCCCGGCTTTCCGGCTTGCAGGCCGGCCTGCTGGCTGCGGCATCGCTCGATATTGCCCATGACAGCCGCAGCTTTTCCCGCCTGCTCGGCGTGGAACATGCCCTGGTGATCCGGGAACTGACCGGATTGGAAGATCTTGGCCTGATCGAAATCACCCACAGGCAGGCGCGCACCTTGCGCAGCCATTTCCGGCTTGCGTCATAGACAAGCCTTAAAACTTTTTCCTGAAATGCAGCGTTCCAATCCAGCAAATCCCTCGGATTTGGGGGGACTTTGCGCAGCGCAGCAACGAATCTGCGTTGACAAACGCGGCACTATGCTGAGTAATTGCCCAAGAGCAAAGCGAATGCTCAGTTTGTGGTTTATCCATCAGGCTTTGAACCGGCCGCCGATGAGGATCGGCAGCCGACGGTTATCCAAACCGCATTCCGGGCTGGGGGAGTTGGCCTTTTCCGGAATGAGCAATCTTCTGGGAGGAAGATAATGAACGTGAAGACCTTGTTGCTCGGCGCCGTTTCGGTGCTGGCGCTTTCCGGCGTGGCGTCTGCGCAAACGCTGACCATTGCCACGGTGAACAATGGTGACATGATCCGGATGCAGAAGCTGACGGACGACTTCACCAAAAAAAATCCCGGCATCGACGTGAAGTGGGTGACGCTGGAAGAAAACGTCCTGCGCCAGAAGGTGACGACCGACGTTGCCACCAAGGGCGGCCAGTATGACGTGATGACCATCGGCATTTACGAAGCACCGATCTGGGGCAAGCAGGGCTGGCTCCAGCCGCTCGACACGCTTTCCGCCGACAAGGATTACGACGCCGCCGATCTTCTGCCGCCGATCCGTTCGGGCCTGACGGTCGATGGCAAGCTCTATGCCGCGCCTTTCTACGGCGAAAGCTCCATGGTGATGTATCGCAAGGACCTGTTCGACAAGGCCGGGCTGAAAATGCCCGATGCCCCCACCTGGGACTTCATTGCCGATGCGGCCCGCAAGATCACCGACAAATCCTCCGAAACCTACGGCATCTGCCTGCGCGGCAAGGCTGGCTGGGGCGAGAACATGGCCTTTCTGACGGCCACCGCCAATGCCTTCGGCGCACGCTGGTTCGATGAAAACTGGAAGCCGCAATTCGATCAGCCGGAATGGAAGAAGGCGCTGGACTTCTACGTGAAGCTGATGAAGGATGCAGGCCCGCCCGGCGCTTCTTCCAACGGCTTCAACGAAAACCTCGCTCTGTTCCAGACCGGCAAATGCGGCATGTGGATCGATGCGACGGTTGCGGCCTCCTTCGTCACCAATCCGAAGGAATCCAAGGTTGCCGACAAGGTGGGCTTTGCGCTCGCACCCGACACCGGCCTTGGCAAGCGTGGCAACTGGCTGTGGTCGTGGAACCTTGCCATTCCCGCCGGATCGAAAAAGGTGGAAGCCGCCGAAAAGTTCATCGCCTGGGCAACCTCCAGGGATTATCTGAAGCTGGTTGCCGAGAAGGATGGCTGGGCCAACGTGCCTCCGGGCACCCGCACCTCGCTTTACGCCAATGCGGATTACCAGAAGGCGGCCCCCTTTGCCAAAATGACCATCGACAGCATCAATGCCGCCGATCCGAAGAAGCCGACCGTCAAGCCTGTGCCCTATGAGGGCGTGCAATATGTGGCGATCCCGGAATTCCAGGGCATCGGCACGGCCGTGGGCCAGCAGTTCTCCGCCGCCCTTGCCGGACAGGTCAGCGTCGATCAGGCGCTGAAGAGCGCCCAGCAGCTCACCGAGCGTGAGATGAAGAAGGCGGGCTATCCCAAGAAGTAAGCCGCTGACCTGCGGTGAGCCTCTCACAGGAGGCTCACCTCTTTGCCGGTTTCATTTTCAACGACATACATTCCAAGAGGCGGGACCCCATGGCGACGACCCATACCCACTCCTCGGCCCGGCTGATGATGGCCCCGTCGGTCATCCTGCTCTTTGCATGGATGATCGTGCCGCTCGGCATGACCATCTATTTCTCGCTGCTGCGCTACAATCTGCTGATGCCCGGCACGGAAGAATTTACCGGGTTGATGAATTACCAGTTCTTTCTGACCGATCCGGCGTTTTTCGCGGCACTCGCCAATACCCTGCTGCTGGTGGGTGGCGTGCTGGCCATTTCCGTGATCGGCGGCATTTTGCTGGCGCTGCTGCTGGACCAGCCAATGTTTGGCCAGGGCGTGGTGCGCGTGCTGGTGATAGCCCCCTTCTTCATCATGCCAACGGTGGCCGCACTGGTGTGGAAAAACATGCTGATGAACCCGGTCAACGGGATTTTCGCGTGGATTTTCCGCCTGTTCGGGGCCGACCCCGTCGATTGGCTTTCGGTGATGCCGCTGTTTTCCATCATCGTCATCGTCGCCTGGCAATGGCTGCCCTTTGCAACGCTGATCCTTTTGACTTCGCTGCAATCGCTCGATGAAGAGCAGAAGGAAGCCGCCGAAATGGACGGCGCCGGGCCGATCTCGAAATTCATCTATATCGTGCTGCCGCACATGGCCCGCGCCATTACCGTGGTGATCCTGATCGAAACGATCTTCCTGCTGTCGGTCTTTGCGGAAATCCTCGTCACCACCAATGGCGGTCCGGGCACGGACAGCACCAACATCACCTATCTCGTCTATACCCAGGCCCTGCTGCAATTCGACGTGGGCGGCGCATCCGCCGGCGGCATCGTTGCCGTGGTTCTGGCCAATATCGTCGCGATCTTCCTGATGCGGATGATCGGCAAGAATCTGGAGGCGTGACCATGGCTCGTGCCGTTTCCACCCGGAGAAAACTGACCTTCACGGTGATTGCCTGGACCATCGGCTTCCTGATGTTCTTTCCGATCCTGTGGACCTTCCTGACGAGCTTCAAATCGGAAGGCGATGCCATTGCCTCGCCGCCGGTCTTCCTGTTCTTCCACTGGACGACGGAAAACTATCTCGAAGTGCAGAGCCGCTCGGATTATTTCAGCCACTTCCTCAATTCGGTGGTGATTTCCTTCGGCTCCACGCTGCTTGGCCTTCTCATTGCCATTCCTGCCGCCTGGGCCATGGCGTTTTCGCCGACCAGGCGCACCAAGGATGTGCTGATGTGGATGCTGTCCACCAAGATGATGCCGCCGGTGGGGGCGCTGATCCCGATCTACCTGCTGTTTCGCGACAGCGGCCTGCTCGATACCCGCATCGGCCTCGTCATCGTGCTGACGCTCATCAACCTGCCGATCATCGTCTGGATGCTTTACACCTATTTCAAGGAAATTCCCGGCGAAATTCTGGAAGCCGCCCGCATGGACGGCGCATCGCTGATGAAGGAGGTGATCTATGTGCTCACCCCCATGGCGGTGCCGGGCATTGCCTCCACCCTGCTGCTCAACATCATTCTGGCATGGAACGAGGCGTTCTGGACGCTGAACCTCACCACGTCGAATGCGGCGCCGCTCACCACCTTCATCGCCTCCTATTCCAGCCCCGAAGGCCTGTTCTACGCCAAGCTCTCCGCTGCCTCGACCATGGCGATCGCCCCCATCGTCATTCTCGGCTGGTTCAGCCAGAAGCAATTGGTGCGTGGCCTCACCTTCGGCGCTGTGAAGTAGATACAAGGAATTTCACCCATGGGCAGCATTACCCTGCAAAATGTTTCGAAGACTTTCGGTGAAGCCAAGGTCATTCCCAATATCAATCTCGAAATCAACAATGGCGAATTCGTCGTCTTTGTCGGTCCGTCCGGCTGCGGCAAATCCACCCTGCTCCGGCTGATTGCCGGGCTGGAGGATATATCCGGCGGGAAAATCATGATCGACGGGGCGGATGCCACCGACAAGAAGCCCTCCGAACGCGGCCTTGCCATGGTCTTTCAGTCCTATGCGCTCTATCCGCATATGAGTGTGCGCTCCAATATCGGCTTCCCGCTGAAAATGGCCAGCATGGACAAGGGAGAGATCGACCGCAAGGTCACGGATGCCGCCCGCATCCTCAACCTCACCGACTATCTCGACCGCAAGCCGCGCCAGCTTTCGGGCGGCCAGCGCCAGCGGGTTGCCATTGGCCGGGCCATCGTGCGCCAGCCGCGCTGCTTCCTGTTCGATGAGCCGCTCTCCAACCTCGATGCGGCGCTGCGCGTCAACATGCGGCTGGAAATCACCGAACTGCACCAGAAGCTTGGCGCAACCTCCATCTATGTCACCCACGATCAGGTGGAAGCCATGACCATGGCCGACAAGATCGTCGTGCTCAATCGCGGCAATATCGAGCAGGTCGGCTCGCCGCTGGAGCTTTACCGCAACCCCGCCAACCTGTTCGTGGCGGGCTTTATCGGCTCGCCGAAGATGAACCTCATCTCCGGCTCCATCGCCCGGCAGCATGGGGCGCATACCATCGGCATCCGCCCGGAACATGTGACGCTTTCCACCACGGACGGCGCATGGAAGGGCAAGGTGACGATTGCCGAACATCTGGGGTCCGACACTTTCCTCCATGCCGATGTCGAGGGGATCGGCCCGATCACGGCGCGCGCCGGTGGCGATTTTCCGGTGCGCCATGGCGAAACGGTGTTCATCACACCCGACACCAGCCGCCTCCACCGCTTCGATGAAAAGGGAGTGGCAGCATGACCGGCCGTCTTCAAGGCAAATCTGCGCTGATCACCGGATCGGCACGCGGCATTGGCCGGGCTTTTGCGGAGGCCTATGTGCGCGAAGGCGCAACCGTCGCCATCGCCGACATCAATCTGCAACGGGCGGAGGAGACGGCGCACAAGATCGGCCCGTCAGCCTATGCCGTTCATCTCGACGTCACGAAGCAGGACAGCATCGATGCCGCCATCCGCGCCGTTGAGGACAAGACTGGAGGCATCGATATTCTCGTCAACAATGCCGCCCTTTTCGATCTCGCGCCCATCGTCGCGATCACCCGCGAGAGCTATGACCGGCTGTTTTCCATCAATGTCGCGGGCTCGCTCTTCATGCTGCAAGCGGCAGCCAAAGCCATGATCGCACGGGGCAAGGGCGGCAAGATCATCAATATGGCGAGCCAGGCGGGCCGCCGGGGCGAAGCGCTGGTGGCGGTTTATTGCGCCACCAAGGCAGCGATCATTTCGCTTACCCAATCGGCCGGTCTCGACCTCATCAGCCAAGGCATCAATGTCAACGCCATTGCCCCCGGCGTGGTGGATGGCGAGCATTGGGACGGCGTGGATGCGCTGTTTGCCAGATATGAAAACCGTCCCCTCGGCGAGAAGAAAAAGCTGGTGGGCGAAGCCGTGCCCTATGGCCGCATGGGTAAGGCGCAAGACCTCACCGGCATGGCGATATTCCTCGCCTCTCCCGAAGCCGATTACATCGTCGCCCAGACATATAATGTCGATGGCGGCAACTGGATGAGCTGACAGGCCATTTCCATTTCAGGATAGAATCTCATGACCGTCAAACTATCGCTAGCCACCCTGAAAGACGCTGCCGCCAAGGCGGCCATTCCAGCTTACGCGCGTAAAAGCCTCACCCCCGGCATATTGCATTTTGGCGTCGGCAATTTTCACCGCGCCCATCAGGCCATCTATCTGCATGAGCTGTTCAATCGGGGCAAGAACCTGGATTTCGCGATCATCGGCGCGGGCGTCTTGCCCTCCGACGCGAAGATGAAGGAAAAGCTGGCCGCGCAGGATTATCTGACCACGGTGGTGGAACAGGATGTGGCGAAAAGTGCCGCCACCGTTACCGGCCCGATGGTGGATTTCATCGCTGCCCCCGAGTTTGAGGCCATCATCGCCAAACTTGCCGATCCGGCGATCCGCATCGTCTCGCTGACCATTACCGAGGGCGGCTATTTCATCGATCCGGCCACCGGCAGGTTCGATCCGAAGCATCCGGCCATTATGGCGGATGCGACCCATCCCGACCAGCCGAAAACCGTGTTCGGCCTGATCATCGCCGGGCTGAAGCGCCGCCGGGCAGCAGGCCATCCGCCCTTTACCGTTATGTGCTGCGACAATATTCCCGGCAATGGCGAGGTGACGGAAGCAACCGTGACCGGGCTTGCCAAACTCTCCGACCCGGATTTTGCCCACTGGGTCCACAAAAACGTCGCCTTTCCCAATGCCATGGTGGACCGCATCACCCCCGCCACCGGCGAGCGCGAGGTGGCGATCACCCGCGACACCTATGGCATCGAGGATCAATGGCCGGTCTTTTGCGAAGAGTTCAAGCAATGGGTGCTGGAAGACCGGTTTCCGCAGGGTCGTCCGGCCTTCGAGGAGGTGGGCGTCACCTTCGTGCCGGATGTCGCGCCCTATGAGCTGATGAAGCTACGCATCCTCAATGGCGGCCATGCGGCAATTGCCTATCCGGCCACGCTGATGGACATTCACTTCGTGCATGAGGCCATGGAAAACCCGCTGATCCGCGCCTTCCTCTCCAAGCTGACCCATGAGGAAATCATTCCCGTGGTGCCGCCAGTGCCCAACACCAGCTTGCAGGACTATGCGGCGCTGATCGAAGCGCGGTTCTCCAACCCGAAGATTGGCGACACCATCCCGCGTCTTGCCCAGGACGGCTCCAACCGGCAGCCGAAATTCATCCTGCCCTCCACGGCGGACCGTCTGGCCAAGGGACTGGACGTCAAGGGGCTGGCGCTGGTTTCGGCACTGTGGTGCCGCTATTTCGAAGGCTTATCCGACAGTGGCAAGGCCATCGTCTTCAACGACGCCAGCACTGAGCGCCTGCAAAAAACGGCGCTTGAAAGCCGGGACGATCCGCTGGCCTTCCTCGCTCTCGACGATATTTTCGGGACGGTTGGGCAAAACCCGCTGTTCAGGCAGCGCTTTACGCAGGCCCTGACCTCGCTTCGCACCCATGGCACGGCGCAAACATTGCAACGCTATCTGGATGGGGCGTTGGGAAAATAAAGTGCTCCAAGGAAAAATGGAAACCGGCTTTCCGTTTGGAAACACGTAAACGTTCAAAACAAAGAGGCACCCATGCAGCGACCGGCGCCACAGCTGGTGATTTTCGATTGCGACGGCGTGCTGGTGGACAGCGAGACGATTTCCGTCGAGGTGCTGGTGGCCGCCTTTCGCAAGGCAGGCGTCGTGATCGACGAGGCCTATGTCTACGAAAACTTTCTTGGCCGCAGCATGGCAAAAGTGGTGGAAACAGCGAGGGCAAATTTCGCCCTTTCCATCGACGACGACTTTCTGAAAGCCCTGCGGAACGATCTTTTCCGGCGCTTCCGGCAGGATCTCAAGGCCATTGACGGGCTCGCAACGGCACTGGACGCCCTGGAGGCGGCAGGCATTGCCCGTTGTGTCGCCTCCTCTTCCAATCCGGAACGCATCGCGCTTTCCCTCTCCGTCACCGGGTTTCTCCATCGTTTCGAGCCGCATATCTTCAGCGCAACCATGGTGCGCAACGGCAAGCCGGCACCGGACCTTTTCCTCCATGCGGCGGCAAAAATGGGCGCGGATCCGGCCCGCTGCACGGTGGTGGAAGATAGCCCCGCCGGCATCATGGCGGCGAGGGCTGCGGGTATGCGCGTGCTTGCCTTTTGCGGCGCAAGCCACGCCAGGACAGCCTCTCACCACCGGGCCATTGACGCGCTGGCCCCGGACGCCAGATTTGATGCCATGGGGGACTTGCTTCAGTTTGTCTGATAAGCGTTTCCGGTCGTGTTTCGACAAGACGACAAGAGCATTTCAGGAACGGACACAGAGCGACATGCAGGATCACGTGATTGCGGTGGATGTCGGAACCGGCAGTGCACGGGCGGGCGTGGTATCGGCCGAGGGCAGGCTGCTGTTTCGAGCCGAACACCCGATCGTGCTGTCGCGTCCGCGCGCCGATCTCGGCGAGCATGATTCGGAGAACATCTGGGCCGCCGCCGTCAGCGCCATCCGCGCGGCCATGCACGGGGCGGGCATCGCCCCGGAGCGGATTGGCGCCATCGGCTTCGATGCCACCTGCTCTCTCGTATTGCGCCGCCGTGACGGCACGCAGCTTGCCTTGCGCAAAGAGGCCTCGCACAGCTTCGATACCATTGCCTGGCTGGACCACAGGGCAAAGGCAGAAGCCAAGCGGTGTTCGGCCCTGGACCACCCGGTTCTCAGACATACCGGCAATGTCATGTCGCCGGAGGCTGAAATTCCCAAGCTGATGTGGCTGAAAGCCAACAGACCGGACCTGTGGTCCGAAGGCGGGCAATTCTTCGATCTCGCCGATTTTCTCACATGGCGAGCCGCTGGCTCCACGGCGCGTTCGCTGTGCACGCTCACCTCGAAATGGACGTTTTACGGCCATGCCAGACCCGGCTGGCAGCGGGATTTTCTGGCCCTTGCCGGACTTGCCGACCTGCCGGAAAAGGGCGGCCTGCCGGAAGAAGCCCATGGCGTGGGCACGCCCATTGGCCGGTTGAGCCAGACCGCGGCCTCCGAGCTTGGTCTTTCCACTGCCGTTTTGGTCGCGGCAGGCATGGTGGATGCCTATGCCGGGGCGCTTGGCGTGCTGGGCGCGGCGGATCCTTCCGCACGCAACCAGGCACAGGTGGCGCTGATTGCCGGAACCTCCAACTGCCTGATTACGCTGGGACGCGAGCCGGTTTTCGGCCATAGCCTCTGGGGACCGTATTACGGGACGATCTTTCCCGATCTCTGGCTGGTGGAGGCCGGGCAATCCGCAACCGGCGCCCTGCTCGACCATATTTTACGCAGCCACGCGGAGGGTGGAGAGCCGAAAACCGCCCTGCACCGCCGGGTGATAGACCGCATACGGACGCTCAGAGCCGAGCAAGGGCCGGATTTTGCCGCCGGGATGCATGTGTTGCCGGATTTTCACGGCAACCGCTCGCCCTTTGCCGATCCCGCGCTGACCGGCGTTGTGACCGGGCTGACGCTGGATGCCTCCTTCGACGGGCTTTGCCGCCTTTACTGGCGGAGTTGTGTGGCTATCGCGCTTGGGATTCGCCAGATTCTGGACATGATGACCGCGGGCAAGGCGCCCTTGCCCCGGCTGCATCTGACCGGCGGCCATATGAAAAATCCTTTGCTCGTGGAGCTTTACGCCGATGTCACGGGTTGCGAACTGGTGGTGGCCGAAGATACGGACGCCGTGCTGATCGGCACCGCCATGAATGCCGCCACCGCTGGCGGCATTCATACAAGTCTTGCCGCAGCCGGTCAGGCCATGGGGCCAAAGGGCCGCATCATTGCGCCCGATCCGGCCCGCCGCGCCGCCTATGAGCGGGATTACGCCCGTTTTTTGCTGATGCAGCGTCACCGAGAGGAATTGCGCAGAGTGTGAGGTGCCGCAAGCGGCCTTGCATGACAGGGCTTTCCTTTCTATATCCTCGTCAAGAAAGCCGTCATAACCTGATTATACACTCGGCATGGCTTGACCTGTAGCGATGCCACGCGCCTGCACACGCATCAATTAAAGAGATCGTCTTCGTGAATACGCTGGATTTTGACAAGAAGCCGGAAGATACGCGCGTTGTCGTTGCCATGTCAGGTGGCGTCGATAGTTCCGTGGTGGCGGGCATTCTCAAGCGCGAAGGCTATGACGTGCTGGGCATCACGCTCCAGCTTTACGACCATGGCGCCGCCGTTCACCGGGCCGGCTCCTGTTGCGCGGGGCAGGATATAGACGATGCGCGCCGCGTATGCGAAACGCTCGGCATTCCCCATTACGTGCTGGATTACGAACAGCGCTTCCGCGACACGGTCATCAATCCCTTCATGGAAAGCTATATTGCCGGGGAAACGCCCATTCCCTGCGTGGCCTGCAACCAGACGGTCAAATTCGCCGATCTTCTGGTGACGGCGCGCGAACTGGGGGCCGATGCGCTGGCAACCGGCCACTATATCCGCTCCAGATCCGTACCCCTACCGGGCAATCCCGGCCACCGGGCGCTGTTTCGCCCGATCGACAGCGAGCGCGACCAGAGCTATTTCCTCTTTGCCACCACGCAGGAGCAGATCGATTATCTGCGCTTTCCGCTGGGCGAAATGTCCAAGGCCGAAACCCGCAAGCTCGCCGAGGAGATGGGTCTTGTGGTGGCGCAGAAAGCCGATAGCCAGGACATCTGCTTCGTGCCGCAGGGCAAATATGCCGACATCATCACCAAGCTGAAGCCGAATTCGGCGCTGGCGGGCGAAATCGTGCATCTGGATGGCCGCGTGCTTGGCCAGCATGAAGGCATTCTTCACTACACGATCGGCCAGCGCAAAGGTCTGGGCGTGGCCACCGGCGAGCCGCTTTACGTCATCTATCTCGATGCCCGTTCGCGCCGCGTTATTGTTGGCCCCAAGGAGGCTCTGGAAACCCACAGGGTCTATCTGCGCGACATCAACTGGCTGGGAGATCGCCCGCTGCAAGAAGAAGCGAGCCAGGGCTTTGCCTGTTTTGCAAAGGTGCGCTCCACAAGGCCCCCTGCCCCGGCGACACTTCATGCGGACGAAAACGGCGTCTATGTCGATCTCGATCTCGGCGAGGCAGGCATCGCCTCCGGCCAGGCCTGCGTGCTCTATTCCGCCCCCGGTGCCGATGCCCGCGTCTATGGCGGCGGCTTCATCGACCGTTCGGAGCGGCAGGCAGCAGCGGAAGCAGCGCTCAAGGCCTTGCTGACCAGCCCGGCCGCCGCCTGAAACGCAAGCTCTGCCAAAGACTTGCCAGTCTTTCGCCTTTTTTGGCAAAGCCCGCTTGACTTTGCGCCAAGCCAAGCCTTATAAGCCGCCCATCACATCGGACGGCTTTTACCACAAGCCTCAAGGTGCCGTGTGGCGGGATAGCTCAGGTGGTTAGAGCGTGGGATTCATAACCCCAAGGTCGGCGGTTCAAGTCCGCCTCCCGCTACCATTTATCTCAGGATTTTATTTCTTCACCACACAGGTCGCCATGGCCATGCTGTTGGCTTGCGCTTGGATCCTGCCCGAAATTGCCGATACTTGCATTGCAGAAAGAGGCGCGGAAAGACCGGCGAGTCTCATCAGCGCCCTGAGAAAAGTGGAAGCAAGCTCCCACTTTTCCTCGCCCTGCTTCATCGCAGCAAATCCAGGCTGGCGCTGCTGATTGGGCGCAGGCTCAGGCTGGTCAGCAGGCCCGCCAACTGTTCCGACTGGGCTGCGGCATCGCAATAGCTGAGCGTGACGCGGACAGGCAGGTCCAGACTGGTATCGGCATAGACATGCAAGGGTGCCGCCGCCCGGAACGGCTGGACGCTGCGCATGGCCTGCCATGCATAAACGCACGCCCCGCTCTTGCCGAAACGGCCCGTCGCCACATGATAGATGCCGTAGGCATTTTGCCGCGAGGTGGGATCAATGCTCATCTTCAGCCCGGGGAAAAGGCGGCGAAGCTCCCGTTTGGCATCGTCATCGGCCGCAGGCTGGCGATAGCGCGGGCCGTCCGCAAGGCCGATCTCCACCGTAAGGCTGTTTTCTGCCCCCTTGCCGCCTGCATAAAGCAGGGTCTGAAATGCCGCCTTTGGTTCGATCCGGCTGCGATAACCGCTAATTGCGGCCCGCAGGCTGGCGACTCGGCCCATCTCCAGTGGCGGCAGGCCCTGTTTGGCGAGGGGCACGGCGGGAACAGAGTTTTTGCGCAGCGCAGCGGTAGGCTTTATATCCACCGTGCCCGCCATGGCAGCAACCGTAAACCCCAGGCAGAGAACGGCACAAAGACCAAGTTTCACCATCACTGCACTCGATTTCATCACTCTATCCTCAAATCCGGTCCATGAAAGCCGCAAAAGCCTTGCTGTAAGGTTGCCATGCCGGCCCCTTCTGGAGCATTTCCGGTGAACACAGGTTCACCTGCATTGCTCTAAAGCGTGTCGCGATCTTTCAGATTCGCTCCTGACGCTTTACGTCATTGTTTTGTCGCATGTCGTTATCGCAAAACCGCTGCACACTTTTGCGCGACATGCTTTAATACCAAGGCTTACGGTTCGCCGCCAGGAAATCAACCGGCCTGCCGTCGTTTCCCTGGGGCCCACATCACCAGACCAGCGCCAGCCATGCTATCGATGAATTTATCAACGAAAACTTAATAGTTCCCGTATGGCTGTAAGGGCCCGTAAAGACGTGAAGCGGAAAAGGCGGAAAAGGCGGCAACCAAGGCAGCCCCGATACGCAAAACGGGCAACACGATTCCACCACACTCTCTTCGGGAAAAGACCACAAAAGGTAAACCTTTCCTTAAATTTTAGTGGCTATTATCGGGAGCGATAGAAGAGGTCTGTTATGCGTAAAATCCTCGTCATCGCCCTTATGCTGGCATTGGCAAGTTGTGCCCGGCCACCCAGCCAGATCCGCAACGCCTGCGCGATCTTCGAGCAACGGGACGGCGCTTTTGAAAACTGGAAAAGAGCGGCCCGATCCACGGAGCGGGAATATGGCGTGCCGGTTCATATTCTGATGGCCACGATCTATACCGAGTCGAGCTTCCGTTCGCGCGCCCGCCCGCCGCGCCGCTACATTCTGGGCTTCATCCCCTGGAAGCGCATTTCCACCGCCTATGGCTATTCGCAGGCGCTGGACGGCACCTGGGAGCGATACCAGCAGGAAACCGGCCGCTACCTCGCCCGCCGCACGAATTTCGGCGATGCAATCCGCTTTATCGGCTGGTATCACTATCAGAGCAGCAAGCGTCTCGGCATTCCCTATAACGATGCCTACAAGCTCTACCTCGCCTATCATTCAGGCCAGCTCGGCTATATTCGCGGCGCCTATCGCAGCCGCCCGGAAGCGCTGGCAGGCGCCCGGCGCTTTGCGGCCATCTCGGCCATCTATGCCGACCAGATACGCCGCTGCCCCTGAGGAACCAACAGCGCCGTGTGTTTCATTGTTAGAGCGCCGATCTGATTCAATCAGATCGGCGCTCTCCTGCATAATTCCTTAAATCGGAATCCATTTAAGATGAAAATCATGCAGCAGTTTTAAAGTGTTACCGCGTCCTTTGTGCGTTTGATCACAGTACACGACGCTACCGTTTTGCGTGTGGTTTACCCCCCTCTGTCCTGCCGGACATCTCCCCCTCAAGTGGGGAGATCGGCAAGATCAAGGCCCTGCCTAAATTCCTGAAAAAGGCCGTCATCGTCAATATTCTTTGAAGGATGGCGCTTTGTCCGTATTGCAATCTCCCCCCTTGAGGGCAGGGGAATCGCATATGGGTTTCAAGCTATTGAATGATTGAGGCAAATCGCTTCATCTTCCTCCGACTGATTCGGAGGGTTTGATGAAAGGATTTGCCTCTTTGTTTGGATCTGTTCCTGATCCTCGTGCTGCCAATGTGCGCCATCCGTTGAACAGTATTTTGTTCATTGCGCTTGCGGCGGTGCTGTGTGGTGCAGAGACGTGTCAGGACATGGCTGATTTCGGCGTTTCCAAGCGCAAGCTCTTAAAAGAGATCATACCCCTGCCTTATGGCGTCCCAAGCC
>NZ_JHXQ01000029.1 GCF_000621665.1 Allorhizobium undicola ORS 992 = ATCC 700741
CCAGGAGCCTTGCCGTCGATCAGCCCATCAGGACCACGTTCGTTGAAACGCAGGACCCAGTCCCGCACGATCTGCAGCGTGACGTTGCCCAGGCGCGCCGCATCCGAGCGCGAGCCGCCGTCATAGATCAGCGCAAGCGCCAGCAATCGACGCGCCTGGGCCGCATGTTTGCTTTGTCGAGCCAAACGCCGAAGACCTTCAGCATCAAAATCCCCACGCAATGAAATTCCAGCTCGCATCCGAAACCTCCGATTTGCACCAGAGATTCAGATTCATCACGTTTTGGAAAGCACAAAGAGTCGGCATCAGAAAGACGACGTATTAGTTGACTCATCGCGTTCTCCCAAGACGCGTTTCGATACCAAGATCGTGAGTCCTGGCGGAAACCGAAACAAGGGAAAAAGCTGATTAAATTCCGAGGTCTGCCATCTCCTGCGCCCAAGCGGCCAGGCCATCATTGATCAGCGTGTATACGTGCTCGGCCGTACCGTCGTTGAGCGTGAGCGCCAGATACGTGTATTGCGTCGGCGGTCCGCCTAAGTACGTTACCCCTGCAAAAAATCCGTGATCGACCGCCTCGTCGGGACGTTGCCCCTGGGACACAAAGAGGGCGCTGCGCCTGTTGAGCTGCCCATGCTTGTGGCTGTCGTGAGCGTCTCTAATTTTAGCCAGCGCCGGAAATCTCTGTCCGAGATCGTCACGGTACGGACCTGCCTTCCTGCCGATATGATTGGCAACGACCTCTGCCAGAATATCGATTTGGGAAATTGCATGGATTGCAAGGTGCTTGGACGACTGATCAGCCTTCCAGGCCTCGGTGGCGGGAACAACGTATTCGTTCATGAAGTTGGTGGGATGCATCTGGCAGCCTCAGAGGTTTATGCAGTTTCCGCCTGAAATTCTTTTAAATCGCTCACAGCTATCTTATGAAAGGCGACATCGAGAAGACGGGTCATGAACGATATCACCATGCCGCGAGTGGCTTGCACGGCCTGGAGACGACCATCCCTAATCTGCGTTTCTACGAAGCCAAGGCGGTAGGAATGATAAAGCAGCAAAAAAGCGAGCTGGATAGAGCGTTCCTCGATATCAGCGCCTTTGGCCATGTCGGCCAGATTTTCTCGGTCTTGGGAGAATTTTAGGCAGGCGTCAGATATCGGTTGGATTTGATCCTTCGTCAGCCCTTTTCCCGACAGCGTTGCGTAGTGGTCGAGTTTCGTTATCTCAGCGACAATGGACGAGGCAAAAAGCAGACCTTCAGCGTTCGACTGAGCGATGTTCTGTCCGTCTTCCCGCTCGGCCCACTTTTGCTTGATAATCGTCACGAGCTGCGCAGCGGCAGCCATATCCTTCATAACGATTTCGTTGACTTTACCTCGACTGAGCCACAGCAGCAGTTTGCTAAGCATACCTTCTCCAGTCTTTTCTAGGGCTGCACTACCACACGCAGAGGTGTAAAAAGTCAACACTTGCCGTGGGTGTACAAGCCGAGGCGGATTTAAGTCGAGGAAGGCGATGAGTTACATACCGCCCCCGCCTTTTCCATCGCCCAGATGTCAAACAGCTGCTGGATGATCTCGTGACGCATCGCGCCGAACTGCGCGTCTGGCATCTTCCCAGCATCGATACGGACCATATCGATCATCTGCATGATGGCCATTCCAGCCGCTTGGAACTTCAGTTCGTCCGGTGGCAAGTGATCGGCGAATAGGCGTTCAAACGAAGCACGCTTGGTCGCTGCCCATTTGCGTTGAAAATCACAATTTTTGAAAAGCTCGGTGTCGTTCATGCCGCCACCTTATCTGCCGGAAACTCAACACCCTCATAGAGATCGTCCATTTCGACCTCGAATACCCAATTGCCGAATTCGACGGCGAACGAGCTAACAGCATACTGGTCATCCCAAACCCAACCGTCATCTGTGCTAGAGACTTTTACCTGTCGTTTATCTACCGAAATATGAGCGACAGTCCTGCATAGGCCATCGTCATCCAGGGTGCGCCTACGAAGAGGTTGGCCCTCGTTCAACAAAACGAAAACGGCATAATGCTCTGGCGCGTCGTGTTCTGTACTCTCAAGGATGATGTAGGGGACCGGAAACAGGGTTCTGTCGATCATCCAGGTAACCCAATACTTCGGCCTCTGGTAATCTCGGTCGAGCTGTTGGTCGATGATTTTCTGAAGATTTCCTGCGATCTGGTTGATCACCGTCTCGTTTGTAGTCATCGCGCTCTCCCAAAACGCTTTCAATGAGTAGATTCTGCGCCGTCGGCGGAAATAGAACAAGCCAAGAACATATTTGCTTGTGGAAGTTGGCGCTGGAAAATCTCTACGACAACCGATGAGGTGTATATTCGTTCGACGCAATGAATCACCGGAGATGACGACCATTTATCTACCTTCACCCACCCCTTCTTCCGACGAACCTGTCGAGGCCGAGAAGCCGCGAAAACAAATCCTTTATTTCTGTGATGAAAGCAGCCAGTCCGACGACACCTATATGGCTGTCGCGGGTATCGCCGTGGCCAAGGATGCGATCCCTTATATTTTGGGACGGATGACGGAGATCAGAGACAGGTTCGGAAAACAGGGTGAGGTGAAGTGGAAAAACGCAAAATCAAGGAATGGACAAGTCCATGAAGCGTACATCCGGCTCCTATTCGATTTGATCGACGAAGGTCGTCTTCATTTTCATATCAAATTCGCGCGCATGGACGAGTATGATCACAAGCTGTCAGGCCCACGTCGGAAAATCGACACGGTCAGCAAGTCGTTCTTTCAGTTATTGTTGCATCGCCCGGTTGCCTACTATGGTCACGAAGCTGATATCTATATCCACCCTGACGACGGCAACTGCACGGCACAGCTGAAAGATCAGATAGGAGCGCTGAACTTTGTAGGGCGCAAACTCTGCGGTAAACCGAACGTAGTCAAAATAGTGCAGCCACGAAGCTCTGAGCGCGAGCCGATGCTTCAGCTCCTGGATTGCACACTGGGGGCCTTGGCCGCGTACAGAAATAGTCGACATGAACTTGAGGGCATCAGCGATACCAAAAAACGTCTAGCGTGCCTGGCATTCGAGCTGACGGGATGGCCTGACATTACCGGTAGTTGCTACAACAAGCGGAATCTGAGCCGGTGGAACTCTGTGCCGAGGTTCAAGAAGAGCTGAGAGCACGACCGAAGGGGCTAGTCTGTGGTTACAGACGATCTGGTTGAAGACCCAGGAGTTCGCCCGCATCGGTCATTTTAAGGTAGAGTCAAGTTGCGAGATTCGCAACGGGCGGGGCGGCCATCGACACAATATGTGTTTGTTTTAGGCTAACTAAATATTTTGTCCGGCTGAACGAATGATCACGCCGCCGTGGACCGCGATGCCGTCAGTGCCTCACCGATCTCGCGCTTTTTCGCGTCGAGCGCGTCTATTTTAGCTTTCACGGAATTGATTTCGACCTGGGAATTGGCAATCTGCTCGGCGATCAGGGCCAAGACCTTGTATTGATCGGCAATGATCGGATTAATGACGTCATCCTTCAGGTCCGCGACGCTCATTGCGTTACCGTCGTCGTAATCGTCAATAAGCTGCCGGATCATCTGGCCGAGTTGGAGATCAAGCTTTAGGATTTCTCGGTAATATTCGCTGTGCAAGCGGAGTTCGAGCTGTTTCGTGCTGTCGATGCCGTAGTTCTTGGTGCCGAGTTCAGTCAGGCATGCCGCGCTCAACAGGGCGAGGATGTACCGCTGCAACAACAGACTCTTCCAGCTCTCCCTCGGAAACTGCTTAAACATGTCGTTTTCGGCGACGAGATGGGCCCAGACATCCACCGTTACGATGTCGTTGGTGCACGCAAAAACGTCGCTCCAGCCTTCCTCGACCAGAACGATCCTCAAAAGCATGGCCCGCTGAGCCTGCCAGGTTTTTTGACCGGCGATTTCGTCGAGCTGGATCGAGAACGAGGAGCGCCAGTGATCGAGCAAGGACACACCCTTTTTGCCGACCATGCCAGCCGCAGCGTCATACATCGCCTCCGGGAGTGGAGGCTTGGCCAGGTGGTGCGCCGCCATCGCATGCAACTCGGTCGGCGTAAAAGGCCTTTTCAGCATGCGTTTTAGCAGTGACATGGCATTCCCCCCAACTTTAGGTTACCTGCACTATTACATGGCAGGAAACGTCAGTTGACGCCAGCCGCAACCGGCAGAGCTGCCAGGATGACAGCCCCAATTACGATGGCAAGACCGAGCCACCTCATGCCGCTGCCCTCCGAATGATCTCGGCTATGGGCGTGACCCCGTACGGATCAGGAGGCTCGTCAGATGGGGGTGACCAGCCGAGTTGCTCTAAGGTCTTGCCCGCGTCGAATGGGTGGTGGACGACGTTGTAAGCGGCATCGAGGGCGTCGTCGTTGAGATCAGTGTCGATGGCGGTAGATTCGTTATTCGGAGGGGACGGCAGCCACTCTTCAGTGCCAACTGGCCTGAACCAAGCACCCACGGTCCTGAAATCCGTTGGCATGATAACTGGCTCATCTGTCAGCCCGTGCGCCTTCGCTGCGAGACCTTTGACGAAATCCAGGAGAGCCGTTTCGGCTTTCTGCCGGTCTTGTGCAACTTCAAAATAGCGATCATTGACTGGTGCGGCTTCCATGCCTTGGAGAATCGAGGCACGACGTACATCTGCAATAAGTTCTTCAGCTTTCAAAACTTCGGCAGCTGCTTGCACCTGCTGGACAGGGTTGGCGAGCGATGGACCCAGCTCGCGCTTGAGGTCTTGGATCGACTTGTGGCCACGTTGGCAGATATCCGGCCTGTCAGCATCCGTTGGCAGCTCGATGCCGAGTGCAGCGGAAACGGTCGACAGGATATCGTCGATTTCGTCAGCAGGGACGATCTCTTCCAGGGCCATAATCTCATCACACGCTGCCTGGATTGCCTGGCGCTCGGCGACGTCTGCACGGTGCTTTGCGGCAACCGCTGCCATCTGTGCGTTGCGGATGGCGCGGCCGTCGAAACGGCTGACGGCAGTCTGCAATATATCGATCTGGGCAATGCGTAGCTGGGCGAGAGCTTTCTTTTGTTCAGCCTGTTCGATCTGGTCGTAGTATGCCTGGGCAGCTACACGAAGGGTGCCGGACTTACCCCAATTGATGAGGTGCTCGTATCGAGTTAGCCAGCGCAGCTCAGCGTCTTCGATTCTACGGAAATCTTGGATTGTTACTTCCTTCATTTTTGAGGTTCCCTTTTAGGCTTTTTGTCTTGATTGAAATGGTTGGGTCAAAATGATCATGGCGCAAATAGATTCGACATCCGCCGATCAGAATCTTGGCGACGCACCGGCGGGTTGTGTAATGTCACGCAGGTAGATCGCCGAGGTCGCAGCATGAATTTCGTGAATTTTACATTCGGGATGTCGAGTCCGGCTCCACAGACTTGGCTGACGACAATACTTCCGGGTTTAACCGTCGCTCTCGTGGCCGGTATCGTGCTGTTCTTGCTCAACTGGCTGAGGGAATGGCTGACCGCGAGGTGGAACCGAAAATCAGAGGCTGAAGTGCTGGCTTTCAGCCTCGTCACGGAGTTCGACCGCCTGGTGGCGGCCTGTTCGGAGGTCGTGGACGACCCTGGTCATATGGATCAGACGACAGGAATATGGGACACCACCGTCAAAACACCGTGGATCGAGTTTCCGGACACATGGAAATGGGGCTCGTTTCCGACCAAGCTGCAGTACCGAATTCGCTCGATTCCCAATAAGATTTACTTGGCCAACCGCAGTGTCAGCAGCCTGTGGGAGTATGGTGACGGCCCACCGGACTACGACGACGCCTTCGAGGAACGGAGATTTAGGTATGCCTGGATCGGCCTGGAGGCAGTCCTGATCAACGATGTCCTGGCTAAAGAATACGGGGTGCCGTTGCTCGACAGAGGCGAGTGGGACCCGGAGGAACGTTTCAAGCGCGAAATCGAAAAGATCAGCAAGCGGCGAGAGGAGGAGAAGGCAAACCCGTGGCCTCAGCCTTACTGGATGCTGCCGGACGTGC
The DNA here is from genome assembly GCF_000621665.1 of Allorhizobium undicola ORS 992 = ATCC 700741. Classification (GTDB taxonomy): domain Bacteria; phylum Pseudomonadota; class Alphaproteobacteria; order Rhizobiales; family Rhizobiaceae; genus Allorhizobium; species Allorhizobium undicola. Next base: position 6,039 of record NZ_JHXQ01000029.1, read on the forward strand.
CGATTGAAGAACTGACCGAACGCCACAGAAAGCTGGCGGTCGACCTGGAAGCGGCGCAAAAACGGCAGGCACGATGAACGAAAAGATCAGGAGTTTCATCCCAACCGCCGCTGGCCTGTTCAGCGTGTGGATTTCTAACGGGCAGTTGGAGGCATTTCATGCAAAACTGAACAAGGTTTGCTACAAGACCGACCCTACTGGCACCTACGGCGATTGCAATTTCGACAGCTCGCTGCTGTTCTTCACCTGTCTGTTGGCGGGGGTAGGCGTCGGCATGCTGACGCACTATTTCGTCGTGAAAGAGCATAGATAGGTAAGGCCCCAAAGGGCCTTGGTTATCGCTTGAGTTGTGCCACCAGGTCAGACCCGGTTTTCAATCGGTAGTCCGACAGGTTCACCACCTGCTTATCCTTGTCTTTCTCGGCTTGCGCTTTACGGAAAGCGGCCTTGACCTCCTGGACCGTCGGATTGACGCCGTGAACCTTGCGAACGCGTGCAGCGCCGATGATCTGACGGATTGAGGCGTAAAACTGTCTGACGGGCTGCATCGTCGCGATGAAATCGATCTTCGCCCGGGCCGGGCCGGACTTTGCGAGCCACTTTTCGAAGGTTTCCGCTTTGGCCTTGATGTACTCGTACTTCAAGGTTTCAGGTTCTTCCTTAAGAGCCGCCATCACCAGATCAGGATCGCCGAAAGTGGTCGAAAGCTTCCAAACGACCTCGCTTGCGATGACCTGTTGATCAAGGTTCATAGACTTCAGCAGTGCCAGGTCCGAAAAGTCCTTCCAGCGGGTGGTTTTCGGGTTCAGGATAGCCACCAGCTTATCGGCGGCCTGAGACTCCATGCTCTGGAAATGGCCGAGCACCGGCTTCTGCCCGGCGTAAAAAGTATTTCCATGGCGCTTCGGAGCGCGGTGTTTCGGGAACTTGTACTTGCCACCCCACGAGATATCGACATGGTTTTTGATCTCGGATGGGCCGACAGCAACCTTAAACTCGTAACGATGAACGACCTGACCGTTAATGGTCATCTCTTTTGGCTTCTCGTCGTAACCTACCAGGCGCATGCCTTTGGCGGCCATGTCGGCGCGCATCTCGTCGAAAGACCTGACGATCTCCCAAGGCTCGATTACACGCATGAACAGGAGATCGATATCGGCCGTCTCGCGCAGCTGCTGTGGGTAAGCGTAGCCGCCCTTGATCAGCGGCTCGGTCTTAATCCCGGCCAGGATGCCGCGAAGGACTTCCTCACCTGTTGCGCGTGCAAGTGCCGTCTGCATGTCCATGATGCGGACACGCTCTTTCGTCGCGGGGTTGGTCGCATAACATGCGGCCTCAATCCTTTGTTTTAGTTTCTTTCCTTCGATATCGATCAGGGTGTCTTTTGACATTGTGTTCTCCCAAGTTGATCCTGGGAGGATTTTTCGGCGACGGCTTGCAAGAAACGAATTATGGCCGATCAGCCGATCTTTTTGATCTCATCGAGAAGCTCGGCAACCTGCTCTACGGCCTCCGCTTCCGTCAGCTTTCCGGCATGCAGCAACTGAGCGACCATGAACTTGTAGAGCTTCAGGAGCGCCTTGCCGTGGTCGTTCATCACCCCACGGTAGATATGCGTCTCGCCGGTCATGATAGCAGCGTGCGCCCACTCTGATACCAGCATCGACCCCGCTGCCAGTGCGGTCCATCCACCCCCACCAATAGTGGCTTTGGCAAAATCGTGGTCGGTCTTGACTGTCTCGGCGATGCCCTTCACGGCGGCGTCTATAACGATACCGTCCCACATGTCGGACTTGTCATACCCGATACGAAGGTCCTCCAAGGCTCTGATCAGTAGCTGAGTTTCAGGAGGGGTGCGCTTGAATAATCCGAATACCATTGTGCTCTCGCTTTAATTGAGTGAGAGCACCTCTTTTCGGTTGCGCCGTCAAGATCACGGACGTGGCAATCTTGTCTTGTGATATTGGATCGAGGCCGCCAATGTCGTGGCGTTGACGTGGGTGTTATAAGCCGCGAGCATGACGCCGTCGTAGTCGAAGAACGCGTCATGGTGGGTGTGCAGTTTGAATGCCAGCAGGAGCTTTACCTTGCTGCCCGGCTTGGTCCAGGGCATGTTCTTGAGCCTTGGCACCTCACCACGCTGCGACATGGCGTAAGCATCACGGATGCGGCGTTTGGCGGCCGATAGATCGCCACCACGTCCAAGGATGCGGTTCGCCGAAGCGACATCCCTTTCATGGTTTTGAACGTGCCTTCCGAAACGGGCGAAACGTTCGGCGGACGTCAGCCGCTCTGGACGCTGGTAGTAACCCTCAATGTTGCCGACGCGTCCGAAGAAGATGCCTGGCTTGTAACCGGGTCTGCCGATCCACCTCAGGTCGCGGGCTATCGGTCCGACTGTATTGCCATGGGCCGCACGAGCTGCACCTGCGGACGCTCTCCAGGCACGCCTGTCGCGCTTCTCGGTCTTGTTGGCTTCAACCGTCTTTTCTACGAACTTCTTGTTGTAGGCACCACCCTGGGCCGTCTTGCGCGCCGACCAGAAAAGGATGTCATGCCGACCTGTACCAGCATCACCGGCGCTACGATTGCCGCCCATAATGATCCACCACAGGTATTGAGCCTGGGTGTCCTGAGCCTTGATCTCAGCCTTCATGTTGTCGCCGTCGCTGGCATTGGCAGGAATGACCTTCCAAGCAGTTTTGGCGGTCGTGAACGTGCGAGGTTTATCGATAAGACCGCTCTTGGTGTAGGCGACGAGCTTGTCGCGAACTTCCCAGGCGGCCCGGGTAATTGTCGTCGCCAAAGCTTTCGGCAAAACTTGTCGGCCAAGAGCGTCCAGTTCCCGCCGGTATTCATCCGCATTACCTTGGATGCCAATCTGAAACATCAGCTCACCTCACAAAAAAAGACCCGGCAGCAGGAATCCGCGCCAGGCCCAGGTGGAGGCGCGAAGGAATAGCAGCCTCGATTGCAATGATGGTTGGGCCTGGCGCTGATTGGGTCAAGGGATCATCTCCGTTACAGGCATCTCGATACGGAGGTCGGCCGTCAGGCAATCGTCGTACGTGCGCGAGATCGCAACAAGGTCTCTCCACAGCAGTTTGATGTGATCCGAGGCCTGAGCCTCAGCCAGCTCATCTATACGAGTGATCAAATCGCCGAGTGCGGTCGACATCAGCTTTACTGCCTCCAGTTCGATCACCCTCGGAAGGGTGTCACCCATAAGCATCGCATCAATGACATCCTCGCAAGATTGCAGGTGGTCCATCAGAGGCCTCCTGCTGTAAGGCGGCTCTCGCAAGCGACGATACGACTATACAAACTGGTGTTATTGCTGATCAAATTACTAGCGCCGAATCCGCTGCCAAAGCAGAGACTTGAGAGCGACCGAGAGCTGCCAGCGACAGCATCATAGATTCCAAGGCCGTTGGACCATGTAAGCGACCACGTGCTGCGACCTGAGGTGTAAAATTCGTTGGGAGCACCACCAAATGCAAGGTTAACAATTGGCGGCACACTGTTTGTCTCCAGCCTCTCCATCCAATCAAAGCTTGTCCCAAACACCTTGCTGTGCAGGGACGTCCGGGCAACGTCGTAGACGGTCTGAGCCTGAGGGTCTGCAGAGGCGGGGGATTGTGAGCCGCCTACGGTGATGGTGTAGATGCGGTCAAGATCGGCAGGCTCGCCGCCGCCATCGCCGATTTGATCTTTAAGTTCTGCCAGTTCTTCGAGCGCCGCCTTGATCACCTGTTCCAGTGTGTGGATGCGCAGGAGGGTTGCAGAATAGGAGGTGTCGGTGACGGTCGTGGTGGCCATTTGACATGTCCGGAGGTGATAGGATTAGTATCCTATCGGCGGCGGAAATGACCAATCAGATTTTTAGGTCCTGCTGTTTCGGGGGGTCGACGAGGTATTCGTGAGGGAGCTGACGGCGATATTTACGGGCTAGCCTCACAGCCATGACCGCGAGAATCGTCGTCAAGATCACCCGCAATGTTGGGATTTTTGCCAAGTTGCGGCCGGACTTCGTGTCGCTTTTCGAAAAGCCCAAACCGTTAGCTAGCTGCGCCTCATCCTCATCCTGGGCTGCGAGCCACATGACAGCCTTATGTGCGCGGACCAAAGCCTCAGGACCGTCACACTGTGCGATAAGACAATTCAGATTCAAGTTGGGATGATTTCGTTTCAAAACTATGGAGTAACGGGGGGAAGAGATCGATTCACTCATTTTCAGCTTCTTCCAAACCGACCTCGTCAGCCGCATCAAAATAGCCGTCGTCGTGCATATCAGGATCACTTTCCGGCTCATCCATGAAGGATGGATCGAACGATGGTCGGCCAAGCTCCCAGCGGCGTTTCTGCGCGGCAGAGGCATCGGGATGGCGACCGATCATCTCCAGGTAATAGAGACGAGCCTCAGCCCTCCTGGAGCCCTCCTGGTTATTAAACCCGGCGGCCCGGAGAGCATCGCTTATCAACGCCGGGAATGGACCGTGATGCCCACGGCTCTCATAATACTGGGTCACGAAGCCAGCAAACGCGGTCGCCAGAACCGTATCGATGTCGTCGGTCTCGGGCAGACGTCGATGTTTGAGACCCGCTCTCCAACGAGCAGTCCGTGCTGCTCCAGCGCTGATAGACTCCTGATCCATACTTATCACCTGCCGTCACACCGTGATCATTACCGTCACAGTGTGATCGTCGGCGACGCAAGAAACCCGGAGTTTTTCGTCGGCCAAAGCGAAATAAGTGGTAATGTCAGTAAGGTAACTTAAAACAATTTATTTTAACCTGTAGTAGCCAAGCCTGGAATGGCAATCACCAAATCAATTCAATAGATTTGACAATGTTGACATCTTGGACATTAGCTCCTTTTCGATATGAATGGAGACCATGATGACTGATGCCGTGCGAGTTGAGCCCGACAATGCGACCGTTGTGATGGTCAACGGCGCATCGGTCTACATTGCCTCGACAGGCGGAATCTCTGAAGCCGGAACGTGGATATCCTCCCAGCTCCGGGAAATGATCGCCCTCTGGCGAGTACACAGACGTGTCAGTTACCTCGGTGCAAGCCGTCTTGGACATCGCGCACCGGATCGAGCACGCCCGGATTGAGGATGATGCTCGAAAGCCAACGGCGGATATCCTGAGGTATCTGTCGCAGTACGTCCTTCAGCGGCGCGTGCCTCTCAGCTGAAAAATGATCGGCGGTGTTGTTTGAGGTTAAAAACATCTTCATGATCTTCAGAATGGGAACGTGAGCGCGAAGCGCAAAGCCTAGTCTGACAGCATGACTAACATTCCCCCTCAAAAGCCCGCCGCAGGCGCTCGGAGGCGCGAAGCGCAAAGCCTAGTCAAACCTCATTACTAATATTTACTTTGTATAGCCGTAGGGACTTTCGGCCCTACGGAATTGATTATAAACGATAATCTAGTTTCTCTTCGTTACCTAATGTCACAAGGCCTATCAGAGCCGAGCGATGCGAAGGCGAACCAAGAAGGCTATACATATCTACTTTGTATAGCCGTCCGATCCTGTCGACGTAAACCTCCTCGGACACCCCGCTTTCACAGGCTCTGTCAATCAAATTGGCTGATTTTCTTTGTTACCTTATGTCACCTGCGAGTTTATCTGGGCAATCCTGCCAGTCTTTGTGTTACTAAATGTCACTCCAGGGCGAAGCGACGTGTTTTCGTTACATCGTGACAAAACGCAACGAAAACGCTTGACCCATTTCCGCCCGTGGATGACGCTGATTGCATCGCATCTGAGAATTCCACCATGGCAATAGTTAGAGAGTATGAGGCACGAACTGTAGATGGCCTTAAGGAAACACGTTTCCGTCTCATCCGGTCAAAAAGGAAGCCGTTAAAGGCAGGCGACCGCAAGGGCTTCAACAGTCGGTCCGGCATGGCCTCCATGCTTGATCCGAAACTCGCCGAAGTCGAACGACCGACTGTCGATAAAGTCGTTCAGCTTATCACGAAACTTCGGATCATCGGTCTGATGAAGGATGGAGCCGAACCGCAGGATGTTCTGACGGCCGCCGGTCACGCGTTGTACGAGTTCCTTATGGCCGCAGCGCGAATCCAGGGTATTGAAAAGGAAGAATTCCGCGTCGAAATCGTCGACTGTAAAAAATTCCTGGGCATCAAGCACAATGACCGGCTGCGGGGTTTAGTCGATCAACTTCGCCACACCGTCGTTCAATATGATTTCGCTGTCGGCACCGAACGATGGAAAGGCGAGATGCCTCTCCTGTTGGTCGACTATTTAACGACGACAACCGACGGCAAATCCTATCTAGTTTACTCGATACAGCCTCGTGTGAAGAGAGTGATCACGGAGTCGACGCGCTGGGCCAAGCTCGACATCAACGCCTACCCAAAATTCAAAAGTAAATACACCGCGCGAATCTACCCCCATTTCCAGCTGCACGCTCAAACCCATGCAGGCATTCGAAAGCCTTTTATCATCGAGCCGCAGGCATTCGCGGAGATGGTTGGCTTTGTCCACTCTGGCGAATTTCATTTCGGTAATTTTGAGAAGGGCTGTCTCAAGCCGATCATGAAAGATTTCGACGATTTTTCCTTGTCGCTATCCGTTCAGATGATGCCGTACCACCGTGGGCAAGGACGCGGTAATCCAGTATCACACTTAGAATTCCACCTAGAGCCCAGAGAATATCTGCGACCGATGGGCGACGGTAAGCTCCGGCGGATGGAAGGCGCGGAGTTCGACAATCTGGCCAAACTCATTCGAGAAGATGAGCGCACCGTGAAGGAGTTTCAGCCTACAGCGGCGCTGCTTCTGAAGGCTGCTCTACGGCTCAATCGCGAACCCGTTGACCTACTAGAGATGTGGCGGGATGACGTCTCGAAAGCCTTCGCATATCCGACCATGGAAATCCTGCTGGGGCTGCGCGGTCAGGAACTGTGCGACTTGTTGGAAACGCGCGGTGGTCCGGCGGCCTTTGAGTTGTGGGCGATGTCCGTCGATCCGATCTTTGAGCGCCAGTGGGCTATGACGGACGAAGAGTTCCAGAAGAACATTGGACACGAGGATTTGACCGAGCAGAGCACAGATGGTGCCTACGTCCCAGCCAGTGCAGGTGTGATTAAAACCAACACGTGGATTGACCCCACCTTGGAAGGGATCATTGCCGGTTTGCGTGCCATACCGGCTGAAGAAGCCGATCTTCCTCACCGCGTTGAGTATGTGAAACAAGTCTGCTCGACGAAGCACCCTGCGTTCGGCTTCAGGCTCAGAAGCCTATTGGCCAGAATCGGTGAGCGATACGAAATGATAGAAGACGCAATGCAGTGCGCCGCTTCAGACCGTCCTGCGGGCATAGATCGCATCAGCTTTATCCTTGCCGTATGTAAGTGGGCTGGAGGCGGCTGGAGTGATCGAGCCGATGAGGCCCTAGTAGCAGCTGCAAAGCTCTTCGATAAAAAGGTGAGGCAACCTGTAAGCCTCTGAAAAGGTACCGCTTTACATTCCTGCGGTACCTGCTATCTTCCTCTCCAACGCCAACCGCTCGATTGGAGCAATGCAATGAAGTCCGTCGCCGTCAATCTATGATGCAACCGCATCGTCTACCGGTCTTTCGCCGGTAGCTCGGGATTACTGTGACCTGAAAGGACTTTGAGGTGGCGTTTACCCAGCAATTTTTTACGGCTGATAGCCATTTCGGCCATCAGTTGATGCTCAAATTTCGTCCGTTCTCGACCGTCGATGAAATGGACGAGCACCTGATTGACGTCTGGAACGCGGTCGTGCGCCCGGACGATATCGTCTGGCATCTGGGTGATTTTTCCTGCCACGATGAGGCCCGTACCAAGGAGATTTTCCAGCGTCTGCAGGGGCGTAAACGCCTGATCCTCGGCAACCACGATCTGCATGCCGACGGCAAGCCGAGGAAGTCGATCCGTGGCCTGGCTTGGGATCAGCCTCCCACACATTACGCCGAGACCAAAATCGACGGTGACCGCATCATCCTGCATCATTACGCGATGCGCACGTGGTCTGCATCGTGCCATGGCAGCTGGCATTTGTATGGCCATTCGCATGGACGCCTGCCTGCCTATGGCCGGTCGCGCGATTGCGGTGTCGACTGCCCTGATACCGGTTATGCGCCCATGACTTTCCAGCAGCTGACGGCAGGTATGCGTGATGCGGAGGTGGTCGCATGAAGAAGGAGGATATCGACTTTTTCAGCACTGAATATCCTCATTGGTGGGATGAAAAACTGGAATCGCTGCCGAATGGTCACGTCGATTTGCTGGCGGGATTGCTGCATCAATGCGAACTGATCGCCGTTGATCATGGTGATACGTCGCCTTGGGTCACCCTGCATTTTGAGCGGTTAGAAAATGAAGGCGGTCTGTTCCGCGCGAGCGCCGCACCGCTGGTCGATTTCGAAAAGTGGACTGACGGCTCGGCGATTGCGCTGATCATTGCGCTCCAGTTTTTCAACAAACGCCAGAGCCTTATCTGCAAGGTCTGCGGCCAACCGTCAGGTGGCATCGTTTGTGAGGAGCATCGCAATGTCGATTGAAGACCTCCGTGGACGCCAGCGTCAGACCCTGGAAAAGGCCGGACACAGCACTCTGTGGCTGAAACTCACTGAGGAGATGTCGATGCAACAGGATCATTTCCACCAACTGCAGGCGCTTCATGGCAAATACTGCCACGGCTCCGTTGCTACGCTGCCTGATGGGTGGACCGAGATCGTCGGGCAATTCCTTGCTGCTGTGGACGACCTCGGTGACCTTGCCGATGCTGTGTCATTGCGCTTTGAACGGTGCCCCGACGGTGCTCGTGCTTTCGCATTTCCCGAAATGTCGCGGTGGCATCCTCATCAGATGCACTCGCTTCGCATTGCACAGCGGGAACTGTTGCATGCATCCCGCGAAACCTGCGAGCGCTGCGGCACGGGTAACTCGATCCCCGTTACCGTCGGCGAGCATGGCTTCTTTTTGTGCGAAGAACATACAGCGGAGGTCCAGGTGAAGCTGGATGCGTTGACTGAGGCCATGGATGATCGCGCGCAATTCCGTGAACAGGTTTCTGACATCCTACCGCCCACAACCGCACTCCTGTTACCGATGAATGACTACAACACGCGGATCATGCGCAAGGCACTGATGGACATCAAAGCAATTGTCGACACCCAGGGCCTGACGGGACATGTGATGGCGACCAAAGTCATTGAATCTGACGGTCAGCTTTTCATGAACGTCCGGTGCGGCCCTCAAGTTGACCCGGCAACACAGTTCGAGATTGCCGACATCGTCAAGCACGCGGAATGGGAAAGCGATCAGGCGCACCTGAAATCGGGAAAGAAGTCCGGCGATGACGCATGACGAATATGTCGCCTACATCCGCGAGCGCTATTCCGATCTTTTTGACCCGACAAATTCGGACGAAGACTGGCGGTACTTGGTCACCATCGGACCCGGCTGGTGGCACCTTTTCACCGATTTTTGCGAGCAAATGGAAAGTATCCTGCGCCATCACGATGAGGTCGGCCGCTGGTACATCCGGCAGGCGAAGGAAAAATTCGGCGAGCTGCGCATCTATGTCCGCCCAGCGCCTTACGAACGCACTGATGTAGATGGTTTCTCGGAATGGGTCGACGATATCGATCCGCCCGAGCCGTCCGCCGTCCAGGAAATGATCAGCATTGTACGCGAGCAAATCGTCGGCCGAGCCAACCACACTTGTGAGGATTGCGGTGAGCCTGGTGGGCTGCGGGTGATCGACGGTTGGTATCGCACGTGCTGCGACCGGCATTTCCATGAATTGCAGGAGGCGAAGGGATCGATATGACTGAGAGTTCAAAAGGCTCGCTGATAAAAGCAGCCCACGGCCGGATCGTTGAAGCCCGTCGTAAGGCCGCGATCCATGACGGTGACCTTGAGCGGGCTCGACCGGCGTATCATGTCGGAGAGGGCTGGCACGCAATCCTCGATGATCTCGTTCGCGATTTCTCGGAGATCGAAGGCCTCGGATTTTTGGCGGCTCATGAAAAATGGGGCGAGTTGAGGGTCGCGTATTTGTATTCAGGCGACCGGCAAGCTGATGTCGACGCAGTCGAGCATCGTGCACGTGATCGTTGCTTATCAACTTGCTGGTACTGCGGACAGCCCGGGCGGATGCGGAAAGAGCGCTGGTGGCGGGTCCGTTGCGATGAGCATTGGAGCGTGGAATGAACGACGACAACGCCTCCAGCGAATTTCGGACTGGCTTTTTCGGCGACCGTGACACTGCCTGGATCGAAACATTCCATAGGGTCCAGCGCCAGCATCGCGACGACATAAACGCTTTCGCCCAAGCGTTCCTCGATTCTCATCCCGTCGCCGATCAGCGCACGGCCGAGGCGATCCGTACTTGGGCTGATCAGCTGCCTTGGCAGGACGGCCGTGACGGGGTCGAGCAGGCGCGGATGGGCGTGAGAATGGCTATAGCAATGAGGATGTCCTATGCCTCGGAACCACAAAAAACCTATTCATTTTTGGAATTCGCGAAGCTGCTCGGCGTCAAAGAACATTCGATCTGGCACATTGTCGACGTTGGCGACATCCGCCCACATGCAATCCTCGACGACTATCATGACAAGCCGCTGCCTGAGGTCATCGACAGCCTGCGTTTTTCGGAAAGCGACGCCGATATCTTCCGCAATGAGTTCCGACGTCGTCGACACGAGGATTTCAAAATTGAGTATGCTGATGTCTACGTTCCTGACGAAGGTCCAGGTGCTCGTGGCCTCGAAATCGGCCCGGGCTGGATCGGGATCGTAAGTGAATTCTGCGACCAGCTGCGGTCATGGAACGCTGGCGGCTGGAGCGTTCACTTGCGCTGGGGTAAGGAAAAATTTGGAGCCTTACGCCTTTTCACCGACGGCTATCACGTCACATCCACACCGCTCCAGTCATACTGGCTGTCACGCCTGCGAGAGCGAGCACGGCGGCAGAGCCTGCGAACGTGCCAGGAGTGTGGCCAGCCAGGACGCCTTCGTTTGGGCGCTCACGCAGGAACGCTTTGCGACCGGCACAAGCACCTCGTCGGCGCGCTGCGTGCGGATGACGGTGTTATCCTCGATCCTGATCATGCGGATGCAGACAACCCGCCGAAGTGGACCGATGCCGAGCTAGGCCTCGACGAAGGAACGAGCATGGACATGGCCAAGCAAATGGAAATTGATTTCAAGCCATTCCTCGATCCCGACCTTGTGCTCGATGGCACCGACCAGGAGCTGGCTGATCTCCGTCAAAAGCTGCTGGCGGTCGACCGTGCAATCGGCAGGCACCCGATGTCGACCATTGATGAGATCAAGCGCGACGCGATCATCGCGGAGATCGAGATGATCATGAGTGGAGAGCAATCGTGATCGCGAACGACAATAACCCGAAAATCCGCACCCGAGACTACACCTGGTCGTTGGAATTCCTGGCGCATTATCTCATGGCACCAGGCTGCCGAGTCGTCCTCGACGCGGAGCAATTCGAAGTCTTGAAGGCGTATCTCGCCCACATCGAAGCTGTCGGAGAGGATACCAATTTCCAACTGGAAATGTGTGTTGATTACCGCGACCATGCAACGTCAGCAGGCTATGGCGTCAGTTGGGATAACGACGGTTCGCCATTTCAGGATGACCTGATCGACGCGATCATGGTCGACATGGTCCAAAATCTTGGCTTCGTCGCGGGCTCGATTTTCCGCGAAGGCTACATCACGCCCCTGGAAGATATCGACGGCCGGATCGCGGAAATCCGCGCCAAGGTGGCCGCCAAACACAATGTCTGACTTCGGAACCTAAACCCGTTTCAGTTCAACTGCTGCTTCCAGGACGCCGGTTTCCTTAGGGTTTCCGGCACCTCCCTGCCATCCAAAAGCAGCCGCATCATCTCCAGCTGACGTTCTTCCTCGGCCGGGTCCGGCTCCGGCTGATCCACATCGTATGCGCGGATCATCTCGTAAAAGGTGCCGACATAGTCGATGCCCAATGCCTCCATTACATCATCGCGGTCGACGTCATCAGACGCGTAATAGCGCTCTATCCAGTCGATAATGATCACGTCACCATGCCGTTCACGGATCGCCTGGATATCGGCCTCGTAATCGTCACGGACCCGGTCTGGACGGAATATTGACATAGGACAAAAATCCTTTTGCGGCCGACGGGATTGGCTCTCACAATCATTGAAAAGATAAGTGAGACTACCATGGCTGAGCGGAAATGGACAAACGACGAGGCAACGCAGCTCATAGAATTGGCTGAAGCAGGACTGACCGTTGACGAGATCGGTGAACGTTTAGATCGAACTGGCGGGGCAGTGCGGGTCAAGGCCAACAGGATCGGCGTCGACTTTTATGTCCGCGATATCGGAAAGTTTCCAGCGAAGCGGCGATCCGAAAAGCTCGATTGTATGATGTGCCGCCTACCCATGGTCTCCACCTGGGCAGGTAATCGCATATGCGACAGCTGCAAGAAAACCGAGCTGTATCGGTGTTCTTAGAAAAACATTCCATTCCAGCGTTTTCAGCAGTTTGGCGCGAAATCCATCCAAACTGCTGAACGTATTGATTTTCCAGCCGAAGAAATAAGGCACGAAAAATGGAATGTTACTACTTTCCCCGCAGACCCTTTATTGGGGTAAATTGTAACAAGGGTTTAGACAAGTTTTTTGCTTTTCTTTCAAAGGGCTAGGCACCACGTCGGCCGACATTTATCTTATTCCCACGTCAACAGTTTTGGAGTAGTAAATGGACCCCCACATGCAAGAGATTATGCGCCTGCACGAGGAAGACTTAGCCGCCACCAGACGCGCACTGGAAATGATGGATCAGATACGCGAGTCACTTCGTCTTCAACAGACCGAGGACGACACACCAATCCCGCTTGCGCGTGCTGTGTGCCATCCAATCCTTGGAGGTATCCTCCGGCGCGATCCGAGTGGTGATGTTCCAGGACCCAGCTTTACTGAAAACAGCCTCCGGCTCGCGATCTCCAAGGGCCATTTGGAGTGCACCTGGGTTGCCGGTAAACAGTATGTCACACCTGCAGCGCTTCGGGCGTGGCTGGCGACAACGGATGATCAGCGGAAACCTGAGAAGCGAACGGTCATTGAATTGACCACCAGACCGAAAACGCTACGCGAAAAGAGACAGGGCAATGCGTCTGTCGAAAGCGCCTCGGCCAAACTCCTGTCGATGAAGGTCGCGCTGGCGAAGAAGAAGGGTAAGTGAATGGGTCGAAAGGCGCAGGGTGCTCGGGCTTGGCACGACAAGAAGATCGACAAGTGGCACATCCGAGACGGCAATAAGAAGATCAGCCTCGGCTTTGGTAAGGAAGAGCCGGGCAGCGAGGCCAGAGCTTGGAGGGAAGTCGACAAGTACGTCTCCGAGAAGGAGGCGGGCAGTCGGCTGCAGCTGCGGCGGCAATCGACATCAGACATTTCTGTTGCCGATATCGTGACGTTCTATGTCGAGCGCCGCATTGAAAAATTTGTGCCATCCGCAGATTACCCGACGCCTATTGCACGTCCAGAGGACGTGATCGCGCGATTGACTGCGATCCTCGATTTCTTCCAGGACTTGCCACTCGATGACATCAGTCGCATCAAGTGCGAGGACTTCGGCGTCTACGTCCACAATCGCGAGATTGAGCGGGAAAAGGCACTCTATGAGTTCCGCATGGGGCGCTATTTGGAAAAGCTGGAGGCTTACGAGAAGAAGGTCAGCGCCCGCGAAAAGTTTGTTGCCGATCTCGCGGCGCGCGGATGGAACCGGGTCTTGAAACCGTTGCGGACGCTGCGCCCTGAGCCACTGAAGCCCTTCAATCCATCACTCGTTGAGTATCGCCCGTCAGCGTCGCGACGATATCTCGAAGACCTGTCTGCGGCCATCACTTTCAGCGTTAAATACGAGCTAATCAAACACAAAGTCCATATCTTTATGCCGCCGAAGTACGATCCTCGGTCGGCAATCTTCAGCTTCACCGAAATGAAGAAGCTCCTGAGAGCGGCCTATTCCTTCGTCGGCATGGGATGGGTCAACGGAAAGCCTGTGAAGGGCCTGCATACCAGACGGCACCTGTACCGGTTCATCCTTCTGGCTATCAGCACTGGGTCGCGCAAGGATAAGGTCGAACGTGTCGGCTATGAGGACGTCGGCGACCGGCCATGGGTAGAGCTGTGGCAGGAAAGGGTGACACGGGAACATCGTGTGACAGGCGAGGAATATCAAGCTCTCGAATGGCGTGGTCGCTATCACCGGCTCGGTGATGACGAAGTCCGATATAAAACGAAGAGGGCTCCAGATTTCCCGATCACCGCCATCGCGGCAAATCGACTGGCTCGATGGCAGCGTCAGGGCATCCAGTATCCTTGCGCATATCCCTACCGCCGCACCGGAAAAGAGGAGCCAGGCGACGTATCGGACGGCATGCGCGCACTGTTCGATGAAGTGTTGGGAGTGGACAACGAATTTTCGATCCACATTTTCCGTCACACCGCCGCGACTTGGATGTGCTCGCAGGCGGACTTTCCTCTGCCTTCCATCGCTGCTTACCTCGGCATGTCGACTGAGACCCTGGTTAAGACTTACGCTAAGCACAGAGAACAAGACCTGCAGAAAATCGCCGAAGGGATGTCTGATTCCTCGCGAGCTGATCACAAGCGCCAGTTGCGCGGGACGAACCCAAAACAGGTCAAGAACGCCCGACAGAAATCGACAGTTATCGACAGAATGGAAACGAACGGGACTGAACAGGAATCGACAGGAATGGTAAAAAATGTTGTAAAAACAAGCAAAGATGCTGCATAGAAAGGCGACTCAATTCCTATCGGCAATCGTTCGGGACGTGGGGGTCGAGTGTTCGAATCACTCCACTCCGACCAGTTTACTTATCCCCGAAGTTTCTGTTCAGTTGCAGGGCGTTGCGCCCGTAGCGTTCTGGTTTCCGCTTCATGGCGAATGGCCTTTCTCGATGTGCCGACCCGCCCTGATTTGGCCCTTGAATCCATCTGTGCAATTGGCCAATGGCTGGCCGTGATGCCGGTTGCGCTGCTGCGTGGGATGGGTTCGTCCCTCCTCCGGTTCGTTTGGCACACAGCATAGAGAACGTTAAAATCTTCATAGTATATTGCCGTCAACGATGCCGTTTTGCGTCAGGCAGGCTGCGAGCCGTTTCGCGGACAGGCTTGCAAGGAGCAACACTTTCTACCCGGCATCGACAAGGATAGGATCATGCAGAAAATTGCCAGTGACAAGGCGGGCGCGGAAGAATTGCGGCGGGCACTGGGGCGCAGCCGCAGTGGCTTTGCAGCGATCGGCCTGTTCAGTTTCTTCGTCAATCTTCTGGTGCTGACGGGGCCGCTTTTCATGCTTCAGGTCTATGATCGCGTGCTGGCGGCGCGGTCCGAGGCCACCTTGCTTGTGCTGTTTCTGCTGATTGTCGTGCTTTATGGCATCATGGGCGTGCTGGATCATGTGCGCGCGCGCATCTCGGCGCGCATCGGCGCGCGCTTTCAGGAAGAGTTCGAAATGCGGGTTTTCCGCGCCCTGCTGGAGCGCAACAGCCTGTCGCGGCGCGGCGTTTCGAGCGCCAGCGGGATGCGCGATCTCGATGCCGTGCAGAAAATGCTGGCTTCTCCTGCGGTGTTCGCGATCTTCGACATTCCGTGGACGCCGGTTTTCCTGTTCATCATCTTCGTCTTCCATCCGTGGATGGGCTATCTGGCCGTGGCGGGCGGCCTGATCCTGGTGGGGCTGACGCTGCTGAACCAGAGCGCCACGAAACGCCACCAGTTGCAGGCGGCGGAAGCCGGCCGCAAGAGCGATGAATTCACCGCTTCCCTTGGCCGCGATGCCGATGCCGTGCGGGCGCTGGGCATGTTGCGCTCTGCCGCGCCACGCTGGCAGGCGGCCCGGCGGCAGGCGCTTCTGGCCCATATCTCCTATTCCGATGCCAATGGTTTTTACGCCACCGCCTCGAAAACTTTCCGCGTCTTCCTGCAATCGGCCATTCTGGCGCTGGGGGCGTGGCTGGTGCTGCGGGGAGAGATCAAGGCAGGCGCCATGATTGCCGGCTCCATTCTCATTGGCCGGGCGCTTGCCCCCATCGAGGCGGCAATTGGCCAGTGGAGCCTTGTGCAGCGCGCCCATGAGGGCTGGAAAAATCTTTCCACCTTGTTGCAGCAGGTTCCCGCCCATGAGGAGCGCACGGTGCTGCCGCGCCCGCGCGCCATGCTTTCGCTGCAACAGGTGACAGCCGTTCCGCCGGGGGAGCAGGTTGCAACGCTGCGCATGGTCAGCATGGATCTTATTCCGGGCACCGCCCTTGGCGTCATCGGTCCCAGCGGTTCTGGTAAATCCACGCTGGCGCGGCTGCTGACGGGCGTTTGGCCGCTGATGGGCGGCAAGATCCGGCTGGATGGCGCAACACTTGACCAATATGGCGACGATCTGGCCGATCATGTGGGCTATCTGCCGCAGGATGTGGTGCTGTTCGAAGGCACGATCAGCGAAAATATCGCCCGCCTCGCCGGAAGCCCCGACCCGGAAAAGGTTATTGCGGCGGCGAAAAAGGCCGCGGCCCACGACATGATCCTCAAGCTGCCGCAGGGCTATGACACCCGCCTGCCCGCCACCGGCCAGCGCCTTTCCGGCGGCCAGAAACAGCGCATTGGCCTTGCCCGCGCCCTTTACGGCGATCCCGTCCTGCTGGTGCTGGACGAGCCCAATTCCAACCTCGATGCCGAAGGCTCGGAAGCGCTCAACCGCGCCATTCGCGGGCTGAAGGCGGCAGGTGGTGCGGCCGTCATCATGGCGCATCGTCCGGCGGCCATCGAGGAATGCGAGATGGTGATGATCCTCGATCAGGGGGCGCGTGTCGCCTTTGGCCCGCGCGACGAGGTGTTGCGCAGCCATGTGCGCAATGCCGCCGTTATCGGGATGCCCGCTGGCAGCCCGCTCAAGCAGTAAGGGGTTTTCACCATGGCTCTCATTTCGCTTACTCCTTCGAAAACCTCCAGCCCCTGGAACACCACCGCCCACACCGCCCTTGGCTTCGGCACGCTGGCCGTGCTGGTGCTGGGGCTTGGCCTGTGGGGCAATCTCACCACCATTAACGGCGCCGTTGTCACCGGCGGCGCGGTGGAGGTGGAAACCAACCGTCAGGTGGTGCAGCACCAGACCGGCGGCATCGTCAAGGAAATCCTCGTCAAGGAAGGCGATGTGGTGCAGCCGGGGCAGGTTCTGCTGCGCTTCGACGATACGCTGGACCGCGCCGAGTTCAACATTGTCCAGAACCAGCTTTTCTCGCTGCTGGCAATGGCGGCGCGGCTGAAGGCCGAACAGCTCGATCAGGACGAGATCGCGTTCGATCCTGAACTTCTCGACCGCTCCCGCACGGATAGCCACGCGAAAGACGTGGTGGAGGGGCAAAAGATGCTGCTTCTGGCCCGACGCGAAAGCCGCGAAAAGCAGGTGGGCCAATTGCAGGAGCGCAAGCGCCAGACATCCCAGCAGGTGGAAGGACTGACGGCAAAGCTTGCGGCGCTGAAAGAGCAGCGGCGGCTGATCGGCGAGGAACTGGAAGGCCAGAACAAGCTGTTCAAGGACGGGCTGACCCAGACCAGCCGCGTCATGACCCTGCAACGCGCCGGTGTGGAAACCGATGGCGAGATTGCCACCACCCAGGCCAGCATTGCCGAAAGCCGGGCCAAGATCGCCGAAATCGAAATCGCCATACTCAATGTCAGCAGCCAGGTGCGCGAAGAGGCGATCACGCAATTGCGCGAAAGCGAGGCGCAGATTGCCGAGCTGCGGCAGAAGCGCGCCTCCTCGCTGGAAACCTTGAGCCGCATGGAAGTGACCGCGCCCGTGGGCGGCGTGGTCTTCGGCCTCACCGTTCATGCGCTGCGGGCCGTGGTGCGCACGGCAGAGCCCATTCTCTATCTCATCCCGCAAAATGTGGGCCTTGTGATCAGCACCAATCTGCCGCCCAACGAAATCGATCAGGTGCATGTGGGGCAGAAGGCCGATCTGGTCTTCGGCGTGTTCGACCGCCGCCAGACGCCGGATATTCACGGCACGGTGGTCGAGGTTTCCGCCGATGTCTTCAACGACGAAAAAACCGGAAACAGCTTTTACAAGGCCAAGATCCGCCCGGATGAAGGCGAAATCGCGCGGTTGGGCAATGTGCATGTGCTGCCGGGAATGCCGGTAGAGGCCTTTATCCAGACCTCGGAACGCTCACCCATGGCCTATCTGCTGAAGCCCATGGCGCTTTATTTCAACAAGGCCTTCCGCGAAAGATAAGATTGGAACCATGCCCCGTCAGGGCCCGATCTTCGGGGTTTTCAACCCCTCGAAAATCGAGGGGGCGTCGCCTTGCGGGGCGTCCTCCTCGTCACCCTGCATGGCGCCATCGGATTGCAGGGTGCCATAGGCGCCCTTGTCCTGAAGGGCGGGATCCTCCGTCATGCCGGGAGCGGAGGGCGTTTCCCCATTGAGGTCGAGCGGCGGCTGCGCCTTGATCGGCAGCGGCACATAGAGCGATACGGTGACGATGACCGCGATGACGATCAGCCAGCTTCCCACGATGCGGGCAGGAATGACCAGCCACGCCCCCTTGAAGCAGCGCAACAGAAAAGCGGGCGCCAGAATGATCCAGAGCGCCGATAACACCGAGGCCGTGGCGAAGGCGGCGATGCCGACGCCGAAATCATCCAGACCGAGAAACAGCGAAAAGGAAAAGGCGACCAGCGCCGCCGCACAATAGACGGCCCGGTCCCGCCATTTTCCCGGCAGCCAAAGGCTGATGCCGCTTGCCGCCACGGCCACGGGAGCGACCAGATAGAGGATCTCATCCAGGCCGCCTTCGCGGATCAATGTGAAGATACCGTCGAAAAACAGCAGCATGGGCAGCAGAACGGCCAGAAAAATGCCGATGGCGAGCGCCATTTGCCGCCGTTTTTCCATCATGGCCACGCCCACGGCCATGCCCAGCATGGCCAGCACCAGATCATAAACGGAGAAGGTGAACAGCGCGCCAAGCTCGGTAAAGCCGTAATCATGGGTAAAGAGCTGCGAAACGGCCAGCAGAAACAGGCCGAACCCGGCAAACAAGGCAGACGCCTTGAAACGGTCCTGCCGCATGACGTGGCGGAACCATTCGCGACGCTGCGCAGCCGGATTTGCCTTTCCCGGATTTACCTTTGCCGGGTTTTCCTTGGCGGAAGGCGTTACCTCGGGCTCCCTGCCCTTCTGGCGGCGCTTGCGAGAAGCCCCGGCGGTTTTTTGCAGCTTGCTCATCGCGCCTGCCCTTCCCGGCCGGTTTCGCGCCCCAAGAGCGAAACCATGCCTGTCCATCATCCAGGCATGATGGCGCAAGAGCGATGGCTCCCGTCCGGACACGACCTGCGGATGCAGCCGCAATCCGCGCCGCATCGTGAGGCTCTCTTCTCACAAACCGGCTGATTTGTCACCGTCAGGCAGGCAAAAGCTCAACACGGGCAAGCCGGGCCGGTTCACAGTACACGACGCTACGGTTTTGCGTGTGGTTTACCCCCCTCTGTCCTGCCGGACATCTCCCCCTCAAGGGGGGAGATGCCTGGCAAGGCAGAGGGGGGGTAGGCCACACCAAATTCCTCAGCGTCGTGTACTGTGGGACCGGTTCCCACTTTTCCTGTAAATGCTTTATCTCGTCAGCCGGGCCATGCCGCTCGTCAGGTTTTTGGCAATGGCGTCATAAACCGTCTGGATGTTGGAGGTAGAGGCGTTCAGCGCATAATCCGTGCCACTGGAGCAGGTTTTCAGGTTGGCCGTATCGGCATCCGAACCGTAAGAAACAGTATAGATCTCGATCCCGGCTTTCTTGATCGCCTCGCAGGTGGCAAGAAATGCCTTGGTGGCGGTGGTATTGCAGCTATCGGTCTTGTTGTTGGAGCAAAGCCAGTCGAGCTTGTCTGTCTCACTGGCCCCATTGCTGTTGACGCCGTATTTGACGTTCATTTCGCCGTCGGTCATGAAAATCAGCACCTTGCGCACCTTGCTGGAATAATCCTGCGGCACGCTGCCGCCCCAGGCGCTGCGCCAGCGCGGCGAAAGCGTGTACCAGCCCGCAACAATGCCTGCATCGAGCCGGGTCGAGCCTTCCGAGGTCATTTTGGTGACGGCCGAGCGCAGCGTGGCGAAATCATTGGTGAGGCCGATTATCGGCGGCGGGCAATAGCTGAATTGTCCTGCCGCGCCGGGATTGGTATCCATGGCCACAAAGCCCTGGGTGGACGGCGGCGCATCGCCCGTGGCGGTCGATGAGAAGCTGCCGTTTTCATAAACCTCCACATCCGCACGCGGCTCCACGCAGCCCGCCCAATAATAGTTTGGCTTGGATGTATAGGCATATTGGGTGGTGCTATCCACCCAGGTCGCCAGCGTATAGCTGGAGCTACCGTAATAGGAACTCATGGTGGTCCAGCGCGTCGGCACGGCGGCGCTGCCATTATAGGCGCGCAGCCATCCGGTTTTCGTCATGCCGAAATTGACACGGCTGGAAAAGGGTACAATGGCAATACGGCTGTTGTTGATGGCCGCGGCATTATTGGAAAAATTGCCAAGAAAAGTCTGCACGGCCTTTTGCATCGGGGTAAACCGGCCGTCTTCGCGCATCGAGCTGGAGACGTCCAGCACCAGCGAAACCTCAACCGAGGTCTGGCCAATGGCGGAACAGGACTGAACGCTGACCGGCACCGAATTGACGGCGACAATCTGCATCAGCGTCGTCGCCACCGTCTCCTGAACGGTGATGCAGATTTCCGTCGCATCGCTGTTGACCGTCGGCCCGGCAATGCGCTTCAGGTCGGAACCGGCATTGGCAGCCAGATAGGTATCGATCTGGCTGGCAACCGTTGAAAGGCTGCTGCTGCCGGTATAGCTGGTCGATCCGGCCAGAATGGCCGAATCCGCCGCCGATTGCGCATCGACCTTGCGGTTATAGGCGCGCGCAAAGTCGATCGACACGCCCACGGCCAGAATGAGCGGCACTGCAAGCAGCGCCGACATGATCCCGAAATTTCCGCAATCGTCGCGCCCGAAGCGGGCAAACAGTGCCGACATCCGCATCCCAAACCCCTTCAGCCATTCGGCTCGTCCCGCATGGCCAGAGACTGGCTTCTTGGCGCGGTCCATCCATTTTGGCGCAAACCTATCGGGTTTTCGGTAAAGAACAGCAAAGATGTTTGGTTAAATTGAAAGAAAGATATTATTATCAAAGACTTATAAAAAAATCATTACATTTGTAATCGCAAATATGAAAAAATGAATCCGCGCGGCGCGCGAAGTCGCTGATTTAACGGAGAAAAAGCCGGAAGATCACGCCGGTCTGCCGCCGCTTGCCCTCCCCGCCAATACAGCGCCGGTCGGATTATGCTCTTGCGGCCGCCCGGATCGCCGCCTGTGCTGCCGCAAGCCTTGCAATCGGCACACGGAAGGGCGAGCAGGAAACATAATCCAGCCGGATGTCCTCGCAGAAGTGGATCGATGCCGGATCGCCACCATGCTCGCCGCAAATGCCGAGTTTCATGTCGGGCCGGGTCTGGCGTCCGCGCTCGGTTGCGATGCGGATCAGTTCTCCCACCCCGTCGAAATCCAGAGAGATGAAGGGGTCGCGCTCGATAATCCCCTTGCGCTGATAGGTCGGCAGAAAGGCGCTGGCATCGTCGCGCGACATGCCGAAGGTGGTCTGCGTCAGGTCATTGGTGCCGAAGGAGAAGAATTCGGCGGCTTCGGCAATCACATGGGCCCGCAGCGCGGCACGCGGCAACTCGATCATGGTGCCGACGAGATAGGAAATATGCAGGTCGCCTTCCTGCATCACATCACGCGCCACACGCTCGATGCAGGCCTTCACATAATCCAGCTCGGAGCGCAGCCCCACCAGCGGCACCATGATTTCCGGCTCCACCGGCGCACCGGTTTCTCTCGCGGCGGCAATGGCGGCCTCGAAAATGGCGCGGGCCTGCATCTCGGCAATTTCCGGATAGGAGATGGCCAGACGGCAGCCGCGATGGCCGAGCATGGGGTTGAATTCGTGCAGCGCCGAAACCCGCTCGGCCAATTGCCGTGGCTCCATGCCCATGGCCTGGGCAACTTCGGCGATTTCCTTGGCGCTTTTCGGCAGGAATTCATGCAATGGCGGGTCCAGCATACGGATTGTCACCGGCAGGCCATGCATGATCTTGAACAGCTCGGTAAAATCGGCCCGCTGCATTGGCAAAAGCTTGTCCAGCGCAGCGCGGCGCCCTTCCTCGCTTTCAGCCAGGATCATGTCGCGCATCACATGAATGCGGTCGCCTTCGAAAAACATGTGTTCGGTGCGGCAAAGGCCTATGCCTTCGGCCCCGAAGGCGCGGGCGGCGCGGGCATCCGACGGCGTATCGGCATTGGTGCGGATCTTCATGCGCCGCACCTTGTCGGCCCATTCCATCAGCCGCGCGAAATCGCCGGAAAGCTCCGGCTGCATCATGGCCACCGCCCCCTTCAGCACCTGGCCGGAGGTGCCGTCAATGGTGATGACATCGCCCTTCTTCAGCTTCACGCCAAGGCCGATCAGCACACCGTTACGCAGGTCGATCCGCATGGAGCCGGCCCCCACCACGCATGGAATGCCCATGCCGCGCGCCACCACCGCCGCATGGCTGGTCATGCCGCCGCGCGTGGTCAGCACGGCCTCTGCCGCGTGCATTCCGTGAATGTCCTCGGGGCTGGTTTCCACCCGCACGAGAATGACCTTGCGGCCTTCTTCCTCGGCAATCACCGCATCGTCGGCGGTAAAGACGATCTCGCCCGTGGCCGCCCCCGGCGAGGCCGGAAGCCCGGTGCCGATCACCTCCCGGTTTACCCGCGGATCGATGGTGGGATGCAGCAACTGGTCCAGCGAGGCAGGATCGATGCGGCTGACCGCCTCCTCGACGGTAATGACGCCCTCTTCCACCATGTCCACGGCAATCTTCATGGCCGCCTTGGTGGTGCGCTTGGCGCTGCGGGTCTGCAACATCCATAACGTTCCGCGCTCTATCGTGAATTCCACGTCCTGCACGTCGCGGTAATGGCGCTCCAGCCGCTCGCAAATGGCGGAAAATTCGGCAAAAACCTCCGGCATCAGCTTTTCCATGGAGGGCTTGTCGGAGCCGCAATCGAGCCGTCCCTGCTCGGTGATGGCCTGGGGCGTGCGAATTCCCGCCACCACATCCTCGCCCTGCGCATTGACGAGAAATTCCCCGTAGAGCGCCTTGTCACCGGTTGAAGGATTGCGCGTAAAAGCCACCCCCGTCGCCGAAGAGGAGCCGAGATTGCCGAAAACCATGGTCTGGATATTGACCGCCGTGCCGATATTGCCCGGAATATTGTGCAACAGGCGATAGGTCACGGCCCGCGAATTCATCCACGAGGCAAAGACGGCATTGACCGCGCCCCAGAGCTGCACTTCCGGATCCTGCGGAAAGGGCTCGCCCAACTCGTCCTCGATCATCTGCTTGTAGAGGCCGGTCACGCGCTGCCAGTTTTCCACCGTCATGTCGGTATCGTATTCGACACCCAGACGGCCCTTTTCGTCTTCGAGAATTTCGGCAAACACCTCGTGATCGATGCCAAGCACCACATCGCCATACATCTGGATGAAGCGGCGATAGCTGTCCCAGGCAAAGCGGGCGTCAGCGGAAACCCGCGCAAGCCCCTCGACGGTGTCGTCGTTCAGGCCGAGATTGAGAACCGTATCCAGCATTCCGGGCATGGAGGAGCGAGCGCCTGAGCGGACGGACAGCAGCAGCGGATTTTCCGCATCGCCAAAGCGGCGGCCGGACATGCGCTCTATTCCCGAAAGCGCCTCGCGCACCTCACGCTTCAACCCCTCCGGCAGGCTGCGGCCATGGCTGTAGAAATAGGAACAGGCATCGGTGACGATGGTCATGCCCGGCGGCACCGGCATACCAAGCAAAGCCATTTGCGCAAGATGCGCACCCTTGCCGCCCAGAAGATCGACGTCCCCGGCTCCTCCCTCGGCTTTTCCCCCACCGAAGGTGTAGACCCACTTTTGCATCGCCCGCCTCTTTCCCCCCGCATTCCCCTTCAAGGCGACGATGCGTCTCAATCCTCGCCCTGTTATCCGGGTCTATCCTATCCAGCGTGATTTGGAAACGCGGACCCTGACAAGTTTATAGTGCATTGCAGCATTATTTGGGCAGCCGCCTCATCAGGTGCAACATTCGCGTCGCCGATCAACATATCCTGAATACGACAGGCCTGCGACGGAACTCCTCCTTTCCATACAATCTGTTAGGGAAAAACGTCGCAAACAGGTCAAGCAATTGTGAAGGGAAATTAACCTTCCGGAAAGGTTCCGGGCCCTCCTCTTCGCTAAAACTCCCGGATTGAAACGACGAATGGAGAAAATATCGATGTCAGCCCTACAAACCATTCTGTTGACCCTTGCGCTGCTCAGCTTTTCGGCAAGCCTTGCCTCGGCGGCGCCGAAAATGGTTCGGCAGTTCGATCACTGGGGACTGTTTTCCTACAAGAGCGGCGGGCGCACGGTGTGCTACGTGCTGTCCGTGCCGGTGAAGGAAGATCCGGTGGGTGTGGATCACGGCAGGAATTTCTTTCTGATCGCACCGAAATCCGGTGCGTCTGGCGCCTATTATCCGCAGGCCGTGATGGGCTACAGCGTCAAACCCGGCACGACCATCGACCTTGCCGTGGATGGCAAGGCTTTCGCCATGCTGCCCAAAGATAATGTGGGCTGGACGCGGCAGGAGGCCGATGACAGCCGGGTGATCGCCGCCATGCAGCGCGGTTCCGATCTCAGCATCAAGGCAACCTCGCGGCGGGGAACGGAGACACGCTACACCTATTCCCTCAAGGGTGTGTCGGCGGCGCTGAAACAGGCCGCCGCCTGCCGGTAAGGCAAGGATGGCGATGCGGCCCCCTCTACGCTTTAGGCTGGCCCTGGCGCTTGCCATGCTGTGCGGCCTGCCGCCTGCGGCTAGAGCATAATCCGACCGGAGTGAAACGAGGATCGATAAGATTATGCTTCAAAAATAAGATGTTAGAGCGCCGATCTGATTCAGTCAGCACAGTACACGACGCTTACAGCGCCGTGCGTTTTATCAAACGCACAAAGGACGCTGTAACACTTTAAATCTGCTGCATAATTTTCACCTTAAATCGATTCCGATTTAAGGAATTATGCAGTAGGCATGTGGCGTGGCCTACCCCCCTCTGCCTTGCCAGGCATCTCCCCCTCAAGGGGGGAGATTGCAATACGGATAAAGCGCCATTCTTCAATGAATAGGTGTGGTGACGGCCTTTTTCAGGAATTCAGGCAGGGCCTTGATCTTGCCGATCTCCCCCCTTGAGGGGGAGATGTCCGGCAGGACAGAGGGGGGTAAACCACACGCAAAACCGTAGCCTCGTGTCCTGTGATTCAGTCAGATCGAAAAGCGCTCCCGGGTCCCCTTTGTCGAAAATGCGCTAGGTCGTGTGGACAGTTACCTGATCCATAGGACGATAGCTGCGATTGTGACGACTGCGAGATAGTTTCGTGCTGTTTTCTCGAAGCGTGTTGCGACCCTGCGGAAGTGCTTGAGCTTGGAGAAGCAGCATTCAATGAGATGGCGTTGGGCATAGAGATCCTTGTCCAGCGGGTGTTTCTTGGCGCGGGAAGGATTGTTAGGGATCACCGCCACTGCGCCTTTCTCGGCGATGGCGGCACGTAGGCGATCACTGTCATATGCGGTGTCTGCCATCACGATGTCGGCGGGTAAGTCTTCGATCAGAGCATCGGCTTGCGGCGCATCGCCTTTCTGGCCAGCGGTCAAAGTGAAGCGGACGGGGCAACCAAGGCCACGCACCGCCATGTGGATTTTGGTGCTCAGGCCCCCGCGAGAACGGCCAAGGGCTTGATCTTCAGCCCCTTTTTTGCACCGGCGGCGTGCTGATGG
>NZ_JHXQ01000030.1 GCF_000621665.1 Allorhizobium undicola ORS 992 = ATCC 700741
GTCCTCGAATATCCGGATCAGTGTCAGCCGTTCGCGAGAGGATTTGGCCTCATTGGCGAGCAGCATTCCATCGAGCTGATCGCGCCAGGGGCCGAGCTTCGGCTGAGGTTGACGGGTCCGTTCGTATTTGAACTCCGTCTCATCGGTGCGCAAAACCTTCCGCACCACTTTCCGCGATATGCCCAACTCCCGGCAGATCGCCTTGATCGACTTGCCCTGAACATGGGCTAGCCGCCGTATCTTCAGAATTGTTTCCACAATAAGCATCCAAACAAAAAGCCTCCGATGAAACCGGAGGCTGTTGTAACCCCATCGCAGATGGGGGGCCCGTTTGGACGCCGATCACCCCATTTGCGGGGTTCTTATTCCATGCCTAATCACACCCAAGGGTAACTCCCAGTATAGTGAAGGCTGCGGTCATGAGTCGATTGCGTTTCCGCACTGGTTCAACAGTGGGTGTGGCCTCCATCACATAGTTGGCAGGTGCCGAGGGCAGTTCGACTGTTCGTTCTCGCGGTAGTGCCGCCAGCATCCGGCAGCCATCTGCAAAAAGGCTTGCAACTCCCGTCCGGGAAAACTCTACGAGTTCGTTCACACCGCTGTTGCTAGTGAAATGGATTGCCTCGTAAAGACACACGGGGATCTGCCGGTTGTCCTTGAAACGGCGGTTGGGTCCGCCGCTCTTGTTTGGATGCTTCCAGGTGTGATCCACGATCTTCGCGTCGCTCGGTACGCGCTCGGTTTCGATAAATCTGGAATCCTGCCATCTGATATTTAGATTGGCATAGTTCACGGCACCGACCCGGCCGCCGTCCTGGACGAGGACGATGTCAGGCATAAAGAACATGATCTGCTTGCCCACGTGAAGGGCAGGAGGTGTCACATTGCTTTTTATAACCGAAGGAAGACTGTAGGCGAGGGTGGTTGCTTTCCTGTTGACGAGATGGGACGCTCCCGCGTTGCGCTTCCACGCGGTGAGATTTTGAACCGCGCCCCCTGCCTCGATGTGCCATTTCGCAGCGCAACCGTTGAGGCCATCAAATCCTTGCACAAGATGATTGTACGCTGATTCCGCATCGCCTTCGAGATCATAATAGAGGACAGTGGTTCTCCGGTATGAGTCGAACCATTTGCCGATCGCCCAGCCTGGAAGTGCCAGTGCGCAAAGCAATAGTCCTGGGCCTCCGGACGCTAGGCCTGCAAAGGCACCGATGCCCGCAGCCGTCCACATCAAAGCGGGGGACATACGCGTTTGCCCAGCCTTCGAGTTGATCTCATTGAGGAGTTCCGAGAACGACTCGTCCTGCATGTACATGACGTCGCCGGACTCGATCTCGGTCATCGTAACGTCGCTGTTATCGAAGGTCACATCA
This sequence comes from Allorhizobium undicola ORS 992 = ATCC 700741, assembly GCF_000621665.1. GTDB lineage: Bacteria > Pseudomonadota > Alphaproteobacteria > Rhizobiales > Rhizobiaceae > Allorhizobium > Allorhizobium undicola. The sequence continues at coordinate 1,374 of NZ_JHXQ01000030.1, forward strand.
GGGGAAGGCCTATAGGGAGCGGCCCCCGATGATCGACTCCGTCCAGCGTTGCCCAGCGTGGCGCGATAATAGAGACCACCGCGGCCTGCGTGGATGTAATGTCCGCGTGGACCTGTTCCAATCCGAAGGCCTTTGATGCCAACGGAAACGCCGACCCCGCCCTTGGAAAAATTGAAGCGAAACGGTCCTGCTGAAACCGATTTTCGAATGTAAAATGGCAATTGCCGCCCCCTGACCAAGGCCTCCGCAGTAAAATCTGGCTTTCCCCGGCGTTCGTCAGCTTTAATCGCTTCCAGAACCAATCGAGGTTCTCCTCCATTGAGAGGCTCGCTCCTAAAGCATGAAATCCACGCAACACTCATATAGGTTAGCTGGTTCGGAATATCGGGCAAGAAAAGAGCAAGCACAAGTCTGTTCCGGTGGTCCGGCACAATCAGAAGGGGCGTTAGGCTTGTTTCGAGGGCTATCCATTGAACGGTCCTAGCTTGAGAATGTGGGCGCGGAGCCTGTCGCAAGCTGGAGCCATGAGCGCGGCTGTATCCTGACCAGCCTCGTATCTGTAGGGAATCGTCGTAATGCCGCTCATATCGCTAGGGAGTTTCACTTTCTCGTCACGCGGCTCCATAAGGATTGCGCGCTGCCTCCCCAGCCTTCCCATGAACAAACCGAGTTCGAACACGACGTTGTCTCGAGGACTCGGCCATGGCTTTCCACGGCTCTCGGTAAGATCGTCTGCGTGGGCTATCGCAACCGCGAAATCCGAGGCGTCGATCTGAGCTTCGAGATCTTGAAGGGTGTAGTTTGCGACCTTGAAGACGTCATCGGTCCACAGGGTGGCTACGATCGTTTCGGTATCGTGTTCGAAGGCGTTGCGGACCAGACGGCCTACATGCCGTGCCTCGGCAGAGGATATGATGAAGACGCGTGTCTTCTCTCTGAAGGCGCCGACATGCTTGTTGCGCTCCAAAAGCCTACGGGAAAGTGCGCGGGCAATCTGCTTGTAGATATCAGGGTACTTTTTGCCAAGTGATGCGAACTGCTGAGAGGTCAGTTTGCCGACGATCGACGGCTCGTCTGCGACCACTGTTGCGGATCGGCGTTGCGTGGGTTCCACTGCTGCCATCTCACCGACGTGATCCCCACGTCCCCGCACGCCTATGCGGCGGCCGTTGACGTGGATGCCGAAAGATCCGGACACGATCAGGAAGATATCATTGTCCTCGGCATTCTGCTCGATCAGTGTCTGCCCAGTATCGTATTTCAGCAACTCTGCGAGATCTGCTAGTTCTTCGGCCAACGAGGTATCACGGCCAACGATCGCCTGAGATAGGAATGCCTCAATTCTCAGGTCCCTACCTTCGTCGCCTTGAAAACGTTCAAGCATCCTGCTCAAGAGAAGCTCCTCCAGTAGGTCGTCGACCAAATCGCATCGTTATTGTGCTGTGACCAGCTCCACGACTTCCATATGTTTTCTCCCTGAGGGCCATTCTTTTGGTCGTCCTCAAGGTAATCGTATACCCGTTTGGTAATCCATGTCGGCTGATCCGCGTTGAGCGCTGTAAGTTTGGCAGCAAGATTGGCCGCATTCCCGATCCAGACAATATCATTGTCGCCGCGGACACCGGTCCTTGCAGCTCTGATTTCGGAAGTATCCACGCCGACGATGTGCCGGATTTTGAAGTCGGTCTTGTATTGCTTGCTTAACTCCGGCTGCACGATGTTTTTGATCGCATAGTTGATTTCAAGCGCGCAGGAGACCGCAACATTGCGTTGCCTGTTTGAAATGAAGATGCCCATCACGCGGTCGCCGTCATAGGAAACGATGGTCCCGCCATGCTTGCGGATTAGGCGTGAGGTCGCATAGAGGAAGGTCTTGTAGACTTCGCCTGCGAACTCCCAAGTCTTCTCTTCAACGAGGTTCGTGGAGCCGTCCAGATCCGCGTACAGTATCGTGGCGGTTTTCAGATGTACGGCGTCATTCGAAAGTTTGAGGTCCGCTGGCTCCGGTACGGTCGTTCCTTCACGCACGTTCCAGTTAGTACGAAAGGTCGTGCTGGCATTGCCTCTGATATCGTCGGCTATCGTCATCGTGATACCCCTCAGCAATGCAATTGGCTGATTGCCCAGCGGATACAGAAGATCAGCGGAGGAATCGTCATGATTGCGAAAGCGGTCAAAACCAGGGATCCGGCCCAGTTGAACATTCGGAACTTCCGATGGGCGATCTTCGCATGGATCGCGGTCTGTACCGACAGATCACGGAGGTAGGTAGCGGTCGCTGAGTCGTTACCGATTGGCATGTAGAGATCGGCTGCCATATCTGGATAGTCCTTCGTTCCTCCCTTGGCGATGTCACCAAAATAAAGAAGGTTCTTGTAATCGTCCTCGCGCTTATGCATCTGGTCAAGAAACTTGGGCATCAGGGATTTCAGGCTGATCATGGCGGCGATGAAGAGAAGGGGCAGGGCCGCTTTAACGGCGTGGTTGTAGCCGAGAGGCAGTTCTTGCGGAGCCCGTAGGAGCGTGATGATTGCTCCCATCCAGACGGAGCAGAAGGTGAGGAGGGCAGCATTCTTGGCCTCGGCAAATTTGGCGAAGTCGATCATCCTGCCGTGGTTGGCCGAGAGCAGCTTCTCGTATGCTTCCTGTTGGTCGTTCTTGGCCATCCTCTTTTCCTCAGACGGAAATCCGTGCAAGCGGGCAATCGTCCATTGTGCCGCAGCAGACCTGACTGGCGGCGCGTAAATGCTTGTAGAAGTCGGCTTCTGCTTTTCGCCAGCCGTCCATGTTAAGGACAAGTTCGGCAAGCAGCCGCGCGTGATCACCACAGGAGGCCAGCGGGAGACGACGAACATCAGCATGTTCGCATTTGCATCTTTGACGCAGCGTCATCACACGCCGCACGGTGGACACGACGGTGACAACGCGTCGGCCGTCCTGGAGAAGTGCGATATGCTCCCGGCGGCGCCCACGCCCCAAACGAAGGCGATCGTCTCTCAGCAAGGCCACGAACCTGGGGCCAAGTGCCTCGGCATTCTCCTCCGCCATCGCCTGGAAACGCGCAGCCTCCGAACCATGCGCGCGAGCGTCAGCCTTGCCCGGCCAGCGCCGTAGCACGGCTGCTGAACGTTGGCGGAGCAGAAAGGTTAGAAGCTTTCCCCACCAAGCCTCCGCATCCTCGTGGTCCTTGATCTGCGTTGGTTCAACTTCACCCCAGTAGAGGCAGAACGTACCGCCTGGATTGATGTGTCGCTCTGCACAGAAAGACGGCAGGAGGGTAGCCTCCGCCTCTCTTGCCGACACCGTCTCCCCCTCCCGCGAGATTTCTAGGATAAACTCGGATGAGGGAGCGCCGGATGCGCTGGGCGGACGGACGCCGTATATCGCTCGTTCGTCATTGCCAGAGATGAGCCGGGCGTGGTTCTTATGGGCCACGCTGTGAAGATGTTCGATAGGCGACAACGCAGGCCTCAATCGATCTTCGCATGCGGGCGGAAAGGAGTCTCTGCCGCTCGAGCGATGGCAGGACTCGCCGCCGCATAGAGCACGGCCCGCGCCGCCTTTGCTGTGGAATCATCCTCGGCGGCAAGTGCCTCGAGTGCGACATCGTAGGTCAGGTTCGCGACCCGGCGGGACGACCCGAAGAGCTTCCGTACCGAAGACGGTCCCTCATCGTACGCCGGCTGGCCGATTGCCGTTTGCGTTCCATCGCACCGCTTCTGTTCGGCCTCGGACAGCAGCACCGAGTGCCCGGCGGAGCACCGAACGCGGCTCCCCTGCATTCCAAGGCGCGTGATCGAACCCGGGCCAAAGTCAAAGCCGATGGCTAGGCCCAGATCGTCTGTGTCCACGCCGTTATCCTGAAGGCGTTCGAGAGCAAGATCGAAACTGCTGCGAAGTCCGCCAGCACAAAGTACTGCAGTGGAGATGGTGGCATCGGTGTTGGTGGTGTAGGCGGTGCCCTCAAGAATGTGACCATGGACGCAGTCGCCGATGAAGCGAATCCGGCGTCCGGAGAAATCCGAGGTGAGAACACGATCAAGTTCTGCGCGGATCACATGAAGGCAGCGGACGACATCTTCCGCGTCATCGTCGATGTGAGAGTCGACATAATCGGTGAAATTATCCACATCGGCGTAGATTGAGACCATGTCCATACGGCGAGAGTTACCCGGCGTAAGAACGGTGATATCTAGGTTCTTCAAGGGGGGTGTCGCTCGGGAGAAGGAGAAGGCCCCGATGGGGTTGTTCTCGTTGTCCTTTCTCCACTCCCTTACAATCGAGTCCTTTGTCAGGCCGAGCTGGGCATTGTCTTCGCAGTGTGCGATTTCATCTTCCGTGAGCTTCGTCTTTGCAGGCACATCTACGGTGTCGAGATCGATCGCATCGCGGGCGCCGTTGCTCAGATAGATTCCGATCGCCTTATTGTTCGACGCGAGCTTTGCGGCGATGTTTGCCGGGCGACCGAGAAAAAGCGGCTCGCGGTAGCCATTGCGCCCGTTGTTTACGGCCAGCGCCTTTCCAGTGTCGATGCCGACGCGCACCTTCGCATTAGGGATATTTTGGTCATGGTCGCCGGTTTCGGCAAGAACATCCACGATCAGCTTGGCTATCGCCACCGCGCGGTCCACGCGGTCACCCGCCGCATCCGTTCCGTAGGGCTTGGCGATGACGGCGTGCAGACGCTGGTTATGGAAGTCCACCCGGATAGCATCTGCGTCGGCCAAGATGCGGTGCACTGCTCGGTAATGGAGATTCAGGAACCGGAGCGCGCGCTTGTGGGAGGTCTCTCCTTCGGTATCCGTCGACCAGAGCATCTCTTCAAAGTTGACGATGTCGATATAAAGATGGACGCCGTCCAGGCGATAGGCCTTGTTCGTTGGAATCGACTGGAGTGAGGTGGTTCGCGTGTAGTCGACCACCGTTACGTTTTCGACATCCTTGATGCGCGCGTCGATCGCAGTTTTGGCGCGGTCGTGCTTCCAGCTATTTGCCATTGCTACTCAACTCCCGGATTTCCGTGTGCTTTGGACGGCGTCCAACTTACGCGATTGTTTCACTGTTTGTTCTGTTAGGCATTTTCCGGGCACTTTCAGTGCCCGGAAATAGTCATTTGAGGTGTTGGCCAGTTTCAGTTTCTAAAATGGCCAGTACTAGGACAATTTGGCCAGTACTAGGATTGGTTTCTCAGTTGTATACATAACGAGCCTCCGCCTATTAGTAGCAGCCTCTCGAAGCGCCGCAGGTGCGACACTTCGTGCAAGTGCCATTGCGGACCATCGAAGAGCTTGCGTATTCGGCGCAGTGATTCGTTCTTCATTGAGAATGATAGCCTCCAATCGGGGGGAAATCACTCGGTTGCCTATGAATGCTGACAACTTGCGCACAGGAAATATGAGCCGTGGCATCACATGTCTTTCGTGCGACACCGGCCACCAACTCGTCTGATATTTCACAGTTACCCAGAATAGCCGCCAGGGGCATCCTGAACAGTCAGGTTCATTTCTACGGCGGAGAAACTACAAAACTTAGCCTCTCAGGCGCAAACCTTCGCGGCCTTACTAGGTCAGTCTAAAATTATGCGACGCGCGAGAACAAGAAATGGCGCACCCGACAGGATTCGAACCTGTGACCTTTGGAATCGGAATCCAACACTCTATCCAGCTGAGCTACGGGTGCGGCTCTGAGTGGTGCGTTTGCACGAGACGGTATTAGCCTAGACCGCACGGCTCTTCAATCCTGAAAATGCATCGGAAGACAAGAAGCGGTGGGTAACGCAATGACACTTGTTTTAAAACGTTTTTATGCAAAACTATCGTTGACAAAAACTTCTTAAGCCGCTTTTGTAAAGTTCCGTTAAGTCTGTGTGGGCAGACCATGATTCGCAGGGCCGCTGTGCGGGGTGGCTTGGGTAGGAAAAGGGTGAGTTTAGGGGCAATGACCAATCAATCTGTTGTAGGAGCTTTTGCCGGCATTCATGCGGGTGTGGAGCAATCTTTGCTGGCGCAATCGCTTGGCTTTCGGATGCGCCGTGCTCAGCTTGCCATCTTTCAGGATTTGCAGGATGTTCTTGGTGAGCGGAACATTCGCCCGGCCGATTTTTCGGTTCTCACGGTCATTGCCGGAAATTCCGGGATGAAGCAAAGCGATGTCGCGGCGCTTCTTGCCATTCAACGCGCCAATTTTGTCGCTATCGTCGATGGTCTGGAAAGCAAGGGTCTGATCGAGCGGCGCCGGTCGGAAGTTGATCGTCGGGTTTATTTTTTGCATCTGACACCGGAAGGCGAGGGTTTTCTGGAGGAAATCCTGCCCAAATGGCGCGAGCATGAAGCCCGCTTTATCGACCGTATCGGCGGAACGGAAAAGCGCGATCAGTTGATTGCCATGCTGAAATCCATTTCCGAATAGGCCGGAGCCGGGCTTTGGTGTGAACTTCGCAAGCGGCCCTGAGGCCGCTTCTCGCTGTCATTTTAATCTGGCCTGTTGCGCGCAAGACGCTGGAGAGCCTGGTCGATCATCTGGTTGGCCAGGGTCATGCGCTGGTTTGCCTGTTCGCGGAACGCTGCATTGACCCGATCCGGGTGGTTCAGACGGGCAAAGCTGCGCCGTTTGAGCGCAAGGCTTTGCAGATCGTCCTCATCGGAAAGGCCCAGATCATCCCGGATTTCGTCCGGGGTGAGCCTGCTGAGATGGGCGGGCATGACTGGGGGTTGCGGTTCCTCCGGCAACGGGACATCTTCCAGAAAATCGTCGTAGAGGCTTTGAACCGTTTGCAGGCTGGCTTCTGCCGAGCCCGTCTCCTTCACGAAGCCTGTGCCAAGACCCATGATGCGGAAGGACGTGGCCTGATCGTCATGGCCGTCTTCTTCGCGATTTTCCTCGTTCTCATCTTCCAGGCGATCCACAACGGATTGGAAAAGCGATTGCTTCAAAAGCATGGCGAGCCCTCTCTTCGGCGTGAGAATAGCAAATGCCGATGGCGTGAAGCTTGTTCCGTGGATGCAGGGCGAGGCGCCGGACCGAGAAGCAATCGGTCCGGTGTCCGTTCAGGATTGACTCTGCGTCTGGCTTTGCCCCTCGCAGGAGACATGGATCTTTACGTCAAGGTTTTCGCCGGCCTTGCCGATGCGCATACCGGAAACGGGTGCCGCATCGGCATAGCAGAGACCTGACGCCAGGCGCACATAGCGGTCGTCCGGGCAGATATTGTTGGCGGCATCGAAGCCCACCCATCCAAGGCCAGGCAGGTGCACATCGGCCCAGGCATGGGTCGCCGCCTGATCCTTCTGGTCATCCATCATCAGATAGCCGGAAACGTAACGGGCTGGCAGGTTCATGAGCCGCGCCACCGTAACGAAAATATGTGCGTGGTCCTGGCACACGCCGGAACCGCTTTCCAGGGCCTGTTCGGCGGTGGTTTCGGTTGTGGTGGCGCCGGGTTCGAAGCGCAGTTGCTCATGCAGCCTGCCCATGAGGTCATGCATCTGGGCCAGTTCGCTTTCGCCCTTCAGGCTTTTCATCAGCTCGCGGGTCAGTTTGCCGGGCTTGGTGCGGGCTGTTTCCCTGAGATAGAGCCACAGCGGCACGAAGCCTGTATGCGCGCCGAAAACACCTGCCTTGTCCTGCGTTTCCACCACGCCGGATGCGGCAATGGAAATGGCGTGGGCTGCGCCTTGCGCCGAAACCAGGTGCGTATGATTGCCGAACTGGTCGGCAAAGCCAGCCTCAACGGTGGCGCCATCGACGGCGATGGACCATTCGGCCACCGTCTGGCCGGGGCCGGAAAGCGGCGTCAGGCGCAGGCGTTGCAGGGAAAATTGCACCGGATCGTCATAGCTGTATTCGGTGGTATGGGTGATGGTCAAACGCATGATCGCCGCGCCCTAGCTGTAGAACCTGTATCCCTCGGTGATTTCCTGGCCCAGCTGGTTGTTGCGCGCCATGAAGTTATCGAGGAATTCGTGCAGGCCCTGTTCCATGATGGTGTTGACGGTGGTGGTCATCAACGAATGGCGGATGCTTTCCGCGGTATCGTGCGCGGCGAGCCGCTCGGAATATTCGCGGGCGATATAGCCGAGATTGCTGACGATCTTGTCATAGGAATAGACAAGTGAACGGGGCATTTGCCCGTTGAGGATCAGGAAATCGGCAATATTGGCAGGCCGGTATTCATCGTCATAGGCCCAGCGATAGGAGCGGTGGGCCGAGACCGAGCGCAGGATCGATTCCCACTGGATATTGTCCAGCGAGGAGCCCACCTGCATGACGGCGGGCAGCAGCACGTAATATTTCACATCGAGAATGCGGCTGGTATTGTCAGCCCGCTCGATGAAGGTGCCGATCCTCGCGAAATTGTAGATCTCATTGCGCAGCATGGAGCCGTGAAAGGCGCCGCGAATAAGCCCGGCACGCCGCTTGATGGTGTCGATCACCTCCGGCAGGTCGGCGGATTTCAGCCTGCGTGCCAGGATCTGCTTCAGCTCGATCCAGCACTCGTTGGTCGCCTCCCAGGTTTCACGGGTCAGCGCGGTGCGCACCATGCGCGCATTGTTGCGCGCCGCATCCACGCAAGACATGACGCTGGACGGGTTTTTAAGGTCGCGCAGCAGAAAATCCACGGCATCGGCTGCCGTAACCTTGTCATTGCGCTGTTGGTAAATGTCCAGCACGTCCGCGCTTTGCAGCACGCCGGTCCAGTCCTCGTCGCTTGCGCCGGTGCGCGTCAGCGACATGCGCAGGCCGGCATCCACCAGGCGCGCAATATTTTCAGCCCGCTCGATATAACGGAACATCCAGTAGAGTCCGTTGGCGGTTCTTCCCAGCATAACCATTCAGTCCTCCAAAACCCATGTATCCTTGGTGCCGCCGCCCTGGCTGGAATTGACCACCAGCGAGCCCTTTTTCAGGGCCACGCGGGTCAGTCCGCCGGGAATGATCTGCACCTTGTCGGAGACGAGGACATAGGGACGCAAATCCACGTGGCGGGGCGCGATGCCCTTGTTGACGAGGATCGGCACGGTGGAGAGCGAAAGCGTGGGCTGGGCAATGTAATTGGCAGGCCGCGCCTTCAGCTTTTCGGCGAAAAGGGCGCGTTCCTTCTTCGTGGCGGTCGGGCCGACCAACATGCCATAGCCGCCGGAGCCGTGGACTTCCTTCACCACCAGTTCTTCCAGATGCTCCAGCACATATTTCAGGCTGTCGGGCTCGGAGCAGCGCCATGTGGGCACATTTTCCAGAATCGCCTTGCGGCCGGTATAGAATTCAACGATCTCCGGCATATAGGAATAGATCGCCTTGTCATCGGAAATGCCGGTGCCGGGGGCATTGGCAATGGTGATATTGCCGGCTCGGTAGACATCCATGATGCCCGGCACACCAAGACAACTGTCCGGGCGGAAGGTGAGGGGATCGAGGAAATCGTCGTCCACGCGGCGATAAAGAACGTCGATCGCCTCGTAACCGCGGGTGGTGCGCATCTTCACCTTGCCGTCGATGACGCGAAGGTCGGAGCCTTCCACCAGTTCCACGCCCATCATGTCGGCCAGGAAGGAGTGTTCGTAATAGGCGGAATTGTAGATGCCGGGGGTCAGTACGGCCACGCGCGGCTTGCCCTTGCAGCCGGGAGGCGCAAGCGAAGCCAGGGACTGGCGAAGCAGGAAGGGATAATCCTCCACGCGCTGCACCTTGTTCATCTGGAAGAGTTCCGGAAACATCTGCATCATGGTTTCGCGGTTTTCCAGCATGTAGGACACGCCGGAGGGGGTGCGGGCATTGTCTTCCAGCACATAGAACTGGTCTTCACCCGTGCGCACGATGTCGGTGCCGACAATATGGGTATAAACGCCGCCCGGCGGCCTGAAACCGATCATTTCCGGCAAAAAGGCGTCGTTCTTCTCGATCAGCTCACGCGGGATGCGGCCAGCGCGGATGATTTCCTGCTTGTGATAGATGTCGTCGAGAAAGGCATTCAGCGCCAGAACCCGCTGCTCGATGCCTTGCGCCAGCTTGCGCCATTCCCGCCCGGAAATGATGCGCGGCACGATATCGAAGGGAATGAGCTTTTCCGCCGAATCGGCATGGCCGTAGACGGCAAAGGTAATGCCGGTCTTGCGGAAGATGTTTTCGGCATCCCGCGATTTTGCAATCAGATGCCCCGGATCCTGGCTGGAATACCAATCGAAATATTGCTGATAAGGCCCTCGCGGACTGCCGTCCGCCATCATCATTTCATCGAATGCCAAAGACGCGATCCCCATTGTTTTGGATCATAAGAGTACAACAATCGCCACGATGCAAGATCCATGCGCAATTTGGTTGAAATCGGCGCAAAGCGCGTCAGGCATCGGCTGATGGATTGAATTTCCTGCATGAATTAACGGCATGTCGCCAGATATGACGCATTTTCGCGACAGCCAAGCCGTGCAAATGTAAGTTTGGACAGCTATGAGGTGTCTATTAATAAGGCATTTGCCAGTTAAATCGCCACGGACTTTTTCAGGGATCATCGGCGCAAAGACGAGGCACGCTTTTCCTCCGCCACGGCACCTGCGTAGAGCAAGCGGACGTATATTTTTCCGGCAATGCTTTATGGCCTGCGCGGACGGGCCGATTTCGCGGGTAAACTATTTAAAACATGGCCGGAAGATATACAATTAATGGATGAATTAGATAATCATTAATTTCCTGTATCTATTTTTCACCCCACGGGAACAGGAGTGTGAAACATGGGTTTGAAGGGAATTTTCGGTTCTGCCTCGATGGGCAAGGTGCTGGCGCTCGACGCTTTGAAGGCCAATGTGATGGTGGCGGATGCCAAATTGAACATCACCTATATGAACCCCGCCGTTATGGATTTACTGCGGCACGCCGAGGCGGACCTGAAGAAAGAATTGCCGCGTTTCAGTGTCGATACGCTGATCGGCAGCAATATCGATGTATTTCACAAGAACCCGTCTCATCAGCGCCGTATGCTGGCAGCATTGACGGAGCGTCATGCCGCCACGATCCGTGTCGGCAGCTGGATTTTCGATCTTCTGGTGACGCCGTTGAAAGAGCGCGGCAAACTGCACGGATATGTGGTGGAGTGGGACGACGCCAAGGAGCGCCTGCTCAATCTGGATTACACCGCCCAGATCGCCGCCATCAGCCGTTCGCAGGCGATTATCGAATTTGCCGTGGACGGGACGATCCTGACGGCAAACCAGAATTTTCTCGATGCCATGGGCTACAAGCTTTCCGAAATCGTCGGGTGCAATCATTCGATGTTCGTGGACAAGGCCTATGCCGCTTCCGACGAATACCGGCAGTTCTGGCAGAATCTGTCAGAGGGGCGCTACCAGGCGGCTGAGTTCAAGCGTGTGACGAAGCAAGGCCAGGAGATCATCATTGCGGCGTCCTACAATCCCATTCTCGACTTGTCGGGCAAGGTGGTGAAGGTGGTGAAGTTCGCCAACGACGTCACCAAGCGTGTCAAGACGGTTTCGGCTTTGGGAGACAGTCTGAAAAGGCTCTGTTCCGGTGATTTCGGCTTCAAGCTCGACGAGCCCTTTGCGCCCGAGTTCGAATTCCTCCGGCATGATCTCAACCGTTCGGTCATGCAGCTGCGCGAAATCTTTCAGCAGATTGCCCACAGTGTCGATGTGATCAGCGTTGGCAGCCGGGAGATCAGCCAGGGCGTTTCCGATCTTTCACGGCGCACGGAAAATCAGGCCTCCAGCCTGGAGGAGACGGCGGCGGCAATGGACGAGATCACCGCCAATGTGAACGCATCCGCCAAGCGGGCGCTCGAGGCACGAAGCGTGGCGACGCGCGCCCGCGACAATGCCGAAAATTCCGGAGCCGTGGTTTCCGATGCCGTGGATGCGATGAGCCGTATCGAGCAATCCTCGGCGCGCATTTCCAACATCATCACGGTGATCGATGAAATCGCCTTTCAGACAAACCTTCTGGCATTGAATGCCGGTGTCGAGGCGGCGCGGGCCGGAGAGGCGGGCCGTGGATTTGCAGTGGTGGCCCAGGAAGTGCGCGAACTGGCGCAGCGGTCGGCAAAAGCTGCCAAGGAGATCAAGGAGCTGATCCAGAATTCGACGCAGGAAGTGGCGGGCGGCGTCAAGCTCGTCAGCGAAACCGGCGAGGCGCTGCAAAGCATCAGCACGCTGATCGTGGAAATGAACGAGCATGTGGAGGCCATTTCCACGGCTGCCCGCGAGCAATCCACCGGCCTTTCCGAGGTCAACGGCGCGGTCAACAATATGGATCAGGCCACGCAGCAGAATGCGGCCATGGTGGAGGAAAGCAGCGCTGCGGCCGCCACCCTTGCCAGCGAAAGCGAAAAGCTCAAGGCGATGATCGGACAGTTCAGGCTGGGTGAAAACGAAAGCCACCAGCGCCATGCCTCAGGAATACGCCGGGTGGCGTGAGGGCGACGCGCATCTTGTGTCTTCGGGGCAAGCTCACTCCCGACTTGCAGAGTCCTTCGTGCGCTTGATGATACGCATCATGCTATAAACCCTTCAAGGCGAGGATGCCTTGAAGGGATTTCGAGCCTGGCGAAATGCGCCACGGCATGTTTGCTGAAATGCTTCAGCTGTCGCGGCGCTGGCCACCGGCGGCGCGGTTGCCTCTTCCGGCATTCTGGCCAGCTCCCTGGCTGGGGCGTTGACGGCGCGGGCGGCGATCCTGACGGTTCTGCCCGCCATTATCGCCCTTGCCAGCCGCCTGCGCGGGGCGTTTGTCGCGCTTCTGGCCGTCTTCGCGCGCGCCCTGCGGCGCACGGCCATCCTTGCGGCCCTGCGGCTGGGCATGGTTGCGATTGTTGCCGCCGCGGCGGTTGTTGCGGGCGGCGCCACGGTTCATATCCGCATGGGGCTCACCGCTGGCCACGGCAATATCGATGCCCATCAGCCGTTCTATATCGCGCAGCAGACGGCCCTCATCGGGACCGCAAAAGGCAATGGCGATGCCATCGCGACCGGCACGCGCGGTGCGGCCGATGCGGTGGACATAGGCATCCGGTACTTCCGGCAGGTCATAGTTGAAAACATGGCTGACGGCGGGAATGTCGATGCCGCGTGCGGCAACGTCGGTGGCGATCAGCGTCTTGATGGAGCCATCGCGAAAACCCTTGAGCGCGCGCTCGCGCTGGCCCTGGCTTTTGTTGCCATGGATGGAGGCAACCGAATGCCCCGTCAGGTCCAGATGCTTCATCAGCTTTTCGGCGCCGTGCTTGGTGCGCAGGAAAACGATGGTGCGGCTGTCGGGATTGTCGGCCAGCGCCTGCTTCAGCAGCTCGGTCTTGTGGTTCTGTCCGTTGACGAAGTGCACATATTGCTCGACCTTGTCGGCTGCCTTGCCGGGCGGGGTCACTTCCACCTTCACCGGATTGGTGAGGAAGCTGTGGGCGAGATCCGCGATGGCCTTTGGCATGGTGGCGGAAAACAGCAATGTCTGGCGCTTGGCCGGCACCATTTTGGCAATCTTGCGCAGATCGTGGATGAAGCCGAGGTCGAGCATCTGGTCGGCCTCGTCCAGCACCAGATGGGTGACGGCGGCAAGAGAGAGGGCATTTCGCGCAATCAGGTCCAGCAGGCGGCCGGGGGTGGCCACCAGAATGTCGGTGCCGCGCTCAAGCTGGAATTGCTGCTTGTTGATGGAGGCGCCGCCAACGACCTGATTGATCTTGAGCGGGGTCTTTTTAACGAAATTGCGCAGGTTGTCGCCAATCTGGTTCACAAGTTCGCGGGTGGGAGCCAGAATGAGGGCGCGTGTGGTGCGCGCTTCGGCGCGGCGATTTTCCGCCATCAGCATTTCGATGATCGGCAGGCCGAAGGCGGCCGTCTTGCCGGTGCCGGTCTGGGCAAGGCCGATCAGGTCGCGGCCTTCCAGCACAAGCGGAATGCCCTGCGCCTGAATGGGCGTTGCCGTGGCAAAGCCGAGGCTGGAAACGGTGGCGACAATCGACTTCGACAGGCCAAGTTCGTGAAAACTGGTCAATTCATAAACCTTTCGGGGCGCCGCAAGCGATCTCCAGGCGGCCGTCTGGCTCGCATGGTCGCTGTGGCGTCAAGAACCCCGCGTGAATTGGGAACTTGTGTGTTGAAACGTGCTTCCGGCGCGAGGGTCCAAGCGACCCTGCATGAGTGGCGCCTTTTCCCCTTACGTATCCACTCAAGTGATACGAGGCGCGCTCACGCGGCGGCCGAAGGGCTGAAAGCTGATGGTCATTTGGCGTGAGATCCACCAAAAGTCAAGGCCCGCAATTCGATTGCGGGCCTTTCGGCGTCTTCGTCTGCGCGGCGATAACGCAACGCGCCATGATGGAGCCCGGATTTTCAGCGCGGGCAGACCCGAACGCGGTAGGAATCGCCCCATTCGTTTTCACGCCATTCCGTATGGCACGGCGGAACGTAAACCGGCTGATAATAGGTGCGGTAAACCACCCGTGGCGGCGGGGGCGGTGGCGGCGGTTCATAGGCGTAAGCCGGGCGTTCGGCGCCGGCAATCAGCGCGCCGCCAACAATGCCGCCCAGCGCCCCGGCTGCAACGCCGCCCCAGAAACGGTCGTGTGCCGCAGCCGGCGTCATGGCTGCCGCCAGGGAGACGGCAACAAGGCCCGCAGTCATCACTTTGCGAAATACGGACATGATAGGCATCCTTTCAACATCCCTCGACGAGATGAGACGATGCTGGTCCTGCAAAAGGGCGACTTGATGATGTCTCCATGGAATTACAGGGGCAAAAATAGGGCGAAGCGAAAGAAGCCGCGCCCGGCTGAAAGTGCGGGGCCATTGAAAGATTGCGCCCGTGCCTGACCTTGCGGAGAGAAAGGACGATGAAATGCTTGAGCATTTTGTCGCGGCCGCAACATTTTCCCGATAAATTAACGTCTATAAGCATAAGGTGATTCTTGCCGGTCAGTCCGGCGGGCGAGACAGGCGACGGTCTGGGCATCATGGGGGGCGGCGATGCTGTCACCGGATGTCGCAGGGCTCGGTCTTACGTTGATCGATGGGACAGGCACGCTGGCGCAGGGGGCTGAGTGGCGGTGAAGGGTGGATTGCTGGCAATTGCGCGTGACAAGATCGCCGATCTTGCCGTGCCTGCCTTCATCAAGGACAGCCAGCTCCGTTTCGTGGCGGTGAATGCGGCGTTCGAGGACTATTGCAATATCGCCCGCGCCGATCTTCTCGGGCGGCGGCTCAGCGATATAACCGGCCGGGTGGAAGATTGCGCCGCCGAGGAGCTGGAGCGGCGTGTTCTCGTTTTCGGAACCGAGGAAACCGCCCTTTTTTACGGTGGCGACGACGCCCAGCGCTGTCGTGCGGCAATCGAGCGTTTTGTCACCGAAGACGAGGCGCTTTTTGTCTTCGGCGTGTTTCGCGACCGGCCAAAAGCGTTTCGCCGCCCGGCGGTTCCGCCTGCTGCGGCAAGGCGCAAGGCCGTTGCAGCGCCCGCTTCGGGCGAGGCCCTTTATCTGCATGTGCTTGAGGCGCTGCCCATCAGCATTCTTTACATCGATTCAGGGCTTGTCATTCGCTATTTCAATCATCGCGAAAAAAAGATGGCGCAGGAAATCGGCGCCGACCTTCGGATCGGCATGACCTATCGCGAGATGGTGGAGCAGATCCATGCCGCCGGTTATTATGGCGATCGGCCGATCGAGGCGGTCTATCGGGAGCGGTTGGCCTCGCTGAGGGCCGATCCGGACAAGCAGCAATATCTGCGGCTCAGCGATGGCAGGGTCATTGCCGTCCACCGGCACTGGCTGGAGGATGAAAGCCTTCTTCTGTTCTATATCGATGTGACGGATGCGCAAAAGCATGAGCGCGAAAGCCAGCTTTACCGTGCCGCGCTGGAAAACGTGCCGGAACCGGTGTTTCTGCGCGACCGCGATCGCCGCCTGATCTTTGCCAATGCCGCCATGGAGCAGATTCTTGGCAGCGACAGGCAGGGCTTTTATGGCCAGACAGACGAGGAAATGTTTCCCCAGCACGGCAGGTTGCTGCGAGAGGAAAGCCTGGCGCTGCTTGCCACCGGCGAGGCCATGGAGCGTGAGCAGGTTCTTGTCATGCCCACGGGGCAGGAACTGCCCTTGCTCATCAGCCGCAAGCGGCTGGACGATATGGAGGGCGGCCCCTTCATCGTCGGCACGCTTGCCGATGTTTCGCTTCTGAAAATCCGCGAGCGCGAACTGATCGAGGCCCGCCAGCAGGCCGAAGCCGCCGACCGCGCCAAATCCCGCTTTCTCGGCAGTATCACCCATGAGGTGCGCACGCCCATGAACGGCGTGCTGGGCATGGCCGAGCTTCTGGCCGCCTCCGCGCTCGATGCCCGGCAGAAGACCTTCGTCAATGTCATCGTCAAATCGGGACGGTCCCTGATGACGCTGATCAACGATCTTCTCGAATTTTCCCAGATCGATGAAGGCCGCATCACGCTGATGGAAACGGTGTTCGACCCGCTGGATGCCGCCGAAGACGTCGTGACGCTGCTTTCGGGGGCTGCGGCCGAACGGCATGTGGAACTGGCCTTGAGCGGAAGGGACCTTCCCTATGTGCTTTCCGGCGATGCCGGCCGTTTTCGCCAGATGCTGAGCCATTTGCTGCGCGGCTGCATCCAGTCCAGCGCCGGTGGCGCGGTCACGGTGGAACTTTCGGCCCGAAAGACGGCCGAGGGACGGGCCGATCTCAACGTCACCGTCGAGGAAGGTCTGCCCGGCCCGGTGATCGAAGCCGGGTCGCTGGGGCTGGCGCAGGCCATGGTGCGCAAGCTGGTCACGCTTTTCGGCGGCCATATGCAGGTGGAGCCAATGGCCTCCGGCGGCGCGCGTTTCAGGCTCAGCCTGCCCTTCGGGATTTCCGGTCCGCGCGCCGGCATCAGCCTGCCACATGCCCTGCGGGGGGCAAGGGTTCTGGTGCTGGCTTCCGGGGCGCGGCAGGGCCGTATGCTGGCCGACAGTCTGACGGAGTGGGGTTTCGACGCCGCAGACGTAAGCGATGCGCGCATTGCCCGCACCTTGCTCGAACAGGCAATCGGGCTGGAGGCGCCGGTCGATATTCTGCTGATCGACATTGCCGCCGAGCCTTCGCCGGCGCTGCTGCTGCTGAACGATCTGGCGCAGGATCCGCGTTTCAAGACGCTGGCCGTGGTGGCCGTGACCTTTGCGGGCGCGCAGGGGCCCGATCTTCTCACCGGTTCGATCAGCGTGGATGCGCAACTGGTGCGCCCCGTGCGCGAGGGGCTGTTGCGCGAGACGCTGGTGGATGTGTTGCGCGCCCGAAAACGTCAGCATCGCAGACCGGGGGCGCGGGATTTTCTAACCGCCATGGCTCTGCCTGACGTGCCGGGCGACAGGCCTCCATCTCCACCTTTTTCGCCGGTTTCGGGCCGCTTCAGCGGCGGCATCGATGTGCTGGTGGTGGAGGATGGCGCAGCCGAGCGGGGTTTTTTCCGTCAGGTCCTGCGGGAAGCGCAGGTGGCGTTTGAGTTATGCAAGGGATGCGAGGATGCAATGGCGGTGTGGCGGCTTTTGCAGCCCTGCCTGATGCTGCTGGATCTGACGCGGGACGGCGATGGCGCCATTGCGCTTGCCCGGCGTATCCGCGAGGAGGAAAGGCAGGATGCCGAGCGCCTGCCCACCGTCATCGTCGGCATGTCAACGCCGGTTCTGCCCTATGACCGGCGCGCCTGCCTTGCCGCGGGCATGGACGATCTCATCTTCAAACCGCTGAGCCCGGAGCGCGTGGCGTCACTGCTTGCCGAGCGCTTCGATGCAGACAGGAGCGAGCGTCTCGATCAGGCGCCCTGAGGCGTCTCGATCCGGGTGCCGCACAGCATTTCCCGTTTTCCGGCAAAGCCCTTGCGCCGCTCCACGGCAAAGCCCGCCGCTTGCAGGTTGCGGCGCACGAAGCCTGCGGCGGCATAGGTGGCGAAGCTGCCTGACGGGCGGGTGTGCTCGAAGACAGCCTGCATCAGCTCCGGCGACCACATGGCGCTGTTTCGCGAGGGGGCGAAACCGTCCAGAAACCAGGCATCGAAACTCAGGCCGCAGGTGCTGACGCCTTCGAATGCCTCGCCGCATACGACGGTCAGCCGGGTTTGCGCATCGAGGTCGAGCGTGACCTCTCCCGCAGGCATCTGCGGCCAGAGCGCCACGAGGGCGCGGCGTTCCGTTTCGATTTCCGGCCATCTGGCAAGGGCGCGGTCCAGTTCTGCGCCCGCCATGGGGTAAAGCTCGAAGGATACGAAATGCAGGAAACCGTCCGGCTTGCGGTGGTCCTTCCATTGCCGCCAGGTTTCGCAGGCATTCAGCCCGGTGCCGAAGCCAAGCTCGCCGATGCGGAAAAGTCCGCCGGCGGCGAAGCGTTGCGGCAGCCCGTTTCCGTCAAGAAACACATGCCCGCATTCCAGCCGCCCATCGGTCTGGCAGTAAAAATGATCGCCAAAGGCGGTGGAATAGGGCATATCGCCCTCATGCCAGATCAGGCTCTGGCGCTCGGCCGCATCGTTTTCAGGATCGTTTTTCGTCATGGCTTCACCCGATAGGCCCGCCCGCGTCGCGGGTCAACCGTCTCGCCCTGTTCTGGTCATCGGCGGCGGCATCATGGGGCTGTGGGCGGCGCTGAAGGTGGCGCGTGCCGGATTTGCCGTGACGCTGGCAGAGCGCGGGCGCGTGGGGCAGGGTGCAAGCGGTGGCCTGCTGGGCGCGCTGATGGCGCATATGCCCGACCGCTGGAACGAGAAAAAGCAATTCCAGTTCGAAGCGCTGCTATCGCTGGAAGACGAGATTGTCCGTCTCGAATCGGAAACCGGCATGGCGAGCGGCTATCGCCGGTCCGGGCGGCTCATTCCGCTGCCCAAGCCCCATCTGAGAGAGATCGCTCTTGGCCATGAGCGCGATGCGCGGCAGGTGTGGCAGGCACCGGGGCGCGGCTTCGAATGGCGGGTGGTGGACGAGGCGATGTTCGGTGAGGGCTGGCCGCAGGCGCATTATCGCGCCAGCGGGCTGGTGTTCGACACGCTGGCGGGACGGGTCTTTCCCCGCTCTGTCACGGCCCTCGTCAGGGCAGGACTTCAGGCGCTTACCCATGTCACCCTGCTGGAAGGGGTTGGCATTCGCGCCATCGATGCCCGGAATTTCAAGGCGCTTTGCGAAAATGGCGATGAAATCGCCTTCAGCCATGTGATCGTGGCTGGCGGGGTGGAGGCCTTCCGGCTGATCGAGGGACTGCGACCATGGACCGGCAAGCCACTGGGCATGGGGGTCAAGGGGCAATCGGCGCTGCTGCGCGCCCCTGTCGATCCCGCCTTGCCGCTGATCTATCTCGAGGGGCTTTACGTGGTTCCGCATGAGGGGGGCATGGTTGCCATTGGCAGCACCAGCGAAAACAGTTTCGATGCGCCCTTTACCACGGACGGGCAGGTGCAGGCGCTGATTGAGCGGGCGACGGAGATGGTGCCCGCGCTTGAAGGTGCCGAGGTGGTGGAGCGCTGGGCGGGGCTGCGACCCAAGGCCATTGGCCGCGACCCCATGGTGGGCGCGCATCCCGAATTTCCTCAGGTCATTGCGCTTGGCGGTGGCTTCAAGGTCAGTTTCGGCATTGCGCACAAGCTGGCCGAGGCTGCCTGCGCGGCCTTGAAAGGCGAAGATATGCGCGTGCCGGAGAGCTTTCACCTTGCCCGCCATCTGGAGATGGCTGCAAGCAAAAGGTGAAACGCATTCCGCCCTCTTTCGTCATAGTGTCATGCGAATCGCTTATGTCATGGCTGACAACGCTGCGTGTGGGTTAAAAGCGCAGCCATCAGCAAGGGCAGAATTGAATGCGGTACTCTATCGCCTATACACCTTCTGCGAGTGATTTTCTGGGTCATGCCGGGGCAAGCTGGCTGGGCCGCAATATTTTCTCCGGCGAGGCGGTGGAGCATCCGGCTCTTCCCGGTGTGGGAATGGATGAAATTGCCTTTCACACCGCGCTGCCGCGCCGGGAAGGGTTTCGTGCCTGCCTGAAGGCACCCTTCCGGCTGCGCGACGATGCCAGTGAAGCAGGTTTGCTGCGGGCTTTGATGCGTTTTGCCGGAACGGTGGAGCCTTTCAGCCTGCCGGACATGGAGGTGGCGCGGCTTGGCGATTGCCTTGGACTGGTGCCGGCGGCGCCCTGCGAGGTGATTTCCCGGCTGGCCAGCCTCATTCTGCATGGCTTCGATGAGTTTCGCGCGCCGCTATCGGAAGAGGAAATCGAACGCATGGCCCCGGAACGGCTGAGCGCGCCGCAATTTGCCAATCTCTATCGCTGGGGCGATCCGCATGTTCAGGATGAATTCCGGTTCTACCTGCCCCTGACCGGACCGCTGGAAGCAAGAAGCAGCGAAAGACTGCGCCAGAGCGCGCAAAATTACTTCCGCCCGCTTCTGGAACGCGGACCAATGGTGCTCAATCTGGCGCTGCTGGTGGAGCAGGAACCCGGCGCGCCTTTCGTGGTGCATTCGCTGCATCCCATGGGGCGGGTTTCGGCCCGGCGCATTGCCTGACGCAGACCTTGGACCTGCCGGGCAGCCTCGCATGAGGCTCTCGACAACAGGATTGGCCACCTGGAGCGCGTCCGGTGAACAGCTGTTCACCGGACGCGCTTTTGTTTTTGCGCATTTCAGGACGGAAAACCGTGACTACACTTTTCACAGTACACGACGCTACGGTTTTGCGTGTGGTTAACCCCCCTCTGTCCTGCCGGACATCTCCCCCTCAAGGGGGGAGATCGGGCAAGATCAAGGCCCTGCCTAAATTCCTGAAAAACGCCGTCATCACACCTATTCTTTGAAGAATGG
>NZ_JHXQ01000031.1 GCF_000621665.1 Allorhizobium undicola ORS 992 = ATCC 700741
TCGCGATGGAAGAAAAGCTGCGCTTCGCTATCCGCGAAGGTGGCCGTACCGTCGGCGCCGGCATCGTCGCCTCCATCATCGAGTAAGTCATACTCAATTGAGAAAATAAGTGGGCGCGGCCTTAGGGTCGCGCTTATTTTTTTGGCGATCCTACAGTGTGCTCGCGAGACCTTATTTTTGGGCTGATCCACCTTATTTTGGGCAAAATCTGTCCTGAAGGCTTGGAAAGCGGCAATGCGGGCGTTAGGTCTTTGGCGTTGCAGGAAAAGCTTTGCAAGGAACTGAAAATGGACTCGAAACTCAGAATTTTCATCGGCTTTGATTCCAAAGAGGTGGTCGCCTACCACGTGCTTGTGCAGAGCATCCTTGAACGTTCAAGTTTGCCAGTCGAGTTCATGCCGATCGTGCTGACCAATCTTGAGGGTATTTTCACGCGGGAACGCAATGCGTTGCAGTCCACGGAGTTTTCGTTCTCGCGCTTTCTGGTGCCTTATCTCAGCGATTTCGATGGCTGGAGCTTGTTCATGGACTGTGACATGCTCGCCCGTGCTGACCTTGCCGAGCTTTGGGCGCTGCGCGACGACCGTTACGCGGTGATGTGCGTAAAACACGACTACCAACCGAAGATCGAAACGAAGTTCCTTGGCCAGACCCAGACAAAATATGAAAAGAAAAACTGGTCGAGCGTCATGCTGTTCAACAATGCGCGCTGCAAGGCACTGACACCTGATTACGTCAACACGGCCACAGGCTTGCAGCTGCACCAGTTCAAATGGCTGGAAAATGATGAGTTGATCGGCGGCTTGCCGGTTCACTGGAACTATCTTGTCAACGAATATGACTACGACGCCGAGGCAAAAATCGTACATTTTACCGATGGCGGTCCGTATTTCGACGATTATAAAAATGACGATTATGCGGAGGAATGGTTCGCCGCACGCGACCGGATGCTGCACGTGACCCAGAAGCTCTAGCTTTTTGTTTCCACGCATTTGGGGGCGGCGGAAAAGCGGTTTCCACCCTTCCTGAAAATGCTCCAGGCTCACGAGGTATGATGGTGGTCGAAAAAATATATCCGGTTCAGGATCTTTCCACCGCCGGACTCGAAGACTTCGCGGCATGGCAGGCGCTATTCTCGCCATTCACGCATATTGTGCTTGTGGCCAATAGCGATGATGCCAATGTGGCGCGCCTGTGCCGCGATCTGCCGTCATCCACTCTCTTCGTGTTTTTCAATAAGGTGTACAAGGTTCTTGCGGCGCCGTTCGATCGGCCGGCAATGCTTGTCGCCCGAAGCGGTTCCGTTGGTGCCAACATCGTCTATCGCCGCGAGGTGAAAGAGGTTGTGGGGTATTTCCCGGGCGAAAATTTCCTTGGGGTGATGAACCTGCGGGCCCATGCGGGCGAAGTTTTCAGTAGCGCCGAAAAGTTCGAGGGCGTTCCGGCCGGTTATCTTGACCTGTCCAGCTACTTCACTGATTTCTATCCCGGCGATCATATTCCCACCAGTGGTTTTGCCCTGGCGCTGTGGTTGGCAGACAGCCTGCCGGGCAAAAAAATCGTGCTCGATGGCTTCTCGGCAAGACGAAGCGAAAAATGGAAAATCTTCCATCTGCATGACTGGACCTACGAACAGGTCGTCCTTCGGCTCTTCATCCATTCGGGCCGCCTCATCGCGCCGGGAGCCGCGGAGGCTAATCATTACGCGGCATTGCTGAAAAGATTTCCCGACCTTGATCCGGGCGCGGTAGCGCTTTCCGGCGTCGATGTGCTTGCCTCCCGACTGGAAGGCGCAAACAAGGAAATCGACAGGCTTATCTCAATAACGCGATTGCAGCGTTGGCTTTACGGTCTGTCAAAGAGCCTCAAGCCTCGCACCCGCAAACAACGGCTGAACGCCGCGAAAGCCAAGGTTGGCTAGGCACATCGTCCACCGATTCGGATAGGGTTAGGAAAAGACGGGCGGTCGCATTTCCCACCTCGGCCCCGTCGCGTGCGGAGCATTGGAAATGCGAAGTGTGCCGTCAAGGCAATTGAGTTTGCGCGATTGAACCAAGGTTGCGAGCGAAAAAATCATTATTATCCACAGCATCGCGTGAAATGGAAAAAAGGCGCTTGCCAATCGTGATTCAGTCTCTTAAAGGGAGCGCAGACCAATGAGCGGCGCGAATATGTCGCGACGCAGGGTCGAATAGGGGTATAGCTCAGTTGGTAGAGCGGCGGTCTCCAAAACCGCAGGTCGGGGGTTCGAGCCCCTCTGCCCCTGCCATTTTCTTTTCATGGTGAGATTGCTTTGAAGGATTTGGCGGATTTTCGTTAAACGCTGTTTTTTCCCTTGTGATTTGGAGATTCGGCGTTTATGTAGGCAAGAAACAGACACGCGGTGCGTGGGGCTGGTCGTTCAGCTTTACGCGCCGTAAATGCGTGGGCATTAGATGGCATCCAAGAGCAATCCATTTGCGTTCCTGCAACAGGTTCGTTCAGAGACGGCAAAGGTCACGTGGCCTTCGCGCCGGGAAACCGGCATCTCTACGGCTATGGTTCTTGCCATGGTCTTCTTTGCTTCGCTGTTTTTCTTTGCGGCGGATCAGTTGATCGGCTGGGTGCTCGGCCTCGTGCTGAATGCCAGCTTGTAAAATCTAGGGCGGAGACGAACATGGCGGCGCGTTGGTATATCGTCCACGCTTACTCGAATTTTGAGAAGAAGGTTGCGGAAGACATTGAGAACAAGGCTCGCCAGAAGGGGCTTGAGCATTTGTTCGAAAAGATTCTTGTGCCGACCGAGAAGGTTGTCGAGGTCCGTCGCGGACGCAAGGTTGATAGCGAGCGGAAGTTTTTCCCTGGCTATGTCCTCGTGCGTGCAAACCTCACGGATGAGGCTTATCACCTCATCAAGAATACGCCGAAGGTAACGGGGTTCCTTGGGTCCGATAACAAGCCTGTGCCGATCCCGGATCATGAGGCTGATCGTATTCTCGGTCAGGTTCAGGAAGGTGTCGAGCGGCCCAAGTCTTCCGTCTCGTTCGAGATCGGGGAGCAAGTTCGTGTTTCGGATGGGCCTTTTGCATCCTTCAACGGTGTCGTTCAGGATGTTGACGAGGAGCGTTCGCGTCTTAAGGTCGAGGTTTCGATCTTCGGTCGTGCGACTCCTGTCGAACTGGAATATGGTCAGGTCGAAAAGGTCTGATCGTTGCGGAGTTTCTCCGCAATCGCGTGGGAGGATGGTGGCCTGAAGCCGGGTTATCCAAACGTACCACGCAACCGCAGCCGCCAGCCGAGGCTGGCATAAGGGGCCAGGCAACTGGTCCGAAGTGAAAGGCAGAGAGAAATGGCTAAGAAAGTTGCAGGCCAGCTCAAGCTGCAGGTCAAGGCAGGGTCCGCTAATCCGTCCCCGCCCATTGGTCCCGCACTTGGTCAGCGTGGCATTAACATCATGGAATTCTGCAAGGCGTTCAATGCCGCCACGCAGGAAATGGAAAAGGGTATGCCGATCCCGGTCGTCATCACCTATTACCAGGATAAGTCCTTCACCTTCGCGATGAAGCAGCCGCCGGTTACGTACTGGCTGAAGAAGGAAGCAAAGATTCAGTCCGGTTCCAAGACTCCGGGCAAGGGCGCCAAGGTTGGCTCCATCACCAAGGCCCAGGTTCGTGCAATCGCCGAAGCCAAGATGAAGGATCTGAATGCTGCCGACGTTGAAGGCGCAATGGCAATGGTTGAGGGCTCCGCCCGCTCCATGGGCCTGGAAGTGGTAGGTTGATCATGGCTAAGCTTGCAAAGCGTCTTCAGAAGATCCGCGAAGGCATCGATCCCACCAAGCTCGTTGCTCTTTCGGACGCTATCGCTCTCGTCAAGGAGCGTGCGACCGCCAAGTTCGATGAAACCATCGAGATCGCAATGAACCTGGGTGTTGACCCGCGCCACGCAGACCAGATGGTTCGCGGCGTCGTCAACCTGCCGAACGGCACGGGCCGTGACGTTCGCGTTGCCGTTTTCGCACGTGGCGCCAAGGCTGATGAAGCCAAGGCTGCCGGTGCAGACATCGTTGGTGCGGAAGACCTGCTGGAAATCGTCCAGGGCGGCAAGATCGACTTCGATCGTTGCATTGCGACCCCTGACATGATGCCGTTGGTTGGCCGTCTCGGTAAGGTTCTCGGCCCGCGTGGCATGATGCCGAACCCGAAGGTTGGCACCGTCACCATGGACGTCGCTGGCGCGATCAAGGCTTCCAAGGGCGGTGCAGTCGAGTTCCGCGTCGAGAAGGCTGGTATCATCCATGCCGGTATCGGCAAGGCCTCTTTCGATGCCAAGGCCCTTGAAGAAAACATCAAGGCCTTCGCCGACGCCGTCATCAAGGCAAAGCCGGCTGGCGCCAAGGGCAACTATGTCAAGCGTGTGGCGATTTCCTCGACCATGGGCGTTGGCGTCAAGGTTGATCCGTCGAGCGTTTCGGCCTGATTTCTGAAGGCTGGAGTCTTCCAGCCTTTTACTAAAGTTTTCCGGTCCTTCTGGGCCGGAAAAATATCCGGCCACAGGCTGGATATTCCTGTCCGAGATTGTGGGTGGCTTCGGCCTTAATGATCGCCTGCATGAGACGGGTTAGACCCGAGTTTTTAAAACGTCTGTAGACGTCTTGATGTTCGGTTCGAGCCTTCGGAGCCTTAGCCTGGATTTTCCAGAGCGAGGGGACAGGATCCTCAAGCGTCGCTTGGGATCTCTCGAAGATCCCTTGAGGCAAAGGCAAACCCGGCAAATCTCTCGTATGAGGGTTTTGTCAACTGGAGACAGACAGTGGAAAGAGCGGAAAAACGCGAATTCGTCACGGAGCTGAACGAAGTCTTCAAGGCTTCCGGTTCGGTTGTCGTGGCCCACTATGCTGGTGTCACAGTTGCGCAGATGAACGACTTCCGTTCCAAAATGCGCGCTGCTGGCGGCACCGTCAAAGTCGCGAAGAACCGTCTGGCCAAGATCGCTCTTCAGGGCACGGAGTCTGAAGGGATGACAGATCTCTTCAAGGGCCAGACGCTGATTGCTTACAGCGCCGACCCGATCACGGCTCCCAAGGTCGTCATGGAATTTGCCAAGACCAACGACAAGCTCGTTGTTCTGGGCGGTACCATGGGTTCGACCACGCTTAACGCGGAAGGCGTCAAGTCGCTTGCGACCCTGCCTTCTCTGGACGAACTGCGCGCCAAGCTGCTGGGCCTTCTTCAGGCTCCGGCTACCAAGGTTGCAGGCGTCGTTCAGGCTCCGGCAAGCCAGCTTGCCCGCGTTTTCGCGGCCTATGCAAAGAAGGACGAAGCCGCTTAAGGCGGTTTTTCGCTGTTTATAATTTTACCAGTTCGAACCGAACACAAAAGGAACTACAAAATGGCTGATCTCGCTAAGATCGTTGAAGACCTGTCCGCCCTGACCGTTCTGGAAGCTGCTGAACTTGCAAAGCTTCTGGAAGACAAGTGGGGCGTTTCGGCTGCTGCTCCGGTAGCTGTTGCTGCCGTTGCTGGCGGTGCAGGCGCAGCTGCTCCGGCTGAAGAAGAAAAGACCGAATTCGACGTTATCCTCGTTGACGCTGGCGCCAACAAGATCAACGTCATCAAGGAAGTTCGCGGCATCACCGGTCTCGGCCTCAAGGAAGCCAAGGACCTGGTTGAAGGCGCTCCGAAGCCGGTCAAGGAAGCCGTTTCCAAGGCTGAAGCCGCCGACCTCAAGAAGAAGCTTGAAGAAGCTGGCGCCAAGGTTGACGTCAAGTAATTCTGAAATGTGGAAGGGAGAGAGGGGTTCCTCTCTCCCAACCTGCATTTCTCTGGAAGTTATTACCCAAAAGCCGGTGAAACGGCTTTTGGGTAATGGGTTCTCAAGAGGATGGTTGCGAATCGGCGTGCAAGGCAATCCGGCCTGCACAAGGGTTTCGGAACGAGATTGAAGATCCATGATTGACGGTATCGCCTGGCCAGCGATGACCGTCTGTTGCAGGCCCGGGTGCAAACTGACAAGGAGCGACGATGGCTCAGACCCTTACCTTTAACGGTCGCAGGCGCGTACGCAAGTTTTTCGGAAAAATTCCAGAAGTCGCAGAAATGCCGAACCTCATCGAGGTTCAAAAGGCATCCTATGACCAGTTCCTCATGGTTGACGAGCCCAAGGGTGGCCGTCCTGAAGAGGGGCTTCAAGCTGTTTTCAAATCCGTCTTCCCGATCACCGATTTTTCCGGTGCGTCGATGCTGGAATTCGTGTCCTACGAATTCGAGCCACCGAAGTTCGACGTCGATGAGTGCCGGCAGCGGGATCTTACCTATGCCGCACCGCTGAAGGTCACGCTGCGCCTCATCGTATTCGATATTGACGAGGATACGGGCGCTCGCTCGATCAAGGACATCAAGGAACAGTCGGTTTACATGGGCGACATGCCGCTCATGACCAATAACGGCACCTTCATCGTCAACGGTACCGAGCGCGTTATCGTTTCGCAGATGCACCGTTCGCCGGGTGTTTTCTTCGATCATGACAAGGGCAAGAGCCATTCCTCCGGCAAGCTTCTGTTTGCCGCGCGCGTCATCCCTTATCGCGGTTCCTGGCTCGATATTGAATTCGACGCCAAGGACATCGTTCATGCGCGTATCGACCGGCGCCGCAAGATCCCTGTGTCGTCGCTCCTCATGGCGCTTGGCATGGATGGCGAAGACATTCTCTCCACCTTCTATTCCAAGGCTGTCTATCAGCGCGACGGCAAGGGCTGGCGCGTGCCGTTCCAGCCGGAAACGCTGAAAGGTTCCAAGACCATTGTCGATATGGTTGATGCCGATAGCGGTGAAGTCGTTGTCGAAGCCGGCAAGAAGCTTACGCCGCGCCTTCTGCGTCAGTTGACGGAAAAGGGCCTGAAGGCCCTGAAGGCAACGGACGAGGATCTCTACGGCAATTATCTGGCGGAAGACATCGTCAACTTCCGGACCGGCGAAATCTATATGGAAGCCGGCGATGAGATCGACGAAAAGTCGCTTCCCGTCATTCTCGAGGCTGGCTTCGAGGAGATCCCGGTTCTCGGTATCGACCACGTCAATGTGGGTGCCTATATCCGCAATACCCTGTCGGCCGACAAGAACGAAAACCGTCAGGACGCTTTGTTCGATATCTACCGCGTGATGCGCCCAGGCGAGCCGCCGACCATGGAATCCGCGGAAGCCATGTTCAACTCGCTGTTCTTCGACGCAGAGCGTTACGATCTCTCGGCAGTTGGCCGCGTGAAAATGAACATGCGTCTTGACCTCGACGCGCCTGATACGGTTCGCGTCCTGCGCAAGGAAGACATTCTTGCAGTCGTCAAAATGCTCGTTGAGCTTCGTGACGGCAAGGGTGAAATCGACGATATTGACAACCTCGGAAACCGCCGCGTTCGCTCGGTCGGTGAGCTGATGGAAAACCAGTATCGCCTTGGTCTTCTGCGCATGGAGCGCGCCATCAAGGAGCGCATGTCGTCGATCGAAATCGATACCGTCATGCCGCAGGACCTGATCAACGCCAAGCCGGCTGCGGCTGCTGTTCGCGAATTCTTCGGTTCATCGCAGCTCAGCCAGTTCATGGACCAGGTCAATCCGCTGTCGGAAATCACCCACAAGCGCCGCCTTTCGGCTCTTGGTCCGGGCGGTCTGACCCGCGAGCGCGCAGGCTTCGAAGTCCGCGACGTTCACCCGACCCATTACGGCCGTATCTGCCCGATCGAAACGCCGGAAGGCCCGAACATCGGTCTGATCAACTCTTTGGCGACCTTTGCCCGCGTCAACAAGTACGGCTTCATCGAAAGCCCGTACCGCAAGATCGTTGACGGCAAGGTGACGAGTGACGTGATCTACCTCTCCGCAATGGAAGAGGCGAAGTATTACGTTGCCCAGGCCAACGCGCCGCTGGAAACCGACGGTTCTTTCTCGGAAGAATTCGTGGTTTGCCGTCACTCGGGCGAAGTTATGCTGGCTCCGCGCGACACCATCAACCTGATGGACGTTTCGCCGAAGCAGTTGGTGTCCGTTGCCGCAGCTCTTATTCCGTTCCTTGAAAACGACGACGCCAACCGCGCTCTCATGGGCTCGAACATGCAGCGTCAGGCCGTGCCGCTGCTGCGTGCCGAAGCCCCGTTTGTCGGAACCGGCATGGAGCCGATCGTTGCTCGTGACTCCGGTGCTGCCATTGGTGCGCGTCGTGGCGGCGTGGTGGACCAGGTGGATGCGACCCGTATCGTTATCCGCGCCACGGAAGATCTCGATCCGTCGAAGTCCGGCGTCGATATCTATCGTTTGCAGAAGTTCCAGCGTTCGAACCAGAATACGTGCGTCAATCAGCGCCCGCTGGTGACGGTTGGTGACGTTATCGGCAAGGGTGACATCATTGCCGACGGTCCTTCGACGGATCTTGGCGATCTCGCACTCGGCCGCAATGCGCTCGTCGCGTTCATGCCGTGGAACGGCTATAACTATGAGGACTCGATCCTCATGTCTGAGCGCATCGTTTCGGAAGATGTCTTCACCTCGATCCACATCGAGGAATTCGAAGTCATGGCCCGCGACACCAAGCTCGGTCCGGAAGAAATCACGCGCGATATTCCGAACGTTTCGGAAGAAGCGCTGAAGAACCTCGACGAAGCCGGTATCGTTTACATCGGTGCGGAAGTTCAGCCGGGTGACATTCTGGTCGGCAAGATCACGCCGAAGGGTGAAAGCCCGATGACGCCGGAAGAAAAGCTTCTGCGCGCCATCTTTGGTGAGAAGGCGTCCGACGTGCGTGACACGTCGATGCGGATGCCGCCCGGAACCTTCGGTACGGTGGTGGAAGTCCGCGTTTTCAATCGCCACGGCGTTGAAAAAGACGAACGCGCCATGGCGATCGAACGCGAGGAAATCGAACGACTCGCCAAGGACCGTGACGACGAGCAGGCCATTCTGGATCGCAACGTCTATGGCCGCTTGCTCGACATGCTGCGCGGTCAGGTCTCGATTGCCGGTCCGAAGGGCTTCAAGAAGGGCGTGGAACTTTCGAATGCCGTTGTCTCCGAATATCCCCGCTCGCAATGGTGGATGTTCGCTGTCGAGGACGAGAAGGTTCAGGGCGAACTGGAAGCGCTTCGCGGCCAGTACGACGAATCCAAGTCGCGCCTTGAGCAGCGCTTCATGGACAAGGTGGAAAAGGTCCAGCGCGGCGATGAGATGCCTCCGGGCGTCATGAAGATGGTCAAGGTCTTCGTTGCCGTTAAGCGCAAGATCCAGCCCGGCGACAAGATGGCCGGCCGTCACGGTAACAAGGGCGTTGTCTCGCGTATCGTGCCGATTGAAGACATGCCGTTCCTGGAAGACGGTACGCATGTTGACATCGTGCTGAATCCGCTCGGCGTTCCTTCGCGAATGAACGTTGGCCAGATCCTTGAAACCCACCTTGCCTGGGCTTGCGCCGGCATGGGTCGCAAGATCGGTCAGATGCTTGAGGATTATCGCAAGCATCTGGACATCAGCGCGCTCAAGGAAACGCTGACGGACGTTTATTCCAGCCAGTCGCAGGATGAAGTCTCGAAGTTCGACGACGACGCGCTGGTTCGCCTGGCTGAACAGTCCAAGCGCGGCGTCTCCATCGCAACGCCGGTTTTCGACGGTGCGCATGAAAGTGACGTGTCGGAGATGTTGACCAAGGCCGGGCTTGATCCGTCGGGTCAGTCGGTTCTGTATGATGGCCGTACGGGTGAAGCCTTCGACCGTCGCGTCACTGTCGGCTACATGTACATGATCAAGCTGAACCACCTTGTCGATGACAAGATCCATGCCCGCTCGATCGGTCCTTACTCGCTCGTTACCCAGCAGCCGCTTGGTGGCAAGGCACAGTTCGGCGGTCAGCGTTTCGGGGAAATGGAAGTCTGGGCTCTGGAAGCATATGGTGCAGCTTACACGTTGCAGGAAATGCTCACCGTCAAGTCCGACGACGTGGCTGGCCGTACCAAGGTTTACGAGGCGATTGTCCGTGGGGACGATACCTTCGAAGCCGGTATTCCGGAAAGCTTCAACGTTCTCGTCAAGGAAATGCGCTCTCTTGGCCTTTCGGTCGAGCTGGAAAATTCCAAGCTCCTGCCGGAAGACGGTGCCAGCGATTTGCCGGACGCTGCGGAGTAACAGTGACAGTGGGCGCGCGCCTTTCGCGCGCGCCGTCTCCTCCCGGTCAGGTTAATGGGCCGGTGAGGGGACTTTTGCCGCATTCAGCGGTTATTGTCGTTTAAAGGTTTGCTGCGGTATGCCGGGAATGTGCCGTGCGCGAACCAAGCTCGAGGGCTTTAGGCCCCATAAGGAGATAGGCATGAACCAAGAGGTCATGAACCTTTTCAACCCGCAGATGCCTGCGCAGCATTTCGATTCCATCCGGATTTCGATCGCTTCCCCTGAGAAGATTCTCTCCTGGTCCTACGGCGAAATCAAAAAGCCGGAAACCATCAATTATCGTACGTTCAAGCCGGAACGCGACGGCCTGTTCTGCGCGCGCATCTTTGGTCCGATCAAGGATTACGAGTGCCTGTGCGGCAAGTACAAGCGCATGAAATACAAGGGCATCATCTGCGAAAAGTGCGGCGTCGAAGTGACGCTGTCGCGGGTTCGCCGTGAGCGCATGGGTCATATCGAGCTGGCGGCGCCCGTTGCCCATATCTGGTTCCTCAAGTCCCTGCCGTCGCGTATCTCGACGCTTCTGGACATGACGCTGAAGGATGTCGAGCGCGTTCTCTATTTCGAGAACTATATCGTCATCGAGCCGGGTCTGACGGCGCTGAAGCAGAACCAGCTTCTGTCCGAAGAAGAATACATGATGGCGGTCGATGAATATGGTGAAGACCAGTTCACGGCCCAGATCGGCGCTGAAGCGATCTATGAAATGCTCGCTTCCATGAACCTTGAGCGCATCGCGGGCGATCTGCGTTCGGAGCTGGCGGATACCACGTCGGACCTGAAGCAGAAGAAGCTGATGAAGCGTCTCAAGATCGTCGAGAACTTCATCGAGTCCGGCAACCGTCCGGAGTGGATGATCATGAAGGTCGTGCCGGTGATCCCGCCCGATCTGCGTCCGCTCGTGCCGCTGGATGGTGGCCGTTTCGCCACCTCCGACCTGAACGATCTCTATCGCCGCGTCATCAACCGTAACAACCGTCTGAAGCGGTTGATCGAGCTTCGCGCGCCGGGCATCATCATCCGTAACGAAAAGCGCATGTTGCAGGAATCCGTCGATGCGCTCTTCGACAACGGCCGTCGCGGCCGCGTCATCACCGGCGCCAACAAGCGTCCGCTGAAGTCGCTTTCGGACATGCTGAAGGGCAAGCAGGGCCGCTTCCGCCAGAACCTGCTCGGCAAGCGTGTGGACTATTCGGGCCGTTCGGTTATCGTGACGGGTCCGGAACTCAAGCTGCATCAGTGCGGCCTGCCGAAGAAAATGGCGCTGGAACTGTTCAAGCCATTCATCTACGCCCGCCTTGACGCGAAGGGATATTCCTCCACCGTCAAGCAGGCCAAGAAGCTGGTTGAAAAGGAAAAGCCGGAAGTCTGGGATATTCTGGACGAAGTCATCCGCGAGCATCCGGTTCTTCTGAACCGCGCGCCGACGCTGCACCGTCTGGGCATTCAGGCCTTCGAACCTATTCTGGTGGAAGGCAAGGCCATCCAGCTTCATCCGCTCGTCTGCACGGCCTTCAATGCCGACTTCGACGGCGACCAGATGGCCGTTCACGTGCCGCTGTCGCTGGAAGCCCAGCTTGAAGCCCGCGTGCTGATGATGTCTACCAACAACATCCTGCATCCGGCGAACGGCGCACCGATCATCGTTCCCTCACAGGACATGGTTCTCGGTCTCTATTACCTGTCGATCATGAACCAGAACGAGCCGGGCGAAGGCATGGCCTTCTCTGACATGGGCGAGCTGCACCACGCGCTGGAAAACAAGGTTGTCACGCTGCACGCCAAGATCAAGGGCCGGTTCAAGACGGTTGATGCCGACGGCAAGCCGGTTTCGAAGATCTATGACACCACGCCAGGCCGTCTTATTATCGGTGAACTGCTGCCGAAGAACGTGAATGTTCCCTTCGACATCTGCAATCAGGAAATGACCAAGAAGAACATCTCCAAGATGATCGACACGGTCTACCGTCACTGCGGTCAGAAAGACACGGTTATCTTCTGCGACCGGATCATGCAGCTCGGCTTCCGCCATGCCTGCCGCGCCGGTATTTCCTTCGGCAAGGATGACATGGTCATCCCGGATTCCAAGGCGAAGATCGTTGGCGACACCGAAGCGCTGGTGAAGGAATACGAGCAGCAGTACAATGACGGCCTGATCACGCAGGGCGAAAAGTACAACAAGGTCGTCGATGCCTGGGGCAAGGCCACTGAAAAGGTCGCCGAAGACATGATGGCCCGCATCAAGGCCGTTGAGTTCGATCCGGAAACCGGTCGTCAGAAGCCGATGAACGCTATCTACATGATGTCGCATTCCGGTGCGCGTGGTTCTCCGAACCAGATGCGTCAGCTGGGCGGTATGCGTGGTCTGATGGCCAAGCCGTCAGGTGAAATCATTGAGACGCCGATCATCTCCAACTTCAAGGAAGGCCTGACCGTTAACGAGTACTTCAACTCCACCCACGGCGCCCGTAAGGGTCTGGCGGATACGGCGTTGAAGACGGCAAACTCGGGTTATCTGACGCGCCGTCTCGTTGACGTTGCGCAGGATTGCATCGTCAACCTCGTGGATTGCGGTACCGACAAGGGCCTCACCATGACGGCTATCGTCGATGCTGGTCAGGTGGTCGCCTCCATCGGAGCTCGCGTTCTCGGCCGTACGGCGCTGGATGACATCGATCATCCGGTAACGGGCCAGCGCATCGTCGATGCCGGTCGCATGATCCTGGAAGCAGATGTGATCGAGATCGAAAAGGCTGGCATCCAGTCCATCCGTATTCGCTCCGCACTGACCTGCGAAGTTCAGACCGGTGTTTGCTCGGTCTGCTACGGTCGCGACCTTGCGCGCGGCACGCCGGTCAACATGGGTGAGGCCGTCGGCGTTATCGCCGCACAGTCCATCGGTGAACCGGGCACCCAGCTGACCATGCGTACCTTCCACCTTGGCGGAACGGCAAACGTTGTTGACCAGTCGTTCCTTGAAGCGTCTTACGAAGGCACGATCCTGATCAAGAACCGCAACATGTTGCGCAATTCCGAAAACGTCTTCGTGGCGATGGGCCGTAACATGGCCATCACCATCCTTGACGAGCGTGGCGTTGAACGGTCTTCGCAGCGTGTTGCCTATGGTTCGAAGATCTATGTGGACGATGGCGACAAGGTAAAGCGCGGTCAGCGTCTCGCTGAGTGGGACCCCTATACCCGTCCGATGATGACGGAAGTTGCCGGTGTCGTGCATTTCGAGGACCTGGTGGACGGTCTGTCCATGCAGGAAGCAACCGACGAATCGACCGGCATCACCAAGCGTCAGGTTACCGACTGGCGTTCGACGCCGCGCGGCTCCGATCTCAAGCCCGCGATCGTCATCAAGGACGCTTCCGGTAATGTCGTTCGTCTGGCCCGTGGTGCGGAAGCCCGCTTCCAGCTGTCGGTCGATGCCATCCTCTCGGTCGAGCCGGGTCAGAAGGTCAGCCAGGGCGACGTGCTTGCGCGTTCGCCGATGGAAAGCGCCAAGACCAAGGACATCACCGGTGGTCTGCCGCGCGTTGCCGAATTGTTCGAAGCCCGCCGTCCGAAGGATCACGCCATCATCGCCGAGATCGATGGTACGATCCGCCTGGGTCGCGACTACAAGAACAAGCGTCGTGTCATCATCGAGCCTGCGGAAGACGGTGTCGAGCCGGTTGAATACCTGATCCCGAAGGGCAAGCCCTTCCATCTTCAGGAAGGCGACTACATCGAAAAGGGTGATTACATCCTCGACGGTAATCCGGCTCCGCACGACATTCTGGCGATCAAGGGCGTGGAGGCACTTGCTTCCTATCTCGTGAACGAAATCCAGGAAGTCTACCGCTTGCAGGGCGTTGTCATCAACGACAAGCACATCGAAGTGATCGTTCGCCAGATGCTGCAAAAGGTCGAAATCACCGATGCGGGTGACAGCCAGTACATCGTTGGTGACAATGTTGACCGGATCGAACTGGATGACGTGAATGACCGGCTCATCGAAGAGGGCAAGAAGCCCGCATTCGGCGATCCCGTTCTGCTCGGCATCACCAAGGCTTCGTTGCAGACGCCGTCCTTCATCTCGGCTGCATCCTTCCAGGAAACCACCAAGGTGCTCACGGAAGCTGCCATTGCCGGCAAGATGGACACGCTGCAAGGCCTCAAGGAAAACGTCATCGTCGGCCGCCTTATCCCGGCTGGTACCGGCGGCACGATGACGCAGATCCGCCGCATTGCCACATCGCGCGACGACCTTATTCTCGAGGAACGCCGCAAGGGTACGGGTGCAGACCTTGCTACCCCCATGCTTCGCGACATGGCGGGCGAGGATGCTCCGGCGGCCGAATAAGGCTCAGGACACATGCGTAAAAAAGCCGCCGGGAGCGATCCCGGCGGCTTTTTCTTGGGCAAGATCTGCCGCGTGAGAAACAGCGGAGGCTTTGTTCTCACGCCGGAGGAAAAAAACGGCTATCCAAATCGTATGATCGCGACCTCGCCCTCCAGCGCGCCCTGATAGGCAGACGCATGGGGTTCTTCGTCGGGGACTTCCATGACCATTCCGATCTGGTCGAGATCAGCCTCAAGGAAGCCTTCCTCCGCCAGGGCGTTCAGCGCTTCGCGAACGGCGGTGTCATCGTCGGGCGCCTGAAGCAGGATGTGAAGGTCAATGCCGGTATCGTCTCCCTCCTCATAGGCCTTGGCGATGATGATGAAGACCATCGGTCCGTCTGACTTATTGTCGTTGTCTGGGGAAGTAATCATGCAATTTTCCTTGAAGAGCGAAGCGAAAGCAATCTACACCGGATTTCAGCCGGATTTGCAATCACGGCAAGAAAAAAGCGCATACCATGCTCTGTCTACTTTGTGCGGGGCAGGGCGAATTTCGCCAAAAACGCCGGCGAAGTCGCGTGAGTCGAATCGGCTGATGAGTGGAAAAGCTCGTAACAACGGGCTGTGCGGATTCTTAGCGGTCCCTGCAAAGAATGCTATGGGATTTCGATTGCCAATGGCGCAAAAATGTTGATACCTTGTCATTATGCCTTCATAAACAGGCTGGACGGAGGCTTTCCGGCATTAATTTGGCGCCAAGGCTTGACGGAATGGGGTGAAAACAGTAGTACGCCCCGCATCGGAGCCAATGTGAGGTCCTGTCATTCGGGACGCCTCGTGCCGGACCATATCTCAAACAGGGCTCTAAACGCACAGTGAAAAGGCGAATATCGTCCTCAAGTGGCGATCCTGCGTCAAATGCATTTTGTGGTCCATCCGGTAAAGCGGATCGGGCCGCATTTGTGCATGATGCAACAGTGCGGATGCCGCCGGAAACGGCAAAGACACCGGGCCTCGAAGGGGCCTCAGACGAAAAAGACAAGGGATGGTTAGATGCCTACCGTAAATCAGCTGATCCGCAAGCCGCGTCAGGCGCAGGTAAAGCGCAACAAGGTTCCTGCCTTGCAGGAAAATCCGCAGAAGCGTGGTGTTTGCACCCGCGTTTACACCACGACCCCGAAGAAGC
Organism: Allorhizobium undicola ORS 992 = ATCC 700741; assembly: GCF_000621665.1. Taxonomy (GTDB): domain Bacteria; phylum Pseudomonadota; class Alphaproteobacteria; order Rhizobiales; family Rhizobiaceae; genus Allorhizobium; species Allorhizobium undicola. The sequence goes on from NZ_JHXQ01000031.1 coordinate 15,703, forward strand.
CGAACTCGGCTCTGCGTAAGGTTGCCAAGATCCGTCTCACCAATGGCTTCGAAGTCATCGGTTACATCCCCGGTGAAGGTCATAACCTTCAGGAACACTCCGTGGTCATGATCCGCGGTGGCCGCGTAAAGGACTTGCCGGGTGTGCGTTATCACATCATCCGCGGCGTTCTCGATACGCAGGGTGTGAAGAACCGTAAGCAGCGCCGTTCCAAGTACGGTGCGAAGCGTCCGAAGTGATTTCGGTCGTTTTTTGATTTTTCCGGCGCTGCGCGAGGTTCTCCGCGTGGTAAAGCGCCTTAACGTTTGAGAGACAAGATAATGTCCCGTCGCCATAAAGCTGAAAAGCGCGAAATCAATCCGGATCCGAAGTTCGGTGATCTGGTTGTTACCAAGTTCATGAATGCCATCATGCTCCACGGCAAGAAGTCTGTTGCCGAAAGCATTGTGTACGGTGCCTTCGACGCCGTACAGGCAAAGGCCAAGCAGGAGCCGATCGCGGTCTTCCATCAGGCGCTCGACAATGTCGCGCCGCATGTTGAAGTGCGTTCGCGCCGCGTTGGTGGTGCAACCTATCAGGTTCCGGTCGATGTTCGTCCGGAGCGCCGTCAGGCTCTCGCAATCCGCTGGTTGATCGCTGCTGCCCGCAAGCGCAACGAGACCACCATGGTTGATCGTCTTTCCGGCGAATTGCTGGATGCTGCGAACAATCGCGGTTCCGCCGTCAAGAAGCGTGAAGACACGCACAAGATGGCTGACGCAAACCGCGCCTTCTCGCATTACCGCTGGTAATCAAGACGATCGTATTTCAAAAGGCAGTCCAAAATGGCTCGCGAATATAAAATCGAAGACTACCGCAACTTCGGCATCATGGCGCATATCGACGCCGGAAAGACGACCACGACCGAGCGTATCCTGTATTACACAGGCAAGTCGCACAAGATCGGCGAAGTTCACGATGGCGCAGCCACGATGGACTGGATGGAGCAGGAGCAGGAGCGTGGTATCACCATCACCTCCGCTGCTACCACGACCTTCTGGAAGGGTCGCGATGGCAAGATGCGCCGCTTCAACATCATCGACACGCCCGGCCACGTTGACTTCACCATCGAAGTCGAACGCAGCTTGCGCGTTCTCGATGGCGCCATCGCCCTGCTCGACGCCAATGCCGGCGTTGAGCCCCAGACCGAAACCGTCTGGCGTCAGGCTGAGAAGTATCATGTTCCGCGCATGATCTTCTGCAACAAGATGGACAAGACCGGTGCTGACTTCTACCGCTCGGTGGAAATGATCAAGACCCGCCTTGGCGCAACCGCTGTCGTCATGCAGCTCCCTATCGGTGCTGAAACCGAGTTCAAGGGCGTTGTGGACCTGATCGAGATGAATGCTCTCGTATGGCGCGATGAATCGCTCGGCGCCCAGTGGGACGTCGTCGAGATTCCGGACGACCTGAAGGACAAGGCTGAAGAATATCGCGAAAAGCTGATCGAGACCGTTGTCGAGATCGACGAAGAAGCGATGGAAGCCTATCTCAACGGTGAGATGCCCGACAACGACAAGATCCGTGCGCTGGTGCGTCGCGGTACGATCGAAGTCAAGTTCCACCCGATGTTCTGCGGCACTGCCTTCAAGAACAAGGGCGTACAGCCGCTGCTCGACGCCGTTGTCGATTATCTGCCTTCGCCGCTGGACATTCCGGCCATCAAGGGTATCGATTTCAAGACGGAAGCCGAAATCGAGCGTCACGCTGACGACAGCGAGCCGCTTTCGATGCTTGCTTTCAAGATCATGAACGACCCCTTCGTCGGCTCGCTGACCTTCGCTCGTATCTATTCCGGCAAGCTCGAAAAGGGCGCTTCGGTCATGAATACGGTCAAGGACAAGCGCGAGCGCGTTGGCCGCATGTTGCAGATGCACTCCAACAGCCGTGAAGACATCGAAGAAGCCTTTGCTGGCGACATCGTTGCTTTGGCCGGCCTGAAGGAAACGACCACGGGTGACACGCTCTGCGATCCGCTGAAGCCTGTTATCCTCGAGCGCATGGAATTCCCGGAACCGGTTATCCAGATCGCGATCGAGCCGAAGTCCAAGGGCGACCAGGAAAAGATGGGCCTTGCCCTGAACCGTCTGGCTGCTGAAGATCCGTCCTTCCGCGTCAAGACCGACCACGAGTCGGGCCAGACGATCATTGCCGGCATGGGCGAGCTTCACCTGGACATCATCGTTGACCGTATGCGTCGCGAGTTCAAGGTCGAAGCGACGGTTGGCGCTCCGCAGGTTGCCTATCGTGAAACGATCACGAAGCAGCACGAAGAAGATTACACGCACAAGAAGCAGTCCGGTGGTACCGGCCAGTTCGCGCGCGTCAAGATCATCTTCGAACCGAACCCGGAAGGCGAAGATTTCAAGTTCGAATCCAAGATCGTTGGCGGTGCTGTTCCGAAGGAATACATTCCGGGCGTGCAGAAGGGTATCGAAAGCGTTCTGTCTTCGGGTCCGCTTGCTGGCTTCCCGATGCTCGGCGTGAAGGCCACGCTTATCGATGGCGCCTTCCACGACGTTGACTCGTCTGTTCTGGCCTTCGAAATCGCTTCTCGCGCCTGCTTCCGCGAAGCAGCCAAGAAGGCGGGCGCTCAGCTGCTCGAGCCGATGATGAAGGTCGAGGTTGTGACGCCGGAGGATTACGTCGGTGACGTTATCGGCGATCTGAACTCCCGCCGTGGTCAGATCCAGGGTCAGGAAAGCCGCGGCGTTGCCGTGGTTATCAATGCCCACGTGCCGCTGGCCAACATGTTCAAGTATGTTGACAACCTGCGCTCCATGTCGCAGGGCCGCGCTCAGTACTCCATGGTGTTCGATCACTATGCGCCGGTACCGAACAACGTCGCTGCTGAAATCCAGGCGAAGTACTCCGGTCAGAAGTGACCGGAGCCCGTTAGAGCGCTTTTCGATCTGATTGAATCATATCGGCGCTCTAATGTTTTCTTTTTTGAAGCATAATCTTATCGATCCTCGTTTCACTCCGGTCGGATTATGCTCTAACCGAAAAAACAACAGTTTTCCCGAACAGGGATAAAGAACGGAGAGCCGAAAATGGCAAAGAGTAAGTTTGAGCGCAACAAGCCGCACGTTAACATTGGCACGATCGGCCACGTTGACCATGGCAAGACGTCTCTGACGGCAGCAATCACGAAGTTCTTCGGCGAGTTCAAGGCGTATGACCAGATCGACGCCGCGCCGGAAGAAAAGGCTCGTGGTATCACGATTTCGACGGCACACGTTGAATATGAAACGCCTGCTCGTCACTACGCGCACGTTGACTGCCCCGGCCACGCCGACTACGTGAAGAACATGATCACGGGTGCCGCACAGATGGACGGCGCGATCCTGGTTTGCTCGGCTGCCGATGGCCCGATGCCGCAGACGCGCGAACACATTCTTCTGGCCCGTCAGGTTGGCGTTCCGGCCATCGTCGTGTTCCTGAACAAGGTTGACCAGGTTGACGACGCCGAGCTTCTGG
>NZ_JHXQ01000032.1 GCF_000621665.1 Allorhizobium undicola ORS 992 = ATCC 700741
GGATCATTGGACATCGCAGCGAACATACGCCACCAGACGCCCTTTTTGCTCCAGCGGCTGAAGCGCCGGAAGACGCTATTCCACTCGCCGAAGACCTCTGGCAAGTCACGCCAGGGCGAGCCCGTGCGCACGATCCAAAGCACGGCTTCCACGAACATCCGGTTGTCGCGGCCCGACGACCCCCGTGTCCGTTCGTCACCAATGATGTGCGTCGATATCCGCGCCCACTGCTCGTCCCGAAGGATCAACCGGTCCAATACGCCCATGACTGCCTCCAAAAGACAGTCTTGAATCTGATTTGCTCAGCCTTGGGAATCCCAAGAGTCCACAAGACCTAGGAGGCTCATCCTTCACCAAAGATTTTGCCGTCCGTTATCTGGTCTATGCGTTCTCAGTTGGCATGAAGCTGATGGCACTGGTGATGATCTCGCGGATTGGATCTGAGGTTCTCATTAGTCTCGCGAACCAACCTGATATCGGGGATCAGTTCCAAACAACTCTCGCGATCGCCGGCATCGCAGTCGTCGTCTTTATCATCGCTATGTATGTCCCGAACATCATCCAAGGTGCCGTTCAGGATGCCTCAGTGACAGGCGGCATGGAAACCATCCGTCACGGCGGGCAGGCCGCATCATTTGCACTTGGCGCAGCATCGCTCGCCGTCGGCGCCGTCGGAGCCGGGGCTGCTGCAGCCCAATCCGCCCGAGCCGTGGGCTCCTCTGTGGCGGGCGCAGCACTTCGCGGTATGGGCGCGGGGATCGGATCAGCCGGGAAGGCGGCCGGCTCGGCCGCCAAGGAAAAGGCGATCGGTTCGCCCGGTGCTTACGCCGGCTCAATCATGGGGCTCGCCAACGCCAAGCTCGATCAGGCTCGCACAGGGCATAACAGTCCGACACCTCCTCCCGAACGACACAACACATAATCATCAGGAAGGCAACCGCGATGGCATCAAACCGGCCGCCCGAAAGTCCTTACCTTGCCGCGCGGCAGGAATGGACAGAACGATATGGATCTTATGTCCAGGCCGCGCGCGCATGGCGGATCGTCGGCATTCTCGGACTATCAATGGCCGTGATCGGCTTCACCTACGTCATGTATCTTAGCACGCAGGTGAAGCTCGTGCCCTACATTGTCGAGGTCGACAAGCTCGGCACGTCGGTAACGGCGGGCTTCCCCCAGCAGATCGAATATGCCGACGCCCGCGTCGTCCGCGCGACACTCGGCAACTTCATCACCAGCCTGAAGTCGATCACGCCCGACGCGGTGGTTCAGAAGCAATATATCGACCGGACCTACGCGCTGCTCAGGACGTCCGATCCCTCAACCCAGAAAATCAATGCCTGGTTTCGCGGCAACTCACCGTTTGAAAAGGCCAAGACATCAACCGTCGCCATCGAGGTCAACAATATCGTGGCGCTGTCCAACCAGACCTACCAGATCGACTGGACCGAATACGAACGCGACCGCAAGGGCAAGGAGACCGGCACGAGGCGGTTCCGCGGCATCGCGACGGTCGCGCTGACCGCGCCACAGGACGAGGCGATCATCCGCCTCAACCCGATCGGTCTTTATGTCCAGGACTTCGACTGGACCGCACAGCTTTAAGGGCAGGGGAATTTACATGCACAGAACAGGATTGATCGCGACCGTCGGCTGCATGGCAGGACTCGTCCTCGCGGATTGCGCAGTCGCACAGAGCATGACGTCGAACGAGGTGAAGGGGACCAACATCTCGCGGAAATGGCGGGGGACGCCCGGTCTCGTCACGACCGGGCCCGATGGAAAGGTTATCTTCCTGTTCGGCGAGACCCAGCCCTCGGTTGTCTGCTCACCGCTTCAGGTTTGCGACATCGAGCTGCAAGGCGGCGAGATGGTCAGCGACGTGCTTGTCGGTGACACGGTCCGCTGGAAGGTCGAGCCGGCGACATCAGGGGCAACCGGCGGGCAAGCGATCCACCTGATCGTCAAGCCGTCGGAGGCCGGCCTCGTTACGTCTATGGTGGTCACGACCTCGCGGCGGACCTACCATATCCAGCTCAAATCCCATCCCAGCCAATACATGGCGAGGATCGGTTTCGAATACCCGGAGGATGTGTCGACCAAGCTGGCTGACATCAATGCCCGGCTTGAAACCGGCGGCATTCCGGGAACCGCTCCGGACAAGCTGAACTTTTCCTATTCGGTCAGTGGTGGCGCCTCGTGGCGGCCGAAGCGCGTCTATTCCGACGGCGTCAAGACCTACATCCAGTTTCCTCGCTCCATCTCCGGCCAGGACGCGCCAGTGCTGTTCGTCGTCAGCGGCGGGCAGAACCGTATCGTCAACTACCGGATGAAGAACGACATGATGATCGTCGACTACGCCGTCGACAAGGCCGTGCTCGTCTCCGGGGTTGGCTGGCGCCAGCAGAAGATCACGATCCGGCGGGGAGGTTGACCGATGAACAAGTCCATTGCAGCCATCATCATCACTGCCATCCTTTCCGGTTGCCAGACTGCGGATGAAACGCTGACCACCAGTTCCACACCGATTGCCGTCACTGGCGCCACCGCAAGTGCGATCGCCGGCGACATGGCAAGCCGACTTGCGGAACAGGTCGGGCCGGCCAACACCACAACCCTCAGAATGGACAAGGACACCTCGGAATACGCCGCCGCTCTCGAGGCCGCGCTGAAGGGATGGGGATACACGGTGATCGCCGACGGGAAAGTCGGCAAGGATCAGAAGCCGGTCGAGGTCGCATGGTCGATCGACAGTTTCGACGGACAGGTCCTGGCGCGGATCAGCACGCCGGCCATCGCGCTCGGCCGGGCCTACACGGCGACGTCAGCGGGCGCGACGCCCGCCAGTCCGCTTTCCATCATGCAGCGTAACTGAGGGGAGGGGAAACCATGGTCCAATCGCTTCAGCTCGGCACGGCGGGCAATGCCGACGATCAACAGAGCATGCGGCGCCTCAATCGCCTGCCGATCATCGTCGCGATCGTCATCATCGTTCTGTTCTTCGGCGTCGTCATCGTCGGCCTGTCGTGGCGCGGTCTCTCCTTCAACCGTGGCAATGAGCTCGACACCACCTCCGCGTCACCGGCGACCACATTTGGCGATCAACTGAAGCGCGGCGTGTCGGACGGGATCATCGGCGAACCGGAACAACGCGAAGTGTTTCAGCCGACGCCCGTCGTTGTCGAACGCGAGCCGGTAAGAGAGGCCGTCGTAGAGCGGCAGAATGAAGTTCGGACGGAACGGCGATCGCAACTCGAGCCAGAAGCCGAGTGGAAGGCCCGGCTGAAGCGGGAACAGGACGAGCAGATTCTCCGCGAAGCGCAGCGTCAGAGAATGGCAAGCCTCCAGGCACGGGCAACAGCGCTCGATTCTCCGCTCAAGGTTGACGTTTCCGAGGTCCAAAAGAGCGCCTCCGAAACCAGGACCGACGCCCGCCAACCGTTCGATGCCACGACGAACAGTGCATCCGATCTCTACAGCGCTGCGATGAAGTCCGGACTGCTCGGACAGAACGTCGATCAAAACGGGCAGACCTCGAAAGAGGACTTTTTCAACCAGGACATCAAGGATCTTGGTTATCTGCCGAACCAGGTCGTCCCGCAGCTCTCTCCCTACGAGTTGAAACGGGGATCGGTCATTCCCGCCACGATGATCACAGGGTTGAACTCAGACCTACCGTGTAGGATCTCAGCGCAGGTTAGACATGCTGGAAGTGGCCCAGGATGAGCAGATGGTGACGGGAGCAGTAAAAAGCTTCGCAAACGCGTACGGTTATAAACAGTTCGCCTACCTCCATACCGAAGGTTTGGACATAAGGACCTTCAACACATATCCAGAGCCGTGGAACAAGGACTATCTTGTCAAAAACTATTCTCGAATCGACCCCTGATCACGGAAGCAAAACAGCGTGGCGATGTTTTTAGTTGGAAATGTGACGACTGGCCGGCCCGCGGCGCATCCGATCTGAGACGATTTCGGGACGAAGCCATAGATAATGGAATCCGCTCGGGTGTTACCATTCCTGTGAACGGCAGCTTCGGGACAACGCACATGTTGACCTTCGCGTCGAGCGAAAGATCCGTCAATGTATCGGGCCTCTTGGATGACCGGACCGCCGTTCAGATCGTCATGGCCATTCACTACCGTCTGAGAATGATCGGCGCATCGACGGTTCTCAATCCAAAGCAGGCACTCTCGCCACGAGAACTCCGATGTGTGATGTGGGCAGCAAAAGGCAGGAATACCCCTGATACCGCGATGCTAACTGGCATTAACCCCCGGACGGTTCAGCACTACCTTGACAACGCCAGACGCAAATTCGATGCGCAGACTGTGCCCCAACTGATCGCAATGGTGAAGGATCGGGGGCTTCTCTAGTCGTTACGGCTATCGTCGCTGACCTCTGGCACATATCCAAGCAGATCGAGAATGCTCGACAATTGCTCTTGTTGGGCTTCGGCTTTTCCCTGCCGGGCAAGATACTCATCCTGGAGGTTTTTCATAATATCGGCTGGCGTATCCGGATTATTGCTGGCGCGCAGCCATTCCTCGTAGACAGCTTCGTCAGCGGCCATCAACCGTCGTTGCTCTCGAATCTGCTCGACGGCCAAAGCTTCAAGTTCAGCTTTGGGCATGGCACTGTAGGGACAGCCGAAAGCCAGCTTCTGCGATTTGGCGGATGATGCGTCTTTTTTCATTCGTTTTATTAGACCAATCTAATCCAGATCAAAACCTGCTCACACCAAATCGAGGGATTGGCGCCGACGCACGAAATCGGCCAGCGCGAACCGTCTCGTAACAACCGAAACCCTTAGATCCTCTCACCTTTAACATCTCAGCGGCGGAATCGGAACTATCGTTCCTGGAACGATCATTCTTATTGCGGCTCCCCTCTTGCCATGGATCTCAAGGAAGTCCTGGCAATTAACCTGCGTCGGGTCCGTCATGACAAGCAAATGACGCAAGAAGAGTTGGCCCATCGGGCAGGCTTAAGCGTGCGTTACATCGGAAAGATCGAACAAGGGCATGTTTCAGCCAGTGTAACCGTGCTTGGTCGAATTTCGCATGCTTTGGGTGTAGAACCCGCAGAACTCGTAACCCGAGCTGTCCGGTGATGCGAGAGCAGGTCCGTAAACAACGGAGTTCGCAATATTGGCTATTGCGGCTAGCGGCTTTCATGCTGAGCGGATTGCCGAGGCAACCGGAAAACATCAGCTATAAAAAGCTCGCTAAAAAAGCCTGCCGCGGGAGGTTACGGCAGGTTTTCATTGGCTAGCAGTGACTGGGAGGAGGATAGACTGCCGTCAAAATCGATATACGCGGGGGAAGGTGCGCATCTCAATGAGGAAACAGTATTCGGAGGCCGCTGATTGACGAAGGCAAAAAATACTGCAGCACATCATTGCCCAATATGCATACCTCTCGTTTTAGTTTTTCCCGCCGATCCTTGAAAGATCGATGCGCATTTCAGCCGATGCAGCGTCTGTTGCTGCGCCAGGCGGCGTAGCGGCGATCTCACCAGTCTCCTCTTCCAGCCCCACGTCTCCTTCCAGTCGCATTTTTGGCAAAGGCTTGCCGCGAAGGAACGTCGCGCCACCTGGATCGTCAGCTTGAAAGACTTGCGTGCCTTCGAATATTCCTGTTCTCCAGGCGTGGATTGCATCATCGATCAGCTGTGGCATGACCTCCCTGCTCGTTGGACTGCCGTACCATTTCGTGACGATACGGGCTACCTTCGCGAACAGAGCCGTCCCCCGCTTGAGGTTCTCGCAGGGGTCAACGAGAGCAGCATCCAGCTGAGCAATGTCTGTTATGCCAGCGCCTGCGGGGTATTGGGTAAGACCCACCCGCACGTTTGCCTTTCCCACATACTCTCTGATGATCTTGAGCGCCGCTTCGGGGGAAGCTGGTGTCGGAACAAGAACTAGGCGTCCACCAGACTTGACGGTGATCGCCAAAGGATCGTCGGAACCTGCCGCCGCCACGAACTGCTCGACGATCGCCGGCGTCAGCGATGGGTCGGCACATTTTTCGATAAGGGCTACGTCAAGCATGAGGACCGTCCAGCTAAATGTTGAATGAGAGGATGACGGGTTTGCCGAAGAGGCGACCCCAGGCCAGGGCACTCGTGCGCTGGATGTCGACGATCGAAGTGCCTGATGTCCACCAGCCGTTGCCCACAGCAACGATCACATCGGGATCGTTCAGCATCGATTGGAGAACCGGCCAGACGATCAGCTGTTCGTAACAAATCAGCGGCGCAATCCTGAAGTCGTCGAGCTCTACGACCGGATTTGCGAAGAAGTGCGCCTTCGCACCGGTGCGTTCTCCCACGAGGCTCCTCCAGGGTTGCCACATCGAACCGGGAACGGGCATGCGTTCGCGATAGAGGATCGCGCTGCTGTCCGCACTGATCGAAACGAGCACATTGTCGTACCCCTTCGCGTCGATGAGCACGGCACCAGCGATCACTGTAGTCCCTGTCTCTGTGAGCGCCCTTTGCCAAAGCCGCGCAAGAGTAGGCGTCCAAAAGCCGAGGGCGCTCTCCGGAAGGACAACTATATCAGCAGGCCCCTGACGGCGAACAAGTTCGATGAGTGCGCTTTGCTGCTCAAGGCTTGCATCACGGCCGAGAGATGCAGCCATTTCCAGATCGACACCGGTCCACGACGTCGGTAAAATCGGCGTCGTCCACTCAGCGGCTGACCAGAGCCAGAAGCCAATCATGGCCGTGGCTGCAGCCGGCCGATAAGGCGTCACCATGATAGCAAGGCCGGCTGCCATCGCCGAAAGACCCCACCATCCCCAGCCAGGAAAAAGAACGCCAGCAGCTGTGATCGGATGTGCCCATCCCAGGATACCGAATGGTGGGACCGCCATTGCGCCGCATGCGGCCATGTATCGGAACGACTTCTGCCACCCCTTTCGATCCGTCCATAGCACAGAATGGATCGTGACGAACGCGGAAGAGGCGATAAGCCAGAGCAGGAAACCCGGCCAGATATCCGATGAGTAGAAGTTCGCCACACCCTGCGGCAGACCACGTGATGCCGCGAGGAAGTAGGCCGCAGAGATCGCCGTTGTCTGCAGGCGCGTACGCGCCAACGACCAAAGCATGGGGAAGCTAGCTGCGAGCGGGAGGAGGAGCACATTACCGCTCCAGCCGATCCATCCAGTGCTCGTCGATAGCGCGACGAGGACAGCCGCCCGGAAAAGGTCATGGCGCATAGGTCCAGACCTCCTGCGCCAGTCCAAGGATGCCCTCCATCGGCAGAGGGCCGAAGTACCGGCTATCAAACGACCCCGAGAACGCGGAATGCAGGAAGACCGTTCCGGGCGGAACGACACCCCCTTCGTACTGCACCATCCCACGCCCCTGGCCGTCCGTTCGTGCAACGTGTGAATGAGGGAGTGGCCGACCATCAATGCGGACATCGTCATGGATCTCGATCGCCTGTCCAGATGTCGCCACAACCCTCTTGATCAGTGGTGCGACCCAACCAGCGCAGAGGCCAAAACGCAGATATCCACGCGCGCGCGCCTCACGTAGTGCGTCGGTGTCCGGCGGGCAGATGAAGACAAGATCACCGACCAGAATTGGGCGATCGGGCTTAACGATCCGCCAGAGACCCAGCGGCTCGCTTGGTGTGAGATTGACCCTGAAGCCCTGACCTCCGAGCAGCACGATGAAGCCAAGTGCGAACAGGCTCACGCTGGAGATCCGATAGAACCAGACGAGCCGTTTCATGCGCCGTAGCACTCTATGCCGATGACGCATCCTCATTTGAGGGTCAGGCCCTGGGACTTGGTCTGGCGCAACGTCTCTGCCTGCTTGAGTGCCGTCGCGCTGCGCTCATAGGCAGACAGTTGCTGCACCGTCCGCATAGTATTCCAGGCCTGTTGCACCTCGCTCTTCTGGGCGCCATTCATGCCTGCCGTAACGTGCTGGAATGCCTCGCCGGTGGCATCCTTCGCAGCCAGGGGCAGGAAGGTCCTTTCTCCGAAACGTTCAGTGACCGCCTTCGCGAAACCTTCGAGTTCAGCCTTCACCATTTTGTCGGCGAGTGCATATTCGAGGCCAGAGGGCAGATCGTTTCTTTCGATGGCATCGCGGACGCGTTCCAGCACGCTTTTCGCATTGGACGAAAGGGCAGGGATCTCCAGCGCGACCTGCCTGCGGACCGCAAGCTCCTCCGCGTGATTTCGCCGCTCAGCATCGCCACGCTGGCGGAGATAATCGCTGATGCTGTCAGCGAGTGGCGGCACATTCTTGAGCGCCCGGTCTCGGTCCGCCCTGTCGCCGCGGCTGGCCAGTAGGCCCGTCTTGCCCTTGAGGGCACCGAAGGTTTCAGGCTCGTTGGCAATTCTGGCGATCGTCTTTTCCGCAGCCGACTGGTCGCGCAGCATCGCATCGACGTTCGCTGCCTTGAATGCTGCTTCCGGCTGCGCGTAGACGTGATGGAAGCGCATCGAGACTTCTTCCCATCGCTTCTTGAGCGCTGGGTCTGCGGCGAGTTTATCCTCAACGGTCTGATCGATCGATTTCGGGAAGGTGGTGATACCGGCCACCATGGGCTTGGTCTCCTTTTCTGCAACAGGAACTGTTCTGGCCGTTGATGTTGCAAAGCCGAGCTTGGCGCCGATGGCCGCAAGCTTGCCGGCAAGGTCGACGAGCTTCTGCTTCTGCCGGACCGTCCATTCGAGACGGTCGCGCGCGACGGTTCTGGCAACGTTGACGATGTGAAGGCCGCGCGCTTCGGCAAAACGGAGGGCCTGCCGGTAGAAGCTGCCGCCGGCATAGTCGAGCGTCGTTTCCTTGGAGTTCTTGCGCGACAAAATCTCGACCAGACCGCCTGCCTTGGTAAAGGATCGGTGGCCGTAATAGACGCCGAGATCTTCGCGGTGGCGTGTCATCGCAACATAGGTGAGGTGACGATCGAGAGAGAGGGACGCCAGCACCTTAACCCGATCGACGGTCGCGCCCTGGCTCTTGTGCACCGTGGTGGCATAGCCGTGATCGAGATTGTTGTAGAAGCGCTGCTCGACGATAACCTGGCGCAGATGTTCGCCCTCGCCAATCTCGGCGACGATGCGACCTGGGGCCGCTGATACGACTTTGCCCAGCATGCCGTTCTTGACGCCGATAGAGCCTTCGTTCTTCAGGAAGACGATCTGGTCGCCGGCAGCAAAACTTCTGACACCGTCGGCGGTCTTGAACGGCGAACCGTGTTCGATGATGCCGCGCTCGATAAGCTTCGTGCGTGCAAGCTCGTTCAGCATCCGCACATCGCGACGCAGGTGCGCGAGGATCAGCGTAGACTTTGCCGGATCGTAGTCACGGCTCCAGTCAGCGATGAGGTTCGTGACGGCATCAACCTTCAGCGAGGCGCCGATCATCTTGCCATTGGACTGATAGGCTGCGAGGGCTTTGCCGACATTGCCACGCGCGAGATCGAGCGAAGCGTCGCGCATCCATTGCTCACGCTGGCGATAGATCGTTTCTAATTCGGCATAGCCGATGCGGTCGGCAATCGCGCGGAAGGCAGCACCCGCCTCGATCGGCTGAAGCTGCTCAGGATCGCCGACAAGCACGAGCTTAGCGCCAGCTTTGGTGACAGCTTCGACGAATGTCGCCATTTGCCGCGACGACACCATGCCAGCCTCGTCCAGAACGAAAACCGTCTTGTCGTCGAGCTGCCCGCGACCCTGATCCCAGCGGAGTTCCCAGGACGACAGGGTACGGGAGACGATGCCCGCTTCCTTCTCCAGACCTTCCGCAGCCTTGCCGGCGAGTGCACCACCGACAACGCGATAGCCGGCCGCTTCCCAGGCCTCGCGTGCTGCCCTCATCATCGTGGTCTTGCCGGCGCCGGCGCGGCCGATCACGGCGGCAACCCGCTCAACACCAGCGACATGTTCGATGGCAGCCCTTTGCTCATCGGAAAGCCGTTCATGCTGCGCGAAGGTCGCCTTGAGCACCGGTTTCCGGACGCCATGCGAAGACCGCTGCGAGAGCCAGATCGCGCGGTTGGCCATCTCAGCCTCGAGCCGGATCAGCTCACGTGTCGTGTACTTTGTCGGCGCCAGGACCCCGGTGGCAAAGTCCATCCGCTCACGATCGAGCCGCAGCGTCTCCGGGCTTTGAAGGATGCGCACCATCAGGCTCTGGAAGAGGCCCGCATCATCGACATAGCGATGGAGGATTTTAGCGACATCGCGCTCGTCGAACACGCTTTTTTCTCGCATGATCAGATCAAGTACGATCTCCGGACTACGCTGAATTCGGCGGGCATTCTCGGCTCGCCGCTCTTCCTGCAGTTCCAGCCGCTCGAGCGCAGCATCCTCTCCCGCAGATCCATTCCCACGGACTGCTTTCCTCTCGATCGCCTTCGTGCCGACGCCGAGATGGATGGTCGGGGTCAGCTCGATGCCCTGCTTCTCGAAGGAGCGGCCATCGATCCTGATATCGAGGCCCGCAAGCGCCAGATGCTGGTTCTGGCGGCAAACCAGCCATCGCGAAACGCGTTGAAGTCATCGAGCCCACCCGCCCAGAGCTCATAGACGATCTTGCCGCTGTCATTGCGCAGCGCTTTGCCGTCTGGTCCTATGACCGCCACCTTCTTCGACCCAAACCCGTCCTCGGTCAGCGGCCGCAGCGTCGTCATCAGGTGGATATGCGGATTGCCAGGCGCGTCGTGGAAGACCCAGTCAGCCACCATTCCCTGGGCGGTGATGTGGCGCGCCACGAAGTCCCTGACGAGGTCGATGTTCTGCTCAGCCGACAGCTCTAACGGCAAGACGATGGTGACATCCTTTGCAAGCTGTGCATCCGACCGTTTCTCGAAGTTCTCGACCTTGTTCCAGAACGCCTCCGACGCTCCCGAGACAGACCGATCGGCAATCATCGATTGCAGCCATTCAGGCGCATCGGCGGGGATGATAAACTCCTCATGAAGCAGGCCCAGCTTGCGGGTGTAGTCGATCGTCCTGGCTTCCCGCCCATAGTCCATCTTGGCGCAATGCCGGTAGGCCGCCGACAGCACGGCGCTGCGGCCGGAGCCGCGTGCAACGATGCTGACTGAAAAATGCGGGACGGCCACGGCGGAGAACACTCCTTTGATCAAACGAAATCAATGTGTTCGTAAAAAGAGGAAGGGCAGCCAGGGAGCAAAAAGCAGTGCGTCGCTTCAGCGACGTATAATTGCGCCCTTCGGATCCGTCCTTACGAACGGATGGGATCATTCACAAAAGCATCGCCATTGGCGATTGTAGGATTCACAGTAGTGCGTTCCGCACTCCGCGCTGAAATCTTCTGCCTGACGGCATCGAGTTCAGCGAAAGGATACGAGCGGAATGAAAAAGCCTTCTTCGAAAATCCGCGAAGAAATCGCCAAGCTCCAGGAACAGCTCAAGGCAGCAGAAACCAGAGAGGCCGAACGGATCGGCCGCATCGCATTGCGCGCTGGTCTTGGCGAATTCGAGATCGACGAGAGTGAGCTCCAGACGGCCTTCGAGGAAGTGGCGAAACGGTTTCGCGGCGCCCCGAAAGCACAAAGCGCCGGATCGAACGGAAGGGAGAGGGGAGGCGCGAGTAGCGGGCAGATTTCGGCGAACCCGACTGTCGAGGTTCCGGGCGGCGCTGGCGAGGCTTGAGCGTATGGACCAGTTAGCGACAGCAGACGCGCGAAAAAAAGATACGCGCGAAAAGATCGAGCTCGGAGGGCTTATCGTGAAGGCTGGCCTTCGGCTCGAGAAACGGGCCACGCTGCTCGGCGCGTTCATCGAGCTTGCAGATCGGTTGAGGGCGGATGCCGGAGAACGTGAAAGGCTGAGAGCACTCGGAGCAGAGGCCTTCGGTCATGACAGCGAATAGGATTGTTCTCTCCATCCTTCCACTCTTGCTGATGATCGTGGCCGCCATCGGTTTGACCGGGATCGACCAATCGCTTGCGCCGTTTGGCGAGAACGAGGCCCAGCGATTGATGTTCGCCAGGATCGACATCGCGGCACCCTATGTCGCCGCCGCTGCGGTCGGCATCATCTTTCTCTTCGCGGCGGCAGGATCGGCAAGCATCCGGCTTGTTGGCTGGAGCGCGGCCGCTGGTAGTGGCGGTACCATTCTGATTGCGGCGGCGCGCGAGATATCGCGCCTCGCTGTATTTGCTGACAAGGTTCCCGAGGGAAAATCCATCCTTACCTATCTCGATCCAGCAACGATGATCGGAGCGGCTGGTGTGCTGATAACGGGATGCTTCGCACTTCGTGTTGCGCTGATCGGAAACGCGGCTTTCGTCCGGCCCGAACCCAAGCGGATCATCGGCAAACGCGCGCTGCACGGAGAGGCCGCGTGGATGAAACTGACCGAGGCCGAGCGGCTGTTCGGTGAAGCTGGCGGCATCGTGATTGGCGAGCGATACCGTGTCGATCGTGATGGCAGAACCATTCGTGGGTTTCGCGCCGATGACATGGAAACCTGGGGTGAAGGAGGGAAAGCGCCGTTGCTTTGCTTCGATGGCTCATTCGGCTCATCCCATGGGATTGTCTTTGCCGGCTCCGGCGGTTTCAAAACGACGTCGGTGACAATCCCGACCGCGCTCAAATGGGGTGGTTCGTTGATCGTGCTCGATCCTTCGAACGAGGTAGCGCCGATGGTGTCGCAGCATCGCGAGAGTGCGGGGAGAAGGATCCGGATCCTTGATCCCCGCAATCCAGCGATCGGCTTCAACGCACTGGCCTGGATCGGAAAGTTCGGTGGCACGAAAGAAGAGGACATAGCCGCTGTTGCGTCCTGGATCATGAGCGAGAGTGGACGCGCGAGCGGCGTTCGCGACGACTTCTTTCGGGCGTCCGGTCTTCAGCTCCTGACGGCGATGATCGCCGACGTCTGCCTTTCCGGCCACACACCAAATGAGCAACAGACGCTTCGTCAGGTGCGGGCCAACCTGTCGGAGCCGGAACCGCAGTTGCGCAAGCGGCTGCAGGACATCTACGACAATTCGGAATCCGCGTTCGTAAAGGAGAACGTTGCCGCCTTCGTGAACATGACACCGGAAACATTCAGCGGTGTCTATGCCAATGCGATCAAGGAGACGCATTGGCTGTCCTACCAGAACTACGCAGCTCTGGTGTCCGGCTCTGCATTTTCCACCGACGATATCGCGTCAGGAAAGACTGACGTGTTCATCAATATCGACCTGAAGACGCTTGAGACACATGCGGGGCTGGCGCGCGTCATCATCGGTTCGTTCCTCAACGCGATTTACAATCGGGATGGACAGATCGAAGGCCGTGCCCTTTTCCTTCTCGATGAGGTGGCGCGGCTAGGCTACATGCGCATCCTGGAGACCGCGCGCGATGCCGGCCGCAAATACGGCATCACCCTGACCCTGATCTATCAGTCCATAGGCCAACTTCGCGAGACATACGGTGGTCGGGACGCATCGAGCAAATGGTTCGAGAGCGCGAGCTGGATTTCGTTTGCTGCCATCAATGATCCGGAGACGGCGGAATACATATCGCGCCGCTGCGGCATGACGACGGTTGAGATCGATCAGGTCAGCCGCAGCTTCCAGTCGCGCGGGTCGTCGCGGACCCGGTCAAAGCAGCTTGCCGCTCGACCGCTGATCCAGCCGCATGAGGTGCTGCGAATGCGAGCCGATGAGCAGATCGTCTTTACCGCAGGCAACCCGCCGCTTAGATGCGGTCGCGCCATCTGGTTCCGGCGGGACGATATGAAAAACTGCGTCGGGCAAAACCGGTTTCACCAACCGGCTGCTCGATCGGGCCATCTCTTGAGGAAGGATCAATCGGAGTAGCCAATGTGCAACCCGATCTGACACTTGGGGGAGGATCGTCACCGGAATCGGCGAAGACCACTTATGGGCTTCGTTCGAGCTGGCGAATAGAGCGGTACGCCGAAGGCGGACCGCCCAATCTGATCGCAACCCATTCTTCACAGAACTGAATCGATCACCAGCAAACGATTCAGAAGTCTCGTTGGACGCAGGACATGGTTCACGCGATTCTAGGCGCATGATCGCCCAACCCTATCACCTCTATGTCGAACGCAAGGATGCCAGTAAGAACCTGGCCCGCTTCTACGCGATGTCGATAGAGTCGAACCTGTTTGGGGAGGCATGCCTGACGCGGCGATGGGGACGGATTGGGACGAGCGGTCAGGTGAAAACCCATCAGTTCGAAAAGGAACAGGACGCGGTCGATCTCTTCCTTGATCTTCTGAGGCAAAAACGCCGCCGGGGATATCGGGCAATTGGCTCTGTCGCTTCGCAGTAAACACCCGACGATACTGCCGCAGGCAAAAGAGAATGTGAGGGCGGACCTTGGTCTTCTCGAACGGAGACCCTGCTGTCCACACTCCGCTATCTCGATCGGCTAACTTCCGCAAAGGACTTTCGACGGGCAATAAATTCGCGCAGAAGCGGCAAAAAGAATGCCTTGCTGAAGTGACCAAGCGGAGGCTCAGGCTCCAAATAGAATGACCGGCCTATGATATCGCTGTTGAACTCATCCAGGATGAGCCACAGCGGAAGATCTGCATCAAGACCCGCGCGTCGCTTTTCGATGGTCGGAATCTCGACGGCAAAACGATTTCGGTCGGGCATCTTTGTCGTGATCGGAAAAAACAAGACAAGATCGCCACCCGACCTCGCGATCCGCACGCCGACAGCCACAGGACGGTTCTTGCGCCCTTCCGTTTCTCCCTCGTTTGCCTCATGGCTCCACAGATATGGATATCGAACGACCGCAGCCGTCTGGACCTTGTCATATACGCTCATCGACTCGTCTCATCAGACTGGGCGTAGGCATCGACGGCCTCTTCAAATTCAGCAAACAGCTCGTCGGACATTGTCTCCAGTCTGCCTACAGAGCGACGATCCGACTGGCGCATAAGACGTTCGTAATCGTCTATGTTCAGCAACACCAATCGCGGCTTGTTGCGTTGGGTGATCGTGACAGGGTGTCGGAGTGCCTCGGCGATGATATCTCCGGATTTCCGCGAAAGGTCGCTTGTCGTGTAAGAGCCGTTCCTGCTTGTCATGTGACCAGCCTCAATACGATTAGGGTGAAAGGTACTCAGTGCTATTTATACAGCATATACAGCATTGGTGCAAATAATGTATTCGTGGTCGCACGGTGGAGGGGTTGGTAGAGATCACCGCCGTCAGAAAGGCGGCTCTGCCTCAGCCAGGCCCTCCATCTCGGCAGCCGCGACGAACAGTTCCGCTTGGGCGATTTCGAGTTCGGCCTGGATCTGGCGGCGCTCGGCGCCACCGACAGCGTTGCGCAGCTCAGCACGCAGTTCTTCGATCTGGATTTCGAGTTCGTAGGTCATCTTCGTCTCCTTGACGTTTGTGAAAGATTACCGGCTGGCCCCAGGAAGGGGATGGCGGGTCAGGAATCGCGCCCAGCGACCGGCAGAGCCGGGGAGTGGGGGAACCGATTTGCGGAGGTTGTCCACCGGGCGACTAGAGCAAATTGGAGGGACCGCTCATCCTTGGGGCCGGCATACCCGCTTGGTAGGATCGATCGTTCTGAGCAGCTTCCCCGCTCACCGTATGCCACCCAAAAAGCCGGACCTGGCTCGATGCCGGGTCCGGCTTTGGTTCTCAGGAGAGGAGAAGGCCCCGCCGATGGCGGAGCCTCGTGATCCTGATCAGTCGCGGTTCGGGCGGGACCAGATGAGCTGGAGGCCTTCCTCGCCTTCGACCTTGGCGAGCGTTGCGTAGATCGGGGCAGGGAAGCTCGGATCGTCGAGCTTGACCGAGAGGTAGTCGCGGCCCTCACCGGAGGTCTTCTGCCAGGCGGCGCCCAGTTTGTGATTAGGCATGGAATAAGGACCCCGCAAATGGGGTGATCGGCGTCCAAACGGGCCCCCCATCTGCGATGGGGTTACAACAGCCTCCGGTTTCATCGGAGGCTTTTTGTTTGGATGCTTATTGTGGAAACAATTCTGAAGATACGGCGGCTAGCCCATGTTCAGGGCAAGTCGATCAAGGCGATCTGCCGGGAGTTGGGCATATCGCGGAAAGTGGTGCGGAAGGTTTTGCGCACCGATGAGACGGAGTTCAAATACGAACGGACCCGTCAACCTCAGCCGAAGCTCGGCCCCTGGCGCGATCAGCTCGATGGAATGCTGCTCGCCAATGAGGCCAAATCCTCTCGCG
>NZ_JHXQ01000033.1 GCF_000621665.1 Allorhizobium undicola ORS 992 = ATCC 700741
GGGCGCAAGACCCACCATCTCAGACATTTCCTGCTCTCCAGGGAAATCAGTGCCGAGGCTTTCCTGCGGGTAGTCAGGGCGCACTGGACGATCGAAAACCAGTTACACTGGGTACTCGACGTAGCCTTCTGTGAAGATGCGGCCCGTAATCGCAAAGACAACGGCCCGCAAAACCTCTCTATCTTGCGAAAACTCGCACTCAACATCATCCGCCAGCACCCAGACAAAGCATCCATCCGACGAAAAATCAAAAAAGCGGGATGGGACGATCAGTTCCTCATCTCAATGATCGCTCATATGCAATAGCCCTGCCCTTGAGGGGGAGATGTCCGGCAGGACAGAGGGGGGTAAACCACACGCAAAACCGTAGCGTCGTGTACAGTGATCAAACGTACGAAGGACGCTGTAACACTTTAAATCTGCTGCATAATTTTCACCTTAAATCGATTCCGATTTAAGGAATTATGCAGTAGCGCAATCCGAACAATTTCGCCCGCACCTGATCGAGATGCTCGCGCATTTCCTGTTCGGCGGCGTTTGGATCGCCGGATTTGATTGCGTTGACAATGGCTGCGTGTTGCCGGTTTGTCTCGACCGGTGCGCTGTCGTTTCCGAAAACCGCATTCAGGCGCTGGTCCAGCCCCGTTCCGCCCTGATTGCGCAGTGTGTCGTAAAGCAGAAGCAGCAAGCTATTGTGGGTTGCCTCGGCAATGAGGCGATGCAGTCTTTCATCCAGCCGCTTCCATTGCACATAGGAAGACGTGCTGGACATCTCCGCGACACAGCGTTCCAGTCCCGCGACATCGGCCGGGCGTGCTGAGATGGCAGCATTGGCGGCCAGTTGCGGCTCCAGCAACCTTCTCGCATCCATGATATCGGCAAGGCTTATACCCTCGAACCAGTCCGGAGACTTCGGATCAAGGATGCGCGGGCCAACAAATGTGCCCTTGCCGACATGACGCCAGATCACGCCCTCTTCCTCCAGCCGCTTCAGAAGCGTTCTCAGCCGGCCCCGCGACACATCGATGAGTTCCGCCAGACGTGGCTCAGGCGGCAACTTTGGATCCCCACGCTGCAAAGTGGTGTCGATGAAGGCACGCAGGCGCAGATCATCGTGCTCTTGTGTCACAACCGTCTCCCCGGAATTTCTTTTTCTCATAACGGCATTGCTTGGCAGGATCAATCACAATCAATATTCACATTGACACGTTTCAATTTATCAAATTAACTCCGGCTCAGCAGTGACACGGAGGAGTGCGAGCGAAGATGAGCGGTGAACAGGCGCCTTTGAGCAGCCCAACGATTTTCCTGGGCGGAGACGATCTCGCCAAAAGTTTTTCCTGGCCTCATGCCATTGATGCACTGAGGCAGGCCTATGGGGCTGACTTTACCGAGGGAATGTTTCCGCCAAGAGCCGTGGCTCGGGGAGATGGTTTCTGGCTGCGCACCTTGACGGGCATCGCGCCGGTGGGCGCCATCATGGGCGCCAAAATCATTGCCGCCAATATTCGCAACAAACGGGCGAGCTACCTCATTCCCCTTTTCGATCAGGAAAGTGTCGAACTCGTATCTCTGCTCGATGGCAACGCCATTACCGGCTATCGCACGGCAGCCACCACGGCCCTTGCCCTGGATGCGCTGGCCCGCAAAGGTCGGGTTTCGGTCGGCATCCTGGGCACGGGATTTGAGGCGCGCAACCATCTCAGGGCCCTTGCGGCAGTGCGCTCGATCTCAGCCGTGCATGTCTTCAGCCCCAATCCCGACAGTCGCGCCAAATTTCGCGAGGCGCTGACGCCGCTGGGGCTGGATATTGCCGGTGTTTCGAGCGCACGCGAGGTGCTGGACACCCGGCCTGACATTCTGATCTGTGCCGCCCGGTCGCGAAACGAACAAGCCTTGTTCGACGGTGCATGGCTTTCGCCGGGAATAACCGTTGCATCCATCGGTTCGACGCTGCCTGAGCAGCGCGAGGTGGACCCAGTCACCATTGCACGCGCCGATCTCATTGTTGCAGATATGGCTGAAGAGGTTGCCCATGACACCGGCGACATGCGCGCGGCAACCCAGGCTGGAGTAGATTTCCAGCGAAAACTGGTTCCTCTTGCCGATCTGATCTCCGGTCGCCATTCCGGGCGCAAAACGTCAGATGAAATCATTCTCTTCAAATCCGTCGGCTCGGCGCTTCAGGATCTTGCCGTGGCCGCCATGTGCTTTTCCCGCGCCCGCGCGCTTGGCCTTGGCACGCTCCTTCCCAAAACCATCCACCCGGTGCTGAAATGACAGCTACTTCCTTTCCGCATCCCTCAGCCATGCTTTCCGATCCTGCTCTGTTCAAAACCGGCGCTTATGTCGCTGGCGGCTGGATAGGTCGTGGCGAAGGCGGTTCCTATGAACTCTTCAATCCATCCACCGGCAGCAAGCTTGCCGAAATCCCCAAGCTAAGTCGCGCCGAGGTTGCCCATACTATTTCCAGGGCGCATGAAGCCTATGGTCGCTGGCGGCAGGAACCGGCCAAAAACCGGGCAATTCTGCTGCGTCGCTGGTTCGAACTGATTACGGCCAATGCCGATGACCTGGCGCGCCTGATCGTGCTTGAGGAAGGCAAGCCATTTGCAGAGGCAAAAGGTGAAGTCGCCTATGCCGCCTCTTTCGTCGAGTGGTTCTCGGAGGAGGCCAAGCGCGTGCGAGGCGACATCATGGCCGCGCCGGAAAAGGGCCGGCGTATTGTCGTCCTGAAAGAACCGGTCGGAGTTTGCGCGGCCATTACGCCGTGGAATTTCCCGGCGGCCATGATCACCCGAAAGGCGGCTCCGGCCCTGGCGGCCGGCTGCACGATCGTGGTCAAACCGGCTGAACAGACGCCGCTCACGGCTCTGGCGCTGGCCGAGCTTGCTGAACGGGCCGGGATCCCGGCCGGTGTGTTTAACGTGGTCATGGGGAAATCAAGCGAGATTGGCCCTGAACTTACGGGCAATGCGCTGGTGAGAAAGATCACCTTTACCGGCTCAACCGAGGTTGGCCGGCTTCTGCTTCAGCAAGCGGCAGGCACGATCAAGAACGCATCGATGGAGCTTGGTGGCAACGCGCCGTTGATCGTTTTCGATGATGCCGATCTCGACCAGGCCGTCGAGGGACTGATTTCCACCAAATATCGCAACACCGGGCAGGCCTGCATCAGCGCAAACCGCGCCTATGTTCAGTCTGCGATCTACGATCGTTTCATCGACGCCCTTGCCAGACGGGTTTCTGCGTTGAACGTGGGCGATGGCTTCGAAGCCGGCGTTCAACAGGGGCCATTGATCGATCGGGCCGCAATGGCAAAGGTTGAAGACCATATTTCGGATGCCGTTTCCAAAGGTGCGCGTATTGTCACCGGCGGTAAACGCCACCTGCGCGGAGGCCTGTTTTTCGAACCCACTGTTCTGGCAGATGTTATCGCCTCCATGCGGGTCACACGGGAAGAAACCTTCGGACCGGTTGCCCCCGTAGTTCGCTTCGAGAGTGAAGCGGAGGTGATCGCCATGGCCAACGATACGGAGTTTGGCCTTGCCGCCTATCTGTTTTCGCAAAATGCCGAGCGCATCTGGCGCGTCGCAGCCGCCATCGAAGCGGGCATGATCGGCATCAACACAGGACTGATCTCAAATGAAGTTGCACCGTTCGGAGGCGTCAAGCAATCGGGCATCGGTCGTGAAGGCTCGATCTACGGGATCGAGGAGTTTCTGGAAATGAAATATCTCGCCTGGCAAGGCGCAGGTGAAACGCTCTGAAAGGGAATGCAATGGCGTCATACAAAAAACATGAAGCCCGTGAATGGGCACGCGAAAAGCTGGTGGGCGTAATAAACTGCACACTGCCTTCCTTTTCAAACGATCTCACCCGGCTGAACGAAAAGGCAATACGCCACGATACGCGCCTGGCGATTGAGCACGGCTTCATCGGCACTCTCGGCGTCTGCGAAGTTTCGATTACGCTCGATGAATATATAGACTTCCTGGCGATGATAAAAGACGAAGCCCGCGACCGGCTGGTTCTGACCCATCACGCCAGTTGGAACACGCTTGCTCAGAATATTGAAGCCGTCCAACGCGCCGAGGCGGCGGGTGCAGAATTCGTTCTTCTTTCCTATCCTCCGGCGTTCTATCCGGAAAGCGAGGAGGATATTTACCAGTATACCAAGGCATTATGCGATTCCACCAATCTCGCGGTCATGCTTTTTCCCATGTTCTTGTGGGGATTTTCGCCACGCATTCATCCATCCGACATCCCGGTTTCGCTTATCCGGCGCCTGATTGACGATTGCCCGAACGTCGCGGCCATCAAGGCGGAAGGCGGATTTCCCTCCATTCAGAGCGTGATTGAATGTAACCGCCTGTTCGGCAAGGAAGTGGTCATTTCCATGCCGATCGAAGGGGAGTTGATTCCCTTGTCGCAAATCATGCCAATCCAGCTTTCGGCCACCAGCGATCACGAATATTGGGGTCCGTTGATCCCGGAGGTTTTCAACCTGCTGCAAGACGGCGAATTCGACAAGGCCAGCGAGATCTTCTGGCGTATGCACCCTGCCCGCAAGGCCAAGGGACTTGTCGCCCAGCAGATGCATGGCGGCCACTTCATCAACCGTTATGTCTGGAAATTCCAAGGCTGGCTACAGGGCTATAACGGTGGACCATTGCGGATGCCCACCCAGCGTATCCACGACCCTCAAATGATCACCCTCCGCAAAGGGCTGATCGACGCTGGCCTTAACCCTTCCATGGAGCCCTTCCGGGATTTCTTTATCGGCCGTCATCCGATGTGATCTAAAGCGCATCCTGTGAACCAATGTTCACAGGATGTTACTGCATAATTCCTTAAATCGGAATCGATTTAAGGTGAAAATTATGCAGCAGATTTAAAGTGTTACAGCGCCGTGCGTTTGATAAAACGCACGGCGCTGTAAGCACTTGTTTTACCGCATTTCCGGACGGAAAACCGTGACTACACGTCTCCTGGGACATTGCTCTAATCGACAGTTGGTACCGTCAAGCGTGTGTGGCCGCTTTCTCCTTTAATACCAGGAAAAGAAGTCCACTTGCCACCAAAGCCGCAGCGTAGATCATGAGGCCGGGTGCGTAGCTTTGGAAATTCGCACGGCTGAGCGGAAGCAGCGTTGCCCCCAAGGCTGCTCCGAGCTGAAACACCGCAAAGATCAGACCATAGGCGCGACCGAAGACAGCGAGGCCAAAATTCCGCTTGATGATGTAGCTCAAAACATCGAATTCCGCACCGTAGACCATGCCGATGAGGATGGCTGAGACAAAGACAAGCGCGCCGGCCGGACCCGTAGCGTAAATAAGGCAAGCCGCCGCTCCACCCACGCAAACCGCGCTCATCAGACGTTTCGCAGACACATAATCGAGCAGGACGCCGGTGAGGAACCGTCCGAGCAGCACGGCAATACCGAAGGTTGCCTGAACCAGAGCGGCGTGCTGCGGCGTCAGCCCACCATCGATCAAGAGAGAGATCTGGTTCGTCACCAGTCCCGTATTGACAAAGCCGAGCAGAAAGAATGCGAAGGCGAGCACCATGAATTCACGTTTCATGACCAGCGC
The DNA here is from genome assembly GCF_000621665.1 of Allorhizobium undicola ORS 992 = ATCC 700741. Lineage (GTDB taxonomy): Bacteria > Pseudomonadota > Alphaproteobacteria > Rhizobiales > Rhizobiaceae > Allorhizobium > Allorhizobium undicola. Next base: position 5,595 of record NZ_JHXQ01000033.1, read on the forward strand.
CTTGAAGTCTCCCGAAGCGCTGGAAGCCGCTGCGGTCGCCTGTCCTGCTTCACGCGCTTTCGGCGCCTCATGCAGCAAGAACGCATTGAACGGCAACACGATGAGGGCCACGATTACGCCAAGACTGACATAGGCCCATTGAACGGAGCCATTCAGGATAATGAAGGTGATCAGAGGCGGCAGCAGAGCCGCCCCGAGGCCGATACCGCCATTGGCAATACCGATTGCCAATCCCAGCCGCCGGTCATACCAGGTGCTGACCACCCTGAGATAGGAAACGGGCCAGAGGCCGATCGCAAGCAATGGCAACAGCGCATACATGACATAGAATGCGGTGATATTTCCGGATAGAAAATACATTCCCGCAAGGCCCAAGGCAAAGGCGACGCTGGAGAGAAGCACCGTTGGCCGGGCACCGAACCGATCGATGAGGTATCCCTGAACCGGCGAGATCACCATGATCATCAGGGAAACAATGGTCGCGGCGAAGAGAATGGAAGGCTTCGACCAGCCGAAGGTTCGTGACAAAGGCTCGACAAAAGCGCCAAATGCGAAAAGCAGAATCGTGCTTGGTCCAAAAATCAGGCCGACCGTCGCACCTGTCGTTGCTCCCACGGCCCGACGGCTGGCGCCTTCAGAGAGAAATGCGCCGCCACGTCCTGGCGCGGCTGCAATCGTATCGTTGGTCATATTGTCTCCTCCCGATGACAAATGATGGACTGGCATATCGGCCGGCCAGCCTGCGGCCTTTTCGCTTCAAGCGGTCAGGACAATCCGCCCCGATCAGGAGATATAATCATGTCCGTTACCGCGCCCTGTGTTTCATCGAACACAGCAATGACGCGGTAAATCGCTAAATTCGCTGCATGATTTCACACTTACAGCGCCGTGCGTTTTATCAAACGCACAAAGGACGCTGTAACACTTTAAAGCTGCTGCATAATTTTCACCTTAAATCGATTCCAATTTAAGGAATTATGCAGTAATCGGTTCCGATCCCCGGATTATGCAGCATGGCTTTCACGAGGCCTCAGCCCTCTCGACCGACTGGGCGAGAATCTGGTTTACCGCCGCTGCCTGCTCAAAAAGCGGAATATGGGCCGCATCCGGAATAGTGGTGAAGCGAGACCCGGCAATGGCGTCCGCCAGGGCCTTGCTTGCAGCAGGCGGCGTTGCCTCATCCAACTCTCCCACGGCAATCGTGACAGGCATGACGAGACTGGCGGCGCAACCACGGCAGTCGGCGATTGCCAGAGCATCGCAACCGGCGGCATAGCCTTCCGAAGACATGCGGGCGAGCATCGTGGCCAGCCCTCGGCCATGGGGTGTTTCCACGGCGTCAGGCGTGATCCACCGGGCCAATACGCCGCTGGCTATCGAAGCCAGCCCATCGGCTCGGATCTTTGCCGCCCGGCCTTGCCACATTTGCGGGGCGAGGCTTTCGATACTGCTATCGAAAATGGTCAGTGTCCACACCTGCTCCGGCATGGTCGCGGCAACGCATTGCGCCACCATGCCACCGATCGAGATACCCGCCAGATGGAATTGCTCCACGCCCAGTTCGCGCAGCAGCGCAACTATATCTTCTGCAAGCGCCTCGACCGTGACCGGACTGCGCGAAACATCACTCAGCCCGTGGCCTCGAAAATCCGGGCAAATAACGTAATGCGATGCGCTGAAGGCGCGCGCCTGCTCCTGCCAGACATCGTGGGACGTGCCGAGCGAATGAAGCAGCACCAGCGCCGGAGCCTGCTTGCTGCCGTGCAGCGCTACATGGAGATTATGATCGTTCACGCTTACGAACATCGACCTAGAACTCCTCGTTCAGCGCTGCGAGCGCTTTTTCCACAACCGCGGTCTGCGCTTGCGGGGCAGCGCGTTCACGTTCCAGGCGGCTGATTTCCAGCGAGGAATCCACCACCAGCTTGCAGCGCGCATACCGGCGCTGCATGAAGCTTTGAAGTGCCGTAGGCACATGCGCCTGTCGGGATATTTCCTCGCCCAGGACCAGCCCGTCCTCAATACCCATGCCGGCGCCGGATGCCAGCTGCGGGGTAGTGGCGTGTGCTGCATCACCAATCAGCACTGCGTTCGAGCGCACCCAGGTTTCTCCGGCCAGAACCGTTTCCAGCGGACGGCAGATGATGTTTGAAGCGCCATCCAGACTGTCGGCAATCTCGCGAAGAATGCCGCCATAGCCCTGCAAAAGCTCACGCAGCACGACGTGCTGATCCACCTCGTTGCGCCACAACGGCTCGGGATGAGCCTCCAGATAGAACATGTACATCTGGTCCTGCGCCACCGGATTGAGGCCGACCTTGGCAGGCCCCCCGAGAAAGAATGTGCGGCGCATGATGGAGGGATGCCGCTCCATCATCAGTCGCCAACACATTTGCCCGGCATAGCGCGGCACGGGTGGGCTTTCAAACATCTGGCGGCGGGTGCGAGAATAGATGCCATCGGCACCCACCACCAGATCGTAAGTCGAAGAGGCTCCATTGCTGAACCGCACAGTGGCAAGATCGCCATGCCATTCGATCGCATCCACCGTGACCCCCAGCATCACCGTGGGGTCCAATGCCAGCAGACGCTCGGACATGATGCGGTGAAGCACCGGCCGCAAAATGCCTCCAGCCGTCGGAATGTCGCCAAGCGCATCATTGCGCGTGTCGATATTGAATAGCGGCACCCCGTCCGCCGAGCAGATGTCGATGCCATCTGCCGCATAGCCATGTTCAAGCACAGCATTGAGAATGCCCAGCCTGCCCATGGCTCTGAGCGTTGGGCCAGTAATGGTTATACCTGCCCCATAGACCCGCCATTGCGGGTCCTGATCGCACAGATCCACTCGCAGCCCTGCCTCGCGAAGGGCGATGCCCGCAGACATGCCGGCAATTCCGCCGCCAATGATGAGAGCTTTGCGTATCTCAGCCATGGTTGCCCGTCGCCGCTACGGCTTCGCTCGCGCCAAAATGGCCAATACCGATGCCAGTGTACCAGTCGTTGACCGCGCGATAATAGGTGCGGCGGAACGGCAGACCGCCAGCCGCGCCCATGGCAGCCATCCACATGCGGATTTCTTCCGCGCCATTGCCAGCCGTGTGGACTTGCTCCGTGGCATATTTTATCACCGCATCCGGATCACCGGCTTCGAGAAGCAGAAGCAGATTTTCATCGAATTCGCGGTTGACCATCCCCATGCGCGGCGTTGCAATATCGTGGCTGATGCCGCCAGTCGCGAGAATAGCCACACGCTCCACGCCGTCGTAGCGGCGGATCGCATCGCCCAGGAATTTGCCGAACTGGTAGCAGCGGCGCATCGTCGGCATGGGCGGCTGCACACAATTGAACAGAACGGGCACGATCGGCAGGTCCGGATCAAGCCCCGCAAGCTCAAGTGGCGTCAGCGACCCATGATCCAGCACCATTTCCATCGAGAAGCTCGGATCGAAATCCGCCTGCAACGCTTCCTGTAGCAAATAGGCGCCGAAGGCCTGGTTCCCGGCAAACACCCGGCGCTTGGCTTTCAACCAATGCTCGATGGGGCTCTCATAGCTCTCGCCCACACCGATGCACAAGGCCGGGAAATTATCGAGAAAGAAGTTGTGCAAATGGTCGTTGGACAAGACCACAAGCGCATCCGGCTTGCCGGATTCGAAATCGCGACCCATGGCTTCATACGCCCCGAAGATTTCGTTGCGCAGGTCCGTTGGAATACGATCCGGGAAGTTCAGCATGACGGGCGTATGGCTTGCCGTGTAAATGCCGGTCAGTTCAGCCATTTGTCGTCTCCTTCTTTCATAAGACTGCGCAGGGCGGCAAGCGATACATCCTCAGGAATTCGGACGCCTATGCAGTGAGCGCGCAACAGGTAAGGGTTGACCCCGGCTTCATAGAGTCCGGCGACATCGTTGCCGGTGATCATCGACACCATTGCCGGTGTCAGCTTGAAGCGCGACAGATAGGCTTGCGCATCCGCGTTATATGCAGCCAGATCATCGGGCTTGTGGTGGAGTTCGTAGAGGACCTTATCGATCAGATAGGCCTCCGTCGTCGGCATCATCAGCCGCCAGTTGCTCATGGCATTCACCCTCCCGTTATGTCAGATAATTGCCGACCCATGACACGATGGTCGGTACTGTATGCGGGCCAAAGCCCATATGCCCACCCGGAAACAGGCGAACGCTCTTCGGGCTGCCGTGCTCCAGAAGCAGGTGGATGTCTGCAATCGGGCACTGCTTGTCGTCCTTGCCGTTCACCAGCAACAGCGGCGCGCAGGGTTGCGAGAGAAGCCCCTGATCCAGCAGGGAAAGAGCCCGAAAGCCTTCGATATATTCGGCATCATTTTGTGCGCCCAACATGCGGCTGCGGGTTTCGACCAGTTCCATCAGGTAGCTGTCCGGATAGCGGGACGCCTCCACCCAGTCCGGCTGAAACATGAAATGCACGCCGCCACCCCAATTGACCGCACACCGCAGTTTTTCCGGCATAAGATGCGCTAGTTTGGTGGCCCAATGCCCGCCGAAAGACCTTCCGATCAGCGCAATCCGGCTTCCATCCAGATCGGCCGCCTGTGTGACCCAATCAATCACGGGCTCGAACTGAATCTCGCCATCGCGCCGCGCCTTGATCGGCGACTGACCGGTGCCGACATTATCCATGGCGATGGTGGCAATGCCGCGTGAAACGAGCTGGGTGGAAAGCTCGGTCATCTCCTCCTTCCACGCATCCACCCCACCCCACATGATCACAACGGGTGGCTTTTCGACGCCGACCGGCTTGCGGAGATAGAAGTGAATCTCGCTCGATAACGCAGCCGGTCCATCAAAAGGCAAGCTCACTGGCAGGATTGGCGGTTCGGCCAATGCGCCGAACCTGCCATATGCTTCCAGCTCCAGGCGATAGCTTTCTTCCTTGTCAGGATGGTTCGGACAGGGGAAGCGCCCCAGGAAATAGAAGCCGTAGGCCTGATAATAGGCATCTCTTGCTGCGTTTTTATCGCCAGCGGAAAGCAAGGCCTCTGCCTTGTCCATGAAAGTATTGCCGGTGGCGATCCATGCCTTTGCCCAACGCGCGCCATCCAGACCTTCCAGCGCGTCAATGGTTTGCAGTGTCGCCTGCGGATCCGTCAGGCCCAGCGGATGAATGCGCTTCGCAAGACGATCCCGCATCCAGGCCTTCGCATCATCCAGCGATCTAGGTCCGGTCAATTCGCCATTCGGTCCCGACATCAGCATTCTCCATCCTTATATTTCTTCGCAGTCACCAGATTTTTTCCATCGCCGCACGCTGCATATCCGCAGTTTCAATCTGGCGGCCAAGCAGTTCCAGGCTTTCACGTACAGGAAGGATCAATGCGGCATTGTTTGCCGCCAAACGCCCATCCGGCAGAAGGAGGCTGTTTTCAAAGCCGACCCTGATATTGCCACCCAAAAGCGCGGCACTTACCGCGCAGGCGGACGCATCCGGTCCAAAAGCACACATGCTCCAATGGGAGAAGGCATGGGACGGGTTGAGGAATTCCTGAAGGTCTGCCGGTGTGGAATGCTGGTCTTTCGTATATCGCCCCAGCACGAAGAGCACCGGAATATCCTGGGCGGGAACTACTCCCCGCCGCAACATCTCTTCGAGCCGCTCAAGATCGACCCTGTCGTAGAGAATGATTTGCGGCAAGATGCGCTCGCGCCGCATCCATTCCAGCAATTGTGCGAATGCAGGCTCATGGGAGGCATCCGGAACGATCTCACGGAGCGCCATTGAGCACGCTTCAGGACGTAGCGTCCGCACAAGCGCTATCTGCTGAGAAGGCGTGAAAAGGCCCAGCGCCTCCGTTGTTACCTGGATGATCAGCTTTTCCGAAACGCTCGCCCGGATCGCGGCAGTGGCGGCACGGTAACGCTCGACATCCAGGCAATGCCGACCGGACTCATCGCGCACATGGATGTGAATGAGACTTGCCCCGGCCGCCAGACATTCAGCCGCACACTCAGCAAGCTCGGCAGGCGCGACGGGAAGCCCTGGGTGATCGGTTTTCAGCAAGCGTCCGCCATTAGGCGCAACAGCAATTGCTACGCCTCGGCCGCCCGATGCGGGCGCCTTCAAGATAGTCATGTAAATCCTCCGAAGGGGCACTCTCCCTGTGCCCCGCTGCCGCAACATCGTTGTTGGCGGCCTTGAAAAACTTGCGCGCCTCACTTTATTGAGCGTGCTCATTTTTTGCATGACAAATAGCGTTTGTCAATTTGATCGCGCTCATTTTTACGACGAAAAACCGGAAATATTCACTATGGCAAGATCAACGCCTGCGACTTAGGCGTAAGGCCACGCAAAACAACCTCAATCTGCCGCCGAAGCCGGTCCATACCCTCTTCAATGTCCAGTCTGTCTGACGACAACCAGATGCGCAGATCCACCTGATAAATCGAAAAGACAACCTGCGCGATCAGTTCGGGCTCTTCACTTGAGGCAATCATCCCCTTTTCAAGGCCGCAACGAATGAGATCAATCAACAAATGGCGCAGTTTATGACGGGTCTGATTGAACCGTTCGGCCTGCATCCCGGACTGATAAAAGTACATTTCCCGCAGCGCAGCCCGCGACAAAACCGGATTTTCCGCGAAATATTGGTAGTGACGACGCAAAACCACCATCAGATTCGCCAGAAGGGAGCTCTCATTGCGCACCGTCGAACGCGAATCAGTGATGCAAAGCTCGAGACCATCGTTCACAATCAGGAAGAGGAGATCTCGTTTGGTTTCGGCATAGACGAACACCGTACCCATTCCGACCCCAGCCCGCGCGGCGATCTCCCGCGTCGTTGTGTCGTCAAATCCCTTGCTTAAAAACAAATCGAAGGCAGCGTTCTTAATTCGGAGAAGTTTGTCTTCTTTATTTTTCTCACGCAAACTTTCTCGCTTCATAAATGCCTCTAAACCCGTGCATAGCCGAATACCAATCTTATCAGAACTGCTTTCGACGTTAAGACATACTTGGCTGGAATTGTCCGGAAGGTTAGCCTAAAAACCAATGCGCAACCTACACCGGCGGCAAAACGAAAGGAGCATTGCGCATTTGTTAAGACGGCTTGCCGCCTGTCGGAAGACCTATGAGGTTGTGATTACGCAAAAAGCCCCGCAGGGTGGACCTACGGGGCTGTGATTTGGTTGCGGGGGCAGGATTTGAACCTGCGGCCTTCAGGTTATGAGCCTGACGAGCTACCGGGCTGCTCCACCCCGCGATATTATTGGAAGTGGTTTTTGTTTTGAGAAGATTTTTACTTTGCCATTAGCAGACCTGGCAGCGACCTACTCTCCCGCGTCTTGAGACGAAGTACCATTGGCGCTGGGGCGTTTCACGGCCGTGTTCGGAATGGGAACGGGTGCGGCCGCCCCGCCATGACCACCAGGTCGGCTAAGGGCAAAG
>NZ_JHXQ01000034.1 GCF_000621665.1 Allorhizobium undicola ORS 992 = ATCC 700741
GCACAGAACAGCCACAGCGAAAGCAACATTTTGCTTCGTCAGCATATAAATTTCCCCAACCTAAATTAGAATAGAAAATTCCCCAATGTCATCGGTATCCCACCCGATGATTGGCTGACCGTATTCAGAATTCCAAATATGTAAAGGGGGCGGAAATTATTATTTGGATCCGCTAGAATAGTTCTGCTGTATCATCGGTAAAAACCGACACACTTTACAGCTGACAAGCGGAACGGAGCTATCATTTCCCGTCGTCAGGCGTCCAGCCAAAGGCTTCCGCCTTCGCGAAAGCCTCCTCGTTTTGGCGATACCAAGTATCAAATTTGATCCGATCCGGCTTTGAAATCTGATCCATCTGCGTATACCGACCAGCCGTTTCCCGGTGCAGGAGAGCTGCATAAGCGCTGCCCTTCATGACGAGCGCGAACACAAATCTGGGGTGGAGCCGCAGTAGGTCATCAGCAATCGTGATCGCCTCCTCATAAGCCTTCTGTTCCATCTTGTACTCGAGCAGCGTTGATGAAATCAGGGCAACTGCTTCGTCGTGGTTAAGTGCGCGCAGATATACACCATTGGCAACCGCTGCATCCGACATCGACAATTTCTGCCGGTACCACACGTCGCGGGTAAACCCGCCACCACTCGTTGCCTCCAGATTCCATGTCCTTCCGTCGTCATCCGTATACTTGATCAGTATGTGGGACGGCGCTTCAGCGAGTGTCATCTTCAAGCCTATCTCTTGGCCTACGAACAACATCAGCAAGGGCATAGTCACGCAATTGCCCCGGTGGGTGCTGAGATAGGTGGAAAGAAGCTGGTTGCGAAGTGTACGTCCAAGTGGGTCACTTTGATCATATTCATAGGGACGGAAGTCGTTCCACTGACCGCTCTCATACAAATACTTTTTCAACGAGGTCAGCTTCTGCGCCGATGTCGCACCCTCACCGGCCATGCTGCGCACGATTTGAGCAATCTTTTTCACCTCGCGTGCAGCATCAATGTCCTGCGGTGCTATGGCGTTATCAATGCGGAGTTTTGTCTCAAGAAAAGAGATATGTGTATCTGGCAATGGCACAACATGGGGTGGCGTATCTTCGGCGATCGAATACCCCGGCATCACCAAAAGCAATGTCAAAACAGCACGCAGAAAAGTTTTAATCATCGTTTGAGCCTCAATTCCAGGTTCTCGGAGCGCATGTCATCAGCGGCTTCCCGTTCTAAGCGGACTTTCTGATCACACCACGAGGCGGCAGGACGAACGGCTCATGGGTATTCATTGACGATAAGACGATTGCAGGACAGTCTGCAATATTCTCTTAGTAACGTCTGAAAACGTTATTGTAAAAGTGGGATGTGAGGCAACCAAACTTGCCGCGTCGCTGCGGCTTTGATCTTATCTTCTCCTAGGATCAAATTAAACCGCACGCCTAAAGGTAACTGATTTACATTGTCCCACGTCGTCCGCCAAACAGTTTCATTCTCGCCAAGATACTGAAACTGCATCCTATCCATATGAGTTGAGACGAGATCGCGAACCACACCTCGTTCTTCGAAATGGTAGGGTTTCAATGTCCGCTGCAGAGCAAATCGCCCGCCATTGTCAACGATGTCATATCGAACCTGCCGAACTCCGAGGCTTTTGAACCCGATCCGTACGGCTGCGACGAACTCGATTGCATCGCTTGTGCCGCGAAAAACGTCTTGCTTGCTAGTACTCGGGGCACCTAGCAGGGGTTTGCGAAACGTGGTTTGCAGGTCCATTGCGATCTGATCCGCAACTGTGTCCGTCTCCTGCTGCAATATGAGTTTTTGGTTGATCTCGCCCATCTTCCGAAGCTGACCGATGGCTGAGGTCAAGATCGAGGTCATCATTGCTATCAGAACCAGAGCAACAAGAACCTCAATCAAACTGAATCCTGAATCAGGATCGTTTGCACTCGCCATTCGTTCTGTTAGGTCCATTCACTTCATTGCCTCAGGTAGGAAAGTCCTATAGTGGCCAATGACCTGATGCGTCCTTCCTGAAAACACATCGAGATCGAGCTGCAAGATCCGCACCGCTCGCTCCTTGTTTTCTAACAGCACAGTGCGATGTAGCTGCCAGTAAGGCTCATCGCTACCCGTCTTCGGCATCACATTATCACCGGTCTGCTCGAGTACGTTCGGATCATCCAAAATGCGCTGGGCAACCGACACTGCTTTATTACGATCAGCGACGAGGGATTGACTTCGGGTGACCATCTGGAGCGTCTTGCTCATTCCTACGAGTGCGAGTGACACAATGAGAAATGCGACAAGAACCTCAAGCAGGGAAAACCCTTCATCTGCGATAGTGTCGTCAATGTGTTTCGTCATAGGAGCTCAATCCAGTCAACCAGAGTGTGTCAATGGATGCGGTATTGGTGCCGCTATGAAGTCGAATTCGCCCGCCAGATGAGGTCCCATCTGGCAAAAAAGAAATTATGTGTCGGCCGTCTCCCTTTTCAAACTCCTTCGCGGTCCGCACCTCTACTGCCATGCTATCTGGAATTTGCAAGTGCCGGGACGGTTGGCCCGTTTTCCAGACCGTTCTGGTCTGGAGGTCCACTTCAACATCAATTTCCGCTTTGCGCCTCACAGCGTCTATCCGTGCTTCATTCAGCATCAAAACGATCGTCCGAGCTGTATCAGACACAGGCTGATTTTTGCGGCTCCTCTGGAACGAAAGCAGGCCGATAGCCAACGAGATAATCAGCATGACGACAAGCATTTCCAGCAGAGAAAACCCTTCATTTTCCGTGCGCGCTGAACGGCTGTCGCTTGAAGAGCTCATTGAAGTGCCAGATCGTTGATGCTGAGCAGCGAGTCCATTATGGAAACGACGAGAGCCCCTATGGAGAGCCCCATAATGATAGTAATTGCGGGACTAAGCAGCGTCATGAAGCGGTCGATTTTCTGCTTTGTCACCGCGTCTATAGCGCCAGCGGCATCGGCGAGCGCTTTTGGCAGCCGGTTCGCCTCCTCACCTGCCTGTACGAATGAAACGCTGATGCGATCGAGTGCGCCCGACTTCACAATTGCTCTGGAAAGCGGCTGTCCGGTTAAAACTTCATCTCTGATTTGCATAAGCGCCGCCCGGAGAGCGGGATAGGCAACCACCTGCGCCGCTAAATTCAGAGACAACTCCATATTGACCTTGTTTTCCAGCAGCAGCGACAGCGTCTGCATATATCTCGATCTTGCAATGCTGAGTAGGATCGGCCCCAGCCCCGGACATTTGAGTCCAGCAGCACTGATCCAGGATCGACCGCCAGCGGTCATCAGCAAACAGCCAAATCCTATCGCCCCGGACAATAGCGTGAGGAGGCTGAGGATCGGGTTGTCTGTTAGCACGTTGTGGAAAGTGGCCAATAACGACAGTAATACGGGTGGTTTTGTGCCTGCCCCTTCAAACAAAGGCTGAAGAGCAGGCACAAGGGTGAACGTGATAACCAAAAGAGCAGCGACCAAAACAGTAAAAAGCAGGACTGGATACACCAGCGCGCTTTGAATTTCCGAGCGCTGACGGCGTAGGTCAGCATACATGGTCGATATAGCCCCAACCGTTTCATGCATTCGCCCGCTTGCCTCGCCGGCAATCAGCAGAGCAGTGACTGTAGGATTGACATCAAGCCTCTCCGAAAGAGCTTTCGAAAGGTTTTGGCCGCTCGCTACAGCATTGTATATTTCGGCATAGAGTGATTGATATCGCTTTTTCGGTTCGGTTTCCGCAGCCAGTTTAAAGGCCGCGTTTACGGTCAACCCTGCGCCCAATAGCAGATGTACGGCAGCGAAGAGCCGCTCAATATCCATTGCCCGTGCTGACGATCCTCTCCTCTTGCTGGAATTTGCCTTTTCCGTCTCGCCTGCCTGCTCGAGCAGGTAAGGCTTTAATCCATTCGCTGAAAGCAGACGTGCAGCATCCGAACGATCGATAGCATCGATATAACCACGTTCTTCCCGTCCTTCGGACGTAATCGATGCATATCGGAACCGAGAGTTCGTCATAGCAAACCGATCTGCGATATGATTAGCCACCTCGACCCGATGTCATCCATCCTGAGCGGGCCCGCAATTCTAAACATCGGCTGGCTCCTGCTGAATGACACGCAACACCTCGTCTCGCGTTGTCACATTTCGATCGACAAGGTCATTTGCGAATGCGTTCAAAGACTTCGTGCCTGATGCTTGTACGGCGGCCCGCAGGGCCTGCTCTGTTGCGCGTTGATCGATCATTGATTTCAACGCAGCATTGATCTCGACGATCTCATAAGCGACCGTGCGTCCAGAATATCCGGTTCCCCCGCACCTGTCGCACCTTTCGCCGGAAACGAGTGCCTGATGGTCGCAAGACCGCCGCAGGAGTCTTTGCGCAATCACTAGCTTAGTCGTTGCAGAGATGAGATAGGGATCGACACCAATATCCTGTAAGCGTGTAACCGCGCCGACAGCGTCATTGGTATGAAGGCTCGTTAGAACCAGGTGGCCCGTCAACGCAGCTTGTAGTGCGATTTGCGCCGTCTCTCGGTCTCGAATTTCGCCCACAAGGATAATATCTGGATCTTGTCGCAGCACCGATCGCAGCGCCTTTGGAAAGTCTAGTCCAATGTCTTGATTGACCTGAAGCTGGGTAATCCCGTCCATCCGATACTCGACAGGATCCTCAATGGTGAAGATCTTAACGCCTGGCCGATTCAGAGTGGCGATAAGCGCATACAGTGTCGTTGTTTTGCCGCTCCCGGTTGGACCAGTCACGATGATCAAGCCATTCGGCGACTGACTGGCGTTCCTAAGTCTATCGATGTCAGCCGCCTGATAACCTAGCCCCTCTAGTGTCGTGACGCCGGCTGAATGACGCAACAGCCTGAGCACAATTGTTTCTCCGTGGACGGAGGGAACAGTAGAGACACGAAAGTCCACCTCTTGTCCACGAATTGATAAGCGCATGCGGCCGTCTTGTGGAATGCGCCTCTCGGCAATGTTGAGTGATGAAAGAATTTTTATTCGCGTCGTCAAGCCGGCGAGCATCGGCTTAGGCAGCGTCTGTACAACCTGAAGGACCCCATCCACTCGATTACGAACGCGAATCTGATCGCTCAGAGGCTCAATATGAATATCAGTCGAGCCCGTCTCATAGGCGAGCTGAGCCATCTGTGTCACGAGATTTACAATGGGTGCTTCCAGCGCAAGATCTTTTAAGCGAGCAACATCATCGCTCTCCATCGCCTGATTTTCTAGCGGGGAAGCTGCCGGGGGTGCCTCGGCTTCGCGCTTCAAGACTTCGACAGCGTCCTGGATAGATTTACGCGTCGCGGCTCGGACATCGACGGGCTTTTCGAAATACAGCTCGTTGAGAGATATCGCACTGTGATCCAGGGGATTGGCCATAGCTATCACCACACGATCGTCCACGACTTCGAAGGGCAAAACACCGGCAGAACGAGCGTAATCCAGGTTGTAGCCAGCAAGCAGGGCTTCGTTTGAGCCGGTTGGTGAGATAGCTGGCTTGCGAAGATAGGCGGACAGCAATTCTACCAGTCTGATATCTGTTGCAACACCCAACTCGGTAATAATCACATCGAGAGGCAGCCGGCTTGTCCTTAAGGCCGTTTTGAGGCGGCTGATTGACTCGCTTCCAAGTTCTCCTTCCGCGGCAAGAAATTCGAAGAAATTGTCGTATCCCGTTTGTGTAGCCATTCAAGCATTTCCTTTCAGCAACGCCTGAAGCTCGACAGGGCAAGAAGCGACAGTCAGGGTCAGCCGGTCCCGGTCGGCCCTCGAAATCAGACGCTGAAATTTCTGTTTCACAGAGGGAATACGAGCTTTGCCGGAAGGCAAGGCCAGGACGAATGTGTGATGAACTCCGAAGTCGCGATCCGGAGAAAATTCGATGATGTTGACTGTCCCGCTTTCCGCATTAAAGGCTGAGAGCAACTGAGTATTGTTTTGTGATAGCGCGTGAGCAAGCCTGACCTCGATAGAGGCGGGGCTTATGCCACCGGTTTTGTTGTCGACGGTAAAAATCAACGGGACCAAGGACTTCTCAAAGTCGCTCATCGTGAGGATGTCCTCGAGTTCTAGCACCGACAGAAATTCTTTAGAAAGAGTGCTTTGTTGCAGCGGTTGTCGCGTATTTGCTCCTGTTGCACTGATCATACCAGCCAGCCGTTGTGAGGCTGCATTCGCTTGGTCTTCACTTTTACCCAAAGCAGTAAAGGCGCGGATGAACTGTTGCGATTGGCCGGCATTCAAATCAACAAGACTTGCGGTCTGTTGAAAGGAAACGAAAAGATCGGACATTGGCAATCTGCAGTGCCACCATAACTGTCCTGGCCTCTGCTTGTCTTCAAAGAGATAAGCGATCCGCGCTATGCCGATGATCTGTTGGCCCATCTCAAAACGTTCCTGTGCCGATATCGCTGTTGAAACGGAGTCCTTATTCGTTTGTGAAAGGATTGCCAGGACTGAAGCGATCAACAAGACAAACAGCAGAACGGCGACCAAGGCAAAGCCCTCATCGTCGCTCTCTGCGTCGACTTCCCAGGCTTGCGATGGAACGACGGACCAGGCCACTTTAAGGACAACCTTCACATTTGTTGTCGTCGGGATAGAGGTAGAGCGTGACGGTCGACGCGGGCTGGCTGACCGGCTGAAGCTCGACAGCGTTTCTACTGATACGGACAATTTTTGCTCCCGCAACTTCGTCTCCGATTTGCAACCATCGGAGCTCTCCATTGGTCGACGACAATAAAGCCGTCCAGACCCGGGCATCACCGGAAATGCCGAGAACCTTCAGGGTTTGTTCCAAATTAATGTCGGGAACCGTGTGCTGGGGTGGAGACGCGATTGCATTATTGGCATCTGTATTGACAAGCGGCGCCATACTCACCATCGGCGGCGGAGGTGGTTTTACGAATGGTCGTCGTGTTGGAGACATTAAAGGGCGGGCGGTTATTTCGAGTAGATTGAGTTCATGATCGATCTGGCCGCCGGCAGTTGTCATTGCAGCCACGTCCTGTTTTGACAATGGTTGAACGGGGGACATATCGATTGGAAACGTGATCGCGCCGAGGAGCGCTAGGGCTGCGAAAGCGAAAGCACCTATCGCGAAAATCTGACGCTGGTGCATTTTATCTGTCTCCGGCTGGGCCGGCATTTGCCGCGCCGAACAGATCCAGCGTGATATTGATATTCAAATCACCTCCCGTAGCGCCTGGTGTAAAACCGGAGCCCAGCGTCAAAGCGCCGATGAACAAGGGAGGGGTTGTTTGCTCGAGTTCAAGCAAGACGGATTGTATAGGTTCGAACGAACCGTAAGCATTGACCCTAAGTCCTACCAACTTGACGTTTGGCAACGCCTTGGATGGAATGTCGTTGATCGTGTTTATCTGCAAATTATGGCGTGCAGCGACTGCCTTCACAACGCCATTGATCTCCGCACGAATGATTTCATCGGTTTCCCCGCGGAACACAAACCCGCTGATTTGATCTGCCAGCGGGGTTGGTGAAAGTTTCAATTGCTCGGCGGATGCGATAATAGCTTCGTAGAGACCGAGACGGCGACGAGCATCTTCAATTTTTGACAGACCTGAAATTCCATTCTCAACCGCATCAAAAACAACGAATAGCGCGCACATAGTAAGGACGAGGCCACATCCCAAAAGGATTAAACGCCGCTGCCTTATGTCGAGACTGAGAACCAGCGCCATGAACCGTTGCCGCATGCTTTAACGCCTCATGCTCATCGAAAAGCGATCCGCATCAACTCCAACTGCGCGAGCGATACCTGAGGAAAAGGTCACATCGAAAAACGAGCCGGATTTTTGTAGTAGTCCTGGAAGAGAAGCCGCAGATTGCGAAAGCCCAGAAATCTCAACCTTGGCGTCGGCAATTTTCAATTCGGTCAGAAATGTGTCATCCGGCAATGTGCGTGTGAGAGCTTCGACCGTTTTGAGAACATCGCCATTGGTAACGGTTCGTGCCCGAAGGGCGACACCGAGGTTTCTCCTTTCTTGGCTCGTATCGATTATCTTGCGTGCCGCTCTCGCTTTTGGTTCAATCTCGTTAATTTCAAATTGCAGATCGTAAAGTCGGGCATTAACACGACTGCTAGCTATAAACACTGCGGCCGCGATCGTAAGACAGATCATGGCCGACATAAAAAATCGCCTTGACATCTGCATCACATTACCGACGACAGACAGTTGGATCGGGAGAGCGCCTGTCCCCTTTATTCGGTGAACCTGAGAATTGTGCCTGACGAATATTCGGCGAACTTTAAGACTGTGATCAGAAAGAAAATTATCGAGTCTCTCAAAAACCTGCTTTTTTACGAGGAAGTAGCCTTTTCCGGCATTTGCACATGAGAATCGTTCCAAGAGAGGGACGACCGTTTCGGGCTTAAAGGGGGTGTCGTTACAAATGTCCAATTCGGCCATCGGCAGCAAAATCGACGATGGCAGCCTGTGCTCAAGAAGATCGCGCCTGACGACGAGATCTTCATCCAGAACGACATCAATCATTTGAGCTGCAATAGGGATGTATCGTTGCCAACCGCGCCGCAGGCCGGGTACTTCAGAGCTCGAGCACGTCTTGGTGATGGTGTTGCGGGACACGAAAACAGCTGGATCCTCTTCGCGTCGCAAAGACGTGTCTGCCCTTTGTAAAGCTGCTGTGACATATGCAAGTCCATCGCATAAATCAAACCAAAGCCCAGTGCCGGAAGTGATCCAGTTAGGGAAGATCGTGATCTTCACCATCGCCCCCTTCCTTTCCGTCTCGTCCAAAAGAAATCACGAGAGGTGTTTGGCCCGCTTCTGCTGGCTTATAGACATAGGCATGCCCCCAAGGATCCTTAAGGCTATCGGCACCTTTCAAATAAGGACCATTCCAGACCTTTGCACTGGCGGGCGCTGCAGAAAGCACCGAAAGGCCCTCGCTTTGTGATGGATACGTGCCGGTGTCGAGATAATACAACTCTAAGGCAGATTGTATGTTGTGTATCTGGGTCTTTGCACTCTCGACCTTTGCCGTGTCGAGATACCGGAGCACACGAGGCGCAACGAGACCAATCAACAGCCCCATAATAGCGACAACGACAAGCAACTCGACAAGCGAAAACCCTGCATCCGAGTCGCGTTCGTCCTGTTTGAAATGATTGTTCTTTATGTCGGCTGATGTCGCTTGCATGAGTGCCACCTGATAAAAAGGCTAGTCGATAACCGTCTATTGCGTAAACCAAACACCGGCTGCGGAAGCACAGAGGAATGGACCGAAGGGGAGCCGGAACGTTCGCAAATTCAAAGCTGGCTGTTGGACTTTAGCGACGAAAACCACCAGCAAAGCGGAGCAACTAGCGAACGCTAAAAATATTGCTAGTGCATCCACTTTAATCCAACAACCGATTGCTGCAGCAAGTTTTACATCCCCCATCCCCAGCCCGATACGCGCAGTGAGTGCGCTGTGAACCAGTCGGATTATCAAAAGCAGTCCACCAAAAACCAGCGTCGACAAGCCAACGTCAATGTATGTCCTGGCTTCCAGCCGAAAAGAAATTATTGCCCCGGTCACCCCGAGGGAAAGGCTGAAGACCTGGGGAATGCGCAGCGTCTTGATGTCGAACGCACTGATGACGAACAGCTGCCCCACCAACACCACACTCGCCCAATGAAAAGCCGTCATTGGGCGATCCGTTTGATATCCTGACGCATACGCTGACCATTGGTCTGCAATTGCCCCCGTTCGAATTGACCACGGAATTCAGCGGTGATGTCTCTGGCCTGCTGAACATCCTGCACGATCCTCGGTCTTATAAATATGACAAGTTCGGTGCGAGAAATCGTGTCGGTTTTGGACTTGAACGCCGATCCTAAAACAGGAATGTCACCGAAGACCGGTACCTTTTTATCGGCGATGCTTTTCCGCTCTTGGATGAGACCGCCGAGAGCAATGCTTTCGCCGTCACTTACGACAACGCGGGTGGAAATCTTACGCTGTTGAATCGTTGGGCTGTCGATGCCTGAGGTTGTCGTCTGCGTAACATTGCTTGCTTCCTGTTTGATATCGAGCGTAACGCGTCCCGATGTGTTGATGCGCGGCGTGACAGCGAGAATGATACCTGTATCCTTTAGCTCGACTGAATTCACGATAGCCGTGTTCGCAGATGTCGTACTTGCGCTTGACTGCGTAATGGTCGGCACCTGATCGCCAACCTGCAATGTTGCAGCCTGATTATTCACTACCATAAGGCTGGGAGAGGATATCACCTTAACCTTCGTCACCGTCGAGAGTGCATTCAATGCTGTCTGCACGTCCCCTGAAATGTGCGTCCATGCAAACCCGGGATAGGCTGCAGTAACGGCGCCGGATGCAAGGTCGGAAAAACCGACGCCATTTGGACCATGATCTAGATACCACCGTATCCCAAACTGGAGTTGATCATTCAGAGTGACCTCAGCAATGATAGCCTCAAGGAAAACCTGGACAGGCATGACATCGACCTGACGGAGAATTTGCTCTATCCGCTTATATTGTCGCGGCGTGGTGGAAATCAGCAAAGAGTTGTTCTGATTATCGGCTACGATTTTGGGTACGCTTTCCTTAACCATGCCAGCGACCTCCGCAACCATGTCGCCATTTGATGGCGTCAGTGCCGCTGCATTGTCAGTCGTGGATACAAGATTAGGCGCCACATTGCCAGTTGATGCCGATCCTTGGCTTTTCTGGCTTATGACATTCTGCAAAACTTCTGCTAGCTCCGAGGCCGAACGATTTTGGATTTGATAGACAAACAGTTGCTCATCATTGTTTTGGGCTACCGCATCCAATTTGGCGACCCACGCCTGAATTTTATTAAGGTAAGCTGGTCTCGAGGTAATGACCAAGATCGCATTCAATCTCGAGTTCGGAATGAATTTTATCACCTTTCCATTCGGCCCATCCCCCGCTCCAAAAACAGAGGTGAGTTCTTTCGCAACATCCTGGGGCTTTGATGTTTTCAAAGGGTAGATGGCTGTTGACATTCCCTTCATCCAATCAACGTCAAAAACGCCGATTGTCTCGCGAAGAGCGGAAAGCTCGCTGCCATCCCCAGCGACAATAATATAATTTTTCTCCGGATCCGTTCTTAAGACAGCGTTCGGCCGCCCTGTCTTTTCGATGATGTCCTTCATGTCATCGGCTGAGATGTATTTCAGCTGTATAACCTCCATCTTTGTCCCAGGCCCTTTCATCGCCGAAGAGCCAGACATAACGGATGTGTTGGACAGTGCGCTGCTCGATGGAACTATGGCGTATTGTCCATTTTTTTGGACCAGAGCAGCATTGTTCATCGACAATGCAACCTCAAAGATGTTCAAAAGGCTTTTTTTATCAACTGGCTCGCTGGTCTGAACCGTTACGTTCCCGGAAACGCTCGGATCAATAATATAGGGGTAGCCCATAATGTCGCCCAAGACGCGTTTCGCGGCTTGAGTAACAGGCGCATTTACGAGATTGACTATGTAACTTTGGCCGCCACCTGCTGCAACCTCTTCTACAACACCAGGCTTTGAGGTTGCCGTAAACTCGCCGGTCCCCGGCACCGCAAACCCAGAAACGGATTGCTGGCTGTTAGAGGAGGGAATCGGAACGGATCTTGATGTCATCGTAGAGTGTTGGCGTCCGTCGGAACCGACGCCCTCCATCAATGAGTCCCAGCGATCATTGCTGTTTTCAGACGCGCAGCCAAATAAAAACACAGCTGTCATGCTGAAAATAAGGCTTTTGATAAACACCGCACAATCCCACCATATGCAGTGCGACGGTATCTTGCGGCTGGATAAACGAGGAGTCGGTTTTAACAAAATTCCTGCTCCTCCACAGTTATATTTACCTTATGCGATTTTAATTGTTTTATCGTAAAACTATTTCGCTTATTTTGCAGTAATAAATTTTCATGACCCTCTTTACAACGGCGTAAAGCAGAATACGGTCAGCCAATCATCGGGTGGGATGCCGATGACATTGGGGAATTTTCTATTCTAATTTAGGTTGGGGAAATTTATATGCTGACGAAGCAAAATGTTGCTTTCGCTGTGGCTGTTCTGTGC
>NZ_JHXQ01000035.1 GCF_000621665.1 Allorhizobium undicola ORS 992 = ATCC 700741
CTCATTGGCGAGCAGCATTCCATCGAGCTGATCGCGCCAGGGGCCGAGCTTCGGCTGAGGTTGACGGGTCCGTTCGTATTTGAACTCCGTCTCATCGGTGCGCAAAACCTTCCGCACCACTTTCCGCGATATGCCCAACTCCCGGCAGATCGCCTTGATCGACTTGCCCTGAACATGGGCTAGCCGCCGTATCTTCAGAATTGTTTCCACAATAAGCATCCAAACAAAAAGCCTCCGATGAAACCGGAGGCTGTTGTAACCCCATCGCAGATGGGGGGCCCGTTTGGACGCCGATCACCCCATTTGCGGGGTCCTTATTCCATGCCTAATCACAGGCAGGCAGCCATTTTCAATCTGACCGGCGACATTCGTGGAGAAGCACGGATCGTTGAACGAGCCTTCGGGATTGGGTCCAGCGCACTCACCGAGGCTGTGGCCCTCCTCGCGCAGAATCTCGACGCCAAAACCGCGTGACTGAGGTGTAGGAAGGCCTCTTCATAGCCAAGCAAAATGTTTGCAACAGAGCCGGAACACATAACTCTTACCGGCGAATATCGGTGGCCGCCCTTAAGGTAGCATATCGCCCCCTCCCGCAAACGACCCCGTACTGGCCGATTTCATAAAAAATTCGCTCAAAAGTTTCACTGCCACAAAAAAGACATAAATGAGAGGAAAGAAGCGAAAATATAATTATTTAGATTGCAAATATTTAAGGGGAATAACTGTGTGCGGCATCATTGGTTGCGTTGGCAATCGCCGAAAGTCCCTGCAAGAAGCGTATCGCTTCGTATCACATGGGCAGATTTATATTGAAGCTCGTGGTCCAGATCGTTCACAGATCATAAACCTGCCAGCGAACGTCGCATCCATCGGCATGGCGACATTATCCATAAATAATCCGTCGCAGCACTACGGTCCTTATTGTTCAACCAATAGAAGATATGTGCTAACATACAACGGCGAGATTTACAACGGAAGGGACTTATGTCAGCGCTTTGACATTTGGCTTTCGCCAATCGAAAACGATGCGCATCTGCTTCTCAAATTATTTGAGAAAGTAGGGACGAAGTGCCTGCCCTATATCAACGGCATGTTTGCCTTCGCCATTCTTGACACGCAATTGAACAGGCTTACGCTAGCAGTCGATAAACACAGCCAGAAGCCCCTTTACTGGACCAAGTCGCAAAACCTATTGGCTTTTAGTTCCGTTTATACCGCGCTGGCTCAGTTAAATACCGAAGACCAGAGCTTCTCGGATGAATTTCTTGAGTTTGAAAATTTCGTGGGCGGCCGGACTCCTTCGTCTGGCATTCACAAGCTTAAGGGCGGAACATTTGCCGAATATACGCCGGCGGATGACCGTCTGCGGATTGCGGAATATTCGAAGGTAGGGTCACCACAAGCCGGCACAAACGTTGCCGACAGCCTCGTTTCAGCAGCCGGTCGCCTGGCAACATCTCTCCCATCCGCTCTTCTGTTGAGCGGCGGCATAGATTCGGCAATTCTTGCTGCTCTCCTTCGGCCCAACGTCGCAGTCACCGTATCGTTTGACGAGCATGACGCCTATAGCGAAGAGGTAAAGGCGCGCGAAATCTGTGACGCGTTCGGCATTGAGCACGTCGTCATAAAGCCGGATAGCACGAAGCTGCTTACCAACATCGACGACATCACAAGACGTCTCCAATTCCCCATTGGCAATGCGAGCGTGTTTCCAGAATACGTCATCTACGAAGAACTCGCCAAGAGAGGAATTCGCGTGTGTTACAGCGGTCTCGGCGCCGACGAGTTTTTCCTCGGATATGAGCGGATGCGATTGTTTGTAGCGAAAATAGCCGGGAAGACTCCCGCTGTTGCGGACAACTATCTTCCCTTGCAGCAGCATCTCAATTCAATTTATGACCCGCAAGTATCGCCAGGCGAAAACTATCTGAGGTTGCTGGCGCGCAACCCTTCGGCAAAGCTCTCACATGTCGCCATACCGGAGGAATTAAATTCCGTCGACCAGCTCAGCGAGTTGATGACTTGGATTGAAACGGAGTTTTCGCTTCCGGGTTTGCTGCGAACAACCGATGCTCTGAGCGGGTCGTTTGGCATTGAAGTCAGAGCTCCCTACTTGGATGATGAGGTGATCGCGGCTGCTGGTCAACTTCAGCTTTGGGACAAACTCGACGTCGATAATGGCACAAAGTTGCCGCTCCGACGGCTCGCTGCGAACCTCGGTGTGCCCATGTCAGTGACACATGATCTCGTGAAGCGCGGCTTTGCTGCTCCCTATGGTATGTGGCTGGGTACCCAGTCAAAAGCACGCGGTATTTTTGACCGGTCGGTTTTCCTGTCGGCGCTCATCGAGTCTCACCAACGACTTAACTATCCGGTAGCGGCGTAATTCATGTTGCGGCTTGTTCAAACGCGGCATCGTATACGATGAACCGGCAGGCAATTTCCAATATCTCGCCCCGTGAAGTAGACCGCATCGACAGTGGAACTATCTGGACGCGACAGTTCACCGGTCTGTTTTTCGGCCAGCTACTGATGGCAGTAGGCTTTAGCATCACAGTACCCATCATACCCTTCTCAGCACTGAAATTTGGTGCGAGTTCGGAGACGGTCGTTTATATCATGGGCTCAAACCTAATTGCCCTTGTCCTCCTTTCCGGCCTATTCGGCTACCTAAGCGATCGTATCGGCAGGCTCCCAGTTATCATGACGGCGTATGTCGTCAGCATACTGAGCTTCTATCTTTTGGTCATCTCCAACAGTCCGTCCGAGTTGCTGATCGGACGGGCATTGGGCGGCATCCATGGCGCGGCCGGCGGTGTCGTGATGGCGCTTGTCGGCGACAATGTGAGCAAAAGTCGTGCGGCGACAGCAATGGCGACGCTGAGTTCGACGATAAAGCTTGGCTTCATTGCCGGACTGATTGGCCTCTATTTTGCTGCACCATCGAGCGACAAAGACTACCAAGCTCTTTTCGTTGTGGCACTTTCGTGTTCGCTGCTGGCCTTTTTCTCGTTAGGAATTGGTGCCTGGAACTCATGGAAGGTTCAATCGCCTCTGCCGAGCTCCGTCGCCGCGCTTCAGGGCGAGGACGAGCAAGCCGTGGCACCGTTAAGGTTTACCACACTGCCGGGGATACTGCCGCGCACATCCGTCATTTGCTTCATCGGGGCGCTCGTCGCCTATAGTATCTATTCAGCACAGAACGCCACACTTGCTCTAGTTCTGTCAGAGCGATTCCACATCCAGCCTTCGCAAATCAGCTTGGTTCTTGCTCTCGGCAATACAGCCGCCGTCATCCTCCAAGTCTTTGGAACCTCCCGAATTTCGCGGCTGCGAAATCTGGAGGGGTTTATGTGGACATCGGCAGGTTGCATTGCCTGCACCGCTGCGGCGTCCACAATCGACAGTTCGCCAATCTATCTCGTAGCCCATTACTTGCTGGTCACAGTCCTGTCGGCGACGACCTATCCTATTGCTATGGCTCATTTAGGCAACGCGCGATCGAACGTCGACAGGGGCGTGTTGCTGGCGGGTGCCACGAACATATTGACGGTTTTCCAAGCAGCGACACCGCTTCTCTTTGGTCTAGTGGTGACATTGCTCGGCATCTCTTACGTCGGCTTCGTCGAAGCGGGTGTAATTTTGATCGTTTTAACCGTGGGATTTTTTCTAGCGGCACGATTTTGGCCCGCTAACACTAGTAAAACAAAGGTTTAGGATAGATTATGGTGAAATACATGCATCAGTTTGACGAGATACCAACTCGTTTCGCGACGCAGAGTTATTTTCTTCGCACGAATCTTCACCAAGAGTTCGTATCCTATTTGAAAAAGTCACTTCCTCAGCAAGCTTTTGATACGTGCGAGCATATTGCACTGGTGCTGCTGAAGCCGGATGCCGTTTGCGCCGACAAGCATTTTCCAATCCTCGAGCGGTTGATGGAAAACGGCTACAACATTCTATACGGCGATTTCATACAGGATCCCAAGGAGAGGATGTTTGAAGAGCTTTATCAATATAATCTCACATTGCGGAATGAGCAGAACCAAATCGCCAGTTGGTGGATAAACCGGCGACTTTACACGACGGGTCCGTCGATATTGCTCCTCGTATCACACAACCGGATGCGAGACGTTGATCTCTACGCTGACCTTATTCGTATGAAAGGGCCATCCGACCCCTTCAAGACCATTCCGGGTCAAATTCGGTGCGATTTTGGCGGCTGCAACATGGCGATGAACCTGATCCATTGCTCGGACGACCCGGTTTCGTCTTTGCGGGAGTTTTTGATTTTTCGACCAATGCAAGTGCTGGATGCCACGTTGCGACAAATCTATCCGCTTCTGGACTCTTCGACAGGCCTGCAGGCCCGCAACGAGGAGGTCATAAAATATCTGAAGCAGATAAATCCGGCTATCGTACCTTCACGCGCAGACATTGATTTTATTTCCGTCCTGTGGAGGCTTCGCCAAAGAAGTGCCCTCGCAGTCTCAGCCCTTTGCTCGCCGGGGGAGCCCTGCAGTTTTCTTTGGCCAGGCGCAGTACCTAGTGAACCTGTGCCTGGGGCGCGCTTAATGGAGGCTCTCGATCGAAGCCGTAGTTACCTTGATAGACTTCAATCCACCAAATTCGAGCGCGCCGATTGGAGGTTGGACATCGGACTCAAGCTGATCGAAAGACTCTGCCAATTCGACGAAATAACGGACCGCGACGTTCCCGATTTGGTCAAGATGTTGAGCGCCTTGGGAGTGAGAACCGATGCGTGGGACGAGCTTGTTCTCGAAACGAGCGCACATTATTCCGCGTCGATGCGGCAATATCTGCAGAGCCAACAAGGAGAGCTCGCGTGAGCAAGCGTTTCCCAGCAATCGCCAACCAATTAAGTTGGCCTCGACGCTCGTCTGCTGAAACTTTCCTGACCGACCGCCAATTTATCGCCGGCGTGTCGATCGGTCTCACAGTTCTTTCCAAAGATCTGAAGCTGACCGGGGGACTACGCGAATTTGTCAACTGGGGAGGAAACCCAGTGGGCGGGGTCACCACCCAGCAAGCATATTTCGGAAGCGTGGAAGAGATTTGCCAAGCCCAATCGATTTACAAACAAAAGGCATTGAAAGCATGAGCGTGCGGCACGACATTATCAATTACCTTGTTGCAGTCCATGCCTCTACCGGCATGTCGAAGACGGGATTTAACCCGAATTTGCTCAGATTGCTGGGTATCTCCGCCGAAGAATTCGCCTATAGCGCAGCAGATATTTCGGGAAAATACCTCCGGTATTTTCCCTATATCGAAAAGGCCGCCGAAAGCGGAGCTGTCAAACTTGACAATGCTGCAACTACGCTTGTTCATGAGCTACGCCACGCCAGAGGCATTGTCACAGAGAGCTTGCAGAAAGAGCACGAGTGGATCGTCTCGAAACTTCATGTCGCCCAGGTCCGACCCCTTTTTTTCAAGGGACGGGAATTCAATCGGGTCGTAACGGGCGTGCCCAGAGTTTCTGGTGACTTTGATTATCTGGTTCGACAAGCCGATTTGGATACGGCAATTCGGGTGCTGGAGGAATCCGGATACCGCCAAGGCCGGACCATGAGTTCCGCCTTTCGCGATCTGTTTTCACCAGACGACCCTGGCATGTTGCGGTTACAACCTCTGCCGACGGCAAACAAGCTTGAGGTGAGAAACTGCCACCACCAGGTTCACGCGTTCTACAAAGTGATTGAGTGCACGCAGCAGATTGACTTTCATTTAGACCGACCAGCTCCGGATTTCTTCGTTTATTTCAACCACAATCAGAAAACCTACGCGCTGAGCGTTATAGATCTGCATTTCAATATCGCTACCGGCATGGATGAAGATGACTACCTGCGCGGATTGAAGCATCATAGCATCTACAGCGATGCCGACGAGTTTCTTGCGCCCGAAGTCCTAGCTTTCTTCTTTGCCGGTCGAGCCTATTATGAACCGCTCGTGCTGAACCAGCCTAGTTATCGAGACCTTATCGATCTTTTCGCCGTCCTTCATAATTGCAAGGATGGCTTCGACTGGGATTGGCTCACGTACCTGTCCTTGCAGTACGGCAACCAGGCTGCTCTCTACTATTGCCTTCATCACGCTTCGGTATTGATGCCGAGTCTCGTTCCAGATCAGGTACTGGAATTTTTAACGCAACATCTCGAGCAGAAGCCTGAGCTCGATCTCGGTCCCTTTTTGCCGAAGGCATTTGGCGTAACGTCTTTCGACCATACTGTCGGGCACATAATTCAAGCGTTTTCTTCACAAACGAATGCCAGGATCGCGGCCTGATGGACACTCAGCAGACCATCGATCGTTTTTCAGAAAACGGGCACGAAAGTGAGAACATTTATGTCAGGAAAGGGATGACGGCAGATCTCCAGCTTTTTGCCCCGGGGCGCGCGAACAGGGAATCGATCAGATCAAGATGTGACACGCTGATCAGCACTTATGAGCAAGAGGGGTTCGACGGCCTTTCATCACTCAGCTTCGAACATTCGTACATTCTTAGAGATCGGCAGTCAGGGCGTACGATGGCTTGGCGCGGGGCCGTCGACGGCGTGCCTCTGTTCTATCGGCAGACCGATTCCAAGGAATGGATCGTCAGCACAGATATTTCCGGCCTATGCTCGACGTCTTACACACCCGATTTGGACATAAGCAGCGTTTACCAGTTCCTCATATTCCAATATCTGCCTTCACCTAGGACGCTACTCAAAGGTATCGCAAAAGTCCGGCCCGGCTGTTCGATACTTTTCGATCGATCTGGCGAGCTTATCGAGGTCGAAAAGCCGATCCTAACCTATCTGCCTTCTGAAGAAAGCGATGTTCATGATCGATGCACCGAACTCCTTCAGACGATCTACTCAGATTTAAAAGGTGTCTTGGCAGGGAAGGCTGGACTGTTTTGCAGTGGAGGAATTGACTCAACGACAAACGCCATACGCTGCCATCAAAGCGATGTTGATTTTGTGTTGCTGACTGCTGGATTCAAAGGAAGCGAATGGGATGAAGTCCCTTACGCGGAAATGGTGCAGAATCAAACGAAGCGACCGCACTGGATACATAGAGCTGAGAACGTCACACCAGATCACCTGGATCGAATTGCCCGCGCGTTAAAAGAACCGATTTGCGATCGATCGATTATCCCAAGTGCGCTCTTGGTCGGCAGCTATCCAGACGATCTGACAGACCTGGTCTCAGGCGAAGGAGGGGACGAACTTTGGGGGCCTCCGCGGCGCTGGAGCTTCAATTCTGCCAACCGACGATCGGATCGCGAATTTCATGCCTTGTCGAGGCGATATCTGGAAAACGCCGCATGTATGACACGTGATGAACGCCTCTCCTTGTTTTCAGACCTTGAAGTCGCGGGGTCGATAGAAACAAATTCTGTCAGCGCCTTGTCTTCGATCGCAACCCTCTCAGGAGCCCAGGACGAGTTTCAAGCTCTCAAGGCTATTCAGACGGCGACCTGGTTGCCCGAAAATGTCGTTGCCAAAGATCGGGCAGTCGCTTCGATAAGGGGGATAGGAGTCCATTTTCCGCTCGCCAGTGCGGCCGCCCGCAATTTCATCGCTGGCCTCAGCGCAGACGCCCATTTCACGTGGTGCTCTGACAAAACGCTCCTCCGATCACAGCTCGTCGGCTCTGTTCCGGATGGCATTCTCGAAAAACGGAAACATAAGTTTAAGGTGCCTCCGGATATTTGGTTTCACAAGAGCACCCATGAACGGCTTTTGGATCGCTTCAATTCAGGCACCAACAATCTCGATCAAATGCTTGTAAAAGCAAAACTCGAAAATGTCGCAAAACGGGCGCTGCTTGGAGAAGCCGTCAACGATCGGGCGATCTGGGGTATCTACGTGCTTCTCGCCTGGCACGAGAACCTGGTTTCCGCAGCCAGAAACAGAAGGAATTGATGTATGCTCCAGAATTCTTCGTCTCAATATCACATCGCGTGGTCGGGTCGCTGCAGCGAAGAGGCTGTGACCACCATATTCGATGATAAGGTAAATAATGCAGTATATTCGGTTTCGGATCTAGTTCTAATTGACCAGCAATGGCAAGCACGCGAAAGAACAGCTGCATCGGAAGGTCGTCGCCTCTATAATTCTGCAATTTTTCGGCTTGCCAGCCACCAGCAGCGAACAGATGGTAATTTGGTGCTTCACGTTGGGGTGACCGATTATCGCGAATACGTGGCTACACGATCTGAAAAACAGGATATTGCACGCGCAAATCCGATAGGGACATGCGTCATACCGGTAACGGTGGATGGACGGATTCCCATTGGACGGCGTTCACAAGCTGCGGAAGTCAATCCGGGGAAATTTTTCACCTTTGGAGGTTTTTTTGATGCTGCGCTGGATTTGAAGGGGACCACGCCCAACATTTTTTCGTGCATTCAGCGGGAAGTGCAGGAA
The DNA here is from genome assembly GCF_000621665.1 of Allorhizobium undicola ORS 992 = ATCC 700741. GTDB lineage: Bacteria > Pseudomonadota > Alphaproteobacteria > Rhizobiales > Rhizobiaceae > Allorhizobium > Allorhizobium undicola. The sequence continues at coordinate 8,439 of NZ_JHXQ01000035.1, forward strand.
GAGATCGGAATCGAACTTGCCTCTTCTGCGCTTGAACTCGTCGGCATCGTCAACGACCTCGTCAACATTCATCCGGAGATATCTTTTGTTGCAAATCTTGAGATGTCGTCGAGTGAAGTCGCGTCCTCAGGATGGAAAGCTGAGCTCGACGATCTGATTTTTGTCCAAGCCAAGGATTGTCTCGAATTCTTAAACAAACACAGGCTTGATTTTACACCTACACTGATAGGTGCATTAGAAATATTCGCTGGGACAAAGTATAGTTGAAGGCTTTGGTGGTCCCGCTGGACGGCGGCGAACGGTCTCGCTAATTTGCCTCGGCTTTATGGGCGCGTCAGGCACCGTAAAGTTAACCGGACATCGATCAAAATGTGGGATCGGTGGCGTCGCTTTAACCGCCTGTTTGCATTGAGTTGATACCGAGCTTGCATGACTGAAGCCCCACTCGTCCACTTCAAACGCCACCGCTTTCCCGCTGAGATCATCGCCCATGCGGTCTGGCTCTACTACCGATTTTCGCTCAGCTTACGCGACGTCGAAGATCTGTTGGCGGAGAGAGGCATCAACGTCTCGTTCCAGACTGTCTAGGAATGGGCGGCGAAATTCGGCTTAAAATTTGCTGATCAGCTCAGACGCCGCTCACGAGGCCATTTTTGCGACAAATGGCACCTCGATGAGATGGTGGTGACGATCAAGGGGAAGAGATACTGGTTGTGGCGCGCTGTCGCTGCCAACGGCCACGTCCTCGATGCCCTGCTGCAAAGCCGAAGAAACAAAGCAGCCCCCTGCGTTTCATACGCAAGCTTCTCAAGGACCAAGGTATCGCCCCGCACGTCATGGTGACCGACAAGCTGCGTTCCTATTCGGCTGCAAAGTCGGAGTTGATGCCGGACGTCGAGCACCGCTCGCATAAGGGATTGAACAATCGAGCCGAGAATTCTCATCTTGCTGTGCGACGACGCGAACGGCGAATGATGCGCTTCAAGTCAGCGCGACAATGTCAGCGTTTTGTCTCAACTCATGGCCAGATCGCCAATCTTTTCCTTCTCCACCGCAAACATCTCACCGCAACTGACCATCGCCAGCTTCGCGCTCACGCCATCTCGATCTGGCGTGAAATCGTTGGCTCGATCGCCGCCTGAAACAGGCGAAACAGGTCATCACCAAGCGTTCCAACCGTTAAGGCGACGCCACCTCCAGCACTGTAAGCATCCGGTGAAGGCCGCGGTTCAGGCCGCCTGAGCACCCAACGTCTTGGGTTTCCAATTCCAGGGAAGCAATTGCTCCAGCCTGCTGATCGGTGTGTCTGCAATGCTGGTGAGGACGTCGGCTAACCAGACCTGTGGATCGATGTCATTGAGCTTGGCGCTCATGATCAGTGTCGCCATGAACGCCGCACGTTCAGCACCACGATCCGATCCGGCGAAGAGCCATGACTTTCTTCCGAGTGCGAAGCCTCTGAGCGCGCGTTCGGCGGCATTATTCGTCAGGCAGATCCGGCCGTCTTCGAGGAATGACGTAAATCCATCCCAGCGCTTCAGCATGTAGTCGACCGGCTCAGAGACAGG
>NZ_JHXQ01000036.1 GCF_000621665.1 Allorhizobium undicola ORS 992 = ATCC 700741
AAAACCGCTCTCAAAGCTAAAGCCGAAAAGACAAACAACCCGCGCCCGCAGGCCCCTGCGCTAAATGGAGAGCTCCGGGCCTACGCGCGCTGACCCGATGCAACCAGAGGCAGGGGTCCCTTTTGGGAGCCGATAAGGGGTCCCGTTACGACGCCGATTGACACTTAAGAACAATGCGACGATCTGAAGACTGTCCCCGCTATCCACTGGCACTGCCCAAGCACCAGAAAGTCCAGAAAAAATTCTTCTTCGCCCTACGCGATTGATTCTGTTCGGAATCTTCAAAATCGCTAATGCTAGGGGGATATTCCTAGACCTGACCATGCTTGACTCTTTAGGGGCATAAGAACAGATAGTGAACAAATAGCCGCCCGACATGATGTCGAAACCGCCAACGCGACCTTGAAGGGAGCCGTGAACGATGACTGCTGCCCGTGCCCCGAGGAACCCGGGGGAGGTTTCCGCTGTGGTCTCCGATCTGCGCGAGCGCATCGCGTCGATGGAGGGCGCGCAGGCCAGACGTGCCGGCTGTCTTTCCTTCGGCGTGCCTGAGATTGACGCTGTCTTGCCAGGCGGCGGCCTTGCCTATGGAGCGCTGCATGAGTTCGCGGGCGGAGGTTCGGGTACGGTCGATGGAGCGGCGGCCGCCCTTTGTGTGGCCGGCATTGCTGCGCGGACCAGAGGTCCTGTCATCTGGTGTCTGACGCGACCGGATCTGTTCTTTCCGGCTCTTGCCCAGGTGGGGCTCCATCCCGACCGTGTCATCTTCGTCGAGTCCGACAAGGAAGAGGATGTTCTGGCCAATATGGAGGAGGGCCTGTCCTTCGGCGGTCTCGGCGCCGTCGTCGGCGAGCTCGTTCGCCTGCCGATGGTCAGTTCCCGGCGTCTCCAACTGGCGGCCGAGCGAACCGGAACCATGGCGCTCGTGGTCAGACGATGGCGCAGGCAGACGGAGGCGAATGACTTTGGCCAGCCGACGGCCTCGACCACCAGATGGCGGGTGAGTGTGATGCCGTCGGAAGAGTTGCCGGTCCCAGGCGTGGGGAGGCCTCAGTGGTTTCTGGAATTGATGCGCGTGAAAGCGGGTGAGTGTGCTGAGTTTCTCGTGAGAGCGTGTGATGACAAGGGTCGTATCCGTTTATCTTCCGGATCTGCCGACGGATCGCATTCGTCGCGCCGATCCGTCTATTCCGCCTGAGCAGCCAATCGCCGTGATTGCCAAGTCGGGATCCAAGCGATGGGTTTCGGCTGCCGACCCGGTAGCCAGAAAGGCAGGCGTACATGTCGGCATGCCGGCGGCAAAGGCGCAGTCGCTGTTTCGCGGTCTAATGATGGTCGACGCGGATATCGAAGCCGATCGGGTAGCCCTCGAACGCATCACGCTCTGGGCGCTGACGATCTATTCGCCAATCGTTGCCATCGACGGGATCGACGGCATTGTCATGGATACCGAAGGCGCCGACCACCTGCAGGGCGGCGAGCTGCCAATGGTGACAAAGATCGCCAACCAGTTCCTGGGCAGGAAGCTGACAGCCCGTGTGGCGGTCGCCGACAGCTGGGGTGCGGCCCATGCCTGCGCCCGTGCCATCAACCGCGAGACACTCGTCGTTCCACCGGGCGAGACGGTCCGAGCAGTCGAAAAGCTGCCGATCTCGCTTTTGCGTCTGCCGACAAAGATTGTCAGCGATCTCCGTATCCTTGGTTTCCAGACGATCGGTGAGCTTGCCAACACCCCGCGAGCGCCGCTGACGCTCCGCTTCGGTCCGGAGGTCGGCCGCCGCCTCGATCAGATGCTCTGTCGTGTCGCCGAGCCGATCGATCCGATCCGCACGCCTGACCTGGTCGAAGTCTCAAAAGCGTTTGCTGAGCCGATCGGGGCAGCCGAGACCATCAATAAATATGTCGGGCGCCTTGTCGTCCAACTGGTCGATGAACTCCAGAAGCGTGGGCTCGGCGTGCGTCGCGCCGATCTCATCGTCGAGAAGGTCGATGGCACGAGGCAGGCGATCCGTGCCGGAACAGTCAAGCCTGCCCGTGACATTGCCTGGCTGACGAAACTGTTCCGGGACCGCACGGAAAAGATCGAGCCGGGTTTCGGGATCGAAAAGCTCACTCTTGTGGCCGTCATGGTAGAGCCATTGGAGGAGGCGCAGAAAGTCTCTGCTCTGGTCGAGGATGACATCACCGATGTGACGCCTCTGATCGACATTTATGGAAACCGTGGACAGAGGGTCTATCGCGTCGCGCCGGTTGCATCCGATGTGCCGGAACGCTCCGTCCAGCGGATCAGTCCGGTCGCTGAACCGATTGCAATTGGCTGGGTGAGCCACTGGCGCCGTCCGGTCCGGCTTTTATCACGGCCCGAACTGATCGAGGCAATCGCTCTGATGCCGGACCGGCCGCCCGTCTCGATCGTGTGGCGCGGCAAGCGCCGTAAGGTCAAACGCGCCGATGGCCCGGAACGCATCTTCGGGGAGTGGTGGCAGCGCGACGCCGAGATGGAGGCGGTACGCGACTACTTTGTCATCGAGGACGAGGCAGGCGAGCGCCTGTGGGTGTTCCGCTCCGGCGACGGAGTGGATCCCGAGACCGGGTCCCATCGCTGGTTCTGCCACGGGATCTTCGCATGAGCTACGCCGAGCTCCAGGTCACGACCCACTTTTCCTTTCTGCGCGGCGCCTCCTCTGCACAGGAGTTGTTTGAGACCGCGAAACAGCTCGGTATCGACGCAATCGGCGTCGTCGATCGCAATTCGCTTGCCGGAATTGTTCGGGCGCTTGAGGCGTCGCGCGCCACCGGGTTGCGCCTGGTCGTTGGCTGTCGTCTCGATCTGGCTGATGGCATGTCGGTGCTGGTCTATCCGATGGATCGAGCCGCCTATTCGCGTCTGACGCGGCTGATCACGCTCGGCAAGTCGCGCGGCGGCAAGAACAACTGCATCCTGCATTGGGACGATATCGTCGCTTACGCAGAGGGCATGATCGGCATTCTGGTGCCGGATCTGCCGGATGCCACCTGCGCCTCGCAGCTTCGCAAGATGGCTGAGCTGTTTGGTGATCGCGCTTACGTCTCTCTCTGTTTGCGTCGGCGACCGAACGACCAGTTGCGGCTGCATGAGATTTCCAACATGGCGGCGCGGTTCAAGGTCAGGACCGTCGTCACCAATGATGTGCTGTTTCATGAGCCGGGCCGGCGGCAATTGCAGGACATCGTCACCTGTATCAGGCACAACACCACAATCGACGATGTCGGCTTTGAGCGCGAACGCCACGCCGACCGCTACCTCAAGCCACCGGAGGAAATGGCACGCCTGTTTCCGCGCTACGCGCAAGCACTCGCGCGAACCCTGGAAATCGTGCGTCGCTGCAAATTCTCGCTTGAGGAACTGACCTACCAGTACCCGGAGGAAGCCATCGTGCCGGGCAAGGATGCTCAAGGATCGCTCGAGCATTATGTCTGGGAATGTGCGCCGGATCGTTATCCGGAAGGCCTGCCACCGGATGTTTTAAAGACCGTTCAGCACGAGCTCGATCTCATCCGCACCATGAAATACGCGCCTTACTTCCTGACGGTGTTTTCGATCGTCCGTTTTGCCCGAAGTCAGGGCATTCTCTGCCAGGGCAGGGGATCTGCGGCCAACAGCGCTGTCTGCTATATCCTTGGCATCACCTCGATCGATCCCTCGACCAATGATCTCCTCTTCGAGCGCTTCGTCAGTCAGGAACGCGACGAGCCGCCGGATATTGATGTCGACTTCGAGCACGAACGGCGTGAGGAGGTCATTCAGTGGATCTACAAGACCTATACCAAGGATAAGGCGGCACTTTGTGCGACCGTCACCCGCTACCGGGCCAAGGGCGCAATCCGCGATGTCGGCAAGGCGCTCGGACTGCCTGAAGATGTCATCAAGGCGCTGTCATCGGGCATGTGGTCCTGGTCGGAAGAAGTTCCCGACCGAAACATCAGGGAACTCAACCTCAACCCCAATGACCGGCGTCTGGCGCTCACCCTGAAACTCGCGCAGCAGTTGATGGGCGCGCCGCGTCATCTCGGTCAGCATCCCGGCGGCTTTGTCCTAACCCATGACCGGCTGGACGATCTCGTGCCGATCGAACCGGCGACGATGAAAGACAGGCAGATCATCGAATGGGACAAGGATGACGTTGAGGCACTGAAATTCATGAAGGTGGACGTCTTGGCGCTCGGGATGCTCACCTGCATGGCCAGGGCCTTCGATCTCATCCGCGAACACAAGGGCCAGCACCTTGATCTCTCGAAGATCGAGCAGGAGGATGCCGCAACCTACGCGATGATCCGCAAGGCGGACACGCTCGGCACCTTCCAGATCGAGAGCCGCGCGCAGATGGCGATGCTGCCGCGGCTAAAGCCCCGGACCTTTTATGATCTCGTCGTCCAGGTGGCGATCGTGCGTCCCGGTCCGATCCAGGGTGACATGGTGCATCCCTATCTTCGTCGGCGTGAAGGCAAGGAGGACGTTGTCTATCCGACCCCTGAGCTGGAGGCGGTGCTCGGCAAGACGCTGGGCGTGCCGCTGTTTCAGGAGAGCGCCATGCGCGTCGCCATGGTCTGTGCCGGCTTTACCGGTGGCGAGGCTGATCAGCTGCGCAAATCCATGGCCACATTCAAATTTACGGGCGGTGTCTCTCGCTTCAAAGACAAGCTCGTCTCAGGCATGGTGAAAAACGGATATTCGTCCGAGTTTGCCGAAAAGACCTTCTCGCAGCTTGAGGGGTTTGGCTCCTACGGCTTTCCGGAAAGCCATGCAGCCTCTTTTGCATTGATTGCCTACGCTTCGAACTACATCAAGTGTCACTACCCCGACGTCTTCTGCGCAGCGCTTTTGAACAGCCAGCCGATGGGCTTCTATGCGCCGGCCCAGATCGTCGGAGATGCGATCAAGCATGGTGTTGAGGTGAGGCCGGTCTGCGTCAACCGCTCGCGCTGGGACTGCACGCTGGAAAAGATAGGCAGTACCGATCGACATGCTGTCCGGCTGGGGTTCCGGCAGGTGAAGGGGCTGGCGGTCGCGGATGCGGCGCGGATCGTTGCAACGCGTATGAACAGCCCGTTTGTCTCTGTCGACGACATGTGGCGCCGGTCCGGCGTACCGACCGAAGCGCTTGTTCAACTCGCAGAGGCCGATGCCTTCCTGCCATCGCTGAAACTCGAACGCCGCGACGCTCTCTGGGCAATCAAGGCATTGCGCGACGAGCCGTTACCGTTGTTTGCAGCCGCAGCCGAACGCGAGGCGACGGCGATTGCTGAGCAGCAGGAGCCAGAGGTGGCGCTTCGGCAGATGACCGATGGCCACAACGTCATCGAGGATTACAGCCACATCGGTTTGACCCTGAGGCAGCATCCCGTCGCTTTCCTGCGCAAGGACCTCTTGGAGCGCAATATCATCACCTGCGCCGAGGCGATGAATGCGCGCGATGGACGCTGGGTTCACACTGCTGGCTTGGTACTGGTGCGGCAGAAGCCGGGATCGGCCAAGGGCGTCATGTTCATCACCATCGAGGACGAAACAGGCCCGGCCAACGTCGTTGTCTGGCCCACTCTGTTCGAGAAGCGCAGGCGTGTCGTGCTGGGATCTTCGATGATGGCGATCAACGGTCGCATCCAGCGGGAAGGGGAGGTGGTCCATCTCGTCGCCCAGCAACTCTTCGACCTCTCAGGCGATCTGGTTGGTCTGGCCGACCGGGATACCGACTTCAAGCTGCCGACGGGGAGAGGCGACGAGTTTGCCCATGGCGGCGGCGGGCCGGATTCACGCGATCGGCCAAAGCCGGTCGTTCCGCGGGACATGTTCACACCCGATCTTCATATCGACACGCTGAAGGTCAAGAGCCGGAACTTTCACTGAAAAATGCTCAAACCAAGCGCGTCGAGGGAGCGCATGCACCTCCAAAACCGCTTTAATCCTCAGGCGTGGTGACTTGGGATGCGGCGGCAACAGCTTTCGGTGTTGCTTTCGGAAAAGGGTGAGCTGGAACTGGAAGCGAAGCGAGGCGCGCCTCTGTCTCCGGCGAGACATGACAGCGCAGACCTGAGACTGGCCCTATGCCATACCGGGCAAAGTAGGGCCTTATGAGGTCGTAGCCGCGCTGGTCGCCGGACTGAAAGTGACGGAAAATCCAGTAGGCGATCAAATCCGCCATCTGAATCAGGCGCGATGCCTTTGAATCCAGAAAAAGCGGGACTTCGGCAAAGTTGCGAAGTTGGCCGTTGGCATGCCCCACGTGCTTGAACACATGAGAGAGGGTTTGGATTTTCTCCTCGTAGTTGCTCTTGTCGAGGATGACCAAGCCGCGCTGGGGGTTCTTTTTCTTGTAAAGCGTCTTCAGATAGCCGTCAAAACACGAAGCCACCTCCTCGAAGCTCCGAGCCAGAATGTCGCTCGGAAAGAAGAGCTTCTTTTCGATGACGCAGGCGTAGACCTTCAACTGCAATTGCTTGTCTGCCAGTAGCGACAAGATATCGACGACGGCTTGAACTCTGTCTTCGGGAGGCACACCTTTCCAGGTACCGTTGCCCGAGCGCATCGGGTTTCCATGGAACTCGATTTCTCGAGGATTGGTTGAGCTAAAGCGCGCCGCTACAGGATCTATCTGGGCTTCGAGCCAATGTGTTTGACGCTCGAATATGCTAAAGCCTGCAAGGACAAAGAAGTCGGAGCTTGGATCATGCGAGTGACCAGACTCGTCGAGATATAGCAGATGCAACGAATCCCCCTGAAACGAAAAAGCGGACCGCATGCGGTCCGCTCGAATTCGGTAAGCCGAGTGAAACAATCGTTCAACGCACCGACGGATCAGCGCTCTCGACTATGCTCAATATATATCGGTTGCGTGTCGGCTTTTCAAGAGGCGGCTCCGCATGGCTCACAATCGCGAACCTCCAGCATTCGCGGCTTCACGTCGTCTGTGATCCGCCTCCAGCAGTCATAGGCATCGACTCTGACCTGATGACCGGAGAGAAAAGAAGGTAGCGTCAGGTATCGAGGGCTACAACAAGATGTCAATCGGCGTCGTAACGGGACCCCTTATCGGCTCCCAAAAGGGACCCCTGCCTCTGGTTGCATCGGGTCAGCGCGCGTAGGCCCGGAGCTCTCCATTTAGCGCAGGGGCCTGCGGGCGCGGGTTGTTTGTCTTTTCGGCTTTAGCTTTGAGAGCGGTTTTTAAAGCGCCAGGATTCGTTCCCGGTTTCCACGATCTCGCAATGGTGGGTGAGCCTGTCGAGCAGAGCGGCGGTCATTTTGGCATCGCCGAATACGGCTGGCCACTCGCCGAAGGCCAGGTTTGTCGTGACGATGATCGATGTCCGCTCATAGAGCCTGCTGATGAGATGGAAGAGGAGCTGG
>NZ_JHXQ01000037.1 GCF_000621665.1 Allorhizobium undicola ORS 992 = ATCC 700741
ATCGAGCCCGACGGGCGCAAGACCCACCATCTCAGACATTTCCTGCTCTCCAGGGAAATCAGTGCCGAGGCTTTCCTGCGGGTAGTCAGGGCGCACTGGACGATCGAAAACCAGTTACACTGGGTACTCGACGTAGCCTTCTGTGAAGATGCGGCCCGTAATCGCAAAGACAACGGCCCGCAAAACCTCTCTATCTTGCGAAAACTCGCACTCAACATCATCCGCCAGCACCCAGACAAAGCATCCATCCGACGAAAAATCAAAAAAGCGGGATGGGACGATCAGTTCCTCATCTCAATGATCGCTCATATGCAATAGCCCTGCCTTGAGGGGGAGATGCCTGGCAAGGCAGAGGGGGGTAGGCCACCCGGCATTCCTCAGCGTCGTGTACTGTGGTTCCTTGCCCTGAAAATGCGCTGACTATTTGGTTCTGCGCATTTTCAGACGGAAAACCGGGTTCCACTTCTCCTGAAAATGCTGTGCAGTCTCAGCCGTCCAGCGTTGCCATGTCGATGACGAAGCGGTAGCGCACATCGCTTTTCAAGACGCGCTCATAGGCGGTGTTGATCTCCTTGATGTCGATGATTTCGATGTCAGGCGTGATGTTGTGCTTGCCGCAGAAATCCAGCATGTCCTGGGTTTCCTTGATCGAGCCGATCATCGAGCCTGCCAGGGAGCGGCGGGCGGGGATGAGCGAGAAAGCGTGGACCGGAACCGGATTTTCCGGCACGCCCAGCAGCACCATGGTGCCATCGACCTTGAGCAGGTTGAGGTAGGCGTTCCAGTCGATCTCGGCGCTGACGGTGTTGATGATGAGGTCGAAGCTACCGGCCAGCTTCTCGAACGTCGCGGCATCCGATGTGGCGTAATAGTCTTTCGCCCCGAATTTCAGCCCGTCTTCCTTCTTGGAAAGCGACTGGCTGAGAACCGTTACCTCCGCCCCCATGGCGGCGGCAAGCTTCACGCCCATATGGCCAAGGCCGCCCATGCCGATGATGGCAACCTTCTTGCCGGGACCGGCCTTCCAGTGCGAAAGCGGCGAATAAAGCGTGATGCCGGCACAGAGCAGCGGGGCGGCCTTGTCCAGCGGCAGATTATCCGGAATGGACAGGACATAGCCTTCCTTCACGACGATGCTGTCGGAATAGCCGCCATAGGTTGGCGTCTTGCCGTCTGCTTCCACCGAATTATAGGTCTGGACGAGGCCCGGCAGATATTGTTCGTGATCGACGTCCCGCGTCTGGCAATGCACGCAGGAATCGACGAAACAGCCGATGCCGACGTGATCGCCCACCTTGAACTTGCTGACCTTCGCGCCAACGGCGGTGACGATCCCGGCAATTTCGTGACCGGGAACCATAGGGAAGGCGGAATTGCCCCATTCGTTGCGGGCCTGATGAATGTCGGAATGGCAGACGCCGCAATATTTGATCGAGATGACGACATCGTCCTCGTTCGGCTCGCGGCGGTCAAAGGTAAAGGGCTCCAGCGGCTTGCTGGCGTCGGTCGCGGCATAACCTCTTGCAATGGCCATGATCTATCCTTGCATCTTGGCGGAGGGGCGGCGGATGCGGCCCCGTTTATCCGCTTGAAAAAACCGTGCCGCGCCAGAGGAGGGCGGGAGGGCCCAGGGCGCGGCAAGCGGGATATAGGGCTAAAGCGCAAAGGCTCAAGGGCGGATGCCCACGCCCTGATGCGGCCTGCAAAAGCGGCTTTCGTTTGCCGGGCTATGGTCAGGCCGCGTAGCGGGATGCCTCCTGCCGCTCGATGATGAACCGTGCCACGAGATTTCGCAGATGCTCGGTCTCGCTTTTCAGCATCAGCGTGGCGGCGGTGGTTTCCTCCACCATGGCGGCATTCTGCTGGGTCATCTGGTCTATCTGCCCGATGGCGGCGTTGATCTCCGAAATGCTCGAGGATTGCTCGCGGGCCAGATGCGATACGTCGTCAATGCTGGAATTGATGGTGACGATACGTTGATCGATGCCCTTGAGCGCGGCGCCTGTTGCCTCCACAAGTTTCACGCCGGAGCCGACATGGCCGCCGGAGGCCTGAATGAGCCCCTTGATCTCCTTGGCAGCCGTGGCCGAGCGCTGGGCAAGCTCGCGCACCTCCTGCGCGACGACGGCAAACCCCTTGCCCGCTTCGCCCGCACGGGCCGCTTCCACGCCCGCATTCAACGCCAGCAGATTGGTCTGGAAGGCAATTTCATCGATGACGCCGATGATCTCGTTGATCTTGCTGGAGGATTCCTCGATGCGGCCCATGGCCTCGATTGCCTGGCCGACAATCGTGCCGGAGGCGCTGGCATCGTCCTTGGCAGCCATGGCCATGGTTTTGGCGTTATCGATGCTGCGTCCGGAGTTCTGGATGGTGCGGCTGATCTCGCCCACCGACGTGGCGGTTTCCTGAAGGTTGGCGGCCTGACCTTCGGTGCGGCCGGAAAGCTGGCTTACCGCCTCGCCGATCTTGTCCACCGAGCTTAGAACCGTTTCGCTGGAAAGCGTGATCTGATGCAGGGTATCGCCCAGCGTGGCGATGGCGGCGTTGAAATCCACCTCGAGCTTGCGATAGCTGTCCGGCATGTCGGAAAGCCGCACCGTCAGGTCGCCGTTGGAAAGCCGTTCGAAGGCCTTTGCCAGCCCGTCGATGAGGGCCTGCTGCTGCTGGCGGAAATGCGCATCCATGGCCTCGCGGCTGCGATGGCTTTCTGCCATGGCTTCACTCTGGGCGCCGCGCTCCTGCTCAAGCCGGTTGCGTTGATCCAGCGAGGTGCGGATCTCGATGAGCGCGCGCGCCATTTCGCCCGTCTCGTTACGGTCGCCGGTGAAGGGAATATCCACGGCCGTTTCGTTGCGCGACAGTCCGATCATCAAATCTTTCAGCTGGTTCAGCGGACGTGACATGGACCGGCCAACCATGACGCAGCCCGAAAGAATAAGCAGCGACGCCACGCCCAAAAGGGCGGCCGTGGTGAACAGCGTCCGGTGGTGAATGGCGGCAATATCGTCGTTATACATGCCGGTGCCGACCACCCAGCCCCAGGGCTGGAACAGCAGGATGTGCGAGTTTTTTTCCACCGGTTCGCTGGCGCCGGGCTTCGGCCACATGTAATCCACGAAACCGCTGCCCCTGGCCTTGGCCACCTTCACGAATTCCTGGAAGAGGTAAAGCCCGTTGGGATCCTTGATGCCGCTGATGTCCTTGCCGTTCAGTTCCGGCTTTATCGGGTGGGCAACCATGACCGTGTTGAGATCGTTGATCCAGAAATAACCGTCCGCGCCGTAGCGCATCGCCATGATCTGGGCGGCAGCATCGGCCTGCGCCGCTTCGCGCGTCATTTTGCCGGAGGCTTCGTATCCCTGATAACGTTTCAGGATGGAAACGGCATTTTCGTTCATTTTCGAAAGCATGTCACGCCGTTCCGAGATGATCTCGTGATAGGCTTGCGTGTTGCGAATGAACAATGCCCCTGCTGTGATAATCAGGGCAAAGGCTGCAAGCAAAACAATTCGGTTCATAAACGATAGATTGCGCATGGATCCACTTTCCCGCTTTTATGCAGAAATGGTGCGGGATATGTGTTTAAAAATGACTAAGTTCAAAATTTATACGTAATGTGTTATTTCATCTATATAGATAAGATAATTAAATTATTTGCATATAAAAGGCTTTTATTCATTTTTATGCGGGATTTTTTGCTTAAAAAGGACTTTTATCCCAATTTGCAACGGCCGGTGTATGCTTTTTTGAAGTTCCTGCGCCGTATTTGCTGCACGCCCGCCCGTAAAACCGAATACCTGTCTGCGGATTATGCTCTAGAGCATTTCCAGCAAAAGTGTAGTCGGTTTTGCGTCCGGAAATGCGCGGAAACAAGAAGTTAGAGCATTGCAGGTGAACCCGTGTTCACCGGAAGTGCTCTAAAATCCTGCTGATTATCGGGATGGCCCACTTTTCTTGACGTCAAGAATTCTGCAATGTGCGGAAAAGAGAAAAGCGGGGTTCGCAGATGTATGAATTCGCCATTGCCTGGGAATGGCTGGCCTTTGCCGTGCGCTGGCTGCATGTGGTGACAGCCGTGGCGTGGATTGGTTCGTCCTTCTACTTCATCGCGCTCGATCTGGGGCTGGTGAAGCGGCCCGGCCTGCCGGTGGGAGCCTATGGCGAGGAATGGCAGGTGCATGGCGGCGGCTTTTATCACATTCAGAAATATCTGGTTGCGCCCGCCTCCATGCCGGAGCATCTGACCTGGTTCAAATGGGAAAGTTATTTCACCTGGCTCTCCGGCTTTGCCATGATGTGCGTGGTTTATTATGGCGGCGCGGATCTTTTTCTCATCGACGCCCACGTGCTGCCGCTGGAGCCGTGGCAGGCCATTGCCATTTCACTGGTGTCGCTGTCCATCGGCTGGATTTGCTATGATCTTTTGTGCAAATCGCCCATCGGCAACAACACCTGGGGCCTGATGATCCTGCTTTACGCGGTGCTGGTGGCCATGGCCTGGGGCTATACGCAGGTGTTTACCGGCCGTGCCGCCTTTCTGCATCTCGGGGCCTTCACGGCCACCATCATGTCGGCCAATGTGTTTTTCATCATCATGCCCAACCAGCGCATCGTGGTGGCGGACCTGATCGCCGGGCGCACGGCAGACCCGAAATATGGCCGCATCGCCAAGCAACGCTCGCTGCACAACAACTATCTGACGCTGCCCGTCATCTTCTTCATGCTGTCCAACCATTATCCGCTGGCCTTCGCCACGGCCTATAACTGGGTTATCGCGGCATTGGTGTTTCTGATGGGCGTCACCATCCGCCACTGGTTCAACACGGTTCACGCCCGCAAGGGCAGGCCGATCTGGACCTGGATGGCCACCACCGTCATCTTTATCATCATCATGTGGCTTTCCACCGTGCCGCGCCCGGAGGAAAAGGCGGAGAATGCAAGCCTTTCTGCCATGCAACAGCGCTTCATGGCGGATGCGCATTTCGGCGCGGCGCGTGATGTCATTCAGGCGCGCTGTTCCATGTGCCATGCGGCAGAGCCCGTCTGGGAGGGGCTGGCGCGGCCGCCCAAAAACGTCAGATTCGAAACCGATGGCGAAATTGCCAGCCATGCCCGCGAAATTTACTTGCAGGCCGGCCGGAGCCATGCCATGCCCCCCGGCAATATATCCGAAGTGACCCCGCAAGAACGCCGCCTGCTGGTGGCATGGTATGAAAGCGCCGTCAAAGGCCCGCCCACCCCCTGAACTTGCCCACCCCCTGAAAGAGATGCCCTGCATGACCAAGACCCTGATCCGTGGCCGTCTTTTATCCTTCCGCCGTGCCCCGCAGCACATGGCGGACCGGGACAGCTATCTGTACGAAACGGATGGCGCGCTTCTGGTGGAAAACGGCCTGATCCTGGCAGTGGGCTCCTATGCCTCGGTCAAGCCGGGGAATGAGGAGGTGGTGGAGATCGATCATCGCCCGCATCTCATCCTGCCGGGTTTTATCGACTGCCATGTGCATTTTCCGCAAATGCAGGTGATTGGCTCCTATGCCGCCAATCTGCTGGAATGGCTGAATACCTATACCTTCCCGGAGGAATGCCGCTTCGTGGAAACCGCCCATGCGGAAAGGATCGCCACGCATTTCTTCGATGAATTCCTGCGTCACGGCACGACGACGGCGGTGGCCTATTGCTCCGTCCACAAAACCTCCGCCGATGCCTTTTTTGCCGAAAGCGCCAGACGCGGCACGCGCATGATCGCCGGCAAGGTGATGATGGACCGCAACGCCCCGCAAGGTCTTCTCGATACGCCGCAATCCGGCTATGACGAGACGCGCGAAATCATCGAAAGCTGGCATGGCCGCGCCCGCAATCTGGTGGCGATCACGCCGCGCTTTGCCATTACCTCGACGCCCGAACAGATGGAGATGGTGCAGGCGCTGGCCCGCGAATTTCCCGATCTGCATATCCAGACGCATCTTTCCGAAAACCGGGAGGAGATCGATTTTACCTGCTCGCTCTATCCGCAAGCGGAGGATTATACCGACATCTACGCCCGCTATGGCCTGCTTGGCGAGAGGACGCTTTTCGGCCATGCCATCCACCTTTCCGAGCGGGAAGCGGATGTGTTGTCGCAGACCGGCTCTGTGGCCGTCCATTGCCCCACCTCCAACCTGTTTCTCGGCTCCGGCCTCTTTCCGCTCAAGGCCATTCAGCGGCGGGAAAAGCCGGTGCGCGTGGCGCTGGCCACCGATATTGGCGGCGGCACCAGCTATTCCATGTTGCGCACGCTGGACGAGGCGTACAAGATCCAGCAATTGCTGGGCGAGCGGCTGAACCCGTTGGACAGCTACTGGCACATGACACGCGGCAATGCCGAGGCCCTGTCGCTGGCCGACCGGATCGGCACGCTGGAGCCGGGGACGGAAGCCGATTTCGTGGTGCTGAACAGCAGCGCCACCCCCGCCATGGCCTTGAAAATGCAGGCGGTAAAAGAGTTGCACGAAGAGCTTTTCCTCATGCAGACCATAGGCGATGACCGCACGGTGGTGGAAACCTATGTGGCGGGCGTGGCGAGCAAGCCGAGATAATACAGCGTCCTTTGTGCGTTTTATCAAACGCCACAGTACACGACGCTTAGGCATGTGGCGTGGCCTACCCCCCTCTGCCTTGCCAGGCATCTCCCCCTCAAGGGCAGGGCTATTGCATATGAGCGATCATTGAGATGAGGAACTGATCGTCCCATCCCGCTTTTTTGATTTTTCGTCGGATGGATGCTTTGTCTGGG
>NZ_JHXQ01000038.1 GCF_000621665.1 Allorhizobium undicola ORS 992 = ATCC 700741
GCGGCCTCCGACACGATCACGGGCACCAACGTGCTCGCCGTGTCAGGCCTCGGCTCCTCGATCCGGCAGAGTTCCTTGCGCCACCGAAAGAGCTGGTTCACGTGGATGTCAGCCGATCGCGCAATCTCGGAAAGAACCGCACCAGGCTCAAGGCAGGCCGCAACCAACCGCTCCTTATCCTCGCGAGACCAGCGCCGGCGACGCTCAACGGACGTGATCACTTCAATCGGATGCTTCGTCATAGGACTACTCCTAGTGTTTGCACTAGGACTTCCGATGTTCCCATCAACATCGCAAGACGGCCATCACCGGGGGCTTACCCAGCACTGGAATATTGATAGAACCTCAACTTTCTCATCGCTCGATTCTGCCCAAATTGACCCGCAGATTTACTCCCTAATCGTCCAGCTTGCCGGTGCGTTAAAAGGTAAGAAGGAGTGAATCCGAACCCCACGCCTTCACTTCAGCGTGCTTGGTCGGTTAGTTTCGGCGAATTCCGACGTCAATGGCGCGCTCGCCCAGGTGAAATCTTCTTAGCCGTGTAATACGAAGAGTCATTGAAAATGACTCTTCGTATTCCCCTTTCGAATATCTCAAGCCCTTGATGCATTTGAGATATTCGAAATTCTTTCAAGGCGAGGATGCGTTAGCATCCTCGAGCCTTGGTATAAGGTTAGGTCAGCGATCAGCAGGCACCCAATTGAGTTGGTAGGGGTGACACGAGTTTCATCCTCTCGAGGTGTTGAAGGGCGCCTATTCGATTTCAACGCCAATTGCCGCCTACATCTTCACATCAACACGTTTTCCTTCTACCTATGTTCGCGAGATTATGTTGGAAGGAAGCGGCGAACGCTATGTTGATCTACCGTCGAACCAGCCTGCTCGAGTCGTCCGCCCAGACACTGGTCAACACGGTGAATTGCGTTGGAGTTATGGGCAAAGGGATCGCAAAGGAGTTCCGGGACCGCGAGCCGCAGATGTACGCGGCATATCGCAGGATTTGCGAGCAAAAGCTCCTTCGGCCGGGAAAGCTGTGGCTTTGGAAAGGATCGACCCAATGGGTTCTGAACTTTCCGACGAAGGATCATTGGCGCAACCCGTCGAAACTCGAATGGATCGAGCAGGGCCTTCAGAAGTTCGTGAGTGGCTTCTCCGAGCTCGGAATCCGAGAAATCTCGTTTCCGCGTTTGGGTTGCGGCAATGGAGGTCTTAACTGGGATAACGTGAAGCCGGTGATGGAGCACTACCTGGCTCCCCTGAAAATCCAGATATTTATCCACGACTTCGACAAGAAGATCGGCTTGCCTGAACACCTGGAGCGCATCCCATCTGTTCTGGCAGGTCAGATCGATACAGCACCCTCGTACACCGAGTTTCTCTCGATGCTTCCGCGTGCCATCGAACTGGCCGGATCAAATTTCATTGACCTAAGCTCGCACGAACGTCTTAGCGCTGAGTATGACGGGACCGAACTCCGGCTATCGACGCCGAATGTCGAGTGGGCGTTCGACGCCGAAGACCTCTGGGGCATCTGGGTTTCCCTCCAGAAGGGCTTTCTCACTCAAGAGAAGGCTGGCTGGGCGGCCTTCGAAAGCGGGAGCGCGCTGATATCGCTCCTCGCTCTGCTCCCATTCGTTCGCCTCATCGAAATACAGCGCTTTGGCGACGCGGCATCCGAGCTGGCACTTGAACTGGCCCAGCCGGCAACGAGCATTGCCCCAGCCGATGCCCAGTTAACCGAACAGATGACGCTGCAATGGCACTGAGCGGTGCTTTTGTAGACAGCCATATCAACACCTGGTCGGCATCTCTGGCGGCGAGCTACCGACCCTATCGTGGTCGATGGCCAGCAAGGCTTTTTCATCATGCGCCAATCGAAAATGCGGTGGCAATTCTGAGAGACGGGAATCTCCGGTCGAGAAACGATGCCCAGAATGCACGGGTGAGGGATATCGCCGGCGTTGGCGTGATCGACGCACGCAACCATGCACACGAGTTCGGTCGGATCTACTTCCGGCCGCGAACTCCGACGCAATGGCATATCGAGGGTATTCGCAAGCCTGGCGAATGCGCCCACGGTGAGAATGCCCATGCCCCGATCCTGATCATGTTCGTTTTCGACGCTCGGAGCGTCCTTCTTCAAGATGGCGTGTGCTTCAGCGACCGGAATATGCAACTCGGGTCTGCTTTCGTGGGTGACACCGAAGCCTATTTTTCGTCGATACCCTTCCACAAGGTCTATCATGAAGGCGATATCGCAGGTGATCGCTCAATCATTGATCACCGCTGTGCAGAGGTTTTGGTGACGTCACCGATGTCATTGGCTCAAACCTTGCAGTGGATTTACTGCAGGACGGATGCAGAGGCAGCGACGCTCCTCCATATGCTCGGATCTGACGCCAACGGGTGGCGCGACCGCGTGTTGGTATCTGATGACCTGCTCGTATTCGACAAGCGTTTCGTCTACGTCGAAAAAGTCGCGATTGCGCGTGATGGCGTCGTTGCACAGTTTAGCCCTCGCCAGGATTACGCACCCATTGATATCCACGTCGAAGTTTGGTCGTCTGACGGGGTAAAGCGCGTCGACTACCGAAATCCCGCAAGCCCGGCGCGACCACCCCTGCCGTCAACGAGCTGGCGATTTCCTGCACAGCTTCCAGATGGCAATTATCTGGTGAAAATTCATCTCGAAGGTCATCTTGGCTTCGCGTCGTTCATGGATGTCGGCAACAACATTTTCCTCTGACGATCTATCGAGTGAAGAACGATGACCTGAGCCGGTACGGCGTCGGGCATGGTTTTGGCCCAAGAAACTGACCGACGCCGATAAGCCGCACAGAGCGCATTTGGTGATCCGAGCGGACTCCTGGGGCTTTCGCGGCAGCCCTATCCACGATGCTCGGTCCAGGATCAACATCCGCTCAAAATCGGTTATGCCGGCAAATACGGCCATAATCTTTTTGCCCGCCGGCAATGTGCATGGCACCCCGCTGACGCAACTTATGTCGCGAATGTTGAGCATTCGCGACAGCCTTACGCGACATGAAATCCCTGTAATCTCGTACCGGTAACAAGTGTCGCACAAGCATGACATTCGCCGGTCGCACTGTTCGGTCGCACAGACTAACATCACGCCACGGCTATATTTTTCAATAGCTTAGCTAAGTCGGATTACGGGTCAGCGGTTCTTATCCCATCAATTGACTGGACGGCTCGCAGTTGTAACCCCGCGCCAGGTCTTCTTCGCGTCCCGTCGACTGCCGCTGGCGCTCGGGCCCCAGGTCATCGTGACGAAAACCGTCTTCGGCCTCGCCTATGGCTTCGCATTTGAGGGGAGGTTCCGGTCTCCCGCCGAGACGATCGGCGCGATGACGCAGACCGCTGGCGTCTGCTCCGCGATCGCAGTATCAGCAAGCCGCGACTCTGAGAAGGATCGGTGCGGACGGCGTAATCGGCAATCAAAGCCCGATGAGGATCGCGCCGGCGGCAACAATAACGCAAGCGAGAACGCGTCCGGCGGTCAGGGTTTCACCCAGAAACATCCAGCCAATCAGAGCCGCGAAGACGACGCTTGTTTCCCGCAACGCGGTGATCGGGCCAGCTGGTCCGAGTGCGAAGGCCGCGACCACAACGCCATAGGCGATCATCGCGACCACTCCGCCGCCGAGGGCTTTCCAGGTGTCGCGAGCCCGAAAATCAACGAGGAGCCGCCGACGCAGAGCGAGGAACGTGACCGGCAGAAATGCTCCGTAGAAGACAAGCACCCAGGCCGCGTAAGCTCCGCTTTGTCCGGTTTGCCGCACGCCGATGGAATCGACGGTCGCGTAGGCGGCGATGATTGCACCGGTCGCCAACGCGAACAGAATGGACGAGGTGGACGCTCGCCCTTTCCCAAGCGCCAGACTCATAATCCCCGCGGCCACGAGGACGACGCCGGCAATCTGGTAGAGGGTGGGTTTGGCGCCAGTAATCACGAACGCGCCAATCGTTACCAGCAACGGGACCGTTCCACGCACGATCGGATAGACCTGCCCCAGCTCGCCATACCGATAGGCCGCTACGAGGAAGATACTGTATCCTACCTGAAGCACCGCCGAAAGAACGATGTAGAGCCAAGCTGCGGACACCGGCAGAGGGTAGATGAACAGGAACGGAAGCGCGAAAGCCGTGCTTGCGAAGCTCATGACGGTCACGGTCCATAGCCGATCGCCGCCGCTGCGCAAGAAGGCATTCCATGTTGCATGAAGGATCGCCGCGAACAGGGCTAGGCCGATGACAACGGCGCTCATTGAGGCAGCCCGGCTGACACCAGGACATCGGCCGCCGCCGTTCGGGCGTTGGCGATCGCTGTCTTTGCTTGACCCATATGGGCAAGTACCGTTGCCCCTTCGATCAGCATGAACAGTATCGCGGCGACGTGCTCGGCCTGCTCGGGCGATAGAGTTTGCGCCAGGATGTTGCGGAGCCTCTGTTGCAGATCATGCTTCTGCCGCATGACGGCTCCGAACACGGCATGTGATGGTTCCCCGAACTCCGCGAGCGCGTGCTGAAACAGACAGCCGTGAAAATCGGAGCTATTGAACCAGCGCTCATGCCAGTCAAAAATCGCCATGATCTTCTTACGGGGCTTCAACGCGGCCTCGGAAAGGCGGTCGAGCTGCCGTTTGAACCGTTCTGCCCGCCAGTCCAAAACGTCGACGATTAGCCCGTCTTTGCTCGGGAAGTGTCGGTACATCGTCATCTTGGCGACTTCGGCCTCGGCAATGATCTTGTCTATGCCGGTGGCGTGGAAACCATCGCGTTTGAACAGGCGGTAGGCGATCTCAACGATGCGTTGGCGCTTTTCGGCGGCGTCGGCGCGTAGGGACATCTTGAAGTCCTATATGATACAGACCTGTCTCACTCATATATGCCCAACCATATTTGGTCAACGGAGATTGAAAACGAGTATGCCACGGAGGTACCGACTTTGCAGCTTGCGAAAGCCGAGATAGCATCCGGCAAAGTTCATGGTCGTTTACTATAAAGATGGGCTGAGGTCGTCAGTGCATCTGACCGATGTCGTCAGCGCATGACCCGGTCGATTCATTTCGAGAGGGGCAATGACAATCATCCTCTATGATCTTGTCGGTTCGAATGTGGCTATCCGTTTCAGCCCTCATTGCTGGAAAACGCGTATGTCTCTCGCGCACAAGGGGCTCCAATACGAGACCGTCCCGACAACATTTACCGGCGTGCCGAACGTCGAGGACGGTGTTTCCAGAGCAATCCCCGTCATCCGTGATGGAGACCGGGTGATCGCCGATTCCTTCTTGATTGCGCTCTCCCTCGACGACGCCTATCCGGATCGGCCGGGCTTGTTTGCCGGGCAGATCGATGGGCCGTTTCATCGAGCGCTGGTCTCAGCTCACTCTTCATCCCTATATTGGTATCGCCACGCTCATGGAGGAAGTTAGCCTTCTGGAGCCGGAAAGTGCTTCCTATTTCAGGAAAAGCCGTGAAGGGGTCGGTTCCGGGAGAGTGTGAAATCCTACGCTAAGAGTACGCGGCGTTCGCGACAATGTAGATTGCCATGAGACTGGACCGACGCCGATTCTCTCCAGATCCGGCAACGCGTTGCGTTTGCATCGCGACTCAAATCAGCCTGACTAGGTCGTGTGGACAGTTACCTGATCCATAGGACGATAGCTGCGATTGTGACGACTGCGAGATAGTTTCGTGCTGTTTTCTCGAAGCGTGTTGCGACCCTGCGGAAGTGCTTGAGCTTGGAGAAGCAGCATTCGATGAGATGGCGTTGGGCATAGAGGTCCTTGTCCAGCGGGTGTTTCTTGGCGCGGGAAGGATTGTTAGGGATCACCGCCACTGCGCCTTTCTCGGCGATGGCGGCACGTAGGCGATCACTGTCATATGCGGTGTCTGCCATC
>NZ_JHXQ01000039.1 GCF_000621665.1 Allorhizobium undicola ORS 992 = ATCC 700741
GCTTGGGACGCCATAAGGCAGGGGTATGATCTCTTTTAAGAGCTTGCGCTTGGAAACGCCGAAATCAGCCATGTCCTGACACGTCTCTGCACCACACAGCACCGCCGCAAGCGCAATGAACAAAATACTGTTCAACGGATGGCGCACATTGGCAGCACGAGGATCAGGAACAGATCCAAACAAAGAGGCAAATCCTTTCATCAAACCCTCCAAATCAGTCGGAGGAAGATGAAGCGATTTGCCTCAATCATTCAATAGCTTGAAACCCATATGCGATTCCCCTGCCTTGAGGGGGAGATGTCCGGCAGGACAGAGGGGGGTAAACCACACGCAAAATCGTAGCGTCGTGTACTGTGCACGGAAACATTGAACCGCTCTAACTATTTGTTTTTATGCATTTTCAGACGGAAAATCGGCTTCCACTTTTCCTGAAAATGCTCCAGAGCGCATGTTTCAGGACAGGGAGACAGTCGCCTTGAAAATGCGCAGCACATCAGTCCGGCAGCGCGCAATGATGGAACAATGGCAGGCGCCTTGCGTTGGTGCGGTGATCATAATCAATAAATGGAGGTCGCCATGCTGCACTGGATCCTGATTTTTCTTCTGATTGCTGCGGTTGCAAGTCTTCTGGGCTTTCGCGGCGTGGCGGGTGCCTCCTTCGGCATTGCTCGAATCCTGATTTTCGTCGTGCTGGTGATTTTCATCATCGCACTGATTACGGGCGTCATCGTCGTGGCGTAACGGCAGGGCGTTTCCGGCAAGGGTCCAAGACGCTCAAGGAACAACAAGCTCAAAAGGCCGGTTCGAAAGGACCGGCCTTTTGGCTGCTGGCGCCGGGCAGAGCATTTTCAGGCAAAGTGCAGTCACGGTTTTCCGGTCAAAGGAAGGGCCGGGCGGTGGCCTTGCCGGGCGTCCATTTGGCAATGCGTTGAAGGGCTGGCGCATCCAGCACTTCGCAGCCGCGATCCAGCCAGCGCAGCGTGCCCGACACCGCCAGTTTCCGCAATGTCTTGTTGGTATGGACAATGGAAAGGCCGAGCGTATCGGCCACATGCGCCTGCGTGATGGGAATGGAGCGAGTGTCGGTGGAAAGCGTGGCGCTGGCCAGGGCGCGGTGGTGCAGGAAGGCCAGAAGGTAGGCGGCCCGCTCCAGGGCGCTGCGCTGGCCCACGCTCAGCAAATGCTCATCGAGGATGCATTCCTCGCGTGATGCGATCCATGTCAGGTCGTAGCCGAGGCCGGGGTGTTTTTCAAACAGGCTGAACAGCGGCTTGCGTTCGAAGACGCATAACCGCATGTCCGTCAGCGCTTCCACGGAATGGTTCATTTCTTCGAAAAGCGCGCCCTGTAGGCCGATCATGTCGCCGGGCAGAATGTAATTGAGGATCTGCCGGCGCCCGTCGGGAAGAGTCTTGTAGCGGAAGCCCCAGCCCGTCAGCGTCGTATAAAGATGAGAGCTTTGGCTGCCCTCGTTGAAAATCGCCGTTCCTGCTCCGGCATGAAGTTCGCCGCTGCGGAAATTGCGCACGAATTCCAGCTCTTCCGGCGTGAAATCCCGGAAATTCGGGTTGGCCCGCAGCGGGCAGACCAGACAGGCCGTATGAACGCCAAACCGCAGCCGATCTTCTTGCATGGCTTTTCCTCGCCGGACTGTCGCTATGTCATTTTTAAATGACGGCCCTGTTGCCTTTGGCCGATAAGGCGCCTTTCAGCAAAAGGTTCCATTCGTGATGACTGAAACGCTAAGAATACTGGTTGCCGAAAAACAGGCCCTCATTGCGCTTGAGATCGAGGTATTGCTGACGGAGTTGACCGGCAGTTCCGTAACCGTATGCAGCCGCAAGGATATGCAGCGGGAGCTGGAAAGCGCGCCTTTCGATGTGGTGCTGGTCGATGCCGTTTCGCTGCCGGACAATAACCGCGCAACCTGGTCCATGCTCAATATCATGGGGCTCGGCGTTGTTTTTCTGACGTCCTTCGATGAAGTGCCAGGGTTTACGGCTGGACAGCAGGGCTTTGCGATGCTGTCCAAGCCATTCGATGAAGCAAGCCTGCTGGCAGCCGTAAAGGCTGCGGTCGCGAAGCGCCACGCGGCTGGGCAGCGTGGGTGATGGCCGGTGTCAGACGGCGAAAGCCCGCTTGGTGACGGCCGAATTATTGGCGTCCGGGCCGAAATCGCCTTCGCCTGTCACGCCCAGGATTTCCTGCAATTTATTGCGGGCGCGATTGATGCGGCTTTTGATGGTGCCGACCGCGCAGCCGCAGATTTCCGCCGCTTCCTCATAGGCAAAGCCCGATGCGCCGACGAGAATGATGGCTTCTCGCTGGTCAGAAGGCAGTTGCTCCAGCGCCTTGCGGAAATCCTGCAAATCGAGCGAACCGTATTGCTGCGGGTGAACGGCAAGCTGGGAGGTGAAAATGCCGTCAGGATCGGACACCTCGCGGCCGCGCTTGCGCATCTGGGAATAGAATTCATTGCGCAGGATGGTGAAAAGCCATGCCTTCATATTGGTGCCGGGTTCGAAATGGTCCTGCTTTGCCCAGGCTTTCATGATGGTGTCCTGCACCAGATCGTCGGCAACATGGTGGCGTCCGGTGAGGGAAACGGCAAAGGCGCGCAAATTCGGAAGCGCTGCCAGCATGTCGCGCTTGAAGCCACGGTCGTCAGCCTGTCGGTCAAGCGGCTGCTTCTTGGGGTCGGCTTGCTTTTCCACGCTCATCGGGGCTCGTCCTTGCTGTCATTAGCCTTGCCAGCGCGCTTTTCCGCATCGTCAAGACGCTCCAGCAGTTCCACGAAACGGTCGGGAATGCCTTCTTCCTGAACCGAATTGTAGAAATGCCTGAGCTGTGCGCTGATGGTCTGCTGTGGGCCGGACGGTGCAGGGCCCGACACCCCATTCTGCGCATCCTTGAGTGAATGATGATTATTCATGCTGTCTCTGAGCCTTGATTGCAAGTCGGCTTCTTAATGCGCGACCGCAGCGAAAGTTCCCGCCGCGTTGCCATAATTTTACACGGAAAGCTTTAGCAGAAAATGATGATGTTCGGAACAAAGACGTGGCTCCATCGTTACAGGATCGAAATCCCATGGAGGTCATCAATGCTCTATTATTCTCTCGTTTTTCTCGTTGTTGCGCTGATCGCCGCAGCCCTTGGTTTTGGCGGAATTGCCGGCGCATCGGCAGGTATCGCAAAGATCCTGTTCTTCGTCTTTATCGTTCTCTTCCTCATTTCGCTGGTAAGCCGGCTTTTCCGCCGCGTCTGACCAAGCGCTATCGAGACAAAAGGCCCGGGAGACCGGGCCTTTTTGCGTGTGTTCAAGCGTTTGCGACGTTGCTCTTCACGTTCATGGCGCATTCTTCGGAGAGATGGCGTCGAGAGCCACGGCCTTCACCCGGCCATTGGCGCGGCTTTCTTGCGCCAGGGCCTGCAATTGCCTGTCGCTCATGACTTTTTGCAGTTGCCGTCCTGCCATGGCTTCGGCCGAGACGGGAACGCAGTCCCCATAAATCTTGAGGGAGAAAGCTTCGAGCGCCTTCAGGCGTGCGGGCAGTTGCGCGCGGCAGGCGGCAGAACTTTCATAGCTGATGACCGCCACAGGTTCTTTCGCACAACTTGACTGCTGCGGATGACATGCGACAACCACCATTATTGCTGCAAAACCGATCATATCCAGAACTCCTTACCCTTGCCGCTGAAACGCGGAAAAAGGCTGGCGGTTCCGGTGCAGACGCCTCTGTCACACCCCTGTGACACGAGGGCAACACAGGGCTTGCCCGCAAAGGCGTGGGTGGTCTGGCTACCGCCTGCGCAGCGACGGGCAATCGCTTGCGGCGGCCGAGTAATCTTTGAGCGCGGGAAGCAGACCCGCCATTTGCGGGCGGTCGCCGTTTTTGCCGGGCTGGATGTTCAAGGCTTCGGTCTCCGGCCACCAGTCGCCTGCTGCCCAATAGGCCCAGCCCACCCAGCGGTCGCTGTTCTTTTCCACCAGCGCCGTCATGTCGCGGATGGCCTGAACGCATTGGGCGGCCCCTGGCGCGCCGAATTCGCCCAGGTAGCCGCGGCGGTTGTTCTTGCGCAGCCACCTGGTAAAGCCGTCAACGGCGGCAACGGCATCGGTGGCGCGGCTGCAATCGTCATGCGTGCCGGAAAAATCCCGGTCGAAATACTGGTGGACCTCATAGGCGTAATTGTTGGCGGGGTCCTTTATTCCCAGCATGATAACGCCGTTCGCGCCGCCATAGCTGTCGCTTTCCCAGCTATGGGCGCCCGTCCAGGCTGTGCCGGGAACCAGAATGAGGTTTTTTGCCCCGGTGGCGCGAATGGCGGCAATGGCGCCATTGGCGCCTGCGAGCCATTGGCTGGCGGGCATATCGAAGGGCTCGTTCATCAGCCCGAAGGCGATGGCCTGGTCATTGCCGTAACGCTCGGCAAGCCTTGCCCATAAATCGGCAAATTGCTCCACGGGCACGTCGGCGGTGTTGACCTGCTTCTTGTAATAGCTGCCGAAATTATGTGGATCGAGCACGATGCGCATCTTCTGTTTTTTCACCAGCCGGATCGTCGTGTCCAGACGCTTCAACTCGTCCGTATCCAGCGGCTTTTGCGGTTCGGGTTGCAAATGTTCCCAGCGAAAGGGCAGCCGCACGGAGTTGAAGCCCTTTTCGGCGAAATACCGGATGGTGGCCTCCGTTGGATAGGCATAATCCGTCATCGGCTTGCCGCCGACATCGCCAAACTCGGCACCTGAAAGATTGATGCCCCTGAAACAGGCCTCCGCGGCAAAGCCCGGGCCGGAAACGGCGGCAGTGGCGCAGGCAAGCACAGCGGCGCAAAGCCTGCCCGTCATCTTTGCGATCATGAAAAATCCTTTCAGGGCGCAGGGTCCTCATGCCCGAAGCATGAAAGACGTTGGCGCGTCTTCAGGCAAGAGGAATTCGAGCCGACAGGACGTCGCTTTCCGCCTCCATATCAGCATGACCTGTTATAGGGCAAACGGCTTTCCTGACAATGGCGGAACTCGGCCTGAAAAGGCCGCTTGGAAGCCTTCCAGTGGCAGCTCCTCTCCGTAAATTCCCCATGCGCGGTCGAGAAGGCTTTTGAAAACCTTTGCCAAACGGTGCTTCTCGGCTATTAGCATGTCGCGCAAAAGTGTGGAGCGGTTTTGCGATAACGACATGCGATGAAAAAAGCATGTCGCGCAAAAGTGTAGGCGGTTTTGCGATAACGACATGCGTTGGAAAAAGCATGTCGTTGCCAAAAGTGTAGGCGGTTTTGCGGTTGATGCCGGGCAGGTGGCGACAGTTACGGCCCCAGAAGAGGAAGACGCGATGACGAGCTATGTTTTGACGGTGACATGTCCTTCGACGCGCGGCATTGTCGCGGCGATTTCCGGCTATCTGACGGAAAAGGGCTGCAATATCGTCGATAGTTCGCAATTCGACGATCTGGGCACCGGCAAATTCTTCATGCGCGTCAGCTTCATTTCGGAAGAGGGTGTGGCGCGCGAGGCGCTGGTCAAGGGTTTCGAGCCGATTGCCGCGAAATTTGCGATGGATGTCGATTTCCACGATGCCAGCCAGCGCATGAAGGTGCTGCTGATGGTGTCGCGCTTCGGCCATTGCCTGAACGATCTTCTCTATCGCTGGAAGATCGGCGCGCTGCCGATCGACAT
>NZ_JHXQ01000040.1 GCF_000621665.1 Allorhizobium undicola ORS 992 = ATCC 700741
AGGAAGTATTTGGTGCCACCAATGACCTTGATGTCCATGTGCGGGTAGCGCGTGGCAATGTCGTTCGCCGGATTATATTCGACGCTGGCATCGGGGTAGAAGGTGGTGCCGTTCGGTCCAACCTTCTTGAACCGGGTTCCATCTGGGCCGTATTCGATCGACGTCGTGGAGCCGTTGGCCTGGACGGCATAGACGCGGTTTGCAAGATCGTAATCGATCTGCCGACTTCCGTCGTTGACCATGTTGCCATTCGGATCATAGCTGAAGGCAACGCCGTTGAGTGACGTCGGTGCATGCGGGCGTGCGGAACCCGCCGGCGGATAGGCGAAGCTGCCGGCCAGGCGCGAGCGGCTGACCAGGTTGTCATTGTCGGCATAGCTGAAGGTCTCGCTGAAGGCCGGATTGTTTGCGCGGATAGCTGTCGCCACACGACCGAAGCGGTCATAGCTATAGGTCCAGTCATTGGCCGTACCGTCTTCGTCGATGGCGGTGATCCGGCCGGCGGCATCGCGGCTGTAGCTCGCGCCAAGCAAGCGGGTGCCGGCAGAGTTCTGGGTGACGATGCCCGTCAGCCAGCCGCGCTGCGGCGAATAGCTGAAGGTGGTCTTCACCCCATTGGCATAGGTGATCGAAGCCGTCTGCCCATCCGGCATATAGGTCGTGGCCGTGATATAGCCGGGGATCGTCAGCAACTGGCCCTTGCGGTCATAGGTCCAGTGACTGTTCTGATCCGCCACGGCCAGAGGCGTGGGACCGTTGTAGAAACGGTAAATCGGCTTCTGGCCTTGATCGTAGTAGTTCCATTCGTCGGACTGAGCGTCGCTGATATTGGAATATTTCTGAGCAGACAGACCGTTGGCGGCGTAGTTATAGATTTGAGTGGCTGTTGGGTTCGTCGCCGAGGTCAACTGACCCTTGTTGTAATAGCCGTTGCGCTGCTCATCATAGGTGTTTTGCGTGAGCAATACCCCGGGATCGCCGGAGACATTCAGGTTATATGCCTTCTTTTGAGCGACCCGGCCCATCGTGTCATAGCTGATGGTGATCTTTGCGCCACGTGCGTCCTGCTGGCCGATCAGTCGGTTCGCGTTGTCATAGGCATAGTACCAGGCCCCCATATCCGGATCGCTGGCGGAAAGGCGGTTCCCCATCAAATCATAATTGTAAGACCAGACCGCGCCGTCATTATCCTGAACCTGGATCATCCGGTGAGCGGGGTCGAAGGTTGCGGCATGGAGCCAGCGGGCAACGACACTGCCATCTGCGGCCGGTGCGGACCGCTGGATGATACCGATCGTGTCGCCCGCCGTTGATGTGAATGTCTGGGTCTGGATGCCGACTTCGTCGGTGACATAAGTTCCAAACATGGCTGTATTGGAAGACCGATCAATCGAATTGACCACGAAATAGCTATAGCTCTTTACCGTGCCGTCCGGGTTGGTGACCGCTAACGGTCGACCATTCCAGTCATAGGTCGTCGTTGTCGAATAAGCTGTCGCGTTTTCCACAAAGGGTCGGGTGACCCGGGAAACGTTACCGCGGGCATCGTAATCGGTGTCGACGATCGACGACGGTGTGACGTTGTCACCGAATGTGTAGGTTCGGCGAATGCGGCCAAGGCCATCAAAATAGGAATCGACCTGTGAATCGCTCCCACCGTTCGGCATGCTGGTCATTTTCGCGATACGCTGTGAGGATGTTCCCCAGTTGTAATAGGCCGTCCGTTCATAGGCACCAGTGACCGCGTTGAGCGACTGGGTCTGCCGGCATAGGGCATCATAGGTATAGCTTGTCCCGACACCATTGAAGTCATAGCTGTTGGCCATCTGGGAGCAGATGCCGTTATAGTTCGCAGTCTTCAGCAGCCCGTTCTGATAGCCGGTCCCGGTCAGGAACTGATGATAGGTGTCATCGTAACTGTAAGTGATTCTATCACCTGCGCCATTGGTCTCGGCTACCTTGTTGCCATAACTGTCATAGGTGAAGGTGTTCGTCTGGTAATTGCCCAAATCGACGTAATCTCGGCGCGTGGTCAGATCGCCCTTGGTTGGCGCACCACCAAAATCAAGACCATCATAGGCATAGGTCTGATAGCTGAGAACCGGGCCACTAGTTGTCGCTCCCTTGTAACTCGCTTTGCCACTGAGTTTGGTAACGATGTAATTCGACGGATTGTATGCTCGAGAATAGACTGTGGTTGTCTCATCACCATCGACATTGGGACGACCGAAGAAGGTTTCCTGAGCGATATTGCCATACCCGTCATAGGCATATTGGGTTACCAAGCTTTGGATAGCATTGTGCTCGCTATACTGGACACGCGTTTCCTGCTTCAAAGCCGTATAAGGAATATTGGTGTTGTTAGCGATGTAGGTATTGGTGGTCTGCCTCCAGGCAGATGCATCGTCTCCGTTTGCACGGATCACCGAGGGCAAGCCGACGGTTGCCATGTCCTGGAGGTATGTTGTTGTGACGGTGTTTCGGGCGGTTTGGCCATTGGCGAGCGGCAGGGTCTTGGTGACTTCGCCAAAGCCCATGAACTTGCGCTTGGCGGGCAGATAAAGGCCCTTGGCGTAGGCGTAGTCGGTGGTCGCCACCGTGCCATGAGCGTCGTCAAGCGAAATCGAGCTGACGGTCTGCGTTACGAAAGGCAGATAGGTGTTCTGCCACTTTGTCGACGGCGTATAACGCACCGTGACCTTCGCACCCTCAGACGTCGTCATCCCCGTCATCAGATTGGGGAAATCGCCCGTCGAACGACCGTAACGGACGGTATAAGGCTGACCCTTGAACGCCTTGTCGCAGTCGCCGTTTGTTGAATAGCTGCCATCTTGCGCGTTATAAGTCTTAACCCCGCAGCTAATTGCGGGCGCGGTCAGCAAATCGCTTAAACCATCACCGTCAAAGTCTCCTGCAGTTGCAAAACTACTATTGAATTTCATATCCTCATTGGCGAAGGAGGATTTGTTGCCGCTATAACGCAATCGCAGCATGCGCCACTTTCTCAAACCCCAAATCTCATCATCGGGACGCGTAGCAATCCCTAATCCTACCTCGCTTTTCTGATCACCATCCACATCCGATACAAACAGAGAAATAGCGTTATTGTAAGAGAGGCCGCTCCCACTGAAAGATGTCGTATATCCGCCGCTCCATTGCTGGTAAGTCTTGCCATTGAAAATGTACGGAACTACGCTGACATCATATGTGTCAGTTTGACTATCGTTGTCATGACGATATCCAACATTCACTTTAACAAGATCATCAAATCCGTCACCATTCAGATCGGTAAATATACAATCTCGCGTACATGGGATTGAAAGTAGCTTTTTTTCAACCCATGCACCATTTTCAAAAGAAGATGCTCGCAGTGATGTGTCGCCTGTATACATGCGCTGGATATGGCCATCGCCATAAAGTTCAGCCATGCCGACGGTTCTACTGCTGACTTTAATAAGTTTATCCGTCCCATCGCCATCATAATCTGTCGGCGTTTTGACCTCCTTGGCAGCTCCGCATATTGCCTTGGTGCCTGCATTGTCGACGACCGTCTCGCCTGTTGTTGCGGTACAATCGTTAACTTCAAGGGAGAAACTTGATCCGCTTCTGCGCATCAGAGCCTCCCAGCGGACGTTAATACTGCCTGTGTCTTTGAAGTACCGCACCATCATTTCCGTGCCCGTTTCACCTGTCCTGAATCGGCCAAGATGATAGGGAGGAATGGATTGATCGTAAAAAGTATTGTTAGCGTAGCATGGAATGCTGGCCATATCGATACTAGAAAAAGTTGTCTCACCGGGCTGACTGAAAAACAACTTATACGTACAGCTGTTCTTGATAATTTCGGATATGCCGTAACCGTCAACATCCGCTGCAGTGAAATTTGGAACTGATGCAGCCGATAACGGCAATCCGGTTATCGCGCCTGTCGAAACGGTTTGGCTAAAGTCGGTACCATTGGCATAGGTGAATGTGGTGGCCGGTAGAGATGTGCCGCCGGTGATCACATTGACACTGCTAAGTGTAAGGTCCGAGCCGAATTTCTGCGCCGACGTCAAACGCGAGGCATCGTCCGCAGGTGCTTGATCGTAATTGAGGGCATATCCGGCGATGTTGCTGGAGCCTGTCTTGATGACGATGGTCTTCAGGCGTCGTGTAGTCTGCGCGAGGGAGTTGCCAGTAGCCATGACCAGAGGATCAGGCCGTGTCTCATAGAAGAAGTTGACGGTCCGGTTGTTGTAACTGATAACCGAGGGATAGCAGACCGGTAGTGTATCGCAGGTATAGCTATAACTGGCCGTGTTGCCATGGGTGTCGGTGACACTTTTGACCAGCCAACGATAATTGGTCGCCTCGACCGTGGTGCTAGTCGAGCCAGCTAAGGACGCGGTGGATGCCAGCACCGTCTTTGTGCCGTCGCGTGCGGTGACCTCCCAGGTGTTGGACGAGGACACGTAGAGGATCCTCAGATAGTTCTCGGTCTCGCCAACCCAGTTACCGCCAACCTGGCAGGATACGCCAGCATTGTTGGTCGAGGCGCAGCTGGCGAGCGGCTCTCCGTTGAGCATGTAGACATCGTTTGCATCATAGGCGGGGATGCCGCGGCCAGGTCTTGCCCGCTCGATGACGGCAATGCCTTCCAGGCCCCAGCCATAGCCGAGCCAGCCCTGATAGAGGCCTGATACCTTGGTGCGCCGGGAACTGTCGTACTTGAAAGAAAGCTTCGGCTCCTCGCCGAAGCTTTTGGGGACGTCGATGGGAAACTCCTGAACGAAGGAACCGGAGCTTGAGACATCACTGGCCTTGGGGGCAACTGCGACCTGCTGCGGATCTCCGACGACTGCATCGGCATATGCCACTTTGCTTACAAGAAACGCAGAGCACAGAACAGCCACAGCGAAAGCAACATTTTGCTTCGTCAGCATATAAATTTCCCCAACCTAAATTAGAATAGAAAATTCCCCAATGTCATCGG
>NZ_JHXQ01000041.1 GCF_000621665.1 Allorhizobium undicola ORS 992 = ATCC 700741
CAAAGTCAAAAAAGGAAAGGCAAAGTCATGCAAGGCATCACTTTGCCCTTAGCCGACCTGGTGGTCATGGCGGGGCGGCCGCACCCGTTCCCATTCCGAACACGGCCGTGAAACGCCCCAGCGCCAATGGTACTTCGTCTCAAGACGCGGGAGAGTAGGTCGCTGCCAGGTCTGCTAATGGCAAAGTAAAAATCTTCTCAAAACAAAAACCACTTCCAATAATATCGCGGGGTGGAGCAGCCCGGTAGCTCGTCAGGCTCATAACCTGAAGGCCGCAGGTTCAAATCCTGCCCCCGCAACCACTGAAACTTGTAAATTCTCCCACTCGGGAAACTTCTTTAAAAGCTCCTCGGCGTAAGCCTCGAGGAGCTTTTTCTTTTTGTGCTCCGTGTCGATCTCGCCAGATGCAATGCGGGTCAGCAGGTCGTTCTGGGCTGCGGCCACGAATTGATGCTGCATCATGTCGATCACGTCCATCGATGCCATGATGTTAGCGATGTCGCCATGCACCTGCAGGCTTGCCGGCTGGTGGCCCGGTGTCTTGCCGATAACGACCGTCTGGATGAGGTCCCGCACGATCGGCATCAGCCGGCGCTTGGCCTGTTCGTCGGCATTGTTGCGGGCGAGGAAGATCAACTTGCGAATGGCAAGCTCGGTATTCGTCGGATCGAACTGCGCCTTCAACTTGGCAATCTTCTCCGAGAAATCCTGCTCGGGTTCTTCGGTGGTGGCGAGTTCCCCAAGAAGCGCCTCGCGCGCTGCCTCCAAGTCATCGAGTTGATCGTCGAGAATGGCGAGACGCGGCCGGCCTTCAGCGTGCCGATCCTGGATCTGCTGCATCAGGCTTGCCTGCTTCGACTTGATCGATGCCAGTTCGCTGGTCATCTGATCTTTGCGGGAAGGAATGGTCTTCAGCTTGCTCACCTCATGCGCGACCATCTTCTGCGAAATGCGGTCAAAGATATCGAGCGAGTAGAAGGCGACCGGAATGCAGTTGAGGACGCGCTCTTCGAGTTCGTGGCGCGTGATCGTCTTGCTGTTGCCGCAGCAGGCGCCACCGAGATCATCGATCGGCAGACGCTTCTTGCGATTGGTGCAGCTATAGCGATCCTTGCCCGAAATCGCGTAGGGGCCGCCGCATTCGGCGCATTCCAGCATCCGGCTCAACAAATATTCCGGCCGCTGTGTAGCGTTCAGGCGGTTGGTCCTGGCGTTTTGATAGAGGTCGCCGATCTCGGCGTCGCGAGCACGAACGCGATCCCACAGATCGTCGCTGACGATACGCATTGTCGGTACGTCTGCCCAGACCCATTGATCGGCATCGTTCATCCGGGCAGTGCGCCGCTCCGTGTCAGGGTTTTTACGGTACTGCCGCTTATTCCAGACAATGCGGCCAATGTAGCTCGGATTGTTGAGGATACCGGTTCCGACTGTTTTGGAGCCGCGGATGGCAGTATCGCGCCAGGCGGCGCCCCGTGGTCCGATGATACCTTCATTGTTCAGGATGTGGGCGATGTCGCGCGGAGAGATACCATCGGCATACATTTTGAAGATTCGTCTCACGATCTCCGCCTTGACCGGATCGATATCTCGCTGACCCTTAATGCGGTCGCCGTTGGCGTCGCGCTCCTGGGACAGTTTATATCCATAGGCGAGGCACGTTGATGCCTTGCCTTTCTTTACCGCCGTCTTCATTCCTTCGCGCGTCCGGAAGCGGATCTGGTCGACGAGTTCGTCGCTCAGGGTCGCCCGGAAATGCAGTTCCAGCTTCGTGATCGCCTGACTGGCATGAACAGTCCAGATCTCGGTGTTCTGGTAGTTCAGGTCTTTGAGGATCCTGGCGCTGTGCTCGACATCGCGCGACAGGCGGTCGACGGTGACGCACAGCACGACGTCGATGCGTTCACGCTTCACGTGCGCCAAAAGTCGCTGAATACCGGGGCGCAACATAAAGCTCATGCCGCTGACAGCGGAATCTGAATAGGTTGCAACGAGGTTCCAGCCCTTCTGTTTGACGAAGGCTTCGCATAGCTCAATCTGCGTCTCGATCGAGACCTCATTCTGGCGGTCGGTAGAGTAGCGGGCATAAAACAGGACATCCTTGGTCATCGGGGCAATTCCATCTGAAACAATCTCGTCGTGAACACCGGCCGGTATCGCCGACCAGTGCGTTTGCTGCGTGCTCAGCTCTGCTGCTTGCGGCCCCCTGCCAATCCTGCAGCACGCTCGGCCGCGGCATTCTGGCGATCCTTCACGCGGTCCCAGAGTTCATCGCTGACGATGCGCAGCGCCGATACGTAATGGTCGTCATCGTCGCCCGCCTGATTACACACGCCGATGTAAGCCGGGTTGTTCAGGATCCCCGTTCCATGGGCGCGATTGCCGCGGATCGCAGCGTCGCGCCAGATACTCCCACGGGGACCGGCCACGCCTTCCACATTCAGAAGAGCTGCGATCTTTGTTGGAGCCATCCCCTCGGTATACAAACTGAAAATACGGCGGACGACGTCGGCGGCGACCGGATCGACAACCTTGAAACCGAAGATGCGCTGGCCGTCCGCATTGCAGGCGCCGGCGTAGCGATAGCCGAATGGAAGGGGCGCGAAATGTTTCTCCTCGCGCAGGTCATCGGGAACCTGGGCAATACGGCCGCCCGGCACAAACATGTTGCTGCGGACGGTCATATAGTAATCCGACAGATTCCGGGCGGTGATACGCTCGCCGGGATCGGCGATCCAGAGTTCGATGCCCTTGTGAGCGAGTTCGCTCAACAGTCGGCTGGCGATATCAAATCGCGAGCACAACCGGTCGAGCGTATGGCAGAGGACGATATCGACCGTTTCGCGCTCGATATGGGCGAACAGCTTGCGCACGCCAGGCTGCGCCATGAAGACGACTTCGCCGATGTCCTCGTCAGCATAGGACTTTACGAAGGTCCAACCTTTCTCCTTGATGAAGCGGCGCCCGTAGTAGAGCTGCGTTTCGCGGCAGGCATGGTCATGGTATCCGGCAGAATGGCGTGCGTAGAACAGGACGTTCTTGGTCATGGAGTGATCTCCGTTCGAATAGGCGAAGGCGGGGGGACATGGTAGCCGGCGGCGGCGGCGGGGGGACTTGAGAGCCCCGCCGCGATGCCAGATCATCATGGTCTGGCCGTTGGCAGGTATTGGCGGCAATAATTGCCGCGATTAGAAGCCGCTCCTGAGCGCTGGTCAGTAGCCCCTCATGGAGCGATAGGCCGCGGCCTCATCGGTGTTGCCGCCAATCCAGCCATGCTGCTGAAGCTTGAGCAGGCTGTCGACGACGCTGTCGCGAGCGCCGCACCACGCCCAGCCGGAATCATTGGGGCGAATGATGAAGACCTCAGTGGAGGTCACCTTGACCCGCGTTGCGCCAGTTTCTGCCTTGATGGCTTCGCGAAACAGGCGATCCATTTCCTTGATCTGATGCTTCTGCTCGGTCGTCAGGTATGTCGGCTGGATGCGCTGAAGAGTCTTCGACGGGATGGGCGTCGCGGGGATGCCGTGGGTGAGGACGAACACACGGTGCACCTGTTTGCGCCGCCAGGGTGCCCGGTCGATATCGACCATAAGGCCGCCATTGGTCACATCGCAAAACAACTCGCCACTGATCGCGACGCGGTGGTTGTTCATAAACACGACGCAAGGGTGGCTTTGCTGGATGCCCGTGCGGGCTTTGAGGTACGCAGCAAGGGTCGGACGACCTTTGACCTCGTGCCATTCGCCTGCATAGCCCAGCAATCGCAAGGTGCTCTCGATCTCGTCGTCGTGCATCTTTGTGATCGCGGGAGCGCGACGACGGTCTACCCAGCCAGCGCCATGACGGGCGAGGCGCACGGCATCGCGGACGCGCGACATCGGTTCACCCGTCATGGACGCCATGGCTGCCGTGCCGGAATGCAGCCGGCATTTGGTGTCATTGTCGACGTCGTTGAGGTGATGGGTTTTAACCGCAACGATGGCAGACGGAAGCGGAATGATAGTCGACATGGAATCTCCTTATGGTCGTGGATCGTCGTCGCTTGCGACGGCGATCCACGCGGAGAACTTCCTCGCGCATGCGGCCGGTGCAGATTCCGAGACCGGAATCGTCCTTGCACTCGATGTCCCGGGACGGCTGGATCGTGGCGCCGTCGACATGGAAAACGTGAACCATGGGCGCCTCCTTTCCGTTGCGGGCTGGCCTGTTGAACACTTGTCGGTGCCAATATGTGATTAGGCATGGAATAAGGACCCCGCAAATGGGGTGATCGGCGTCCAAACGGGCCCCCCATCTGCGATGGGGTTACAACAGCCTCCGGTTTCATCGGAGGCTTTTTGTTTGGATGCTTATTGTGGAAACAATTCTGAAGATACGGCGGCTAGCCCATGTTCAGGGCAAGTCGATCAAGGCGATCTGCCGGGAGTTGGGCATATCGCGGAAAGTGGTGCGGAAGGTTTTGCGCACCGATGAGACGGAGTTCAAATACGAACGGACCCGTCAACCTCAGCCGAAGCTCGGCCCCTGGCGCGATCAGCTCGATGGAATGCT
>NZ_JHXQ01000042.1 GCF_000621665.1 Allorhizobium undicola ORS 992 = ATCC 700741
CCGCATGCACCGACGTCACTCAACGGCGTTGCCTTCAGCTATGATCCGAATGGCAACATGGTCAACGACGGAAGTCGGCAGATCGATTACGATCTTGCAAACCGCGTCTATGCCGTCCAGGCCAACGGCTCCACGACGTCGATCGAATACGGCCCAGATGGAACCCGGTTCAAGAAGGTTGGACCGAACGGCACCACCTTCTACCCCGATGCCAGCGTCGAATATAATCCGGCGAACGACATTGCCACGCGCTACCCGCACATGGACATCAAGGTCATTGGTGGCACCAAATACTTCCTGCACCGCGATCATCTATCCTCGGTCCGTTTCGTGACCAACATGGCTGGCGAAGTTGTGGAAAGCACGCACTATGCTGTCTACGGCGAGACGACCAACAAGGCGATGACCACCCAGAAGAACTATATCGGCGAGCGCTTCGATCCTGAAACCGGCCTCATGTATCTCAACGCACGATATATGGATCCGAGATTCGGCCGCTATATTTCGCCAGATGACTGGGATCCGACAAAGGAAGGGGTCGGCACTAATAGGTACGCTTATGCGTCAAATGACCCCGTCAACAAGAGCGATCCGAACGGGCACTCTTACAGCGGAACCGAAACAAAATTTTCTGAGCAAGAAAATGATGTTGGCGTCGACGATCAGCACAGCGATCACGGTGGTTACGCAGACCATGTAGATTCAGGTTTACGTTCCTCAAATACAGCAATGACGGACGAGATTGATGCGGTTACCGGCAACGTTAATGAACCGGAGAAAGGCAAAAAGAACGACGCCAGTTTCCGTACGTCAAACGGTGATGGACCGGGACATTTAGACGCGGAAAGAAGTACTACGAACCCTGATCGATCGCCCATGGGGGCGACCGGTAATCAAAAGATGTCGACAGATAGCTATCAAATCGCCGGTGGTGACCGTTGGTATTTAGCGCGGAACCTCGGTGAGCAGCTTGTTTTAGAAGATGCGATGAATGGAGGCGGACGACGAATCATGGGCACTATGAATTTCCCCAGCGGTGGGACAAAATATGAAGTCATACAGAATGATATAACTGTTCATTATATGGTGGCACCAACTGGCATTGCTGGAGATTTTAAGTTCGTCGGGAGATAATAATAATTTCATTGCCGCTAAAACAGAATGAATGTGAGGATATCAATGGCAACTATAAAATTTGAATATGACCCTGAAGATGAATTTCATGGCCGAATATATTTGGGCATAAATTCAACAAATTTCAGAGGGGGCGGGTATTCGTGGATAAATATTTCTCAGATATCGGAATTTTCGTCGTCATTGCGAATGGTTTTGTCTCAAGAAAAGCCAGACGCAATAATTTCCGGAGGGATTTGGTGCGACGAAGTTTTGGTTGATGCGCAAGTTTATTTGCGAATATTACCGCATAACCTAACTGGTGTTCTGCGGCTTGAATGCCTAGTTGCAAGGAATATACCGAGATGGGAGGTAGATGTCGCTTCTAAGTTAGAAGCGTACTTTTTCTCAACGCATAACGACATCTTAAAGTTTTCCCGCGACATAGCTGAGATTGTACGTTCTGGAGTCGGAGGCGCAACGATTGAAGTTTTTGAAAGTCCTGATTATTCGCAATAGACTGGCTAGGATGCCATTAGATTTTTTTTGCAGTAGTCGTGCATCCATAGGAAATCTCTAGCCACACGACTACCGTACTGGCGGCGGGGAACGGTGAAGAGGTTGGCGATCGGGTCGTGGATGAATAGGTATGTATATGCCGGGAATGACCCCGTTAGGTCACTATTGTGTTGTTAGTTCCGTCGTTCATGATCCCACCACCCGCAAAGGCGGGATCTATGCGGGTGCTGCTGACCAGGCAGTTTTTAGTCTTTGGCCTGAGATGGATGGCTGTCACGAACGCCGTAATCACGTTGGACGTAACGGGGCAGGCGCCAATTTTTGCAGCATCAGCATCCGAACCGACCGTAATGCCCACGCTATCGCTATAAGGGTATCTTCCAGTGGGGGTATACACTGCACCGCCGACATACATGTTGTTCCCAGAAACGACGCCGTAATTGGCGTTCAAAACGATGGCTGTGTAGGAACCGTTATAACCTCGAACAGACGACCTCAGGAAAAAATTGCCGGTGATGAACGAGAAATCGCAATCAACAGCATTGTCCTTGCCAAACGAGACCCCGACGTTTGAGGTGTCATAATGGACCCCACGAGATTGAAACTGGGCTCCTGTATCGGGGTCAGCAACATAACCAGAGACATGGGCTCGAACGTCACCGCCATCTACCACAATGCCCTCGCATTGCTCTTCGCCACTTACGGGCGTTCCGACGTAGATGCCGTACTGCCCCCAATCGAGGCGCGGCGAAGTGATGTCAACTTGATTGCAGCCCGCGTGAAAATACATCGAAAACAGCGCCGATTTGGTCATGTCAGTAACGCCTTCGACGGCTTGAGGTATCAGACCCCTTGTGGCCACGCCGTCGAGTTTTGACTTTTTGAGTTGCGTTCCCTCTAAACCGATTTGCCATCCGGCGCTGGGGGTTTCTCCGCCGATCATAATCTCAGACGCAAAGACAGAAGGAATGAGGTTATTTCCGTTTGCGGAACTTCCCTTCACTCGAAGACCGGTGCCGAGCGACAATCCTGTCGTGAAAATCCCTAATCTACTCAGTGTCAGGACAGAGTTGTTTGTACTAGGCAGGCCCGAGTTATCGATCGTGAGACCGTCTGTACCGCCTGTGAAAATGAGTCGACCATTGCCTTCTCCTCGCAGATTGCCAACGTAGGAAGTCAATGTTTTCGCCGACGCCAAACTGACAGGCACATCAATGATGCCATCATACACCCGGCCGCCTGAAGTGAGCGCGGAAAGAAATGCCGAGAACCCTGCGTCCTCGTTGGTCCCGTCTCCATTACAATACTGCGAAACACGAACTGCCGATGCTACGACTGGCATTATGCTCTCCTTTTAGATTTCGCTTAAAAATCTGTCTGTGATTAGGCATGGAATAAGGACCCCGCAAATGGGGTGATCGGCGTCCAAACGGGCCCCCCATCTGCGATGGGGTTACAACAGCCTCCGGTTT
>NZ_JHXQ01000043.1 GCF_000621665.1 Allorhizobium undicola ORS 992 = ATCC 700741
TTCAGGCAGGGCCTTGATCTTGCCGATCTCCCCCCTTGAGGGGGAGATGTCCGGCAGGACAGAGGGGGGTAAGCCACACGCAAAACCGTAGCGTCCTGTACGGTGGGAACCGGTTTTCGGGTTTTGGCCTTGCTGGCGGGGAAGGCGTTTGCGGGATGTGCGGGGCTGGCGTGGTGGTCAGCCTCACACCAGCAGGGCTTCCTAGTTGTTGGCGATAACCATTCTTTTGCGAAAAGATTCCCCATGCATCCTGCGCCCTTGCCTGTTGCCGAAGCCTGCCTTTCCCTGCCGGATTTTCTCGCCCGTCTGGCTGATCTGATCGAGGCGCAGGACGCCCAAGGGGCGCTTGCCCTGTTGACGGGGGAGCCTGAGCTTGCCCGCCAGCATCCGGTGGCGGCAAACAGTCTTGGCTATCTTCTGCTGCAAGCCGAGCGTCCTGGCGAGGCCGAGCCGTGGTTTCGCGCCGCGCTGGCGCTGAAGCCGGATTATGCCGCAGCCTTTGCCGGGCTTGGCATGGCGATGATCGGCACGGGAGCGACCACCGCTGCCCTGCCAATGTTTGAAAAGGCGGTGACGCTGAACCCCGAAGACGCAAGTTCATGGTATCATCGCGGCGCCCTGCTTGCCGATCGTGGGCAGGCGGCGCTGGCCGAGATGAGCCTTGAGCAGGCGCTGCGGCTAAATCCCGATTACCATCTCGCCTTGCTCAAGAAGGGGCATCTTTACGAAGCGGCGGGCCGGTTCAACGAAGCGGTGCAGCTTTCGGCGCGCGCCTTGCAGTTGGCGCCGGATGATGCCGCCTGCTGGACGCTGTTTGGCGACATCATGCAAAAACTGGGTCGTCTCGATCAGGCCATCGAGGCCTATGACCAGGGCCTTTCGCTTTCCGCAGGCGATTTCTATTGTCTTTGCAACAAGGCGCAGGCACTGGAAAAGCAGGGGCATGGGCCGCAAGCGCTGGCGCTTGCCCGGCAAGCGCTTGCAAAGCGGCCGGACAATATCGATGCGCTGTTGCTGACCGGCAATCTGGAGCGCGACCATGGCGACAGGCAGGCGGCGCGGGCCTGTTTCCTCAAGGCGGCTTCGCAGGGGCCGGCGCGGCATTATCGGGCGATTTCCGGGGAAGCAAGCGTGAAGGCGCTGATGCTGTTTGCGCCCTTTGCCGGAAACACGCCCTATGAAGATCTGGTGGAAGGCGCCAATTTCGATGCCGACCTGCTGATTGCCCTGCCGGAAGCCCGTTACGACACCGCCGGGATTGGCGAGGATGCCGATGTCGTCGTCAACCTCGTGTCCGATCTCGATCTCTCCAGCGATGTGCTGGCGTCGGTGGAGGTTCTGGCGGAAAGCTTCGGCAGGCCGATCATCAATCATCCGGCCAGGATATTCGGAACGGACCGCGCTTCCATCGCCCGGCGCTTGCAGGATGTTTCCCATGCCGTGATGCCGATGACACGGCGCATCGAGGCGGCAGAGCTGAAAGAGGCCGCAGAAAGCCTTGCGCTGCCGGTGATCCTGCGCCATGCCGGAACCCATGGCGGCGACCGGATGGAGCTGCTGGATACAGCCGATGCCGTAAAGGCATTTGCCGAAGAAGCCGCCGATGCCAGCCTCTACCTGACCGATTATGTGGATTACGCCTCCGCCGATGGCTTTTTCCGGAAATATCGCTGGGTGTTCGTCGGAGAGGAGATCCTGCCCTATCACCTTGCTATCGGTGATGGCTGGAAGGTGCATCATGCCGCTACGCGCATGAAGGACGAGGCGTGGATGCGCGACGAGGAGCTGGATTTCCTGAACAATCCGGGCCGCTATTTCAGCGCCGACGCCATGGCGGCGCTGGATGAGATCCGCCGCCGCATCGGGCTCGATTATTTCGGCATCGATTGCGGGTTGGATAGGCAGGGCCGCGTCGTGGTGTTCGAGGTGAACGCCTCCATGCTGGTGCATGAGCGCAATTTCGGTTTCGAATATAAAAACCCGCATGTGCGCCGCATCAAGCAGGCTTTCGAAGGGCTTCTGCGCCGCAAGGCGGGCATGGAGGTCTGAGGCCGGTACCGGCTGGAGCGGTTCTCCTTCTCGTGGAAAAAAGAACCGCTCCAATTACAGCGCCGTGCGTTTTATCAAACGCACAAAGGACGCTGTAACACTTTAAATCTGCTGCATAATTTTCACCTTAAATCGATTCCGATTTAAGG
>NZ_JHXQ01000044.1 GCF_000621665.1 Allorhizobium undicola ORS 992 = ATCC 700741
TCGATGCTGAAGAACACGGCCACGGTTTTGAGCGG
Source organism: Allorhizobium undicola ORS 992 = ATCC 700741 (assembly GCF_000621665.1). Taxonomy (GTDB): domain Bacteria; phylum Pseudomonadota; class Alphaproteobacteria; order Rhizobiales; family Rhizobiaceae; genus Allorhizobium; species Allorhizobium undicola. Next base: position 36 of record NZ_JHXQ01000044.1, read on the forward strand.
CGTCGGTGCGGTTGCCTGGGCGCCCGTCGAATTCTACCAGTTCTTCAAGGCGGTGCGCGATGGAACCGATACGGGATCGCTGATCTTCATGGGTGTCGGTACGGCGGCCGATACGGTCGGCGCAGTTGAGGGCGCAATGGGCATTGCCGAGCTGCTGGCCGATGTGACCTTCGCACGCGGTGGAACGCTTGCGGCAACGGCAGCGTCTCCCTTCCTGCCGCTGGCCTTCTCCACCATGTTCACCGGGGCGGTTGTCGTTTCGTGGGCGGCATGGGTGGGCTATACGCTTTACAATGTCGCGCTTCAGGAGAAAAAGTTCAACGAAAGCCGCGATGCGCTGGATCAGGACCTGACCCGCTTGCTGGATAACAAGACCTCGCTCTACGTCATCAAGTCCGACCAGACCGACCGGCATGGCGTTCCCTATAAGGACGATAACGAGGAAAGAGTGCTGACGCCGACCGATTGGACCGCAATCCGCGCCGGGGTCGAAGAGTACCGCAAATCCGAAGGCTATACCGACGCATCCATTCCGACCTGACATAAGCCAGATCGACGCACGCACGCTTATTCTCTCTTCGGGCCTCGCGTCCCTGGATGGATCAGCGGCATGAGGGCCTCACATTACAGCGCCGTGCGTTTGCTCAAACGCACGGCGCTGTAACGCTTTAAATCTGCTGCATAATTTTCACCTTAAATCGATTCCGATTTAAGGAATTATGCAATAAATCCGCGAGTCACTGAAAATGACGCGCGGATTTTGCTTTCGGCTGTCTCGCGCCCGGATCTTTGAATATTGGTAATCCAGGCTCGATCCGAGGGTGGAATTTTCAGAAAATCCACGCGGATCTGATCTATTCGGAACGGTTTTTACAATTGCCATCATGGACGGTCTTGAAATGTAAATCGGATCTTTACACGTCGTCAAAGTTGTGCATTTCTTAACGATAATTTATAATCAAAAGGGGAAATGAATGGCTTCCACGGCGGTCTCCAGCAGTAGCCCAGAAGACGTTACCAGCAGGAATTTTCTGGATTATTCCAAGCTTTTGGGGTCAGGCGGCAGTTCCGCCACCATCCAGCAGCAGGACAGCACCCGCAAGGTGTCGCCATCGGGCGCCGGCACGGGCACGGCGGCGGTGCTCAGCATCAGCACGACCGCCTCGGGAAAAACGGTGGCGAGCGGCAATACGGCATCGGCCTCCGACATCGTCAACAATACCGTGAGCCTTGCGGCCACCAGCGCCGCAGACACGGCCGATTATTCCACCGCGGCCGAGATTGCCCAGAAACTGTTTGGCTCCAAGGCGATGGAGCAGGTGAATGCTGCCCTCGTCAATCAGGTCAATCATGAGGACAAGTCTTTCGAAAGCCTCGATGTCCTTAAAAATCCGGGCAATTACACGCCCCGCCAGCGGCTTATCATGTATCTGGACCTGATGCAGAACCAGGCGAAGTACAACACTTTTTCCCAAAGCTTCCGGGATAATCAGTACGGCATCAACAATGGTGTCGAGATCAGCGACGACTTCAAGAACGCCATCCAGATTCTGGGCTCCGATCCCGAAGTTCAATCGCTGCTGACGCAGGCTATTTTCAAGGCGTTCAAAACCCTGTTTTCCGGTGAGGCAATTGCGCCGCTGGATACGACGGGGATGGAGGGCATCGATATTGTCAATACCGAGGTGCAGCGCTCCGAGGATGCGTCGGCTGCGCGCACGGAGGTGATGGACGCCTTCGATCGCGACATTGTCAATGGCGGGCTGCTGACCGGCGGTCTGGCAGAGGGCAAGAGCGTCAAGGAAATCAGTGACGAATATAACGCCGCCCTGAGCCTTTACATGATGATCCTTCCGGACCAGCAATATTTTGATGCTGCGCCTGCGGTATGGCCGGGCATGACCTATTCCGAACGGATGGAAAAGGCGCAGAAGACCTATTCCGACTTTTTCGCGAAGAACGTCGTGGAAAATCTTCCCGATACCTATGCCTCGATCAAGGGTC
>NZ_JHXQ01000046.1 GCF_000621665.1 Allorhizobium undicola ORS 992 = ATCC 700741
TCAGGAAAAGTGGAAGCCGGTTTTCCGTTTGAAAATGCGTAAAAACAAATAGTTAGAGCGGCTCAATGTTTCCGTGAAACAATGAACCGCTCTAGAAACGGCGCGAAATGCCGACCTTGCCGCCGACCGATTTGTCGCCATCGCCTTCGATATTGAAGAGCAGGCTGCTGTCGATTGCCCAGTCTTGCGCGGTTTGCATCGAGAGACCTGCCGAGAACTGTCCAAAGACACCCTCACCGTCCAGTCCCGCAAAGCCCGTGGTAACGCCGAGTTTGGGCGTGAGCGTGGTGCCGCTTGCAAGAGTATAGGAACGGGAGATTTCGGCGCCAATGCTGACGCGCAACTGCTCGGTGGTGAAGCCGTCGAGATCGATGATGTCGCCTGCACTATTCTTTACCGAATAATCATTGACGGTTTCGGAAAGATAGACGGCGCGCAGTTTCGGGCTCAGCATGGTCCGGTCATCCAGCGCCCATTGACCCTTGAGGGAGGTGTCGAACATCCAGCGGCTGGTATCGAAATTGCCGTCCCAGAATTGGGTATCGATCGTATTTGACGACCCCCCATAAAGCAGGCTTGCGTCCCAGAAAAGCCCCTTGCCGATTTCGAAGGATGTGTAGGGTCCGGCCAGCCAGCCATTGCCGGTCAGCGTTGCATCCTCGTCCGTCGGGTCGGTCATGTGGTCATAATGGAAGGAGAGGCCAACCAGCGCGTGGTCGGTGAGCAGGTAGTCCGCCCCCAGATTGACCATGGCGAAACTGCCCCACTTGTCGCCGTTGATCTCCTTGTCGTTATGGGCCAGCAGAACGCCGTCGATCCAGATGTTGAACGGCGAGGCATAACCGCCCCCTGCTCCATCGGCGGCATCGCGGGCCGATTCGATCTGCGCAAGGCTGGTGGAGAAGCCGAAGGTCATACCCTCTGCCGACGGCGACATGCGCGTCGTTACCGGCTTCGTTGCCTGGGTCATCCGTCCACGCTCCATCAGGCCCGGCACCTTGATGGAGGATGCAATCAGGTTCTGGCGGCTGCGGACAAAACTGTGCACCAGGCTGTCGATGTCGGAAGCGACCTCTTCCGCATCATAGTTGATGTTGTAGGTGACGGTGCCTGCATTCGATGTTCCCAGCGAACTGGAGAGCCTGTAGGAGACAACCGCCTGCCCCGAATAGGCCGCATTGGGTGTGAACTTCAGATACCAGCCAACCGGCGTGGCCGATGCCGAAACAGCCGCCACTTCGCCCTGAATGAGCGTGGCGGTGCCAGCCTCGGGCGGCTGAACAGAGACGATATCGGCAGCGGTGAAGGGCCCGCCGGTGGCGTTCCGGTTGAGATAGACATTGGCGGGGCTGGAGCCTGCCGGAACCTCCACCACATAATCGGCCGCAGTCACGGCGCGTGCCGCAACTTTCACCGTATAGCTGGCGGTGGCCGTTGCACCATTGCTGTCCCTGACCTGGATCGAGAATGTGTAATTGCCTTCGGTGCTGGCACCCAGCGTGCCGCTCAGCGCGCCGGTGGAAATGTTGAGGACCATGCCCGCTGGCAGACTGCCGGACGCAACACTGTAAACAAGCGAGCCGGTTCCGCCCGTTGCCGTGATCTGCTGGCTATAAGCCTCTCCAGCCATTGCTTCCTTCAAAGCCCCACCAGCGGGCGAGAAGGAAAAGGAAGCGACTGCACTGACGGCCAGCGAATAGCTTGCCGAGCCGGTGACGCTGTTGGCATCGGTTGCGGTGATGGTGAAGCTGTAGCTGCCTGCCGCCGTTGGCGTGCCGGT
>NZ_JHXQ01000047.1 GCF_000621665.1 Allorhizobium undicola ORS 992 = ATCC 700741
CAGCTCGCATCCGAAACCTCCGATTTGCACCAGAGATTCAGATTCATCACGTTTTGGAAAGCACAAAGAGTCGGCATCAGAAAGACGACGTATTACTAGACGTTGGCGTCTTGATAGGATGTCGCTCCCTGTGGACCGGTTTTCCTGGCGCGGGCTCCATCAAACTTAATGTAACAAATGATCTATTCCTAAATCACTCATTTCGCTTAACATTTTTGCAGAATAGAGCCTGACTTCAGGGTTTTCTTCTACCGCCCGCCCATACCAATACTTAGCAGAATAAAGGTCGCCTAATGACTGATAGCACATCGCAATGCGCTCACCCAAATATCCGGCATCAAGCGATGGATCGCCACTAGCCATATGCAAGTATATCTTAAGCGCGTCCTGAAATTCGCCGTTTTTGAAGAGATCTCGAGCTTTTTTTTCGAGTTGGTTAAAGTCTTGCATTTGGTAGCCTCTATGGTTTCACAGGCATGTGTACGTTAATATCAATATCTTGATTTTCAACATTAATATGGGGCCCTTGCCCTTTTAAAAATTGACCCGGCATAAGGTCAAACCTCACAATAAGGCCGTTATCAAAAATGAATTGGAAAGCACCTTTCGGCGTTTTCACCATTCTATAACCACCAGCCACTTCATCAGGAGGCTTAATTTCATTGGGCATCTGAATTTTGTCATTTTTATAATTATTTTCATTGGAGTTTTGCGATTTTTGTTCGCCGTTATATCTTCCTTGGTTATAGTCGTTATTTTCTTTGGAGTAGAAATTTTCTTTTTTCCCTCTAGTCGATTCTTCGTTTTTGTCGAGGGCTGCATCGATTTCATCAGACAATGACGAAGTAAGGGCAGAGCTCAAATTTGAATTTACATGGTTGTCCACGTGATCCGCGTGATCGTTGTTGGAGGCACCCTGACCGAAATCATTTTCTTGCTCAGAAAATTTTGTTTCGGTTCCGCTGTAAGAGTGCCCGTTCGGATCGCTCTTATTGACGGGGTCATTTGATGCATAAGCGTACCTATTGGTACCGACACCTTCCTTGGTGGGATCCCAGTCATCCGGCGAGATGAACCTGCCGAATCTCGGATCCATATATCTTGCATTGAGATACATGAGGCCTGTTTCGGGATCGAAGCGCTCGCCGATATAGTTCTTCTGGGTGGTCATCGCCTTGTTGGTTGTTTCGCCATAGGCAGCATAATCAGTACTTTCCACGACCTCGCCGGCCATGTTGGTGACGAAGCGGATCGAAGACAGATGGTCGCGATGCAGGAAGTATTTGGTGCCACCAATGACCTTTACGTCCATGTGCGGATAGCGGGTGGCGATGCCCGTCGCCGGATTAAATTCGACGCTGGCGTCGGGATAGAAGGTGGTGCCCTGTGGTCCGATCTTCTTGAACCGGGTTCCATCGGGGCCATATTCGATCGATGTCGTCGAGCCGTTGGCCTGGACGGCATAGACGCGGTTTGCCAGATCGTAATCGATCTGCCGACTTCCGTCGTTGACCATGTTGCCATTCGGATCATAGCTGAAGGCAACGCCGTTGAGTGACGTCGGTGCATGCGG
>NZ_JHXQ01000049.1 GCF_000621665.1 Allorhizobium undicola ORS 992 = ATCC 700741
CTAAACTAGGACAAGAAAAGTAGACAGAAAATAAAAACTGTCTACTTTTCGTTTACAATAAGAGAAAGGAGTTTACAAATGGCTAAACAATTGAAACATTATGAATGATTAGATCTATTTAGATGACTAGAAAATTGAGAATACACAAATGAATATGAATACAAATTTGCATCTTATATTTCAGAAAAATATAATAAGGATTACTTTAAAGAAAATATTAGACGTAGAATTTGAAATAAATTTAGAGAATATCAAAAAGACGAAACTGTAATATTTTCAAAAACAGGAACAGCCCCTAAAAAAGGGAAGGGTTGTGGAAGACCCAAAAAGAAAACTATTGAAACAGATGATTCAATGATTGAAGAAATGACTGATGAGCAAAAGAATGAATTCATAAAAATTATGATTGAAATTTTCAGAGATAATAAAATTGAAATTGATTGAAGCAAAATCAAGAAATCATCTTCTGTTACAAATAAACAATTTATATATTTTTTAGAAATACCAAAATCTACTTTTTATAAGAAAATGTCGCAATTAGATAAAGAAGTCTCTCAAACATCTGAAAATGAAGAATTACATTCAATTGTCAAAAAGGCCTTTTATGAAAATAAAGGTCGTTTTGGTCGTTGAAGATTGAGCGTTTATATACTAAAAGTATATAAAATAGACATAAATTACAGAACTTTAGGAAGAATAATGAAAAAATTGAATCTAATTTGTGTAGTTAGGCCAAAACGTAAAGTCAGAGAAATCAAGAATACAAATGTTAAGATTGAAGATCTTGTAAATAGAGATTACAATGGAATTACAAATAATATTATTGCAACAGATGTTTCATATATAAAAGCACCAAACGATATTAATGAAAATCATGTTTATCTTTCAGTTGCAATACATCATAAAACAAAGAAAATTTTAAATTGAAACTTATCAAGAAGAAATGATACAGATTTAGTTATTTCGCACATCAAGGATATAAAGTTTAAAAAACCTTGAATTCTTCACTCAGATCACGGATTTCAATATTCATCATCTAAATATCTCGATGTAGTTGCAAAAAACAATGGAAATGTATCTATGGGCAGGGTCGGAAATTCATTAGATAATAGGGAAGTTGAATATTTCTTTTCAAACATCAAATCTGAGTGTTTAAACTTTGTAAATTACAAAACAATTTGCTTTGATAAACTCAAAAACATTATCAAAGATTACATTGAATGATATAACAATGAAAGATTTCAATCTGTGTTAAATTGAAAAACACCTCAACAATATTGAGATGCTTTGAGTTTTTTATAAATTGTCTATAAAACTTGTCCTAGTTTA
>NZ_JHXQ01000050.1 GCF_000621665.1 Allorhizobium undicola ORS 992 = ATCC 700741
CCACGCATAGGATGATCCGAAAACCGGTTCCCACTTTTCGGTCCTATGCTTTATTCCGGCCTGTGATGCTCGTGCCAGTGCCGGGCAATGTCGATGCGGCGCGGCAGCCACACCTTGTCATGCGACAGCACATAATCCAGAAAGCGGCGCAGCGCCGCCGCCCGGCCCGGACGCCCGACAAGGCGGCAATGCAGGCCAACGGACATCATTTTCGGCGCGCCTTCCAGCCCCTCCTGATAGAGCGTATCGAAGGCATCCTTGAGATAGGTGAAGAACTGGTCGCCCGCATTGAAACCCTGCGGCGTGGCAAAACGCATGTCGTTGGTTTCCAGCGTATAGGGAATAATCAGGAAGGGCCTGCCCTGAAGGCCGGGCACCCAGAAGGGCAGATCGTCGGAATAATTGTCGGAGGAATAGAGAAAGCCGCCCTCCTCCATCACCAGCCGCAGCGTATTGCCGGAAGGCTTGCCCTGATACATGCCATAGGGGCGCTCGCCCGCCACTTCGGTGTGCAGGCGCACGGCTTCCAGAATATGGCGGCGCTCCTCTTCCTCCGAAAAATCCTTGTATTCCAGCCAGCGGAGCCCGTGGGAGGCAATTTCCCATCCCGCCTCGTTCATTGCCGCCACGGCCTCCGGGTTGCGGGCCATGGCCAGCGTCACGCCGTAAACGGTCACGGGCACGTTCAGCGCCGTGAACATGCGGTGGAGCCGCCAGAAACCGGCACGGGAACCATATTCGTAAATGGATTCCATGTTGAGGTTGCGTTGCCCCGGCCATGGCTGCGCGCCAACGATTTCCGACAGCAGGCTTTCAGACGCCGCATCGCCATCCAGAATGCAGCTTTCGCCGCCCTCCTCGTAATTGATCACGAATTGCACGGCAACGCGCGCCTCTCCCGGCCATTTCGGATCGGGAACATGGCGGCCATAGCCGATGAGATCGCGCGGATAGCTGTTGTCCTTCATGCAAATCACCCTCTTTTTGCCGCAGGCTAGAGCATTTTCAGGAAAAGTGGAAGCCGGTTTTCCGTATGAAAATGCGTAAAAACAAATGGTTAGAGCATTTTCAGGAAAAGTGTAGCACAGTACACGACGCTGAGGCATGGCCTACCCCCCTCTGCCTTGCCAAGCATCTCCCCCTTGAGGGGCAGGGGAATCGCATATGGGTTTCAAGCTATTGAATGATTGAGGCAAATCGCTTCATCTTCCTCCGACTGATT
>NZ_JHXQ01000051.1 GCF_000621665.1 Allorhizobium undicola ORS 992 = ATCC 700741
TGTTTATTTATCGACTCAGACAATACTTCAAAGTCGTTGTGTTTATCTTTATAGCGATTTGTTAAATTGTTAATTAACTTTATTTGTTCTTTGGCTTTTTTAATATTGTATTTTTGAATAAAATCCTTTACAAGTTGTAAATGACTATCTATTTCGTCTTTGTCATCTTGCAATTTGCTGTTTAAACTTGTTAGCTTATTGAATTTTTCGAAATAATTAGGAGTTTTATTGTAAATACTTTTAACTCTTTTAATAGTATTAGTTCTGGTATTGGTAGTTGTAGAAAGCAATGTTTCTAAATCTTCAATTGTTTTAGAAAATTTATCTAATTTGCTTTTACGAATAAGTAAAGCTAGACAAAGAGAAGCTACTGCTGTGAAAATAATTAATAAAAAAGTAGCAAGAATAATTTTTACAATTAACATAATGTTATTATATGAAAAAAATGCCAAAAATAGCCTAAAAACAATGGTATTTGGTTAATTAAAAAGACACTTTTAAGTTCATAAATTAGCTATAAAAAAAATCGTGAAATGTTCATAAAAAAGTTAAATTATTTAGCAATAATCTTTGGCAAAATTTTGGTCTTTTATTTAAATCCTTTCATTGTAATTTTAAAAGCCACAAAACCTAATTTTCCTATGAAAAATGCTTTTTAGACAAAAATTAAAAATTAACTTGGAAACAAAATTACAAAATTAACCTTTCCCACTTACTAGTATAAAATCTTTTTTGGCTAAGACCATTGATATAAAACTCAATTTTAATCATTGTAATTTTAAAAGCCAAAAAACCTAATTAGCCTATGAAACATTACTTTTATTAAGCAATGCGATAATTTTTAATCTAAGTGGCTGATTTCAATTTTGAAATTACCAATAAATTGGTTGTTAGCTGTTGATAAATTGTACTCAAAGTAATTAGAATTTTCACGTTTTTCAACTTTTAATAATTGAGCTATCAAAATCATTTTGCTGCCATCAACATTAACATAAGAGTTATCAAAACCTTGATCTTTAGCAATTGATAAAGTTGTTGGTCCAGCGTAAATATTAATTCTTTCAG